>NZ_CANMAH010000003.1 GCF_947495825.1 uncultured Psychrobacter sp.
AACTATGGCTCACCATCTAATCAGCTGAAAACCTTGAGAAAATGGTGTGATATTTAATCCTTATCTACTACAGCCCCTTAATATATTATTAATTTATAGCAATAACTCAACCAATGCTAGTTTTTTATTCTAAAAAATATCTAAGTTAATCAATAGTTAACCAATGCTAAATAGTTTATGAAAATTTGGTTTCTCTGTATAAATAGAATGACGATACTGTCAATTTGAATAGAGTTAATAATGACATGGTGACTATGAGGTAATGACAAAAATCTGTAGTCTGTATTTATTTAATTAGAGTCTGTTGAACATTCATGGCTATTTTCTATTTTTGTTTTATTTATGAGATGTTCGAGAAGTTCATAGTTGAAAAGTATAGTATTGAGTTTAGAAAGAAGTTTTTTTAAAAAAGCTCGTAATCCATTATTTTATGTCAAAAAAACCTCGCCATAGCGAGGTTTCACGACCTTATCGAGTATGATTGGTTATATCTGCACCAGCATTGATAACTTGTCTATGATTATTTAGCCGACTTGTAATAGTCAACGAGCATCGTGCCTAAAGTACCGTTGTCATCGATAGTGACTATTCTGACCGTACCTGACTGTGACGCGGTACTAGACTGCACTTGACCAGCGCTACCTAAGACGACTTGGTTGTTTTTAGCCGCCATTGCTTCGTTACCGATAGCGATACTGTTCATACCGCCTGCCATAGATTTATTGCCTACGGCGACCGAATTTGCCCCTTGTGCTGCTGCTGCCTCACCCACTGCAGTAGAGCGTACGCCGCTCGCATTGGCTATGTGCCCAAAAGCTTGCGCACGTTCGGCGGTAGCTTTTGATTGCCAACCGATAGACGTTGAGCCGAGACCAGCAGCGTTGGCTTCACCGCCGACGGCCGTTGCTGAGTTGAGACCTGCATTGGCTTTATTACCGATGGCAACGGTATCATTAGTACCGCCAGCGGATGCCGCTTCACCCACCGCGGTAGAACGTACGCCACTCGCATTGGCTAGATGACCAAAAGCTTGCGCACGTTCAGCAGTGGCTTTAGACTGCCAGCCAATAGACGTTGAGCCGAGACCAGCGGCATTGGCTTGACCGCCGACGGCCGTTGCTGAATTCAGACCTGCTTTGGCTTGACTACCGATAGCGACGGTATCGTTAGTGCCACCAGCCATAGCAGTATTGCCAAGAGCGAGGGCAGTACTGCTAGTTGCATTTGTATTCATTGATTGAGACTCAGCGCTTGACGCCATAGTTGTGCATGAAGCGACGCCTGCGACCGCTAAAGTAAGCATGCTTATTTTGAATGCTAAGTTTGGTAGAAAGTCCATTTTCATTATAAATTATCCTATTTTAAAAAAGCCGTCTTGGCTAAGTATTGGTTTGAGTAGGTAGTAATAGAATTTATATTGCTTGCAGTGTTGGATCCCTCCCATGATAAAAATATGAACATATATTTATAAATGCAAACATACTATTAACTTATATTAATAACTCAACTAATGCTAGTATTTTATTTCAAATGTTATTTAGGTTGATAAACTGCCAATCAACGCCTAATAGTTTTAGTCTGCGTATCGTCATCTCATTGCATATCTATGTAATTTGTATAAAGCGATTGGCGATGAGGCCATTCCTGTTGTACCCTAAACCTTTGTTTTTTTAATGAAGGAAAATGCCTGTGCTATATAACTTTGATGAGATAATTGACAGACGCGGTACAGGGTCCCTTAAATGGCATTATAACGATGACACTATTGCGCTTTGGGTAGCAGATATGGATTTTAAAGCTGCGCCGCCTATCCTAAACACGATTGAACGCGTACTGCAGCATGGCGTATTGGGCTATACCAAACCCACTGATGCGCTATATCAAGCGATTATTGACTGGCATGGTAGCCGTTATGGTTTAGCATTGAACAAAAAACACATCCTCTTTTCTCACGGTGTCATACCAAGTTTGGCATTGATGCTGAGAATGTTTACTGAGGCAGAAGATGCGGTCATGGTTAATGATCCCATTTATGCCCCTTTTATGACTAAGGTTGAGCAAAATAGTCGTACGCTCGTGACTTCTGCTTTAAAAGAGGTTGAGGGTAAATATCAGCTAGATTTGGCCGATATAGAAGCTAAGATAGTCGAGCATGAGGTCAAGCTGTATTTGTTATGCAATCCGCATAATCCAGGCGGGCGCGTGTGGACGAGGGATGAGCTTCAAGCGTTGCTGTCGATTTGCAAAAAGCATGATGTAGCGATTGTCAGCGATGAGATTCATCAAGATTTAACTTTGAACGGTCATACGTTTACCCCTTTTTTAACGCTAGCAGAAGGTTATGAGCATAAAGTAGTGAGCCTAACTTCGATGACCAAAACCTTTAACGTCGCTGGTATTAAAAGCTCAATCATCTTTGCTAAAGATGAGGCGTTAATCAATAAAATTAACTGGCAGCAGCGCTTAAGTGATGAGCACGATCTTAATTTGTTTGCTTATGAAGTGACTTATAGTGCTTATAAAGAAGGTAGGGAGTGGTTGGCGCAGGCGTTAACGTATATCGAAACCAATATAGAGTTCGCTGTGCAGTTTTTGAATCAGCATTTGCCTGATATTAAGGTCATGCGCCCAGAGGCGTCGTATTTGATATGGCTTGATTGTTCAGCATATGGTCAAGACGATAAGACACTTTATGACGCGCTTAGAGACGCTAAAGTTGAGCTCAGTGCCGGTATTCAATACGGTGACGCTGGTCATCTTAAAATGCGCCTGAACGTAGCATGTCCTAAAGCGCTGCTAATAGAAGGGTTAAATCGTATACATACGGCTTTTAATAGTGTGAATGATCATAAATAAAAAAATAAAAAGGCTGGGAGACCAATATCACCCAGCCTGTTGACTTGTTATTTTAATCAAAGCATAAGTATGTTACTTCCCGTTTGTATCGTTCTCAGATTGTCCAAGATTGATACGCATCTGCTTCCATTCATCTTGCTGAGCCAATATCGAGCCTTCGAGTGCCTCTGATGTCAACCCCTCTTGCCACGGTGAATTATCAGGCAGCTCTTCAATATGAATGGTTTTTACCCCGTAATCAGGCTGATAAGCCAGATCATAGCGCGCCGCTTTAATCACCGAGATGATCATCATTGATAGGATAATAATGAGCGGCGCACCCGCGATGATAGACGCAGTCTGTAAGGTTTGCAGGTCTCCCAAAAACATCAAAATAGCAGGCAACAAGCACAATGTGAATGCCCAAAATAGACGGTTCCAACGATGCGGTTCGTCATCGACTTCTTTTTGTACCACGGACGCCAAGATATAAGAGATAGAATCAAAAGTCGTGGCAGTAAAGATAGTGGCCAAAAAGGTAAAGATAGCGATGACGACATAAGACATCGGCAAGCTATTTAAGATGGCAAAGATGGCCGCAGTGGGCGACTCATTATTTAGGACAGCAACCACATCTACTGTGCCAGTCAATTGTAGATAGAGACCATAATTACCCAAGATAATCATAAACATCGCACAGCCCATCGAGCCATAGAACATCGAGCCTAAGACCATATTACGTATCGTACGTCCTCTCGAGATTTTGGCGATGAATAAGCCAATAGTCGGTGCAAATACCAACCACCATGCCCAATAGAAAACGGTCCAATCTTGCGGGAAGGTGGTGTGCTCAAAGCCGAACTGTTGGAAGTCTTTAAAGGGTTCAACATAGGTCATCATGCGCGGCATTTCGGTGATAGAACGCCCGATGGCTTCTAAGCCCGTATTTAAGATAAAGACGGTTGGCCCAACGACTAAGATGAACAGCAGAAATATCACAGCCAAATAAAAATTGATGTTAGAGAGTTTTTGAATGCCGCCTTTTAACCCCTGATACGCACTATAGGCAAAAATCATGGTAGTCACTAATAACACCACAATTTGCATAGTTATGTTACGCGGTAAACCAAATAAATTGTATAAACCTTCGTTGATAAGCGGAGAGGCAAGACCCAGTGTCGTCGCACCGCCCCCCACCATACCAAAGACAAACAGCACGTCGAGCATCTTAGCCCAATTGCTACCAGCCAGCTTTTCGCCTAGTAATGGCATAAGCGTTTGGCTGACCTTAAGTACTGGGGTCTGACGCACATAATAAAAATAAGCAATCGGAACCGCTGGTACTAAATAGATGGCCCAAGCGACAGGTCCCCAATGAAAGATGCCATAGGTGGTGGCCCAGCGAATGGCGTCTGGTGAGCCGCTTGCTAAGTTAAAAGGCGGGCCTTGATAATAATACGCCCACTCAATCAAACCCCAGTAAAGAATACTGGCGCCAATACCCCCGCAGAACAGCATCGATGCCCAAGAGACATCGGAGAATTCAGCGGTTTCTTCTGGTCGGCCCAGTTTGATCTTGCCAATATCCGAAAGTACAATGTAAATGACGAACAATAAAGCAATGACACCAAAGGCCAGATAAGCAAAGCCAAAGTTAGCACTGACAAAGCTGCGAGCGATCCCAACCCATTCTTTGCCTTGCTCAGGAAACAGTATCAAAGGCACAGCAATACTAAAAAGTATGACAAGCACCATAAAAAAAGTAAATTTGTCAATACGGGTATCGGGTACATGATCAGGTCGCCACTGCGGAATAGACATACCCACATCGAAGGTACCTAGATGCGGCGGTTTATGATGTTTGGATCGTGCTTTTACATAGTCTGGAAGATATTCTTTTGATAGCCCGAGACCTGACGTAGATTTATCAGGTTTTTTAATGCCCTTACTGTTATCAGTGTTGCCCATGTTGTTTTCTCTTTGTATTGGATGTTAAATTTTATACCTCGCCTAAATTTTCTAAGTCTACAAATTCCTTTTTTCCGTGAATAGTATACATTTTTCGATTGATCCCTGGGTAATGGCAAATATCAAACGGTGGTCTGTTGCCGCCCATCAGATAGACTGCGTCCGTATCGCTATCATTAATCATAGAATGCGCAGCACCATGCGCGGGGAAACCTACAAAATCACCAGCAGCTAACTGATAGCACTCTTCTCCATAATGCAATAAAAGCTGTCCTGATAATACATAGACAAATTCGTCTGACTCTTCATGATAATGATGCTGTGTGGTCTCATCACCCGGCTCAACGCGCACAAGATGCAAACCAAATTTGGTCAGACCAGTGATATCACTCAACGAAACTGTATGCCGAATAGCGCGCTCATTAAACTGATGAACATGCTTGGTCTCAGGCGTATCTTCGATATCAGACTTAGTTAGGATGTAATCTTGGGTACTTTTGAGCGTCTCTTGCGGTAGCTCTAGGGATAACCCTTCCAATGGCTTAGTCATGGTTTGTCTCCGTTACTTTTATTTTGTGCATAATCTTATAGTAGCTATAAATGCGTGGTTTTGTTTGCTTAATTACGTATAAAATGCGGTTAGTAAGCGTCCAGCTTTCTTATTATCGATATTGCTGCCTGTTCTTTTCTCACATTCAATACTGTCAAATTCAAATAACTGCGAATAATTGGCAAAACGGCTAATAATCGTCAATAACTGCGAATAATTCATCATCTAATAGCCATTAATGGGCGCAAACTTGTTAAAATAGGGCACTAATTTTTTCTTGATGGACATCGATTTATGACCACTGCCGCTGCCACTACTGCATTACCTACTATCAAGCAAGACCGCATTCTTATTCTCGATTTTGGCTCGCAGTACAGCCAGCTCATCGCTCGCCGTGTGCGCGACTCTGGCGTTTTTTGTGAGATGTTTCCTTATGATATCGACACTCAGCGCATCCATGACTTTGGTGCCAAAGGTGTCATCCTATCGGGCGGCCCTGAGAGTGTGCATGCGGAAAACAGCCCACGTATCAATGACGCTGTGTTTGAGCTTGGTGTACCAGTACTTGGCATTTGCTACGGTATGCAGGCGATGGCAGATCGTTTCGGCGGTAAGGTACATGCCAGTGATATCCATGAGTTTGGCGCAGCGACCATCAATGTCAATGGCCATTCAAAGCTTACTGATGGCATCGAAGACAGCGTCAATGAAGACAAATCGACCACGCTAAACGTCTGGATGAGCCATGGCGACAAGGTCATCGAAGCGCCGCAAGGCTTTGATATTATCGCTAGTACGCCTAGCTGTCCGATTGCCATTATGGCCAATGATGATAAGCAATACTATGGTCTCCAGTTTCATCCCGAAGTCACTCATACCCTACAAGGTCAGGCGCTGCTAGGCCGCTTTGTCCATCAAATCTGCGACTGTGCTGGTGAGTGGACACCGGACAATATCGTCGATATGCGGGTGGCACAGCTCAAAGAGCAAATCGGTGACAAGCAAGTATTGCTCGGCCTGTCAGGCGGCGTCGACAGCTCAGTGGTTGCCGCGCTATTGCACAAGGCGATCGGCGATCAGCTCACCTGTGTATTCGTCGATAATGGCCTGCTGCGTCTGCACGAAGGCGATCAAGTGATGCAAGTGTTTGCCGAAAACATGGGCGTCAAGGTCATCCGTGTCGATGCCGAAGATTTGTTCCTAGACGCTCTAGCAGGCGAGTCTGACCCTGAAGCCAAACGTAAAATCATCGGTAAAACCTTTATCGACGTGTTTGCCAATAGTGCCCGCGAAATCAGCGCGCAAAGCGATGGCAAAACCATTGAGTTCTTAGCACAGGGGACGATTTATCCTGACGTCATCGAATCAGCGAAATCACATCAAGGTAAAGCGCATGTGATTAAGAGCCACCATAACGTTGGTGGTCTACCAGATGACTTGGCGTTTGAATTGGTCGAGCCGTTACGCGATCTATTTAAAGATGAAGTGCGTAAACTTGGTATCACCCTTGGCTTACCAGAGAAGATGATTTACCGTCATCCGTTCCCAGGCCCAGGTCTAGGCGTGCGAATCCTTGGCGAAGTCAAAAAAGAATATGCTGATATCCTGCGTCTTGCCGATGCGATCTTTATGCAAGAGCTGGAGCGTTCAGGTTGGTACGACAAGACCGCGCAAGCGTTTGCGGTATTCCAACCGATCAAGTCAGTTGGCGTGGTCGGTGATGGTCGCCGCTATGCGTGGGTGATTGCGCTACGTGCGGTCGAGACGGTGGACTTTATGACCGCGCGCTTTGCCCATCTGCCGTATGATTTGATTGAGACAGTATCGAATCGCATCATGAATGAAATCGCTGATGTCTCACGCGTGACTTATGATGTGTCGAGCAAGCCGCCGGCGACGATTGAGTGGGAATAACTTTCTAGTCTTAAGCGCATAAAAAAAGCCCATCGTTGTATGGGCTTTTTTGTGGGTGGCATTCCTATACTTCGCTCTACTGATTGCTGTAATAAAAATATAAAAACGGCCACCGTTACCCAACCGATTAATAATACTTATCAAGGTTATCAGCTATTAAAATCGGTCATCACGTTCATAAGGCGTATCATAGTGGCACGTAATAAGGCGGTATGGATTGCCCAACAGCGAATGATAAACAGGCAATGACCAACGCTATCGCCGCCATAACACAAAACAAGCATAAGGATTTTATAATGAACGTACTTGCCTTTGGCACCAGCAACAGCAGAAATTCTATCAACCAAAAACTGGCACGCTATAGCGCCACACAGATTGATGATGCCAATGTGACCTTGCTCGATATTCATGATCTTGAGATGCCGATCTATAGTGAAGAGCGCGAAAAAGAGAGCGGTATCCCGCAATTTGCCCATGATTTTTATCAAGCGATTGGCGAGGCGGATGCTATCGTCATCTCGTTTGCGGAATACAACGGCTCGTACACTTCTGCTTATAAAAATCTGTTTGACTGGGCATCGCGTATCGATATGAAGGTCTATCAAGACAAGCCAATGATTATGTTGGCCACTTCACCAGGGCCGAGCGGCGCGCAAAGCGTCCTTGCTGCGGCCGAAGGCTCAGCGCCATTCTTTGCCGCTGATGTTAAAGGCGCGCTGTCATTGCCTAACTTCTTTGATAACTTTGATGTCGAGAAAGGCGAAGTGACGGATGAATCGTTTAATCAGCAATTGAATGAGATTATCAGTAAGCTGTAAGCTTTGGACGATTGATAGGCAATAGAAAAACACTCAACTTGGTTGGGTGTTTTTTTTTGAGCGCGGAGTACTCCATAGAGTTCCAGATAAGCTAAAATAACAAAATATAATCTGAAGGAAGGTTGAAGATGGATTTTCGCAGTGAGACAAAAGAACAGCACTTTTTATCTCAAGTAGAGCAAAGATTTAACAGTATAAATCGGAACGCTAACAAGGAAAATCAAAGGATATATTCATTTAGCTTAAAAAATCGTGACTCATACATAGTTAGCATGGATTCTAAAAAAGGGATAAATATATCAAATAATCTGCAAATTTTGCATTTATTTAGCTTTGATGTTTTAGAAGAATGTGCTTATAGATATAATTTTGAAAATTTATTTGAAAGTTATGAAAGTAGGATAAGGGATAATACTAATAGTCTAATAGTTAAGTTGAAAAATAACGAAGATGATATTAAATCAGAAGTAATTAATATCTTTAGATCTAAAATTCTAAACTCTATTAGAAATCCTTATTCTATAGAGAAAAATCTGAATACCTTTTCTGATATTAAAGGTTTGCATCCAACTGATGACGTGCATTTTAAAAATTTTAACCGTGTGTTAAAAGGTAAAAATCCTCAGCAAAATTATATATGTAAAATACTAGGCATAACAGAAAAGAATTATAGAGACTGGTTAGCGACTCTTTTTATGTTGTTGAATCTTATGGAGGAAGAAAAAGTTAGCTTTTTAGATCAAGTTATCACAAGAATTTTTGAGAATAAAATTTTGGATACTAGAGTATATATATATACCTATGATGAAAAATCATGTCTGCTTTCTGATAGAGGGTTTAATTTATACGAAGAAGGTAATAAAATGATATGGGATTTTAATTTATGCTCCAATATATTTGTAACTTATTGTTTTATAGATATAGAGAGTTCAGATTTAAATATCGAGGAAGATATATTGAATTACTTAAAAACAAAGCCTAAAGAAATAATTATAGATATCCGAAATAATGACCTAAGGGCGTTAGAACAATATAATAAACGCACAGTAAGCTTTTGCCATAAACAAGTATTTGGCGCAAGCAAAGAGTACCAAGGTGTGAAAGTCTCTTCGTAAGCCGCCTATGCTTGATAAAAAAGCAGCCCTCCAAACGAGCGCTGCTTTTTTTATAGCAAATGTTAAAACCTAACCCTTCACATTCACCACATAACGTCCCACAGCCTTACCATCAATAAAGCGCTCTAGGTATTCAGGGGTTTGCTCTAAGGTGATTTCTTCAGCATAACTTTCAAGATTTGGCAGTTTCATATCGGTTGAAACACGCTCCCAAATGGCCTTTTTATCATCCAGTGGAATATAGACCGAATCAATACCGAGTAGAGACACCGCGCGGGTGATAAACGGCAATACCGTCATCGAGAACTCAGCACCGCCCGCTAGACCACAAGAAGTGACTGCGCCGCCCGCTTTGGTTTGTTTAAGTAAGTTGGCTAGATAATCACCGCCAATCGTATCGATGGCGTTGGCCCATAGCTCGCGCCCGACAGGTTTATTGCCGATCTCATTGATAGTATCGCGATGACGGACTTCACTCGCGCCAAGCTCTTTTAGATAATCGCTTTGTTCAGGCTTACCTGAGAAGGCGATAGTCTCGTAGCCCAATTGACTTAATATCGCAATGCTAATACTACCGACACCGCCTGTTGCGCCCGTGACGGCGACGGCACCATCTTCAGGCTTTGCGCCCATTTTCTCAAGCTTTTGCACACTTAAGGCTGCGGTGAGGCCGCCAGTACCATAAATCATGGCTTCTTTTAGCGATAAAGACTCTGGACAAGCTACCGCCCAATCGGCAGGGATAGAAATCATTTGGGCGAGGCCACCATCCGTATCCATGCCCAAATCATAGCCAAAGACTACGACTTCTTGACCTTCTTTAAAAGAGCCAGACTTGTCACTGACTACGACGCCTGCCGCGTCAATACCAGGGGTGTGCGGATAGTTTCTAGTGATTCTTTTATTGCCTGATGCTGACATGGCGTCTTTGAAGTTTAATGATGAATAGTGTACTTCGATTAATAAATCGTTCTCAGGTAAATCGCTGACATTACGCTGTTGAATGCTTTTTTCAAACTTACCGTCGCTGGTTTCTTCGACCACTAAGGCTTTAAAGGTTTTATTATCAGAGTTTGTTTGATTGGACATAATATTGTTCCTTTTTTATTACTTTTGGATTAAATAGGTTTTAAACACATATATTAAGGCTTAATCAATATCTTACCTTTTTTGTCTGACTGTACCTCATCAGAGACTGCTTTTTGGATATCATCTAAAGAATAAATGCCGCCAGTAGGGAGTTTTAATACACCGCTTGCCGCGCTCTCGATCAGCTCACGAGTCAAGCGCTGCATATCATCGTGGCTCATCTCTTGCATCATATCGCTCGCCCAAAAGCCTTTTACCTGCGCCAAATTAAAAATCAAATTGCTAGGATTAAGTGTGAGCGGTTTGCCAGACATGGCACCTAAAGATGCTAGCGCACCGTGTTTACCCAGCAGTGTTACTAGCTCGCCACCAGACTTGCCGCCGACCGCATCGACCGCGCCGCTAATTTTGGCGTCACCAACGATATTTTTTACTTGCTCTTTCCAGTCATCATTATCAGTCACGACATTGTTATCAACGATACCCAAATCGATAAGCTCTTGTTCCGATTCTGTACTACGCACCAAATTAATCGTATTGATATGACGCTCGGGAGCGAGCATTGCCATAGATTCACCAACCGCGCCATTGGCAGCGTTTTGGATGATCCATTGACCCGGCTTGATGTTTAAAAACTCAATGAGCAGCAGCGCACTCATCGGCATGGCGATTAATTGAGCGGCCATCTCATCATCGATAGCGTCTGGTATAGGGATGATGCTTTGAGCTGGCGCGATAAAATACTCCGCCCACGTGCCTTGTACGCCTGATACGACGACGCGCTGACCTTTTTCAGAGCCTTTTACGTCTTCTCCCAAAGCATCGATTTTTCCTACCGCCTCACTACCGCCTGTCGCAGGCAGTTTAGGTTTATTACCGTACTCGCCTTTGATGGTAACAAGGTCGTGATTATGAATGGAAGATAAGATAGTCTTGATACGGACTTCGTTGTTATTAGGTTCTGGAGTAGGGCTTTCGGTTACGCTAAGCACGTCCGATGGTTTGCCAAATTCATTGTAAGTTGCAGTGCGCATCGTCATTTCCTTTATTTATTTTTTAGGTGGATTTTAGAGTATGAAACTATTTAATTAACAGTAACAGTGTTTATTAATAATAGTGTTTATCAGTCATTATGAATAACAACATTCACCTTAACAATATGGCTTAAGCTCTCACAATATTACTTTGGTTACCTAACGTTGTTACTTGCTTATCATTGTAAAGTCGATGAATGGGTTGGTATTGTTAAAAAAAATCACAAAAAAATGGCAGAATTCTAAGAAGAACACTGCCATCACTGATAGTTTTAGTATTGCCTAAAAGCTAAGGCTTTAATAACACCTTACCGTTTTTGCTGGCCTGCAATTTACCGTCGACCGCTTTGGTAATATCGGCTAAATCAAAAGTCGCTTCAACAGGTAGTTTTAACTTGCCATCAACCGCGCGCTCAATCAGCTCATCAACCAAACGCTGCTTGTTTTCGACACTCATTTCTTGACTGATCTTACTACCCCAAAAGCCTTTAATAGTGGCTTGTTTAAAGATAATATGTGTGGGGTTAAGCGTCATTGGCTGACCTGACATAATACCAAAAGATGCTAAGGTGCCATAATGACCTAGCAACGACAATAAATCACCACTGGCCTCACCGCCGACAGAGTCAACTGCCGCGCTGATGCTGTCATCGCCTACGATGTTACGGACTTGATCTTTCCAGTCTTCGTCTGAATTATTGATATTATTTTTTATACCAAGGGCTTCTAACTCTTCTAACGCATCGCTACTGCGTACGACGTTGATTGTATTGACACCGCGCGCCGCAGCAAGCATCGCAAGCGATTTACCAACCGCGCCATTAGCAGCGTTATGAATAATCCATTGACCGCTCTCTACTTCTAAGAACTCAAGCAGCATCAAGGCACTAAGCGGCATGGCGATTAATTGTGCAGCCAACTCATCATCTAAGCTATCAGGTATAGCGAATACCATGTCCTCAGATGCTGTAAAGTATTCAGCCCACGTCGCTTGGACGCTGGCTGCCGCAACACGCTGACCGACTTTTAGGTCTTTAACGTCGCTACCTACGGCATCGATGATACCTAAGGCTTCAGAACCACCGATCGCTGGCAGTTCAGGTTTAAAGCCGTATTTACCGCGAATGGTCAATAAGTCATGGTTGTGAATAGAGGCGAGTATGGTTTTGACTCGCACTTCATCGGCTTTTGGCTCCGGAATAGGTCTATCACCAAGGCTAAGTACCTCAGTCGGTTTTCCAAAAGTGTCATAGGTTGCGCTACGCATAATAAATCCTTTTTTGTTTTTTGATTAATTCGGGGGAGTGGTAGATAACGAACGCTTGTAAGAGGGGCGTTTAATCAGTCATCAACAGTAACAAGTCTGGCCCATCAATCGCAATATTACTTTCGTTACCTAACGTTGTCGTGGTCTCTTCATTGTGAAGTCTTAGCTGTCTAGTTTGAGGGTTTCAATAATATTCAAACTTTATACAGTTTTTCAAATTCTTCAGACTTCGTATTTAGCGCAAAAATAGTAGCACTATGGTGTTATTGTTTAAGTTGAATCAGGCAAATCATTACTTATGAACACCATAATAATATTAAATAGAAATAAGCTACAATTCGTAACAATAAAACAAGGTTTTGACCAATGGTGTGGTTTACGAGACAAAAGGCGATGAATTAATGCAAAAAGTTAAGAATTAGCAGAATTTTTATCTATTTTTAACTATTAATATTATCAAAGCTAAAAACCGATCTTATCTAATATTCTTTTTAAAGGATTGAGAGCTGTTGACATTATAAAAATTTTCTACTATTAATATTACTAATAGTTTTCTACATTGTGTCAGTAATAGCAGTTGCTGATTTAAGTGACAGACGGTCCAATCATAGCAATTGCAAGATTAGTAGTCGGACTCTGACCTCTAACGACATAAATATGGATATTGAAATAATAGATATTAAACTTAAATGGATTTACTAAACGTTAGTCGATCTTTCTGCTAGGATATTATATGACGCGCAATTCTGTTACCTTCCGTACTACTGTGTTTTTACCCACTTCTCTTGTACTTGCTATGTTTATGACAGGCTGTAGCGACAATACTGCCAACACCAGCAATGCCAATGCTGCAGCTGACATCGACCCTAATGTCTTGGCTGAAACGCAAGAGCTGACCATCAATAACGGCACCGAGCCTGAGTCGCTAGATCCGCATAAAGTATCGGGCGTACCCGAATCTAATATTGGTCGTCAAATATTTGAGGGCCTGACCAATACCGATGCTAATGGCAAAACTATCCCAGCAATGGCAACCAGTTGGGAGAGCGACGATAACAAGGTATGGACGTTTAAACTGCGTGATGCCAAATGGTCAAATGGTGATCCAGTTACCGCAGAGGATTTCGCTTATAGTATGCGTCGTTTGGTCGATCCAAACACAGCGTCCCCTTATTCAAGCTATTTGGTCGATGCCAAAGTAAAAGGCGCTGATCAAATCGTCGCGGGCGCTGCTGGTACTGAGACGCTAGGCGTAGAAGCCATCGACGATAAGACGCTACAAGTGACACTAACAGAACCAGTACCGTACTTCCCCGATATGCTGATTCATAACTCAGTCAAACCAGTACATCAAAAGACCGTCGAAGAATTTGGCGATAAGTGGACAGACCCTACGAATATTGTAGTCAATGGTCCCTATACAGTCAGTAAGTGGCAGATCAATGACGAGCTGGTGCTGTCGCGTAATTCTAAGTATTACGATGACGCCAATACTACGCTTGATACGATCACCATGTTACCGATTCCCTCTAGCGTGACTGATGTATCGCGCTATCAGGCAGGTGAGGTTGATGTAACCTATAACGAGATTCCAACCGAGCAGTTTAACTCTTTGCAGGCAGATTATGGAAAAGAGCTGAGAGTATCGCCTTACCTTTGTACTTACTATTATGAATTTAATACCGTAAAACCGCCTTTTGATGATCCTAAAGTACGCCGCGCTTTGGCGTTAGCCTTAGATCGTGACACTATCGTTGATAAGGTAATCGGTCAAGGCCAAACGGCCGCTTATCAGCTGACGCCTACTGTGACCAATGGTGATGTGGCAAACACGCCAGAGTGGTCCAGTTGGGATCAGGACAAACGTATCGCTGAGGCCAAAAAACTACTCAACGAAGCAGGGTATGATGAGAATAATCCGCTTCGCTTTGAGCTACTCTACAATACCAATGACAATCATAAAAAGGTCGCGGTTGCTGCCACTTCACTGTGGAAACAAGCAATTGGGTTTGTCGATGTCAATTTAGTCAATAAAGAATGGAAAACCTACCTTGATACGCGCCGTAACGGTAATTATGAAATTGCGCGTGCTGGCTGGTGTGCGGATTACAATGAGCCTTCAGCCTTTTTAAATATCACAAAATCCGACAATAGCGGCAACTACGGTAAATACAATAGTCCCAAATTTGACAGTCTGATGGCGCAAACCCTAAAACCTGGGGTCACCGATGCGCAGCGTGCAGATTTGTATCAGCAAGCAGAGGCTCAGTTGGATGACGATATGGGGCTGTTAAACATCTATCACTACGTCAGTCCGCGAATGGTTAAGCCTTATGTTATCGGATTTTCGGAGAATGATCCTTTGGGCAATTGGCAGGGCAAAAATATCTCTATTGCCAAACACTAGTCATTAAATCACCTTTATAAGTGAGCGCTATAAAAAAGATTTGTTCTGATTTATAGCGCTTGTCTGTTTGGACTTATAAATCTTGAAGGTCATTGTTTCAAGAAAAATTTTAGAGATAGGAGCCTTTATACAAAGGTTCTATAAAGAGGTTCTATGCTAAAGCTCATCTTTCGGCGTATCTTAGAAGCCATTCCGACTATGTTTGTTTTGATTACCGTGTCCTTTTTTATGATGCGCCTAGCGCCTGGTAGTCCTTTTACAACAGAGCGCAACTTATCACCTGCGGTATTGGCAAATATTGAAGCCAAATATAATCTTAACGACCCAATGTGGCTACAATATGTCAACTACTTAAAGCAGTTGGCAGTAGGCGACTTTGGGCCGTCTTTTAAGTACAAAGACTATACGGTCAATGAGCTGTTGTCCCAGTCTCTACCCGTCTCGTTAGAGCTTGGATTTTATGCCTTTGTAGTAGCAGTGGTACTGGGTTTGGCACTTGGTATTATCGCTGCACTCAAGCAAAACTCATGGCTTGATTACGTGCTCATGGCTTTTGCGATGACCGGCGTTGTGATTCCAAGCTTTGTCAAAGCGCCGTTACTCGTGCTTATTTTTGCCATCATTTTGCAGTGGTTACCGGCAGGCGGCTGGAATGATGGGGCCGTGCAAAACCTCATTTTACCTGTTACCGCTTTAGCGCTGGCTTATGTGGCAAGTATCGCGCGGATCATGCGTGGCTCGATGATCGAGGTGATGAATAGCCAATATATACGCACCGCCAAATCTAAAGGGTTACCGATGCGTCAAATTGTGTTAAAGCATGCTTTGCGTCCAGCGTCACTACCTGTTATTTCTTATCTAGGCCCTGCTTTTGTGGGTATTATCACAGGCTCTATTGTTATTGAAACCATCTTTGGTCTACCGGGTATCGGTCAGTTATTTGTCAATGGAGCGCTTAATCGCGATTATGGTGTGGTGCTGAGTCTGACCATTTTGGTTGGCGTATTGACCATTGCCTTTAACGCTATTGTCGATATTTTATACGCCGTTATTGATCCCAAAGTTCAGTATTGATTGTGATCAAAAACGAGCCGTTATCTAGAGCGCACTGCCGCTTAACACTTTAAATGACAGATTATTAAAAGGACGACTATGAGCCTTATCGCAGACCAACCTACTGGCATGGCTGATTTGCCTACCAAAGAGATTAAAGGCCGTAGCCTTTGGCAAGATGCGTGGCGACGCTTTTATCAAAACAAAGCCGCAGTGGCCAGCTTTTTTATTTTATTGCTGGTCGGTGCTTTTGTGATATTTGTACCGATGCTAGCGCCTTATGGATATGCTGAGACCGATTGGAGCTTTATGCAAGCAGCGCCATCGATTGAAAACCAGCATTATTTTGGTACCGACTCGCTCGGTCGCGACTTGCTCGTACGTACCGCAATGGGCGGACGAATATCTTTACTAGTCGGTATCGCAGGCGCAACGGTGGCGGTATTGGTTGGTACCGTGTATGGCGCAACATCGGGCTATCTTGGTGGTAAAGTCGATATGATCATGATGCGCTTTTTGGAGATTTTGAGCGCCTTTCCATTTATGTTCTTTGTGATTTTGCTAGTGACAATATTTGGTCGTAATCTTATTTTAATTTTCGTCGCTATAGGTTTGGTTTCTTGGCTTGATGTAGCGCGTATTGTGCGTGGTCAGACATTGAGCCTAAAGAGTAAAGAGTTCATTGAGGCAGCACACGTCGGTGGGGTGTCAGGTTTTAACATTATCCTTCGTCATATCGTGCCAAACGTACTTGGCGTGGTGGTGGTTTACGCCTCCTTACTAGTGCCGACGATGATTTTATTTGAGTCGTTTTTGAGTTTCTTAGGACTGGGTGTGCAAGAGCCGATGACCAGTTGGGGTGCACTGCTACAAGAAGGCTCACAAACCATGCAGGTGGCACCATGGCAGATTTTGATTCCGTCTGCATTTTTGGTCATTACTCTATTTTGCTTTAACTTTATCGGCGATGGTCTGCGTGATGCGTTTGATCCCAAAGACCGTTAGGTCAAATATCGCTAGGAGAATAACATCATGACAACTCAAGACATCAATAACGTCCCTATGAAAATAGACTCTACTGTCCATAAAGTAGGCGCTGACTCAACTATTAATAAACAAACTAATAAAGAGAAGAGTTTACTAGCAGTCAAAGATTTATCCGTACAATTCACTACCGAAGATGGTCTGGTAACTGCAGTTAATGGTTTAAACTTCGACCTTCATAAGGGCGAGACTTTAGGCATCGTCGGTGAGTCCGGCTCCGGCAAGTCACAGACTGCATTTGCTATCATGGGTCTGCTTGCAAAAAACGGTCGTACCCAAGGTTCAGTACGTTTCGAAGATCAGGAGCTATTGGGCTTACCGCAAAAAACTCTGAATAAAATTCGCGCTGAGCAAATCGCTATGATCTTTCAAGATCCGATGACCTCGCTCAATCCCTATATGAAAATAGGCGATCAGCTCGCCGAGGTATTGATTCTCCATAAAGGTATGAGTAAAAAAGAAGCTTGGAATGAGTCGGTAAAGATGCTCGATGCGGTAAAAATACCGGAGGCCAAAAAACGTATCGGTATGTATCCGCATGAGTTCTCAGGTGGTATGCGCCAGCGCGTGATGATTGCGATGGCGCTATTGTGTCGCCCCAAGCTGTTGATCGCTGATGAACCTACCACAGCGCTTGATGTCACTGTACAGGCACAGATTATGGTGCTACTTAACGAGCTCAAACGCGACTTTGGTACCACTATTGTTATGATTACTCATGATTTGGGTGTGGTCGCGGGCATTTGTGATCGGGTGCTAGTGATGTATGCAGGTCGTACTATGGCGTACGGAGAGACGGAAGAGATTTTTTATACGCCAACGCATCCTTATACTATCGGTCTGCTCAAAGCCATTCCACGTCTCGATGATGACGGTGGTCAGCTTGCCACTATTCCAGGTAGTCCGCCCAACCTGCTTAACTTACCGACTGGTTGTCCGTTTCATGAGCGCTGTCCTCACGCGATGGATATTTGCCGCGATGTACCACCGCCTCTTGAATTTTTGCCGCATGATCGTCAACGTGCCTGCCATTGGCAGCCTGAGATACAAGTAGATGAAATATCAGGTTTAACAGAGATGGAGGGCTAGGATATGTCAACATTAAATGTAGAAATGATTAAATCCGATAGCCAAACACCGCTATTACAAGTACAAGATGTGCATACAAGCTTCGATATTAAGCGTAAAGGCTCATACTTTTGGCAAAAGCCTGACACCCTAAAAGCGGTCGATGGGGTATCGTTTGAGCTGTTTGCAGGTGAAACCTTGGGGGTGGTTGGTGAGTCTGGCTGCGGCAAATCAACGCTGGCTCGAACCATCGTTGGTTTGGTACGTGCCAAATCTGGCAGTATTAAGTTTAATAATGCTGAGATGGTTGGTGCTTCCAAAAAGACTATGCGCCTAAAACGTAAAGATATTCAAATGATCTTCCAAGATCCACTGGCCTCGCTCAACCCGCGTATGACCGTAGGTGATATCATTGCCGAGCCGCTACGTACTTATTATCCAAAAATAAAAAAACCGGAAGTACAAGACGAGGTGCGCGCTATTATGAAAAAGGTTGGGTTATTGCCCAACCAAATCAACCGCTATCCGCATGAGTTCTCCGGTGGTCAGTGTCAGCGTATTGGCATTGCTCGTGCCCTGATATTAAAACCTAAAATCATTATCTGTGATGAGCCAGTCTCCGCACTTGACGTCTCAATTCAAGCCCAGGTCATTAATTTGTTGCAAGATATCCAACAAGAAATGGGTTTGGCACTTATTTTTATCGCTCATGATTTATCGGTAGTAAAACACATTGCCGATCGGGTGCTGGTGATGTATTTGGGTCACGCAGTTGAGCTTGGGGTGGATAAAGCCGTGTATAGCAATCCAACACATCCTTATACGCAAGCGCTGATGTCTGCTGTGCCGTTACCTGATCCTATCGCTGAGCGTAACAAAACCATTCAACTATTAGAAGGTGACTTGCCTAGTCCAATCAACCCACCGTCAGGCTGTGTGTTTCGAACCCGCTGTCCGTTGGCTGATGAAGAGTGTGCTCGGATTGAGCCAATACTGGAAGGAACGTTAAATCATAGGGTGGCTTGTTTAAAAAATAAGGTGGACACAGCTCAATAAAACTCAATCCGGCTAAGTACATGCTCCTGCACAAAATACGCGCAGACATACGCGCTTGGCCACGCAAATACAAACGCCAGCCCCCACGACCCTAACAAATCGGCAAAAAAATGATCGCTGTACCCAGCTTTGACCAATATCAACGCAGTGGAGATAATGAGTGACATCATCAGCGCCATAAGACCTGTAAAGATAAGCCGATAGTATTTGCGGCGAGTACGTATTTTAATAGTAGGTAGTTTTGCCATAATATTATCTAGTCCTACATAAAAGAGTCACGC
This sequence comes from uncultured Psychrobacter sp., assembly GCF_947495825.1. Taxonomy (GTDB): domain Bacteria; phylum Pseudomonadota; class Gammaproteobacteria; order Pseudomonadales; family Moraxellaceae; genus Psychrobacter. The sequence goes on from NZ_CANMAH010000003.1 coordinate 19,500, forward strand.
TCGCATAATAATATCAGCATGACTTTATAATTCGGTAAACAGTTGAGTAAAGCACTATTCTTAATTTTTTGGCGTCTATGATATAGCGTGTAGAGCTATTGATAAAACAACTATTATCAATGATAAGCTTTGCTATATCTTAATGACAATAGTTAACTTTTTGAAATTGTCTTACTTGAGACAGTCAGTTTTGCTACGATGGACAAGCTCACAACAAATTAATAAGGCCATAACATAGCAAATCAGCAGCAGCAAGATTCTCTACAAAAAACTCAAGTATCGTAGTAATAGGTAAGTATCATGAAAAATTGCCCGCCATACTAATGAGCAAAAGCCGCAAAGCCAAGTTAAGTCAAGATTGTATATATAAACCAAGCTATGAGCGTTTATTCTTTCTTATCATACGATGCCTATGAAGTCGTCTCTGTAGTCGTCGATGCAATCTTGTGATACGGCGTAGAGGCGATAGTTTCCATACAGTGGTCGGTAAAATATCACGAAACGACGCACTGGTGCCTGTATGCGCGCGAAACTCCTCAGACCTCTGTGCAGCCTCTTCTACGTTTAGGTGTTTGCCTTTACGCCACCCACCATGTAGATATAGTCCTGCCCCCATCACAGCGGTTGCTATCATGCCTGCTGGAAACGACAGCCAAAGCGCATCGGTTCCAAGTAATGGATAAAGCCCAAAAGCAAAGCCAAGACGCACTGGGTACATCGAAATCACCATGACGATCAGCGGCCAAATCACATAGCCGTTCGCACGCATAGTGCCGAACAGCACTTGCGCTATCCCAAAAAACACAAAGCCCCATGTCGCCATCAACTGAATATGTCGCCCAATCGGCACCGCTTCGCTGTCACTACCAAGGAACAGGCCCAAAATAGTTTCATCAAAAATGGTCAGCACCCCAATCATAGCCCCTGTCAACATCACATTAAAGATAAGTCCCCAGCGTGTAATTCCTGCAACTCGGCTCCATTGATTGGCACCAATATTCTGTGCGACCATCGCACTGGCAGCGGCACTTAACGCCATTGCAGGCATTTGCACGTAGGTCCAAAGCTGCTGTGTGGCACTATAAGCGGCTGTCGTCTGTACCCCCTCACGATTGATAAGCGACAGCATGGTTAATGCAGCTGAAGAGATAACGATCATCTGAGTGCCCATCGGCAACCCCTTTGAGAACATCGACTTTAGTATTTCACGGTCTGCACGCAAAAAGCGCAGCTCTGGTAACCTAAGGGTCAACACAGAACCACGCCAGTACAAGGTGACAACCATGCCAATAAGCGCTAGCGTGTTTGCGACGGCGGTTGCAAAGGCTGAGCCAAATATACCCCATTCGGGAAATGGTCCTAGCCCCAAAATCAGCGTCGGCGTCAAAATCAGATCAATAACCACCGATATAATGATAAACCAAAGCGGCGTCGTAGAATCGCCCGTTCCGCGCAGTGCCATCATTAGCAGTGTAAAGGTCAGTGTGATGGGCATCGCAACGAAAATCATCCGCAGATAAGTCAGGGCAAGGTTTAACGCACCTGCCGGTGTGCCAAGCAAATCAAGTAACGTCGGGGCAAATATCCACCCTATTGCTGATACCAATACACTTATCGGAATAATGCTACCCAGCGCTGTGCCCATGGTTTTCTTAACCATAGCGTCGTCACGGCGGCCCATTGATTGACCAATCAAAATAGTAGCAGCCATACCAAAACCAAAAACGAAGGATATCAGGATAAACATCAAGATGTTGCCGTTCGCCGTCGCTGCCAACGCCTCTTCACCTAAAAACCGACCCACCCAGATAGCATTGATTGAGCCGTTTAACGACTGTAGGGCAGATGATCCAAGGGTTGGTAATGCAAACAGGAGCATCGTTTTGGCAATTGATCCTTGGGTGAGGTCACGCTGTTTACCAGTGGCGGTATTTGTTTTACTCAATGTTTGTCCTTTTGCGCTAGACCTTTAATGTGAGGCTGATTAAACGAAAACGCTCATCATAAACCAGAAAGCTTGTACCGTCTTTATTAGAGCTGTAAACCCTCGGCATGCTTTATGATCGTTTGACTGTTATCTTTTATGTGATTGTCATACAGTTTGGAGAGGAAGATAATGACTATGTTCGACACAAATTTAACTCGCTTTTATCATCATTATCAGAATATGGCTGGTCGATAAGCCTGAAACTGCCGAACTAATGCTTGATATCATGCCGCAAGCGCAGGTTATCATGATGCCAGCAGTCGGTCATGTGCCAATGATCGAAGCGGTAAAAGAAACGGCGAAGGATTATAAGGCGTTTAGGGAAAGGTTGAAGAAATAATTATTTAAGTTAAAAGGTTTGTTTAAAACTAAAAAAAGAAACATCAGCTGGTCTGGTGTTTCTTTTTTTTGGCTATAGCAATTACAAATCCTTTACCAGTCGCTCTAGTAACTCAGTCGTGCTTTCTTGTCTGGCCAAAGCGACTCCTTGTCCTGCCCATAAAGACTGGTGTTCTGCATCAAGGTTCTTTTTCGCATGCGCACGCAGGTCTTTGGTCATGGCATTTAATTGTGGGTAAGGTGGTAGCTCATGTGCGCTCTCAAATTGGCCAAAATTACGCAGATAATCATTTAATAAGCCGCGTGCCTGCTTACCTGAAAACAGTCTTGTTAAGCGGGTCTCAGAACTGCGTTTATCTTGACTGACATCGAGTAGCGCCTGTTTATAAATATCATTAATGCCGCATTTATCTGTGGTCAAAAATGCCGTTCCTATTTGCGCCAGCTCAGCACCTGCCGTTTGAATCGCCTTGATAGCTTGCCCGGTCATAATACCGCCGGCCGCGATTAACGGAATATCGGTACAAGCATGTGTTTGACTAATCAATGTCAACAGTCCCATGGGATCTTTTGCACTTTCTTGCAACCAACCACCGCGATGGCCACCAGCTTCTACCCCCTGCACGCATACTGCATCTGCGCTAATATCCGCCCAAGCTTTTGCTTCCAATGGATGATTGGCGGTACCGATGACGCGTGTGCCTAGACTTTGCAGGCGCTGCACTTGTTCGGCGCTAATAATACCAAAGGTAAAACTAGCGACAGGAACAGGATTGTCATAGAGCACTTGTAGCTGGTCTGCGAACCTAAGCGCTGGGCGTGCAGGTAACTCTATTTCAATATTTTGCTGTTTATAATACTGGCTTAGCCAAGCAGGAATCTCGCTGTCCAACGTACTAGAATCATGCTCAGACAACACCATCAGATTGATCATAAAAGGGCGATCGGTGAGCGATTTAATAGTGTCAATTTGCTTATCCAAAACATCTGGCGCCGTCGTGCCGGACCCTAATGACCCCAATCCACCAAAGTTACTGACTGTCGCCGCCAGCTCAGGCGTGGTTGCTCCTGCCATAGGTGCTTGCACGATAGGGTAGGTTAAATCAAAGGTGTTAAGTAAGGTCATGACGGGCTTCCTGTTTATTTTATTAGGCGTTTTACATGACTTACTTTAGCAAAGCTGGACGGCTTGCATGTTAGATAATGTGTATTTAGTTTCTAAATAGAAAAGGTGAGTTTTTACTACAAGATTGTAGTTAAGACATTTGACTACGGTTTTGTAGTTAAATAATAGCATCAAAAAAAGGTCAGCCTCCAAACCATCAAAAAGATGACTAAGAAAACTGACCTATTTTTATAAACTACTTACTTAGCTTAAACGCTTAGTTCAACTGCAAAGATCCCTTCGCATTCATCAACAGCTCAACCACATCATCACCACTAATTTTTGTAAAGCGTTTATCAATGGCGGATTCTTCTACACCGTTATGTTCCATGCAGGCGCCGCAGACTAAAACTTGTCCGCCTTTTTCGATAAAGTTTTCTAGCAAATCCTTAGCAGGATCAAACGGTGCGCCGATATCGACGTTATCCAAAGCATTAGGCAATGCTAGGTGTACCGCATCTACCATCAATATCACTGATGCAGAGTGACCTTTTTTAAGCGCGACACCTGCCATCGTAAAGACTAAAGTAATTTTGCTCGGGTTTGATTCACTATTATCAAACAGCGTACCTACATAATCCGTATTATTAACCATTTTATTTTCCTTATTAGACTGTGTTTACTTAGACATTAATTAATATCCAATTGGATATTCTACTCACTAATATCCTAACATTTATTATATTTATTTATATAATGTAATGTTATAGAACAGTAGTCTTAAGGTTAACTGGCTGTGACAGATTATCAAAAATAAATTTACAGTTAGCCTAACCTAAAGGCGGCCACGGACGGTCATCATCACTCTCAATCCACTCGGCTACATAGCCAGTCGGCGGCATATCCCAATCAGATTTGCCCATCGCATCCAGTACTTCTTGAGTTTCAATCACACGACCTTTACTAGTGACACCCGTTCGTAGAAGGGCAGATGAGCAGGGCTGGCCTTTGACCCACATTGATTGTTCCACGTAGATCCAGCGCTCATCGATAGCAGCGACGTGCGTCTTAATAGTGACCTTATCAAAAGCGCGAATACGTTTGCGATATTGTACGGTGCTGCCAGCTACGACCAGCCCCCAACGCTTATGCAATAATTGTTTGCCAAGACCAGTACGAATGGCAAAGTCAGTACGTCCCAAATCAAACAAGGTCAGCACGCGACCATTATTCATCTCTAAAAAATTATCAATATCTGTCAAGCTACAACGAATCTCAATCTCGCTGGTATCTGCTAAGTCTAGTTGAGCGCCTTTTTGGTGAGCGATGACAGCCTTAGTGATAGATTTAGCATAACGAAAAAATGGATACATGACAGATTCTCAGTAGTTTAAGGATTAGGATTATGACTTATTAAATTATTATTCATTAGAAGCATTGTTAGGTGAAGTATTTTTATTTGAAGTGTTATCAAGTGAAATATCGTTAGACGAAATGCCAATCGAGTGAAAAAAGGCGCTAACGGTCTCAGGGATCCAATTGATATCGAATTTTGAAGTCTTGGTTTTTTTACCATTCTTTTTTGATTGTTTAGCGTTTAATCTTACCGTATCACTCTGCTTGCTTGTTGAGCGATAACGCAAATAACCAATATGTCCACCGTGCTCAGTCTCCAAAATAGTGACGCTATCAGACACATCGTTTGGTGTGGCGGTAAAGCCAAGGAACGGATCGTCTTTGGCGCTAATCAGCAGTAGCGGATGAGTAACGTTGATAAGGTGCGGCAGTGCGGAGGCAGTATAATAATAGTGATTGTTGGAACGGTAGCCATGACGCGGCGCGGTAAAGATATCATCAAAATCGCTGATACGATTGACGGCCTTAATAGAGGCGATTTCCTCTTCGCTTATGTCATTCGATAAGGCTTTTTTGATAATTGGATTGAGCAGATACGGCGTATAAATACGATGACTCAAAAAGCTATGCATACTGAGTGCAGCCGACGACATATCGACAGGAGCTGAGACTACCACAGCACCCTCACATAGCGCATCATCGCCATATTCGCCCATGTATTTTGCCAGTGCATTTCCGCCTAGTGAGACGCCTACCGCATAGATATGTGCATACTGCTCACGTAAATTCTGGAGCATATGATGCACCTCTTCGGTGTCGCCAGCATTATAAAAGACGCGACCATTAGCCGGAATACCGCCACAACTGCGAAAGTGTGCTACTACAAAGTGCCAGCCCTCGCTATGCATCTGATACGCCAAGGCGCGTGCATAATGACTGTCACTGCTGCCTTCCATGCCGTGGAATAGCACCACTAAAGGGGTTTGCTCAAGCGTACCGTCGTCAGTTGCCTCTATGGGATGCGCATCGTAGAAGTCATAAGCAATGTCTGTCTCACATAACGAGTCTTGCTTGACTGCGCGCCGATACTTTGGCACCTCTGGCGCTAAAAACTTAGGTAAGATACTTTGCAGATGTGGATTGGTCAGCCAAAATGGCGGCTTAAAAGGAGTGGGTGCAAACGGTTTTGCGGTATTTGAAGACTTTGCAGTGTTTGAAAGTTTTGAAGTTGGCATAAGTTAATCTTATCAAGTCGTTATTAAACAGTGTTTTATCATAACGTTCGGCCATGTTAAATCCAATGATTTATCGTGAACGCATGATTACTAAAAATTGTTCTTATTTTATGGTTTTTAATCTGTCGTCTCTATTGTGCAATGTATTAAATTTAAATAAAACACAGTACTGCCGAGATGGATTTTATGAAGCCTTTGGAGTGCAAAGCGCACAGCACGCGAGGAAAATTTATACCAGCAGAACGCTTTTATGAACGAACCTTTTTCGTTGAGAATTGATTATGTTGTCCATTTTCTATGTTTTATCCAGTACTCGTCCATCCATTGCCAGCCGCTCTTTTAACGTCTCAATATCTTGTTCAGCGATAGTCACGGTTAACGTAACCTGCTTGCTATAAGAGACATCATCAATACTACCGTTTAGGCTTTCTACTACATAACGGCATTGCGCCTCAGTAGCGAACTCTGCCAGTATTTGTACTTGAGCCATTGGTACATAAGGGCGCAGTAACATTTCATCAACGGCCGCTTGCGCAGAGCCTGCATAAGCGCGAGTCAGGCCGCCAGCACCGAGCTTGATACCACCAAAATAACGCACTACGATAATAATAACGTTACCGATAGACTTGTGCTGTAGGACGTTTAATATTGGTCGTCCAGCAGTACCGTTTGGCTCGCCATCATCATCAAAGCCGGCACTGGTGGTGTTCTCGGGATCACCAATAATATAAGCCCAGCACCAATGACGCGCATCAGGATATTTTACGCGTAGTTGTTCCACGTGAAACATTGCTTGTTCTCGCGTGGTGGCAGGATAAGCATAAGTGATGAATTCAGACTTTTTAATTTCAAGCCTGGCAGTGACAGCACGTTGTAAGGTTTGATAACTCATATTATTTTAATGTACGCCTTTTTATGAACAGACTTAGTTTAGATAGGATATGTTAAACTTGCTTCACTATAACAAAACTAATGGTAGCAAATAGCATGCGTTTAGATAAATTTATTAGTAAAGCCACTGAGCTGTCGCGTAAAGAGTCCAAAAAGATTTTGCACGCAGGCGAAGTCACCGTCAATGACGAAGTTATCAAAGATCCTGGTGTACATGTCGATATCATTAATGATGATGTCATGTGGGTAGGCGAACCGCTGTCAGTGGCGACAGGCAATCGTTATATTTTATTGTATAAGCCAGAAGGCTTTGAATGTACGTTAAAAGCCAAAGAATACCCTATCGTCACCGAGTTGATCGCAGTGCCAGAACTGGGTAGTTTACGTATCGCCGGACGCCTAGATGTGGATACCACTGGCGCGTTACTGATGAGTGATGATGGCGGCTGGCTACATCGGGTGACCAGTCCTAAACACGAGCACGCAAAAGTCTACGAGCTGACCTTAGCGGATCCAATGGACAGCGATGCACAAGAAAAAGCCATCAAAAAGGTCGCTGAAGGTATTTTGCTAGAAGGGGATTACGAGCCGACCAAACCTGCGACGCTTGAGTTTAGCGACGAGACTCATGCCCGTCTGACACTAGAGCAGGGTAAGTACCATCAGGTTAAACGCATGATGGGTTATTTTGGTAATAAGGTCGTTGAGCTACACCGCGCCAGTATCGGTCATATCACGCTAGAAGGTTTGGATAAAGGGGATAGCCGCTTTTTGACAGCAGAAGAAGTCGCAAAATTCTAGACTTTATGCAGTAGAAAAGTTGCGTCATACTCTTTCCAACATCCACTCGTAAAAAGCCAGTTACCCAAAACAACTATCAGCAGCAGACACCATATCGGTAGTCTGCCTGCTGATGTTGCCTGTCTCTTAAAGCTGGGTAGCAATTTTGCAAAATAAAACGCTAAGCGCTTATCAAGCTCTTATAAAAATCTACCAATGTGCTACAGTCTCAACTTCATTAATCTACTTTTTTACATAGTGTCGCTGTTTTCAATATAGTCTTCTAAATTTTCTTTAATTAAGGCCCTTTAATTAAAGAAAATTTAGAAGTTTTGATTCAGTAATCTACTACGAATTTGATAGGACAACGCTTGTGAAACGACCTGTATTAAAATTTGCTAGTCTTATTAGTGCCATGTTATTAGTAACGACTGCCTGTGCTGATCCAACCATTACGAACCCTACAAGCAAAAGTGCTAGCCAAAACATGAGCCAAAACGTACAAAATACGCCCGTAGATGGAGAGGTTGGTGCTGCTATTGATAGTCAGCTACGTCAAGTATTGACCCAAGCTGGTATTAAAACGAAAATTACTTCTATTTCGCCATCCAACCTGCCCAACATGTATCAAGTTGATCTTGCTGGTCAACCGCCACTACATATTACTGCTGATGGCAAATACGTCATCCAAGGCGAGCTACAAAAGAACCCAAGCAAGCGTGTCGTGTCCAAAACCCCAGCGCGTAGCAATAGTGCGCAAGTAGGCATGCCTGTGAGCGCTGCGGTTAAATCAGCTGTGCTTGCTAATATGAGCGAGCTTAAAAACATGAGCGCCAAAACACCGTTCTTTTATACAGCGGTGCCGGGCGTGCTTTGGGGCGCGACGTTAGAGGGCGTGCCGTTTTTACTATCCGATGACGCGCAATATATTACAGATGGCGAGATATCAGTCATTGAGAATGGACAGTTTACAGGACTCGATGAGGAGTTTGAAAAACGTAAAAACCAATCCGTATTTAAAACCTTAGATGACAAACAACTAATAACCTATCCGGCAACTAGCGCTGAGAGAGCCGTTATCTATGTTGCTGACGATGTCAACTGTCCTTATTGCCGCAGACTGCATCAACAACTACCAACGCTCAATGCAAAAGGCGTGACCGTAAAAGTCATCGGCTATCCGATATATGAGCAGTCACCGGTGCAGATGCGCGGTATCTGGTGTCAGGCAGATGATAACAGCCGTCGCAAGGCGTTTGATAAAGCGATGTTAGCGGGTGAGATGACGCCTGCGCCAGCCAGTTGCAGTACAGATTATGTGACACCGAATCGTGAAAAGGCAGCTGGCTTGGCGGTTATGGCTACGCCTGCTATTTACCGTGAAGATGGGGTACTCTATCAGGCCAGCTTTGAGAGTCCTGAATTTTTAGAGTTCTTAGGCGTCAAATAGATAGTTCAGACATTTTTCTTAAAGACAATCAGCCATATAAAGTTGATTGGTATAGATTTATTAGCAATAAAAACCGCCCTATAAACAGAGTCTATAGGGCGGTTTTATATGGTTTGTATCAGCGTTTATGATAGAACTGAATTACTTACGGGAGCACGATATCTACGATCTTCCAGTCAATAAAGCCTTCACGCTGCATGTTTACAGTAATCGGGTAACCTTTGATTTGACCACTAATGTTAAAGCAATTAAGACCGCAATAGCTTAATGTTGGCTTGTCACTGTCTGTCCCTTGAGCCGCTTGCTGCTCTAACTGCGCGGCTTGCTGACTCATCATTTGCTGCACTTGTTGTTTGACTACGATATCGACATCACCGCGATGAATAATCAAATCTTGGATAAGGTTTTTAAGATCGATTTGATTGCTAGAGATTGCCCAAGCAGCGGCAAGCTCTTTGGTCGCCGTATTGGCTTGGCCTTGAGTATTGATAAGTCTCTCAACGTTTTGCGGTGTGATTGCGCTATCTACTGCCTGCACAATAAAACTATTGGCAGCTTTTGCCAGAGGCTCACCGCCAAGCTCTGCAACCAATGGATACTGATTCATTGTATTGGCAAACCTATTAGTCAGTTGCGTCTTTATACTGGGCCGTACTTGTTCATAATTGATGGCAGCAGCAATAGTCGCTCCGTCTTTGTCGTCATAGGCATTTTTGAGCTGATAGGCGCTGTAATAAGGCGAACCTGCATAAATGGCTACTACAATGACTACTAATAATAACAGCAGTGTCATGAGCTTTTTCATAAAGTGGGCTACCTTTTCGCGGACTTAATACAATCATCAATATGGCGATAAATACTAGCATGACTTAGGCCAATAAAAGTATGAAAATGTTACGTAGGTTTGCTGCCTGAGTAATGATTAGATAAACGTCGATACAGCAATCAAGAATTTAATAGTTCGCAACTTGATAAATCCACTTAGGGTCTCCATTAATAGCGCAAACTTATATTAATTGATTTGGTTAAAGCAGCATATCGCCGTTTTGACTCGCAATTTCCATATACTTCCTACACTTTTATTATACAGCTTATGTTTCATGTGAAACATTTGCAGATGCCTAGTTGTAAAAATTAATATGTTGGTTGATGAATTTGCCAGTTGGCGTGACTGTAATGACGAGAGGAGAGCCCATGAGTAAGCGTGATTTTTATGAAGTATTAGGCGTTAGTAAGACTGCAGACAGTAAAGAGATCAAACGTGCATATCGTAAGCTGGCGATGAAGTATCATCCCGACCGTAATTCTGATGATCCTAAAGCAGAAGAAAAGTTCAAAGAAGCGTCGATGGCTTATGAAGTCCTAAGCGATGCAGACAAACGCTCTGCCTACGATCGTATGGGTCATGCAGCCTTTGAAAATGGTATGGGCGGTGGCGGCTTTGGCGGTGCAGGGGCAGGTAACTTCCAAGATATCTTCGGTGATATCTTTGGGAACTTTGGTGATATCTTTGGTCAGTCGCGCGGTGGCGGCGGTGGTCGTTCGCGTCGTGGCTCTGATCTGCGTTATGTCATTGAGCTGACGTTAGAAGAAGCGGTACGCGGCTGCAAAAAAGAGATCAGCTTTACTGCCCCAGCACCTTGCGATACTTGTGATGGTAAAGGCGCAAAAGATGCTTCTGATGTCGTGACTTGTCAGACTTGCCATGGTCAAGGTCAGATTCGTATGCAGCAAGGTTTCTTTGCTGTGCAACAAACTTGTCCGCATTGTGGTGGTACGGGTAAACAGATCAAAAATTCATGCCCTGATTGTCATGGTGATGGTGTCAAAGAAAAGTCACGTACGCTAGAAGTTTCTATTCCAGCAGGGGTCGATGACGGTGATCGCGTACGTCTGGCTGGTGAAGGTGAAGCGGGCGGCGCAGGTGTGCAAAATGGCGACTTGTATGTTGAAGTACGCGTCAAACCGCACAATGTCTTTACTCGTCAGGGGGCAGATCTGTATATGGATGTGCCTGTTAGCATCACCGATGCAGCACTTGGTAAAGAAGTCGAAATTCCAACTTTAGACGGTAAGGTAAAAATTAAAGTTGCTGAAGGTACGCAAAGTGGTAAGTTGTTACGTGTACGCGGTAAAGGTGTCACACCTGTACGCACCACAATGCAAGGAGATTTGATCTGCCGTGTCGTTATTGAGACGCCAGTGAACTTAACTCATGAGCAAAAAGACTTACTACGTCAGTTCCAAGATACACTTGATGGTGATAGCAAACATCAACAGTCACCGCATAAAAAGTCGTTTTTTAAAAAAATCGGTGAATTGTTCGACTGATAAATTGTTCGACCGGTAGGTTGATCTGCGCAGCTGACTTCATTACTTTGAGCCTGATAGTTTCACGTGAAACTATCAGGTTTTTTTATGTAGGTAGAAAGAACCACGCAGGTAAGGATATTTGCTAAACTTACGATAAATATCATCTAAAAACTTCTTTACTAAAAACAAAGCATTCAGGATAAAGGTATGAGTCAACAAGTAAAAGAGCAAATTATTAAAGTCGGCGTGATTGGCGCTGGCGGCCGTATGGGGCGTATGCTTATAGAAGCTGTGCAGGACAATCCACAAACGACATTAAGCGCAGCTATTGAACGTCAAGGCTCAAGCTTAGTTGGTGCCGATGCAGGAGAAGTGGCTGCTATAGGTCGTTTAGAGATACAGATCGTCGATGACCTAACGGCTGTGATCAATGACATAGACGTCTTAATCGATTTTAGCTTGCCAGATGCCACCGAACAAAACATGCAAATTTGTGCTGAGCATCAGGTAGCGATGGTCATTGGTACGACTGGATTTAATACACAGCAAGAGCAAGTATTGACTGAAGCCAGCAAACATACAGCTATTGTCTATGCTGGCAATTATTCTACTGGTGTCAACTTATCATTGAAGCTATTGAACATGGCAGCAAAAGCATTCGGTACAGATGCTGATGTCGAAATCATTGAAGCGCACCATAAGCATAAAATTGATGCACCTTCAGGTACCGCTTATATGATGGCAGAGGCCGTCGCAGAAGCACGTGGACAGAACCTAAAAGACGTCGCTATCTATGGCCGCGAAGGTCAGACGGGTGCGCGTGAAACAGGCACAATTGGCATTCACGCTATTCGTGGTGGTGAGATAGTCGGCGATCATACGGTAATGTTTATCGCGGATGGTGAGGTCGTTGAGATTACGCATCGAGCTCGCGCACGCATGACCTTTGCTGCAGGCGCCGTACGCGCAGCGACTTGGGTCATTCAGCAAAACGCTGGTCAATATAATATGCAGAATGTGTTGGGTTTAAGTGAGTAGCTGTCATCTATGATCTAAACATGACTTAAAGCAGTAGCTAGCCATAAGCCTTACAAATAGCCACTGCACATTAATAGTCTCTGCGTAGATCATGATGCTAAAACTTTTAGGGCTGATAGACAAGCATATAAAAAGCGCGGTACTGCTCATCACAGTACCGCGCTTTTTTATCGATAATACCGACGAAATCTTAATCGATATAGACCACCTCTAATGGTGGAAAGCCATTAAACTCAACAGATGAGTAAGAGTTAGTATAAGCACCAGTCGTTAGCCAATAGATTTTATCACCGACTTCTAGCTCCTCTGGCAATTGATAACCTGCTTCTTCATACATGATATCAGTCGAATCACATGTTGGGCCTGCCAGTACAACTGTCCCTTCGTTAGTCGACGTTTCCATTTTTGGCGTATATACTGGATATTTAATCGCCTCACCCAAGGTTTCGATCAAACCTTGAAACAAGCCCACATCGGTATATACCCAGCGGGTCAAATCAGTATGTGACTTACGTGAAATGAGTACCACGTCACTCACTAAGACACCTGAACCACCAACCAATGAGCGTCCAGGCTCAAGAATAATCTCAGGCATGTCCTCAGCACTATAATCATCACTTAAGTAGCGTGTAATCTCTTCAGCATAGACTTTTACAGGATTGACTTCGCTAATGTAATTGGCTGGGAAACCGCCACCCAAATTGATCATTTTTAGCTTAATATCTTCTTCGTTTTTCATCCAGTCAAACATATATTTGACCTTGGCAAGTGCATCATCCCAAGCTGCTACATCTTTTTGCTGGCTACCTACATGGAATGAGATACCATAAGGTACCAAGCCCAAATCACGTGCCTGTACCAGTAGCTCGAGCGCCATATTAGGGTGGCAACCGAACTTACGCGATAATGGCCATTCAGCGGTATCTGAACCTTGCACCAAAATGCGCACAAACACTTTGGACCCAGGTGCATATTTAGCAATGTTTTTTAAGTCAGCTTCTGAGTCGGTTGCATATAAATCAATACCTTTTTCAAAAGCATATTTAACATGAGCCGCTTTTTTAATCGTATTACCATAAGAGATACGAGAAGCATCGACTCCGCAATCAAGAACGCGATCAAGCTCATAGATAGAAGCACAGTCAAAGTTTGAGCCAAGATCCGCTAACAAGTTGATAACTTCCACAGCAGGACTGGCTTTCATTGCATAATGAATCTTAGCAGTCGGGAACAAATCTGCCATCTCAGCGTATTTAGTTTTAATACGACTCAAATCAACTACCAGTAAAGGCGTCTCACGACCTTCAGCAGCTTTAGTAAATTTTTCCCAGCCGGTAGGGTCAAAATATTGGTCAATTTTAATCATGGTCATGATAAGAAGCCTTTAAAAAAGTCACATAAAAAAGAAAGAATCAATTAAGCGTTAGTCGTCTGCGCCTCTTTACTTACTTGTTTTTCACCTTGCTTCTCACGTATCTTGAGTACTTTACGGACTTTGTCACGGGCGCGAGTCTGCTTTAATCTTGATAAATAATCCACAAAAATGACACCATTTAAATGATCCATCTCGTGTTGAATACAAACAGCTAGTAGTCCTTCTACTTCTTTATCAATGACTTGACCGTTTTCATCTATCGCCTCGATACGTACTTTAGTAGGGCGTTCAACTTTATCATAGACATCGGGGACAGAAAGGCACCCCTCTTCATAAGGCTGTTTTTCTTCTACTAGTGGCGTTACCTTTGGATTGATAAAAACCATGGGTGAGTCTTTATTTTCAGACAAATCCATGACGATCAACTGAACATGCTGATCAACTTGAGACGCGGCCAAACCAATGCCTTCTGCATCATACATAGTCTCGATCATATCAGCGATTAGGGTCTTGATCTTATCATCAACTTCTTTAACTGGCTTGGCGACAGTGCGCAAGCGCGGATCAGGATAGCTTAAGATAGGGAGTAATGCCATGACGGAGCACCTCAATAATAGCGGATTGAATAGGCGATGTATTATAAGTTAAATAAGGGCAAAAGTGATAATAATCAACGGCTGAGCATATAAAAGGATGTACTACAGTGTCACATAACGCAAGTTAACGACATTTATGAAAGAACAGTAATACCAACCATAAAAAAAGACCTTACATAATGTAAAGTCTTTTTATGCCAATCAATAAGCTACGTTGTCTAAACTCATTATGTGCGGCGCTTGTTTACGATCATCTCATATAAGAACAATAATATAATAGCACCAATGACTGAGAATACTAGACCAGTAAAGCCACCATCAGCGTCAATACCGATAAGACCGGCAATAAAACCACCTAACATCGCACCGACGATACCTAATACAATGGTCATAATCCAACCCATAGGATCGCTCCCAGGTTTGATAGCACGGGCCAATAAACCTGCAACAAGACCTACAATAATCATCCAAATAAAGCTCATTATTCTTCTCCTAATGTATTACAAATGGTAAAAATTTTATATTAATTTTTTCTTAAGTCTTTTCTAATGTTGATAGCAGCATTGTAAACATTTAACGTCAAAATAAATAAGCGTAAAGTGTTACCAGTGTAAGCACTATGTGAGAAAAAACCACCATTTGCTATTTTGCAGATGAAATAAGTAAATGAAAGGTTACAAAAGTAATTACAGTAATACGGCAGTTACTAATATAGATTGCACTTTTGTCTATAAATTATAGAATAAAAGTCGAGTATATGGTGAGATAAAAAAAGCGCTATTCTTATGGTTAAGAATAACGCTTTTAAATTTAGCTAAACCACTTATGTAATGCTGTTTAATTACAATGAGTTAAAAATAAAATAGGAAGCTCTAAGTTTGAACATTTAGCTCAGATAACGATGTTAATAGGCGCTGATGAATACCTTCAAAGCCCCCATTTGACATAATAACAATCGCATCACCTGTTTGTGCATGCGTCGTAATATGCTCGATAATATCTTCTATACTATTTATAACCTGCTGATTATCATTATGTGCAGCACGCTCAATGACTTCTTGTAGCCCCCATTCAAGACCAGCAGGCTCATACCAAATTGTGTGATCCGCTAACGCTGCTGATTGTGCCAGACTGTCCTTATGAATACCCATCTTCATGGTATTGCTACGTGGTTCGATAATCGCCCATAGCCGTCTGTTAGTGAGTTTCTTTTTGGCACCATCTAAGGTCGTCGTAATCGCTGTCGGATGATGAGCAAAGTCATCAAATACTAAAATATCGTTAACATCTCCGATTAACTCCATGCGACGTTTAATACCTGCGAACGCTGATAGAGCGGCACATGCTGTCGTCACATCTACCCCGACGTCATAAGCTGCAGCTACTGCAACTAGCGCATTATTAACGTTATGCATACCGCTCATCGACCAATCAACAGTAGCACTCGCTGATAGATCAGCGTTAAAGCTTACTTTGAACTGACTACCATCTTCTGCTAACAGAGCTGCTTGCCAGTCACTTGCCCTAACTTCGTTCGTAGTGCTTTTTTTGTCGACTGCTGCAATATTTGTAAGCCTCTCGTCCGTCACTGCGGTGCGCCAGACTGGTGTCCATACACCTTTAGCCAATGTATCTTCTAAACTGGTGGTCGCTGCTGGCATGATAATCTTGCCAGAACTTGGGATCATACGTACCATGTGATGGAATTGAGTCTGGATAGCATTTAAATCAGCAAAAATATCGGCATGGTCGAATTCTAGGTTATTTAAAATAGCAGTCCGAGGTCGATAATGGACGAATTTTGAGCGTTTATCAAAAAACGCAGAATCATATTCATCTGCTTCTATGACAAAATAGCCCGATGTTGCAGAAGTTGTACTATTACTTTCGATAGAGTTTGCAGCTTCATTGGATTTGCTATCTGCACCTAAGTAACTGCTATGCGCAAATACGTTTTGCAGGCGCGCATCTGTCGTATCTACTAATGGCACACCGCCAATCAAAAACCCAGTGTCGATGCCAGCATAGTGTAGTATCCATGCCAGCATAGTAGTCGTGGTCGTCTTACCATGCGTACCCGCCACTGCCAATACATGCCGTGATTGCAATACTTGCTCAGAGAGGAACTGCGGGCCTGAAGTATATCTCATGCCTTGATCAAGCACATACTCAACGACATCCATACCGCGCTTCATCGCATTACCAATGACCACCAAATCAGGCGTTGGTTGCAAATGCTCTATAAGATAGCCTTCTTGGATAGTCACGCCAGCGTTTTGAAGCTGAGTCGACATAGGAGGATAGACACTAGCATCTGAACCTGTGACCTTGTGTCCAAGCTCTCGCGCCAATAAGGCCAATGAACCCATAAAAGTGCCACAAATACCAAGAATATGAATATGCATAGATGGTCCACGCTATGATGAAAAATTAAATGAAGTCATACTGACAAGAATAAACAGTCAATAAATTAATTAAAAAAGATTCAGTATTTAACGGCTACTAACTTGTGCAAGAATGTTAGCAGCGCTTATTGTAAAGTAAACACCAATAGATAACCAATGAAAAACGCCCAACAAGTAGGCGTAAATAGTCGTTGAGACAGTTTTAATAAAGTTGCGTCTATATTGATACATATAGAGTTATATCCAACCCTATAAACGTCTGCTTATTTGAGTGACAAGGTGTAATCGGTGTTCAAAGTGTCATCATCATTTAACATAACAAGATGATTGTTTTCAATACGATAGCTCTCGATTTGATCGTTTTCATAAACGATAGTAATAGTGTCATTGTCTTGACGATAGATACCATATTCAGTAAGGGGTACTTTGGGGGTAGTTGGGTTTTCATAGATGCTTGTCTTGGTGATTGAACCATCAGCGAACAAATTTAGGGTTACTGTAATACCAGAACAAAAAGAACATGGCAAAATACCTACATAATCACCAATCAAAGTCGCCTGTAACTCACTATCCATACTAGCATTTGAAATCATCGGAGTACGATGACTTTGTACATCGTTATCAAGGCTATTAGGTTCGGCTACTGCTAGTAAAGAGTCACCTTCATCAACGCTTACTATATCATCTGCTACAGCAACACTTTCACTATCACCATCTACCTGCACAGAATTATGCTTATTATCATGGCGGACTTTACTATCAGTTAAAGACTGTTTTATCGATGCATTGTGAGCAGCTGCGGTCGTAGATGACTGACTATCACAGCCAATCAAAATCATACAAAGCGGCAGTGGCAATAAAAGGCTACCAAAGCGTTTGATTGAGGAGACCACCACAAGCGGGGTAGGGATAAATTGTTTCATCATATAAAAAAGAAAATAAAAGTTTATTTTATAATAAAAAAGCAAATTAGATATCTATCAATGTTTATCTCAATAGTAGCGTCAATAAGTCACGGCAACGTTGTAAAAACGTCACTGGTTTCAATTAGTTAAATGTATCTCTTTTTGTATTTTAATACTTATTAAACGACCGCTTATCTGCCTTAAATACCACTTCTAAGATAAGTTAGGTTGAAAGTAGTCAAATTTGACCGATAGACGACTATATAAGAGGAATAAACGCTAGGTACCTTAACAAACCGATATTACTCTTATGTAGATGTTTTGTTAGGAGTAAGTAAAGTTAAACGAGATGAATTCTTGGTTGAACGCCTAAGGTGTTTTACCATGATTACGTTACGAGAAAGGATAAAAAACAAGACACGAAAAAAGCACAACAATATTCAGGTTGCTATTATTAAGCTAGTGTCTTCACTGGGCGAAAAATACGCCACAATATCAATATATGTACCAACAACAAGATACTAAAAAATATTAATGATTGTTCAGGAATACTAAGTCCCATAAATGTCCAGTCGATAGTTGCGCACTCGCCTGAACCTGCGAACACTTCTTTTAGTACCTGCTGCATAGGCAAGGTATCGAGCCAGTAATCTAAACCTGGCCCACATGAAGGGACTTGGTCAGCGGGTAAGTGCTGTAGCCAAACATGACGCGCTGCTACGGTTGTAGCCCAGCCGATACCAGCTAAGCTACCAAGCCATAATATCAATCGTAGTCCTAGCGTTTTAGGGTTAAATAAAGCAGCTATTAACGCAAAAGCACCCATTACCATTAGACCAATACGCTGGAAAATACAGAGTGGACAAGGAGATAACCCCATATAACGCTGTAAAAAAAACAACGCATAACTCATACCAATCACGGTCATAAAAACCAAAAATACTTGTAAACTGCGATAATTGGTCAGTTTTTGCATTAGCGAGGTACTCTTATAGAATGATGTATTAATCAATATTATATATCAGTAGTAGTTAGTCATTTATTAACGATACTGCTGTAAAAAATCCATAAAACTTTCAGTCTCAGCTGTTTCAAGTTCCGCTTGCTGCAAGATAGACTTTTCAGCCAGTACTTCATATTTAGCTTGGGTATTTGGATTAAGCGTCTGCTGTAACAACGAATCACGATGTTGCTGCGCTAAGGTAAAACCAAGCTGCCATAGGCTCCCTAGACGTTTACTATCAGAATTTACTTGTGCAGAAATGGTTGACTCAGGATGTCCAGCCTTGCCTTGCATCAAAGCCACAGCCGTACGGTAGTCGTTGCCGCCATAATGTGAGTCGAGCAAAGCTGCAAGTGGCTGCATACGATCCAAATGTACAAGCATCCAGCTCTCAAGTAACTGCTCTTCACCATTATTTATAATATGTAAGCCTTCACGACGACCTTCGTTGACCACGCGCTCAAGATTGATGGCTAGCGCTTCTTCTTCATCAGGGAGCAGATCAGGTGAGTCGCTTAGTAGACAGTACAGGGCCATGACTTCTAAGAAACAGGCGCTAGAAAGACGAATACCAACATCGCTATAAGGATCGAGATCGATGGCGCGAAACTCAACGTAAGCTATACCGCGACGCTCAAGCGCTTCTGTTGGCGTCTCACCGCTCATCGCGATTTGTTTTGGACGAATAGGGCTGTAGTATTCGTTTTCTATTTGCAGTATGTGATTATTAATCTGGATAGGGTTGCCATCAGCATCGTCTAAGCCAAGCTTTTCAAAGCTCTCGTGCGGTGTCTGAATTGCACGGCGTAATCCTTTTATATACTCAGGCAAGTTGTTATAACGGATATCTAGCTGCTCTTGCACACTGTTGGTATAGCCAAGCTTGCCCATACGTAGGCTAGTGGCGGCAGGTCTATAGTAAGTTGAGTCATTTAGTAGCTCTAAATCATGCTCACGTCCCGCCACAAAGCAAGGACAAACGCTTGGACTGGCTCCTAATAAATACAGCACCAAGCTGGTCAAGCGCTTAAAGTTACGGATAAGGCCCAGATACTTTTCGTTCTTAAACTCTGTTAGCGTCTGGCTTTGTGCAGTGGGCGTCTTAGCCTGCCAAGCTTCAAATAAGTTATCGCCAAAAGATAAGTTATAATGTAAGCCTGCAATAGCCTGCATACGGCGACCATAACGAATACCAAGTCCACTACGATATAGTGTTTTAAGCTTACCAGTATTAGAGCTGCCATAATCGGCTAGTGGGATGTCCTCATCTTTAGAAGACAGCATGCATGGCATTGATAATGGCCACATCAGCTCACCTTCAGGCATGCCTTGATAGACCAACAAGTGCAGTTGGCGTAGCATATTTAAGGTTTCTTTGGGGGAGGTTTTGGGATCGGTGATGAGCTCAAGCAGGCTTTCTGAATAATCCGTGGTGATAAACGGATGGGTAAGCTTTGACCCAAGTTTGGTTGGGTGCGGTGTTTGTGCCAAAAAGCCATCTGGCTTAACGCGCAAACCTTCTTTTTCGATACCGCGGAGCATACCCGCTAAATGCTGACTGTCGAACCAATTTGGGATTTTAAAGCTCTCAAAGCTACTCGCAAAATTACTCATAATAGTCATCTATTGTTATTTATTATGGCGGATCAAAGCGCAACTGATGTTTGACCATAAAAGAGGTAGATATTAGGGTGAAGAATTCCGTCAGTTTAGCTCAAAGCTACTCTGAAAACCACGAACAATTACAAATACAATAAGCTTTATCCAAGGTTAACTTGACCAATTCTGACGAAAAAATTGGTTAGGAAATAATAGCAAAAAACTAAACTAATGGGTGCTAATTATATTCATTTATCTGCATTTATCTACATTTTTTCATTAAATGTGCAGTACTATATCAGTTGCTTATTCGATTCAATCATACTAAAACACATAAGTTAAAACTTTAGACTAAAAAGCACCTAACAATAAGATAGGTGCCTAAGCAAAAAAATTTAAATAATAGCTACACTAAATCTTTAACATCAAAGCAATCATTTATATAGAGAACGATGAACCGCAGCCACAAGTAGTGGTCGCGTTTGGATTCGTCACGATAAAACGCGCGCCCTCTAAGCCCTCGGTGTAGTCAACTGTAGAGCCTTGCAGGTATTGATAGCTCATTGAGTCGACAACCAACGTCACATCACCATTATCAAAGTTGGCATCGTCTTCGTTTAGTTCATTGGCAAAGTTAAAACCATAGGAAAACCCTGAGCAGCCGCCACCAGTTACATAGACACGTAACATCAGATTGCTGTCACCTTCTTCTTCACGCAGGCGACGTACTTTTTGAGCGGCGCTATCTGTTAAGTTCAAAACAGTAGGATCTACGGGCTGGCTTGAGCTTGGACTAAATTGGGTGGCTGATTCGTTCATATCTACCTCAGTTGCTAGGATCAAATGCTATCGTCGTCCTGTTTGGGTTTGCAATCAAAAGTTTGCAAAAAAAGATACGCACGGCGTTTGATTCGATTGGGTGCTGTCATTATGGCAAAACTATTAAAGCATCATAAATATTATATTTGTACCATCACAACACTTTGGTTGCTGCTGGCATTTATCTTATTGCAGTATATCATAATGGGGGTGACGTTGGATTTGTCAAGCGTAACGTTGGTTACCTTACTCTAACTTCTTAAGAATAATGATTCATCGTTCAAACGAGCCTCTATATTTAAGCCGATCGTTATAAATAAGCTTGTCTCTATAAATCCGCTTAAATTTGAAATAGTTATTTAATCGTTTGCCTATCGGCTAGGCGTTTGAAATAATAGCCGCCAGTAAACATGCTAGTCGTGTATTTTTTATTGCCTTATGTTTTATATTATTATTGAGATGAAGAAACTATATGATCGAATTTAAAGACGT
Organism: uncultured Psychrobacter sp.; assembly: GCF_947495825.1. Taxonomy (GTDB): domain Bacteria; phylum Pseudomonadota; class Gammaproteobacteria; order Pseudomonadales; family Moraxellaceae; genus Psychrobacter. Next base: position 41,188 of record NZ_CANMAH010000003.1, read on the forward strand.
GAGCGTGCGCCGCGATGGGCGCGAGTTGTTTGCAGGGGCAAGCTTTCAGCTCCATCCGGGCCAAAAAGTAGGTCTAACGGGCAACAACGGCACAGGCAAATCTACTTTGTTTGCCTTGTTACTCACGCAGATGGGCGCTGGTGATACCGAAGTCACGCTTGATAAGGGCGAGGTGAGTATTCCTGACAGCTGGCAAGTTGCCCACATGGCGCAAGAGGTCGGTGCCAGTAGCCAGACAGCGATTGATTACGTCTTGAGCGGCGATGAGCAATGGTATGAGATTAACGCGGCTTTGAATGATTTAAGCGCTGTCAGTTATGAACAAATTGGGGTATTGCATCAGCAGTTCGATGAAATCGATGGCTATCGTACACCGACCAAAGCGGCACAAATCATGGCAGGTCTTGGCTTTAAGACAAGCCAGCATGAGCTGCCAGTTGAAGGGTTTTCGGGCGGTTGGCGTATGCGCTTAAACCTTGCCAAAACTTTGATGAGCCGCGCCGATTTAATGCTGCTCGATGAGCCGACCAACCATTTGGACTTAGACGCTATTTTATGGCTCGAAACTTGGATCAATGCCTTTACAGGTTTGGTTATAGTCATCTCACATGACCAAGCGTTTTTAGATGCGACAGTCGGTCATATCTTGCATGTCGAACAACAAAAAATCACCCTTTATACAGGGAACTATCAGCAGTTTATTCGTACCCGTCATGAGCGGATGGCGCAGCAGCAGCAAGCGTTTGAAAAACAGCAAGCCACCCGCGCCCATCTGGATGACTTTATACGCCGCTTTCGTGCCAAAGCCAGCAAGGCTAAGCAAGCACAAAGCCGTATCAAGCAGCTTGAGCGTATGGCAGAGCTGTCACCGATGATGGCGGACAATCCTTTCTCTTTTCGCTTCTATGAGCCAGCCAATATGAGCTCGCCGCTAATTGAGATGACGCAAGCGGACATCGGCTATAGCGATACGCCACTTTTGTATAACGCAAGCGTACAAGTAACGCCTGATACCCGCCTTGGTCTGCTGGGGATGAATGGCGCTGGTAAATCAACGCTAATCAAAGCCTTGGTCGGCGAGCTGAAAATCTTGTCAGGTACTTACCGCGTGTCTGATACCTTAAAGCTTGGCTATTTTAATCAGCATCAAATGGACGCTTTAGATGCGACGGCCACCCCGCTACAGATGCTGCGCCGCCTAGCAGGCAAGACCTCTGACGCTGATTTGCGCTCGTTCCTTGGCAGCTTTGATTTTCGCGGGGATCGTATTGATACGCCAAGTAAGCTTTTTTCGGGCGGAGAACGCGCACGTTTGACGCTGGCTTTGATTGTCTGGCAACGTCCAAACGTGCTGGTCCTTGATGAACCAACCAACCATCTAGACTTACAAATGCGTCAAGCCTTAACTATCGCGCTACAAGGGTTTCAAGGAGCAGTGGTGCTGGTCTCGCATGATCGTGAGCTAATCGCAAATGTCTGTGATGAGCTATATCTGGTCCACGATGGTCGAATCGATGAGTTCAAGGGTGATATCAGCGATTATGGCAAATGGCTAAGCGATAAACGCAAACAAGAAAATTCTGCAGACAGAAATACTAATAAAAAGAAAAACAAAAAAGAGAATAAAAATATAGTTTCACGTGAAACAGATGACAGTCTAATAAATAACGAAGCATCTACTGCTCCAATAAAAAACAAAACCACTCAGCCTGCACTTAGCAAAGATGAACAGCGCAAACTGGCTGCTGAACAACGTAAACTGACAGCACCAATTCGCCGTGAGATTGAAAATACAGAAAAGGCTTTAGCTAAGATTGATAAGCAGTTAATAATGTTAGAAGAAAAGTTGGCTGACACTGATCTTTATGAAGAGAGCCGCAAAGCTGACTTACTAAAATTGTTAGATGAGCAAAGTGCGCTACAGCAGCAGCATAGCGATAATGAAGAGAAGTTATTGTCATCGATGACAACATTAGAAGAGATGGAAGCAGGATTTGACTAGATGACTTTGACAAGCTGGCAAGCGATTATTCGCTTATAATAGTCGTTATAGTGGCTACAAAACAGTAGTAGTGAAGTAGTAGTAGCCATAAAAAAGGGAGAGCGTCGGCTCTCCCTTTTCACTACATCATTGTTTACGGTATTTACCATCACCATAAGATAAGATCTTCATAGTAGTGGTACAAAGTTGACAGTTTATTTTACTAGCAGCGCCCTTAGACAAATCAAGGATTCGTCCCGGAGTAAACGGTCCTCTATCCGTAATTTTCACTATTACGCTTTGCTTCGTCTTTTTATTAGTCACTTCTACTTCTGTACCAAATGGCAACGTTTTATGAGCCGCAGTCATCGCATTCATATTAAAAATACTACCACTAGCGGTACGTTTGCCATGGAACTTACTACCATAATAACTGGTATTACCAGCAAATGCGGTGGTAGTCAGTAGTAGTGATAACGTGACTATCAAAGACTTGATCAAATAAGACATTTAATACCTATATGCAGTTTATAAAATAGACAGATACTTTTGCCTATGTTATTCATAGTCCCTATGAGTATGAATAATATAGGTATTTTACTATAAAAAGCTTTCTTTGTCCTTACCGCACTGTAAAAAACGCTTGAGTTCACATTTTGTCCAGTTCATATATGTTTATTTTTATAGTTATACTATTAATAGCAATATTATTCGTAATATTTATATAACGGTCTTTATTTCTTTTATTGTTATCATCATTAAGTTACCTAAAAATTTCATACCATATTGTTTAAAATTGGCATATCAATATCAATATCATAAACATGCTTTTGTTTTAAGGAAATACCACATGGCAGAAAAAAATTACTATGACATTTTAGGGGTCAAAAAAGACGCCTCAGACGCTGATATCAAAAAAAAATACCGTAAGCTTGTGCGTCAATATCATCCTGATGTGAGTGACGACCCAAACGCGGATAATAAAATCGCTGAGATTAACAACGCTTATGAAACCTTAAGAGACAAAGACAAGCGCGCGCAATATGACGCCATGCTAGACAATCCATTCGCTGGTCAAGGCGGTGCTGGAGGCTTTGGCGGGTTTGGTAGTCAGTCGGCGGGCGGACAGGGTGGTTTTCGCTGGGAAGACATCAAAGATCAGTTTGGTGATGGTGAAGCCTTTGGCGGTGGCGGCTTTCGCTTCGACGATATATTCTCAGCTTTTGGTCGCGGAGCACGTGGACAGACAGGGGGCCGCACGCAAAGTAGCGGCTTTGACCAGTTTGGCAGTGGTTTTGGCGCACAAGATAATAAAGGTCAAGACCAACATGCAGAGATTACGGTGGATTTGGCCTCGGTATATAGCGGTGATGACTATAGTATTAAACTAAATGTGCCGGTTCGTCAGCCTAATGGCAGCGTGGATTATGAAAATAAAACCCTTAAAATCAAAATTCCTAAAGGCATCACAGATGGCAAGCAAATCCGCCTAGCAGGACAAGGCGCTGCTGGCATGGGTGGCGGTAAAAATGGTGATTTGTTTTTAAAGGTTAAAATCAGTCACGCATCTAATATTCGTATCGAAGGCGCAGATGTTTATCAGACGGTAAATATCGCACCATGGGAAGCGGCATTGGGAGACAAAATCAATGTTAGTACGCCAGCAGGTACACTTGGTGTCACGATTCCTAAAAACAGCAAATCAGGTAGTAACTTGCGTCTAAAAGGTAAAGGTATCCCTGCTAAACAAGCGGGCGACTTATACTTGACCTTAAACATCGTTAATCCTGATATCAGTAGCGAGACTGCCACTAAGGCTTATGAGCAGCTAAAGCAAGCTTTTGCCGATACCAGTATTAATCGTTAACGACGAAATAAAGAGCAAACGAGGATAATAATTATGAAACACTCGCCTGAATTTACCGACATTATTATGAGTTTAGATGAGCTAGTGACTGCCTGTGGTCAAGAGCGTCAATGGGTCATCGAGCTGATAGAAGAAAACATTATTGAGTATGACGTACCAGAGCGCGAGCAGTTCACAGGTTATCAGCTAACGACTGTGCGCCGTGCTTCACGTCTAAGCCGTGACTTTGACGCCAGTGTGCCGGCGATCGGTTTGATAATCGAGCTGTTAGATGAAGTCGAGCAATTACGTCAGCTCAAACGCCAGCTAGATAGGCAAGCACCAATCATCGAAGTAGATATTGAGCAGCTAGATTAGCTATACAAATAAGTCGTAAATGATAGACCATAAAAAAGGGCTTTTAGAAGCCCTTTTGCTATATTAGTGTTATCGCTAATAATTAACGTGCGTACCTAGGATCAGCGGCAGCAGTAAATAGAACATCTGTGGAAGAGTTCAGCGCAGTTTCTGCTGAGTCTTGGATGACACCAATGATAAAGCCAATCGCAACCACTTGCATGGCTATGTCATTTGGAATACTAAACAAACTGGCAGCTAATGGAATCAGCAGTAGCGAACCACCAGCGACCCCAGAAGCACCGCAAGCACTAACTGTAGCAACCAAGCTTAATAAAAGCGCTGAAGCAAAGCTGACTTCGATACCTAGTGTATGAGCCGCCGCAAGCGTTAAGACATTAATCGTAATTGCTGCACCTGCCATATTAATGGTCGCACCCAGTGGAATGGTGACAGAATACGTATCTTCGTGTAGACCCAGTTTGCCTGCAAGGTTCATGTTGACTGGAATGTTGGCCGCCGAACTACGCGTAAAGAATGCCGTAATTCCTGATTCGCGCAGGCAAGTAAATACGAGGGGGTAAGGGTTTTTGCCAGTCTTAACCAGCACAATAAGTGGATTAGCAACTAACGCAATAAACAGCATACAACCAACCAGTACCATCAAGATACGGGCATAACCTGCTAAAGAGGCAAAGCCGGTTTCAGCGACTGTATTGGCGACCAAGCCTAAGATACCAAATGGCGCCAGGGCAATGACCCATTTTACAACCTGCGAGATGGCTTCGGCAAAATCACCAACGATGGTACGAGCAGTGTCACTGGCTTGACGCAGCGCAAAACCAATAATGATTGCCCATGCCAAAATACCGATATAGTTGGCTTCAGCGATCGCATTGATAGGGTTTGCGACTAGATTCATGAGTAGGTTAGTCAATACCTCTTTGAGATTAGCCGGCGGTACTTGCTCAATATCAGCATTTATGAGAACTAAATCAGTCGGAAATAAAAAGCTCGCTCCTACGGCGGTTAGTGCTGCCAAAAAAGTGCCAAACATATACATGATAAGTACAGGTTTGACATAGACTTCATTACCGCTGCGATGCTGGCTGATCGCTGCCATTACCAAGACAAATACCAATATTGGAGCCACTGCTTTTAGTGCACCGACGAATAGCGTACCCAATAATCCCAAAGCAATACCGACACTTGGTGCCAGCCAGCCGATTAACACTCCCAATATTAAACCAATAACAATAAGCGGCACCAGCCCTATACGCTGGTACATCGCAATCAATGAACGCATTTGTACACCCTCGAGTAGTCAGTCAAAAGTAAATTAATTATAAAAATAGAAAAACAATCGGAGGATGGTAGCATTTTTTCAGATATTCGCCTACCAGTCATAATGAAGGTAAATGATAGTTGACTATAGAAGCGGTAGCAGCGGCGATAAAAAAGCAAAGACAGAACGATCAAAATAGAATAAGCAGGCAAGTCCAGCACATAAGTATAAACAAACCAGTTTTATTGATTGGCTTGTCTATAAAGTTTGTTAAATAAAAAAGAATACGATAAAAGAGGAGGCTTTAGAACTTTAAGGTAGGCAAGTTATACAACAATAGGCATGTTATACCTTGAAGTGCGTCAACTCATAGCCTAACTGTTTATAGCGCTTATATTTGTGACGACCTTCTTGTACGCTAGTCGCATCAGGTTTGATAAGCTCAAGAACACGAGTAGGCTTAGCGTTATTGGTCGCTGCCATAAAGTCATTAACTGGATGTAGCGTGGTATTGAGCACGATACCGTTGAAATCGGCAGGCATATAGCTGCCTAGTAAGACAGGGACTAACATCTCACTATTTATTTTTGTTTTATTCGGATTATCATCAGCTGTGTCATTGGTTGAAGTCGCAAGGCATTGATGTGGAATAAAGCTTGTCGCCTCTTGTGCCCACAATGCCTCATCAAGTGTCGACAGTAACGTCTCATCTTGAGTAAGAATCAATAGCGACTGAGTACTCTTATTGAGCGCTGTTTGAGTCAACTGACAAATAAAGCCCAAGAAATCTTGGGCTTTACTCTCACTTAAAACATAAAAACTGATTTTCATAAATCGATTAGGCCATGTTTGCGCTGTTTTTTAAGTATTGCATAAATAATGGCACAGGGCGACCCGTTGCCGCTTTATCTTTGCCTGAGCTCCATGCAGTGCCAGCAATATCTAAATGCGCCCATGCTTGCCCTTCTTCGACAAAGCGTGACAAAAAGCAAGCAGCAGTCACAGCGCCTGCACCTTTACCACCGATGTTTTGCATATCAGCGATAGGCGAGTCAAGCTGTGCTTGATAAGCATCATCCATTGGCATATGCCAGATAAGATCACCTGTTTGGTTACTGGCGTTCTCTAATTCAAATAACACATCTTCATCATTACTAAAGACCGCTGAACGTACATGACCTAATGCGACTACGCAGGCACCAGTCAATGTCGCGACATCGATGATGGCTTTTGGCTGATAACGTTGTACGTAGCATAAGGTATCTGCCAATACTAAACGGCCTTCGGCATCGGTATTTAAGATTTCAACCGATTTGCCGTTCATGGCTTTGACGATATCACCTGGGCGAGTTGCATCACCTGATGGCATGTTTTCAGCGCAGGCGAGAGCGCCCACGACGTTGATCGGTAGGCGTGCTTCACATAAGGCTTTAATTGTACCAAGTACAGACGCTGAGCCGCCCATATCAAATTTCATCTCATCCATGGCTGCCCCAGGCTTGATTGAGATACCACCTGAGTCAAAGGTTATGCCTTTACCGACCAACACAATAGGCGCATCAGCGTTTACAGCTTGCGTATTATCATCGCTATTTTTAACTGAATTTTTAGCAGTTTTCTTATTAGAAGTTTTGGTCGGTAATTTATCAGCCAATGCTTTTAGACCACCAGAAACTTTAGCGCTGCTAGTCGCTTCTTTGCTAGCGTCAGCATTGGCACTAAAATTGGATTTGCCGCGATACTCCATAAGTACCAGCTTACCTTCTTTAGTAGAGCCTTTAGCCACTGCTAAGAAGCACTCCATACCTAGCGCTGACATCTCATCTTCACCAAGTACGCTCACTTTCAATAGGTCAGGATAGGTCTTGGCAAGCGCTTCAGCTTGTTCTGCCATATACGCTGGGAAGCAAATATTGCCTGGCTCATTGGCCACATCACGAGTCAAACTTTGACCTACAAATACCGATTGGGCAAAATCTAGCGCAGACTGTAGTGACTCATCAGCAACCAAATAAACGTCCGTTAGTACTGGTGTGGTTTGCTCTGACTTATATTTATCAAAACGATAGCTCGCTGCTAATAGATTAAGAGCAAATTGACCGAAGTGGTTTTCTTCTAGAGTATTGCCCAACGCGACAGTAATCGATGCCACACGTTTTTGAGTGCTGCTATAGATGGTCTTAGCAATCTTCTGCAGTACGGTTTCATTGAGTTTATCAACATTGCCCACACCGACTAATAATAATTGTACTGGGTTTTGCTTGGTGGTTTTTTTGTCACCTGCCAAGGCGTAATCTGCAACTGTCTCGCAAGCTTTACCGTTGAAGTGTGAAACTTCAATCAATTGCTCAATACGTGCTGTATAGTCGGTTAAAGCCGACTCGGCAAGGATGTTCTTTTCGTCGTCAACCAAGACCACAAGGCAAGCTTCATCTTTACTCTTTGCTTCTTTTTTAAGTATTTTTTGCGTATGAGTTTTTGGCAGATGCTGAGATAATTTGATATTCATATAGTTATCCTTATTAGAGTAGTAACATAAATTAGAGTAGTAGCATAAAAAGTGTCGATACATGATGCAGTTATTTACATCGGAATTCTAAAATAAAAAGTAAAGCAGGACTGGATATTACTCAGTCATTAATCGATGAATTCTGTACCGAGGATGGTTGAAACATGAGTCCTATATTTTATAGTGACTGCTTTAACAGCGATCGATTTTTGGTACATTTGACTACTGCTGTAGTGTAGCATATCGAATAATTTGTGCGCAGAGTGCAAGGGTTAGTGAATGTTTCCGTATGGTCATCTATATTATTTCACTCAGCTTATCATCTGCAAGTGATTAATCATTAACCAACTTGTCAGTCGTTACTAATGCGGCAAACCTATCTTGTAGAGCTGCCATAGCTGTGTCGTGCATGAGATCAGATCTTTAAGGACAGTGATACGAATGACAAACAAACTTTTCCAGCTTTCCAAACCAAATAAACCAAATAAACCAAATAAACCAAAGACTTTATATGATTAAACCTATCTACCTATCGCTTTATTAAGCTATATTGTTTTTTATCGTCTCGAACTATTCTTTGTTATAAACACAAACAAATAGGCCATTAGCAAGGGTTAGGTAATGTTTTCAAACACATTTCACCGCTATTTTTTACCAAAACATGCTAGCATTAGCGGTTATCTTGACCGCTAATAGTTGCTAATTTTTATATGACGTGGCTAATCAGTGGCTCAGCTATGTTTATATTTATTTAAGTATTTTTCTGAGTAAGACTGTCTTTATAATACCCAATCGACACATGAAAAACCGTCATTAAGTTTGCGATGAATCGCGCCAATACCAACTGTTTAAGAGTACCTATTGTGATATTACGCCGCTACATGACCCGTCAGGTTGCCTCAACCACTGCTTTGGTATTGGGTTTTTTGGTGGTAATGATGCTCGGTGGCCGCTTGATACGTTATTTCGGAATTGCTGCTGAAGGGAATCTCGATATTGGCTTGTTATTTGTCATTATCGGTTACAATTTGCCGTATTTTTTAGAGCTTATTCTACCGTTGGCGTTTTTTATTGCTTTGATGCTGGTGTTTGGGCGTCTGTATGTCGATCAAGAAATGGCGGTTATCAATGCCAGCGGGGTCTCTCGCGGTAAGCTTGCACGATTAATGACGCCATTAATCTTGGCGTTATTTGTCGGAGAGGCAGCACTATCGGTTGTCGGAAAACCTTGGGGTGTGCGCTCATCAGAGGCAGTTTGGCAGCAGCAAGCACTGTCTAGTGCTTTTGACTTGATTCGTCCCAATGAGTTTATTAGTAGCGGTAATTATCATTTGTATGTAGGCAGTCTTAGCGATGACAAAAAACAGCTGCAAGATGTGGTACTTATCCAATCTGAACCATCCAAAAAGACAGCGGACAATACAGATCAGCCTATTAATAAAGACACGATTACCTTAGCTAAACGTGCTGTGCAAGTAGACAATGCTGGTAGCGGTGTGACGCAGTTAGATCTGTTTCAAGGTCGTCGTTATGAAGTAGGTGCAGGCAGCTTAAAGTACAACCAAGTAGGTTTTGATCGTTACCGTATTACGTTGACCGAATCCTCAAAAGAGGTAGTGACTGAAAACAATATCGAAACCCAAGAAATCGGACCTTTATGGCAAGCAGCTACCGGCAGCGTGCAAGTTAGTAGTGTCGATGCCCTACGTGCAGCACAAGGCGAGCTTGGTTACCGCTTTGCGCTGCCTTGGCTGATGATTATCGCGCCGATGCTCGCTGTACCACTTGCACAAGTACGTCCGCGTCAAGGTCGCTGGCTGCGTCTGTTCCCATCCATTTTATTGTTTGTCAGCTGTGCGCTTGGCATCATATCTTTGAAAAATGCCGTTGGTAAAGGTAGCGTGAGCGTCTGGGCTTATGCATGGTTGATACTAGGATTTATGGCATTGGCGCTTTATATGAACTGGGGCAGCCGATTCCAGCATCGATTACGCGTGCGCTTAGAAGGTAAGTCGCTGGGCGTCGATCATCTAAAAAAAGACTCTAATGGAGGGCAACTATAATGCGCTCCTTGTTATCTAAGTTATCTAAGTTATCTAAAGCTCAGATTCCTCAAAGCCGTTCATCCAACTTGAAAGTGCTAGGACGTTATGTCAAAACCAATGCACTTCTCGCGATTATCGCCGCAGTAGTTGGACTGTGGGCATTACAAGTCCTATTTACCTACTTGTCTGAGCTTGAGGATTTGTCTGATAGCTATACTATGTCTGATGCGCTTAGATATATTTTTTACCGTTCGCCTTATTTTTTAGAACAATTTATGCCGACAGGCGCGCTGCTTGGCGCAGTGGTAGGCTTGGGATTGCTAGCTAGTAAAAGTGAGCTTGTAGTCATGCGCGCCGCTGGTGTCAGTATTTATCGCATCGTTGGCTGGGTGCTGCAACCAGCGTTGTTGTTTGTACTATTAGCATTGATGCTAAATCAGTTTGTATTGCCCAACTCTAACCAACTGGCTCGTGAAATAAATAACGAAGACAGCAGCTCACTGGTCACCTCAGTACGTGGCTACTGGACGATGCAACCGCGCTTTCAAAGTACAACTGAAGGCAGCACGAATGGTAGCGCACAGCCTGATGGCAGTGATATTTTATACATTGATTATGCGGATGTGCAAGGCAACATCGGTGAGGTCAAGCGCTGGCATTTAGATAACGATGGTAACTTGCAAACGGCCACTCATGCGATGGGTGGGCAGTATATTGGTCGTGAATCTCTAGGCACTACTGGTAAGCTAAGCGAGCAGTATCGTTACGAGTGGCAGCTAAATGATATGACTGAGCTGACCATCAATCAAGGCTTTGAGAGCAGTCAGTCTAAAACCTCATTGGATACTCTAAGTCTGCCCTTTGCACCCGAGTCCGTCTATTTATTGACTCGCAAAGCGGAGGATTTGTCTTTGACGCAGCTTTATGAGCATCGGCAATTTATGCAACAGCAAGGTAAGCGCTCGTTGCCACATGAGCTTGCATTTTGGCAAAAGCTGCTATCACCGCTATCCATTTTATCGCTGGTGATTGTCGCCTGTTCTTTTGTCTTTGGCTCATTGCGCACGCACAGCTTAGGCCTGCGTATCGTCGTCGCGTTACTCTTTGGTCTGCTATTTAGCTATGTGCAAGACTTGGTTGGCTTTGTGTCATTAGCGACGGGCTTTTCGCCCATGCTCATGGTGTTACTGCCCATTATCGGTAGTGCTGCGCTAGGCTTTTATTTGATAAAACGGCAGATGTAGCCTAGACCGTGTCCTCAATTCAATCGTTAGTCATCTAAATGGGTCAAAAACGGCTAAATCTTGCCAAACACAAACAGCGTCAAATAACTGACTGATATCTCGATATTATCTGCGCTATCTTCCTTGTTTGACGGCCATTTATCTTATTTTTATCACCATTTTTCAAATGAGAACACGTCCTAAAGCATGCATAAAAAAACACGCTACTGTTAGCGTGTTTTTTATGGCAGATATAAACTGTTCTATTCTTTAACCGCCATTGTAATGGTATAGGTCTTGCCTTGTTTGACCTTCTCGCTGTTGCCAAATACTTCGGTAAACGAGCGCTTCATAAACTGACGCAAGCCATTAATTGTCACCACATAAAAACGTCCACCTTGGCGCATACGCTCATAAGCATCAAGGAAGTATAAATAATGCTGCTCTTTGCCAACCTTCGCTGGCAAGTTTGACATCACGAGGCTAAAGTCTTTGTCCGCTGCCACGTGATTAAAACCGTTTGATAAATGCACATCGACATTTTTTAGACCATTTTTCTCGCAGTTACGGCGTGCATACTCTACCGCCATAAAGTCTTTATCAATCAAAGTATGCTGACCGTTTGGACATTCGCGCGCTGCCGTCATGCCGAGCACGCCATAACCGCAGCCCAAATCTATCGAATCATCATCCGCTTGAAAATCCACATAATCAAGCAGCATGAGACTACCATCATCGAGCTTTTGCGGTGAAAAAATGCCCCACGTGGTGGTAAATTCAAACGGTTTACCCAGCACATCCTCTTTAAAATGAAGGTCTTTGCGCCAGTGTTCGGCGTTTTTTAGCAAATCAGCAGGGGGTCTATGGCTCATAGAATTCTCGGATAATCAATAAGTAAAAAGGGGCGCGCGGTCAATGACAGTTTACACATCATGAAGCACTTTATTGAGGGTATTGTAGCGACAAAAGGGCAGGTTTGCAGCAATCGATTAATAATTGATTGCTCGTAACAAAAAGAACGCCTATACTCAAGCAACAAGGAAAGATTGTTAACAATGTAATAGACATTATAGGGAAATTTTCTATGGCACTTTCAACCGTATTTGCACGTCCTCTGCTCACAGTACTTATGACCACTGCTGTACTTGCTACTAGCCCAGCTTGGGCTGATGACATCAAAATAAAGCGGGATAAATATGGAACCCCGCATGTTTATGCAGACAATACGTATGATCTGTTTTATGGCTATGGTTACTCTATCGCCCAAGATCGACTGTTCTCACTTGATATGGCGCGCCGTACAGGTACAGGCGAAGTTTCAGAAGTATTGGGGGCAGGATTCGTTGATTTTGATAAGCAAATACGCGGCAATTACTGGCCTTGGCGGATACAAGAGCAGGTTGATAATGCCAGTAAACAGCAGCGCGATGTCTTAAATGGCTATGCTGCAGGTATCAATGCTTGGATCGCTCGCGTTAATGCACAACCTGATACTCTAATGCCAAAGGAGTATTTGACTCATGGCGTCAAACCAAAAGCTTGGACAGGCTATGATGTAGCGATGGTATTTATTGGCTCCATGATTTACCGCTTTGGTGATTACAATACCGAACTCGACAATGCAGCTCTGCTTGAGTCACTGGTTGAAAAACATGGCGAAACCAAGGGTCGTGAAATTTTTAATACCTTATTGTCCTTAGATGTGCCTGAGGCACCAACCACTATTCCACCAGGGGACTGGGATCCAGCAAAACGTGAAAACCCCAATCTAAACTTGCGCCCTGTAGTGAAAGGGGCAGTGTCTCCTGAAATATTACGTCAAGCCGCTAGAGCGCCGACTGATTTTGTTGGTGCTGACGGAGCCGCTCTACCACGCGAGAAGTGGAGAGAGGCCAATCTAAAAGCCCTACAAGCCCAAGGTCCTTCAGCTTTAAGATATGAGGGCGCCTCAAATATGGCCATTCTTGGGCCGCAAAAGCTAGATGGTGCAAAATCTGTACTCTTAAATGGACCACAGTTCGGCTGGTATCAGCCTGCGTATACCTATTCGATTGGCTTACATGGTGCAGGCTTTAATGTCGCTGGCAATACTGTTTACGGCTATCCAGGCATTATGTTTGCTCATAATGGGCAGATTGCTTGGGGAAGTACATGGGCGGCAGGTGATCTGGTGGATTTGTTTCGTGAAACGCTCAACCCAAAGAATCCTGCGCAGTATAAGTACAAAGGCACATGGAAAGACATGGAAATCAGTGAGCAAACTATCAATGTAAATGGTGGCGACTCGGTACCGTTTACCGCCTACCGTACCGTACACGGTCCAGTCGTGGCACGAGATGAAGATACCAATATTGCCTACGCGCAAAAGCGCGCTTGGAGCGGTAAGGAACTCAGCACCCTTGAATCTTGGGTCGATATCATGAAAGCCCAAAATTTTGATGAGTTCAAAACGGCTGCTGCAAGGTCAGCGGTAAACGTCAATCTTTACTATGCCGATGCGAAGGGCGATATTGGTTATATCTTTGGTGGTCATTATCCCAAACGCGCTGAAGGTCATGATGGACGCACGCCTGCATCTGGAGAAGGCGATATGGACTGGCAAGGTATCATGCCGTTTGAAACCAACCCACAAGTATTCAACCCTTCAAACCATATGGTGCTAAACTGGAATAACCGTCCTGCCGAAGGTTTCCCAAATCCTGACCAATATTGGTACTCGTGGATGCTTGCAGATCGTGTCAAAGTTTTGTTTGATGAGTTTGAGGGCAAAGACAATTTTACCGCTGATGAGGTGTGGGACGCTGTCGTCAAACATGCGTCGTTTGAAGATGTTAATGCAGGCGAGATGATTCCATTTGTACTAGACGCTGTAAAAGGGCTGCCTGCAGATGATCCACGTCATCAGTTGGCGATGCAGCTACAAGATTGGAATCAGATGCTTGAGGATAAAGACAATGATGGCAAATACGATCATCCTGGCGCTGCCATTATGCAAACGTGGCTGACACAGTTTCTAACGCAAACCTTTAAAGAAACCCTACCTGAACCTTACGACGGTATTTTTGCCAATGCGGGTTATCCAGGGCCTAAAGTCACTACTGCATCTGGGCAAAACATTCAAGTTGGCACTAAAGTTCTACACTATAATTTATCAGGTAAGGGCTATGATTTCTTTAATAGTAAACCAGATGAGGCTATCTTGTCGGCACTCGATGCTACTAACAAAGCGCTTAGCGAAGAGTATGGAGACGACATGACGAATTGGTTAGCCCCCGTCGGTATCATTCGCTACAATCATAAAAACTTCCGCGAGATTCCGCAAACCCTGCCCGCTCAGGAGCAAGACACTGCTATTGCCATGAACCGCGGTACTGAAAACAACATGACGGTCTTTACCGAAGATGGCGTAAAAGCGTGGGAAACTGTACCACCTGGTCAAAGCGGCTTCATCGCGCCCGATGGCACAACGACAGCTCACTACAATGATCAAACTGGTGAATATGCTGAACTTGGTCGTAAGCGCGTTTGGTTTACGGATGAAGAAGTGGATGCTAATACGGTTTATACGCAGACAATCTCTATTAAAAAATCAGAGTAGATAGGCTAAAGAAAATAGCGCCCACGCTGTTAAATTAATAATAGCGTGGGCGTTTTTATTTATAGATTTATTTTATAGATAGAGTGAGAATAAAAACCTAGCCTGCGCATTTTACCCTAAAAAGTCTAAAATTTCTGAGCGCTACCGCTACCGTAAACCTTTCAGTCTTACTCTCTCAAACTCTTCTTTAATAAATGATCAAATATAAACGGACCAAAAGGTAAAAACGAGCCGAGAACACCAGCAGGCAGTGCCCAAAGCGGCATCTTTATTTTACTTGCAGCGAACACAAGCACCAGAATATAGCCGATAAATAGTACCCCGTGAGCCATACCAACATATTTTACCGCCTCAGGAATACCAAACATATATTTGAGCGGCATGGCAATGCCAAGCAATAACAGAAAAGAAGCTCCTTCAAAATAACCCATAACAGTCAGCGTTTTAAGTACAGAGTTTTGACTTTTGGTTAGCGTAGGCAGGGCAGAGGGCTGAGCTTGCGGCACGATACATTCCTTCACTTATTAATAATTATGCAATAGGTTAATTGGTTTGGCTAAGTTAGCTCAAGCGTAATCCATCATTATCTTAATATCATACAGAAAATCCCCTTTAAGGGATTTTCTCTTGCGAGCCGAACGAAGCAGTGCTTCGTTTTAACGGCTCTCACCCACGTGGATGGTGCTCTGCATGCAACTTCTGCAATCTCGCCGTTGCCACATGGGTATAAATCTGCGTGGTCGATAAATCACTATGGCCTAATAACAACTGCACGCTGCGAAGGTCCGCGCCATGATTGAGCAAGTGAGTCGCGAAGGCGTGACGTAAGGTATGCGGCGATAGCTCTTTATCGATACTGGCGACTTTGGCGTATTTCTTTAATAAGTACCAAAAGTTCTGCCGCGTCATATAACCGCCTTGCGCAGTCAAAAATACCGCTTGGCAATTGCCAGACTTTAAATGCGCTATCAAATCGCCGCGTCCATGAGACAGATAATCGTCCAGCGCGTCCGCTGCATATTCGCCTAGCGGTACCAGCCGCGTTTTATTACCTTTCCCAGTAATCTGTAACCAGCCAGCATTGAGATTGACTTGTTCAAGCGCAAGATTAATCAGCTCACTAACCCGTAGGCCGCAAGCATATAACACTTCTAACATGGCTTTATCACGTAGACCCAGCGCGGTGCTGGTATCAGGTGCAGCGAGTAGGTTATCGACATCTGCTTCGGCTAAATCTTTTGGTAATGGACGCCCAAGCTTAGGGCTTTTGATACGCTCGCATGGGTTGTCTTCGCGCAAGTTGCTGGCGATCATCCACAAGTAGAATTGGCGCAGGCTTGAGAGCATTCGCGCTTGGGTACGCGGGGTTTTGCTCTCGGTGGCGAGGCAAGAGAGACACTGCAATACATCCTCGGCTTGCCACTTTGTCAATGCTGTAGGGCTGGTCAGCTCACAAGTACGCAAGTCACGAACATAAGCATTACGCGTACGAGTTGCCAGACCGCGGGCCAGCATCGCTTGACGAAACTCAGTTAAGTAGGTTGGTTCATCATCTACTGCCAGTGCTTTGGGCTGACGTTGCTGTACGGCGCGATCACGACTCATAAAATAGTGCTCAAATAAGAATAAAGACAGCGATGAAAAATGTTTACAAAGACACGCTTACAGATACTATGCCGTTTTTTTCTTAACCAAATATCGATAGAGCGTCACGCTTGTAGGCATAGTATCATCGCTATCAATGGTGATTTCATCAGGATCGGCATTTAAGTGTACGTTTTCAGCCAGAGTTTCTTGTTGCACAAGCTCATGACCGAGATGACGACAAAAATTAGGGATGTCACGCGTCGTGGCAGGATCGGTTGCGAGGATTTCGATGATATCGCCGCCATCGGCTTTACGAATGGTTCGATGCAGCATCATGACCGGCTCCGGACATATAAGCCCTTGGGTATCCAAATGATGATTGATTGCGGTGTTAGGTGTCGAGGTAGTCATAATCGTCATATTACACATGAGTTGTGAGTTTAAAAATTGCTCTTAATTATTATTGGCTATTGTTTAGAAATGTCTTGCAGTTTTTCAGCATCTGAATCTTCAAGATCTTCCTCAGTTTCTTCTTGCGCTTCTAAAAAATTAAAAAAGCGTTTAAAGTTTGCTTTAAATAAAAACGCCACTCCAAGCCACGATGCCAGCCCTAACCATGCAGTATCAGCGAATAACAGTCCACCGACCAATACGATTGTCGATACACCAATGCTTAAAGCAATCATCGAAGGTTGACTCAAGCGATAACGATAAATGACAAAACCATCATAAAGAGTGATAGGTATGGTTAACGCTATCAGCGCATAGGGCAGATTAAAAAACAGTCGATACAGTAGCTGATTGTCATGGAATGCTTTAATACTAGCAATGGTGCCAAAGACCATAAACGCGATAATAGCGGCATAAATAAGATAAATCGCTATTTGGTTGGCGCGCTGTGCACCTTTAATACGTGCGATGGCAAGCGGAGCAAAACCGTATTGCGTTGATTGGTCTAAAACATTGGTCATAACGATCAGTCATTTATCCGTAAAGGTTTATGTTACTTTGTTTAATGGTTTAACTAATCAGGTTTGATAGCACTAATCGCCATGCTACTATTTGGATCGGCAAAGTAAGTCGATAATAAAATACAGGCTGATATATCATCAATTGGGTCACGCTCATTTTGG
Organism: uncultured Psychrobacter sp.; assembly: GCF_947495825.1. Lineage (GTDB taxonomy): Bacteria > Pseudomonadota > Gammaproteobacteria > Pseudomonadales > Moraxellaceae > Psychrobacter. Next base: position 58,752 of record NZ_CANMAH010000003.1, read on the forward strand.
ATCCAGCCATTCTCCCAAGCTATTTCTCTTGCAGCCATGGAGGTTAGGCGCTCATCACATAGTGTCACTTTTGCAGGTAGGCGCTGCTCCATTAGTCTATGGGCTAGGCGACGCGCAAATTTGTGCGCCCTCTTTGAGAGCATAGAACTACTGCCATCCATATTTAAAGGGAGTCCGACGAGCACTTGGGTAATTCCCCAAACCTTGATAATGCCTAACAGATTGTCCCAGTCTGGCTGTCCATTGTTCATGGCCAGAATATCAAACGCGCGTGCAGTCTCGGTCACAGTATTACCCAGTGCCATTCCCATTTTTTTGACACCATAATCTAGTGCCAATATAAGATGCGGCTTAATCTCAGGTTCCGTCACAGCCGTGTCGACAGCTTCAAGAGAAGGGTCAGAATCTACCATCATTCTATGCATCTCCTATTTTTATGAGGTCCAATTTAATAGGACGAGACTCTACCATGGCAAGTACCTTATGCATGACCAATATCACTACTAAGATAATCAAAATTGACCCCGATTTTCTCAGCAGCAAGCTGCCAGCGCTCTTCAAAGGGCGTATCAAACAACAATGTTAAATCGGCAGGGGATACCAACCAGTCGCCACTTTCAAGCTCACGCTCGAGCTGTTTTTTGTTCCAGCTAGCATGTCCCAAGCATAGCTGGTAGTGTCCAATGCCTTGTCCTGCAGCGATACGCTGTAAGATATCTTGACTGGTGGTGATACAGACGTTCTCTGAGATAGCAAACGACGATGCCCACTCAGGCTGCCCCGTATGCAGTACAAATCCCACCTCAGGATACATCGGACCGCCTTCTAATGCTAAATCTTCCATAATTTGAGGGTTGGTCACATCGATGCTTAAGTCTTCTAACAGCTTACCCACACGTGCCTGCTCAAGTGGACGGTTTACCATCAGCCCTAGCGCACCTTGTTTATCGTGGCGACAAATATAAATAAGCGCCCGCTCAAACCTTGGGTCTGACAAGTCAGGAGCGGCAATTAAGAAGTGATGGGTCAAATTAGCTTTGGACATAGAGACAAATGCAATATAAAAAAGGTGAGACACTACTATATGGTGATACTAAACAAAAAAGCAATATAGAAATGACACAGTGATTATAATCAGTGCACGTAAAACGTAAGCTGATGCTTTATCAGTATTTTTAAAATGAGGTCACGCTTTAGCGGCAGGCTTTTACTTAACACCAGTCAATAAACTACGAGCATGGTCACGAGTGACATCAGTAATGGTAACACCGCCTGACATACGTGCCAGCTCATTTACCTGCGCATCTTTGGTCAAAATTATAAGCTCACTTTGCGTCTGTTCATTGTGATGTTTTTGCACCAAAATATGCTGATGCGCTTGGGCGGCGACTTGAGCTTGATGGGTAATCGCTAATAGTTGCTGCGTCTGTCCAAGGCTGCGCAGTAATTCACCCACTACTTGGGCAGTACCGCCACTGATACCGACATCCACCTCATCAAAGACTAGCATCGGTTTGGCAGCATTGTTGTCAGAACTTGTTGCTTGCAATACTTGCATGACCAGCGCCATGCGCGATAGCTCACCACCTGAGGCAATTTTGTGTAGCGGCTGCATCGGCATACCGACGTTAGCGCTAAATAATAGATCAATATCATAACAGCCTTGCGCATTATAAAGACTGGAGCTTGTCCTTTTAGTAAAGACAAATTCGTAGCGAGCGTTAGGCAAAGCTAAGGGCTGTAGTTGCTGAACAAGCTGTTCACTAATGACAGGCGCCGCTTTTGAACGGCTGTCATTTAACTTGGTCGCAAGCTGCAGGTACGCTTGCCAAGCATCTTCGATTTGTGCAGCTAGCACATCACTACTAGGCTCGTTTTCTAACTGTTCTAACTGCTGCTGCCAAACATTGGCTTCAGAGATCAAATCATTTGCCGGTAAATTGTGTTTGCGCGATAGACGATGACCAAGGCTTATAAGGCTGTCCAAGGTTTGCAAGCGTTCAGGATCAGGGAGTTGTTGTTCGGCATAGTCTGTGAGTAGGGCAGTCACTTCAGTGATCTGCTGCTGCGCGAGATGTAGTTGCTCTGAGGCTTGCCCAAAGGTTTGGCTGACACCTATTTGATTGTCACACAGTTTGATCGCCTGACCAAGCAAAGTCATGACATCAGGCTCGTCACTATCGTTATCGAGTAAGTGCAAACCATGACTGGCCTCTGTCATTAAGGCCTCAATGTTAGACAGCTCTTCATGCTCAGCTTCGACATCATGATAGTCGACAGCTAATAACGGTGCAATATCAGCCAACTGGTTTTGGAGCAATTGAATACGGTCTTGGCGCTGAGCTTCACGGCTAGCAATCTCATCCGCTTGACGTTTTAGTTGTTGATAGTGCTGGTAACTGCTCGCTGTTTGCGCTGCTAAAGGAGTTAATTTTGCCATCTCATCAAGCCATTGCACCACAAATTGCGGCTTTAGTAGTGCTTGCTGAGCATGCTGACTATGAATGTTGACGAGCAGTGCACCCAAGCTTTTCAATTCTGCTAGGCTCACAGGTGTCCCATTCAGCCATGCTTTTGAGCGTCCATTATTACTAAGCTGCCGACGAATCAGTACTTCAGGCTCATCTAAAGAGCGCTCATGCTCAGTAAACCAATCAGCCACAAGGGTATTATCAGTCACATCAAACTGCGCATAGATATCGGCATGAGCCGCACCATGTCTGACCATGGCACTGTCTGCTCTTTCACCAATACAAAGTGATAATGCATCTAGTAGCAATGACTTTCCCGCTCCTGTCTCACCGGTAATGACATTAAAGCCCTCAGCCATGCTCAGCTCATGTTCAGCAATCAGCGCAAACTGATGTAAGGTTAACGATAGAAGCATTGAAGTCTCTCATGGTCGGCAATTGACATTGATAATCTTAATTAGACTAGCGATAAGGCTTGTGAAAAGCAACTGCGTTTGGTGTCTTATTTTAAACTAATGAACGGCTTAGCTGTCGGTAATAAATCTACCAAATTATACCAATATTAGTATACACAGCAATTGCTCAAGAATTCTAATATAGGGTCAGGTTGATTAATAGATAATATTTTCAGCAGTGCTGTAACAAACTTTTTAGATATAATGTGGTAGCATAAACTCACTTAATCACAAACTTGAGCCACAGTCTCTACACATACTTGTTTGATGAGTATCAAATTTGCATGGCAGAAAACTTGGTTCATAAGTGGTTGAGCTATTAAACCGATAACATAATATACTTATCTAAGAACAACTATTTTAAGAATAACTATGTTAAAAGCAGTTGTTTTAAAATAAGCTATGTTGAGTGTAAAGGTTTAACCTGTAATGTCATAAGACACTTATTTTTTAGTTTAGTAATAATTATTTGATAAGGAAGCCACTATGTCAGCGGCACAATATACTAACGTAACGGTCAATGCTCAGGCTACAGTAACATATGATGGGCGCTGCTCCAGTCATACCATTATGTTTGAAGATGGTCGTCATAAAACATTGGGTGTCATTTTGCCTTGTGACAATACTGTTGAACGATACCATTTTAGTACCAATACTTCAGAGCGTATCGAGATTATTAGCGGTGAATGTGAAGTTAAAATAGAGGGTGACGAGGAGTTTAGCTATTACCGTGCTGGCCAATCGTTTGTGGTTGAAGGCAATAGCAGCTTCACTCTACGTACTGAAGAAATTGTACAGTATGTCTGCCATTTAGAAGGGTAGTGTTAATGTTAAATAGGCAGGTATAAATCTCTTATAATCACGATTGTTAAGTTTTTTCACAGACATCGTGATATCCCAATTCATATCATATTAGCGATATTCAATTCTTATTAGTAGGCCTATTATGGCAAAACCCAGTTACTTCTATGGTATTCATGCCATCGATGCTTTACTTGAACATCGTCCGCTTGATGCATTGAGCTTATTTGTGCAACAAGGACGCGAAAACGACAGTCATGTCAAAGACATCATTACGCAAGCCCAGGCAAATGGCGTTAGTATGCAGCCAACGCAAAAAGATAAGCTCACGCAACTATGTGGTAGTCCGCAGCATCAAGGAGTTGTACTGCATGCTCGTCCATTGGGATTTGCAGATGAAAGCATATTAGATAATATCATCGGACGCGATCAATGTTTATTGCTGGTACTTGATCAAATTACTGATGCACATAATTTTGGTGCATGTTTACGCACAGCAGTCGCAATGGGCGTGGATGCAGTGGTCTGTCCAAAGCACCATGCAGCAAGTTTGACTCCGACGGTAGCTAAAGTGTCGGTAGGCGCAGCTGAGATGATGCCTATCATTAGTGTGACCAATTTAGCACGTACGCTCACGCATATTAAGGATGCTGGTGTTTTTGTATTCGGTACGGCCCTAAACGAAAACGCCAAGCCTCTACATGCGGCTGATTTAACAGGAAAGACGGCTTTAATTATGGGGTCAGAGGGCGAGGGCATGCGCCGGTTGACTACAGAGAGCTGTGATGAGCTGGTATACATTCCAATGTCAGGAAACGAGCATGGCAATTTACAAAGTCTTAATGTAAGTGTGGCCACTGGTATGGCGCTCTATGAAGTTAATCGACAGCGTACTTTAGCTGCTGGGCAAGTTTGAGGTATTTTTGATGTAGCGGCTCTAGCTGTTGATGTAAGCTTGCTAAATCTTTTTCATTTACCACCAAATCATCAGCATGCTGATTGCGCTCAGTACGGTGAAGTTGGTTTGCCATGATGGCTTTTATCTTCACCATACTTTGTTCATCACGCAGACTTGCACGCGCAAGTTGCGTCTCCTCATCTACATCAATCACTAAAATACGTTGGCATAAGTTAGCAAGTCCGGCTTCGGCAGCTTCAATGAGGAGTGGTGCTGATAATATGATATAGGGTGAAGTGCTTGCTGCTAGCTGTTGTTTTGCGGCTTCGCGAATAGCAGGGTGGGTGATTGCTTCAAGATCAATGAGTGCGGCAGGATTAGCAAATACATGGGTACGTACAGCTGCTCGGTCCATATGACCTTCTGCATCAATCACCCATTCACCAAGCTTTTTTTGAATCTTACGTAGAGTAGGACTGCCTTTTTTTACTACTTCATGAGCAATCACGTCGGCATCAATGATGTCAATTCCTTGTGCTGCAAACCAATCACTAGCCGCAGACTTACCACTACCAATCCCGCCTGTTAACCCAACCACTAAGGTTTTGTTTTTTACGTTAGCCTGCTGGCGTTCATGTATAGGCGTTTTAGAATATATTGACATAACAGTGACTTATTGGCTCGTAAGTTGGTAGAAAAGACAAGTAAATACCTTAGTATTCATAACTTAGTTGTTATTATTAAGCAATTGTCTCGAACTTACTAGCTTAACGCGTACCACTAATAAAGATATAAGCATTAGTTTGTTATATTGTAATTCTGTATTAAACGTACATATTCAAATACCAATTAACGATGTCAGAGCCATAAAGGAGGGCAACGATACCAGCGATCGCGATATAAGGTCCAAAAGCAAAAGGCTGACTCTCCCCATGCCTTTTCATCAAAATGATACCGACAATTGAGCCTAGTAAAGAAGATAGAAGAATGATAAATGGCAGCATCATAGGTCCAAGCCAAGCCCCTAATACCGCTAGTAGCTTAAAATCACCTTGTCCCATACCGTGTTTTTTGGTGATGAGATAAAACACTTTTACGACGATCCATAACGATAAAAATCCTAGCAGCAATCCCCAAATCGATTGGGTAGGGGAGACAAACCAGCTTTGAGAGTTTACTGCTAATCCCAATCCTGCTAATGGAAAAGTCAGTCGATCAGGTAGCAGCTGCGTATCAAAATCGATACCGGTTAAGGCAATCAATGTCCATACTAAGATAAGAGCAGACAATCCAGCAGCTGTGACGCCAAATTGATAAATAACCAATGCTGATAGTAACGCAGTGACTAGCTCTACGATAGGATAGCGTATACCAATCGCTGCGCTACAATCAGAGCAACGACCACGTAGTACAAGCCAACTTATTAAGGGTATATTCTCATACCATTTTATTTGATGCGCGCAATGAGGGCAGCGTGATGCCGGTCTACTCAAAGTAATTGGCGTATCTCTCGACGTAATATCCGTTATCGCTTTAGTGTGCTCATGTGGCATATCTACTTGCTGAGACATAAACTGACTGCATTCTTGTCGCCAGCTATAAATCATCATAAGCGGTATACGATGAATCACTACATTCAAAAAACTGCCTATACATAGCCCTAATACTGCAAATACAATGAGCGCCAAGGTCATATTACTTTGTAATAACTCTAACAATTGCATCAATTTGCTACCCTACTACTGAACCCATCTGGAAGATTGGTAAGTACATGGCAATGACCAAACCACCTACTAAAACCCCTAGCACCGCCATGATTAATGGCTCCATCAAGCTGGTCAAACCATCAACAGCGTTATCAACTTCGTTTTCATAATACACTGCTACCTTGTCAAGCATCTCTTCTAAGCTGCCTGATTCTTCACCAATACCGACCATTTGAATCGCTAAGCTTGGGAACAGGTTAGTCGTACGTATCGAAAACTGCAATTGTTGACCAGTTGAAACATCATTTTTAATCTGTTGAATGGCATCATAAAAAACCACATTATTAGCGGCGCCTGCGGTAGAGTCTAAAGCATCGATTAAAGGTACACCAGCAGCAAAGGTAGTAGACAGCGTGCGCGCGAATCGGGCGATAACAGCTTGATAAGCAATATTGCCAAATATAGGTGCCTTTAAAGTCGCACGGTCAAGAAAATCGCGGAACTTTTTAGAGCGTTTTTTAGCTTCGGTGAAGCTAACGATACTACCGCCAATGGCAATAATAAGAATAAACCACCAAGCTTGCATCCAGTCTGACATACCGACAACCATTTGCGTGAAAGCAGGTAGCTCTGCACCAAAAGATTCAAATAGCCCCGAGAAAACAGGAACCACTTTAATCAGTAGGATGATAGTGACGATTATAGCAACCACGATTACAGCGATAGGATACTTCATGGCTTTTTTGATTTTAGCCTTAAGTAGCTCGCTTTTTTCTTTGTAAGTGGCGACACGTTCAAGCATAGTCTCAAGTGCGCCTGATTGCTCACCAGAGTCTACAAGAGAGCAAAATAGATCGTCAAAATAGCGTGGATGCCTGCGTAGCGCAGAGGCAAAAGTACCGCCAGCTTCAATGTCCGTTTTGATTTGTAGGACCAGCTCTTTCATGCTCGGATTGTCTAACGAGTCAGCGACAATCTCAAACGATTGAGTCAAGGGGACGCCAGCTTTCATCATAGTAGCTAATTGACGCGCAAAAATAGCAATATCAATAGGCTTAATGGCTTTTTTCACCGTGAACAGGGGCTTAGGTTTTTTCTTGATTGTTTTGACTGTGATACCTTGTTTACGCAGCGTCGCCTTTGCAATCTCTAAACTGCGACCTGTGGTTTCACCTTTGATTTTTTGTCCACGCCGATTGACTCCATCATAGACAAAGTCTAATAGCATGTCGGTCTTAGCTTTTGCCATGTCTTTACCCTCAAGTTTTTCGTAATCTATATGTTTTAATCAGCGTTATTCAATAAAAGTTTTTAGATGGTTATTTAATCGTTTTTAAGTCCTACACCTTGGTCAGCGCTGACTTACTATTATTCAGAAGTGACTCGCATCATCTCTTGTATGCTAGTGACACCTTGAAGTACTTTTATAATGCCTGAACGACGCAAATCACGAAAACCGTTTTTGAGTGCAGCGTCTTTAATATCAATTGCATTACCATCCTCCATAATGATACGTGAGATATTTGAGTCGACTTTCATGACTTCATAAATACCAACACGGCCTTTGTAGCCTTCGCGGCACTCATTACAACCAACAGGCTCATAAATATTGTTGTTTGGATCATCTAAGTCAGCATCAGTAAAGCCAAGCTCAAGTAAACTTTGTCTTGGTACGTTAAGAGCGGTCTTACAGTTTTTGCATAAACGTCGTGCCAGGCGCTGAGCAATAACTAAGTTGACAGAGGTGGCAATGTTAAAAGACGCAACACCCATATTCCGTAATCGAGTCAAGGTTTCAGGCGCTGAATTTGTATGGAGCGTTGAGAGCACCATATGGCCAGTCTGCGCCGCTTTAATGGCAATTTCAGCCGTCTCAAGATCACGAATCTCACCAACCATGACGATGTCTGGATCTTGACGCAAAAACGACTTTAGAGCATTAGAGAATGTCAGACCTACTTTTGAATTGACATTAACCTGATTAATACCCTCAAGATTAATTTCAACAGGATCTTCTGCTGTAGAAATGTTGGTTGCTCCAGTATTTAAAATATTGAGACCCGTATATAACGATACCGTTTTACCAGAGCCTGTAGGACCAGTAATCAGTAGCATACCTTGCGGTTTGTGAAGCGCTTCTAAAAACATCTCTTTTTGATCAGGCTCATAGCCTAAAGCATCGATGCCAAGCTTTGCTGCTGAAGGATCTAAAATACGTAGCACGACCTTTTCACCAAATAGGGTAGGCAACGAGTTCACTCGAAAATCAATTGCCTTATTTTTTGACAGTTTAAGCTTAATACGGCCATCTTGTGGTATGCGCCGCTCAGATATATCCATTTGTGACATGACTTTGAGACGAGCTGCAATCTTTCCTGCTAGTTGTATGGGCGGATTTGCTATTTTTTCCATCACACCATCGACGCGAAAGCGCACGCGATAAGACTTCTCATAAGGCTCAAAATGCAAATCAGATGCTCCCATACGAATTGCATCTACCAGCATTTTATTCACAAACTTCACAACAGGGGCTTCATCCACACCGTCGGCAAGCGTGGTTTCACCGCTGTCACCTTCCTCAGTATCTTCAAAGTCGACGCTTAAGTCGCTATCAGCAAAGCTGTCAAAACTTTGCATGGTGTCTGCATATACACTATCGATACGTTTTTTGAGCTTGTCTTCTTCGACTACCACTGTCTCAACTGATAGACGGGAGTTAAAGGCGATAGCATCTATAGCATCAATACGAGTAGGATCGCTTAAAGCCACAAATAGACGCTGACCGCGATTAAAGATGGGTAGCGCATTAAACTTACGTACAATCTTTTCGTCTACCAAATCTTTTGGGATAACATCGTCACTAAGTACATTAAGATCAAACAGCGGATCGCCAAAAGAATGCGACATCAGTTGAGCAAGCTGATAGGCATTGGCCATATTATGCTCTACTAAATACGATACAAGACTGAGTTGCTGCTGCTTTGATTCAGTCTGTGCAGTTTGCATGTTTGCTTCGCTCACGATACCTGCATGAGTTAGCTGCTGTGCTAAACCGCCAAATGTAGTAGACATTAACCTCTCTCCTTAATACTGCATATATGGCAAATATATAAGTTTTAGTCTTAAAGTTATTTGATTTTCTGATTCGATATTAATAAGCAAAGCAAGCTTATAGGTCGTGACTTATACTTTGGTTTAATAGACTGTTAATGTATGTATGCAAGAAACATGACAGTTTGCAATTTAGTCCATAAAGAATAAAAGAGCTTATATGAGGATTAGAAGTTGTAGGTTGTGGCACGATAACGACACTTATAACAGCATCAAAGAAATTTTTGCTATACTTACGCGCATATCAGCCATATTGACAACGACAAATGATAGAAGGTAGATAAGCCATGCAAGCTTGGGTAATTGGAAACTGGAAACAAAATCCAGCAACGACTAAAGACGTTGATGCACTATTAGACACATTATTGACGGCTGTTGCTGATGACAATACCAGTAATGTTTGTCAGTTGATGGTAGCGCCTAGCTGTATACATCTAGCAAGTGTGAGCGCGCGCTTGCAAAATACCTCTATACTGACTGCTGCCCAAGATATCAGTGCGCTTAGTGATAGTAGTGGAGCATATACTGGTGATTGCTCAGCACAGCAAGTCGTTGATGCAGGCGCGACATGGACGATACTAGGACACTCTGAGCGCCGTCAATATCATCAAGAGTCTCATGAGACGCTGTTAGACAAATTAAGTCATGCGTTTACGCAAGGCTTGGGTGTGGTGTACTGCATTGGCGAAACTCAAACTCAGTACGATAATAAGCAAACTTTTAGTGTATTAGATGATCAGCTAACTGTAATAAAAGACTTACTTATCAAAAGTAAAGAGCGAGCACCTGAGCTTGTGCAAAGATTAGCAGAGCGTTTGATTATCGCTTATGAACCTGTTTGGGCGATTGGCACAGGCAAAGTTCCTACAGTGATGGAAGTAGAAGCTACTCATCAGCATATTAAAGAAACAGTCGCCAGTTTTGATACGATGCTACCTGCGATTAAGGTTTTATACGGCGGTAGTGTTAACGCAGATAACGCTGATAGCTTTGCAGCCAGTCCTATGATAGACGGTGCACTGGTTGGCGGTGCATCATTAAAAGCAGATAGCTTTTTGGCGATTGCTCATGCTTTTGAGCAAGCTAAAAATGAAGAGACTTTATAATAATTAACCCTTGAGTTTATTTATTAACAATATGTATTAGGCACAAAGCTTTTATCAGTCATTAAAAGTGGGTTTAACAGTACCCTTGCAATCGTGTACAATGCGCCTTATTTATTCTTATTACAGTTGCATCTTATTATAGTTCTATGATTATAGTACTAAATAGTAAGAGTTGACTTTCGTTATTCGTCGGCAAAAGAGGCCACCATGTTTACGTTTATATTAGCCCTGCATATCATTGTGGCGATTGCCATGATTGGCTTGATTTTGATACAGCATGGCAAAGGGGCAGACGCTGGAGCCTCTTTTGGTGCTGGCTCTTCTGGCACGGTGTTTGGTGCAGCAGGCACGGCAAACTTTTTGACGCGTGCGACTGCAGTACTGACTGTTATTTTCTTCATAACCAGTATGATTCTTGCGGTAAATGCGCGTGAGCAGGCTGAAGATCAATTTCGTCTAGATGCTCCGGTTTCGGCACCGCAAACGCCGCGTCCCTTGACACAAAACCCTGAGGAATAAGTTGATCTATGGAAACTTGGCTTGCAATGAGTAGTCGCAGGCAAGTTTTTTATAGTCGGCCTTGCTATTTCTTTAGGTTAGTTTTACAATGCTCGTCTGTTTTTACACAGCGACACTTACTCGTGATTGTTATCCTCATGGCATTGAGAGTAAGCTGGCTAAAAATAGAGTAGTAAAAGAAGTTGTCGTGACAAACAACGATAAGCGATTGTGGTGGAATTGGTAGACACGCCATCTTGAGGGGGTGGTAGCGCAAGCTGTGGGGGTTCAAGTCCCCCCAATCGCACCAACTTTTTTACAGCACGTGGTATGTAAGTTGACTATTATAGAGATGAGATTTTTATTTTATAATTATTTTAAATAAAGATTGACAGGTCTATAAAACTTACCTATAATGTGCATTCTAAATTGATGCGGGGTGGAGCAGTCTGGTAGCTCGTCGGGCTCATAACCCGAAGGTCGTTGGTTCAAATCCAGCCCCCGCTACCACTTTCAATACTGATTTTTGTAGACTAAATTGTCAGTTGCAATAAGCCCACCATTATGTTTGTGGGTTTTTTTGTATCTGAGAGTCTGTGTTATCTCGGTATTTATCCTACTTATGCTAAGCTCTATCCTTATAGAGTAAGGTAATATCGGTTAATTGTGCCGCGATTTATAAGCGCCAATACCTTTTATTTCATACTCTCTCAGTGATAATTTGGCTGTATGTATTCTATTAGAATGCATAGTCTTAAACTAACGTCTATAATTTGTATTGCTCTATAAATATAAGACAATATAGTGTTGAGATTCACTGTACAAAGCTATGCATTTTAGATAATAAAAGATACAACGATTATAGTGTAATTCTTAGACGTTCTTCATAAAATATATAAAAAGACGCTTAAGCTCTGTACACAAGCAAATAGGAAACTATAAACGAATTATGAAACTTTCTACCAAAGTTGAAGAATTGACCAATATTATCGCTCCTGCAGTAGCAGCATGTGACGTGGCTTTGTGGGGCGTAGAGTTTGTACCACAAGGACGTCGCTCATTATTACGTATTTATATTGAGTCATTACCAGAAGAGCAAGCACAAGATAAACAGGTAACTATTGAGGACTGTGCAGCAGTTAATCATCAAGTGAGTGGTATTCTTGAAGTACATGATCCTATTGCTGGTGAGTATATTTTAGAAGTGTCATCGCCTGGGTTTGATCGTGCGTTCTTCTCAGAAGAGCAAATGCGAGACTATATTGGTCAAACAGTTAGCTTACGTTTGATCCAAGCGATAGGACAAGGTGACAAAAAACGACGAAAAGTAACAGGTAACTTAGATAATATGGGTACGACCTCATTGAATCTTACTGCTACTGATAACGAACAGTTTGAAATTGCTTTTAGTAATATTGATAAAGCGAATCTTGTTTTTGAAGATATTTAGTGTTGCAGCAAAATTCAAATATCACTGTTGATAACTGCGCCTAATAATCATAGATTGTTCAAAACGTTAAATAACGTATGGTTTACTTTAGCAACATAACGCCAATACACAAATTATAAAATTTAAGTAAGTATAGGACTGGTATAGCATGAGTCGTGAAATCTTAACGGTAGTCGAAACCGTCAGTAATGAAAAAGGCCTAAACCCTGAAGATATATTTGAAGCTATAGAAGACGCTTTAGTAGTATCGACTAAGAAAAAAGTATATACCGAACAGCCTGAAGTGGCAGTACGAGTGGCTATTGATCGTACTACTGGTGATTATGATACTTATCGTTATTGGACTGTAGTTGCAGACGAAGATCATGAAATGCCAGCTTGCCAGCTTGCTATTACTGACCTCGATCAAGAAGAGTGGTCAATCGGAGATATAAAAGAAGAGCAGATTGAGTCGATCGAATTTGGACGTATTGCAGCTACTCAAGCAAAGCAGGTTATTATCCAAAAGATTCGTGAAGCTGAGCGTGCGTTAGTAGCAGATGCTTTTGAGCCACGTATCGGTGAGATGATGTACGGTGAAGTCAAAAAGCAGACGCGTGACGGCTATATTATCGATTTGGGCGACAATGCAGAAGGGTATTTAGCGCGTGATCATATGTTGCCACGTGAGCAATTACGTGTTAAATCTCGCATCAATGCCATTTTGTATCACGTAAATCGTGAAAATCGTGGTGCACAGTTATTATTGTCGCGTACGCATCCTGAGATGCTCTCAGCGTTGATGCAAAAAGAAGTACCTGAGATTGCTGAGCAAATTATCGAAATTCGTAATGTCGCTCGTCTGCCGGGTACTCGTGCTAAAATATCTGTCAAAACCAATGATCATCGTATTGATCCAGTGGGTGCTTGTATTGGTATGCGTGGCACACGTATTCAGGCAGTACAGCAAGAGCTTGATGGAGAACGTATCGATGTCGTGGTATGGTCCGATGATCCTGCCCAATACATTATTAGTGCGCTTGAGCCCGCTGACGTCAGTAGTATCATCCTAGATGAAGACACTCAAACAGCAGATATTATCTTTAGTACCAATGATCAGCTTGCACGTGCCATCGGTTCACAAGGACAAAACGTACGTTTAGCTTCAGAGTTGACTGGTTATAAGTTGAACATGATGCTAGAAGCAGAGTATCAACAACGTCAGGAAAACGAGAGTAAAGCATTTATTGAATTGTTCTATGATCGTTTAGAAGTAGATCAAGATCTTGCCCAAGCTTTGGTTGATATAGGCTTTACTAGTATTGAAGAAGTAGCGTATGTACCAGTCGAGACTTTTTATGATATCGAAGGGTTAGACGATGAAGCAATTGACATGATTCAAGAACGTGCTAAAGAAGTAGTCATTGCAGATGAATTATTTAAACAACAAAACATGAAAGAGCCAAGTCAAGAGCTGCAAGATCTTGAAGGTATGACGGTCAGCTGGGCTTACAAAATGGCCCAAAAAGACATTATTACCGTTGACGATCTGGCTGAACAAGCAGTTTTTGATTTAGAAGATATTGAAGGTTTAGATGCTGAAACAGCAGGTAAGCTTATCATGAAGGCTCGGGAATCTTGGTTCGATGAATAGGTGTTAACTGCATATCGCTGTCTTTTGGTGGTATGCTATTAATAATGAAAGGCTGATAAAAGATTAGTATTTAGTATGCTTATACAATAATTAGTCATATTAAATGACATCTGTATTGGTCAAAACGCAATCATTTGTAGCCAACAACTGAATTGAACAAATAGCAAATAATAGACAGTAGGTGATAATAAATGGCAGATAAGACCGTCAAAGAACTGGCAGAAATGGTAGGCAAAACCGTTGGTGCTGTACAACAGCAACTACAGGATGCTGGGCTACCTGCTCGCGGGGAGGATGACTCAGTCACCGAACTTGAGCAAGAAAAATTGGTGACGTATTTAAAACAAAGTCATGGACAGCAGGAGAAGCGTCGTATTAGCCTTAAATCTAAGACGACCAGTACTGCGCGTGTGACTGGTTCTTCGGGTAAATCTAAGAGCATCAACGTTGAAGTACGTAAAAAGAAAGTGTTTGATAAGCCAAATCCAGAAAAAATGGCGGAAGAGTTGGCTGCACGTGAACAAGCGATGATTGAAGCACAAGCCCGCGCTGCTAAAGAAGCAGAAGAACGCGAAGCGACTAAGAAAAAAGCAGAAGAGCGTCAAGCAGCTACCCTTGCTGCTATGCGAGCAAGTCTTGGTTCGAGTAAAAGCTCTGACGGCAAAAACGAAGAGGTTTCTACCTCAGTCGTAGTCAAAAAAGGTGGTAAAGCCGCTGTTGAAGTCAAACCTAAAGAAAAAGAGAAAGAGAAGAAAAAGGCCGCTACTACCAAGCCAAAAACTGAAACAGCTGCTGAACGTAAAGCTCGCGAAGCACGTGAGAAAGAAGAAGAACGTCTGCGTCAGATCGAGAGCGAAACTCGTCGCGCCCAAGCAGAAGAAGCTCAAAAACGTACACTTGAGCAAATGCGTAAGATGGCTGGTAAGTACACTGATCGTGATCCTGTTACCGAAGTTCGTAAGGACGAGCCACTGGCTGAAGGTTTGGTTGGTGACGCATTAGAAGAGTCTTTTGAAAAAGAGCGTCGTGAGATCAAACGAGGAGCGAACAGTACAGGTGCTCGTGGTCGCCGCCGCAAAAATCAAAGCGAACGTGAAATCAAAAATACCAAAAACGGTTTACGTTCGTCTCAAGCTGCGCAGCATAAGTTTGAAAAGCCTGTCGAAAAGATTGTCTACGATGTAGAGATTAGCGAACATATTACTGTTGCAGACTTGGCTCAACGTATGGCAGTTAAAGCTCGCGAAGTCACGAAGCTCCTTATGAAAATGGGTGAGATGGCTCGAGAGTCAGATACGATTGATCAAGCAACAGCCAGTCTAATCGTTGAAGAGATGGGACACAACCCAGTACCTGTTAGTGATACCAAAGTTGAAGATGATCTTCACGATGCTGTTGACGAGCGTAGTAGTAACGTACAAGCGCGTCCACCAGTAGTCACTATTATGGGTCACGTTGACCACGGTAAGACATCATTACTTGATAAGATTCGCGAAACGAAAGTTGCCACAGGTGAAGCTGGCGGTATTACTCAGCATATCGGTGCCTATCACGTAGAAACTGATCGCGGGGTTATTACCTTCCTTGATACTCCAGGCCACGCAGCATTTAGTGCAATGCGTTCTCGCGGGGCTCAAGCTACTGATATCGTAGTCTTGGTCGTAGCAGCTGATGATGGCATGATGCCGCAAACGGAAGAGGCAATTGACCACGCACGCGCTGCTGGTACACCTTTGATCGTAGCCATCAACAAAATGGATAAGCCAGGTGCAGATCCTGATCGCGTCCTTAATGAGTTAACTACAAAAGAAGTTGTCTCAGAAGATTGGGGCGGTGATACGCCAATGGCTCGTATTTCAGCCAAAACAGGTGAAGGCATCGATGATCTTCTAGAATACATTAGCTTACAAGCTGAACTCATGGAGCTAGAAGCACCGTTAGATGGTGCTGCCCAAGGTGTGGTCATTGAGTCAAAACTTGAAAAAGGTCGTGGTCCTGTTGTTAGTGTATTGGTCAAAAAGGGCACACTTAAGCAAGGTGATTTAGTGTTAGCCGGCGAGCACTATGGCAAAGTTCGCGCGATAACTGATGAACAAGGAAAACGCGTTCAATCAGCTGGTCCTTCTATACCGGTTGAAATCTTAGGCTTACCTGAAACACCAGCAGCTGGTAGCGAGTTCTTAGTCGTGACCGACGAGAAAAAAGCACGTGAAGTAGCAGACTTTAGAACCAATCGTGAGCGTGAGCGTCAACTTGAACGTCAAAATGCCATGCGTTTAGAAAGCATGTTCGATCAGATGGAACAAGGCGATGTGTCATTCTTGAATATTGTACTAAAGACTGATGTTCGTGGTTCACTCGAAGCCTTACTTGCTGCTTTGAATGAGCTTTCAACTGATGAAGTCAAAGTCAGAGTGATTAGTTCAGGGGTGGGTCCAATCTCTGAGTCTGATGTCACACTTGCAGAGTCAAGTGAAGCCGTATTATTAGGCTTCAACGTTCGTGCCGACGCAACAGCTCGTCGTAAAGCAGATACGGCTAATATGGATATTCGTTACTACAGCGTTATCTATGGTTTGATTGATGATGTAAAAGCTGCAATGAGTGGATTGCTTGCTCCTGAACATCGCGAGAAGATTCTTGGTATTGCTGAAGTTCGTGAAGTATTCCGTTCTAGCAAATTCGGTGCTGCTGCTGGTTGTATGGTGGTTGAAGGGACTATTTATCGTAATAAGCCAATTCGCGTATTACGTGATGACAAAGTCATCTTCACTGGACAATTACAGTCACTACGTCGTTACAAAGAAGACGTTAATGAAGTACGTACTGGTATGGAATGTGGCCTTGCCGTTCGTGGTTACGATGTCGAAGCGGGTGATAAGATTGAAGTCTTTGAAATTCAACAGTTCGAACGTACAATTTAACCATATTGTATTTTCATTCAGTAAATTTTAGAGTATTGATATAATGATGTATTTAGGTCTAACAGGGTTATCCTGGTAGGCCTTTTTTATCGTATATTTCTGCTCCTAAAAGCCATTACTAAATTAGTTTTAAAATAGGATAATAAAATGAATCAACGTCTACAACGCTTATCAGATCAGATACAGCGTGAGCTTGCAGTGCTTATTCGGGATGAGGTTAATGATCCACGTCTGACAGGTTTTGTAACTATTTCTAGTGTCAAAGTAAGTCCAGACTTGGGTTATGCTGATGTCTACGTCACTATTATGGAGCCTGAGCTCAACGACGCCATGACTAAAACCAATCATGAGCAAAGCATAGAAGTTCTTAACAAAGCGGCAGGATTTTTACGTACTGAGCTTAGCCATAGTTTAAAAACACGTACTACGCCACGTTTGCGTTTTCATTATGATGAAGTAACTGCGCGTGGCAATTACATGATGGACTTGATTAATCAAGCCGTCAGTAAAACTGAACAAAACGAGAATGACGAGTAAGCCAATATTATGTCTATTCCGCCTAAGCAAACTGATAAGGTAAAAGTCTCAGGGGTTATCTTAATCGATAAGCCTTATGGTATGACATCACAGCAAGTGGTATCAAAAGTAAAATATCTTTTTAAATCACCAAACCATAATAGTAAAAAAGCGGGACATACTGGTACGCTTGATCCCATGGCAACTGGTTTGTTACCTGTCTGTCTGGGTGAAGCTACAAAATTTAGCCACTATCAATTGGATGCGGATAAAACTTATCAAGCGACTATTTTACTTGGCAGTCAGACTGATACCGGTGATGCAGAGGGCCAAGTTGTTAAGACGATGTCTGTCCCAAAGTTTGATGAGGCAAAGTTAGAAAAAATCGCACAGCAATTTTTGGGCGCTCAGCAGCAAATACCACCGATGTATTCTGCGCTAAAAAAAGATGGCAAAAAACTTTATGAATATGCACGGGCTGGTATCGAAGTAGAGCGTTCACCAAGAGATATTGTAATCAAGGCTATTGACTTAAAAGCACTTGATAATGAAAAAATACAGTTGATAGTTACTTGTACTAAAGGCACTTACGTACGCGTGCTTGGTGAAGATATTGCTAATGCAATGGGGACATTAGGGCATCTGTCAGCACTGCGGCGATTAAAAGTCGGCAAGTTTGATATTGATAATGCAGTTACCCTGCCGGCACTAGAAGCACAAGCGTTGGATAGTCGCCAAGCACAGTTGATGCCAGTGGATGCATGCATCGATATAAATATGACGCTGATGCTGACAGCTGAGCAATGTAAACGCATCCATATGGGACAACGCTTAAACGTATCTGCACAATTGACAGATGAGCTTAGGGGCTATATTTCAGACAAAGTTAGTAACGAGCTGTCATTTAATATCGATAAAGTTACTCACAAGGAATCTGATGACTCTGTCAATACGCAACTATCAGAGCATGAGATACCGATAGATATTCGTTTAATAAATGAGCAAGGTCAATTCTTGGGTTTAGGCGCTGTTAGCCTTAATGGGCGCTTGCAGCCAAAGAAGTTAATTCAACGTTAATGTTACTTTTCTAAAGTACTTCATAGATAATCATTGAATGACTTACTAACAGTTTACACTAATCACATATCGTCACATTTTATTGCAGGTTTCGCCTATGGTGAAACCTGTTTTTTTTGTACATTGATTAAGTCAGCTAGGGAAGGTGAGACGGCTTAATAATTAAAATTATAAACTGAAGGATAACAATAAAAATTCAAACCAATAATAAAAAAGGACGATAGAAGACGCTTTTTACAAGGAACATAATAAAAAATATTTTCAACAAGAAACGTTTTACCAGTAAAGCGTCAGAGCTGATTAAAATTATCAGATACTCAATAACAACAAGTATTTAATAATAAATAGTTAGGAAATTATGGTTAATAGCCAATTCGCTTGTATAAACTCACAATTATTAAGATAAGGAATAGTATGAAAACCATCGCTTTTTTACTACATAACAATTTTGAGCAAGCTGAGTATGAAGACGTCAATAACCAATTAAAAGAGAAAGGTTATAAAACGATCTTGATTACAACTAACAAAGATAAAGAAGTTCAAGCCATGAATCAGGACGTCAATAAAGGCGATACTTTTACTGCTGATATTTTCGTCAATGAGGCAAAAGCTGATGAATACGATGCTTTAGTGCTGCCAGGTGGGACTGTAAACGCGGATACTATCCGCGGCAATAAAGAAGCTCACAGTATTATCAATGCTGTGTATGAGGCAGGAAAGCCATTAGCAGTCATTTGCCATGCGCCTTGGGTACTTATTAATACTGGCATCGCAAAGGGAAAAAACCTAACCGCTTATCATTCATTGCAAACAGATTTAGAAAATGCTGGTGCAAATTTTATCGATGAAACGGTACAAGTAGATGGTAATTTAATTACTTCTCGTAATCCAGATGACATTGATAACTTCGTTGAAGCTATTGATAAAGCATTATCTTAATCGATTAACTACTTTAGAAAATAGACAGTAAGCATTTTTGTTTAAAACTAAAATTACATTAACTAAGGAGACTATTATGGCCAATCCTAATCCAAACGATACCAAAATTGAACAACAACGTTCTGAGTCAGCAACTGCAGCACTTAAGAGCCAAACTGAAGACAATCATACTGAGGATACTGAAGCTGCAGCAGATCGTATTGCAGATAACTTAGAAAATGCTAAAGATGATAACTAGAGCTTTTTGTAGCTCAATATAGCGTTGTTAAATGAATTCTGCACCATGAGTATTAACCAAGCGATGGTTAGTACTCATTATTATTAAATGGTTTAAGGGAGATATCATGAATAAATCAAAGCAAAATATGGACAAACAAGAACAGAAAATTGAGAAACTTGCAGAAGACATCAAGCCTAGCGAAGATAATATTCCAGATAGCTTAGCAGAAGCAACGACTGCTCCTTTAGACGACAATGAGCTTGGTGGTAACGCAACTCAAGACGACACCAAAAATAAATAGCTAAGAGTAGGTATTTATCTCATTATCCCTAACATCTAGTATGTTTAATAAGCATTAATTCAATGAAAAACTAATATGAAAAACTGCTGCGAGTTCAGCAGTTTTTTGTTATAATTGCTGCCACATTTATTTAGGATTTTAGATAAGCCAACATACTTTGCCTTCATTCTAATTACGGAATTGATTTGTACAGTATATTGTCACTCTAACCTATCTCTAAATAGTTGTTACTATCTACTGAGCTTATCGTACGCTAGGTCTACTCTAGTAATGCAGGGTTGTCCTGAATGACGATAAAGCTATTTTAGTTATTATTCTAATGCTTTAAAGGTGGCTTAATTCCAAGTACATCTTTGAGCTTTTAGCATTGCCGGAGATATTTATGCTAACCAATACTGATCGCGAACAAATCATTGCTCAATACCAGCGTAGCGAAAACGATACGGGTTCACCAGAAGTACAAATTGCTTTATTGAGTGCTCGTATTAACGATTTACAAAACCATTTTAAAGAGCACAAAGCGGATCATCATAGCCGTCGTGGTCTTATTCGTATGGTTAATACTCGCCGTAAACTACTTGATTATTTAAAAGGCAAAGACCTTGGTCGTTATACAACTGTCATCAAACAGTTGGGTCTACGTCGTTAATTTAACGTCCATTATATGAATAGCAATTAGGTGAAAAGGTGTGGTTAATTTGCAATATGATTTTAAAACTGCCTTTTAAGTTTTGAGAAAAACAATTGATTGTTATTGACATGATATGTAAGTAATAAAAAAGCGGTGTGGAATAGTTTCACGCCGCTTTTTTATGGAAATTTAGTAAAGACCAGACATCATCAGTATTTGATAGTCCATCTTTTAACCAGAAAAACGTTCAGTTTTGTATTTAATTGGTCAATGCTCATAAATCACTGTAAAATAGTGCATTGTGCAATTTTACAATGCGTCAAATCACAGTATTTATTCTATAGCCTTTCTCTGAATATTAGTAGGTTGTGTGGCATAATCTACGTAGAGCTGGAAATGTGAAATTGGTGTAAGTCTCTATCAGAGATTATCATGACCAATGGCTATAAAACCAAATTTGAATAATAAAGAAAATATAGTAGTACCGTTGATAAGTATATGATCCGCAATAGGATGGCAAATATAATTTATCAGTACATCAAATTACGAAAGAACACTTAATGACCGATATTAGAATGCATATGCAGTTAATATTGTTTTCGTCATTCAACATTAGGAAAAATATATGACAAATTCGACAATGTTTAATACTATTAAACGTGAATTTCAATATGGCGACCAAAAAGTCGTCCTTGAAACTGGCCGTGTTGCCCGCCAAGCTAACTCAATTATGGTCCATATGGGCGGAGTTTCAGTATTGGTGGCAGCGGTAGTAAAGTCTGAAGCCAAAGAAGGCCAAAACTTCTTTCCATTAACTGTAAACTATCAAGAAAAAATGTATGCAGCGGGTAAGATCCCAGGCGCTTACGGTAAACGTGAAGGCCGTGCTAGTGAGTTTGAAACTCTAACTTCGCGTCTGATTGATCGCCCAATTCGTCCATTATTTCCTGAAGGCTATGTCAACGAAATTCAAATCACAGCGACAGTCGTATCATCAGATAAAACTCAATCTGCAGATATCGCTGCCCTAATCGGTGCCTCGGCGGCGCTAGCTATCTCTGATGCGCCATTTAACGGCCCCGTCGCCGCTGCCCGTGTTGGCTTTATAGGTGGTGAATACGTACTAAACCCGACGCTTGAGCAGCTTACAGAAAGTGATCTCGACCTAGTCGTAGCTGGCACAAAGACTGCCGTATTGATGGTAGAGTCTGAAGCGGCAGAGCTGTCGGAAGATCAGATGCTTGGGGCTGTATTGTACGGTCATGAACAGCAGCAAATCGTCATAGATAACATTGCTTCGATGGCAGAGGAAGTCGGTACTGCCAAGCAACAGTTTGTAGCGCCTAAGCATGATGAAACGCTAGAAACTAGCATGAAAGAGCAGTTTGGCGAGCAAGTGGCTGATGCTTATACCATTACTAATAAGCAAGATCGCTACACAAAGCTTGATGAAATCAAAAACGCTGCTATTGATGCGCTAGCAGGTGATAGTGAAGCTGAAGACTACGACAGCAAGGTCTCTGAGCTCAAAGATATCTATAATGATCTTAAGTACCGTACAGTGCGTGACAATATCTTATCTGGTAAGCCGCGTATTGACGGTCGTGATCTTGAGACGGTTCGTGCGTTAGATGTACAAGTAGGTGTATTGCCATATACTCATGGTTCAGCGTTATTTACTCGCGGTGAGACCCAAGCATTGGTAACGACTACTTTGGGCAACAGCCGTGACGTCAATATGATTGATTCGTTAAGTGGCACTATTCGCGATCATTTCATGTTGCACTATAACTTCCCGCATTTTTCAGTGGGCGAAACAGGCCGTGAAGGTATCCCAAAACGCCGTGAAATCGGTCATGGTCGCTTAGCACGTCGCGGTGTACAGGCGATGCTACCAGACAGCGAGCGCTTCCCGTATGTCATCCGCGTAGTATCAGAAATCACTGAATCAAATGGCTCCTCTTCTATGGCGTCTGTTTGCGGTGCAAGTTTGGCATTGATGGATGCCGGTGTACCGCTAAAAGCACCTGTGGCTGGTATCGCAATGGGTCTGGTTAAAGAAGGCGAGCGTTTTGCTGTACTATCAGACATTTTAGGTGATGAAGATCATCTTGGCGATATGGACTTTAAAGTCGCTGGTTCTAAAGACGGTATCACAGCGCTGCAGATGGATATCAAAATCGAAGGTATTACGCCTGATATCATGGAGCAAGCATTAAAGCAAGCTCATGCTGGTCGCATCCATATCTTAGATGCGATGAACCAAGTATTGCCAGAGAGCCGTACTGAAATCAACGCTCATGCACCGAACTACGCGGTTATCGAAATCAATCCTGATAAGATTCGTGATGTCATCGGTAAAGGCGGTGCGATGATTCGTCAGCTCACAGAAGAGACGGGCGCGGTTATCGATATCGATGATGCTGGTACAATTCGTATCTTTGGCGAGAACAAAGCCGCTACTAAAGCCGCTATCGGTAGAATCGAAGCGTTAACGGCCGAAGTTGAAGTCGGCAAAACTTACGAGGGTACAGTCGCTCGTATCGTTGATTTTGGCGCATTCGTTAACATCTTGCCAAACACGGATGGCCTAGTACATATCTCACAAATCGCAGAAGAGCGCGTAGAGAACGTATCAGACTATCTAAAAGAAGGTCAGACTGTTAGTGTATTCGTTCAAGACGTCGATAACCGTGGTCGCATTAAGTTGACTATGAAAGGTATCGAGCAGGATGCAACTGCTGAATAGATAGTTTTACTTGATATAACTTAGCACAAACGCGAAAACCGCTTTGAATTATTCAAGGCGGTTTTTTTGTGTGTACTTTATACAATCTCGGCTTTTACAGATGACATAGCTAATTGATATTCTTTCTGTTTAGCATCATTAATCAAACTATCAATAGCTTGATTAATATATGTGTACATCTAATATTATAATGACCCTTACCAGTTTGAATGGCTTTGTTTAAAGTCATTTATTGTAATGCTTTAAAAAGAAGAAGGTGGCTAGTGAAATAGCAATCAAAATATAATCTCCCTGCCTTATCTTACCGAATTCAGTTAGAATTACTGTTACTTAATAACCCAATAAAAATACGACTACCCTTTATGATGCAACAAATTCTAGATGACATTGCCACCCAAATGGCTCTTGAGACCGACCGCGGAAAAGTAGCAGATTATATCCCGCAGCTGGCGCATGTCGACCCCAACCAGTTTGGTATCGCCGTCGCAACCCCTGATGGGCAAGTATACACAGCAGGAGATGCCAATACACTATTCTCCATACAAAGTATCTCCAAAGTATTTACGCTAACTATTGGTCTTAGTAAGCTTGGCAGTACGCTTTGGAAACATGTCGGCCGCGAGCCTTCGGGTGACCCCTTTAACTCCATTACCATATTGGAATACGAGTCGGGCCGACCGCGTAACCCTTTTATCAATGCAGGGGCGATTGCGGTAGTGGATGCTATTACGATGGGACGCGAGCCAAAAGAGATACTGGATGAGATTATAGAGTTTGTGCACTTTATAGCAGACGATGATTCGATCGGTTTTGATTATAAAGTGGCAAGATCTGAGATCGACCACGAAGATCGAAATGCCGCACTCGCTCACTTTATGAAGTCTTTTGGACATCTACAGCATGATGTCGATAAGATACTTAACACGTACTTTCATCAATGCTCGATTGCGATGAGCTGTGTGCAGTTAGCTCGTGCTGGCCTGTTTTTGGTCTCTAATGGTATCAATCAACCCACAGGGGTAGAGGTGATTAGCCCGCAGCAATCCAAGCGGATCAATTCACTAATGATGATGTGTGGTCACTACGATGGCTCTGGAGAGTTTGCCTATCAGGTGGGTCTGCCAGGCAAAAGCGGTGTCGGTGGCGGTATTCTAGCGATAGCGCCAGGTAAGGGTGCAATCGCAGTATGGTCTCCTGGCTTAAATTCGGTCGGCAACTCAAAACTTGGGACTAAAGCGTTAGAGCTACTAGGAGAGAGGACAGGCTGGTCAGTGTTTTCAAAATAAAGAAGCTGGTAGTAAGATTAAAAGTGCAAATATGCCTGTATAAGCATTTGTCAAAGCGTTTAATCAGCCAAAAAAATCCAATGCCAAACGCTTAAATGAACGTCTAACATTGGATTACTTAAACTTTAGACTAACGATTTAAAGTGCTTACTCTTGATTTAAATCATCAATCATATCTTGATATTTTTCTTTTCTGCTTGCGATTTTGTTGCGCTCTTCTTCTACATTTGCGATGAGTTTTTTGGCAACTTCTACGCTTTTATCAAAGGCGGCAAGCTCCATATCTACTACAGCGATTAGTCGCTCTAGCGTCATAGCAGTAGCCTTTCCGGTAACGCCATTAGTCATGCCCATCGCTTCAGACATAAAGTCTTCTCTGAGCTTGTTTGCCCACTGGAATAGACCTGCCATCGACATATTAGAGTTGCTATCCTCATCGGACTGCTCTTTTGCATCAGCGTCGTTTTGTTCGGTGTCGTCTTGCTGGTTGGCATTATTTTCTTCAGCGTCGTCAGACTTGTCACTTTTGCTAGTCTTCTCTTCTTGGCTAGATTTACTTTCTTTGTTAGTATCGCCAGCTTTGTCAGACTGATCGTCTTGTTCAGCCTTAGTGTCTTTTTTAGACGCTTCTTTTTTATCAGACTTCTGATTTTTGTCAGCCTCTGCATCTTTGCTAGCGCTTTCAGATTTGCCTTTGTTGTCTGACTTAGTATCAGTGTCAGTATCTTTAGCTTTACTAGAGCTTTCAGGTTTGTCTTGGCTTTTAGACTTGTTAGCTGCTGATTTATCATCTTTAGCAGCACTGCCAACTTTCTTTTCTTGGGTTTGCTTGTCTTTGGTCTTATCGTCTTGAGTTTTCTTGTCCTGCTCCTTATCCTCTTGGTAGTCATGCTCAGCGTTATATTCTTCGAAATTACCATCTTCAAATACCACGGTATCGTCTTTGACAACCTCTACAGCTGTTACCGCATCGTTGTTTTCGTTCTTAGTGTTATTTTTGCTAGAATTATTATTTGGCATAATTAATTCTCCTGTTTAGGTCGTTAATTAAAAAATATTTATGCTTAAGGGCACTCACATTCGATACTAGGCTGGAGTGACCTTTTAATCAATATCACGACATAAATATACTTATTAAGACCTACAGGAAAAAACATTTTACTAGGAAATTTAACAAGTTCAGACAGTTATACTTTTAGGAAGATGAATATCAATACGAACTTTTGGTATATCTTGCAGATATTGAGTGAGAAGGGGTAAGGTCTCTGTATCCCAGTCTAGAATAGTCATATTTGAAGTAGGAGGTTCGTTGTCTGTATGACGCTGTGAATGAGTAAAGAGAAGCGGTCGTGCTAATAAGGCAATCCTGCGTATACCTTGGTAACGTATTAACGGTATTAGCTGCTGTCGTAAATCAATGAGTGCAGCAGTGAGCCACTGTGACCGGACCGGATGGTAGGGGTGATCTGATATGATTAAATTAGCCACATAACTTGGCTGATTACCATTGCTACTAATACCAAGACCTGCCGACTCGCGCAACCTTTTATGCAGTAGGCAACTACCCACTTTTAGGCTGCTATCGCGACAAGCGCGAAGATAGCGTTGATAGTTGTCAGGATACAAGGTCTTCGTCCGCATAAGTATAGGATCTAGCAATACACCAGCATTATTAACCGGCAAAATCAATACCTGCGCGCTGCTATTTAGAATCGGGGCATGGGTCAAACGCAAAGTGGTCACAACAGATACCCCAAAAATAAATGGTTGAATATAAATAGTTTGATAAGTGATATGCATTCAAGCTGGCATTTAGTAGCAGTCTATATAGGCTGACATACGGTTAGCCACTTACCTTTTTAGTAGACTATTTTATACTATTGAGCCGTTTGTGCAGCTTCTAGCTGGGCGATTTGTTGTTCAAGCAATTTAATTTGCTCAGCTTTCATGTCGGTTAATTTTTTATTCATTTGTACTTGTTCAACTGCCAGTTTTTCTTGTTCTATTAAGCGTTGACGTTCATCTTCTAAGCGATCAACCTCTTCTTTGGCTAAAGTATCAGTTTCTGGTAACTTGGCATTCAATATAACTTCAGAATCAGTTACTTGCGTCTCAATTGACTCAGTATTTTCAGTGGGTGAAGATGGATTATTAGTTTTAACAACACCTGCTGCTTCTGATGAATTGCTATCTACGTTTTTTGATAACGTATCAACTTGAGAAGGCACAGTTTTTGTTGTTGTCTCTTTTATGGGAGTCGGCGTTGTTGATAGGGGGCGTGCCCATACAAAATAAGCGATAACAACAGCTAGCGATAATAAGGCCATCATTATGAGTTTTTTTGAACGAGTGCTAGTTGCTGTTTTAGATAAAGTAGGTGAAGGTTGTTTAGAAGTCATACCAGGGCCAGTTTGTATCGAGGGCAGTTTTTTATACTATAGCAAACTAAAAAACAAAAGCCTATCAATAGATAGGCTAATGGTAAGTACAACTGTCATGTATAGGTCTAAATCTTTAGCGAATTTACGAGCGTAAATAAGTCTTAAGACGCTAAGTTTAATTTTTAAACTTAACTGTACCGCTAGTCCCCGTGATTGTTGCATCACGGATCAGCTGATCCTCAAGATGGTTTTTTGCGCTGATTTCATCGGAGTCAGGACGATGCTCACTATGACCGCATTGAGTACATTCGATATACTCATCAGGCACAGGTGTCACAATGTTGACTTGTACAATCGCGTCTAATGCCTGACACTTGGGGCAACGTACTCCTGCTAAAAATTGTCTTTTGGGCCGGTTTGATTGATAGCGCATCAGCTCACCTCGCGCGTAGTTTGGGCATTTGCCGCCGTATTAGCAACGGTGTCATCAAAACCGCTATGACGTAGTAAAGCATCAATACTGGCACTACGACCACGGAAATTCTCGAAGTTAGTTTTTGCTGGTAAGCTGCCACCAACGGACAAAATGGTCTCACGAAATGCCTTTCCGGTGATTGGATTAAAGATGCCATCTTCTTCAAACTTACTAAACGCATCGGCAGACAACAACTCAGCCCATTTATAAGAGTAATAACCTGCCGCATAACCGCCAGCAAAGATATGACTAAAACCATTTGCAAAGCGGTTGTAGTCAGGAGTTTCCATAATAGCAACATCATTGCGAACGTCATTAAGAGTTGCAAGGATACCTGTATAATCAAGCGCTGGTGTATGCGCATGAATCAATAAATCAAACAATGCAAACTCAATTTGACGCAGGGTCTGCATACCACTTTGGAAGTTTTTGGCGGCCAACAATGCATCAAGCTTAACTTTTGGTAGTGGCTCACCTGTCTCAACATGACTACTAATAAGCGCAATACCTTCAGCATCCCAAGCCCAATTTTCCATAAACTGGCTAGGCAGCTCGACTGCATCCCACTCAACTCCGTTTACGCCTGCAACATCACCGACCGTTACTTGCGTCAATAAATGATGTAGACCATGACCAAACTCATGGAATAAGGTTAATACTTCATCATGAGTAAGCAAACTTGGTTGACCATCTAGCGCTGGGGTAAAGTTACCGACCATAAAGCAGACTGGTAACTGCTGATATGCTTGCTCCTCATTGCTGTAACGTGATTGAAAACCACTCATCCACGCTCCACCGCGCTTACCACTACGGGCAAACAAATCAAAGTAAAAACCGCCAAGTAAGTTGTCATCAGCATCAAATAATTGATAAAAGCGCACATCTTCATGCCAGCGCGATACCGACTCGCTGTGTTCTTGCACGGTAATACCGTATAAACGCTCTACGATGACAAATAGTCCATCAATGACTTTTGGTAATGGAAAGTAAGGACGAATCTCTTCTTGCGACAAGCTAAATTTATTTTGTTTTACTTTTTCAGCAATATAAGCGCTGTCCCATGGTTGTAGCTCAGTGATGTCATAATCACGGGCACATTCTTGTAGCTGGGCTAAATCTTGTTTAGCCGTGGGGGTGGCTTTGGTCGCTAGATTCCGTAAGAATGCTTCAACTTCGGTGACACTGTCGGCCATCTTAGTCGAAAGCGAGACTTCAGCGTAGTTCTCAAAGCCTAATAGCTGAGCTTTTTGTTCACGCAGTTGTAGAATTTGACTCATGATGTCAGCGTTATTTAGCGATTCGCCTTTGGCATTGGTATGCTGATCAAACTCCGAAGCACGGGTGACATAGGCATGGTATAACGTCTCACGCAGTTTGCGGTCGTCGGCATGAGTCATAACAGCCAAATACACAGGTATGTTCAAAGTTGCTACATAGTACGGAGTCGGTAGCGCATCAATCTCAGCCTGCGTACGCGTACCATTAGCAAGTTCGCGAGATTTGTATTGCTCGCCAGCATCTGCCAATAGCGCCAAGCCACTTGTCGTTAAGCCTGCTAATTGCTCTTGTTGTAATGGCAACACAAAGGCTTGGGTGGCATCCAAAATATGATCAGAAAAAGTCGCAGACAGTGTTGAGAGTGTACTTTGAATATCAGCAAACTTCTCTTGCTTATCTTTTGGCAATGCCACACCTGATAACTCAAAGCTTTGCAGGGCAAGTTCAATAGCGCGCGCACGAGCAGGCTCAAGCGTTGCAAAGAATTCTTTATCGTCAGCGATCGCCTGATAACGATTAAATAATGGTTGATGCTGACCGACGCGAGTACCATAAGCTGAGAGTTTAGGTAATAACTCATGATGAACGTGACGAATCTCGTCGTTGCTCATTACACTATTGAGATGTGACAAAACACCCCAGCTGCGATCCAACGCTAAATTGATATGATCAAACATGATGATATCGCTCAATGCTTGCTTAGCATTTATAGTGTTAGATTCTTTATCTGCTGATGCTGCAATTTTATCTAAAAAGTCATTACCTTGTTTAATCGCATCCGTTACTTTTGTCTGTAAGTCAGTAGGGTCGGTTGCATCAAAGTCAATAAGATGAAGGTTTGGGTCAATCGTAGTCATAGAAGTATCCAAAAACAATAAGGGTCAAGTCAGTAAAAAACACGAGTTATTATTTAATAGCTTGGGTTTTTACTCGCATATTTAATGGAGTAAATAAAAGAATAAAAGGTTACTTCAATGATGGGTCTGTTTTATACAGAATACAAGCTTACCGTGATGGACGATAAGTAAATAGTCTATATTGATTATTCTATATTGGGTTTATAGTAAGTATTGACAGTTGTAATAATAAATCTTTCTTACTTATGCTTACAAAGCGCTATCATTTGCTTGCAAACTAACCCTATAGCTCGCTAGGTTAACTTGATAGCATCATAGTTGTTCCAACATAAAACTGGGCTTCATCTGATGGTTATTATATATGTCATGTGCAGAACAACATGCTAAACCAGGTTTCGTATACTAATAACTATAAAAAAGACAATCGATGCCAGATGAACCTAAGAAGATGACTATCTAAACTAGACTACATACATTTAAGTAAAGCAATTAAGTCTGTATGAGTATTTTATGAGTTGGAATCCATAACAACAACAGAAGGAGAAGTATTTATGAAAGCGACCCTTAAGAGTTTACGTGAAACAAAAGCTGATCCTGCAGTAAGTATATTTGTAAAAACACACCGTGAGCATCCAGAAAATGGACAAGATCCTATTGCGCTAAAGAACCAATTAAAAGTAGTAGAAGAGCGCTTAACCAATGAGTATGATAAGCAGACAGCATCTACTATTTTAGAAAATATCCATGCTAAAACAGATGATCTCAATCATAACTATAACCTTGATACGTTAGCAATTTTTGCTAGTACTGACGATGTACAAATCATCCGTATGCCACTTGATACCAAAGAGCGCGTTGTAATATCTGATCGCTTTGCAACTCGTGATCTTGTCCGTGATATGGCAAGTGCAGTACATTATTATACGGTGGTCCTCACTCGTGACGTGGCGCGTTTGATCGAAGCGTCTAATGATCGCGTTATCAGAGAGTTTGATAATGATTCTGATAGCCAGAACAATATGGAAAACATCCCATTCCCTATAGAAAATAATGGTTTGTATACCACCGGTGATGCAGGATCTGATCGTTCAGCAAACAAAGAAGATAACTATTTAAAAGAGTTTTTTAACCAAGTTGATAAAAGTGTACAAGAGCTATGGGGCGAACATAAAATGCCACTGGTTGTGGTTGGTGATGCACGCAATATCAGCTACTATAATGACGTCTGCGATCGTCCAGACAATATCATTGCCAGAGTCTCGAACATCGCCAATTTAGAAGATGGCAGCGCTCAACATATTATCGATGGTGTCCAAGAGGCAGTAGAGAGCTATCGTACGTCCTTACACGAAGCCGCACTTGGTGAGATTGATAAAGCGCGCGGTGCAGAGATGTTACGTACCGATTTGCAAGAAGTTTATCGTAGTGCTTTCCAAGGAGCAGGCGAGACGCTTTATGTACGCCGTGGCTATATGCAGTCAGCTAAGATTGATGAAAAAGCTCAAACACTTATGCTGGCAGACGACGCTACTGCAAATGATGTAACGGATGATGCTGTTGGTGAGATTATAGAACATGTCATGCATAATGGTGGTGAAGTGGTGTTTATGCCGCAAGACATCATGAGCGAAGACCAGCCAATTGCTTTGGTTACGCGCTACTGATTATCCAATCAGTTAACTGAATCATGATAATTTATCACTAACAAGAGCATTGGTTCGATAAGGGCCAATGCTCTTTTATTTGCAAACATGAAGGTGTAGTGGACATTCACAAATAACCTCTAGCAGTTAAATGCTCAATACGATTTAATGCAATAACGATAAAGCTAAAATTACCATTAATGTTGTTATAGTATGGATAACGCCTATAATTGCTTATGACACTTATGCTATGAATACGAAATCTATGATGAATAAAAACTCTTTTGTTGTGACCAGCTATAACATCCATAAAGGTATGTCACCACTTAATCGCCGAGTAAAAATGCAAGGTATTGCTCAAGCTCTTGAAGAGGTAGGGTCTGATGTCCTATGTTTACAAGAGGTGCAAGGTCAACACTTGAGGCGCAACGTGCACTATAACGAATACCCTGATCAATCTCAGCACGAATGGTTTGGTGAGTATTTGCAGCTGCAAAATAGCTATGGCAAAAACTCAGAATACGAAAACGGACATCATGGAAATGCAGTATTGAGCCGGTTCCCATTAGATCCCAAACACAATGTCAATATCACTGTGAATAAGCTTGAGCAACGCGGTGTGTTGCACTGTGAAGTGCAGCCAGCTGGTTGGAAGAAGCCAGTAGTGGTGCTATGCGCCCATCTTAATTTGTTTGAGCGCGACCGTATCAAACAATATCAAGCAATTAGCGATTACGTACGTAATGAGATAGCCTCAGATCAACCGCTGATTTTGGCAGGCGACTTTAATGACTGGAAAAAACTGTCTTGTGACACATTAGCCAGTGACCTTGGAATGACTGAGACCTTTAGGCACTGTCATGGTAAGCTGTTACCGACCTTCCCAGCAAAGCTGCCGGTACTCAGCTTAGATCGTATTTATGTTCGCAACCTTTCTATAAAAAGTGCTTGGGTACATAATGGAAAGCCGTGGTCTAAGCTCTCAGATCATTTGCCTATTAGTGCTGAGCTGGCTCTGTTATAGTGTGGGTTCGAGCTCTATATATTAATAAAACAGACAACCATAACTACATAAAATATAAGGATATATAATTATGTCTACCGTTTCTAATAACCAGTTACCAACGACTCAACATGCTGCTCTTATTCGTGAGTTTGGCGAGCCTGAGGTCATGCACTATCAAGATGGTGTCGCTATCCCTGACTTGAGTGATGATCAAGTTTTGGTAAAAGTAGCGTATGCAGGTATCAATCCTGTCGATTATAAAACTCGCCAAGGTAAGGGTTGGGGTGCAGAAAACATTCGTAACAATAAATTTGAGCACGATAAACCTGCTATTTTGGGTTTTGACGTAGCTGGCGTTGTGGCCAAAAGTAATAACGATCAGTTCACAGTCGGTGAACAAGTGGCAGCTCTGACCTTTGATGGTGGCTGTTATGCTGAGTACGTTGCAGTCGATGCCAATCTGCTTGCCAAAGTACCAGAGTCGGTAACGCTAGAGCAGGCAGGGGCGCTACCTTGTATAGGACAAACAGCGCTACAATTCGTCGAGTTTGCTGATATCAAAAAAGGCGAGCATGTCGTCATCAACGCGCCAGCAGGCGGTGTTGGTCATTTGGCCATACAGATGCTGATGGATAAAGTGGACAATGACAACGTAAAAGTTACGGTCATCTGCTCATCTGAAAAATATGACAAACTTGATGAGTTAATAGATAAGAGTAAGCTTGCAGGCTGGATTGATTATACTAAAGATGAAGCTTTTCCAGATCTGCAAGCCGATGTGCTACTGGACTTAGTCGGCGATGATGCTGGCGTACGCGCGCTTAAAGTATTGAAGTCTGGCGGACGCGTCAATGTACTACCTACTATCTGGGTTGATAAACTTCAAGAAGCAGGCGACCAAAACAACCTAAACGTGGCAGGCTTTAAGGTTCAGCGTAGTGGAGAAGATATGGCTCGCGTGTTACAGCAAGTAGGAGATGGGAAGTTAAAACTACAGATTCAGCAGACATATCCGCTATCTGAAGTCGTTGCTGCGCATCGTGAGCTACAAAAAGGCGATACCTTTGGCAAACTTGTCTTAAAAGTTAGCTAAGCTTGATTTGATTCACTAAATGCTATTTTTCGAAAGGTCAGGCTAATTCGTCCATCAGTGACGGTCTTAGTCTTAGTAATGGTATGCTTCCAAAACGTTTGGGTATCACCATGCATGACGATAAGCTGACCTGACTCAAGATAAAGCTCGACTTTATCTTGAGTTTTTTTATGCTTTAAGACAAATTTGCGCGTGGCACCCAGTGATAAAGACGCGATAATTGGCTGCACGCCCAGCTCCCTTTCATCGTCTGCATGATAGCCCATACCGTCAGCGCCTGTTGGGTAGTAATTTAGCAAGCAGGAATTAAAATTAGCTTTGATTCCTATATCTGCTAGCTGTTTTTCGATACTTCGTTTCACGTGAAACACAGACTTTGTCCATGGGACACTTTGGCGCGTATGTCCTGAATAGTGATAGCTGGTATCGTCATTACCCATCCAAACAATCTGTCGCGTAGTGACGTGCGTTTTACCAAATAAAGTCACGACGTCCGAGTGCCAAGGAAGTTCGGTTAAAAGTGTTTCGTAGAGGTCATTAGGATTATTAATAATAACCCCCAAATCATTCACCTTACCATCGTAAGGCAATAGGTTATCAGAGGGTAATGGTGCAAAAAGATCAGTCATCGTTTGGTTTATCTTTCGTCTTTATAGTGCTCACTTATGATTTGCGCGCATAATTCAGGCGCTTCCATCGGTAACAAATGTCCATATTCAGACAGTGATACCAAGCTGTTGTCAGGTACAAATTTCTGCCATTGCTTGCGAACTTTATGGTTAATAAATAAAGTCGGCTTGCCTGTGACCAGTGTATAAGGACAGCGTAGTTTTTTCAGAGCGCTATCAATGTGCGGCGTACCAAAATAGTTGGCAAGCTCTTGTTCTGGATCGAAGATTAAAGAGTAGCTGCCGTCAGTATTAGCAGCGAGGCTTTGCTCAGCGAATACTAGCAAATGTTCATCACTGATACGTCTGTACGCGCGTTGCTTGCGCAGATGCTCGTAGTAATCATTGATACTTGACCATTTGGTTTGTTTGGTCAGGGTGCTCTTAAACGGTTCACGGCTAAGCATAAAAGCACGTGGGAGTAGGTTATATAATGCGGTTTGTTTTTTGGTAAAGGTGACCGGCTCAATAAGATACAGCTGTGAGAATAGATCAGGACGCTTAGCTGCTGCCATCGCCGTTGCAGTCGCTCCTTGGGAGTGTCCAATACCGATAATAGGCTTGTCTTGAGTCTTATCCAAAAACTCGATAAGCATATCAGCATCTTGCTCACGAGTTAGGCACCGAGCTTTAGGCTTATCATACCAATAGCCACGCAGCGCCAGCGAGATGATATCGAAGTTATCTGCAAGTTCGGTTAGTAGCGGGGAGTAAGTACCAACCGTAAAGCTGTTGCCACCATAAAAATGGGCAGGTGGACGTTTTTGCGTCATGGTTTTCTCTGAGCTATTGAGCTGATGGAGGTCGTAATAACGTGCTTGTTTGCCGCTTATATCGATACTATTTGTAAATGTTTCCATGATAAGGCTTCCCTTTTTATTATTTTTGGATAAAGATCAATTGTCTTCACCCAAAAAACCTCCGCTTTGACGCTGCCATAATCCAGCATAGACACCTTTTAGTGCTAACAATTCGTCATGGCTACCTTGTTCGATAATCTGTCCTTTATCCATAACGACCAATCTATCTAGTGCAGCAATCGTTGATAGACGATGCGCGATAGCAATAACGGTTTTACCAGTCATAATGTCATTTAAGCTTTCGGTAATGGCGAATTCAATCTCAGAATCAAGCGCACTGGTTGCTTCATCTAAGAGCAGAATAGGAGCGTTTTTTAACATGACACGAGAAATGGCAATACGCTGTCGCTGTCCGCCAGAGAGTTTGACGCCACGTTCACCAACTTGGGTGTCAAGACCGGTATTGCCTTTATCATCATATAAGTCTTTGATAAAGTCCCAAGCTTGGGCTTGCTTGGTCGCAAAAATAATCTCTTCATCAGTGGCATCAGGGCGACCGTAAGCGATATTTTCACGTACAGTACGGTGAAGCAGGGAGGTATCCTGAGTGACCATGCCAATCTGCTGACGCAATGAATCTTGCGTGACCTCGTCAATCGCTTGACCATCGATGTAGATCTTGCCGCTATCGACATCAAAAAAGCGTAAGAGTAAATTAACTAAGGTTGATTTGCCAGCACCTGATCGCCCCACCAACCCAATCTTCTCGCCAGGTTTGATATCTAAATAAAAGCTATCAAGTAGTTTTATTGGCGCAGATGCAAGAGTAGAGCTGCTAGCATCAGACTCACTAGCCGCTGCATTTTCAGTATTCTCGTCTTCGTAACTAAAGTCAACGTTGTCAAATACGATATGTCCATCAGTAACCTGTAGAGCAGGAGCATTAGGTACATCTATGATGGTCTGTGGCGCCGATAAAGTCCGCATGCCATCTTGCACAGTACCAATACTCTCAAACAAGCTGGCCGTTTGCCACATAATCCAGCGAGTAAGACCATTAAGGCGTAGTGCCATTGCGGTCGCTGCAGCAATAGCACCAACGCCCACAGCACCCTGCTGCCATAAATATAACCCTATCCCAGCAGTACTACTTACCAAGATGACACTAATCAGATGCGTTGACACTTCAAGATAGCTGACCCAGCGCATTTGAGCGTGCACCGTCCCCAAAAACTGCCCCATGGCGTTTTTGGCATAACCCAACTCACGGCGTGAGTGACTAAACAGCTTGACTGTCATAATATTGGCATAGGCATCAGTAATACGTCCAACCATTAAAGCGCGGGCATCCGCTTGTACAATAGCAGTGCGCTTTAATCGTGGAATAAAAAACCAAATGGTGAGGCCCACTAAGACAAACCAGATAACAAAAGGGGTTAGTAATAAACTATCAAGATTGAATAAAATAATACCAGAAGTAATAAAATACACTGTCACGTAGGTAAACATGTCAGTGACAGTCATAACAGTATCGCGTACAGCCAATGCCGTTTGCATCACTTTTGCTGAGACTCGACCAGAGAACTCGTCTTGATAAAACTGCATGGACTGACCTAGCATGCGCTGATGAAAACGCCAGCGCATTTGCATGGGAAATACACCCTGCAAAGTCTGAAAATGTATAAAAGATGACAAGGCAATCCATAACGGACTTAATATCAACACTGCAAGCATGAGGAGTAATAGGTCGCCTTTTTCTGCCCATAGATTTTGTGGGGTATAGATACCAAGCCAATCGACTATGTTGCCAATCCATGCAAATAGCATAGCCTCATAAACACCGATACCAGCGGACAAAATCATAAAAAGCAGCAACCATCCGCGCAGCCCTTTAGTACATGCCCACAAAAACTTTAATAGCCCATCAGTAGGTGAGGGCAGTGGCATAGGCGTATCAGGAAAGGCAGAAAGACGGTTTTCAAAAAAACGAAATAGAGCATTCATAGGCAATGACGATACGCCCAAGATAAGTGGTATTAGACACTATCTTGGACAATTACTTGTGTTGTTAGGATTGTGTGCTATTTTAGCAAAACTTCGCGCTTACCCCTGCATGCTAATTGTAATTTGAACACGA
Source organism: uncultured Psychrobacter sp. (assembly GCF_947495825.1). GTDB lineage: Bacteria > Pseudomonadota > Gammaproteobacteria > Pseudomonadales > Moraxellaceae > Psychrobacter. Next base: position 95,862 of record NZ_CANMAH010000003.1, read on the forward strand.
TAGGACACATTTGGTGCCAGTTGATAAAAACTACTACAAATAAATTGCTGCACAAGAAATATTTTGTTACCTTTTACTGCTTTGTAGTATTCGACAACCTAACTGAGTCGAGAATGAAGCATTGAAAACAACTGTGCCAAGATTTCCACACTGGTCAAAGAATGAAAAATACGCAAAATTGCGACTCAATAAGGTAGAAGTTGATGATGTATTTAACGATTGCGGTGCTTTGTAGTGTCGCTGTTTCTGTTCTACTCAAAGTACTACGACAAAAAAACATAGATATCCGTCAAACGATCGTCGCCGGTTATCCAGTCGCTTTTTTGCTTACTTGGCTATTACTAAAGCCAGAAGTGAGTAGTATTAATACGCTTGGCAGTGCATGGGGTATCATTATTGCGCTTGGCATACTGCTACCTACAGTATTTGTGATTCTAGGACGTGCCATTGAAGCCGTCGGAATGGTAGCAACCGATGCCGCTCAACGTTTATCGTTGATTATTCCTATTGTTGCCGCTTTTTTATTATTTGGCGAAGTGTTGACTGGCACCCGTATATTTGGGCTAGCGTTAGGGTTCTTGGCACTTGGCGCGCTGGTTTATCGTCCAAAACAAACAGTCAGCTTTAGTGCTAATAGCAGTAACAAAACGCATCAGATGACTCGTAAACACTCTGCACTACGAACACCTTTGTGGCTTTTTGGCGTGTGGGCAGGTTATGGCATTATTGATATTTTATTCAAGCAAGTTGCTAAACAAGGCACCGCATTTCCTCTGACTTTATTTGTCAGTTTTGGCCTTGCAGGGTTATTGTTATTTATATATTTGCTCGTTACTCGCGTGCGCTGGCAAGGTAATGCACTTGTCGCAGGATTATTGCTTGGTGCGCTGAATATGGGTAATATCTATGCTTATGTGCGTGCCCATCAAATGTTGTCTGACTCGCCAAGTATTGTATTTACTGGTATGAATGTTGGAGTCATTGCAGTAGCGACTATTATTGGGGTAGGCGTGTTCAAAGAGTCACTCAATCGTATCAATATGCTAGGATTGTTGTTAGCGGTGAGCTGCGTTGCCGTCCTATTCTTAGCTTAAATACATTACATTTGGGAAGTCGGTTATATAACAAATAAAGCAAAATTTATTAGTCATTTCTATGATGACGAAATTTTGTAGGTGAACAGTAGTTAGGTTTGTATATTCTTAATTCAATATATATAATAAAACATAATATTATCATACACAAGACCAACAACTGTTCTTAAAATGCGTTAATTCTTAACGTATTAAACATAGGCACATCTTATGTCCTATGCTAAGGTGGCTCATAGCTAAACCATAGGCAATCTATTATATAGCGTCTCATTTATTATAGTAACAATTGACCCTTATCAACGATTAGAGGATATATATTTAATGGAATATCAAAAGCAACTTCAACGAATAAAAGATGGCGCAGGTTTCATTGCAGCCCTTGATCAGAGTGGTGGTAGCACTCCTAAAGCCCTTGAAAACTATGGTGTCACTGGTGATGCGTATGACAATGATGAGGCTATGTTTGATCTTGTGCATGAGATGCGTGCTCGGATCATGACCTGCGACTGCTTTGATAATGAGCGTGTTCTTGGAGCAATTTTGTTTGAAGATACGATGGATCGCGAAGTTAATGGCAAGCCAACAGCCAACTATCTATGGGAAGACAAAAATATTGTACCGTTTTTAAAGGTCGATAAAGGCTTGGCAGAACAAATGAGTGGTGTACAAGTGATGCGTCCAATTCCTAACTTGGAAGCGTTGTTAGATAAAGCAAAAAACTACCCAGTGTTTGGTACTAAGATGCGTTCAGTTATTTATGAGCCAAACGCTGATGGTATTGAACTGGTTGTCCAGCAGCAGTTTGACGTTGCAAAACAAATTATCTCTAAAGGCTTTATGCCAATCGTTGAGCCGGAAGTAAATATTGATAGTCCTAAAAAGCACGATTGCGAGTTACTTCTAAAAGCTGATATTTTGCGCAATCTTGAGCGTTTAAACGATGACCATCAAGTTATGCTCAAACTAACCTTGCCAGAAGAAGAGGGTTTTTACCAAGAGCTGATTGACCATCCAAAAGTGTTAAGAGTCGTTGCATTATCTGGCGGTTATAGTCGTAGCGATGCTTGCGAAAAGCTTAAGCAAAATCCAGGTATGATTGCCAGTTTCTCGCGTGCGTTTACCGAAGGCTTGAGCAAACAACAAAGCGATAAAGAGTTTGCCGATACCATCAATGCCTCTATTGACGAGATTTATAAAGCGTCGAAAGTGTAAGCGAGTCTCTTATTAAGAAACTAGTTAACAAAAAAAGCGCTACTGATTAGTAGCGCTTTTTTGTGGGACAAAAGTTAACTCTGATTATCATACTTCTTTATACAGCTGGCGTCCCTCGCTATGATATTTCTCGGTCATCTCTTTCATACCTTGCTCAATCTCTGCGGCGCTCATAGCGTCTGCGCCTAAGTTTTCTGTCAAATCCAAACCCTTGGCGTACTCGCGCACGTTTTGGGTAATTTTCATCGAGCAAAATTTGGGGCCACACATTGAACAAAAATGCGCCGACTTGTGCGCGTCTTTTGGCAGCGTTTCGTCATGATATTCTCGTGCGGTATCAGGGTCGAGCGCTAGATTGAACTGATCATCCCAGCGGAACTCAAAACGCGCCTTAGATAAGGCATTGTCACGAGCCTGCGCGCCTGGATGGCCTTTGGCGAGATCAGCGGCATGTGCGGCGATTTTATACGTGATGATACCGTCTTTGACGTCCTTTTTATTTGGCAGTCCTAAGTGTTCTTTTGGTGTCACATAACACAGCATGGCAGTGCCAAACCAGCCAATCATCGCCGCGCCGATGGCACTAGTAATATGGTCATAGCCGGGAGCGATATCAGTGGTCAGCGGCCCTAAGGTGTAAAATGGCGCGTCGCTGCAGAGCTCAAGCTGCAAGTCCATATTTTCTTTAATACGGTTCATCGCCACATGTCCCGGGCCTTCGATCATTACCTGTACATCGTGCTTCCAAGCGATCTGCGTTAGCTCGCCAAGGGTACGTAGCTCACCAAACTGCGCTTCATCATTAGCATCTTGCAAGCAGCCGGGACGCAGTCCATCGCCTAAGCTAAATGCGACATCATACTGCTTCATAATCTCGCAAATCTCTTCAAAATGCGTGTATAAAAAGCTCTCTGTATGATGGGCTAGGCACCACTGCGCCATGATCGAGCCGCCGCGTGAGACAATGCCCGTCAAGCGATTAGCAGTCAGTGGCACATAACGCAGCAGCACGCCTGCGTGAATGGTAAAGTAATCAACGCCTTGTTCGGCTTGCTCAATCAGCGTATCGCGGAATATCTCCCATGTCAGATCTTCTGCCACGCCATCGACTTTCTCTAACGCTTGATAAATAGGCACCGTACCGATGGGTACCGGCGAGTTGCGAATTAACCATTCACGAGTTTCATGAATATGGTTACCTGTCGACAAATCCATGATGGTATCCGCGCCCCATCGTGTTGCCCATGTCATCTTCGACACTTCTTCATCGATAGACGAGCCAAGCGCTGAGTTGCCAATATTGGCGTTAATTTTTACTAAGAAATTGCGCCCGATAATCATCGGCTCAGACTCAGGATGATTAATATTATTTGGGATGATCGCGCGACCGGCCGCAACCTCGCTACGTACAAACTCAGGGGTAATGATTTTTGGGATGTTGGCACCAAAGCTCTCGCCGTCATGTTGGCGCATATCAGTCAGCTCATGCTGCTTTTGCGTCTCGCGAATGGCGATATATTCCATTTCTGGGGTGATGATACCGCGGCGTGCATAATGCATTTGCGTGACATTACCGGCTTTACCTTCAATACTTTTTGCGCGGCGCGGCTTATCGATATGCGCAAAACGTAGATTGGCTGTGGTGATATCACGCGCACGCGCTTGACCGTATGAACTAGACAAACCGCTTAATTGTTCGGTATCAACGCGCTCGGCTATCCAGCCCTCGCGCAGCTTGGGCAAGCCGCGGGTCAGGTCTATATCGACATTGGGGTCGGTATAGACGCCTGAGGTGTCATAAACATAAAACGGTGGGTTTTGCTCCCAGTCGGACTCATCAACGTCCTGAATAGGCGTGGGATCTAACGTGATCTTGCGCATCGGTACTTGAATATCAGGCCTTGAGCCTTCGATATAGACTTTCTTAGAAGCAGGGAGAATGCGGTGCAGGTCGCGCGCGTCTTCTTCAAAGCGCGTATCTTTGGCGCTACGATGGGCAGGGGTTTTTAGGGCGTCGGCTTTTTTGTCAGCGGCGTTTTGCTGGGTCTTTGGAGGTAGGGTTGAGGTTATCATATGCTGTCCTAGCGTGTTGGTTTTTGAATAAAAGCAACACCGCCAGTAGCTGCGGGGTAAGCATTATGTATCCCTATAATTTAGATTTTATAAAAACCATCTCCTATTAAACCTAGTCAAAGATAGTTCTAAAAATCAGTGAACGCCACTTAATATTGACCGTCATTCTAAAATTTAATGAGTAAAAATAATGACAGTAATAAAAAGGCATTTCTGCGCGCCCTTTAGTTAGGTATAACTAAAGCTTAAGACTTCCCTGCGTCGGTACTAACCGCATCAGGTTCGGCGGGTGATCTCTCAGCGAATGTACAAAGGCAGTCAACCATTCGTACACCGCACCCCGAGTCTGTCAGTGTTGTAAATCAGCTTTATACTAGCAAACTTCTATAACAAATTATAGTTATTTACCAAGCGTGCCAATATTAGCTTTATCGGTTTAGGTTTTAAGTCTCTGGTGTCCAGCCTTGTGCACGCTCATAATCTTCGTTATCTAAAAACTTCTCACGTTGCTCAGTTAAGAATTTCTTAGCTTGAGGGTCCATCATACTTAGATGATTTTCATTGATCAGCATCGTCTGCTGTTCAAGCCACTCTTTCCATGCTTTATCAGAGACCGTTTCTTGTAGCTCTTGACCTTTTTTATTAGGAAAAGGCGGATGCGGCATCTTTGGCAGTTCTTGCTGGTATTTGCGACAAAAAACGGTATTGGCTTGCGGGTTAAAACTCTCAGTCACAGGGCGCTCCTTATTAAGTAAATTATTGATTTATTAAGTCGAATATTGATATCTATCTATGATAGCGGTCTTAGACCGTTTAGCCAAGGGTATCAGGTGTATAGAAGGTAACAGTAAACCGGCTTCATATAAATTTTGGCAATGGTATGACAAATAAAAACACTCGCCCTAACTCATGCATATTAGGAGCGAGTGTTAAATATACAATCTAAACCGGTTTTTTAGATCAGGCGTTTAAGCAAACGCTTTTAAGCGTGCACGACCATTAATGACCGCTTGCTTGACTTGATTGGGTGCAGTGCCACCTAGATGATCACGAGCAGCCAATGAACCCTCAAGCGTCAAGTAGTCAAAGACGTCATCACCGATTGCATCGCTAAACTGTTGCAGTTGCGCTAGTGATAAGTCGCTTAGATCAACGCCTTCTTTAATACCTAGCGCAACGGCATTGCCAACGACTTCGTGCGCGTCGCGAAATGCTACACCGCGGCGCACCAGATAGTCTGCTAGGTCGGTCGCAGTGGCATAACCCTTCATGGTCGCTTCACGCATGGCCTCGATATTAGGGGTGATATTGGGCAGCATATCAGCAAAAGCGAGTAGCGAACCAGTTAAGGTATCGACGCAATCAAACAAAGGCTCTTTGTCTTCTTGATTGTCTTTATTATAGGCAAGCGGTTGATTTTTCATCAGACTAAGTAGCGTCATTAATTGCCCATAAACACGCGCTGTTTTACCGCGCACCAATTCTGGCACATCAGGATTTTTCTTTTGCGGCATAATAGATGAACCGGTACAGAAACGATCCGGTATCTGTACAAAGTTAAACTGAGCTGACATCCATAAGATAATCTCTTCGCTCATACGTGACAGATGCATCATTAAAATAGAAGCGTTTGAGGTAAACTCAATCGCAAAATCACGGTCTGACACCGCATCTAACGAGTTTTGACAAATACCTTCAAAACCTAATAGTTCAGCGGTAATAGTACGATCAATAGGAAACGTTGTGCCGGCGAGGGCAGCACTACCAAGTGGCATCTGATTGATACGGCGGCGCGTATCAACAAGACGCTGCGTATCGCGATATAACATCTCAAACCATGCCATCACATGGTGACCAAAGCTTACCGGCTGCGCCGTTTGTAAATGGGTAAAGCCTGGCATAATCGTATCGGTATGTTGTTCAGCTAGGCTAAGTAGGCCACTTTGCAGACGTATCAACAGCGCAATAATATTGTCAGTCTCTTCGCGCAACCATAAGCGTATATCGGTTGCAACCTGATCATTACGGCTACGCCCCGTATGTAGTTTTTTACCGACCGCTCCGACAATACTAGTCAAGCGCGACTCAACATTCATGTGCACGTCTTCGAGCGTAATTGACCAATTAAACGTTCCAGCTTCAATTTCGCGTAAGACTTGTTGTAAGCCGTCAATAATGGTTGCGACTTCGTCAGCTGTTAAGATATCGCACTCTTTGAGCATGGTTGCATGGGCAATTGAGCCTTCGATATCGTGACGTGCAAAGCGCTGGTCAAAGCCGACCGAAGCTGTGAATGCTGCAACGAAGCTATCAGTCGCTTCACTAAAGCGTCCACCCCACATCTGTTGTCCTGGTGCGCTGTTTTCAGGTTGGCTACTTGGCATATGGTTGTCCGGATAAGAGGCATCTATGTTAGAATCAACAGAGACACGTGAATTATTATCTTGCTTGGGATTACTAGAATTTGAAGAATTGGCGTTCATATTGGTCAAAGACAAGTCAGGAAAATAAGAACTCAAGTATAGCAAAGGATGAGGTTGCCTTACTAGCTGAGCGCTTAGAGTTTTTCATGCCCAAGCTTATGGAGATGATGAAGCCGTGGCAATGGATGCTCTATATCTTTTTTTGGGCATTGTTTGTGACGTCGATTGATCGGCACGACCTAGCCACTTGGCCTCAGTTTTTCGTTAAATTTTTGAGCAGAATTGTTCAATATACTTTGAGTATCATCCCATCTTTATATCTTATAGATTACCTACGGCCTATCTTTAAACGCGAAAATCCTATCAATGTCAGTATGAAAATACTGCTTTTGTTTGCGATTACGTCGGCTGTGTCTGCAACTTTAGTTATGCTGGTTATGATCAATACTGGCTGGCTGGTTTATGAGCGTAAAGCGTTTATTTTAAACGTATTATTCAATATTGTGATTACGGTTGGTTTCACTTTAGTGTTTATGATGTACTTTATCAGACGTTATCGGGAGCTGATTGCCCTAAAACAGTCCTTTGAGCATAAATTAACTGCTCAAAACGATTTGATAAAATCTCGTATTGCTCCGCACTTTTTTTTCAATACAGTAAATAGTCTGGTGTCTCTTATTGAGTCCAATCCACCAAAAGCCGCTGAACTTTTGCATCATGTATCAGCCCTGTTTCGTGCCGCTTTTGATGGTACGCGCGAGATTAGCTTTGAAGAAGAAGTGGCACTTTGCGAGCATTATTTAGCCATTGAATCGAGTCGTTTGGGCGATAAGCTGGTCGTCAATTGGAATCTTCCTGACGATGACGTTATGTACGATATGGTGATCACGGCCTTAACTCTGCAAAGCGTCCTTGAAAAAATGCTACTCAATGTCGTTGAGATGACGACTGAAACTATTTTTATTGATATTACAATAAAGTGGCAACAGCACCGAGTTACTATTACTGTTACTGTCCAGTTGCCGAGCAAGACCTTGATGGTCGTCCACGACCTACGTCGACATGTAAATTTTCATATTCAAGCTGAGCGTCTCCGAGCTTATTTTGATCAGAGTGCGGACATACAAAGTGATGTAACCAATGAGCGAATAGTGACTATCATCCACTATCCTTTATATGATGTGGGCATTTAGTGGCCGATATGCTATGCAAGGTAAATTGTCTAAGCCAATTTCTAACATCTGACTTAAATCGACCTATTTTTCTACCTTTTATTCAAATATTACTACCGCCAATTTAAACATGGCATATTTATTGCTCTTTATCTTGTATAACCTTATTTTAAAAAATAAATCAGTAAAATACATTTTGACTCATTAACTAACTTATAATGAAAGGTTTTAAGTCCAAAACTGCGTAAGTGCTACGTCGCCTTGTCTGTCCTAATAAAATATAAAGGACAAACACTCTTTAAAAATTATGCAAGCTTTATTGTTTGATGAGAGTAATATAGAGGCTAGTTCTCGGTGTCTGACTAATTAATTATAGAGTCACTAAATAATCGTTTTATGTATGCTGAGCTACTACGTGTTTGTACAAATATAATCTTAAAAGTAGTTAATAGTATAATTATTATGCTGTAAGAGAGGAGTCTACATGCGGATTGTAGTTTGTGATGATGAGCCACTTGCTCGTGAGCGCTTGGTCAGAATCGTGCAAGAATCAGGGTACGAAGTTGTTGCCCAAGCAACTACTGGCGCCGAGGCTATAACGGCAGTAAAAGTACAGCAGCCTGATATAATATTGCTCGATATACGTATGCCAGAAATGGATGGGGTGCGCTGTGCCCAAGCGCTAAATGAGCTTGAACACCCGCCCGCTATTATTTTTGTTACTGCCTACGATCATTATGCCATTGCTGCATTTAAAGCAAATGCCATTGGCTATTTACTAAAACCGGCCAATAAAGACGAATTGATAGAAGCCTTAAGTCAAGCAAAAAACCTAAATGCCGCTCAGTTAAATGAGATTCGTAAGCTTGAAGATCCCACTGCTCGACCTGTTCGTGAACATATCGCAGCGCGTACGCATCGCGGTGTGGAGCTGATTAAACTTAAAGATATCTATTACTTCACAGCAGATCAAAAGTATGTCAAAGTCCGTCATAAAGAAGGCACAGTACTTATTGATGAGACGCTAAAAGAGCTTGAGCAAGAGTTTGAAAGTCGACTTTTTCGAGTCCATCGTAATGCGATCATTAACCTAGGGTTTTTGGATTACTTAGAGACAGTAGATTCAGGTCAGTATCAAGTACGCTTTAAAGGACTGGATGAAACGTTATCGGTTAGCCGGCGACATCTGCCAGCGCTACGAGAGAAAATCCAAAGTATGTAATCGTTGCTGCTGACTCCGGAAACGCTCAGGATGTATGTGTCTTCAATGTTATGCGCTAATAATCAGTCACTTATAAATAGTTAGTAACAACCAAAATCTCTCAGTCATATCTTCATGCCCTTATTTATGCTTAAATAGGGGTATTTTTTTGCGTCAGTTAAAAACTCTTAACTAATAAAGGCATACAAGCAGCAGGTTTACTGGCGCATCAGACTTAGTATTAACAAATTTAAGGGCTATCATGAGTAATACACAGCTATCTGATTTACATACCTTGAATATTGCTACCCGTCAAAGTCCACTTGCGCTCTGGCAAGCAGAGCATATTCGCGATCGATTGTTAAAGCTATATCCAGAGCTGACAATTAATCTACTAAAAATCGTCACTAAAGGTGACAAGATATTAGACACGCCATTGGCAAAAATAGGCGGTAAAGGCTTATTCGTCAAAGAGTTAGAGCAAGCCCTATATGATGGGCAGGCAGATATTGCGGTACATTCACTAAAAGATGTCCCCATGCAGCTACCTGAAGGACTGACACTAGGGGTTTATTGCAAGCGCGAAGCTCCGACCGACGCCTTTGTCTCTAATACTTACAATAATATTGATGAGTTGCCACAAGGTGCGATCGTCGGCACCGCAAGTTTGCGCCGTCAATGTCAAATCAAAGCCTATCGTCCAGACCTACAAATTAAGACCTTGCGCGGCAACGTTGGCACCCGCCTAGGTAAACTTGATGCAGGCGATTATGATGCCATTATTTTGGCAACCAGCGGTTTACAACGTATTGAGCTTGATGAACGTATCCGCGGTGAGCTGGCTATCGATACTTGTTTGCCAGCCGTTGGTCAAGGAGCGTTAGCCATTGAGTGCCGCCAAGACGATACCAACGTATTGGAGCTACTCGCTCCCTTAAACGATGACAAAGCTCGCATTCGCCTCATCGCTGAGCGCGCTTTAAATCGTCATCTAGAAGGTGGTTGCCAAGTTCCGATTGCAGCGTATGCCGTATTGCAGACGGATGAAACAACAGAAGCTACTACCGTTTATGACAACGATGATAACGGCAATCATTTATGGTTACGTGGCCGTGTTGGGCAAGCAGATGGTAGTGAATTGCTCAAAGCTGAAAAGCGCATCGTATTGACTGGCACGCAAGCGGAAAAAGAAGAACAAGCCAATCAGTTGGGTATTGATGTCGCCAAAATGTTACTGGTTGACGGTGCAGGGGCTATCCTGTCAGCGATCTATCACCCTGAAACTTAAATACTGTTAAATACTGTTAAATACTGCTGATATAAGCAGCAATGCGCTGTGCTATATACTGCTAATGTAGATAGCACGCTGTTGTACCGATTTTAACATTTACATTTTGATATCTACTTTTTAATATCTATGATAGCCGTATGCAACTATACGGTACTTTAAGCAGTGGTAGGCCTATGTCACGCGCATTTTTGTCTCAGTCAACGAATGATTTATCATCACCAGTCGTCATCAATACTCGTCCAATAGAACGTGCAGCGCCATTGACAACGCATTTGCAAGATGCTGGCTTTAGCGTTGTCGATATGCCAATGCTGACGCTTGCGCCGCGAGTAGTAAGCGACGCGGATATCGATTTGATGCAAGACTGGCTAGCAGGTAGTTATGACGCGCTTGTCATTGTCAGTCCTACTGCAGCCGCATCAGGATTGGCCGTATGGCAAGCCCTTAAGCAGACAACAGCATCATCTGTTGATGGTGCGTGGTCAGAGTCAGGGACGACTTATCCTGAACAGCCACCAAGTCATCTAATTGCAGTGGGTGAAGCGACAGCGGCTGTACTACAAGATTCCAAGTTGCCGTTTAATTATCAGGTATTACAGCCGATGGTCGCCAATAACGAAGGCATGCTAGCAATGCCTGAGATTGAGCGTTTGCAAGCTGGTGATAAACTACTAATCTGGCGCGGCTTGGGAGGACGGCGATTATTGGTCGATACGTTAAAAGCGCGCGGTGTACATATTGACAGTATTGCATGGTATGAGCGTACCCAGCCTACCGATGCAAAGGCAAACTACCAGCAATGGGTTAAGCAGTTTGTTGACCAAATGAGTGGTCAAAGTACTAATCAAAGCACCAGTCAATCGCAGCAGACTGCACAAGCATCTAAGCCTATCGTCATCATCAGTAGTGGTACAGCGTTTGAGCATTGGACAGCCATCGTTAAGCAAACGCAGTCAGACTTAGATGCCGCCTCAAAAAGTACGTTATTACCGACCTTGATGGATTTTAACTACGTGGTATTAGGTGAGCGCCTAGCCAACATGGTGGCAGCAGAGCAATTACACTATTGGCAAGTAGAAGATTTGTCTCCTACAACTATCTCGGCTGCTATTAAGCAGGGCAGGTTGATAGCCATAAAATAGTAAGCCTGTCTTGTTCGTTCATTTTTATATGTCATTAAAACTATCGATAACGGTACCGCTTTATGTCAACCAAGTCTAAAGATTCTACAGCGAATGACTTGTCGGTAAATCAGCAACAGCGACAGGCACGTATGTTGTTATTACGCTTACAATGGCTGTTTATTTTGTTATTGGTTATCGCTTTGGCTTGGTTATATATTACTCAGCAACGTTTTCAAAACCAAATCAATGAACGTCTACAAAGTAATGAGCATATGGTCAGTCGTCTAAATGAGATGGATGACCGTCTATTTGCCATCAGCCAACGAACGCTACCAGAGCCAAGTAAAACGACAAATAGCCAAGCACAAAATCAACTAGATTTATTGCGTATTCAAATACAAGCAGTCGATAGACTCATAGCAGACAACAATTATCAAGGAGCAATTGATTTATTACGGGGTCTATTATGGCAGTTGTCGCAAGATAGTAACGAGATATCGCCAGCATTGACTATCATGATTAAACAAAGCTTAACCAAGGATATCGAGCGTTTACAAGCACAAAGCTCACAGCCTAGCCCTTGGCAGCTACAAACCTTAGCTATTCAGAATGTTCAAGAGTTTTTGCACCGTTATGTGCGTACCAGCAGTCAGAAAAACAGCGCGATGTTAACTCGTCAGCAATTAGCTGGTCATGAAGTCATTATGATTTTAAATTTAGCCATTCAAGCCAGCAACATGCGCGAGCAAGATCAGCTGATTGAATACTTAAACCAAGCACAGGCGCAGTTACAGACTTTGGTCAAAGATACCTCTTCTAGCTCGCAAACGAAACCTAGTACATCATCACAATTATCATTTATGGATAACAAGCCAACGACTAAGCAGCAAAAGACTCCGATGACGATGGAGTCACCAGAGGATATTGTAGAGGCAATTACTTGGCTTGATAAGCTAATCGCTAACACACCCAAGCCCACGCCTTTATTGACTACTCAAATGTTGGATAAGCCTGAGCACAAATAGACTTTTAGTATGAGACTGTCAGTATACTCAAGCATTTTGAGCGCTGATACTCTCATACATTTATATGTGGGAACCAAAAATTAAGGCAAATTATGGATAACATTAATCACTCTACACGCTTAACAGCAGACATGCCAACCGATAGCTATCCTGCAGATCTGGCCCATTATCCAGTCATGCATACCCAGCCGATACATTGGGGAGAGATGGATGCTTTTAATCATTTAAACAACGTCGTGTTTTATCGTTATGCTGAGTCGGCGCGTATTGCTTATTTGCAGACCTTGGGGATGTTTGATGGCAATATGGTGACGGTATTGGCCCAGTCAAGTTGTCAGTATCTACGTCCAGTTTTTTATCCAGATACCTTGCTATTAGGGGTACGCTGTCAACGTTTGGGCACAACCAGCATCGTGATGGAATACAGCTATTATAGCTGTGCGCAGCAAACCATAGTCGCGACTGCTGAAGCAGTGATAGTCCGGTTGGACAGTGATGGCAAGACCAAACTGCCATGGACGAAAGAGGAGCGTATGCATTTATTAGCGCTCGAACAAAAGGTTGGTCATACCCCTCAATTATAGTGCTCATCTTTTTTAGTTTATAAGCTGATAGTGAGATAAATAGTAAAAAGGCACACTAATCATCATTAGTGTGCCTTTTTTTAGGGCATTATTTATAAAGGTTCGATACGGCCTAATCTTAATTAAGCTCTATAATCCAAATAGACTTACTGTTGACCCTCTTGTTGCAAGTCTTGTTTGGGTGCTTGAACAAAGTCAATAACATTCAATTCAAACCCTGATAGCGCATAGAATTTCATCGGTGAAGACAAAAGACGCATATCGCGCACACCTAAATGACGCAAAATCTGTGCGCCAACACCGATACTGCGATAAGGCTGCTGAGCGATGGTTGAGAGCGATTGGTTTTCAGATGCTTTATCTAGTGCCTCACCTAAATCCACAGGTTGATGGCTACCAATCCAAACTAAGACACCACGATCTGAAGCACTGATTTCTTCTAAAGCGGATTGGACGCTCCATCCGCCGCGACCTGTGGTATCGTTTTTGGCTGCAAATAAATCGCGTAGCGGGTGAAAGCCATGTACACGTACCGTACTGACACCTTCGCTAACATCACCTTTGACTAAAGCCAGATGGGTCTCATCAGCACCGAATTCACGGAAACGATGCAAAGTAAACGTACCGTATTCAGTCTCAAATGGATGCGACTCAATCTCTTCTACCGTTTGCTCATTAGCGATACGATAGTTGATAAGATCGGCGATGGTGCCGATTTTGAGATCGTGTTCTTTGGCAAATACCTCAAGATCATCACGGCGTGCCATCGTACCATCATCATTGATAATCTCTACAATGACGGCTGCAGGTTCAAGTCCTGCTAAGCGCGCCAAATCACAGCCAGCTTCGGTATGGCCAGCACGGTGCAATACGCCGCCGTTTTGTGCCATGATTGGGAAAATATGCCCAGGTTGGACGATGTCTTCTGGCTTTGCCGCTGACGACACCGCTGCTTGAATAGTACGGGCCCGATCCGCTGCAGAAATACCAGTAGTCACACCCTCAGCCGCTTCAATAGAAACGGTAAAGTTGGTACTAAATTTTGCTTCGTTACGATCTGACATAAGCGGTAATGCAAGCTGCTGACAGCGCATTTGTGACAAGGTTAGACATACGAGGCCACGAGCGTGGGTGATCATAAAGTTAATATCTTCAGGACGGACATGAGTGGCTGCCATGATGATATCACCTTCGTTTTCGCGGTCTTCATCATCCATCAAAATGACCATTTTACCAGCGCGAATATCTTCAATAATTTCAGGAATCGTATTTAAACTCATAAGGGATCTCAATGTTTTAATATTTATCAATATGTGGAGGGATAAAGATTATCTGCCTATTGTAGCAGATAGGCTAAAAAGCTGTGACTATCGTTACTTACTCGTTGGTGCTTGGCTCTTAAGCCAATCCATAAACTGCTTACTATGCTGTTCGCGCTGATTGTCTGCATACTCATAAAAACGTGTGCCCACTAGATTGTCAGGCAAATAAGTCTGCGGATAATAATGATTGGAGTAGTTATGTGGATAAACATAGCCTTTACCATACCCCTGCTCTTGCATAAGTTTGGTCACCCCATTACGCAAATGCAGCGGTACAGGTGAGGCGTCTTTTTCTACCAGCGACATTGCCGCATTGATCGCATTATAGGTGCTATTACTTTTGGCACTGGTCGCAAGATAGACCACGACTTGCCCTAGAATAATGCGCGCTTCTGGCATACCAATCGACTGCACACTACGCAGCGCAGCATCAGCAAGCAACAGCGCATTAGGATTGGCATTGCCGATATCTTCACTGGCCAAAATGACCAAGCGCCGAGCAATAAAGTCGGCAGGCTCGCCGCCGACAAGCATTCGTGCCATCCAGTATAAAGCGGCATCAGGATCAGAACCACGTACAGATTTTATCATCGCTGAGACGATATCATAATGCTGCTCGCCATCCTTGTCGTAGCGCACTAGCGCAGTTTGCGCCACTCGGCCCACTAGCTTATCATCAATGATAATAGGCGACTGCTTTGGGTCGGCGGTTTGTACCGCAAGCTCCAACAGGTTTAATGCTTTACGTGCGTCGCCATGTGCTAATTGACTAATAAAATCTTGCGCTTGCAAATCAATAGATAGCGTTTTTAATACCGTATCTTCTGTGATAGCGCGCGTTAGTACGGCCGCGATTTGCTCTGTATCGAGTGGCTCTAAGCGATATACTTGGCAGCGTGAGAGCAGGGCATTGTTGACACTAAATGATGGATTTTCTGTCGTTGCGCCAATCAAAGTAATATCACCAAACTCGACAGCGCCTAATAACGCGTCTTGTTGAGCTTTATTAAAACGATGAATCTCATCAATAAATACTACTGGTGACTCAAAAGCTAATGAATCTTTACTATCTAACACTTCACGTAATTGCTTCACGCCAGTATTAAGTGCAGAGAGTGCGTGAAAAGGACGCCCAACTGCATCAGCCAAGAGCATGGCAATCGTCGTCTTACCAATACCTGCCTCTCCATGCAAAATTATCGAAGGCAGATGATTTTGCTCGACCAAGCGCCGTAGTGGTGCACCTTTTGCCAATAAGTGCGCTTGACCGATAATTGCATCAAGAGCGGCGGGGCGCATGCGCTGGGCAAGTGGCGTATCAGCATGAAAATTAAGGGCCATAAGACTCTCTATATTTTTATAAGTAACTGCCTATAAATTCGCTACAGTGACAAGCATTTGCTATCTCATATTTACTGTCTGTGTAATACTCGTTTTACACCATATAAGTAGCAGCCAAATTGTAATACTGTCATTATTTAAAGTTAGCTAAACAACAGTTTGCGATAGGTTTTTGATAATTTTTGTGTCATAAAAGCATATAGATTATGTTGTGTATGCTTTTATTTTATAGTCATAGACTCTATGTATGACTTATACATGCATCTATTGGTTAATTGGCCAAAGACGCTAGATTTTAATCATGGAGATAATCATGACCTACTCCATAAAGCAGTTATTGAGTCACAGGCGATGTTTATCAAGTCGTTTTGTCAAGCGATCACGCAAGCTTAGTAATGGGGAAACTAAGCTTGCGCGTTCAGTCTTTGGCGATAGTATCGATCTTGATGCAGTCCAATTGAAAACGGCATGGTGGGTACTCAAAAATTATGCAGTCAGTCCTAACGGAAATATATACTTTCACCCTGAAGACTGGGTGGCTGATTTTAGCAATGCTAGCCTCAGCAAGCAAAGCTGGCTTATTCATGAGCTCACTCACGTTTGGCAGTTGCAGCAAGGTCTAAAAGTAGTGCGCGGCGCTATTATAAATCGTCGTTATGAGTATGACTTAAAGCTTGGCAAGCCCTTTTTTAAGTATGGTATCGAACAACAAGCACGTATGGTTCAGGACTATTTTATCCGCTATCAGCTGGGCAAGGACTGTCAAGATTTACAAGCTTGTATTCCTTTTTTGACGCCAGAGCCAGACATTAAGGATGATAAATCGTTCACAGTTTAATCCACAACTCAGACCTTATAATGGTTATTATAAAATATAATTGTCTTGGTAATGAGGGTTGGCAAAATAAAGATAAACCATAAATTGTATTTGCCATATTTGTTTTTAACAAAGGAGCTATACCTTGATATTTAAGTTTTGGAATTCAAAGCCTGAAGCGGTTGATAAAATTGGTCAAACAATTACCAGACATAAGAGTGCTAGATTCTATTCATTGCAACCAACCAATTTAGTAGCAGCGATGCTGGCAGGTGCGCTATTACTGACTGGCTGTCAGCAGCAAACAGACTCTACGGTAGTAGATGACGATAGTCAAACAAACGCTCAAACTGATAGCGAAAACACCAAGCCTGCGCCGTTAAGTGCTTCGGCTAAAGCACGTATAGCACAGTTTCAGCCACTATACGTCACTCAAATGCAAGGGTTGCAGCGACGTTTGCAAGCAGAGTATGAGGCGCTACAAGCAGCTGATGCTTCTGATAGTGCCACCCCGTCATTACTCGATGGCGCGTCTGAACCCGTAGAAAATATAACGGACCAAAACGACACCAACGCTAGTGCTGATATTAGTGCCAATACTAGTGCTGATGATGCTTCCAACGCGGTAGTTAATGAAGCTAGCAGCGATGCTGAAGCTGAAATAAACGTCAGTACGGAAGTAGGAGAGCGAGATCTAGAAGTATTAAAGCGTATCAGTCTTGAGCCGCGCAAACCTGAAGTACTGACAGAAGAACAAATCATCGACCTTTATCAGCAAGCCATGCAAGCAATATATCAACCAGCAGCTACTACACTTAGTGCGCAAAATGCGGATACCTTGCTCAATATTGTCACTTTAGTACCGCAGTTATTTGAACATGCAGAGATTGCTGAGCGAGTAAACGTAAAGAGTCCTGCATTGGCGCGCCTGATTATCCAGCATCAAGTATGGCGACAGATAGAAGCGCAACAAGCTCAAGATATGCAACAAATGAAACTCGCGCAGCAGCAAGAGTTTGAAAGTTTGATGACAAAATTTAATGAGACCATCAAAGACTACGATAAGCAGATTGCTAAATATGAGCAAACCTTGCAAGAGTTTCAGTAACTGTTTTCATCATTCTACATCATTTAGACAATCATAAAAAATCCCGCACAGTGGCGGGATTTTTTATAGCTTTATTGGCTACTAGCTATAACAGCTATTAGGTGTTACTTACGATCTTCAACTTTAACAAAATCGCGCTTAGTCTCACCAGTATATAACTGACGTGGGCGACCGATTTTGAACGGTGCGCTATGCATCTCTAACCAATGGCTGATCCAGCCAGAAGTACGAGCCAATGAGAAAATCACGGTAAACATTGACGTTGGAATACCAATGGCTTTTAGGATAATGCCAGAGTAAAAGTCAACGTTTGGATACAAGTTACGCTCGATGAAGAACGGATCTTCTAGAGCGATTTTCTCTAGTTCCATTGCAAGCTCAAGCTTAGGATCGTTGATGCCTAATGCGCCCAATACTTCATCACAAGTCTCTTTCATTACTTGTGCGCGTGGATCAAAGTTTTTGTAGACACGGTGACCAAAGCCCATTAGCTTCACTTCACGGCTCTTCACTTTTTCCATGAACTCAGGCACATTTTCGACAGTACCGATTTCGTCTAACATCTCAAGTACCGCTTCGTTGGCACCGCCATGTGATGGACCCCATAACGCAGCAATACCAGCAGCGATACAAGCATATGGGTTTGCACCAGTAGAACCTGCTAGGCGTACCGTAGAGGTTGAAGCGTTTTGCTCATGATCAGCATGTAGAGTAAAGATTTTGTCCATTGCTTTAGCAATCACAGGGTTTACTTTGTAATCAACATCAGCAGGCGTGGCAAACATCATGTAGACGAAGTTTTCAGCATAATTAAAGTCATTACGCGGATACATGAATGGTTCGCCTTGCGAGTATTTATAACTCATCGCTGCAAGCGCTGGCATTTTGGCAATCAGACGAATAGCGGTGATCTCACGATGCTCTTCGTTGCTGACATCTAAGCTTTCATGATAAAACGCTGATAGCGCACCCACGACCCCAACCATAATGGCCATTGGGTGAGCATCACGGCGAAAGCCTTCAAAGAATTTACGCAGTTGATCATGAACGCCTGAATGCTTGCGGATTTTTTCAAAAAAATCTGCTTTTTGTTCTTTGTTAGGTAGGTCGCCATGAATAAGAGCATAGGCAACTTCTAAATACTCAGCGTTGTTTGCCAACTCGTCAATAGGATAGCCGCGATGTAGTAACTCACCTTTACCGCCATCAATGAAAGTGATCTTTGATTCGACAGGAGCTGTGACCTTAAACCCTGGATCATAAGACCAGTAACCGGCTTCTTGCAAAGCAGCAACATCGATAACTGGGCGACCTAGTGTACCGTTAATAATAGGAAGTTGGTATTCCTTACCATCTACTGTTAATGTGGCTTCATTGTTTGACTTGATGTTGTCAGCCATAATTTCCTCTCCATTGGTTTTAGCTTGTTAGAATAAAATACTAACGACATCTATCTTCGTGTCGTTATATGAACAAATATGGATTTAACTAATTTAAGATTGAGGCTATGTTACCAGTAATTTAATGCAATTAGAAAAGAGTTTTAGCAGCTATACCGCTAATTCACGTGGTTTCAGGGTATTTCTATTAGGTAATTTTTGTATCAAAATATGTCTGTTGGCTTATTTAGCGCAAATTCGACGTTTTTATGAAAGAAGTAGGAAAGCTAGTAATTTGATAGAATTTGACTCTTTTTGTCTATTTTGCTGTTTTAGGTTTTATGTTGATGCCGTCAAAAACGCATAGCATATGACCAGTAGCACAATTTGATCTTAATTATTATCGTTTATGAAAAGGTAAGGTTGCGTCAATTTTATTACAAATAATAGGTTTTGTGTTAAAACCGCCACGATTTTCACTATTTGAGGGATAAATTTGTAATTGTCGGCTAGCCATTTTATAATGGCATGATTTGACTGATGCTAATCGCATATTAACGAATATTGATTACCGTGCGTACGTTTATTAAGTACCAAATCGAACGATATTTTGCTAAATTGAATACGTAAATTTGTAGTCATAACAATAGTTTAAAGTCTTGGTGCTGTCGTTGTTTGTTCTATTTTTATATTGTTCTTAAGTCGGTTTGTTGTGGAGAAGGCAGTCAAGCGATCTTGCCTTGTTATACTAAGAAACCAATTAAAAATAGACCAGTTAACTGTACGTCTCACAAGACAGCTAACTATTATGAAGAAAAATCCTTAGTACTAGTAAAACTGGTATTCAAAATTTAAAGCTAGTAAACATAGTATTTAGTATTTTAGATATTAATTTAGACAGACAAAACAATCGTTTCAATTAAAGCATAGCCATATAATCAATTCGCAAATTATTATCATTATATAAGCATGTTATATGAGTACTATGATTACTGACAACGAGCGAGCGCTGTCTCAGTAGTATAAACAGTGAATCGTAGATGTTTTACATGTTGAATGCATATTAATGCTTAGCGTAAACTAGCACAGTCAGCTAGCTCTTCCTTACTTTATTCGTCTCATGTGTTGCTGAACGTTTAGTAGGATCGTTTCCTACTTAGCGTTGCTAGTAGATACAGGAGTATAACCGCAAAAAGGATGCCCGCTGTGAAAAGCAACCGACCTATTGATCTGCCTTTGAGCCAAGTGATGGCTGTTAATCGCTCACCGATTGCGATAGCTTCAATTCTACATCGTATATCTGGCATTATTCTATTCTTATTAATCCCTGTCATGCTTTGGTTGTTACAGACCTCTCTTGCGTCACCTGAGAGCTTTGCAACCGTATTTGATAATGTTTTCATTCGCTTCTTAGCATGGATATTCGTTGCATCGATTGCATATCATTTTGTAATGGGTATCAAGCATTTATTTGCTGACAACGGTAACAACGAAGAGCTGAAATCAGCACGTATGGTGTCTGTTGTCAGTTTAGTAATTGCAGCGATTCTAATTGTCGCGTCATTTGTATGGGTGATGTTCTAATGATGAAAAATGATTCAGGAATCAAAAGTGCTACAGGACTAACAGGACTAGGCACACGTGATTGGGTAGTCCAGCGTATTAGTGCCGTCGTCCTAGCAGTCTATAGCGTCGTGTTACTTGGCTTCTTTTTGATGCATGGTAACGTGACTTTTATCGAATGGTCTGACTTCATGACCAGTTTGCCTATGCGTCTATTCAGTTTGGTTGCGGTACTTGCACTTGCTGGCCACGCTTGGGTCGGTATGTGGACCATATTCACTGACTATATTACCTCTGGTAAGATGGGTGAAAGCGCGCCAAAACTACGTATGGTATTACAAACCTTAATGATTATCGCCATTTTAGTTTATCTATTCTGGGGAGTTATGATCTTTTGGGGTAGTGGCTTCGGTGTTGTGGCTGTTTAATTATTATAGACCTCTCATTTTTAGACGCTACGATGACAGACTGTACAGTTAACTTTAATCGCTTTTAACGCCTTTAAAAGCAGTCAGTCAGTGGCCATATTAGATTCATCATGTTGTATTGTGCGGATGTACAGTGTCGATTAGACGTATTTATAATTATAAAATACGCGACATCATGTGGTGAGCACCGTTACAAAGCTTATTGAGCGACAGACATCCTAAGCTGAGTATGATGAAGAATATGCAAATTTTAGTAAGTGGTTAAAGGTGGTCTACAAATACTACTAGATTAATGAGCATGGTCAAAAGACGCTTAGAGATCTGACGTAATATCTGATTGGACTTCCTTATATTTACTTCACAAGCATTAGGAAAACCGTAATGGCAACAAGACAAGATAATACCATTAGTAACATCAAAACCTTAAATTACGATGCAGTCATCGTCGGTGGTGGCGGTTCAGGTATGCGAGCTTCACTACATTTGGCTGAAGCGGGTATGAAGGTTGCAGTTTTGACCAAAGTATTCCCAACCCGTTCGCACACAGTTGCAGCGCAGGGCGGTATTGGGGCAAGCTTAGGTAACATGAGCAACGACAACTGGCATTTTCACTTTTATGACACGGTAAAAGGCTCAGATTGGTTGGGTGACCAAGACGCTATCGAGTATATGTGCCGTGAAGCGCCAAAAGTCGTCTATGAGCTTGAGCACATGGGTATGCCATTTGACCGTAACGAAGATGGCACGATCTATCAGCGTCCATTTGGTGGTCATACGTCAAACTATGGCGAAAAAGCCGTGCAACGTGCTTGCGCTGCTGCTGACCGTACAGGTCACGCGCTCTTACATACGCTATATCAAAAAAACCTGCAGCAAGGTACTGAGTTCTTCATCGAGTGGATTGCGCTTGATTTGATCAAAGACGAAGCGGGTAACATCAATGGTGTGGTAGCACTTGAGCAAGAAACAGGCGCGGTAGCTGTGTTCCAGACACCGATTACAGTATTAGCGACTGGCGGAGCTGGTCGTATTTTTGCGGCGTCTACTAACGCTTATATCAACACTGGTGACGGTATCGGTATGGCGGTTCGCGCTGGCATTCCATTGCAAGATATGGAGTTTTGGCAGTTCCACCCAACCGGCGTTCACGGAGCAGGGGTGCTGTTGACAGAAGGTTGCCGCGGTGAAGGCGCCATCTTACGTAATAAAGACGGCGAAGCTTTCATGGAGCGTTATGCGCCAACGGTTAAAGACTTAGCACCACGTGATCTTGTGTCACGCTCGATGGACCAAGAGATCAAAGAAGGTCGTGGCTGTGGCCCAAATGCCGACCATATCGTTATGGATATGACGCATTTAGGGGTAGATACCATTATGAAGCGCTTACCATCGGTATTTGAGATTGGTAAAAACTTTGCAAACGTCGATATCACTAAAGAGCCTATTCCAGTTATCCCAACCATTCATTATATGATGGGCGGCATTCCTACTACGATTCATGGTCAAGTGGTTGTACCAGACTTAGAAGCGGGTAAGGATGAAGACGGACTTTATGCAAAGGGCGATGTCGTCAAAGGTCTGTATGCTATTGGTGAGTGTGCGTGCGTTAGTGTCCATGGTGCCAACCGTTTAGGTACCAACTCACTGCTTGATTTATTAGTATTTGGCCGTGCAGCAGGTAAGCATATCGTTGATGAATATCATCATGCTGATCATAACTACAAGCCGCTTGACCCGCATGTATTAGACTTTACTGTACGTCGTTTGGATAAATTGCAACAGTCTACAGAAGGCTACAATGCGCAAGACGTGGCAGATGAGATTCGTGCAACCATGCAAAAGCATGCAAGTGTGTTCCGTACGCAAGCTTTAATGGATGAAGGAGTCGAGAAAATCTTGGCGCTTGGTGACAAGGTTGAAAACATTCATCTAGCAGATAAGTCGCAAGTGTTTAATACAGCGCGTATCGAAGCATTTGAAGTTGCCAACCTTTATGAAGTTGCTAAGGCCACAATGATATCGGCAGCTAATCGTCATGAGAGCCGCGGCGCTCACAGTGTTGCTGACTATGATCGCCCAGAAGATGATGATTACGCACCAAACGGCCGTAACGATCATGATTGGATGAAGCATACTCTATGGTATTCTGAAGGCAACCGTATCATCTATAAGCCAGTTCGCAAGGTTCCATTAACTGTCGATTATGTCGAGCCAAAAGTTCGCGTTTATTAATTTTATATGACATATATTTTATGTACGTATAGGATTACCGTTTTATCCCTTATTAATTTATTAAAAAGGTGACCGCTAGCTACAAGCTTATGCCAGTGCGATGATGAAAATTGAACAACAGCGCTGGTATGATGCACATTTTGTATGCCCGCCATCACCTACGTGTGGAGTTTAGCATTATGAGCCGAGGTACTCGCACCATCGAAATCTATCGCTATGATCCTGACCAGGACACAGCGCCGCGCATGCAAACTTATACGATTGAGCTACTTGAGTCAGATCGTATGTTGCTTGACGTATTATTACGCTTAAAAAAGGAAGATGAAACCATCACTTTCCGCCGCTCATGCCGTGAAGGCATCTGTGGTTCTGATGGCGTAAACATCAACGGTAAAAATGGTTTGGCCTGTTTGATTAACATGAATACATTGCCTGAAAAGGTAACGGTTCGCCCTCTACCAGGTTTGCCCGTTGTTCGTGATTTAGTCGTTGACATGAACCAATTCTATGAGCAATACGAAAAAGTACATCCGTACCTAATCAACGAGCAGCCAGCGCCGCCGACAGAGCGTCTGCAGTCACCTGAGCAGCGTGAAAAGATGAACGGTCTGTATGAATGCATCCTATGTGCTTGCTGTTCTACCAGCTGCCCATCATTTTGGTGGAACCCTGATAAGTTCTTAGGGCCAGCAGCGCTGCTTAACGCCAACCGCTTTGTGGTTGATAGCCGTGATACTGATACGCAAGCTCGCCTAGCACGCTTGGATGATCCGTTCAGCCTATTCCGTTGCCGCGGTATTATGAACTGTGTATCGGTTTGTCCAAAAGGCCTAAACCCTACTAAAGCGATCGGTAACCTACGTAATTTATTACTAGATCAAGCTGGTTAATCAAATACCCAGGTATTCTTATATATACGAAGACACCGTCTGTTAATCAGACGGTGTCTTTATTGCATGATATGTTCTGTTTGTAGATCAATAAAGTGAGTATTTAACAGTGTATGGCAGCTGAACAGATTATCTGAATCAATGTAAGTCTATACGTACAGTACGTTGGTAGCGTGTAAGGGTTCAAAGATTGGTCGCTATTTACCTGTACAATTTATACACGGTAAAAAGTCTGTTTATTTGACAAGTTATCATATGTTCTTATTGATGATTTGAGTAAATGCTAACAATGCGTTTATTTTTAACAAGCTACTGTCTTTTGGTTTTATTAAAAGTGTGGTTTTTGCTTTGTTGAAGACAGCTTTATAAATAAAGGCAATGTTGCTCAACTTGTCATAAATTTTGAATCATAAAAATGTTATCATAGCGGGAGTTAAAGTATCAAAAACCACTGTTATTATGCTAAGTTTTTAGAAGCTATTAGCGATGCTATACTGACGATACGTACATAATGTTCGTAAAGTGATAATTGTTATTTAATATGTAAATACTTAGTATTGAGCAAACAAACTATGTCAGGTAATTCATACATGTTACCCTATATAGCAGTGTATGCTCATTACAAAAACTCTTTGAAAACATCTGTTAATAGCTGATTGAGAAGAGATTGTCTACTCGATTAGTTATATTGGTGAAGTTTGGACTTGTTATCATCATTGTTCATGCTCATTTATGATATCAAGCAACTATGGGTGAAGCTTAGCATAATCGGCTAATGATCTTTACTGGCAAATAAGAGCGACTACTTACTAGTAACTGACAAATAGTTAGTAACTGGCAAACAGTATTTAACGATGTATACCAACTTTTTTATAAGCTTAGCGTATAATAGAACACACAATAATAAGCACGATTCCATTCATTTATCTATCAAATAGACGATTATTATGAATAGTATAACGAAAGAAGCAGCTGGCGTAGAACATACTGAACTTGCCGCTGACAATGCCCTTTATATCGAATCCCTTTATGAGCAGTTTTTAAGCGATCCAGATAGTGTCGATACGGATTGGCAAGATTATTTTAAGCAATACCAATCTCCCAACGATGCCAAGCATAATGACATTAAAGATCAGTTTTTATTGCTTGCACGTAATCAGACAGCCAATAAAATTGGTCCTATCTCTGATAACTCAACTTCTAGTACGTCAGAAGACTGTGCTGATCCTAAACAAATGGGTGTTCAGCAGCTGATTTCAGCGTATCGTCGTCGTGGACATCGCCGTGCGCAGCTTGATCCTTTAGAGCTGCATCCACGCGCTGCGGTAGAAGACTTAACCCTCGCTTATCATGGCTTATCAGAAGCTGACCTTGATACTATATATCCTACGAGCGATCTTAATATCGGTAAAAAAGAAGCGCCATTGCGTGAGATTATCGAAATTATGGAACGCATCTACTGTCGCCATATCGGTGTAGAATATATGCATGTAACCACCAGTACTGAAAAGCGCTGGATGGAGAAGTATCTTGAGACCAACCTAGGTTATATCAAATTCGACGAAGAAAAACGCTTATCTATCTTGGAGCGTCTGACCGCTGCTGAAGGGTTAGAGAAGTATTTGGCGCGTAAATATACGGGCGTAAAACGTTTTGGCCTTGAAGGTGGTGAAAGCTTTATTCCTGCGGTTAACGAAATCATTCAACGTGCTGGTGGTTACGGTACCAAAGAGATGGTTATCGGTATGGCACACCGCGGACGTCTTAACTTATTGGTTAACGTTTTGGGTAAAAACCCAGCTGATTTGTTTGATGAGTTTGATGGCAAAGTTCAGCCAGAAAAAGGCTCAGGTGACGTCAAATATCATAACGGTTATTCATCTAACGTGATGACGCCAGGCGGTGAAGCGCACTTAGCATTGGCCTTTAACCCATCACACCTTGAGATTGTCGCGCCAGTATTACAAGGCTCTGTCCGTGCCCGTCAAGTACGTCGTAACGACCAAGCTCGTCACAATAATAAAGATGGTAACTCGGTGCTACCGATCGTTGTCCACGGTGATGCCGCATTTGCTGGTCAAGGCGTGGTACAAGAGACGTTCCAGATGTCACAGACTCGTGCTTATACCACGGGCGGGACGCTACATATAGTCATCAACAACCAAGTCGGCTTTACGACCAGCCGTCAAGAAGACTTGCGCTCGACAGAATATTGTACCGATGTCGCTAAAATGGTTCATGCACCGATCTTACATGTAAATGGCGATGATCCTGAATCAGTCGTTTTTGCCGCGCAGCTTGCTCTTGATTATCGTCATGAGTTTGATAAAGACATCATTATCGATTTGTTCTGTTATCGCCGTAACGGTCACAATGAAGCGGATGAACCTTCTGCGACTCAGCCGTTGATGTATTCAGTCATCAAAAAGTTACCAACGACTCGTGCAATATATGCCCAGCAACTGATCAAAGATGGTGTAATTGACGAAAGTGAAGCCAAAAACTACGAGGACTCATATCGTGAGTCGCTAGATCGTGGTGATTATGTGGTGAACTCTTTGGTCAGTGATCCTGATGAGGCGCTTTTTGTGAATTGGAAGCCTTACTTAGGTCACGACTTAGTCGACGATTGGGATACCAGTGTCGATATCGAAAAACTAAAAGAGTATGGTCGCCGCATGGCTGAGATGCCAGAAGGCTATAAGCTTCAACGTCAAGTACAAAAAGTCGTGGATCAGCGTTTAGCGATGCAAACTGGTGAAGAGCCACTTAACTGGGGTGCAGCAGAGACCCTAGCTTATGCCTCTCTCGTTGATAATGACGATATATTGGTACGTATCACTGGTGAAGACGTTGGCCGTGGTACCTTCTCGCATCGTCATAGCGAAATTTATAATGTCAATGATGGCAGTATGTATGTGCCGTTGGCTCATATTAGTGAAAAGCAAGCTCGTTTTGCTACTTACAACTCGTTGCTATCAGAAGAAGCGGTGCTAGCCTTTGAGTATGGCTATGCAACGACAGTACCTAATGCGTTGATCGTTTGGGAAGCGCAGTTCGGTGATTTCGTCAACGGTGCGCAGGTCGTCATTGACCAATTTATCTCTAGTGGTGAGACCAAATGGCAGCGTGTGTGCGGATTAACCATGCTATTACCACATGGCTTTGAAGGTCAAGGTCCGGAGCATTCTTCAGCCCGTCTTGAGCGCTTTTTACAGCTATGCGCTGAAGACAATATGCAAGTCATTACGCCAACGACGCCTGCACAGATTTTCCATGCATTACGTCGTCAAGCAGTACGTCCGATACGTAAACCCTTGATCGTTATGTCACCAAAGAGCTTACTACGCCATAAGCTTGCGACTTCTCAGTTAGAAGAGCTTGCTAATGGCAAGTTTGAGACAGTACTGCCAGAGATTGATGAGCAAAATGCCGATCAGATCACACGTTTGGTATTATGTGGCGGTAAGGTCTATTACGACTTACTTGAGCAGCGCCGCGCATTGGGTCTAGAGCATGTCGCCATCGTTCGTATTGAGCAGCTTTATCCGCTTCCAGAAGAGCGTCTAATTGCTGAGATAGAAAAATACAGCAACCTAAAAGAAATTGTCTGGACGCAAGAAGAGCCACTGAACCAAGGTGCTTGGTATTATTTAGCACCGCATATGTTCCGTATTGTGGTACCGCATCCGACTAGAGCGAAAGTAATGGAGCCAGTAGCACGTCCTCCTAGTGCAGCGCCAGCGACTGGTTCACCGAAGTTGCATGTTCAGCAGCAGCAAACACTGGTTGCCGAAGGTTTAGGCGTTAGTGTCGATGAGTTGGCTGAATAAGCGCTACCAATATAAGATTAATCAATGAGACGATAGCAGTTAGTTCCTATTGCATGGTTAGATTATCAAGAAGTAGACGATGTATGTGGGTAGGTTTTTATTAATAACATACCTTCAAATAGGAAATAACTGTCTATCACGACTTAATAATAAGTAGTAATATCTAAATCTAAGGAGTATATCGATGGCTGAAATTAATACCCCCGTTTTTCCAGAATCGGTTGCCGATGGCACGATTGTTGAATGGCATGTCACTGAAGGCCAACAGGTTAATCGTGATGACCTTTTAGCAGAGATCGAAACTGATAAAGTAGTGTTGGAAGTCGTTGCACCTGATGACGGTGTTGTAACCAAAATCGTCAAACAAGTCGATGATACGGTTGAATCAGCGGACCTAATCGCAGAGTTTGAAGCTGGTGCAAGTGGTAGCTCTGATGCTGACACCGATACTGGCTCTGATGAAGCGCCAGCAGTAGATCCAAATCAACCAGCTGCACCAGTACAACAAAAAGAAACTGGATACGGCGATACCTCAAATCGTCCAAATGCGCCGCACGATGAAGCTGATCATAAAGACCAAAGCCCTGCGGTACGTAAAGCTGCCAAAGAAAGTGGCGTAGATCCAAAGAATGTCGAAGGTAGTGGCCGCGGTGGCCGTGTTACCAAGACTGATATGGCAGATCCAAAGCTAAAAGCTGACAGCTCTATCAAATCTGATAGCGGTCGTCCTGTTGCTGAGTCAGTTGGTGAGCGCACTGAAAAACGCGTACCGATGACACGTTTGCGTAAGCGTGTTGCCGAGCGTTTATTGTCAGCATCACAAGATACTGCAATGTTGACCACGTTTAACGAAGTCAATATGAAGCCATTGATGGACTTACGTACTAAGTATAAAGACAAGTTTGAAAAGCGTCATGGTGTACGTCTAGGCTTTATGTCGTTATTCGTACGCGCCGCTACTGAAGCGCTAAAACGCTTCCCAGCAGTGAACGCGTCATTGGATGGCGATGATATCGTTTATCATGGTTTTTATGATATCGGTGTTGCTGTATCATCAGATCGTGGCCTAGTGGTTCCAGTACTTCGTGATACGGATCGCATGAGCATGGCGGATGTCGAGAGCAAAATCCGTGAGCTTGGCGGCAAAGCGCAAGAAGGCAAGTTAGGTTTGGATGAGATGACTGGTGGTACGTTTACTATCTCAAACGGTGGTGTCTTTGGTTCACTCATGTCAACGCCTATCTTGAATCCACCACAAACTGCTATCTTAGGTATGCATGCTATCAACGAGCGTCCAATGGCAGTCGATGGCAAGGTTGAAATCTTACCAATGATGTATCTGGCCCTATCTTATGACCACCGTATGATCGATGGTAAAGAAGCGGTACAGTTCTTGGTGACTATCAAAGAATTGGTTGAAGATCCATCATTATTACTACTAGACCTATAAGCTTATAAGCTTGTATCGGCCCACACTGATACAAGCTTTTTGCTTTTATACTAAAAATTTATAGATACCTTTTTAAAAGGCTTTATCGTTTATAACATTCAGTCTTTAAGATAATCAATAAGCGCTATATGACACACGATGCTAACTTAGTGTATTGACTAGATAACGATCGGGTGACGTATGGCTTTTTTATTGGTATAGATTGGTATGGTTAGCAACGGTATCTATAAACAAAAACAAAGCTCAAACTAAAATTAGAAAAGGAACGTACTATGAAAGACAATTATGATTTAGTCGTCATTGGCGGCGGTCCCGGTGGTTATGAAGCGGCTATCCGTGCAGGACAGCTGGGTATGAGTGTTGCTTGTATCGAAAAACGTGTTTATAAGGGCGAGCCTGCGCTTGGCGGTACTTGTCTAAACGTTGGTTGTATCCCATCAAAAGCCTTACTTGATAGCTCGCATCGTTATGAAGCGACTAAACATGACCTTGATGAGCATGGTATTAGTACAGGTGACGTCTCTATCAATATCGAACAAATGATAGAACGTAAAGAAGGCATCGTCAAGCAGTTGACTGGCGGCGTAGCAGCGTTATTAAAAGGTAATGGCGTTGACTGGCTACAAGGCTGGGGTACATTAGTTGATGGCAAAGGTAGCGAGAAAAAAGTTAAGTTTACTGCGCTAGAAGACGAAGCGGAAAGTACTATCACTGCTAAAAATGTCATTTTGGCAGCAGGTTCTGTCCCTATCGAGATTCCTGTCGCTAAAACTGACGGAGATCGTATTGTAGATTCGACAGGCGCACTTGATTTTACTGAAGTACCTAAGCGTTTAGGTGTCATCGGTGCAGGTGTGATCGGTCTTGAGCTTGGCTCTGTATGGCGCCGCCTAGGTAGTGAAGTGGTCGTCTATGAAGCGCTACCTGAGTTTTTAGCAGCTGCTGATAAAGACATCGCTAAAGAGTCACGTAAGATGTTTAAAAAGCAAGGCCTCGATATCCGTGTCGATACCAAAGTCACCAATGCTGAAGTACAAGGCGATCAAGTGGTCGTTACTAGCGAAGCCAAAGGCGAGTCATCAGACGAGAGCTTTGATAAGCTGATTGTTTGTGTCGGCCGCCGTGCTTACTCTGAAAAACTACTTGGTGAAGACAGCGGTATTACCTTGACTGAGCGTGGTCTTATCGATGTCGACGATCAATGCAAAACTAACCTCGATGGCGTATATGCCATTGGTGACTTAGTCCGTGGTCCAATGCTGGCTCATAAAGCGATGGAAGAGGGTATGATGGCGGTTGAGCGTATCCATGGTGAAAAGGCGCAAGTCAACTATGATACCATCATCAACGTTATCTACACCCATCCAGAAATCGCATGGGTTGGTTTGACTGAGCAAGAAGCGACTGAAGCAGGCTATGAAGTCAAAACAGGCTCGTTTAACCTAGCTGCTAACGGCCGTGCTTTGGCACAAAGTGAAGCGCAAGGCTCTGTTAAAGTCGTCGCTGACGCTAAGACCGATCGCTTGCTAGGTATGCATGCTATCTCTGCTGGTGCAGGCGACATCGTCCATCAAGGTATGATCGCGATGGAATTTGTCTCTAGTATTGAAGACTTGCAGCTAATGACGTTTGCGCATCCAACGATTTCAGAAGCAGTGCATGAAGCTGCTCTATCTGCAGATGGCCGTGCTATTCACGCCATTCAGCGCAAAAAACGTAAGTAATCGCTAGCGGTTACCGAGTAGGTATTAAGGTATAAATTGACCGTAGCACAGCAAAGCGTCATGACTATGATAATTATGATGACTATGCTTATGATAATGGTTATAACGATGAGTGTTATAACCACTGGGGCTACGGTTATAAGTGCACCATATAAATGTTATCGTGCACTTATTTTCACTTTTTATTAATTGTAAAAAATAAAGGATACAATCAATGAATTTACATGAGTATCAAGCAAAAGAGCTATTAAAAAGCTATGGTTTGCCAATTCAAGAAGGCATCATTGCCCATAGTGGCGACGAAGCTGCAGCAGCCTTTGATAAGACGCCAACTGACATTGCGGTAATTAAAGCGCAAGTACACGCTGGTGGCCGCGGTAAAGCGGGCGGTGTTAAGCTAGTTAAGACTCGTGAAGAAGCTAAGCAAGTCGCTGATGAGCTGATCGGTACTAATCTAGTTACGTTTCAGACTGATGCTGATGGCCAGCCAGTCAACTTTGTGTTGGTTGCAGAAGACATGTACCCAGTACAAACTGAGCTATATCTTGGCGCAGTCGTTGATCGTGCAACTCGTCGTGTAACCTTCATGGCATCTACCGAAGGCGGCGTAGATATCGAAGAAGTAGCACACAGCACACCAGAAAAAATCTTTAAAGTAAATGTTGATCCTCTAGTTGGTTTGATGCCTTTCCAAGCGCGCGACGTTGCGTTCAAACTTGGTCTAGAAGGCAAGCAAATTAATCAGTTCGTTAAATTGATGACTGGCGCTTATAAAGCATTTGTTGAAAACGACTTTGCCCTAATGGAAATCAACCCATTGGCCGTTCGTGAAAACGGCGAAATCGTTTGTGTTGATGGTAAAATCGGTATCGATTCAAACGCACTATATCGTCTGCCTAAAATTGCAGCGCTACAAGACAAGACGCAAGAAAACGAGCGTGAGCTTAAAGCAGCTGAGTTTGACCTAAACTATGTTGCTCTAGAAGGTAACATCGGTTGTATGGTGAACGGTGCTGGTCTTGCAATGGCGACCATGGATATCATCAAGTTGTATGGCGGCAAGCCTGCTAACTTCTTGGACGTTGGCGGCGGCGCAACCAAAGATCGCGTTGTTGAAGCGTTCAAAATTATTCTAGAAGACAGCAGTGTTGAAGGCGTTCTAATCAACATCTTTGGCGGTATCGTACGTTGTGACATGATTGCAGAAGCTATCATCGCTGCTATCAAAGAAGTTGACGTACAAGTACCCGTTGTTGTTCGTTTAGAAGGTAACAACGCTGAGAAAGGCGCACAAATTCTAGAAGAGTCTGGTCTGAAATTGATTTCAGCTCAAGGCCTATCTGACGCGGCTCAAAAAATTGTCGATGCTGTGAAAGCCTAAGTCTTTAAGCATAGTAGTCAAATCGTAATAGTGGTTTTTATAACAAAGAGTGGTTACCAATATCTGGTAACAAGAGTTATAAGGACCACTGTTACAAGACAACCGAATACAAGGAAAATATAATGAGTGTATTAATCGATAAAGATACCAAAGTATTGGTACAGGGTTTTACTGGTAAAAATGGTACGTTCCATTCTGAGCAAGCCATCGAATATGGTACCAAAGTAGTTGGTGGTGTGACTCCAGGTAAAGGCGGTCAAACGCACCTAGGTCTACCTGTATTTAACACTATGAGTGAAGCTATGGAAGCGACTCAAGCTGACGCTTCTGTTATCTACGTACCAGCACCATTCGTACTAGATTCTATCGTTGAAGCAATTGATGCTGGTGTTAAATTGATCGTCGTGATCACTGAAGGCGTACCGACTATCGATATGCTAAAAGCAAAACGCTATCTAGAAGAAGCGGGCGATGTGCGTTTAGTTGGCCCTAACTGCCCAGGTGTCATCACGCCAGGCGAATGTAAAATCGGTATCATGCCAGGTCATATCCATCAGCCAGGTAAAGTAGGTATCATCTCACGCTCTGGTACGCTAACTTATGAAGCCGTCGCGCAGACCACTAAGCTTGGCTTTGGTCAGTCAACGTGTATCGGTATCGGTGGTGATCCTATCCCTGGTATGAACCAGATTGACGCGCTAAAATTGTTCCAAGATGATCCACAAACCGAAGCGATCATCCTAATCGGTGAGATCGGTGGTACTGCTGAAGAAGAAGCGGCAGCTTACATCAAAGACCATGTGACTAAGCCTGTCGTTGGTTACATCGCTGGTGTAACGGCTCCAGAAGGCAAGCGTATGGGCCATGCTGGCGCGATCATCTCTGGTGGTCAAGGTACTGCTGAAGAGAAATTCAAAGCCTTTGAAGATGCTGGTATCGCGTATACTCGTGACCCATCCAAGCTTGGCGATAAGCTAAAAGAAGTGACTGGTTGGTAATACAGAGCTAGCGTTAAGAGACAGCTTACAATATCGACAAAAACACTCCTACATTGGGGTGTTTTTTTTGGATAGAAAAAGAAGGTATGTAGCACATTTTAACGTCTTTGCAAAAAAATCTTATCAAGTCATCATATGACAGCTATTGTTATACTCACACGGACGAAGTAGGTAATTATAGCGATAATCGGTCTTTTATTTCAAAAATTGAATATTTTTTAATTAAGTTTGAGTACCCGATATCTGTATATTCATTGTTGTGAATATTTTGTAAGGCTTACCAGTCAAAGCTTACATTGATAAAAGGGAATAAACGAGTAAACGATGTCGATTTAACCTTTTTTACCCGCTAAATTAACACCTTGAAAAAACTTTACTACAACCCTACAATGAGGTGTTTTTATTGTAGCTAATTGTCATGAATAACAAGATCTTAGTAACGGGTGGCGATGGATATA
The DNA here is from genome assembly GCF_947495825.1 of uncultured Psychrobacter sp. GTDB lineage: Bacteria > Pseudomonadota > Gammaproteobacteria > Pseudomonadales > Moraxellaceae > Psychrobacter. The sequence continues at coordinate 129,985 of NZ_CANMAH010000003.1, forward strand.
TCGGCTCACATACTTGTATAGAGCTACATAGGGAGAATAGTATGACCTTTCAAAAATTATCCATAAAGAACTGTATAAGAACAATTCTAGGAATATTGTTTTGATAAATATTTATAATATTCGAAACAAGCAAATAAATCATGCTGTTACTGCTATATCACTAATTGAAGCGTAGTTAAAGAAGCATTGTTAGAAAACAATCATATCTCATATAATGTTAACCCATATAGCATTCTCAAGACGTGAAAAGAATGACTAGATAAAAGTGTCGAAATAAGTATATTAAGCGACTATCAAAATCATCTTGAAAAAGTATAGTGACACTTCTACAATTGAGTGTTTTTATTTAAATATTACGTGAATTAAGGTTAAGAATAAATGTTAAGTAACTCAACAATTTTAGTAACTGGTGGTACAGGCTCTTTTGGTCATAAATTTATTCCAATGACACTTGAAAAGTACAATCCTAAAAAAATTATCATATTTTCTAGAGATGAAATGAAACAGTGGGAAATGGCTAAACTTTTTCAAGATGATCCTCGCGTACGTTTTTTTATTGGCGATGTAAGGGATAAAGAAAGGCTTTATCGAGCACTAGATGGTGTCGATTATGTTGTACATGCTGCTGCTACAAAAATTGTTCCAACTGCCGAGTACAATCCCTTTGAATGTGTAAAAACCAATGTACATGGAGCGATGAACTTAATTGATGCTTGTATAGACAAAGGGATCAAGCGAGTGGTTGCATTATCAACTGATAAGGCAAGTAGCCCTATCAACCTATATGGTGCTACGAAGCTTACCTCTGATAAATTGTTTGTAGCAGGAAATGCTTATAGTGGTCAGCATCCTACACAGTTTGCTGTAGTACGTTACGGCAATGTCATGGGTTCACGTGGATCGGTTATTCCATTTTTCTTATCGATTAAAGAGAAAGGTGAGCTACCTATTACAGATGATCGTATGACACGTTTTATGATTACTTTAAAAGAAGGTGTTGAGCTTGTATGGCATGCTTTTGAAGACATGGAGGGTGGAGAGATCTACGTTAAGAAAATTCCATCCATGAATATTATGGATGTTGCTAAAGCTGTAGCACCAGAAGCTCAAACTAAGATTATAGGCATTAGACCGGGTGAAAAACTACATGAGCAAATGATTGGTGCTGAAGATTCTTACTATACTTATGAGTACGCTGAACATTTTAAGATATTACCTACTATTAACAACTGGGGTAATTCACCAGAACGTGTTAAAGATGGCAAAAAAGTCCCAGAAGGTTTTGTTTATTCAAGTGATAACAATACTGAATGGATGCCAAGGAAAGAGCTTGAGTCTTGGATACAAGAAAATAAAGATAGAATTGGTAAAATATAATGAACTTTATACCATATGGTCGTCAAAATATTACTAAAGAAGATATTAATGCCGTTGTAGAGGTATTAGAATCGGACTTCCTTACTCAAGGACCAAAAGTCCCTAATTTTGAAGAAGCGATTAAAACTCAATGTAATGTTAAATTTGCATTTGCAATGAATAGTGCTACATCAGCACTACATGCAGCTTGCTTAGCCTTAGGTGTAGGGAAGGGTGACCTTGTATGGACAACCCCTATCACTTTCGTTGCGTCAGCAAACTGTGCATTATATTGTGGCGCTAGTATAGACTTTGTAGATATTGATCCTAAAACATATAATTTGTCTACGCAGGCTTTGAAGGATAAATTGCAGACCGCTAAGGTCAAAGGACAGCTGCCTAAAGTAGTTATCCCTGTTCACTTATGTGGTCAGCCTTGTGATATGGAAGGGATATATGAGCTTTCTAAAGAATATGACTTTTCGGTTATCGAAGATGCATCACACGCAATAGGTGGTAAGTACAAAGATCAGCCAATAGGTAATTGTCAGTATTCTGATATTACTATATTTAGCTTTCATCCAGTCAAGATTATTACGACCGCTGAAGGTGGTGTGGCTACGACTAATAGTGAAGATTTAGCACAAAAGTTAGATCTTCTTCGTAGTCATGGTATCACTCGCGATCCAGAATTAATGACGCATGAACCTGACGGTCCTTGGTATTACCAACAAGTTGATTTAGGATTTAATTATCGTATGACTGAGCTACAGGCAGCACTTGGTAGCTCTCAGATTAAACGATTAAACGATATTAATGAAAGTCGGCATAGAATAGCAGATAGGTATAATCACAAGTTAGCGAATCTTTCTGTCATAGTACCTTATCAAATATCAGAGGGTCACTCTGGTCTTCACCTTTATGTGATTAGGCTAAAATTAGATGAAATTAAAGCTACCCATTTGGATGTTTTTAATTCTTTACGCGCATCTAATATAGGCGTTAATTTGCACTATATTCCTGTGCACCTCCAACCCTACTACCAGAATAATTTTGGCTTTAAGATGGGCGACTTCCCACAAGCTGAACAATATTACAAAGAAGCAATTAGTCTACCTTTATATCCTGATCTAACTGAAGAACAGCAAGATTATATTGTTGAAACTTTACAAGGTATATTAAAAGATGGCTAATATAGCGGTAATACCTGCAAGAGGAGGTAGCAAACGGATACCACGGAAGAATATTAAGATGTTCCATGGTAAACCGCTTATATCTTATTCAATAGAAGCAGCAATAAAAAGCGAGTGCTTCGATAGGATTATCGTTTCTACTGATGATGAAGAAATAGCTGAGGTGGCTTTAAGCTGTGGCGCTGAAGTTCCATTTATTCGTAAGGATGAACTTGCAAATGACTATGCAGGAACAACACCTGTTATTCAAGACGCTTTGAGAAGAATAAATGATAGTAGTTTTGAATATGTATGTTGCATTTATGCCACTGCTCCAATGTTGAAAGCCCAATACATAAAACAAGGATTGGAGCTCTTAGAGCAATCACAAGATTCACATTATGCTTTCAGTCTGACAAGTTATGCGTTTCCAATTCAACGCGCACTAAATTTATCAGACAGTAATTACGTCAAGATGATAGATGCAACTAAACTGAATGTAAGGTCCCAAGATTTAGAAGAAGCTTGGCATGATGCAGGTCAGTTCTATTGGGGTACTAAAGAAGCTTGGCAACAAGCACTACCAATATTTAGTGAGCATTCTTTAGGTGTGAAATTACCTCGATATCTTGTTCAGGACATTGATACCTTAGAGGATTGGAGAACAGCAGAACTCATGTATCAAGCATGGATAGAAACGTGAAAACGATTGCTTTTAGGGTAGATGTTGCTCCGCATATTGGTACTGGGCATTTACAACGTTGTCTCACTTTAGCTACCCAACTTAAAGAAAGTTTTGTTAAAAGTATTTTTTTTGTCAGACAGTATGATGGAAATCTGTTAAGTATTATTGATGATAATGATTTTGAATATTCAGTTATTGGATCCTCCGTCAATAAATCCTTTTCCGATAGACATTCAGAGTGGCTGGGGGTGTCTCAACAAGAGGATGCTGAAGATTTTCTTAAATCAGCTTCCACTTTCAAAATAGACTTATTAGTTATAGATCACTATTCAATAGATTCTGTTTGGGAAGGCTATATAAAAAACAAACTATCCATACCCATAGTGGTAATAGATGACCTAGCTAATAGAGTCCATTTAAGTGATATTTTGATTGACCAAAATTATTGGCCTAATATAGATGTTCGCTACAATGGTCTTTTACCTGAGCATGCTCAAAAATTATTAGGGCCGAAGTATGCTCTGTTAAAGCCTATGTATGAAGAAATGAGGCAGTCAAATATCGGTCATAATGAGAGAGTTGAATTAGATTCTATATTGGTCAACTTTGGAGGTGTAGGCAGTTTCTCATTATGGCAAACGGTCATCCCCGCCTTATTACAGTGTTTTAAGTATAATTTTCACATCATAACAGGTAAGCTACCAGCTGAGCATTATGCAATACTACATGATTTAGTTGAAGAGGTACCTCATATTAAGATGCAAGAAACTACAGATAAAATGCCTGAATTAATGAATACTAGTATTTATTGTTTAGGAGCTTGTGGTTCAACTGTATGGGAGAGATTTTGCTTAGGCTTGAATTCTGCGCTTATTGATATAGCAGAAAATCAAAAAGAACTAGTCGAATATCTAGATGAGCAGGAGATGATCGATTATTTAGGTTCATTAAAAAAAATTACAACTAACACAATAGTTAATTTCATAACTAATCTTCAGCTAGAATCTGAATCTTATATTATTCGTAGAAATAGGATTCAGTCACTAGTAGATGGGCTAGGGTCGAAAAGAATAGCAAGTCATATCATTAAAACTATCCACTAAGAGGTGAATTATGGAAGGAATAAAAATAGATATTAGAGCACTTACAAAAAATGATATAGATGACGAGTATTGTGATTGGTTTGAAAATAATGATGGTCATTTAAATTACTATACGGGCTCAGGTAGGAAGTTTGATAAAGGAGTTCTGATTGATGATTATCAAAGAGGACTTGACGAAAGAAAGTATTATTATTACCTGATCTTTGATACTTCAAATAATAATAAAGTAGGCAACGTGAAAATCGGCCCTATCGATTGGAAGAATAAGACATCTGACTTAGTTGTTTTTATTGGTAATAGAGAGTATTTAGGTAAAGGGTTGGCTTCTAAAGCTATTGCATTAGCTAATAAAGTTGCATTCGATGAGCTTGATATTAGGCGCTTGCAAGGAGGTATGATTGATAAAAACATACCTTCAATTAAAGCTTATACAAGAGCAGGATGGTACATTGAAGCAACTATGAAAGGGTTTTATTATATTGATGGAGAAAATGTTGATAGAGTATGTGTATGTTGCCTCAATCCTAAGTACTTTGAAGCTGGAGAATAAGATATGATGGAAATAGATGGGCGTAAAATTGGTAAAGACTTCCCTCCATATATAATTGCAGAAATGTCAGCTAACCATAATGGCGATATTAATAATGCTTTTAGAATTATTGAAATGGCTAAAAGAAGCGGTGCGGATGCAGTAAAACTTCAAACTTATACTCCAGACACTATTACTTTTGATTCAAAATCAGAAGACTTTATGATACGTGGTGGTTTATGGGATGGTAATAGCTTGTATGACTTGTACAAATCTGCTTACACTCCTTGGGAGTGGCATAAACCAATTTTTGAAAAGGCTAAAAGTGAAGGTATAACTGTATTTAGCTCACCATTTGACTTTACGGCAGTAGACTTATTAGAAGATCTTAATGCTCCAGCTTATAAGATTGCTAGTTTTGAAGCAGTAGACATACCTTTAATAAAGTATGTCGCTTCCACAGGGAAGCCAATGATCATATCTACGGGTATGGCAGATGCAGAAGAAATAGCAGAAGCAATAGCTGCTGCTAGGTCTGGTGGATGCAAAGATTTAGTCATACTACACTGTGTCAGTAGTTATCCGGCTAAGTCTGAAGACTATAACCTACGCACAATACCTGACATGCAACGAAGGTTTGGATGTTTAGTTGGCTTATCTGATCATACTATAAGTAATACTACAGCTATAGCAAGTGTGGTCTTAGGTGCACGCGTTATTGAAAAGCATGTCACTTTAGATAGAAGTGGTGGTGGTCCTGATGATAGCTTTTCATTAGAAGAATCAGAGTTAGAAGCATTATGTATATCTTCTAAAGAAGCATTCTATGCATTAGGAGAGGTGAACTATGGATTGAAGTCAGATGAAAAAGCCTCTGTTAAATTTCGCAGATCTCTTTATCTTGTGAAAGATATAAAAGTGGGTGAAATTCTCGATATGGAAAACGTTAGAAGTATACGTCCAGGATATGGGATAAGTCCGAAATACCTTCATGATATTATTGGCAAGAAGGTAAATGTAGATATCAAAGCGGGTACTCCTTTTAAGTGGAATCTCATTGATAATGACTGAATTATATGAAAAATAAAAAGTTAAGTCTTATATTTGTGGATATAGACTCTAATTATTATGATGAAATAATTAGAGTCTGTAATTACAAGTTTAATCTCAATAAGCCTATTATTTTTATAAAGAATAAGAGATTTATTGAATGTAAATTCTTCCTAGACAAAAGTAATATAAGTAATTACTTAGGACTTGGAGAAACATACAGTGATCTATTAGATAATCTATATATTTACAGATTTCTTAATAGAATTATATATAAATCTAATGTTATAGACACATACGATTTTATTCATTACCATAATGACGAAACTTATCTAAAAAATATAAGAGATAATATAGTTTTGGATAGTTATCCAGCGTACATTTTATTTGCTAAATTATCTAGGAAGGTAGGTGATAGTAAGCTTACTATTGATACCTTGAAAAAGGTAAAGAAAATCTTTCCAGAGAGCATTAAAAGTACTCAAAATATTATAACCTATGAAATCAATTATAATTCTCAAACTAAGTATGATCTATTAGCATACTATTTAAGTGATAATCCTAGGTCACTTAAGGCAGAGATAAATAAGGCATTTAATAAAGCTGACTATAATATAGCCATAGTTCTTCTTAAGAATTACTTGAAAATTTTTCCATCAGACTATACAGAGTTGAGAAAACTCGGAATTGCTTACTATAAATCGTTTGATAATGAGAATGCCTTTGCAACTTTAATAAAAGCAAAGAAAATTAAAAAAGATTACTCTACAGAGTATTTAATAGGGATTGTACTTTACAATCAAATGAAGTTTGAGAGAGCTATTGATTATATTGAATCTGCTATAAAGATTCATCCTGCACAAACCTCATTAAAAAAAACAGTTAATGCATTTTTTAATAATAAGTTTGATTTTAATTCCAACAAAGAACTCTTTAAAAATATTCAATATAAACTTGGATTACCAAAAATAGATAAGATAGTTGAACTTGCTAATTATCAATATATGTTATCAGTTTGTTACTTAGCTAATGGTCAAAAAGATAAGTATATTGTTACTAATTACAGAATAATAAAAAGTTTAAGACCGGATTTCTATAAATCTTATGAAGCTATCTTTCAGTTTGCTTCTGAGGAAGAAATAGAGGATTTGAACTCTTATATTAGTCGTTGTATAAAGATTATTAAGATAAGCAAGGTTTATGATAAAAGTTTTGATAATAATCAAAGAGTTACTAAATACTACCAGTCTATGCTTTTGTTGAAAGCAAGGTTTCTAATATTGCAAGGAAATAAAGAAGAATCAGGAAAGTTATTTCTTGAAGCTTATGATACTTTGCCTCATCATAAAGCACTTAAATGGCTAGGCTATTACAATCTATGGTCTCAAAACTATAGTGATGCTATTCTTTTTTATTCACAATATCTTCAAATTAAACCTAAAGATATTGATGCCAAGCTTAATTTAGCAAGATCATATTTAGAGTCAGGAAATTACGATTCTGCTGACAGTATAGTTGAATCAAGTTTAGATGTGCTAGTTGACTCAGTTAATATAGATAAAAGTCATTTGGTAAGAAGAAACTTAGAGTACTCTAAAGGTAATTTAGGGAAAGCATGGCGTATATTCTCGGAAAGAAATATTAGTAAATGCCTTAAAAATAATCTAAAAATTCATTATAACCCAAGTTTGAGTAAGCTTAATCCAAATAGTAATTTACTAATATTAGCTGAATGGGGTCCAGGAGATGAGATTAGATGGTCATCTATATATTCTGATTTAGAAAAAAATTTTTCCAATATTACAATAACTTGTGAACCAAGATTATTTAGTCTTTTTAATCGTACATGGAAAAATATCAATTTTATCCCTGTTCATCGTAGAATAAGAGGAATTGTTAACAGCGAAATTTTAAAAAAAATAGATGAGATACCAAATACGTTATTAACGCAAGTGGTAGACAACAACATTTATAGAGACATCGACAACTTCGATCAAGTTTGCTTAATGTCTGATGTACTTGCAGAGTTTAGACAATCAACTTATAACTTTATTAATTCTCATAATAGTAATGTTATCGATATATGTCCGATTAGAAGTAAGATTTGGAAGAACTGGTTGTCCAAGTTAGATAAAAATATAAATATAGGCATATGTTGGAAAAGTGGGTTGACTGACTTTACTAGAAATGTGCATTATACTGAAATAGAAATGTGGGGCGATGTATTCAGGCTCAAAGGTATTAATTTTATTAACCTTCAATATGCTGGTTATGAAAAGGATATTGACTTTGTCAAAGAAAAATATGGGGTGACGATTCATAACCCTAAAGGTCTGGATTTGAAAAATGATTTTGAAGGTTTAGCCGCTTTAATAGCTAATTTAGATCTTATAATCTCTCCTGCAACGGTGATAGCTGAGTTTGCCGGTTTAGTTGGTGCTCCTACCTTACTCACTTCTAATAGTCGAGAAATAGATTGGAGAGTACTTATGGATGGGAGTGATTTATGGTTTAAAGATGTAAAACATATAAGAGCAGATAGAGATGTAAGTAACTATGAAGCTCAAAAATCTATTATTAGTAAAATAAGAAGTTATATCTTGGATATTAAGAAAGATTAATTTTCTAGGTTTTTCTAAACTAACTATTAATTTTTGTAATGCAAGTTACTGAATCCCCTCAATTTGTATTGCCTTTATAAGTAATTGTACCTATTAGAATTAGTAACCGATCCATATTTAAAATTACAAACATGGAGTTAAAGGTTGATAGGGAAAAGGGTGGTATTATTAGATACGTTTCGGACAAGGATTTAAAAAATTTAATTGATTGTGAGTAAGTGGAGTCAACATAGATTAATCAGAAAAGGCGAGTGTAAACTTTTAGTTTTATTACCGTCAGCAATTAAGCAAATAGACTCGCCAAAAACTTGCTATGCACGCATAAGTTGATATCTGTCAGTACCAATTTAGTATGACGGTTTATATTTGTCCGATCTTTATTTTAATGAAACTAGACCATTTGGTGGGAGTTGGTTTATTCACTCTATTAATAATAATGAAGGGTTAAATATAATTAAAGAGTGTATTTATTTCCAAATATTCAGTAAACTACGAATCAGTGACTATTTATGGATCAAGCATGGGTGGATATGTAGCGTTGGCACTTAGTAATACTGCTTATAGTAAGATTATTGCAGAATGTCCTCAAATCTATCTTGATAGTGCAACTATTTAAAGTCAATTAGTTTAGACGTTGATAAAATGTATGGTATTAGCAAAATAATACGCTCAAACGAAAAAAAATCTCATGTAGATATATATGTTAACGTTTCAAATCACCATCACATAGACGCTTATATTCTACCTTTTTGTAGTGCTCTTTCACGAGCTAAACGTCCAAATATACATACTATCGATTATGGACAAACTAGGTATGTTGAAATGAGTAAAGAAAGTCTATGTAGCCTACTATAATTACATATAGGTGTTTTAGAAATTTGTGTTCGGCGTTTAAACTAACAAGTAGACGGTTCACTTTGTAACTTTAAATATGTGGTTTTGTATTTTAATTGTTATATTGCGTTAGAAATTTTGTTCGACGAAAATCTTAGGGCGGCATATTGTGTCATCTACATCAAGGTTCAACCTGTGCATGACTATCTTTGATAATTTAGAAGTGTATTAATGTATTTTTTTATCTAAATAAAAATTTGAATATAGAATTGTACAAGTTACAAAGATCTTTAAAATTTTCTTTTCTGATACAACTGAGCCTATATTGCAAAGACTAGGAAAAGTAAGTTCATAATAAAAAGGTCGCCCTAATACGGTGACCTTTTTTCCTCTGAGTAACGCCTCAAACCCACCTAATGAGGTAATCGTATAGACGTGATCGATGGTTTCCAATGCATCCACTAAATGAATAGACTGGGTAAGGATAAGACAATCTAGCTCAATGAGCACATGGACGATAGACGGATCATCAAGTGTCATTGGATGCGGTTTCACAATAATCTGTGCATCAGGATTTTCTTCAATCGCCTTATTGACCACATCGAGCAGTGTAATACCCTCACCGCCACCGTACTTTAACGAATCATCATGCGGTACCTGTCCTAATACCAACACTCGCTTGCTATTCTTAACCCCATATATTGGTGTGATATCCACATAGGACTGATGATTATATTTGCTCACACGTTTGGATACGTAATAATCTAGTATTTCCTGCGCCAATGCTTCATCATAACCATCCTGTTCAAAGTCAAAATTGGCAATTAAATCTGTCAAGTCATTTGGACGAGTGGTATCAAAGTAGGGCGCTTGGCTGTCCATGACGATAGATAATGGCGGAGCGCTGCTATCATCATCAGGACCTGAACGGATAAAGCCATCTTCCAAAAAAAACACATCTAGATTTTGCTCACGTATATATTCAATGAAATAATCAGGCGCCTTATAACCCCAGATATAAATGACAGGATTTACAAGTTTGATAAAAGGTTTTAACCATAGCTTAAAGTAGCGTTTACTAAAGTGTCGCTGTATCTGTATATGCGCTGGCTCAAACACCCAGTCGCCCACCATATCACGCCACGGCTGCATACCGACTACTAACGCTAAACGCTGCTTAGGATGATGATAGTGCTCATAATAGCCTGATAACAAAGGCTGGATGTAAGAATTAAATTTCATAGTATGGTTAGCGTCCTAGTGGATGAAATATCTTATCTTCAAGAGACTAGATTCATTGTGTTGGTAATATAGTGCGATTCTCAGTATAGTGACCTTTACTATTACAATAAATGTATGTTTTAAAACGTCTCGGCTGATTTTATGAAAAACAAGATATTAGTAACTGGCGGAGCTGGCTATATCGGCTCTCATACTTGTATTGCCCTGCATGAAGCAGGCTACGAGATAGTAGTCTACGACAACCTATCCAACAGCAGCCGCGAAGCCATCAATCGCGTCTCGACCATCATTGGTCAGCCGCTTGCGTTTATCGAAGGCGATATCCGTGATGCTGAGAGCCTCAGACAAGTCTTTGCCGATCATGCCTTCTTTGGTGTCATACATTTTGCGGGATTAAAAGCAGTCGGTGAGTCAGTCGCCAAGCCACTACTGTATTATAATAATAATGTCAGTGGTACGATTACCTTGTTAGAAGTCATGATGGAGCATAACGTCAAAAATCTTATTTTTTCGTCCTCTGCGACTGTCTATGGCGACCCTAATACTCTGCCTATTGATGAGACTGCACCGCGCTCTTGTACCAATCCTTATGGGCAAAGCAAACTTGCTGTCGAGCACATCTTAGAAGACTTATCAGTAACAGACAAGAGCTGGAACTTGATTTCTTTAAGATACTTTAACCCAGTAGGGGCGCATCCCTCAGGGCAGATCGGTGAAGACCCTAACGATATGCCGAATAACTTAATGCCATATATCTCGCAAGTAGCGGTAGGCAAGCTTGAAAAGCTCAGTATCTTTGGCAATGACTATCCTACCGTCGATGGTACTGGCGTGCGTGACTTTATCCATGTCACTGACTTAGCAGCCGGTCATGTCGCAGCCCTTGATTATCTTAAACAGTTGGCTCTCTGTAATAATGATGCCATTGGCTTTTTACCGATTAATCTAGGCACGGGTAAAGGTAGCTCAGTCTTAGAGTTGGTTAATGCGTTTGCAGATGTCACTGATCAAACAGTGCCTTATCAGTTTACTGATCGCCGCGTAGGCGATATCGCCAGCTGCTATGCTAGTGCTGATAAAGCAAAAACATTATTTGGTTGGCAAGCTAAGCTATCTATTATAGATATGTGTAAAGATACATGGCGTTGGCAAAGTATGAATCCGAATGGGTACCGGGCACCTTAATTTATACTAAAAGATAACTGTCTTAGGATGCGTTACGCCAGTGATCATGTATTGCAAAATTACAATTATGATAAATGGTTACAACGCATTGTTGAATTTATTGGTTTATAGTAATGAATTAATTTTCTATTAGACTTTTTATTACTATGCCTACATCTACCATCACCCACGCCGTCATCCCCGTCGCAGGCTTTGGCACCCGTATGCTGCCACTGTCCAAATCCGTGCCCAAAGAGCTACTGCCACTGGGCAATCGTCCTGCCATTCATTATGTCGTTGAAGAAGCGATTGCTGCCGGTATCAAGCATATTGTCTTGGTCGGCCACGCGCAAAAAAGCGCGATTGAAAACTACTTCGATATCAATGCTGAGCTGGATAACCAACTGCGTCATAAAGGTAAGGACGAGCTGGCGGACAGTCTCAACTGGCTACCAGAGGATGTGACGGTATCGATGATCCGTCAGGGCAAGCCATTAGGTCTGGGCCATGCGGTATTGGCCGCGCGTCCCATTATAGGCGCCCATGATTTTGCTGTCTTGCTGCCAGATGTCGTCCTCGACCCCTTTACCACTGATATGTCTACTGACAATTTGGCCTTTATGATGGATGCCTTTGCTACAGACAGCCATTCACAAATCCTGGTCGATCAAGTCGCTGATGAAGATGTGCATAAATACGGTATCGCTAAGTTAAAGAATAATGCTACCAAAGATGTCGACGATAAGTCTGTTACAAAAGATAGTAATACCAGCTTTAGAGTCGCAGGCTTTGTAGAAAAGCCGAGTTTAGACGATGCACCATCCAACTTAGCGGTGGTTGGTCGTTATGTATTTAGCAATCAAATATTCGATTATCTGGCCAATACGACGGCTTCTGTCGGCGGTGAAATCCAGCTGACCGATGCCATTGATGCCCTTATCAACGAATACGGTGTCAATGTCACGACCATGCGCGGCGCTAGCTATGATGCAGGGGATATGCGCTCATATATGCAAGCGTTTATCTATTTTGCCGAACAGCAATTAGCAAAAGATGAATAACTGATAGGTAATCACACTAATGGATAATATCAAGGACGACGAGCTCTATCGCAGTGCTCGCAGCTCTAAGTACTGGCAGCAGTTGCAAACGTTAGCAGCGCAGCCTTGGTCACTTACGACGTTGTTTGCACAAGACGAGGAGCGTGCATTACGTTTTAGCACGCAAGCGGGCGCGCTCTATATGGACTATAGCAAACAGCGTATCGATGAGACAGTGTTATCTAACCTATTGAGTCTGGCCGATAGCTGCGATTTATCGGCTCGTATTACAGCACTATTACAAGGGGCGATGGTCAATACCAGTGAACAGCGTGCAGCCTTGCATACCGCGTTACGCTTGCCTGAGACAGCGAAGCTACAAGTCGATGAGCAAAATGTCGTTGCTGATGTGCATCATAGTCTGGCGCAGGTTGCTAGGTTATCTGAGCGAGTGCGTAATGGTATATGGCGCGGATTTTCAGGCAAGGCCATCACCGATGTCGTCAATATCGGCGTTGGTGGCTCAGATTTGGGGCCACTGATGGCGACGACCGCGCTGGATGAGTGGACAGATACTGACATTGAAGTACACTTTGTCTCCAACATGGATGGCACTCATCTTGATCATCTGCTCAAGCATCTAAATCCTGAGACCACTTTATTCATCATCTCTTCTAAGTCTTTTGGTACTGTTGATACGCTATCTAATGCGAAGACGGCATTGTCATGGCTGCTTGCCACTGCCAAGCGCCGTGATGGGACAGAGGGCTGTGTGTTGCGTCGTCACTTCATCGGTATCTCGGCCAACTGTGACAAGATGAGCGCATGGGGTATCCATCCTGAGCATCAGCTCCAGCTTTGGGAGTGGGTGGGAGGACGGTTTTCGTTGTGGTCAGCGATTGGACTGGCGACTGCTATTCGCATTGGTATGCCCAACTTCAAAGCTTTACTTGCTGGGGCCCACAGTATGGATGAGCACTTTGCGCAGGCTGATTTTTCCCAAAACTTACCTGTGTTATTGGGCCTGATTGCCGTTTGGAATAGTACTTTTTTACAAGTAAACGCTCATACCGTATTGCCCTATGATGGGCGGTTAAACTACTTGCCAAGCTACTTAACCCAGCTTGAGATGGAGAGCAATGGTAAGTCGGTTACCCGACATGGCAATCACATTGATTACAATACCTGTCCGATTCTGTGGGGCGAGATTGGCTCCAATGCGCAACATGCATTTTACCAATTGCTACACCAAGGGACGCAGCAGGTTTCTTGCGACTTTATCGCATGCGTGCGTCGTTATAGTGATAAGGTACACAATGCCCCTTTGCAGCAGCAGCACGAGCTATCGCTAGCGAATTGTCTGGCGCAAAGCCGCGTGTTAGCCTTTGGTAATGCCGCGATTGAAAATACTATCACTGATGCTACTGTCATAACTGAGGCGGACAAGTATAAGTACTATCACGGCAATCAGCCATCGACGACGCTACTTATCGATGAGCTGACACCGCATAGCTTAGGAGCGCTGGTTGCGCTCTATGAGCACAAGGTCTATGTCATGGCCAGTATTTGGGACATCAATCCGTTTGATCAGTGGGGCGTTGAGATGGGTAAGCAGATGGCTAAGTCAGTGCATCATGCCATGCAACAAGAAGATAGTAGTCAGTTTGATACTTCTACGGATCAGCTTTTAGAGCATATTAAGCGGTTGTCTTAAGCTATCGTAGGTTTAATGATGAAGCCATCGCAGACTGGGTTTCTAACTCAGCTATCGTAGGGTGCATTCCATGCACCATCATAATAAGGATATAAGATGTCTATCAATCCAAGCCACGCCAATAATATCAATAAAGAATCTGCAGTCTGCGTCATCGTTGGTCATGGTGTCGAAGCCATTACCAGTGCTGTAGTGCTGGCAAGCTTAGGACAGACTGTACACTTATATGCAGACATAGAGATGCTAGAGCAGCAGTTGCAGCAATATAGCTTTGAGCGTCATTTGCAGGCGCTGTGGCAGATGTATGATCAGCAAAAGCAGATCGTCAGTCAAGCGTTGCCAAGCAGTGCTGACAAGCTGTTGCAAATCTATGAAGCAACAGATGAAACGACAGGTCATCATGCTAGTCATCAGGGTAACGAGCAACACACAAAAGTGGCGCTTTATTGGCTGTTTTTGGACAGCATAAAGTCAGTATGGCCAGAGGAGAGCTGGATTACTGCCTTCAATCACAGTCATCAGCAGACCATATCTGTGATTATAAGTGGCATTGAGCAGTTAGGGCATATCTCAGCACTTAGCCAGCGCTTACAGCGAGCATGGGTATACTATATACCCTTTGTATTCTTACAAGATGGTGATGCCTATAGCTCGATGTTGAATCCTTCCTTGTGGCTACTTGGCGAAAAGACAGCAGATAGCAACAGCCAGCATTTAAAGGTCTTACAGCCATTAATGCAACAAGCTCATGCCCGTCATTGTGCGGATGTCGCTACGATAGAGTTTGCCCGTAGCAGTATCATGAGTATGCTGGCGACGCGAGTAAGCTTTATGAATGAGATGTCGCGCCTTGCTGATAGTCACGATGTCGATATTCAGCAAGTCAGTCACATCATGGGATTAGATGAGCGCGTTGGGAGTAGCTATTTGCAAGCAGGCTGGGGCTTTGGTGGTAATACGCTGCCGACTGAGCTCTTGCAACTAAATGAGTCGGGGCAGGCGAGTCGTGTGGATATGCCCCTTCTACAATCAGTGATCGATATCAATGAAGATCAAAAAGAGCTGATATTCCGTAAGTTCTGGCAATATTTCGATGGTTTTATTGATAACAAGACCGTGATGATTTGGGGCGGTAGTTATAAGTCAGGCTCAGGGCGTACCGTAGGATCTGCTATCCATCCACTGTTAGCGCTGCTTTGGTCTTATAATATTCAGACGCTGGTCTATAGCGAAAAAGCACAGACTGAGTTAGAGACACTATATGGCAAGCAGCCTTTATTAGTGTTGGTTGATGATCCTTATGCAAGACTTGATGATACCCAAGCCTTGTTTATCATGAGTTGGCCATTAGACAGTGACTTGGATGTGAATCAAATCAACCACACAGCGCAACCTATTTTTGATGCCCAAAACGCATTAACGTTTACGCAAATTGACAGTTTAATTGGCGGATATATGGGTATTGGTCGGGCTAAATAATACGCGTTTAAGCCAACACCGCGCCTTGTGCTTCAAGCCATTCCTGTATTTCTCTTACCTTATCGGCTAACAACGACTTATCACCACGGGTTTCGATATTAAGCCTGATCAGCGGTTCGGTGTTCGATGCTCGTAGATTAAGTCGCCACTCCCCAAAGTTAAGACTTAGGCCATCAAGCATTGATTTAGTGGGATTTTGAGCGTCAAACTTGTCTTCGATAGCGCGAATGATAGTTGGTGCATCATGAGTAGTCAGACGAAAGTTGAGCTCACCTGAGCTAGGATACGCTTGAATATAGCCTGTGACCAACTCTGATAGCGTCTTACCAGTAGTGGATAATAGCTCAATGGTCAAAAGCCATGGAATCATACCGCTGTCGCAATAGAAAAAGTCACGAAAATAGTGATGGGCGGACATCTCGCCGCCATAGATTGCGCCCGACTCGCGCATGACTTGCTTGATAAACGAGTGTCCAGACTTACTGATGACCGCCTTGCCATTATGTTCATTGATCACGGCTTCGGTGTTATATATGACCCGCGGATCGTAGACGATGGACTCATTTGGATATTTATTTAAAAAAGCCTGCGCCAGCATGCCAACGACGTAGCTACCATCGATGAATTCACCATTCTCATCGAATAAAAAACAGCGGTCAAAGTCGCCATCGAAGGCAATGCCGAGATCAGCTTTGTTTTCTAAGACAGCTTGCTGGGTAGCGACTCTATTGGCTTCAATCATAGGATTGGGGATGCCGTTGGGGAAGCTACCATCGGGGGTATGATGCAGTTTAAGGACTTCAATCGGTGCGCCCGCTTGTGCAAGCTTCTCAATCAATAGATCAACGACAGGGCCTGCACTGCCGTTACCTGAGTTAATAACCAATTTAAGTGGTTTAAGCTTATCAGTATCGATAAAGTTGATAACGTGATCAACATAGGCGCTTTTATCAGCCAATAATTGTAATTTTCCTGCCAAGTGATCAGTGGTGAATTGTCCCGATTCTGCTAAAGCTTGAATCTCTGCCAGACCCTCATCAGCGCTAATGGGTTTTGAGTGCTCCTTGACCAGTTTTAGTCCATTATAGTTAATAGGATTATGGCTTGCCGTGACTTCAATACCGCCTAATGCCTGATAGTGACTGGTGGCAAAATACACTTCTTCTGTTCCAGTCATGCCCAAATCGATGACATCGACACCTGCGTCGATGATGCCTTTAAGCGTCGCTTGTTTTAACTGCTCGCTTGAGTGGCGAATATCACTACCGATAACGATAGCAGGTTGTAAGTCTGTCATATCGTTATCTTGCTGAGCGGCTGCTGCGTGATAACGCTGATATAAAATCTGTGCAAAAGCGCGTCCAATACGATAAGCGATTGCTTCGTCTAGGTTGACACCAAGCTCACCGCGAATATCATAAGCTTTAAATGAGCTGATAGTAATAGGGTCAAAATCGGTCGCTGGCTGGTAGCTCAGGGTCGCAGAAGTAGACATAATGGTAGAATTCCTTACGCTAAAGCAGTAATAAGTTCACAATAGATAGCACAATTATAAGCCAATCAGCGTTCAATGCTACACTAACGAAAAAATCGTTATGAAATTAACGTTATTCTATCCAATAACAAATAAAAGTATAAGAGCATCCTTTATGAGTACTGTAAAAAATAAAATATCAGCACCCAAACCTGTACAAGGCACTCCAAAAGCCAGTGGTCAACTTAATGACTTGTTAGCACTGATGGCGCGGCTACGAGCGGACTGTCCGTGGGACAAAAAACAAGACAATCATAGCCTTATTCCTTATGCCATAGAAGAAGCTTATGAACTGGGTGAAGCGGTACAAAGTGATGATGACGAAGATATCAAAGGTGAGCTTGGTGATGTGCTGCTACAAGTTGTCTTTCATTGCCAGATGTACGCTGAGCAAGGGCGTTTCGATGTAGGTGACGTCATTACTACCCTCCAAGAAAAACTGATTCGCCGTCATCCGCATGTGTTTGAAGCTGAATCCCTAACAGACGAAGCGGCGGTTAAAGCGCGCTGGGATGAGATTAAATTGGAGGAGCAGCAAGCGCGCGAGGCACGGGGCAAATTAAAGCGTCGTTTGGATAATATCAAAGCAGGAAGTGCTTTGATACAAGCGCAAGATGTACAAAAGCAGGCATCAAAATTAGGCTTTGATTGGGAGGGCGTAGTAGGCGCTTTTGAAAAACTTGAGGAAGAGATTGACGAGTTAAAGGCTGAGCTAATAGAGAAGTCCAGCGTAGAAATTAAAGCCAATAATAGAGAGATTGAAAAAGAGCTGGGCGATTGTATGTTTGCGCTGGTCAACGTCGCACGCAAACTCAACCTTGATGCTGAGACAGCAACCCTGACCTGTGTACATAAATTTAAGTCGCGCTTTGGTTATATTGAAGAGCAGCTAGCAGCGGCTGGCAAGCGTGTCGAGGACAGTGATATAACAGAGATGGATGCCTTATGGGACGCGGCGAAACGACATGAAAGATCGTCATAAAGCCTCGTTCATCAATTTAATAACGAACGCTGCGTTCGGCTTCGCTTTGCTTATTATGATGCCAAATAGTGGGAATGCGGCGCCTTGTTTTGATAATCCACAAAGTGCTTATAAGTACCTTTTAGCGCAAGAGAATGCCAAAACACAAGCGCGCGATCAAACTACCGTCAATATCAATCGCGCTTCTGAGGGCGAGCTTGTCACCTTACATGGTATCGGCAGTAATAAAGCCCAAGCGATTATTTTATATCGTGACATGTTTGGTGACTTTGAGGCAGTTGATGAGCTAGCAAGGGTAAAAGGGGTCGGCAAAAAAAACGTAGAAAAAAACAGAGGACGGCTAAGCGTGCAAGATTAATAGGGTTATTTGGCATTAATCAACCCCAGTATTGACAAAATAGCACGTAAGTAAATGTCATAACGCACCCAGCAACGGCAAAATTTGTTAAACTAGAGGGTACATCCGCCTGATAAACGCTGTGTTCGTCAGCGGTGGTTAAAGAATACCGGCGAGGAGTAGATGCATGGCCGAGCGTGCCGCCAAGCAGTTAGAGCTAAATAAATCTGAATTACCCAATTCCATTACTGAAGTGATCGCGACATTGACCCGTGCTGGGTTCGATGCTTATATCGTCGGTGGCGGCGTGCGCGATACCTTGCTAGGTCTACGCCCAAAAGACTTTGATGCGGTCACTGATGCCAAACCGCACGAGATCAAAGACGTCTTTGGCAAGCGTTGCCGCATCATCGGTCGCCGCTTTCAGTTGGCGCATGTGTATTCAGGGCGCGAGTTGATTGAAGTGGCGACGTTCCGCGGGCCGCCGACGAGTAACGCTAATACCAATCAAGATGGTATGATCTTGCGTGACAATGTATGGGGCGATATCAAAAAAGATTTCTCTCGTCGTGATTTCTCTATCAACGCGCTGTACTACCAGCCACTCAAAGGCGTAGTTCATGATTTTTGCGGGGCGCTTGAAGATATTGATAATAAAATCATTCGCCTATTAGGCCATGCTCCCGTTCGTATCGAAGAAGATCCAGTAAGATTGTTACGTGCCTTACGTTTTAAAGCCAAGTTGGGCTTTGAATTTGACAAAGAGCTCTCCGAGCAGTTTCATGATGATAATTGGGCGCTGCTTGACCAAATATCTCCGCATCGCCTTTATGATGAAACGCAGAAGATGTTTACTGGTGGCTACTTAGTACCATTGTTGCCTCTATTGTTTGAGTCGGGCGCGATTGATAGCCTTATCATTTATCCTCCATCTGAACCAAGCGCCTTAGTCAAACAAGTTGCCATCAATACTGATAAGCGCATTGCGGCAGGCAAAAGTATTAACCCAGCGTTTTTCTATGCAGCCCTACTGTGGGAAAATTATTTACATCAGTTAGAAAAAGCCAAAAAACGAAATATGCCTTTCGCTGAAGCACAGATGTATGCTGCTGGTAAAGTTATCGATCGTCAACGTATTAAGACGGCGATTCCAAAGTTCGCTGAACAGTTTATCCGTGACATTTGGATCTTGCAGCCAAAGCTTGCCGCCCCGCGTAGTAAGCAAATCGTACAGCTCTCTGAACATCCTCGTTTTCGCGCTGGTTTTGACTTTTTATTATTACGTGAGCAGTGCGGTGATGCTGAGCATCCGTTATCAGAGTCAACCAATGGTATGGGCGAGTGGTGGCAGACTTATCAGACCTTGTCTGAGCGTCAGCAGCAGCAAGCAATCGATGATTTTGATGAAAGTATTCGCCGCGGTGCTTATAAAAAAGGTCAACGTGGTCGCGGGCGCAATCGTCAAAAATCAGAGGCCGATACCGCTGATAAATCGCTGCCTCAAAAAAACGTACCGCACAGCAAGACTAATGGTAAAGCCAGCAGCAGTGCCGAAAACCGTAATAGTGATCAGACAATGACAAATGATTCGTCAAACATTCCAGCACGTCGTCGCCGCGCTGCCAGTCAGACTACGGCTAAGCAATCTGATAGCCATAAAAGTAAGGCTGATGTTACGCAGCCAGTAAAACAAGCGACTGATGAGCTTGCGCAGTTACAAAAGCTATCTCTTGCTAGTAGCAATAAGCAAACGACGGATAAGCAGCAAAACGCCCAACCTGCGCCGTTGTTCGTCATCGAACACCAAAGCGTCGTGCCGCCATTGCAAAAGCAGCTATCAGGTAGCGATAAGCCTAAGACGGATGGTGATAAGGCTAAGCATCATCAACAGCCTGAGCAAAAAAAGACCATCACCAAAAACGCATCGGCTCATAAAGAAGTGCATCAGTCAGAGCACTCAGAAGACAAACCATCAGCTTCTACCCCTAAAGAAAAGGCCACTCAAACGATAGCAAGATCGCCCGCGTTAGTCAGTGTGAATAACGAGCCGATACCGCATAAGCGTCGCCGCCGTGAGCCCAGTGTTGCTATCAGCGCTAATAATGAGCCTGCATCAAAAACTGCCACTAAGTACGCCAAAAAAGCGCCGAAATCGGCAGAGCAGTTTAAGCGTGATGTCGATACGAAAGCCAAAAAGACAGTAGCACGTACCGAATCTACTACAGAGAATAAGCCAGCAAAGACAACAAAGCCTAAACCCAATAAATACGCTCAAGTCGATAACGAGAAAGGCCCTGTACCATCGAAGCGCCGTCGTCGTCAGCCCAGTATTGATAATGTCTAATATGAATAACGATAGGGGCAATGCCAAGTGGGTGACAGCCTATGTAGGCCTAGGTAGCAATCTGGCTAATGAATTAGGTTCACCTATAGAGCATTTGCAGCAAGCACTTGCAGCGCTGGGTGAGCATCAGCAAATATATGACGTTCGGGTTTCTTCGTTTTATGCCTCAGTGCCGATGGGACCGCAAGATCAGCCAGACTTTGTTAATGCGGTCGCTGGTTTTGAGACAACGTTGTCACCTTTTGCGTTGCTTGCATTTTGCCAGCAGCTAGAAGAGCAAGCTAAGCGTGCACGCATAAGACGTTGGGGTGAACGTAGTCTGGATGTCGATATTTTATTATATGGTGAAGCGCAAATTGCAGAGCCGCAACTAACCATACCGCATGCTGGACTGCCTGAGCGTAATTTTGTCTTAATACCGCTACAAGAGTTAGCGCCACAGCTTATCATTGCAGGCAAGCCTATAGATAGCTATGTGCCCAGCAGTGATTGGACAGGCCTAAAGAAGCTAGCAGCAGATTGAGTGTTTATTAAAAGTAGTAGCACACTGATAGTCAGATAAATACATGGGTAGTCGGGTAATTAGATACATTGATAAGCAATTGAGGCTCATATGACGACATTATCTACGTTAAATAAATTTAAAAAAGACGGTACTAAGTTCACGTGTCTGACGTGTTACGACTCGATGTTTGCACGCATGATGGATAAGGCGCAGATTGACACTATCTTAATAGGAGACAGTTTGGGTATGGTCGTCCAAGGCCACGACTCAACCCTACCAGTTACCGTCGACGATATGGTATATCATACTGCCAATGTCGCGCGAAGCAACGACAGCGCCCTAATATTGGCTGACTTGCCATTTATGAGCTATGTGACGCTACCAGATGCAGTCATCAATAGTCGCAGGCTCATGCAAGCGGGGGCACATGTGATTAAGATTGAAGGCGGCCGTGAGCTCTGTGAGTTGGTTACCACCTTAGCGCAAGCAGGCACGCCAACTTGTGTGCATCTTGGTTTGACGCCGCAATCGGTCAATATTTTTGGTGGTTATAAAATCCAAGGCCGCGGTGATGCAGCCGCTGATAAACTGCTGTCTGATGCTAAAGCAGTCGTCGCTGCTGGTGCGGCGCTACTCGTACTAGAGTGTGTGCCCGCTGACCTTGCCAAAGCAGTTACACAAGCGGTTGCGGTGCCGGTGATCGGAATCGGTGCAGGTGCAGATACGGACGGTCAAGTATTGGTTATGCATGACATGCTAGGTATGGTGCATGGCCGAGTTCCACGATTTGTCCATGACTTTTTGACCGATGAGCGCAATACGACACATAGTATTGAAGGCGCTTTTGCGCTTTATCAGCAGTCAGTACGCGAAGGCAGTTTTCCAGCAGAGCAGCACCAGTTTAGTTAGGGTGTATCCTAACCTTTTGCTTTTAACGCTTATAGAGAAGAATATCTAATAATGCCAGTCATTCATCATATCTCAGCGATGCGTACCGCTTTACAGAGTTATCGTGGGCAACAGCGTATTGCTTTAGTGGCAACGATGGGCAATTTGCATGAAGGCCATCTTGAGCTAGTAACGCTTGCTAAGCAGCACGCGGATATCGTAATCGTGAGTATCTTTGTCAATCCTACTCAGTTTGGTGAAGGGGAGGATTTTGACAGTTATCCACGCACACTTGATAGCGATGTTGCAAAACTGACAACCGTCAATGCTGATTATGTCTTTGCGCCGAGTATCGATGAGATGTACCCTGTATTGCCGCCACCGACTACTGTTCTTGCTGGGTCTATTGCCAAGCAATTATGTGGTCAATCGCGTCCTGGACACTTCGATGGTGTTGGGACTGTGGTATCTAAACTGTTTAATATCATACAACCTGATCTGGCCGTATTCGGTCAAAAAGACTACCAGCAGTTAGCAATTATTAAGCAGTTAGTACGCGACCTAAGTTATCAAATTGAAATCATAGGCGCGCCTATTGTCCGTGCTGATGATGGTTTAGCATTGTCCTCGCGCAATCAGTATCTAACTAACACTGAGCGTCAAATCGCACCGGTACTACATCAAGAGCTACAACGTCTGGCTCAGCAGCTAGCAACTGGTAAGCTAAGTCAGCAAAGGATAGAAGCCTCATTGGTAGAGACCCACCTACGTCTTACTGATGCTGGTTTTAGGGTTGATTATTTAGAGATAAAAACTGATCAGCTAGATTCGATAATCGATGCTAAAGATTTTGATATAGCGGACAAACGGCTTATTATTTTAGTTGCCGCTTGGTTGGGAAGAGCCCGTCTATTAGATAACGAGTTTTTCACTATCAATGAGTCTTTTTAATGATGGATTCACAACGTGTGGTAATACTAAAAAGACAGAAAACGCTTAACATGCTCGTAGACAAAGTAGATGATGAAATATAGTCAATTCACTATAAAAACGATACAGCGAGACTGATATAAATTTTTTGTAGCCTCTGTCAGCGTAGACACAGCGAGCAAGAAATATTTATACCAGTTGCGCATCGCGTTACAACGTATTGATTTTATTTGGTATCGACTATACAACGTATGCGTCAGTGATTGAACAAACTAGGATGGTGGATCATGGAAGCAGCAGGCCCAAACCAAGAAAACAAAGTAACATCAGAGCAAGTAATAATAGAAAAGTTACAAGACAATAGTGTCAGCATTCTTGTGGTCTCAGGACGTTCAGGATCAGGTAAGACCTCAGTATTAAATATTTTAGAGGATTTGGGCTATTACTCTATTGATAATTTACCACTTTCCTTGGTACCTAATGCCGTTGATAAGTTGGTTGGTGAGAGTTGTATTCGCCGTATTGCCCTTGGTGTCGATATCCGTACTCCACGTGCAGACTTGAGCAAGTTTGCCTCTATTCATAAGGTGCTAAAGCAAACCTACGGGGAACAGACGGTTAAAGTGATCTATGTGACCGCGCAAGACGCTATTTTAGTGGCACGCTTCAATGCCACTCGCCGCGTCCATCCTTTAATGGCTCAAGATTTTGAAAGCTCTACCTATCCGACATACAATCTGCCCGCTGCTATCAAAAAAGAAGAAGAGTTACTAGAGCCTATTGCCAGTTATGCTGATATAAAAATTGATACAAGTAAATTAAACATTCATCAGCTAAAAGATCGTCTGCGAGATCACATTGGTGCAGACAATAAGATTGTGATCAATCTGTTGTCTTTTGGTTTTAAATATGGCAGTCCTATCGATGCTGATTTTATATTTGATGTGAGAATTTTACCAAACCCGCACTGGAATCCTGAGCTGCGTACGGCAACCGGACTTGATCCAAAGGTTGGTGAGTTTTTCGCTGATTATCCAGAAGTGGCCGAGATGACCGATGACATCGCTACATTTTTGGATCGTTGGTTGCCAGATTTTTTGCACAACAATCGTCATACGGTGACAGTCGCTATAGGCTGTACGGGCGGCAAGCATCGCTCAGTCTTTATTACTGAACAGCTGCAACATTATCTTGCAAAGAGTCTGCCCCAAGGCTTGACGGTTGTGGCCAAGCATCGTGAAAAACGCCGTTGGTAGTTTTATGACTGCTGGTAGCATGAGTAGGTAGGCGATATTCATGATGCAACATAGAGGTCATGCTGGTGCAAATGGTCGCCCATCGCCCCTAATTTTTACTTATTATTTTGGAAAGCTTATATGATTAACTGGTCAGAACAGGATATGCGCGTATCACGCACCGAACTCAAAAAAGCTCATGAGCGTTTGCAAGAGCTGTCGATACCGCTTGCCAACTTATCAAAAAAGCAGCTCAAAAATCTACCTGCCAGTGATTACTTTATGGCAGAGTTGATGGCACTTGCTGATATCACTAGCGCAAATGCTCGTAATCGCCAGACCAAACGTGTTGGTAAGCTTATTAGCGAAGAAAACCGCCATGAACTGGTAAAAGCACTGTTTGATGCTTTTTTCCCCAATGAACAAATTGCTAAAATTGAAAGCTGGCGGGGTCGGCTTAATATCAATGATGAAGGTACGCTCAAGCAGTTTGTAAAACAGTATAAAGCCTCAGAGCGCAATAGCTTATATCAACTGTTGCTTTGGATTGAGTATGCCAAACACATGCAAGATGACGAGCTACTAGTAGAATCGGAACAAGATCTGGCCAGTTATATCCGAGAAGTTGCGATTTTGACTCAGCTAAAGTATTGATACGTTTGATAGCTATTGATAGCTATATCATAAATAAAAATGCTATAGAGCCATTATGTTTACAAGTGCAATAAAAAAGCCAATCATTAATGATTGGCTTTTTTATGGAAAAATAGTAATTACTAACTTATTTTTTCTCAGCGCGGACTTTGTCTACTAGATAATCTACTACTTTAGGAACAGTTGCGCTTTCACCTGTTACCACGTATTTGCCTTGCACGACCACTGCTGGTACACCAGAGAGCTGATAGCGTTTAGCACCTGCTTG
Source organism: uncultured Psychrobacter sp. (assembly GCF_947495825.1). Lineage (GTDB taxonomy): Bacteria > Pseudomonadota > Gammaproteobacteria > Pseudomonadales > Moraxellaceae > Psychrobacter. The sequence continues at coordinate 155,651 of NZ_CANMAH010000003.1, forward strand.
TGAGCGGCCGATTTTGGTACCCACTGCAAATGAGTTGTACAAGCTGTTGAATTTCTTTTGATCAACGCCTTTTGTCGCGTACCATTTGCTTAACGAAGCTTGATCAAACAGCTGTTTGCCGTCTTTATGAACAGCATCAAACAATGCATCATGGGTTTTGTTTTCGTAACCCAATAGCTGCGCGGCATAAAAACCGCGCGCACTGGCTTCCCAAACTGGGTTTAGCGCTGCTGGCGTTTTAAAGAAAGCCACGTCTTTATCTTTAGTCTTGGCCCATTTTTCCATGTGCGGATTAAGAACGTTACAATGAGGGCAACCATACCAAAAGAACTCACGTACGATAATAGCATCACCGCTGATCTTCTCTGGGTTGTCTAGGACGCGGTAGTCCTTCCCTGCGACATAATCAGCTGCTTGTGCGCCCATATTGGCGATTCCAATGGCAATAGCCAGACCAGTCAATGTGATGACACGTTTCATACGTCTTCCTTTGGGAATAAATGTTTAAATTTTTAGTGACGATGTTTATTGATAAAGCGCTAGGCGCAAGCTGCTTATAATAACGTAAAATAGAGCTGTTTGTGAACCGGATTCTTAATCAACCGTTGTAAAGCTGTTAGATAGTATTTACGCAACCTTACCTACAAACAAATTAAACAGTTGTTTTTGATCGGTCAATTCATAATTTAAAGGTATATATCACTTGGCATAAGTTAACAATACCTCTAATAATCGGTCACGATGTCCTTACGACAAAGCGCGCGCTCTCATGCTAACATAAAGCCTATGATAGCGCATAACAACGCATAACAGATAAGTAATGACAATAAAGGAAACACCATGAGCTTAGCCAATTCATCTTCACCTAATGACTTTCAGTCAGATATGATGACAGCCGATATTGCAGACAATACAGATATCACCAATGTTGATCCAAGCGAAGTCGATAAGTTTAATAAACTTGCTAGCGAGTGGTGGGATAGTACGGGTGCATTTGCAACTTTACACCATATCAATCCGCTACGTCTTAACTGGATAGAAGAAAACGTCAAACGTGGCTATCAAAGTAGCGATCAAGACAGTAATGCTAACAAAACGGCTGAAACGGGTCTGACTGGCAAAAAGATATTAGATGTTGGCTGCGGCGGTGGCATATTAGCCGAATCGATGGCACGCCGCGGCGCTGATGTCACCGGTATTGATTTGGGTACTGAGAATTTAAAAGCGGCCAGCTTACATGCAGAGCAAAGCAGTTTGGAGGATTGTTTACGTTATCAGCATGTACCTGTTGAGAGCCTAGCAGCCACTCATGCAGGACAGTTCGATGTAGTGACCTGCATGGAGATGCTCGAACACGTACCAGATCCTAGCGCGATTGTACAAGCATGTTATGATCTGCTAGCCCCAGGTGGTGTCTGTGTGCTCTCTACCATCAATCGCAATCCAAAGTCTTACTTGTTTGCGATTGTCGGAGCAGAGTATATATTGCGCTTGCTAGATCGCGGCACACATGACTATGCAAAATTTATCACTCCAGCTGAGCTTGATAAAATGGCATTAAACTCAGGCTTTCGTCGTCAGGATATCATTGGGCTCCATTATAACCCGTTAACCAAACGCTATTGGTTGGCACAAAATGTCGATGTTAATTATATGCTGGCTGTCCAAAAGCCACTGGTTTAATATAAATTATTAATAATAAGAGCAGACGATATGACTCAATTTGTAAAAGCTGTTTTGTTTGATTTGGATGGTACGCTCATTGATACTGCAGCAGATTTTGTACGTATCATTGGTAAGATGAGCGTGCAAAACAGTTGGCAAGCTCCGCCTGAGGCTCAGATTCGTGAGCAAGTCTCTGCTGGTGCATCGGCTATGGTGCAGCTCATGCTACGTCATAACGATCAAATCGATATGAGCGACGAAGCCTTGCTTGCTTTTCGTCAGCAGTTTTTAGATGATTATGAGGCAGATATCTGTGTCGACAGCTGTGTATTTGATGAGCTTGAAGCGGTATTGGAGACACTTGAAAAAAAAGGCGTGCCATGGGGTATTGTAACCAATAAACCGCGTTATTTATCAGAGCAACTGCTAAAAGTGATGCAGTTAGATGAGCGCTGTGCTGTTTTGGTGTGTCCCGACGATGTGTCACGCACCAAGCCTGATCCAGAGCCTATGTATATGGCCCTAGAAAAGCTTGGAATACCACGTGGCGCTGCCGGTTGTGTGCTGTATGTAGGTGATCATATACGTGATATAGAAGCTGGTAAGGCGGCTGGTATGTCGACGATTTTGGCCGCTTATGGGTATATCCCACCTGAAGATCAAAAAAGCCTAAAGAGCTGGGGCGCAGATCATATTGTTGATACACCCAAGCAGCTGAGCAAGTTACTATTATCACCCAGTAAGTTTGAATATATATAACTTAAACGTATTTGGTTTGGATGTTTCGATATTTCTGGCCAGTTACCTCTGGTCAGTCTTATACTCTAAAAATAAACTTTATTATAAATGAATAAGTAGTGGACGAATCTATGAGCGACAACGTTAATCAACCTCTAAATCATGATGATATTCGTACTTTTGAGCCGCAGGATAATTGTCTGGATGGAAAAACCATCTTAGTGACAGGTGCAGGGGATGGTATTGGACGTATTGCTGCATTGACCTATGCGCGCTATGGCGCTACGGTACTGTTATTAGGTCGTACCACCAGTAAGCTGGAAGCGGTCTATGATGAGATTGAAAGTTTGGGCGCTAAACAACCTGCGATGTTGCCCATGGATTTAGAAAAAGCCACTTATGCAGAAATGCAGCAATTAGAGGGCTTAATCGTCAAAGAAATCGGTCAACTTGATGGCGTACTGCACAATGCAGGATTATTGGGTGAGCTGACGCCGCTTGAGATGTACGATGTCGATACCTTTGAAAAAGTGATGAAAGTCAACTTTACCGCTACCTTTATGCTGACCCAAGCACTGCTACCATTACTTAAAGATGCGGCCAATGGTTCTATCGTCTTTACCTCTAGTACCGTTGGTACACATCCGCGCGCGTTTTGGGGTGCATATGCTCTCTCAAAGCAAGCGGTAGAAGGCATGAGTGATATCTTTACTCAAGAGACGCAAAACACGACTCGTTTGCGCTTTAATTGTATCAATCCAGGCGGTACGCGTACCAATATGCGCGCGCATGCGTTCCCTGGTGAAAACCCTATGAGTCTCAAAACACCTGAGGATATCATGGCAGGTTATGTCTGTCTGATGAGTGATGACAGTATTGGTGTACGCGGGCAAGTCATAGCGTTGCAACCAAAAGATTAAAACGTACTAATAACCAGTTTTGTTTTCTTGAATATTGCCACCGACAAGAGTATTGAAAACAATACTATTTGGCCCCATCTATTTGTTCTTAAAGACTTTTATTAAAAGAAAGGATGAATTATGGCAGGTGGCTGGTCAAGAGATGGCGCTGAGCACGAACAGATGGATGCGACAGTCAATGATGCATTAGATCGTGTTAGAAGTGCCATACCTAAGGGTGATAGTGCTGAGTTTTGTGATGAATGTGGCAACCCAATTCCACAAGCGCGGCGTATAGCTGTACCTGGTGTTCAGCACTGCATTGGCTGTCAGACTGAGCTTGAAAAAGATGCAAAAGCGGCAGAGCTATTTAATCGCCGCGGCAGTAAGGACAGTCAATTGCGCTAATAATCTTATATTTATCATAAAAAACCAACCCGATGCGGTTGGTTTTTTTATACAAGTACTTGAGTAATCAAAAAATAAATAGTGGCCAGATTTAGCAGTAAGCCAGCTAAAAACACATACCCATCTTCTGTAATCAAAGCGATGGCAAATAAAATGACAGAGGCCGCAGGTATCATAACCGCGAAAGGCATTAGCTCAAGAGGAATCATAGCAAGAGCGGCAAAAATACAAAGGGCTGCCGCCACCTTTTTTGCCTTATTAGAGGATAGCGACTCAAGCCTGGGTTTAACGACTTTGTCAATCCACTTCGTGGCTTTTGATGCAATGTTCACACCTTTATGCAGTTTGTCCTCATCAAAAGAGATATTATCAACAAATTGCGGTAACCAAGGTCGCTCTTTACCAAAGAGCATCTGAATGCTGATCAAAGTAATTATCACACCGCACACCGTTGGCACCCCAGGGATGCCGCCTGTTGGCATGATAGCAATGAGGGCAGGGGCAAATATTAAAGGCCCAAAGCCTTTAGATTTAAGCGTATCCATGATATCGCCGATATTTACCTTGCCTGCATCTTTATCAGGTTCTAATTGCTCAAGTACAGCAGTCAGACTGTGTTCTGATGAAGAATGACTCGACTTTGAATCTTCTTTATCATAATGCACACTTTTATGCTCATCTAGAGTAGATGATTGGGGGTCTGTACGAACGCTGGATTTGTGAGGAGAAGAGTTATTGTCTGTCACCATAGCTCCTAAGCGCTTAGCTCTTACCCGTTTTCGGCTTCAGCATCCGACTCTGACTCATCTGGAACGAACACATAGCCTACGCCCCAGACCGTTTGAATATAACGAGCTTGTGACGGGTTGTCTTCTATTAGACGACGCAGGCGCGATACTTGAACATCGATTGAGCGCTCCATAGCGCCCCATTCTCGGCCACGAGCAAGGTTCATGAGCTTATCACGAGTCAATGGTTCGCGTGGATGCTGGACGAGTGCCTTTAAAACAGAAAACTCGCCTGTCGTCAACGTCACCACGTTGCCATCCCTTTTAAGCGTACGCGTAGACAAGTCAAGCGTCCATGGTCCAAACTCAACCACTTCTAGCTGATAGCTTGGCGCACCCGGCAGCTCACGGTTTTGACGACGTAATACCGCTTTGATACGAGCCAGTAGCTCTTTTGGATTAAAGGGTTTGGGCAAGTAATCATCGGCGCCTGCCTCCAAACCTGCGATGCGATCTGCATCGCCACCTTTAGCGGTCAGCATGATGATTGGAATATCACCATTGTCTTCACGTAGGCGTCTACAGATACTGATACCGTCTTCTCCTGGTAGCATCAAATCCAATACTACTAAAGAAAACAATTCACGCTGCATTAATTTGTCCATTTGACTGGCATCGTGAGCTGTCCGTACTACAAAGCCATCATCTTCTAGAAAACGCTGCAATAAAGAACGCAGGCGCGCATCGTCATCGACGACTAATATACGTTGAGTCATGCTATCGGTGCTTTTATTATCAGTCATGCAGATATCCTTTAATAAATATTATTATTACCAAAAACTTTTATTGCCAAAACTGCTACCAAAGACTATTGTCAAAAATTATGATTGTTATCAATCATCGATAAATCAGATACTCATACCTTCATGGGGTATTGGTCGTATTGGGTTTATATCATTCTATCTGAGAGTTAATTTAATTTATATTGTATCTATCCCAGTAAATACTTATAACATAAAACCAGAAATTCTACGGTCAAAATCCTAAAAAAGTTATCAATATTGAAAACAGTTTTTGGAGACAATTACTTTATCTATATAAATAAAAAAAGAGCTTTTAGAGCAAATCTAACCATTCATACCTTTATTGAAGGGTTTGAGGCAGATTGATATTTTTAATCCTCTAGCTTTAGTGTATAAGATTGGACAGGCAATTGCATCATCCATAGACATAAATGCTGTATGCGTTTGTTTAACGTAGCGATTAGCGCTAGTTTATATGAAAACTTAAACCATAAAGACTATTATTTGAGCGATAAAGACTATGATAAGTAATGAAGATATAAAAAGGATTTTTATTCATGCAGCTTTTGCTATAATGCCAAACTACATTTCTCAACGATTGATACGGATATGAGTAGCACTGATACCTTAACGGCGTCTCAACCCTCGACGAATTTACAGGGTCTGGATGCAACCACACACGCGAATATTCACGACAAACTTGCTCGCGCGCTTGGCATTAAGACTGCTCAAGTCAATGCGTTTGTCAAACTCTACGATGAAGGGGCAACGGTTCCATTTATTGCGCGATATCGAAAAGAAAAGACGCAAAATCTGGACGATGCTCAGCTACGTGCTCTAGAAAAGTCGCTCAATTATGAACGCGATATGGCAACACGTCGCCTCAAGATTACTGAGCTACTGCGCACACAAGGCAATTTGACAGACGAGTTGCAGACCCGTATCGACAATGCGACGTCTAAGCTTGAGCTTGAAGACATCTACTTACCATACCGTCCGCGTCGCCGTTCACCGGCTGCCAAAGCGCGCGCCGCTGGTCTTGATGTGATAGCGCAAACGGTCTTGACGCAAGAGATTACCCCGACAGAGGCTTTGGCTGGCTATCAAGCACCAAGTAGCCTTTCTGATGATAGCGGTAATGAGATTGAAATTGACTTTAGTGACATCGATAAACAACTGGCTGGTGTACAAGCCATCATCGTCGATGAGTGGACACAAGCGCTGAATCTACTCGATGATTTACGTAACGGTTTTGCAAAAACGGCCAGTATTGTCTCCACTGTTGCAAGTGATGAAAAGCGCGAAGTCGGTGAAAAATTCAAAGACTACTTTGAGCATAGCGAAAGCCTTGCGCGTCTGCCTAATCATCGCTTATTGGCGATGCTGCGTGGTCGTCAAGAAAACGTCTTGGGTCTCAAAATTGAAGGCGAAGACGCACCATTTATCGAAAAAATCATTAGCCATTTCGACGTCGATGCCAAAGCACCAGCCGAGCGTCGTGAGTTCTTAACCCAAGCTGCTAATAGCCTGTGGAAAGATAAATGGCGTCCGCATATCGAGCATCGTTTGTTGACTGAAAAGCGTCTGACTGCTGAGGCCGATGCAATTGATGTATTTGCCAATAACCTACAGCATCTGTTGATGTCAGCACCTGCTGGTCGTAAAGTCATTTTGGGAGTCGATCCTGGTATCCGTCATGGCGTCAAAATGGCGATTGTCGATGCGCAAGGTCATGTCATGCTAGACAGCGAAGACAAGCCTGTCGTGGCAACAGTATATCCATTTGCGCCTGACAATAAGATGACTGAGGCCAAAAAAGTCATCGATGAGCTACTAAGCACTTATAACGTCGATCTAGTCGCTATCGGTAATGGAACGGCTAGCCGTGAGACAGACGCGATGGTAAAAGAGGTTTTGGCGGCGAATGATGCACTAAAAGCCAAAGCCGTCATCGTCAATGAATCTGGCGCATCGGTCTATTCTGCAAGCGAGCTTGCCAGCGATGAGCTTGCGGGTCTAGATGTGTCTGTACGCGGCGCGGTATCTATCGCTCGCCGCTTGCAAGATCCGCTTTCAGAGCTGGTAAAGGTTGATCCAAAAGCGATCGGTGTTGGTCAATATCAGCACGATGTGAACCAAAGCCAGTTGGCTGATAGCCTTGATAAAGTGACCCAAGATAGCGTGAACGCAGTCGGTGTTGATGTCAATACGGCAAGCCCTGCTATCTTGGCGCACATCGCAGGTTTGAACAAAAATGTCGCCCAGCAAATCGTCACTTATCGCAAAGAGCATGGGGCATTTGATAGTCGTGAGGCGCTCAAAAATGTTCCACGTTTAGGCGCTAAGACCTTTGAGCAAGCAGCAGGCTTTTTGCGTATTCATGACGGTAGCAACCCGCTAGATGCCACAGGTGTGCACCCAGAAAGCTATGAGTTGGTCGATAGCTTACTTGTGCAAACAGACAAAGCTCTACCAGAGGTGCTCGGTAATGAGGATGTACTAAATACTATCGATACCAATGCGCTTGCGGCAAATGATGACAATATTAGTGTAAAAGCTATCATCGAAGAGCTGGCAAAACCAGCCCGCGATCCACGTCCTGAGTTCAAAACTGCTAATTTCCGTGAAGACGTAAACAGTATTAAAGACTTAGAAGAAGGCATGAAACTTGAAGGCGTCGTAACCAACGTGACCGCTTTTGGTTGTTTCGTTGATGTCGGTGTACATCAAGACGGCTTGGTACATATCTCACAGATGGCCAATGATTTCGTTGCCGATCCGATGAATCGTGTCAAACCAGGCGACATCGTCTCGGTGCGCGTCATTTCTATCGATGAAAAACGTGGTCGCATTGGTTTTAGTATGAAACCTGAGTCTGAAAAGCCAGCACGTCCAGCAGCGAAGCCTACTGCAGCAAGCAATAGTAATGATGACAAAAACAGTCGTCCACGCAGCAATCGTGCGGCAGCGGATAAGCGTCCATCGAAACCACGTGGCAACCGTCAGGACAAAGAGCCTGTCAATAATAGTCGTAGTAAGGCGTCAAAAGCTGAAAAGACTGAGTCACCTAGCAAAATGGGTACGCTTGGGGCTCTGCTACAAGAGGCGGGCGTGACGAAAAATAAGAAATAGTAACAAGTAATTGTTAAAGACATAAAAAAGGCAGCCTAATGGCTGCCTTTTTTTATGAAGGTCACGTATGTTTCTGACAGCTATATATCTTTAATAAGCGATGGCTTAATCATAGCGGATTAAAAAATATTAACGTGGTACAACACGGCGATTTTCACTAAACTCAACTTCAGCTGGTTGAGTGGCTAATAATTCCCCGCGGTTATCTTTGGTCTTTTCTTGTAGTGTCACTGGGACATTAGTAGCATTAGCTTCATCACTAACCACTTCGCCTGCAATCAATGGTTGATATTCATTATTGCTATGTTGTTGGTTTAGCGCTTGCGGTGCAGCTTGCTCAGAGATAGGGTTGGCCATCTCATCAGGGTTACCCATCATGTTTGGATCGTTCATGTCATTATGGTTTGTTTCTGTAACATCTACATCGCTTTCTATTTCGCCTGGTTGAGTGGCCAGTAATTCACCATCTGGACCTTCAATTTCAGCTTGTAGAGTATTGGGAGCAGGAGTAGCCCGCATATCTGCTGGTGTAATAGAGCTATCCATCATGTTTGGGTCACTCATCTCATCAGGGCTGCCCATCATGTTTGGATCATTCATGTCAGTAACATTTACATCAGTTTCTACTTCACCTGGTTGAGTGGCTAGTAACTCGCCATCCGGACCTTCGATTTCAGCTTGTAGAGTATTGGGAGCAGGAGTAGCCCGCATATCTGCTGGTGTAATATCGCCCTGATCCATAGGAGCAGCCATGGCGATACTTGGCATAGCTAAAGCTGTGCCGATGATCAATGATAAAGTACGTTTTTGCATCAGTTAATTCCTTGAGTCACAAGTTTTATTAATCAGCTTAAAATATGCTTAAGCTTGAGCATTATTTAGCGTTATTCCTAAAGGTATTTATCTACTTAACGTTTTAAATATAAATGTTTAATATATTTAAAACGTCAACTATAGATAAAACAAAATCATGACAACTGCTTTATAGATTGTCATGATGCATACAAGTAAAAGATTTATAAAATAGCTATAATCTCAACACGCAAAATACCAGCTTGAGAGCTGGTATTTCAGTAGTAAACTCATTAAAGGTCTAACAGATTGATGTATTCGTGTGACGTTATGCAAATGCTGTGTCTATAAACTTGTATAAAATTTAATCAAATTATTCATGATTTAAAAACAATAAAATATGACACATTGTCCTTTGACCATAAGTCAGCTCTTTATTCTACAATGACATATTCGCCAGTGTTTGGGTCTATCACACGCTGCTGTGCATCAGTGTCCGGCACACGAGTGACTGGAAACGTCTGATTGATTTCAATCTTATCAACGATTTGCTCGTCTGCTTCTTGACCAACGATCGTAGCACGCTCAGTCCCATCTTCGATGGCTACCGCTGTACCTTCTGTCGTTTCAATACGTTTAATCTGGTCTTCTGGCGCATAAATAACTTCTTTCACACTATATTTAGTGGGGCGAATAACGCGTTTGGTTTCAATAATGACTGGCTCTACAGTGCGCACTTCTGCCACAGCTACTTGTGCTTCAGGAGCTACAGCCTCGCTTACCACAGGAGTTGGAAACTTATCGCCGAAATGATTGTCACACTGTTGCATAGTCAGACGTACAGGATTACCATTATTATCCATGTAGACATTAACAGGCATGTCAGGGGCAATAGGGACATATTTTCCAACCAATGCACCCGAAACACCGTAGCGCCCGTCCGATTGACCGACACCTAAATCACAAGCACCCGCTGCATAATCTGACGTGCGCAAATTGTTGCTACTAACCACATTTTGAGGAATCATAACTTCGGACAAACGCATTTCTTTGACAGAAACTTCACCAGCGCGGCGTTTTGGCTTTTGATAAGTATAAGGGGTGTAGAATTTAGCAGAGCCGTCTTTTACTGCTGTGACACATTCTTCATAGCTATCGTAGCCTACGTTACCGTGTCCATCAGTGACCATAGCAGCATTGGCAGAATGTGCAAACATAGCTAGGCCTGACGCTAACATAGCTGACGTTAATATATTTAATTTCATAATAAACTCCTCTTAATTATTGTTATTCATCGTTGTTATACAATCGCTGTTTCAAAGTTTTATTTAATCGGTTTTATAGACACAATCTTCACAGGTCGATAACTTAATTAAGGGTACGTGATATATCTAACTGTCGCTGTTTCATTGCATTAACAAAGTGTGTCGTTGTGTGGTATATAACGAGAAATTGGCAATATTGCTTACGCATAAAATACACAATTATCGTTTGTTAACATTAACGACCAAACTAATATTTAATGGATTTGCTAAATATTAGTTTGGTCGTTAAATGATTAGAGGGTGCTGTTAAGCTATTTGAATGTTTGTGAACCCAAGATAAAAAAAGCCGCACTCTATAAATAAAGTGCGGCTATCATTAATGATATATGTTTTTACGTTTATTAGCGGTCAACGACTTCAAAGCTAAGACCAGCGTGGGTCTCTAAACGCATCAATAGCTTATCGCCCATCGCAGACGCTGGTGTCCAAAAACCACCTGCAACATCTTCTTTAGCGATATCTTGAGCAAGACATAAGGCTGATTGGGCCAGCATACGTGATGTGCTGCCGTAACCTGGGTCTTTATCACCTGTGACTTTAGTATTGAGATTATCATTATTGGCAGTCTCACCAAAAAAACGAATGTCAAAGTAGCCGTTTTCTTGTTCAGACTTAGAAGGACCAGAGCCTGATTTTGGTAAGATGTGTTTTGAGAGCAGCTCGCGACTTGGCTTAAATACCATTGCCGTAGCAAAACTCAATAGTCCTGCACTCATACCATAGCTCATTAGCTTGCCTTTCATACCATCCTTCATCCACATCGCTTCATCATATCTAAAATCGCGGCCATATTCGTAGCCCAAAAGCTGATTACTGCGGTGAACGATGCGCGTATTAATGCTCGCCATCACAAAAGGCGCCAACCAACGTTTGTGTTCATCATCATACTCAGGTCGGCTGATATTTTCTTGGCGCACGTTAGGAGCTTCTATATCGTCATTGAGTAAGTAAGGGTTAGCCACTTGCTTACGGCGTTCTTTATCTTGACCGACTTCTTCAAATATAGTGGCCATAGAAGCAACCGTACCGCCTGATAAGCCACCTTTTGCCGCTTTTACTCTCATATTGATAACAGTACAAGCCTCATCGAACTTTTTTTCAGCTTGTTGCTGGGTGTAGTAAACACCTAGATCTGAAGGGATAGAATCAAAGCCGCAAGAGTTTACAATACGCGCGCCGCTTTGCTTGGCAGCGTCTTGGTATTTGTCCATCATATCTTTAATAAAGATAGCTTCACCTGTGAGGTCGACATAGTCGGTACCGTTTTTGGTACAAGATTTAATCAGAGGTTCGCCATATTTAAGGTAGGGACCAACCGTTGAAATAACAACTTGTGCTTGTTTGGTCATCTTATCAAGACTGGCATCATCGTTACTATTAGCGACGATAATATTGACCTTCGCTTTAGTATCTCCATTCTGCTGCGCTGAGCTTAATTCAGTCTGCAGCTTTTCTAATTTTTCTTGGTCGCGGCCAGCGATTGCCCAAGTGACAGACTGTGAATCTTCACCACTTTGCTCGCTATTATCTGCCAAAAACTGCGCCAAATAATGCGCAGTAATTTGACCAACGAAGCTTGTTGCGCCGTATAAAACGACAGCGTATGTACGTTTTTGAGTATCCATATCATTATTCATATTTTTTCCTTACTATTTTTTAGATAAATAAAAGCAGACTGATAATTGAGGCTTTACATCAAGTACATATTTAACAGCATCATAAATTTAAGGCAATCTTAAGACCATATCACCTATAGATTGGCTTAATAAATGAGTAATAACCTAACTTTGTCCAAAACGGGGCAATGAGCATACATAAGTTACATAAAATATCGTGATCATTACCAAACTGAACGTTTATCTGCTCTAAAAGATTGCTAATCTACTACTACAACTTATAAGAAATAATATTAACAACAATAAGCACTAAGAGTAATTGGATTTAGCGAACCTGACAGTACTGATTATATTTGGGTTGGCAACCAACCGCATTTGGAATATGTATAGGTTTGCTTCATTTCTACCCTAGATACTTTTTGTTTAAGGAGAATCATTATGTTTCGTTGGGCTATTATATTTGCTGTCATCGCTTTATTAGCGAGTTTGTTAGGGTTCGGCGGAGTTGCTGGCTTGTCTGCTAATCTGGCTTATATTTTCTTAGCAGTGGCGGTTATCTTATTTATTGTGGCGTTTGTTAGCCGCAAAATGTAAACAGCATAATGTACTCGTAATTGCAAATCGCCGCTTACGTGAAATAAAAAAACGTCCTCACATGGGGACGTTTTTATTTTCGTATTTATCAAGTCTGCGTTAATCAGAGATGTTGATTATTATGCTTTTTTGGACGTTATAGACGTTTGGGCTGAATAATATGCTCCATGCGTTTTGCTAGACGAATATCATGACTGGTAATGCCGCCTGTATCACTGGTCGTCAAACGTACTTCGACGATATTATAAATATTTTTCCATTCAGGGTGATGCTCAAGTGCTTCAGCGTGAAAGGCTGCTTGATTCATAAAGCTGATGGCTTCGACAAAGTCATGAAAGTGGTAAGTTTTTACTATACTGTTTCCATCACGCTGCCAACCTGTAAGGTCTTCTAGCTGCATATCAACTTGTTTGTTGGATAAACTACTCATATCGATATCCTTTATTATTATGTCGTGGTTAATAGGAGTGCTTTTGTTATTGGTCAAAACCTTATCAATAGCTGTGCTTTTGTTTTTTATAAATTTGATGCTGTATTTTGACTATTAATGCTCAGTATTTACAGCTCATCGCATTATGTTTGCCTGTTTAATGTAGAACAAAAACCCCACCTATCTTTTATATCCTGCCATATATCCATTAATAAATATATAGTTAGAGAGGACAAATAGATAAGTAGGGCAGTTGATTGTTTATGCTATGTCAGATTAAAACGGTGCATTTGAATGATAACAAATGCCATGACAGGCTACATAATCATGTCGTACTAATATGTCTTATATAGGCGCTATAGCAAATCTTTGTACTCTGGATGCTTACTAATATACGAAGATACAAACGAGCATTGTGGAACGACCTTTCTGTCGTGGTCACGCGCATAGTCTAAGGCATGTTTGACCAATTTTGAACCAACTCCGCGACCACCGAGGGCTTGCGGTACAATGGTATGATCATAAACCAGAGTATCACCACGCTCTTGATAACTGATGTAGCCAGTTTGACCTTCAATTGTAGTCTCAAAGCGGTTTGCTTGTTCGTTGTGAGTAATGTCCAAGTTTTGACTATTTATTGTACTCATAAAACTCTCCTTTGTTATTAATATTAAATGCGTATGGTATTCACGATCAATACCACTAAGTCTGAAGCTAATAATTCAACTTAATAATTATCAGTGATAATAAAATCGTTGACCAGTGGCTTATGGTAAAAGTGAATAGAGCAAACGTTATTATTCTTAAGTGTACACGCTAGTATGCTATTTTTTATAGAAGCTTTTATATCAAAGGTGTCACGCTTTGTTGCAAAAGACACAAAACCAGCTGTAAAAGCAGCGGTTAGCTTGCAGGGCATGCGCCACAATGCGATAATGGCAGACAATTTATAACCCTGATTTTTGAGGCGCAGTTCACTTAGCGTAATTGCTAATTGTGATGACAGTCCTCGTCTATGTAGTCTATCGGAGTGTCAATGGCTCAATATATTTACACGATGAACAACGTGTCAAAACTTGTTCCGCCTAAGCGCGAAATCCTAAAAAACATCAATTTATCATTTTTCCCAGGCGCCAAAATCGGTGTACTCGGTATCAATGGTGCTGGTAAATCTACCTTGCTACGTATCATGGCGGGTGTCGATACCGAGTTTAGCGGTGAGGCGCGCGCGCAAACAGGTACCAAAGTTGGTTACTTGCCGCAGGAGCCGCAGCTTGACGATAGTAAAGACGTCCGTGGTAATGTCGAAGACGGTATGCGTGAGGCGTTAGATGCGCTCGCGCGTCTAGATGCGATTTATGCTGAATACGCAGAACCTGATGCCGACTTTGATAAGCTTGCCGAAGAGCAAGGCAAGATGGAAGACATCATCCAAGCATGGGATGCTCATAACCTAAATACCCAGCTCGAAAAAGCCGCTGATGCGCTACGTCTACCGCCATGGGATGCGGATGTCAGCAAATTATCAGGTGGTGAAAAACGCCGTGTAGCCCTATGTCGTCTGCTATTGTCGCGTCCTGATATGCTGCTACTTGATGAGCCTACTAACCATTTGGACGCCGAATCTGTCGCCTGGCTTGAGCAGTTCTTACAAAATTACAGCGGCACCATCGTCGCTATTACCCACGACCGTTATTTCTTAGACAACGTCGCGCAGTGGATTTTGGAGCTGGACCGTGGCCATGGCTATCCTTATGAGGGCAACTATACTGAGTGGCTCGAGCAAAAGAACATTCGTCTTGAGCAGCAGCAAAAACAAGAAGAGTCCTTTGCCAAAGCGCTGAAAAAAGAGCTTGAGTGGATCCGTAAAAACCAAAAAGGCCAGCAAGCGAAGTCTAAGTCTCGTGTACAGCGTTTTGAGGAGTTAAACTCTACTGAGTTCCAAAAACGTAATGAAACCGCTGAGATTTATATTCCACCTGGTCCACGTCTAGGTAACAAAGTCATCGAAGTCAACAATATCTCCAAATCTTTTGGTGATCGTTTGCTTTATGAAAACCTCAGCTTTAACGTGCCAGCGGGCGCTATCGTCGGTATCATCGGTCCAAATGGCGCCGGTAAAACCACACTATTTAACATGATTACTGAGCGTGATACGCCAGATACGGGCTCAGTTGATTTGGGTGAAAGCGTTAAAGTCGCTTATGTCGGTCAGGTACGTGATAACTTAGATGATAGTAAAACCGTTTGGGAAGAAGTATCAGACGGCCTTGATATTATCAAAGTAGGGGACTATGAAACTCCAAGTCGCGCCTATATTGGCCGCTTTAACTTTAAAGGCTCAGACCAGCAAAAGCATGTCGGTCAGCTATCTGGTGGTGAGCGTAACCGCTTGCAGTTGGCTAAAACACTAAAGCAGGGCGCCAACGTCTTGCTTCTTGATGAGCCATCAAACGATTTGGATATCGAGACTCTACGTGCGCTAGAGGATGCCATTCAAGTATTCCCAGGTACCGTCATGGTGGTTTCGCATGATCGCTGGTTCCTTGACCGTATCGCCACTCATATCTTGGCTTTTGAAGAAGAAGGTCCAATCTGGTTCGATGGTAACTACTCTGAGTTTGAAACCTATCGCAAAAAGACCATGGGTGACGATGCCACGCCTAAGCGTATGAAGTATAAGAAAATCTCTACCTAGCTGACGGCTTAAAAAACTTAAAGCTGCCCCAATAAAAAAGACCTCTAATCACTTAGAGGTCTTTTTTTTCGAATTTTTTAAAGTAAAAAAATACTAACTAACGTTTAAGGCCAAATTTGCGCTGCTTTTTATTACTAATCTCAGTAATTGCATGGGCGATCTCTTCATCATCAAGACTGGCAACTTGCTGCAAAATTTGCATCATATCAGGGCTTAGCACGTATTTAGCATGATGAGCGATATCGTCAATACGCTGATCGAAGTTTAGCACGCCTGTGTCTTTATCTACTTGTAAGTAGTTCAAACGAGTAAGCGCTGTGACAAAGCTTAAAAACAAGGAGCGATCGAAAAAGTCTGGAATGTCATCAGCATATAATACTGATAAACGTTGACCAAGCAGATGACATAGGTCAACCACCTCCTCTGTGGTCAAGTTTCCTGAGCCTTGTTGTGACAATAACGCCAAGGTCATAAAGTAACGCTCAAGGCTTTGTGCAACGGGAGCGGCGAGGACTTCTAACTGCTGATAACAGCTACTATTGGCATCTGGTACACTGAGCATGCCATCGCCTAAGTCGATAATGAGACCATGAGCGATAAGGTTGTCGATTTTTTGATTAAGCGTATCCATCAGGCCGTGCGCTGGATAATATAAAAACAGCTCACTTTGTAAAAAAGGATACATCTGCGTGACGATATCATCGAGGCGACTGCGACTGACGCGACCATTGCGTGCAACCAATGCAGCTAAGAAAGACAATAAAATAAATACATGCAAAATGTTATTACGGAAATAGCTCAAGAGCGCAACTTGCTTGCCAGCGACTTGAATGATATCACCCAAAACATGCGGTATACGTTCGATAAGTTTGAGCTTAATGCCATAATCGATGATTTGTTGCGGGCTCATATCGGTGATAATCGTGTCATCAGAGTAGGGTATTTGACGCGCAATACCCTGATATAAAGCGATTTGTTCGCGGCAGATATCTTCATCAAGAGCAGCTTTTGGTGCTGAGAGTAAGACTAGAGACAGTAATGATACGGGATTGACGACTGCAGCCTTATTGATATGCTGCATAATCTTCACGCCAATATTATCCACCATTGCGCTGGCTTTTTCATCAAGCGGTGTATCAGTACGATCAGCTGGCAAGCTTTTGGTAGGTACATCGAATTTTTGCATAAAGTCGCTTAGATGAAGCGGCGTGCCAAAGCTTAAATGCACATTGCCAAAGATACGTTCAATCTTTCGACTGACCTTGAGCAAACCTAGCAAAGACTCAGACTCTTTTGGTTTGCCTTTTAGCTCGCCGATATAAGTGCCGCCTTCCATGATACGCTCATAACCAATATAGGTCGGGATAAAGACCACGGGTTTGTTGGTGTGGCGTAGCTGACTATGTATCGTCATCGCTAGCATGCCCATCTTTGGTGGTAGCAAGCGTCCTGAGCGTGAGCGTCCGCCTTCTATAAAGTATTCAATCGGCGTATTACGAGTGATAAGCGTGTGCATATACTCACGTAACACTGCGGTATAAAGCGCGTTACCACGAAAGCTACGACGAATATAAAAAGCCACAGCACCGCGTAACAAAGGTCCTAATACTGGAACATCTAAGTTATCGCCCGCTGCCACATAAGGAATGCTCAGACCGCGCTTATAAATAACGTAGGATAAGAGCAAGTAATCAACATGACTACGATGACAGGGCACATAGATGATTTCATGATCAGTTGCAAGCTCGCGTACGCGCTCAAAATGATGGACGTCGACGCCGTCATACAGCTGCGTCCATAACCAAGTCAAAAATTTATCAAAGACTCGAATGATAGAATGAGAGTAATCATTGACCATCTCATTTGCATAGTTTCTCGCAATCCCGCGTGCTTCACGTACGCTAATGCCTTTTTCATCTGCTTCAATCTGTGTGGCATGTTGAATGGCAGGTGAGTAAATCAGCTTATCCACCAAATTGCGCCGATCTGATAAGTCAGGACCGAGCATAGTAGTACGCTGATTATCAAGATATGTATGAAGCTGTTGCTGTAGGTCGCGTACCAACTCACGGTTGGCATCTGCTGTTGGTACTAACGCATGACGTGCATCGCGGCTATCTGCAGTGTCTGCAACTCCGAGCTTATCTGATGACTCACCGTGTAAGCTGTCATAAACAATGGTGCGTAAGTCTTTTGGCGCATGGAACTGGACAAAGGTGTCGCGCCCCATCACACCGATATTAAATAATTGCTTCGTAATACTTGGATCTTGCCAGTTATCTGCCATCAATAACTTAAACAACGAGTCCTCTTTTTCAGGCGCACGGCCCCAAAGAATCGATACCGGTACCAGGCGTATTTGCAAGTCCGGATGTTGTAGAATGGCCGCAACCAAACGTGACAAGCGCGGCGATAATTGATTGTCTTTGGCTTTAGGATGATGCAAAAATATGATGCCAGCATTTTCATTGACATCATGCATGCTGTCTTTTACGCTCATCAGTGCAGGTGGTAGCTTGTGTTCCCCAGTTTGCAGATCGATCAAGATACTATTGGAGCGCGAATAATCCTGTAGCACATAAAAGGTCAGCGTTTGATCATCGTTATCGAATACGGGCAGCTCGCCTAAAAGCTTTGCTTTGACTGCAACATCAAGTGCCTGTCCCGATATTTTTCGGTATAACTGATTGATGGGTGCATTGGAATAAGTCGTCGCAGCTGACGACTTGCTAGCCTCAGAGGTGGCTTGCGCTTTGGACGTTCGGTTTTTTAAGAGCTTGTTTTTTAGGAAACTGGGTATCATAATCAAAAGTCAGACTTTGTAAAATGTAATGCGCTTATGATGCCATAAAAGCAGTCAAAGCGATATATGGTGTCGGTATCTGTGCTGAATATATTATAAATGCTAACTTGTCCAAGTTAACAGTACCTTTATATATCAGTGCTTTGATATATCGTTAATTGAACACTATTATTTGTTATTGTTATTGTTATTGTTATTGTTATTGTTTTAAGTTTAATGAGAGTGCCTTATGACTCCTGCTATTAAGATAGCTAAGCAGTGTCGCCTTGACTATCAGCTGCATGAGTATGCCCATGATAGCAGTGCGGCGTCTTTTGGTTTAGAAGCTGCCGACAAGCTTGGTATAAAAGCTGCGCAAGTTTTTAAAACATTGGTTGTAGAGACAGATACAGGTACGTTAGCTGTTGCGCTTGTGCCAGTCGATACCACCTTGAACTTGAAAAAGATGGCCAAAGCCCTCTCTTCTAATAAAGTGCTGCCTTGTAAAAAAGTGCAAATGGCCGATCCAAAGCGCGTTGCACGTAGTACAGGTTATGTGCTTGGCGGTGTCAGTCCGCTTGGGCAAAAAAAGCGTTTGATCACGATAATAGATATAACGGCTAAAGAGCAGCCTACTATCTATGTCAGTGCTGGACGCCGCGGGCTTGAGATTGAGCTACCGCCGTTACAACTGGCTAAAACGCTTAGTGCTCTTTTTGAAGATATTGCTGATACATAATAGCTATTTTCAAGAGCCCTATAAAATAACCAGATGTACTCATTTTGTCTTCATACGTAAATTTCTTAATCTATTACAAGGACGTATTCATGCCGCATCTAACTATCCAAGCATCTCCTAATGTCAGTATCTCTCACGAAGAGTCGTTACTCAAATCTTTAAATAAAGTATTATGGGATAGTGGTCACTTTGGTAAACCAACTGATATTAAAGCGCGAATAATCCCTATCGATACGTTTTTGGTTGGAGTGGAGGATGATGAGCAAGCGCATGGTTTTATCTATGCACATTTAAAATTGATGCCAGGGCGTGACAGTGATGTCCGTGAGCAATTGGCACAGCTATTGGTAGCTACGATAGAGGATACATTAAGCGAAGAGCAGTCAGGGCGAGCAGCGCTACAAGTATGCGTAGAAGTGGAGGAGATTAGCCCTATTTATCAAAAAAAGCTACTCGGTAGCTAGGTTCTATTTTAATGAAAATTTTTACTTATAGAGTACTTGGAAACATAACGCCACAAGTATAAAAAAGCGCCCAGCTCTTGATAAGTTGGGCGCTTTTTTTCTTAGGTTTAGTCAAGCTTAGGTGCTACTTAAGCTTAATCTAAAAAGGCAAAGTTCTCGATGTCCATTGCCGTCATACTTTCACTTGGTGCAACCATACTCTCAGCATGGCCTGAAGTACGTGGCAGGATTTTATCAAAATAAAACTCTGCCGTTTGAACTTTGGCTTTATAAAACTCTGGTGATTCAGTGCCTCCATTTTTCAGCTTGTCATAAGCGACGGCTGCCATACGCGCCCAGTGATAGCCCATCATTATGTAGCCTGAATACATCAAGAAGTCTTCTGAGGCCGCTGAGATGACTTCACGGTCTTTACGTGCCATGAGCATTAAGCGTACCGTAAGGGTATTCCACTCGGCACATAGCTTAGTCAATGACCAAACAAACTTGCGCATGTCCTTATCAAGTGCATACTCGCCGCACCATTTCATAATACTTGAGGTGTAGTCACGGATGATCTTACCTTTAGACTGCAAGATAACCTTACGGCCTAATAGATCAAGTGCCTGCACGCCAGTGGTGCCTTCGTACATAGTAGCGATACGGGCATCACGAGCGATAAGCTCCATACCCCATTCTTTGATGTAACCGTGACCGCCATAAACCTGCTGACCATGTTTGGCCGCCTCGATACCAAGCTCAGTTAAAAAACCTTTTAGGATTGGCGTATAAAAACCTAGCTTATCGTCCCATTTTTCAAACTCTTCATCATCACCATTAGCCACGCCTTGCGCCATCTTATCTGCATAACGCGCTGAGTGATAAATCATCGAACGACCACCTTCAGCAAAGGCTTTTTGGGTCAGTAGCATCCGGCGTACATCTGCATGATGAATGATAGCATCCGCTACTTTTTCAGGGTCTTTAGTCCCTGATAAGGCACGCATAGAGCGGCGTTCCTTGGCATAGGGTAGGGCGTTTTGGAATGACAGCTCAGTATGGGCCAAACCCTGAATACCAGTACCAATACGAGCAGTGTTCATAAATGTGAACATCGCTTTTAGGCCTTTGTTTGGTTCTCCAATCAGATAACCAACGGCATCATCAAAGTTCAATACACAAGTTGATGAAGAGCTGATGCCCATTTTGTGTTCGATAGAACCACAAGTGACGCCATTACGCTCGCCAACTTCGCCTTCAGCATTTGGCAGGAATTTTGGTACGATGAATAATGAGATACCGCGTGTGCCTTCAGGTGCGCCAGGTAGGCGAGCCAGTACGATATGGATGATGTTTTCGGTTAAGTCATGCTCACCGCTTGAGATAAAGATTTTGGTACCGCTAAGCTTATAGGTACCATCCTCTTGCGGGATCGCTTTTGATTTGACTTGTCCCAAATCCGTACCGCATTGTGGCTCAGTTAGGCACATTGTACCTGCCCATGAGCCATCAACCAGCTTATGTAAATAAGTCTCTTTTTGCTCGTCAGTACCATATTGCAACAGCGTATTGATACACCCTGTTGATAGACCAGGATACATCGCCCAAGGCCAGTTGGCCGTACCGATCATCTCAGCTTTAATCAGGTTAATAGACATGGGCAGGTTCATACCGCCGTATTCTTCAGGGTATGAGATACCTTGCCAGCCGCCCTCAACAAACTGATTGTAAGCTTCTTTAAAGCCTTTAGGTGTCGTCACTTCGCCATTTTCAAAATGACAACCTTCTGCATCAGCAGGCTGATAAAGAGGGGCTAGGACATTTTCTGAAAAATCAGCCATTCCCTGCAAGATCATATCGATGGTTTCAGGGTCAGCATTTGCGCCGTTATCTAAATCTTTATAGTGAGTTTGGAAGTCAAATACATCATTAATCAAAAACTTAATATCACGTAAGGGAGCTTTGTAAGTTAACATAGTGAATCTCTTTAGTTGGTTTGCTCTGGTACGATTGATGGCTGATTTTTATAAGCTTTTATTCGTACTAGAGGTAAGAATGGATAAATACTGTTGGTTATTGCTGCTAGATTATTATCGTTATAATCAAAGTCTACTGAGTAAAATCGCAAGCTATGTGAATATTATTAGTATAAATGTTCTTTTGAGACAAATATATGATGCATAATTAATTTTCATGATTTATCGGTATAGGTATTAATTTAATTTATAAAACAATAAAGTATTTATAAATTTAAGACGTCACTTTTATGATTGAGCGTAGTTAAACGAATCAATGAATAACAGGCTCAAGCAACGTATGAAGATAATAGTTTATGACCGTATTTGGGTTCTTCACATCGCAAAAACAGGAGAGGTAATAAATGCTCGCTTATATTAAGCATTTAATTCGTGGAGAGCTTGACCATCTGCTGGCGGTCAATCAAAGCCGTCGACCATGGCACATGCCAATCATCGCCGCTATAGCGATTAGTTTTCCCGTCTTTGTTGGCGCGTATTTTGGCGTACTGCATGCAGGGATTAAGGCATCTTTGGGCGCAATGGTTATATTGAATTTGCCATTTGTAGGCGGGTTGCCTTATCGCTTAGTGACGGTAATGGCTTGGAGCTTTGCTATGACGCTTTGCTTTGCGCTGGGACTGATTGCTCAGCAAGTACCATTACTAAAACTACCAGTATTTGCGCTGATTGCATTTAGCGTCGTTGTTTTTGGTCGTTATTATCGTCAGCCGCCACCTGCTGGACTGTTTGTCATGATGGCGGGTGCGATTGCTTTATTTATTCCTGTTTCAGCTGAGCAGATATTATCAGCCACTGGGCTTGTGATGTTGGGCAGTGGCTTTTCGATGTTTATGGCACTTTTATACACGCTGTTTTTATTAGTGACGCGTCCTTCTACTTCTGTACCGGAGTATCGTTATGAGCCCGATACGATCAGTGACAGCATTATCGTTGCAAGTTTTGTCAGCTTGGCACTATTGATAGCAGTGATGCTAGATATGCCTTATCCATACTGGGCTGCGGTCAGCTGTTTTATTATTATTCAGGGCATACAAATGCGTACGATATGGATTAAACAGTTGCATCGTCTGCTAGGTACCTTAGTAGGTATGGTGGTTGCTGGTTGGATGTTGTCTTGGAATCTATCGATGTGGGAGGTGGCACTTGCAATACTGCTTATGATGCTGTGCATTGAATCGCTGGTCGATCGACATTATGGACTGGCCGTGATACTTATCACTCCGTTAACGATATTTATCGCCGAGTATGGCAGTATCACCTCGCTTGCACAGGCAAGTGTTGAAGAGGTCATTCGGGCTCGAATGTTCGATACTGCTTTAGGCTGTGCGGTAGGCTTGAGTGGAGGGCTGGCGATACATTCAGTCAAGCTACGTGTACCGCTACGGCGCATAGAAAAATGGCTATTAATACGTTTTTCGTCCCAGCATTCATAGCGCTTTACTAACTCAAACTCCTTATCGCTTCTTACTCGCTTGAATCGTGTTGGTCGCCTGAGTCACATCAATACTATGGGCGGTCCAACGCTCAAAGCTTAACGCTGCTTGCCCGATCAGCATCCCATAGCCGTCTGAGGTTTGCGCACCGCGCGCGGCGAAATGCTGCAAAAAGGGCAGTGCGCGTCCATACATCATATCATAGGCATAATGGCAGTTTAGATCTTCAGCGATAGGCAAAGTCTCGCCCGTTAGCCCAATGGAAGTAGCGTTGATAATCAAGTCGAACTGCCCTGTCAGCTCAGTCGTTGCACACATGGCGATGGGATGATTGTTAATCGTCTCACTGGCTGCGCTAAGCTCATCAACCAATACCTCAGCTTTACTCAACGTCCGATTAGCAAGGGTAAGCTGTCCAATACCTGCTTGAATCAGTGGCAGTATCACCCCACGTGCAGCCCCGCCGGCTCCAATGATAGCGATGCGAGCGTTTGTAAGCGTCCAGCCTAAGCTCATAATATGATTAACCAAGCCTTGACCGTCGGTATTATCACCATATAGCGTCTTATCTTTTGGTAAACCGTCACCGGTTAACAGTAACGTATTAACCGCGCCTGCAACACGCGCATGTTCAGATAGACGGCCCTGTGATTTGCATAATGCATAAGCGAGCTGTTTAAAGGGTACTGTCACATTGGCACCCACGCCGCCACCATTAAAAAACGCTGCAACAACTGCATCAAAACTTGCGACATCATCAGGGCAGTATTGACGCCAATAGCTGATATCAATACCCACTTGCGCGGCAAATGTCTGATGAATCTCAGGAGATTTACTATGAGCAATGGGATTGCCAATAACGATAAAATGCTGGGTCATAAACGGTCCACTAGCTATGTAGTTAGTTCAAAATGTAAGCAGCTCAAAACAATAAAAGTACGTTCATCGCTGGTATAAATCTTCCTTGCTCGCTGTGCGCGTTGCCAGACAGAGGCGTTGTAAAATTTATTCCAGCAGCCTTTTGTTCTTTTTAACTTGTGCTCTTTTTATATTGAATCCATGATAACAAAGAAATAACAAGCAGTAAGAGATAGAAGAAACAATCAAAACTTACTCATCATAGGGGATAACAATGTTTTTAACAAATTTGCACCTTCTAGGATTGTTATCCGTAACGTAAAGGCTAGTCAAGCGCTAGGCAGTTGGGTACACTGTTGACATGAGGGCAGTATAATGATGACATCAGATATTGGCATCATGATCCAAAGTCAAGCTGATAAATGGCGCATTTATTGCAAGCGCACTTGTTATAGAAATCGCCGTATAAGTAGTAACTGAGGTATAGTGCCTTATGATATAGGTCATTGATTGACCTCATTTATTATACCGATAACCTATTACATTAATAATGACATCTATTAATAACGCACCATGTTAACAAGTATTCTTAATTAACAAGCCGCACCGCTTGCGACTTGTTAATATAATTTAGACCCAAAAAGTGTGAGTAAATTGCCCATGTGGAATAACAGCCTACAGACCTTTGCGGTCGGTATAATGATGGCAGCTGGTGTCTCATTGAGCGCGTGTAATGGCCCAACGCAAGAGGTCACCCCTGATATTGCTGACTCTGACAATACAACTGAACAAGCCCGTCCCGTCCAGGCAAGTCCTGCACCAGAGACAGACTTGGATGGGGCGACAGCTGAGCAAGGCACTCCAGTCAAGTATGATGTATCCTCATGGGGTGACAAGCAAGTCCAGCCTATAAGTATACAAGAAGTTGATCAAATCAAATCAACCTTCGGCAAGGTCGTTACGACCGATGAGAATAGCTTGGACTATGCCAGCAACCCAGCAGTCAAATATCGCTTTATGGATACAGATGCGCCTTATCTGGACTTGATTGACTCTGAAAAATATCTCGAGCTTGGTTGGTACTTCGCCAATCCTACTGACTCAGATAAAGAAAAAGAGCTGAGTAAAGCCCATGCGAAAAAGTCATATCAGCTTGCGCGTCAGCTCATGAATGACGATGGCGGAAAAGTCATCTCAGATATGCTCAGAGGTCAAATCATAAAAAACAAAACCATTGGTGGACAAAAGATAGAGCTTGGCAAATGCGAGTTTTATAGTTGCATGCTGGTGCTAAATAAATCAGGTGAGCAACAAGCGGAAGACAGCTAGGTATGATAGCTAAGCTCAATAACAGTGAGTCCAATAGTAGTCAGCTTATTAACCATGTCTCCAAATGGCAGCGCCTATATCCGCAGTCTGATAATGTGGTTGCCAATGTAGATAACGCCGTTATAACCCCAGATAATCGCGGGCTGGCTTATGGAGATGGTTTCTTTACTACCATTGGTGTCATTGAAGGCTCGATATTATGGCCAGAGTATCATTATCAAAGACTGCTCTCTCACGCTCATGCATTACAATTAGACGTCGATAGCGACTCGCTACTCACCACTTTGCAAGCCCACGCTCAGCAGCTACAACAAGGGGTGATAAAAGTCATCATCACGCGTGCTGTACAAGCTGTGCGTGGTTATGGTTTTGCAGCAGATATGGATGCTAGCTCTTGTGAGGTTTGGTTAAAAGCAACCGCTATGACTATCGATACCGCGCAGCATGCTCAGCTGCCAGATGGTCACAGTGTATTGATACAACCTACGACATCGGCGGTATGTCTAACCGCGCAACTGGCTTGCTTGCCGCCACCGTTAGCAGGTCTCAAAAGCCTTAACCGACTTGATAATGTACTGGCGAGCGGTGAGCTCCAACGTCTCAAAGCCAAATCATTAGAGTCCGATGCAGAATTAGGCATTGGTGAAGGATTGGTACGTGATATGAGCGGTAGCTGGGTGGAAGGCACGATAAGCAATGTCTTTTATCAGTTGTCTAACGCCCAATCGACTGACTCTATCGATAAAGCTAAAGCCAATTATCCTGATGACTTTCTATTATCAGGTCAGTGGTTTACACCGCCGTTGACACAATCAGGTGTCGCTGGGGTGATGCGCCAAGTCATTATTGATGCTTTCGTTAAGACCAAGACGCCAGTGATTATGCGCGCGTTAAATGACGATGATTTGCCAAATTTACGTGGATTGTTTTTTTGTAATGCTTTGCGCGGGGTGATGCCTATTGATGGGCTTAGGTTGTTGGGTGGGGAAGTGGTTAAGTTATCTTCTAATCTGTCTAATAAACAATAAGTTTAGTATCTATCATATCATCAGGATATAACACAATATCTTCATTTCTATATTTTTCGCTCGCTTTTAGTATAGCGGTTTCGCCATCCTCGGCAGTCACTTCTATTAGAGCGCTCATCGTTTCTATGACCTCTATTTGATAAGTTCTCAAGCCTTTTTTATCTGACATTACTTTCCTCTCCTCTCTTATTTTAAGTCAATATATTTAACATTATGCTTTTTAACATCGCAAAAAGTCTTAGAAGAAGTGATCGTCTTTTGTTACTGGCACTTGTGTCATGCGATAAATTGATCAATGATCACTTTTTTAGTCGTTCAATAAAAAGGTGAAAGTAGATGAGCTCAGTATATGAAGATGAAAGAATTCCCTTGCAGATTCGACGGTTGATGATTTTTGATGGAATCTGCCATAAAGCAAAAAAATCTCCTGACGAAATAATCCATTTATCAAAATTTACTCAATTATCATTAGGTGTCATGTATTTACAAGATTTCAAAATGTTTATCGCTTTTGGAGGTGTATTTGAATATGCAGAAACACGTGAAGAGGTTATTGAACAACGCATTAGAGTCTTTCCAAACGATGAACCAGTAACACGCGCGCTAACAGTCAATTTAAAGCAATTCACTCGACCTGCACGTAAACCTTTACAGTTACTGTGGTACTGGAACGCCTATGTTAAGAATAGAATGCATGCTTACATCGACTATCGGGAAGAAGTTTTTTTCCGAATCAATGATGAAATTGATTCAGAGTTTCCTCCCCATAAGTTTCATGATCGTTTAGTTGCAACAGCGCGTATGCCATTGTGGGATGATAGAGAAGAGTTGATTGCAGATGTGTATCGCGATAATAGAGGGCAACCGAAGCCTGAAAAATACAATGAAAAACGTTTAATATGATTTAGACGGTGACGACCTCTTCAGTATTATTCACTTATTTGAATCAATAAATGTCTAAATTCTATTATGTTTTATACAACAAGAGATAAAATATGCAACCAACCTACAATGAAAAACGTATTCCTGTACAACTTCGTCGGTTAATGATTTTTGATGAGATCTGCTGTAAAGCTAAAATGTTTCCTGACGAGATGGTTCACTTAAATTATTATTCAAATATCGCATTTGGTGTTATTTATTCTACGTTAAGCGATAAATATACAGCGTTTGGTAGCGTATTTGAATACGCACATACTCGTGCCGAAGTTGTTCAGCAAGGGTTGGATAAATTAGCTCACGATGAGTATATATCTAGTGCAATGACGGTTAAACGGCAGCCTTTCACTAAGGCTTGTCGTACACCTCTACGTCTATTATTGAGCTGGAGTAAATATGTTAGTAATAAACCTAGTTATTCATTGAGCAACGATATTAAGTATTTTTTTCCAGTAAATGATAAGTTAAAGCTAGACTATCCGCCTCATAAGCTTTATGGACGTTTAGTGGCAAACGCCGATTTACCTCTTTGGAATAATGAAGTTAGTTTATTTTCCGATAATGTCCACGACCTAAAAACTCAATAATGCCTTTATCGCGAAGAACTTGTAATTGCTGGCGGATTTTATCGTCAACGTGGTTGTTATCAGGGTGTTTGAGCTGGAGCTCATTGGTAAAAGAATAAACCTGCTGCAAAGAAAACTTGTCATCAAGTCTATCGATACACTGCCAAACATCTAATGTCCAACCACGTGTCTGCTGTGTTTGCTCACGTAAAAACAAGGTCTTTTGAAACTGCTGGGTGACATTTGCGCGTGCTACGACTTTCTGGTCTTTGACTAAAAACACTTTTCCTGATTCTGGTACTTTACGCAAGTCGATATTGCAGCCGACCCAACCTGCGCGTTTGGCAGTTATTGATAAAGGTTTACGTTTTACAATCATATCCGACTTAAAAAAATGCTTAGGAATGATCAAAAAACTATTAACGGTGCATTCTTTGGAGTAAGTCAAAAAGAAAAAACTTGGGTTATCTTCACTATTGATACGTTCAATCATAGTTTTATAAGCGCCATCATTGATGATATTGCTTAATTTTGCCTTTTTACTTTTCAGCTCATATTGCTCGTCACAGTTTGAACAATAAAAATCAGCGACCGGCCTGCCATTAGTAAATTCAAATAACGGCTGAGTGCTACAGTTGGGGCAGTAACCATTGTTTTTCACCCATGCCTCACTAAGTACCCGAATCTTTTGAGCTTGAGAGTTATAGTTTTTAGCAAGGCTTTGATCGAAATGTAGATTCATAATAAGTTTTCGTTATTAATAGGTGAGCGTAGAAATACCAATAAAAGGTATTAATATTAAGCCATATAACTTAGCCTAAATGCCAAGTTAATCGATAAGCTATGCAAATACCATTGAAAAGCACACGGTTCAGTGCTAAATTCTAGCAAACATCTGCCTCGCGAGTTGCCATGAGCAAGCCTACACCTGAAACGCCTCCTGAACGTCCTAATGATACTCCATCAGACAAGCGAGACGGCACTATTAACGACCCTGCTAAGACATCTCAAGACACTGAGACTGACGACAAAGCACCAGCGACAGATATTTCTTTGGTCAATGGTCAAAACACCCCGCGCGAGTACAAAAAAGACAACCAGTCGTTTTTTATGCAGCGTGGTTATCAGATTTTATTGGTATTGGGACTGATTGCTGCCTTTTTATTGGTGATGGTCTATCAGACGTTGTTTGGTCGTATCGAGCAGCCCAAGCAAAAGGTGACGATTGAGCAGGGTGACACTTATTATGGCTTGCTTCCGCAGTGGCAACAGCAAATCCCGCTGTTCTCTGCCAGCATTGCCAAGTTTTATATCAAGTCGCAAGTAGATGCGCCGCTGCATGCAGGTATCTATCAATTGCCAGAGAACCCGACGATAGCAGAAGCATTGCATGTCTTGCAACAAGGTGCAAAGGTGGCAATGGTAAAAGTACAAGTCATCGAAGGCAAGACAGCTAAGGACCTATATCAAAATCTACGCGACAACCCAGGTATCAAAAAAGAAGTACTGACCGCCGATAGTGACAATGCCAGTATCGCAAAAGCGCTGGATTTGGTGGGTATACTGCCTGACTCAGTGACCAATAGCGACGACCCTATTGTTAGCTACAATCTTGAAGGGTGGTTCACTCCTGATACCTATTATTATGGCGAAGATGCCAGTGACAAGCAGGTGTTGACTGATCTATATAAGCGCCAGCAGCAAGCATTGACCCTAGCTTGGGAAAACCGTGCACCAGACTTGCCGTATAAGACGCCTTATGAAGCATTGATTATGGCCTCTATCATCGAAAAAGAGACCAGTGTGCCTGAAGAGCGTGAGCTGGTGGCCGCCGTATTCACCAATCGATTGAATAAAGGGATGCGCATGCAGACGGATCCGACCATTATTTATGGCATGGGTAGCCGCTACGATGGCAATATTCGCCGTCAAGACATCGATGAGAAAACATCGTATAACACTTATCAGATTGATGGCTTACCACCAACGCCTATCGCCCTGCCATCTGCTGCTTCTATCGAAGCCACATTACACCCAGCTGATAGCGAAGCCTTATATTTTGTGGCAACAGGCAATGGAGGTCATAAGTTTACCAATAGCTTGGACGAGCATAACCAAGCGGTAAGAGACTACTTAAAAGTCATGCGTGAAAGAAAGTCCCAAATACCGCCAGAGTAAGAGAGTAGCAACGAGTCTTGGTTACGAGTGTTAAAGGCTCGATAGCCATTTTTATTTTGCATAAAAATAAGTAAAACAATTTTGAAATACAAGGCAATACCATGTCAGCATCCATAAACACACAAGCGGCCCAACTGGCTATTCAAAAAGGAGCGTCTGACGTAGAAACGCCAAGCAAGAATGGACGCTTTATCAGCTTTGAGGGTACCGAAGGTGTGGGCAAAACAACAGCTATCGAGCAGCTTTGCACGCGTTTAGAGATGGCGGGTATTGACTATCTGCGGACACGTGAGCCTGGCGGTAGTCCATTCGCTGAGCGTCTGCGTGCCATTTTATTAGACCCTACGACCGACATCAACGATGACACGGAGCTATTGCTATTGTTTGCCGCTCGCTGCGATCATATTCAGCAAGTAATTGTACCAGCATTACAACGCGGTACTTGGGTCATCTGTGATCGCTTTACAGACTCTACTATCGCCTACCAAGGCTTTGGTCGTGCGCAGGGCGATAGTGAGGTATTAACAAAAATTGAGACGCTTATTGCACAGTTTGTTCCAAGGTTGCCTGAGCTGACACTTTGGCTGGATCTACCTGTGCTCGAGGGCATGAGCCGTGCAGGCAAACGCAGCGTGGCCGATCGTTTTGAGCAGCAGGCGCTGGCGTTTTTTACGCAAGTATATAGAGGGTTTGATACGCTTGCCACTGCGCATCCTGAGCGTATTCGTCGCATTGATGCATCAGGTACTACCAAGGAGGTTAGCGCGCGTATCTGGCAAGCGGTTGAGTCGCAGTTTGGGCTTGTTTAGGTTGTTTCTAAGCGTGTAGCGTTTATAATCACTCTTATATCTATAACCTACTAAACAAAAACCCCAGCTTTAATAGCTGGGGTATTTTATTGCATTAAGATAAAGTGCTGCTATGACAAACTGACGTTACTGTTTATCTGGACTATTTATCCGTATTATCCGGACGCTTATTTGATACTGCATCAATGGAGACGGTGCTATCATCACTATCAGCAGCTTTGTTAGAAGCCGTATTTTTGTCTGTATCAGGTAGACGGTTTGGATCGAGCGAGCCTTTTTTATTCTTGGGCGCGCTGCCACTACCGTTGGCATTGGCTTTTAACGCGGCGACTGAGCTTGATGCTTTCTGCGCAGGCTTTTTAGTCTCAGAGGCTTTACTAGTAGCTTTAGATGCTGAGATAACAGTCTCTTGGCTATTAGCTACAGGACTAACAGGTTTTTCTTTAGTAGCCGAGTTATCTAACCCTGCTGGCGACTCTGTTACTGATGCAGTACTCGACTGAGCCGGTTGACTTTGATCACCTAACTCAGCTTTGGTTGCTGTAGCGTTGTCTTGCTTCAATTCATCGTCTACTTCTTCAGTCATCTCTTTTTCTTTGCGTTTTTCAGGCGCTTTTGAGTTGGCTTCAAAATGTGCATCAGCGATGGCACGTGCTTGTACTTGTTTGTCAGTGACATCTACAGGCTTTGGCTGTATATCGTCGTCGACCACCAAAGCGACCAGCTTACGATCACGGGGTACATTGCCATCAAATTTGTCTGTGATCACACTAAGCTTGCCTTCTTTATCAACTGTATATAAAGGGACAAATTGCTTGTTATCCGCTTTATATTGCTCAAAGCTATAGCTGTCAGTGATATTGGTAATTTTGATGCGCGCTTTTTTAGATAGCATACTAGCAAGTTTGGTGTACGTAACGTCTTTGCCAAATAGCCACTGAGAATGGAAGTTTGACTGTTTGGTGTCGCGCTCATTTTTGACTTTTTCGTCGCTGAACTTTAGACGAAATATCTTTTGTTCACCAAACTCATGACGATAATGAATCTCAGATAAGGTGTTTAGCTCTTTGTCTGTACTCATCGCAAACAGATGGCCGATACCGATCAAGTCAAGATGATGGTCAGCGTGATCCGAGACTGGGTTACCAAAGTAAGTGCGTAAGCCGCTCATACGGGCACCGGCAATATTGGTATAGTTGTTGTGCGCCACGATTACATCAAAGCCCTGATCTCGTAAAGACGTTGCTACTAATAACGCGATGGGGTTTGAACCGACGACCAAAATACCGTTGGTAGCAGGCTCACGCACACCTAGCAAATTACCGACCATTTTTGCGCCTAAGCCTTGAATCATGACCGTACCGATGATGACCATAAAGACCAGCGGTACCAATAGCTCAACACCTTGAATGTCATATTCTTGCAGACGAATAGCAAACAGCGATGAGATGGCGGCGGCGACGATACCACGCGGACCAATCCAGCTAATCATCAGCTTTTCATTGGTCTTTAGGTTGGAGCCAATAGAAGACGCCCAAACAGATAGCGGACGTGCGACGAACATTACGATAGCCAGCAATATAATCCCTGCAAAACCCACGCTCATAAGGCTTGCCAGCTCTACACGAGCGGCAAGAATAATGAATAATACGGAGATTAATAAAACAGTCAACGACTCGTTAAATTCCAAAATCGTATCGCGCGGGAAGTTTGGCCAGTTTGCCAGTGCCACGCCAAGTACGGTCACGGTCAAAAGACCAGACTCATGCTCTAAATGGTTCGATATCGAAAACAATACTAAGACAAAGGCGAGGGTAAAGACATTGCGTAAAAACTCAGGCACCATATGACGACGCATTAAAAATGCCAGTACCCATGCGCCTACCATACCGAGTATCGTTGCTAAAACGACAATCTTGGCAAACAATAAAAAGCTACTGGCCTCACCGCCTGAGATAATATATTCATACACCAATACTACGGCAATCGCGCCGATCGGATCGATGATGATACCTTCCCACTTGAGGATATTAGAGATGGTCTTATTTGGTCGTACACTGCGTAGTAACGGCATAATCACCGTCGGCCCAGTCACGCAAACCAAAGCACCAAATAATAACGCGATTAGAGGGTCGACATCGAATAACAGATAGGTCGATAGTGCCACTACCGCGATGGTAATAATCACCCCGATTGACACCAGCATCTGCACCACGGTTCCATGCTGCTTGATTTCATCAAACTCAAGTGTCAACGAGCCTTCAAACAAAATAATGGCCACACCCAAAGAGATAATAGGGAACATAAGCTCCCCTAAAACCAAATCAGGGTCAAAGTAACCCAATACTGGACCGACAATAATGCCGATCAGCAACAAAAACAAAATGGACGGTTGCTTTAAGTACCAAGCCAACCATTGGGCCGCGATGCCGATCCCAACCACGCCGGATAACAGTAGGGCGGTATCCATAAATTAATCCTTTTATAAGCTTGTCATACTGTACATACGTTAAGGGGCGCTCACAATCTAACAATGGTTTCTTGCAAACGTCAAATAGACCCTAAGTTCTATGATAGTAAATGGTTATTGCAAACAGTTATAACGGTTTTATTTATTACTATTGGTTATCATACAGGGGTAATCATGCCATATAGTGCAATCGGCAAAAATAGTAGTAGAAATCTATATAATAGGAAAAAGCGTTCAAAAACAGCTATAAGTCATCTTATAATGCTCAAACAGATAGGGCAAACCAATAGAAATAAAGATTGCCATTTGACAACTTTGTAAAAATAGCATTATTTTAAATACAAACTTTTGTTTGTTAATAAATTTATTTGGTTTGTTATCATACCATGATTTAATTTAGCTTGTGTGAAACGTACTTTACGTATAAGCATATCAAGCTACTAGCAGCAGTAGTAAATGCCAGTATAAATAAACACCTTATAAACCGATTTTTTCTACACTCGTTTAGGTATCTCGTTCATGCACAAAGAAGCAGGTACGTAGCTATGAGGGATGTTCTGCTGCATAATATAAATAGGATAGACGTGTAAATACGATAAAAATATAGTCAGCTCAATATAAAACAGATACAGTGGGACTGGTGTAAATTCTATGAAGCCTTTGCTAGCTAGCGAGATAAGCAAGAGGGTTTGCACCAGTCACGCGTCATATTATTGTGTATCCATTTTATTTAGTATTGACTATAGAAGCCAAAATGTTTGAACGTTTAAAATGGAGAATAACAAGATGAAGGGCCAATCACTATTTCATCCGCTACAGCGCAAACTACAACGCAGCATACTGACAGCTATTGTAAGTACAGCGATGACCACAGGTGCTAGCGCACTAGCGATCAGTGCCATGACTGTCTCTAGTGCCCAAGCTGCCGTCATTACTACTGACTTCTCTGATCTTGTACAGCAGGTAACTCCAGGCGTGGCGCGGGTCAACGTAACCAAGACTGTCAGCGAAGCTGAGCTGGCCAAAGCTCAAACTGCCGACTTATTGCGCAAGTTCTTTGGTGATCGCGTACGTATCCCTGAACAGGCGGTGACACCAACGATTGAACATGCTTATGGTACCGCGTTTTTTGTGACCTCTAACGGTTATATGCTTACCAATCATCATGTAGTAGAAGGGGCGGATAATATCACGGTCACTTTAAATGATCGTACAGAGCTTGATGCAACGTTGATTGGGAGTGATGAGCGCTCGGATGTAGCCGTATTAAAAGTATCAGGTAGACAGTTCCCAGCGCTGCCTATCGGCGACTCCGATCTTATAAAAGTCGGTGAACCTGTATTGGCCATCGGCTCACCATTTGGCTTTGATTACTCAGCATCCGCTGGCATTGTGAGTGCCAAGTCGCGGAGCTTCTCACGCGAGACCAGTGTGCCTTTTATCCAAACGGATGTGGCGCTCAATCCTGGTAATTCTGGTGGGCCGCTATTTAATCAGCGCGGTGAAGTCATCGGTATCAACTCACGGATATTTAGTGGTACAGGGGGCTACATGGGATTGTCATTTTCAATCCCGATAGATGCTGCGATGGATATTTATGAGCAGCTCAAATCTAATGGAGAGGTAGCGCGTGCTTACTTGGGTATCTATCCGCAAGATATTGACCGTAACTTGGCTGAGGTCTATCAGTTAGCACGGCCACAAGGTGCGCTTTTGACCCGCGTATCACCAGATTCACCGGCGCAAAAGGCGGGACTTAAAACAGGTGATATTATCTTGCAGTATAACGGTAGCAAAATCACGCGAGCGTCAGATCTATTAAATCTTATCAATCGCGCGCGTCCCAATGATACTTTTCGCGCACAAGTACAACGTAATGGCAAGCAGTTGACTGTCTCAGGCAAGCTTAGTCAGGCACCAAGTGATGTCCAAGCCCAAGGTCGTGATCAGCAAAACAACGAAGTGCGCGTAGGCTTGCGTCTGCGTAATCTAACGCCAGACGAGCAAGCGGAGCTTGCAACCGTTGGTAAGACTGGCGTACTTGTCACCGCTGTTGATCCAACAGGGTTGGCCGCGCGTTCAGGTATCATGGCAGGGGATATCATTACCAATTTGCATCAAAAGCCTATAGCCAGTGCAAGCGATTTTTCTGATGCTATCTCGTCGCTACCGACTAAAGGAGTAGTGACGATTGAAGTGATGCGTCAGGGAATACCAGCGATTATCGGATTGCGTATCGAGTAGGGCCAATTATAAAAACTGGTCATAAAGGATCGTCAAAGAGACTTGTTTATCATCGACGTCGCCCTTTATAATGGCTGGTTTTTTGATTTTAGCCAAAATTAGTATTATTTATTTTTGTACGTTTATATTACAGCTAGGTATTCATGATTGACCACACCATCTATACGCTAAGTATGCTTATCGCAACAGCACTGTTAGCGTACGTGGTATTGTGGTCAGGGTTACAGACCTTTAATGCCAACCCCAGCAAGCGCTTTATGCGTATCTGGCCAAAGTTGGCATTATATTATGCTGCCTATACCATGCCGATTTGGGCACTGCTGTTAGTAATTGATCGAACACAAAACGTGACTTCGGTAGTGGCGCAGCTACCATTACCGCTAGTACTGATAGCGTTAGCAGCCATGGGGTTGTATTTTTATACGGTTATTGTGCAGCCCAATCGCTTACGTATACATCGACAGACGGTGGATATTGACCTAAAAACATCGCTGAACGTAGCAGTACTAGCGGATTTACGCATCGGATTATATAGTGGCAAACCTCGACATATACGTAAGCTTGTGGCGACGATCAACGAATTATCAGTGGATGCAGTATTGATTACCGGCGATTGGCTTTATTATCCAGGGGCTGATTTGGTTGGGCAATTGATGCTTTTTAAAGGGGTCAATAAGCCTATTTATACCGTCATGAGCATCTCGGATTTACGTTATCAATCGATGAATACGACCAAGCAAGGTCAACCTTTATTAGAAGATACTTTGGCTTGTGCTTTTGATGTACTCGACATTACCTATATTGGTCAGCAGTGCCGATTACTACCACCGATTGCAACTCACCTCGCCAAAAACGCCACACCAAGTGCGCAACCAAAAAGCTCAAACCTGACATCGCATGTTGCGATGCTGTGCGGCTGGCAAGATATGCCGTCATCTTATAAAGGCAACAGCCCAAAAGTTGATGCTAAGCAAACTTGTAAAAATCCCGTAGCAAAAACATCTCAGTTACCCAAACCTACTCAAAATCACGCTGCCGATAGCGATATCATCGTGGTGGCTAACAAAGCGGATCTATGTACTAAAATCGAAGAGTCGGTATTGCCAGTTATTATTCTGGCGTCACGCTTTGATAGTATTACGGATTTGCCAAAGGCATTGAAACCAAGACCGCTATTGATAGCAGCGGCGGCAAAATCAGCAAAATCTAGCGAAAAACTAAGCAACCTACCCAAGCCGCAACGCACTAATAGTGATGCTCGTATCAAATCTGCTATTTTTTCTTATGCAGGCTTTGATAATGCGCGCGGTTTATATCAGCATGCTAGCGCTCAAGTATTTGTCAGTAGTGGCATCGGCACGCGCGGGTTGCCATTTCGTCTCCGTCGTCCTACCATTGATGTATTGACGATTCGTTAAAAGTAAGTAAAAAATTTATTAAGGTTAATACTTGGTGTTAGACGCACTTTTGTAGCAAAGAATATAAGTTTTTATTCTCTACAAATAATAGCCAATTGACGCTCAATTGTTAGTGAGTGACTAAATCAAAATATGCTACACTATCGAGCATTTATAACAGCAGTTAATAATAAGGTTTATTTAGTCAAACATTCATCACAATTGGGTGTTGAGCGAGCAGCAGTAATATGAAGCAAGGCAGTAGTCCTTGCATACGACCTATCATGTAATAGCTTTAATCAAAGCTAAGACAATACAGTAAGGCACAGTTATGAGTACAGCATACGACGATATCCAAACCCGACTACAAGGCTCAATGGTAGCTTTAGTAACACCCATGCACCCTGACGGTACGGTCGATTATAAACGTCTGGCCAAGCTTATAGACTGGCAGATTGAGCAAGGCACACATTGTCTTGTGGCAGTTGGGACTACAGGTGAGTCTGCGACCTTGTCTATGCAAGAGCATAGCGATGTTATTTGCTACTTTGTCAAGCATGTCAATGGCCGCGTGCCAGTCATTGCTGGGACAGGTGCTAACAATACGATGGAAGCAATCAAGCTTACTCAAGATGCTAAGGAAGCTGGAGCGGACTGTGCTTTATTGGTTGCACCCTACTATAACAAGCCGCCTCAAGAAGGCTTGTATCAGCATTACAAGGCTATTGCCGAAGCTGTGGATATGCCGCAGATGCTCTACAATGTACCAGGTCGTACGGTTGTCGATATTGCCCAAGAAACCGTAGAGCGTCTAGCGGATATTGATAACATTGTGGCGATTAAAGATGCGACTGGCTCTGTTGAACGCGGAGAGCAGTTGATTAAAGCAGTCGGTGATAGAATGGTGGTTCTATCTGGTGATGATGGCACTGCGCTTGATTTGATGAAAGTGGGCGGCAAAGGAAATATTTCAGTAACTGCCAATGTCGCGCCTAAAGCGATGAGTGAAACCTTCTCAGCTGCTCTACGTGGAGATTTTGATACAGCGTATGCAGTACATGATGTCGTTAAGCATTTGCATCGTGATTTATTTATTGAGTCGAGCCCTATTCCAGCAAAATATGCGTTACATAAAATGGGTATGATAGATACAGGTATTCGTTTACCGCTAGTATGGCTGGCCAAAGAACATCATGCCACGATTGATACTGCCTTAGAACAGGCAGGTTTATTATAAACATCGGCTAAAAACCAATCATTAGATATGGTAGGCACAGTATTCGTGCCGTATCTAAATAAGTATCGATTGCTAACTCTGAGAGATAATATGATGAAAGCATCATTAACGACCCCAAAACGATTGACCGCCATAGTGACTTTAGTGTTAAGTAGCACTTTAGTATTAAGTGGCTGTCAGGCTACCAAAGAGCTACTTGGCAAGCGTGACAATGGCAGCTTAGAATACCAAGATAGTAAAAAGCTTGCGCCATTAGAGATGCCTGTCTCCCAAGAAGCAGCACCATTTGTGCCTTTGTACCCTACGCCAAATCTTGGAGCAAACACGCTCAAGCTACAGAATGAATCAGGCAAGCAGTATCGGCTACCAAAGCCTGAACGCGCGGTTCCAGTAACTGCTGCCCCTGCTAATTAGTAATCTAGTCTTTTACGTACTATATTGCAGCCAATACTTTGGCCGTGGTTGCACGTTTTTATTACCTAAGTTTGAATGAACAGGATCCTCTACCATGCAAAAGCAACAATTGCTCTATAAAGGCAAAGCCAAATCTGTCTATGAAACCGAGGACAACGATTTTTTAATTTTGCACTTTCGCGATGACACCTCGGCGCTCGATGGCAAGCGTATCGAACAATTGGCACGTAAGGGCGAGGTTAATAACCGCTTTAATACTTTTATTATGCAAAAACTTAGCGAAGCTGGCATTGAGACGCATTTTGAAAAACAGCTCTCGAGCGATGAAGTGCTGGTCAAGCGTATGGACATGTTGCCAGTTGAATGCGTGGTGCGCAACTACGCCGCGGGCAGTCTGGTGCGCCGCTTAGGGTTAGAAGAGGGGCAGGTATTGACGCCGCCAACCTTTGAGCTGTTTTATAAAGATGACGCGCTAGGCGACCCGATGGTTAATGAGTCACTGGCCGTAACCTTGGGCTGGGCGAATGATGATCAGCTTGCTAAAATGAAAGAAATCAGCTATCAGGTGAACGAGGTATTAAAAGACTTGTTTGATAAAGGTGATCTTATCTTGGTTGACTTTAAACTTGAGTTTGGCGTCTTTCATGACCGCATCGTCTTAGGTGATGAATTCTCACCAGACGGTTGCCGTATTTGGGACAAGAACACTAAGAAAAAACTGGACAAAGACCGTTTCCGTCAATCTTTGGGAGATGTGATCGAAGGTTATGAAGAAGTCGCTAAACGTATTGGTGTGCCTCTAAACTAAATACTGAGCTAGATGTTATATCGACCTTGTGACACCTTATGGCAATGAAACATTACAAAACCGAGCCTTATGCTCGGTTTTTTTTTGGCAAAATTTTACTGCAAGTGCTGTTAATAATTGTCCTCAATACCTATCTTTATTTTTATGATAATTTATGAATATCGTTAAATATAAGAAAAAAGGTCCATTGATGCCCCAGCCAAATAAACTTAACCTAGATATAACTCCTGAATCGTCCGCTTTGATTATAGAGCCAACATGGTTTACTCGTCCGACCTGCGTAGTCGCTGCTGATTTGGTCGGTAAAGTTCTATGTAGACGATTAACTGATAGCGATGGCAACGAAAAAACGCTGCGTATGCGCATCTCAGAAACCGAGGCTTATATTGGTGAAGACGATCCTGCTTGTCATTCGCATGCGGGTACTCGTACGTCACGTACCGAGATTATGTATGAACAAGGCGGTGTATTTTATGTTTATTTGACCTACGGCGTACATCATATGCTCAACCTTATCAGTGGGTCTGTAGAGACACCTGAATCGGTACTCATACGAGCTGGATTTTTGGCAGATAATAGTGATCGGTTAGTAGACGAGCAGCAGCTTAGCGCTGATAAGCAATTGACGCATCCAAAGCAGTTTGCTG
Source organism: uncultured Psychrobacter sp. (assembly GCF_947495825.1). Classification (GTDB taxonomy): domain Bacteria; phylum Pseudomonadota; class Gammaproteobacteria; order Pseudomonadales; family Moraxellaceae; genus Psychrobacter. The sequence continues at coordinate 195,839 of NZ_CANMAH010000003.1, forward strand.
GGCCTGGGAAGTTAACCAAACGCTTGCAGATTGACCGTAGCTTGTATGGCCAAGCTATCTGGCCTACATCGAATGTCTGGATTGAGGATGATGGTTGTCAGCCGCCATTATCATTACGTCCTCGTATCGGAATCGATTACGCTGGTGAGGCAAAGGACTGGCTACTGCGCTACGTATGGACGGACCATCCTTCTTTATCAAAAAAGTAAGGGGTGCTAGTGCTTTGTATTATGTATTTAGTCAAAAATTGGAGATTAACAAATGTATAAGCTAACGGTTTTTATTCCAGATAATGCTTTAGAGTCGGTGAAGTCTGCTCTATTTAATGCGGGTGCTGGGACTATTGGTAATTATGAGCAGTGCTGCTGGCAAGTACAGGGAACGGGGCAGTTCAAGCCATTGACAGGTAGTACGCCGCATATTGGTATACATGACAAACTTGAAGAAGTTGATGAATGGCGAGTTGAAATGGTGGTTGATGAGGACGTCATTAATGAGGTCATTGCGGCACTAAAAGAGGCGCATCCTTATGAAACCCCAGCGTATGATGTCATAAAGATCTTAGATTTTTGAAGATGAATGTTATAGAGATGACTGTCACTTTTTAAAATAAAAAATGACATATAAAAAAAGGCCAAACAAAACCACTTGCTGGTTTATTTGACCTGGGCATCAAAACTTTAACGATGCCAAAAGCTTTATGTAAATGACATACTTCATAAAATTTAAGCTTAAAAGATAAAAAAAGTTTTAATCGAATTATCTTAACTTGTTATCGATATTAGATTTTTTGATGGCCATGAAGAAACCTTATGAAAAAGATTTTACGTTCTATACCCGAGCTGACTTAATCTTTGAAATAATTTCTTACATACGCATGGTAGTCTATAAAACTTGATAACAAATGTCGGTAACGTTAATAAAATGTAAATGAAAAGAAAAGGGGAGTAACAATTTGAAGGAAGCTAAATAATAAAAAATATACTTTATTTGCAATTTAACTAACATTTTATTTTATGCAATTGTAGGAATAACAAGGCATAGAAGATAAAAACAATATTCGTGTAAGCATATGCTTACAGAAGATGACGCTTACGCGACTTAACATGAAGATAATATTTTGACACTATAGTCACACGGCATTAGGGAGTATGACTCAAGGATTGAGTTCACCGCATTAAGGATAATGATTCACTTATCGGCATCAGGATGATAACAATAAGTGGAGTAAGGATACTAACCTATGCTGATAGCAGCAGTAAACGCTGTGATAATCGTAGTAAAAAGGGCAGGATGCCTAGTATCACAATATACTGAATATTATGCAAGGATGTATAACAGACAGTCGTGATAGGTAATATGGATGGTTAACAATAAAACCGCATAACAATTAATTGCTATGCGGTTTTATCGTGTCTGGAGGTTGGGAAAATTGTATGCTATCAAAGCCTATGCTTATCTGAATCGTTAGTTATCTAAATGGTCAGAAAATAAATACCTGCTAATTATTATATTAAGAAAGCTTATTAGTTGATAGATAAATCACTAACAATCAAAAAACCGCATGGATTTCATGCGGTTTTTATGTTTTAAAATAAGACTATTCTAAATATTATCTATTGTATTTTTCTAAAAAACACATTAGTAGTTATTTTCGCGGCGCCAGTCATCTACTTCACGTTCGGCATCATCTTTACTATGGCCATAACGTTCTTGTACGCGGCCAACCAGCTTATCGCGGTTACCTTCGATGTGAGTGAGGTCATCATCAGTGAGATCAGCCCACTTCTGCTTAACCGCACCTTTCATTTGGTTCCATTCGCCTTTTAGAGTATGTTCATTCATTGTTATATTCCTTCTATTATTATCGAATTAAGTTATGAGACAATTATTCCATCTGCCTTCATTCAACACTCAGTCGCTATTGGTAGAAGCCAATATGCTAACTGGTGATATCTAATATAAGTGCTAAGAATTGCCTTGTCTGTATACGCAATGTTTAGAGTGTTACTTCATTATGGTTAACTGCTTAACTTTGTTATGGGTGACTTATCTATGTAATAAATAAGCACAAAAACTATAACGTGCTACTGGCACAAGTCTTCCTTGCTTACTGTGCCTATACAGACAGAGGCTACGCAAAATTTTTATCATCCGTAATATATCGGCCCTAAAAACGCTATCTACGCGAATCTATACCTACAAAGTCAAAATCGACAGGCGGTTTGTCACCCTGTATCAATAAACTAATCGCTTTTGCTGAACCACAAGCATGTGTCCAGCCAAGCGTGCCGTGACCCGTATTAAGCCATAAATTATCAAAACTAGCGTTTGTATTGTGACTACCGTGACGGATATTACCCCTATGCGCGCGTCCTATTAAGGGTACATTTGATGGGGTCATCGGTCGCAGTCCTGTCCAATATTGCACAGAGTTGGCAATGATGCCTTTCGGGAATAACTGCTGTACACGGCGCGTGATGGCTTGGCAGCGTATAGTATTCAAGTCTAAATTATAGCCGTTAAACTCTGCTGTGCCCGCGACGCGCAATTTATCGCCAAGGCGTGAGGTAACCAGCTTAAACTCATCATCAATGAGACTGATAAAGGGTGCTAGGTGCGGGGCGCGGGGATTGACTTGATAAGTGGCTGAGTAGCCTTTAGCAGGGAAGATTGGTAGATGAATATTAAGTGGCTTCATCAAGGCGACACTATAGCTACCAAGTGCCAATACATGGCTGTCTGCACTAAAAGTTTGTACATTTTCGCCTTTGGGACGGATATTGATGCTATGGATATGCGGGCGACTAGAGTGGGCGTCAGCGTTTAATGCCAGTACCTCGGTGTCATATAAAAACTGTACACCAGCATCAGCGCAGCGCTCAGCTAAGCGCTGGGTAAATAGATGGGCATTACCCGATTCATCGCGACTGGTATAAGTAGCGCCTTTGAGCTTATGGGCAATAGGATAAAGCGCTGGCTCCAGACTGGCCGCATTATTAATATCAATGATATGACGCTCACAGCCTAGCGCTTGCATACGCTCTGTTGGCGCAATAGCAGCGTCAAACTCAGCTTGGTCGGTATAAAAGTGCATGATACCGCGCTTTTGCTGCTCGTAATCAATACCAATGTCAGCACGTAGCTGCTGCAAGGCATCTCTAGAATACAATCCTAGACGTACCATTTGCACCAAATTGGCATCGGCTTTATCTGCACGGCACTCTTGCAAAAACTGCATCGCCCACTTAAGCTGTGCCTTGTCAGCTCGCAAACGATACAGTAGTGGCGCGTCTTCTTTAAATAGCCACTTAAGCGCTTTCATTGGAGCAGTAGGATTGGCCCAAGGCGTCGCGTGCGAGACCGATATCTGCCCGCCATTAGCAAACGACGTCTGCATTCCCGCTGCAGATTCACGCTCAATGACAGTCACATCATAGCCAGCTTGGCGAAGATACCATGCGGTAGTCACGCCCACCACGCCCGCTCCGAGTACCGCAATATGTGTCATGAGTAAAGTCTCTTAGTGACTGTTTTAGCTGCTTGTTTGGCAGTTTGCTGCGGTTTGGACCACGCTACTTTGGACGTGCGACATCAGCTTGAAGTGCTGTTGGCAACTCCAATAGGGTAAGGTCGCTATCATCAAGATGTGCTGGACGTGCAACGACTAGCGCTTCAAAGCCATCATTGGTAGCAATGGCATTGACCACTTGGATTTTATCAAGCTTATCCCCTGCTGCTGGCGCATCACCTGTCCCGCTAACATAGTGCAAAAACGCCTTGGGCGCCGCTTTAAAGTAAATGCGAGCGATAACTTCTTGACCTAAATAGCAGCCTTTGTCGTAGTCCATACCACCGCGCTGATGCAGACGCAGCTCTTGCGGCTGAAACTCACCCTGCGTTGCCGCCACGATCCAATAGTTGCCAGTAGCAATACTTCGCTGCATCCAAGCTTGAGTATCTTCTGCTGTATTATGCTCATCCTTATGGCTAAAGGTTGGCTCATCGGCGAGCACACAAGGATAAATGGCTGTTGCTGCACTGGTCTCAAACTTCGAAAACGCTCCAAATTTCTTTAAATGTGCCTGTAAAGCGTCTACACAATCAGCGCTAGTCACCACGTCGTAATGTTTTTCGTCTTGTTTTTTAATCCAAAGTCCAAATTCAATACGTCCTTTTAAGTTACTAAGGGCAGTTGGTTGATAGCTAAGGCCAAGCTTGGTCACATCACAAGTTAATTGTCCTTGTAAGAATTTTTCAGCATCTTCACCTTGGATGGTTAATTGAGAAAACTGCGGCAAAGTCGAGACGTCGGTAGTTTGAGTCATTGTTATTATCCTTCTAATAAGAGCTTACTTATGAATAACTGGGTCTTAGATATAAGGAACAAAAGAAGCAAATTGGTGCTTTTATCCCTTATTAGACAAGCGAATATAAAATTAAATGAGGTTAAGAAGCGTACCATAAAAAGCACTGTCATAAGAAACGCTATGGTTAAGGTTTAGATTGGGCGCAGTGCCCAATTTTCAACCGTACAAATTGGTTAAAGCAAGCGAGTTACGGTACAATGTTATCTCTAGTCTAGGGTCTAGGCTAAGTCTAGAATAAACCTAAAGTTACTGGCTGCCGAGGAAATAATGAGCTTACCCAATTGTCCAAAATGTGATGCTGAATATACGTACGAAGATGGTGCGTTACTGGTATGCCCTATGTGTGCTCATGAATGGACGGCAGCTGAGACTGACGCGGCTGAGGCAGAGGCGCAAGACGCGGTCATTCGCGATGCTGTCGGCAACGAGCTACAAGATGGCGATGCCGTGACCGTCATCAAAGACTTAAAAGTTAAAGGCTCATCCATCGTTATCAAAGTAGGCACCAAAGCAAAGAGTATTCGCCTATTGCCAGATGCGAGCGATGGCCACGATATTGACTGTAAACTTGATGGCTATGGCCCCATGAAGCTTAAATCTTCAGTCGTTAAAAAGGCTTGAGACGATAAGTTTAACCAACAAGTTTAATGATGTTTAAGTGAAAAAACTTACTTTTAATAAAACAATAGAGAATAACCATGAGCACTAAAAACGAACAACTATTTGCGCAAGCTCGCAAACATATTCCAGGCGGTGTCAACTCACCAGTACGCGCCTTTGCAGGGGTAGGTGGTACGCCCATCTTTATGCACCGTGCCAGCGGCAGCAAAATCTATGATACCGAAGACAATGCCTATATCGATTATGTCGGCTCGTGGGGGCCAATGATCTTGGGTCATGCGCACCCAAAAGTGATCGATGCGGTCAAAAAAGCTGCTGATGATGGGTTAAGCTTTGGGACACCAACACCGTTTGAAACCACGGTTGCCGATAAGATCTGTGAGATTGTCCCAAGCGTTGAGATGATTCGTATGACCAGCTCTGGTACAGAAGCGACCATGAGCGCCATCCGTCTGGCACGTGGCTATACGCAGCGTGACAAAATCGTCAAATTTGAAGGCTGTTATCATGGCCATTCAGATAGCTTGTTGGTCAAAGCAGGCTCAGGCATGCTGGATATTGGTGAGCCAACTTCAAAAGGCGTGCCAGCAGATTTTGCTAAGCATACCATCACCATTCCTTACAATGACCCCCAAGCGATTAAAGATTGCTTTGAGAAATGGGGCGAAGAAATTGCCTGCGTCATCTTAGAGCCGATCGCTGGCAACATGAACATGGTTATTCCAACTCAAGAATTCCATGATACGTTGCGCGCAGAGTGTACCGCTAATGGCGCGGTACTTATCTTTGATGAAGTCATGACGGGCTTTCGTGTCGGTTTGGGCGGTGCGCAGGGACACTTCGGTATCGACCCCGACTTGACCTGTTTTGGTAAAATCATTGGTGCAGGTCTACCAGTAGGTGCCTTTGGCGGTAAAGAAGACATCATGTCTTGTATCGCGCCACTTGGTGGTGTCTATCAAGCGGGTACGTTGTCAGGTAATCCGCTAGCGATGCGTGCTGGTATCGCGATGTTTGAAGACCTAACGGCAGACGGCTTCTATGATGAATTATCAGCGAAAGTAGACAAACTCGTTGATGGTTTTCAAGCGGCGGCTGACAAGCATGGTATTCATTTGCGTACCAATAAATTGGGCGGTATGTTTGGTATGTTCTTTGTCAGAGACAACGAGACGACTGTACCTCAGAACTTTGATGATGTGACAGAGTGCGATATGGATGTGTTTAACACTTTCTTCCATGGTATGTTAGATCGCGGTATTTATTTGGCGCCCTCTGCTTATGAAGCCGGCTTTATGTCTATTAAGCATAGCGATACAGATATCGAAGACTCGATCAAAGCGGCCGATGAGATATTTGCCCAAATGGCTAAAGCGTAATTAGATAGTTTTAGCTTTGAACACTTAAACTTAAAACCAGCCTTTGCGCTGGTTTTTTTGTGGCTAATTTTTATTATACTCTATGATTTATTTGCTTATATTTCAAGTTGCGTTCACCATAAAAAGTGAGTAGAGGCTAGAAAAAATCATGCTCTACTCGTTTGCAAAACAGAGAATAAATTGTGCTATTCTGAAGCTAACAATGATCACGAGCAAGGATGCCAACTGATGAATACCAGTGCTGAAAATAACGCCCCCAGTAATACTGTCCCTCCATTATGGCAAGCCACGTATGAAAAATATGGACTAAGAAACAATCTAAATGTGTTAGAAGATAAGCATAACCTACTAGATTTATTACAACCAAAGATTGAGCAGCATAGCGATTCTGTGGCTTTTAGTATGGGTCCTGCCACGCTGAGTTTTGCGCAATTAGATATCGCTAGTCGCCGCTTTGCCGCCTTTTTACAAGCACAAGGCATCAACAAAGGCGATCGCATCGCTGTCCAACTGCCCAATATATTGCAGTATGCTGTGGTATTGCTCGGCTGCTTGCGGGCAGGAGCGGTACTGGTCAATGTTAATCCTATGTATACCCACTATGAGTTGGCGCATCAGCTGACAGATGCTCAAGCCTGCGGTCTTATCATCCTAGATGGTATGGCCTCAGCTTATGAGCAGCTAGATGGTGGCATTAAAGCGCAACTGCAATGGGTTGTGAGATGTTCTATCGATCCTAATGCTGCAGCCACGGACAATGACATCGCGTTATTAAGCCAGCTTAGCGCCAAGCCAGTCGACAACTCATCCATAACCAAATCAGCGACAGCTAATACGTTAGACTCAAAGGACCACATAAAGTTTGCACACATCTTACAATCGCAGCGCGAGCAAGACTTTAAAAATGTGACCATTGAGCGTGAAGATTTGGCATTGTTACAATATACAGGAGGCACGACTGGTAAGCCAAAAGGCGCCATGCTGACCCACTATAATGTCATGGCCAATGTTTGTCAGTGTTATGCGATGTTTGGCAGTGCGATTGAAGCGGGTCGTCGTGAGCAAATTAAGATACTCAATCCGTTGCCGCTCTATCATATTTTCTCCTTTACGGTTTGCGGCTTGCTGGGTATTTATGGTGGCTGGGAGGATATATTGGTCACCAACCCACGCGATATCGATGGTCTAGTCAAGACCATTGAACAGCATCGTCCACATGTCATTCCATCGGTCAATACCTTGTTTATCGGTATGCTACATCATCCAAAGTTTGCCAGCCTTGATTTTAGTCGCTTGGCGCTAACTATCGGTGGCGGTACAGCAATTATTAAAGCGGTCTCTGATCAGTGGCAGCAAGTCACTGGCATGATAATCAATGAAGGGTACGGCATGTCTGAGACTTCTCCTGTTATCTCTTTTAACCCACCTGGTATTAGCCATTTTAATGGTAGCGTAGGGCTGCCATTAGCCATGATGGATATCAAAATCATTGATGAAAATGACTCAGCATGTGCGATTGGCGAGCCTGGAGAGGTAGGCATAAAAGGTCCACAAGTGATGCGCGGCTATTGGCAACAAGATAATACCAACACCTTTACCGAAGATGGTTATTTTAAATCAGGTGATATCGGGGTAATGAATGAAGAAGGGTTTTTGACACTCGTCGATCGTAAAAAAGATATGATACTGGTTTCAGGATTTAATGTTTATCCTAATGAAGTAGAAGCAGCATTGACCGCGCATCCAAAAGTGCTTGAAGTGGCGGTGATTGGTATTGCAGATGAGCATAGTGGTGAGGTGCCAAAAGCCTTTGTGGTCAAAAAAGAGCTAAGCTTGACCGTAGAGGAGTTACAGGCTTTTACAAGCGAGCGTCTAACAGGTTATAAACGCCCGCAATCATACGAGTTTATCGATGAGCTACCTAAGACTGCGGTAGGTAAGATACTGCGTAAGTCTTTACGTTAGTAGTGTAAAAAAGTACCAGTAAACTACTTCCGTCCGACTTTATCAAACTTGCGGTCACTTAAGCTTAAGTTGCCGCGCAAGACGTCACCATACATACGAAAGTCGCTGACGAAGCTTTGTAGTGGGTATTTAAATGTGGCTGGTTTGTTTTTTTCAAAAAAGAAATGTCCAACCCAAGCACAAGCATATCCTGCTGCAATACCTTTGAGTAAAGGTTTTGGTGAGCGCGTCTTAACCGACTTTGCCAGTCCTAATAAACCAAAACTGCTCCCAGCAAAATGCAGACGGCGACAAATAATGTTTTGATGCTCATTTAGATAGAAATCGTAGAATCCTTGCTCAGAGACAAGGTCTACTTTAGTGATATCTGTGCCAACAATTGCATCTTTTGTCTCTATGTTGGCAGTAGCTCGAGATTGAGTACGGGTAGATTGATTCATTACGGCAGCTTCCTTTGCTTATTATTTGGACTAATAGAGAACTATCAATACTTGGTGACTACATCAATAGGGGAAGATCAACAATGCAAGATCAATAATAAAATAGACACCAAGATAGAAGTTACAGTTATTAGTAATTATTTTAAATTATCAATGTTACTGGTTAATAATATGACTTATTTAGAATGTAGCAAAGGGTTATAATGAACACAAGTTATTGAATGTACCTTAATAGAAATGCTTTAATAGCAAAGCTCGTCTGCGGCACTACGATAAAATTCAAGGCTTGTAAACTTAATATTCAAAGCAAGTACTGTTTATTACAACACTTGCGGTTACTACTATATTCTTCTACACCATCCTACAGGATAACGATTTTTCCTATGCTCAATCCTACGCTTAGTAATGACATTATAGATTCGCCTCTCGCTGATGATGAACTGATGGCTGCCATCGATATCGGTTCGAACAGCTTTCATTTAGCTATTGCTCGTCTTGATCATGGAGAAGTGCGAAAAGTAGTCTCCATGTCCGAAAAAGTACAGCTAGCAGCAGGATTAGATGAACATAATATCTTAAGCGCTGCTGCTGAAAAGCGAGGTCTAGAATGTCTTAGCCGCTTCGTTGCACGTCTGGACTCAGTCTCTGCTTTGCGCATACGTGTCGTTGCAACAAACGCGCTGCGCCAGGCGAAAAATGCCAATGATTTTATAAAGCGGGCCAATGAGATACTACCCAAGCCAATTGAAATCATCTCTGGACGTGAAGAGGCGCGACTGATATATCTTGGTGTTTCTCACACCAATGCTAGTAGTGATAAGCGTCTGGTTATCGATATCGGTGGCGGCTCCACTGAGTTTATTATTGGAAAAGGTTTCGATCCATTATTGACTGAAAGCTTACAGATGGGCTGTGTGGCCTTTACAAAGAAGTTTTTTGCAGATGGGCAAATTACCAAAGAGAATTTTAATCGTGCTATCGTTGCGGCTCGCAAAGAAGTACTGGCTATTAACGGCCAATATCAAAAGACAGGCTGGAGTAGTGTGGTTGGCTCTAGTGGTACGATTAAAGCCGTGCGTAATGTGTTGGTATCTAAAGGCTGGTCAGATGAGCAAGAGCGCGTCACTTATCAAGGGGTCAAAAAATTAGAAAAACTGCTCATCAAAATCGGTGATGTAAATGACATTGAGTTAGAAGGTGTGAAAGAGCACCGTAAGGCAGTGTTTCCCGCAGGCGTAGCGGTACTACGTGCTACGATGAAAGTGCTTGGCATTGAGACTATCGTTTACTCTGATGGCGCGCTACGAGAAGGAGTAATGTATGACATGCTTGGACGCTTAGCTAGCGAAGATGTCCGTGACCGTAGTGTGCTTGCATTAATCAAACGCTATTCAGTAGATAAAAAACAAGCCAGACAAGTGGTTAGAACTAGCCGCCATTTGTTCAAACAAGTCAAAGATGACTTACAATTGACCAATGATGATGCTGACGTATTGAGACGGGCAGCATATCTGCACGAGATTGGTCTTGCAATTAGCCATAGCAGTTATCATAAGCATAGTGCTTACTTGCTTGAATACTCGGACATTCCGGGGTTTTCGCAAGTCGACCAAAAGCGTATGGCACAGCTGATGCTCAACCATAGACGCAAGCTCAAAAGCGATATGCTTGAGCAGACGTGTAATATTGGCGGTAATGATTTGGTCTATCTATGCTTACTACTAAGGCTTGCGGTCTTAGCGCATCATAGCCGTAGTGAGTATGATCTACCTGACATGCGCCTTGTCATCACGGATACCAACTGCTGGCAAATTACTGTCAGTACCGACAAAAAGCACTATGCATTCTTATTTTCAGATCTTTGTGTAGAGACTGAACAGTTTGCAAAATGGGGTGTTAAGCTCAACGTAATTGAGGCCACGTTATCTGCCTAGACGTTGGGCGTTGATTAGTTAATTAAGCCAATTAATTACATTACAAAAGCATTGTTAAATGCCACAGTATATAAATTGTGCTACTATAAGTTTTATTGAGTTTACAACTGTACTTTATTTAGCCTCAAATAATTCATGACACGTAGTAACATATAAATTATACAAAACGATAGAAAGGAAACGTCTATGAGTACCGTCTGGGATAGCGTTCAGCTTGCACGGCATGCCAAACGTCCATTATTTATGGACTATGTCAATCAGCTGTTTACAGAGTTTGATGTATTGCATGGTGACCGTGCCTATGCCGATGACAAAGCAATTGTAGGTGGATTGGCCCGCTTGGATGGTATGCCAGTCATGGTCATTGGGCAACATCGTGGTCGTAGTACGCGCGAACGCATTGCTCATAACTTCGGTATGGCAAACCCTGAAGGTTATCGTAAAGTCATACGTTTGGTAAAGATGGCAGAGCGTTTTAATATTCCTGTGATGACCTTTGTAGACACTCAAGGTGCGTACCCTGGTATTGGTGCCGAAGAGCGTGGACAGGCGCAAGCGATTGCAGAAAGCATTGCTGTATTCTCGAGTTTAAAAGCTCCTATTATTGTCACTATCATTGGTGAAGGCGGCTCGGGCGGTGCATTGGCAATTGGGGTGGGTGACAAAGTAAACATGCTGCAAAACAGTATTTACTCCGTTATTTCTCCTGAAGGCTGTGCTTCAATCCTATGGAAAACGGCAGAAAAAGCGAAAGATGCAAGTGAAGCTTTGAAGTTGAATGCAGATAACTTGTATCAACTGGGACTCATTGATGCGGTCATCGAAGAAGGTGAAGGCGCACACGTCCATCCACAGCCAGTAATGAACTCTCTTAAAGCGCTACTGCTAGAACAGCTTGATGAAATCAAAGACATGGATGCAGACGCTCGTTGCGAGCAGCGCTACGAAAAGCTCAAAACCTTTAATTCAGAGGTCATGCTGCCTTGCTAGCTGTGTAGCATAATACTGATTTGTTATTACTTTTGTTTGATGACAAGCGTTTGGTCCTAGGCGGTTACTCTTAGTGATAGAATAAAAAGTGATAGAATAAAAACGCGCTACTTGATGGCGCGTTTTTTCGTTTTTAAATTTACCTATATAAGATTGATTATGACCAGTCGCGCTATTCTAAATTATCCTATCAAGCCAGTAGCTCAGTTGCCAATCGATGATAATCTGGCAGAGGCATTATTGGTTAGTATGGCTGAGTATAGTAATCAATTACACGGTCGGCGTATTTGGCTGGCATGTAGTGGTGGGCGAGATTCGTTGGCATTAGCTGCGCTATGTGTGCAGTTATACCGACAGGGCAAGCTGCCGTTTTTGCCGCAATTATTGCATGTTGATCATGGACTGCAAGTAGATAGTGGTTATTGGGCAGAGCATGTCGCCAATTGGGCACGCGCTCAGCAGCTACCGTGTCAGGTGCTAATGGCAAAAGTTGACGGTCATGATGAGCAAGCGGCGCGGCTGGCACGTTATCGTGATATGCGCGCCCATATTAATCAAGATGATGTGCTACTCTTGGGCCATCATGCTGATGATCAAGCTGAGACGGTGCTCATGCGCTTGATTCAAGGGGCAGGGGTGAATGGCCTGTCAGGTATGCAGGCGTGGCGAGTGCAGACCCAAAGCATGCATCGCAACATACTGTGGCGGCCTTGGCTGTCGGTACGTCGCTCTACTATCAGTCACTATGCTCGGCAATTAAAGCTGCCTTATATCGATGACCCTACCAATGACAGCGGTGATAATGTGCGGAGTGGGCTGCGCTGCGATATCATGCCAGCACTTGCTACGTATAACTCAAATGTTATTGATAATATTGCTCGCAGTGCGCAGCTACTCGCGGATGCTCAGGCTATCGTGAGCGATCAAGCCGCACAAGACTTGCAGCAGACCGCTATTATTCCGTTGAATTGTCCACCAGCGCAACGTGTGCTAAATATCGATAAACTGCACTCATTGCCTATCTATCGTCAACGCCAACTCATACATACTTGGCTCACGCAAGATGAGCCATTGCCACCGTCCAAGCAGCTTGTCGATGATGCCTTAAGTTTAACTGAACGTAATGATCACAACCATCAAACCCAATTAGACTGGCAGGGCAGTAAGCAGACTTATACTATCCGCCGTTATCGTCAGCAGCTATATCGTCTTAGCAGTAGTTGGCTTGCATGGCTAGCGCTACCACTTACTGCACACACCCAAACGTTACCTTGTTTAAGCTTGCCTCAAAAACATGCCATGATGGTGACGTTACGCACAGGCAAAGGTGCCAATTGGCAATTAAAAATCGCGCTCAATACGTTGATACACTTTATAAATGATAGATTTATCAGCGATAATATTATAAGCAATAAAGATAAGATTGAGCTGACGTTTACACCATTAGGGCGGCAGCAGCGCGTTCAAACCACGCTAGCCACTCGTCCGCAAGCGGGCAAAAAACTCTATCAAACACTGGGCGTGCCTGTCTGGCTGCGTGATAGCTTGGTGGTTGTCAGTATTGTCTTCGCTCATAAAGATGAGGCGTTGCCGTTATTGCTAGTATCGCCATTTGAAAGTTGGGTACTAGGGACTGATAAGGCGTTGGCAAACGTTACAAATGATAGTGGTTTCTTAGCTAGTGCTATCAAAAATATCTTAAGCATATAGTCAGTATGCAATAAAATCGTTACGTTCATCGATTTTTTCAGGTGATTGGGCTATAGATAAATTTCTTTAATGCTCGTGGCAGTATGGTAGACTAAGTGTCATTTCAGTGGTCACACTAATGATCATAATATACTTTATATTGTTAGAAACTATATCTTTGAATACCTTTGCATTTTGTGAGTGAGGAGCAGTAATGTCAATACTAGATAATAAAAAAATCAGCTTTATCGGTGGTGGAAACATGGCGCAAGCCTTGATAAGTGGACTTATCGCTTGCGATGTCAAACCAAGTCTAATTACGGTTGCTGACCCTAGTAGCGAGGTGCGTGAGCAATTGGTTGCTAAAGGGTTGAATGCGGTTGATCCAACAGCCGATGCAAAAGCTGCTGTTGTCAATGCTGATGTCGTTGTCCTAGCGGTAAAACCTCAAGTCATGAGACCTGTTGTCAGTGCTTTTGCTGATGCCCTAGACAAACAATTGGTAGTGTCAGTGGCAGCAGGCTTGTCGACGGACCTTTTGTCAGACATGCTGGGCGGCTATAGCAATATCGTACGTGCGATGCCAAATACACCTGCGATGATTCAGATGGGTGCGACTGGTCTGTACGGTACAGATAACATTAGTGCAGAACAAAAGCAATTGGCCACCGCAGTGATGGAAGCTTCAGGACTGGTCATGTGGGTCGATGATGAGACGCTTATGCATGCCGTGACGGCAGTTTCTGGTTCAGCACCCGCCTATATGTTTTACTTTATCGAATCGATGGTTGATGGCGCCGTCGCTTTAGGCTTGAATAAAGAACAAGCGTCATCACTGGCAATGCAAACGATGCTGGGCGCTGCCAAAATGGCGATGAATAGTGATGATGCACCCGCTGAGCTACGTCGCAAGGTCACTTCGCCAAACGGTACGACCCAAGCAGCAATTGAGTCAATGCAAGCCAATGAGATCGGACGTCAAATCGGTGAAGCTATGCAAGCTTGTTACGATCGTAGTCAGGCCCTTAGTACAGAAAATAAATAAGAATTTGGAGCAATAAAATTCTTTTTTAATATAAATAAGCCACCATTTTAACAATCTTTATTCGTGGCACATTGAGTAGCGTTTTATGAACAACACCTTGTTGCAAATTTTTGACTTAGTGACTACCTTCGCTATGATGTTGGTATTTATCCGTTTTATGCTGCAGTTTGCTGGGATGGATGAGAGAAACCCTATGATTGCGCCTGCTTACAAGGCCACGCGCATTGTAGATACGTTTGGGCGTATCTTTCCGACAGTCGCGCAAGGGCGTATCAGTATTGCGGCCATTGTATTAATGTTTTTAATCCGTCTCATTGATATCTCAGGCAAAGCGGCGCTGATGCATAAAGGTATAGCACCTGCGCCGCTGTTTTTTGCTGGTACCACCAGTTTGATTTTAGACTTTTTACGTATGTGCCGCTATTTGGTCATTGGTTCTATTATTGTGAGCTGGATTGTAGTATTCACCAGATCTGAGCACCCTATCATTGGCATCATTATCAACTTAGCTGAGCCTATTTTAGCGCCGTTTCGTCGCATCACGCCAAACCTAGGCATGCTTGATTTATCACCGATGGTTGCCTTTATTGCTTTTCTTTTACTCGAGATGTTTATCGGCGGTTTGGCCTCAAGCTTTATGCCGATGTTAGGCTAAACTCTATTACGTATTGATTATCAAGTACACTTATCGACATATTCTAAAAACTGCCTAACACAAAAAAGACGCTCTTATTATAGGGCGTCTTTTTTATTTGTATCTTTAGTGAAAGCTATTCCTTATAGACTTGCCTCAGTCTTGCTCGAAAGCTACAAAGCGATTCGGTATCAATTGGGCCCTGCTATCTTTGGGATGCGGACTATCTGCTGCCATTAGGGTTTGCGTAATCCATCGATCAGCAGCTTTGACGGCTGTAACTAGCTCATCACCTAAGGCTAAGCGTCCTGCGATAAAGCTGGCCAGTGAGCAGCCAGAGCCATGGAATTCACCGTCTAAGCGCGGCAACGTACTTTGGTGTACCATGTCACCTTTAACGTATAAGTATTGCTCGATATCACCGCTGTCAAAGTCATGTGAGGTTTTGACCAGCACGGCATGTGTCCCCTGTGCGCATAGTTTTTGGGCACCACTATGTAGATCTTGCTCACCGCTCAACGCTCTTAGCTCATGCGTGTTTGGCGTGATGAGCGTGGCATAGGGGAGCAGCTCTCTAAAAGCTGCGACCAGCGTTTGCTCATCGCCCAAGCTACCGCCGCTATTGGCAACGAGTACAGGGTCAAGGACAAAGGGTGTATCACTACTAATTGTCTGCTCTGCAAATAAGCGGGTCAGCATAGCAATATTATCCGTGGTGCCAAGCATACCTGATTTGATCGCGCGAACCGGCAAGTCCTTGAGAACCGCTATGGCCTGATCTTTTACCAAGGTTGCAGCGCAGGCTTCAAAACCGAATACTTGCTGTGAGCTTTGAACAGTGATGGCAGTACATGCGACAGCTGCATGTCCACCTGCTGCACCTATCGCTTCGATATCTGCTTGTAACCCTGCACCACCTGAGGGATCCAATCCGGAAAAACATAAAACAACTGGTCGCATAACCTTCCTTTGTCTATTTTGTTATAATGGTTAAAGATTTAAAAAATTAACGCGGTTTTTGGCTTGTTAATTACTATAGCCATCTCAAACCAAAAAAGCCACAGCAGTAAGCTGCTGCTTGACTCTCAATTAATTTAAATAATTAAGAAATAAAGCTAATCTGTTGAAAAATAGAGCTTATTTGGTTCTTAAAAAGCATGTTAATTAAAAATTATAAGAAAGTGTCATGAAAATGGCGGGTAATGCTTGCAATTCGTTTTGGCTTTGTTATAATACTCGCCCACGACATAAGACGTATCAATAAGCATTGATACTATAGTTTAAAGACATATTTTTTAAAATTATTTTAATAAATATTTCGATAAGTGTCTTAAATCGTTCGGTGAAGTGGGTGAGTGGCTGAAACCAGTTCCCTGCTAAGGAACCATACGTGTAAGCGTATCGAGGGTTCGAATCCCTCCTTCACCGCCATTTATTCGGTTTATTGTTAGATTATAATGCAGTAAGTCGATGTCAGGTGAGTTTAAATTTATAATAGAAAATACTCTATTTAAATTAAAAAAACGATTGACATCAGCTGAATTATCTATATAATAGCCAACCTAATTTACTGTAAATGATAATTAAAATACAGTAGATGTTGTGCAAAATACGCGCCTGTAGCTCAGTTGGATAGAGCACTTGGCTACGAACTAAGGGGTCGGGAGTTCGAATCTCTCCAGGCGCACCATTTGCATACTAGCTTGTCTTATTAAGCTTCGAGCTAAAGATTAAATTAATCGCCTGTCTTATGACAATTTGGCGATTTTTTTATGTCTGCTATTTTTGGGCTTGGTATAAGTGTACGTTACACACCCAAATTACGGTACAATAGAGTCATTATTTTTCGCTTGCTATGAGCTTGTATCATGTCAAAAAGTACACCAAAAACTGTCCTTAAGTCAAAGCCTCAAAGAAAGAATACCTCTCAACAGCGCGTCCCTCAAACCGAAGAGCCTACTATTGCCAAACCGACAACCCGAGTCATTGCGATCTTATACGACGGTATGTTGATCTTAGCATTGTTATTCTTGGTAGGAACGATGCTGACGGTAATAGGGACGCTGCTGACTATGGAGACAGGGACGCAGTCTGAAGAGGCGCAGTCGCTACCAAGCTGGTATCAAAACGTCATCATGACACCATCCTTTATATTGACGCTAGTGGCCTTCTATGGAGTGTTTTGGCGTCGCGGTGGTCAGACATTAGGTATGCAGACATGGCGCCTAAAAACCGTCAACAATGCCGGGCATTTGCTAACGTGGGGCCAATCGTTTAAGCGCATTCTAGCAGCTGCATTAATGCCATTAATTTTTGCTATTATTGGCAGCTTAATAGGTGGGTCGCGTGCTATTTTGCTAACTAGTGCCTTTTTGGGTTTGGTCTTTAACTACGTATTTTGCTTGTTTAATCGTCGCGGCCTTGCAGTACAAGATATGCTCTCAAACACCATTACCTTAAAGATGCCAAAAGTTGCTCATGAAGGTCTATGGCGCGGCTTTAAAAATCGCAAACAGAACAAATAATCAAAAGACTTCAGCATCATAAGCCTATCGATGATGCTGATGCCTTTTATACAATGGCGGTTTGAGCCAGCCACACCGTATAACCGATAAATAGCATTATCATCGTAGCGCCAGAGGTACGGCCAAATTTTCGATTGGATATAAAAGCAAACACACACATTAAAAAGAGTAGAGAAGTAATTAGCGCCATTACGAACACATCACGAGATAAGACCATTGGATTGGTTGTAATCGGTGCGATAACGGCTGCTAGCCCTACCACTCCTAACGTATTAAAGATATTTGAGCCAATAATATTGCCAAGTGCCATATCGTGCTCCCCATGACGCGCTGCTGCAAGGCTTGCTACCAGCTCTGGTAAAGACGTGCCTACAGCCACGATGGTCAAACCAATAATCAACTCACTTAATCCCCAAAATGTTGCCATCTCGACCGCGCCCCAGACAATCGCTCGTGAGCTTAAGACCAACATCAACATACCCACAAACAAGCTACCCAAACCTCGTGCCAAACTTGGCTCTATATAACCCGAGTCAGAGCTTGTTATGTCCATGTTCTCTATGGTGGTGTTCGTTGCTGTCATACTTTTTGTTGTATGAGTGGCTTCGATGACATTGTTTTTAGGCTTTGAGCGGCCTTCACGCAAGCTCAGCACGATTTGAACGCTCAAGACAATGACTAATAAGACTAATAATGAGATACCATCGTTCAAGCTGAGTACGCCATCACGCAATTGCCACGCTGCTAGAGCAGTAACGAGTAATAGCATAGGTAAGTCACGCGCTATAATGCTTTTATGAATAATAATAGGACTGATAAGGACTGTTGCCCCCAAGACTAACGCAATATTAATAATATTTGAGCCATAAGCATTACCTAAGGCAAGCTCAGGACTGCCGTCTAGCGCTGCTAAGACTGATACGACCATCTCAGGCGCTGATGTGCCCAATCCTAAAATCAAGACCCCAATCAAAAAACTTGGTACACCTAACGTCTTTGCTAATGCAGTTGCGCCATCAATAAATACATCAGCACTCCAAACCAGAATGGCCAAACCAATCAGTATTGCAACACCTGCCAACCACATGAGTACTTTCCTTTACAAATAATGAATTATTAAATTTGAATTGATATAAAAAAAGCCGAACCACAATTTGGATTCAGCTTTTGTATCGAGATAAATAGTTTTGCAAAGTCTACTATTGGCTATCTATAAAGATAAGTGCTTTTGACACTTTAGAAACTGTTAAGCAACCTGTACAGGGATGATATTTGCGGTGTCTTTGACCGTGTTATCTTCATTACAATAGACCAGTTTTGGCTGGTAGGTCGAGGCTTCAACTTCATCAAAATGAGCATAAGCGCAGATAATGACGATATCACCTAAGTCTGCCATATGAGCGGCAGCACCATTTAATGAGATGATGCCAGAGCCAGCTTCAGCGCGAATAGCGTAGGTGCGAAAGCGTTTACCGTTGGTGACATTATAGATGTCGATAGATTCGTTCTCGCGTAATCCTGCAAGATCTAATAAATCGCCATCGATACCGCATGAGCCTTCATAGTGCAGCTCAGCATGGGTGACGCGGGCACGGTGCAATTTGCATTTGAGCATATTAAGTAGCATGAATTGCTTCCTTAGCGTAACAAAAGTAATCAGTTAATGGGGACGGATGCACAAAAATTAAAGGCTAAATCAAGACCTTATAAAGTTTGTGCTACCTACCGACTGATAAAGCCAAGATAGCATCATCAGTTTTAGGTAAATTTAACCAAAAGTATCATACCGTTTAGGCAGGTAGTTTAAAACTATTAATTTGCGAACGCGCGCGTTCAATATCACCATCTAATAATAAAGGCAGTGCCTCAAAAGCTGCCGTAAGTGCACTATCGATTGCAATTTGTTCATCAGGAGAAGCTTTTGAGAGGACATGACCGCTTACTTTAGACTTGTGTCCTGGATGGCCAATGCCGATACGCAAGCGATGAAAGTCGTTGCCGATATGTGGAGTAACGTCACGTAAGCCATTATGACCGCCATGACCACCGCCTGTTTTAAGCTTAATACTGCCAGCAGGAATGTCTAGCTCATCGTGCGCAATCAGTAACTCATCATTATCAATACCATAAAAGTTGACCATCGGTACGACAGATTGACCAGATTTATTCATAAAGGTTAGAGGCATAAGTAATCGCACATCAGACCCATGAATTTGTCCGCGTCCTGTCACGCCATGGAATTTTTTGTCAGGTGAGAGTGTAATGTTAAATTGCTGCGCCAAGTGATGGACAAACCAAAACCCTGCATTATGGCGTGTAAACATATACTGCTGACCAGGATTGCCAAGACCGACGATAAGTTTTATGGACATGACTATACTCTGCATTAATAGAATAAATAGATTAAAACAAGATATGACGACAAATCTGCCATCAAACCGCAGTTGCTATTTTAGCTTTAATAAATGGCACTTACAAAAACAGCAGGAGACATTGATCCCCTGCTGTATTTAATACCTACTGTCTTTAGTAGTAGTAAGAAAGTCGACAATTACTGCTATAGAACATCATAGCATTAATAAAGCAACGAGTAATATTTACTCTTCGCCGTCTTTACTTTCATTAGCTTTGTCACTTTGCTCAGTTGCTGGCACTTCATCAGCATCAACTTCATCAGCATCTTCGTCAACTTCTTCAACCGTTGGTGGCTGCATGTTAACGATAGTACGGTCATGCGCATCTTCCATATCAAGATCGAAGATAATAACGCCTTCAGGCAAGTCGATATCTGATAAACGGAACAGATCACCGATTTCCATACCTGATACGTCAACTTCTAGGTACTCAGGTAACTGTGATGGTAAGCAGACGATTTCGATATCAGAAACGAGCGTAGATAAGATACCACCAGCTTTAGTACCAGGCGCTTCTTCACGGCCAGAGAAATGCACAGGAACATTCATGTGAATCTTATGACCTTTTACAATGCGCTGGAAGTCAGCATGCATTGGGAAGCCTTTAGCTGGGTGACGCTGCAAGTCTTTGATAACTGCTTGGTGCTCTTCGCCATCGACATTGATAGTCAAAATGTGCGAGAAAAAAGCTTCAAACTCAAGTGACTTTACTAGCTCGTTAAGTTTTAAAGAGATAGCTGTTGGCTCCTCGCCACCACCATAAATGATAGCAGGCACTAGGTTCTGCTTACGTAGGCGGCGGCTCGCACCTTTACCTTGCTGTTCAGCAGAGCGGTCAACGGCATTTAATGAGAAATGATTAGTACTCATGGATATAATCCTATAGAAAAATAAATGAAGTGTCTGGTCATAAAAAAGTGGATTTGCGACCAATCCACTAATGGGTGATGATAGCTAAGATTGGTTGTTGCAAACAAAGCTTGCAACCAATGACATTAGCCATTTGCTAGCAGCAACGGTTTTTATGATATTCATTATCATAGCAGTCGTTACTTCTAAGCATGATCAGCACTTTGAGAATGCTAGCCGATTAAATAATACAAACGGTCAGCACAGGCGCGCATTATACGTGGTTTTGTAGCAATAATAAAGACCTACGCAAAACGCTGACACAAAAACAGCGCCAAGTTTTATGACTTGGCGCTGTTTTAAAATTCAACGGTTAGTTTATAACAACTAAAATCTAAGCAACTTAAGCATCAAACATCGCGCTGATAGATTCTTCATTATTGATACGGCGTAAGCTCTCAGCGAGCATCGGTGCAATACTGACTTGACGAATCTTGCTACATGATTGGGCAGCAGGTGATAATGGAATGGTGTCGGTCACGACCACTTCATCAAGTGCTGACTCAGAGATATTTTTTAGCGCATTACCTGATAAGACAGGGTGAGTAATGTAAGCCAACACGCGGCGCGCACCGTTTTCTTTTAGGGCTTCAGCTGCTTTACATAGCGTACCTGCGGTATCGACCATATCATCAACAATGACACAATCACGGTCACGGACATCACCGATGATATGCATTACTTGTGACTCATTGGCACGGGCACGGCGCTTATCGATGATCGCCATGTCGGTGTCGCCCAATTGTTTGGCCATCGCACGAGCACGTACCACACCGCCAACGTCAGGTGATACCACCATGATGTTGTCGTAATCTTGCTTTTGTAAGTCCTTTAATAGGACAGGGGTGCCGTAGATGTTGTCTACAGGGATATCAAAGAAACCCTGAATCTGATCTGAGTGCAAATCTACTGTCATGACGCGATCGATACTGACGATGTTTAGCATGTCAGCGACAACCTTAGCTGAAATAGGTACGCGAGCAGAGCGTGGACGACGGTCTTGACGTGCATAACCAAAATACGGCATAACCGCAGTGATACGGCCAGCACTAGAACGACGCAAGGCGTCGGCCATCATCATGATTTCCATCAAATTGTCGTTGGTCGGTGCACAAGTTGGCTGCATGATAAACACGTCTTTACCACGTACGTGTTCTTTGATTTCCACAGCAATTTCGCCATCAGAAAAACGCGTGATGTCAGCTTTACCAAGAGGGATGTGTAGGTGGTCGGCGACGGTTTTCGCAAGTTCAGGATGGGCATTGCCCGTAAAAATTGCCAAATAAGGCATGACTGAAGTCCTATTTATTGACTTAAGCAGCGACCACTAAGCAGTGTCTAACTGCCCAAATAAAGAAAAGAGTGGTGAAAATAGTTGAAGACTACTATTACAGTAAAAAATGGCAGGGGTAGCTGGACTCGAACCAACGGATGTCAGGATCAAAACCTGATGCCTTACCAACTTGGCTATACCCCTGTAATGTTTAGGTAGTACGAGCGCTGAGTGCTAATAAGTTAATTATTAGTCAAGCGTCGCTACCTATCAACCGTCTAGGACGGCGTTCCCAAACGGTGTTCATTGCGAACTATACCGAAATTGAGAAGGTGTTGTCAATTGCTATCACTAGCAATCCAAACTAAAAATGGCAGGGGTAGCTGGACTCGAACCAACGGATGTCAGGATCAAAACCTGATGCCTTACCAACTTGGCTATACCCCTATTGTGGCGACCTATTATAAGTAAATTTTTAGATTTTGCAAGTAATTTACGCCTTTTTATGGCAATTATTCAAAATTAATAAATTCTAATATTACTAAAGTAGCCTCTTTTTGATGCCTAAAATGCACTTTTAGGCACTATATCAGCCGCTACATGACAGATTGTTTACCACATAAGCAGGGCAAGGCGCATCTGCAATCCATCTTGCCAAAAGCTCTTTATCATCCATGATACTGCTATCTAATGGCAAAAACACCGCGCTACCAGAGCCGGTCATCCGTGCTGTGCCGAGCGCTACTTTTTCTAACCCTTGCAAATACTGTAATGCCTTATTGACCGCAGGAGCAAGGCTGGTCACTACAGGCGTGAAGACATTATGATAAGGCATCTGTAAGTCTTGCACATAAGCATTGGACTGGTTTTTCATCGTCTCAATTGATAGTGCCGCGATATCTCGTTGTAGTTTCGGATGGGCAAACAGCTTAGCGGTACTGACATGCGCCTTAGGCGTTAAGATGAGATACCGCTGCTTTGGTAAATCAATAGCAGTCAACTGCTCGCCAATACCCATGGCGATAGCGTCTTGCCCAAAGATAAAAATCGGTACATCTGCACCCACTGTCGCACCGATGTTTATCAGCTTATTTTGGGTAAAATTAAGCTGCCAAATCTCATTAAGAGTAAGTAGTGTCGTCGCCGCATTAGAAGAGCCGCCGCCCAAGCCTGCACCCATGGGCAAACGCTTGTCTAAATCGATATACACTGGCGTAAGCTGCTTAGGTAGCTGGTTTGAGTCTATGGCAGCTATTAATAACGCACGTGCAGCCTTAAAAATTAGATTGTCGGCTAGGCTCGCTGTGATCGTATCTGCGCCAGAGAGTCTTAGCAGTTGATGACAGAGTGTATCTGCATTTTGACCATCTATCGCGACTGTAGTGTCTGCCACGAAAAAATGCAGATAATCGCCCCAGTCGAGCAGGCGAAAAACCGTTTGCAGATTGTGATAGCCATCAGCACGCTTACCTGTAATATGCAAAAACAGATTTATTTTGGCAGGAGATAAACGTGTGATAGGCGCGCTTAAGGACGAGGCGTTATCAATCATCATTGGTTATATTTATTGGCTGCTTTGATGATTGATGGTCATGATAACTTTATGGCCTTCTGGCTGCACAGCGCTAATCTTCATAGGCAATTTATCTGTCCCCTTGTAAGTAAAGCTTGCTGTCCATCGTCCATTGACCGAGCTTATCAGCCTACCTTGCGCATCAAGCTGCGGAGCGCTGTCTGAGGGTGCTGGGCGTCCAGATATCCAATACGGCATTTGTGAAATAGGCGCTTGCCAACCAGTGGCTTTTTGTAGCAAGGTCTCAGGGTCGTCAGCTGTCAAAGTGCCGGTTTTTTCACTAACTAAGGTTGCTGTTTGACCGTTATATTCGATATTGGTTTTACCAATACCTAACGCGCCGATCAATTCAATGGCAAAACGCTCATTTTGTTGTCCCCAAGCATAAAAGGCACTACCACCTTGCGCGCTTGTATTAGTCGTACTATTGGCAGGCGTGGTCACACCAATCTTGCCTGTAATGTTAAAGTTATTAAGCTTTTGAGCTTGCACCATAGTTGAAGGGCCAGCATTAGTACTCGTGCTCTGCAAAGATTGACAGCCAGAAGTAATCAATAACGCAGTGATCGCTGCGCTAAATGCAGCAGTTTTTTTAGATTGAGAGCGTTTTATGGCTGAAAGCTTTGGGGTTGAAAAAAGTGTTGGTGAAAAGGCTGACATAGGTATACCTCAAAAATTTGCAAACTTAATATAGTTAATGATCAAATAGTGAATGAGCAAAAATATTACGCTCAATTTGTTACTCAGTTATACGCTGTTGTTAGAGACTTATTGGTCACATGAGTAACGATTGTATATGTTAAAAACAAATAGGCATGGTTACCCAAACAATTTTTAATAAAGTTGTACGCGGTCATTGACGTTGTGTTGTCCAAACGAAAAACGCTGCTGCAAGTCCGCAAGTAGAGCATTAACCTTTGCGCTTTCGCCCAGTCCTTGATAGGCGCGTAGCAAAAGCACACCTGAACGCAGCGTTGGCAGCACATCGTAAGGGGTTTTTAGATAATCGATGACTTGTGCGTAGTTTTCGTTGGCCAAAGCGCTGCTAGCCAGCACATTTAGTGCCTGCAAATGCAGCTCGTTATCGTAGCGAGGATCATCGAAACGAACCTGAAGTATGTTTTGTGCAAGCTCTAAGCCTTGTTCGGAGTTTTGATCATTAGATAAAAGTAATTGGGCATAACTTAACTGGTAAGATAGATTGCTAGGATCTAGCGCTTGCAAGTGATTAAGTAAAGTACGCTTGATAATATAGTCACTACGATCATCGAGCAGTTGTACACGGGCGAACAGTATGGATTGATCATTGGGGTACTTGCGACTAACGCGAGTCAATAACTGTAGGGCTTCCTCGGCCTGATCATGCTGCCATAGAATATTGGCTTGTAAGACATAGGTTTCGGGAGCAAAAACGGTAAACTGTTTACGCAGATCAACCAATGTGTCAATTGCAGCGTCAATATTGCCATCCAATAATTCAAGATCCACTACTTTTTTGCGTGCTGCCAGTACCAAATCTTCTTGCATGACACTCTTTAGATAGGATTTGGCTTGTTCAAAGCGCTGCTGGCGCTCTGCACTAATACCTAAATAATAATATGCTTGATCAAGATAAGTAGGGGTTTTTGCCAGTACATTTAGGAGACGGTCAGCGCTACGGTACTCTTCGTTATCCAAGCTGACTAAAGCGGCCAATAAAGTAATCTCTGCATCATCAAAGCGCTGATGGGCATCAAGCAGTAACTGTAGGGCTTCTTGACTTTGCTTTAGATCAAGCAAATAGCGGATTTCGTACAAATATAAGCTTTTGCTATCAGGATTACGTAGGCGTGCTTGGCTAACATAATTAAGCACCGTCTCGGCCGGTTCGGTTTTGCGTAAGATATCGGCTTTTAGGGTAATAAAAGGTACATAATCAGGCTGATGTAACAAAGCCCTATTGATATGGATAATGGCTATCTCAGGCTCATTAAACTGATAGAGCAGTCCTGCTTTTAACACCGATAAAGAAGCGTTTTGCTCACTATTAATAGGCTGCAAGGCTTCTAACAACTCACGCTGATCGCTGTCTGTCGTGGGATAAATACCAATTAGTATGTCGCTCAAATCAGTACGGGGATCATAACGTAAAATACGCTCTAAGGACTGACCGGCTAGGGTGTAATCGTGAGCCTTAAGTGCCAAATGTGCCACATAAAACCAAGCTGGTACATGGTCAGGGTTTTGATCTTGCCACATTTTGGCAAACTGTAATGAGTCCCCGACATTGTCATGACGTAGCGATAAGCTCAGCGCGCGCTCAAATACTGCCGTTGCATCTTCTTTAAAAGACTGCTGCTTATAAAGCGTTAGCGCTCGTTCAATGTCACCGCGATCAGCGGCAAATTCTGCATTTAGTAAGGCATATAAACTAGGCTCTCTAAGCTCTGGCTGTAGGACAGTCGCTGAAGGCAGCTTGGCAGTATTGACTATGCTATCTACTGTTTGGTCTCTTAAATCATTCTTCAATTGGTCGCGGTCATCAGTGCCGGCTAAGTTGGCGTTCAATGGAAATACCATCAAATCAGTATTGCTTTTATGATACGTGGTATGTCGAGTACTGTTTTTTTCGATGTTATGACGAGCCGAGTCGCGATCTATATCGACGATGACTGTCTTAGGTGTACATATTAGTGATGGGGTGGCGACAAAATTTGCATGAGCAGAAGTTCCAACACATAGCCATGCAGCCAACAGCAAGGTTAGCTTACGGCGCTTACGTAGACGACTCATCATATCATTTAATAAATATTGAACATTAAATTGACGATCGTATATAAACGATAGCGTAAATTTTGATTGAAACAACCACCCAAAAAAGATCATAGAGTAAGGGTATTCACTAATAAAAAAGACATTTCATTATAAAAGCCTATCAAGATACTAAACAATAGTACTCATGTTACCCAACAGCTAAAACTAAGATTAACAGAATATGATGAAAAATAACCACTACTAAGGACGCGCTAAAATAGGCGCTATGTCCAAAAAACAAAGAGATTAGATAAACGCTCTTGATAATAGCTGTGTCAATCATAGCATACTGGCTGTTTTTAATTTTAGTTTGTCGGTGGTGACAGGTCATACTCTGCATATCTAACAATAATATTTCGTAAAAGCTTGTATGACAGTTGATTTGTTAGTCATGCGCCCAGATACAAGCGAATAGCTATCGCAAGTGAGCAGGTATTAAATAAAACTGGTAACAATGATATAATAAGCGGTTTTATATTTATAGTATCTGCTATATAACCTATTCAAATCAATAACGTCACGTCTATGCACCAGCTAATCTTTGATTGTAGTATGCTGCAACATATCTTGAGCACACTATAATGATTAGGTAGGTGAGCGTTATGTTTATGGTCTATCATAATGAGATTAGTGGTCATTGGGGTCAATCACAAAACCGCACCAGTCGCTTTACGTGAGCGTCTGGCGTTCGTGGGTGATGATGTAAATATTGCTCTTGAACAGTTAGAAGCCTTTACTGATGGTAGCGTGATAGTTTCAACTTGTAATCGTACTGAAATTTATGCCCTAGTGCCTCAAATATCAGCTTCTCAAACATCCGCAAGTAACGCACTCGGTAAGGATGCTACTGCCAGCTCCCATGCTTTTTCAGCATCCATCAACGCTCATATCATGCAGATTAAAACATGGCTTGCTGATTTTAAGCAGTTGCCATTGACCGAAATTGACGATTATCTCTACGTACATCGCGACACACATGCGCTTACTCATTGGCTACGAGTAGCAGCGGGTCTTGACTCTATGATATTGGGTGAGCCGCAAATTCTCGGTCAAATTAAACGAGCCGTGCATCTTGCGCAGGACGAAAAAGCACTCAGTAATCAGCTAGGCTGGATTGTTGATCAGGTCTTTGCAGCGGCCAAACGTGTGCGTAATGAAACCCAAGTTGGCGCTCAGGCGGTATCACTCGGCTTTGCAGCAGCCAAATTGGTCACTCAAATATTTGACGATTTACCTAGCCGTACTCTATTAGTGGTTGCAGCAGGTGAGATGAATCGCTTGGTCGCGACTCATATTGCAGGGCTTGGAGTGGGGCGAATTATCATCTGCAATCGCAATCCTGAGCGCGCCGAAGCTCTAGCGGCAGAGCTGCGTCATCCTAGTCGCAGCGTGGAGGTTAGGTCCTTACAAGAGCTGCCGCAAGTACTGGCAGAAGCTGATGTGGTGAGTAGCTGCAGCGGCAGTATGGATTTGTTAATTGATAAACCGCTGACCATTCAAGCGCTAAAACGCCGGCGCTATCGACCAATACTAATGATTGACTTGGCCGTACCGCGTGATATCGACTCAACGATTAGTCGTATTGATGACGTTTATCTTTATTCTGTCGACGACTTGCAGCATGTAATCGCAGGTAATATCGAGCAGCGTAGACAAGCTGCTGTCGATGCTGAGCTGTTGGTCAGTCAATTGGTCGTAGAGATGGAGCGTAGCTTTCAAGTCAAGCAAGTAGGAAAAGAGATCCAGCACTATCGTATGTCCACGCGTACCCAAGTCGATAAACTGCTGCATGAGTCCATAGCCAAGCTTGAGCAAGGCGAAGCTAGTCCCGAAGATATCATCACTGAGCTATCACGGCGTCTTACTCAGACGCTCACTCATGCACCATCAAAGCTTATGCGTAAAGCGGCTCGCGAGGGTGATAGTGAGTTGCTCGAGTTTGTGGTATCGGGGCTACATGATGCCTACCGTAAGCGGTAATAGTCGCTTTTTGGTCGTCAATAAGTTATCTATTGTATAGACGCCATTATGACGCCAACAAACCGTTGTCAACCGTCATTATCAGTGCTACTATCAAGCTGTTATAAAGATATTGGTTCACGATATGTGACGCACTTTGCTCTAAGTATGTCTGCGCTCATTTTCGTTTGATATATTTTGCATAGACAAGAATCAGTGATCATTTTTATCCACCTACCGCTGCGTAGCATCAATAATGACACAGATGTCACTTAAGGTTTATAAAGCCTAAGTTATAAAAAACATAACCAACAACGGCAATAGCGCTAGGATAAAGTGCTATATCGTCAATCCTATGTCATACCCTCTATCATTGCTTACATTACTTAGTATGCATTATTCAATACATATTACTCAGTGAATGGTGTCTACGTTATTACCTAAGTTTAGTACAAAAATCATATTATAATCGAGATTTTGAGATTTATTGTCACTATGATTTATTGTCACTATGATTAATTATCGCTATGACTTATCAATACCTACATAATCTAACAACAAACAAGGAGAGTTCCATGACTGCATTACGTCAAGATATCGACCCAGAAGGTTTATTAGAATATTCAGTGGTCTATACTGATCGCGCCCTCAATCATATGTCTAAAGTCTTTCAGCAAGTAATGAATGACTTATCTAGCGAGCTAAAGTCAGTCTATAACGCTGAAGCAGTCGCTATTGTTCCAGGCTCTGGCACTTACGGAATGGAAGCTGTCGCCATGCAGCTAGCCAAAGATCAAGACTGTCTAATCATCCGCAATGGTTGGTTTAGTTATCGCTGGACGCAAATTTTAGAAAAAGGCAACATTGCTAAGTCATCTACGGTCCTAACCGCTGACCGTACTGAAGATACCGATACGCCAAAACCATTTGCACCTGTCGATATCGAAACCGCTGTGGCTAAGATTAAAGAACAAAAACCAGCGATCGTCTTTGCTCCGCATGTCGAGACCTCAGCCGGTATCATCTTGCCAGAAGACTACATTAAAGCGTTAGCAGATGCGACACACAGCGTTGGCGGCTTATTAGTAATTGATTGTATTGCCTCAGGTTGCGTCTGGCTCGATATGAAAGAGTTGGGTATTGATGTGCTTATCAGCGCCCCGCAAAAAGGCTGGAGCAGCACCCCATGTGCTGGACTCGTCATGCTAAGCGATGCTGCCGTCAAACAAGTAGACAATACCGAGTCAAACAGCTTTAGCCTTGATTTAAAGCAGTGGCTAAACATCATGCGCGCTTATGAAAATGGTGGCCATGCTTATCATGCCACCATGCCAACAGATAGCTTGCGTCAGTTCCGCGATACTATCAATGAAGCTAAAGAGATCGGTTTTGATAAGCTGTGTGATGCGCAGTGGGAATTGGGCAAGCGTGTCCGTAAAGTGCTAGAAGATAAAGGCATTGAGAGCGTCGCTGCTGAAGGCTTTAAAGCGCCAGGAGTCGTCGTTTCTTATACTGAACGTGATGATATGCATAAAGGTAGTGCTTTTGCTGAAGCTGGCATGCAAATCGCCTCTGGCGTACCATTAAAAGTGGGTGAGCCTGATAGCTTCAAAACCTTCCGCTTAGGTTTATTTGGCTTAGATAAGCTAACGGATATCGACGGTGCGGTACAACGTTTTGAGTCAGTACTTGATAAAGTATTAGCTAAATAATATCTGTATCTACTAAGCGGCTTTTGGCCAAAAAATACTGAGACTTTGTGCTCAGTATTTTTTTGGCTTTTTATTATATTTTATAATATAATGTATTTTAATAAATAGATTATTTATTAAATAATTAATAAAACTAGTGAGTAAACCGTTATGAGTATACAAGTGGACTGGCAAGCATTTACGCCCATATCCTTAGTAGGTGGTTTGATGCTAGGAGTGGCGACTGTCATCTTGCTGCTGGGTATTGGGCGTATTGCTGGCATTAGTGGCATCTTTTCAAGTTTGCTCAAACCCAGGCGCGTGGAGATGTGGCAAGTTCTATTTATTGCTGGTCTAATCATCTCGCCTTTACTCTATAGTGCGTTCAGACCTTTGCCTGACATAGAAGTCAGCACCTCTTTACCGCTGCTGATTGCAGCAGGGTTGCTAGTCGGCTTTGGTACGCGCTTAGGTTCAGGTTGCACAAGTGGTCATGGCATCTGCGGCAATGCGCGTATGTCACCGCGCTCTATAGCAGCGACAGTGACTTTTATGCTCTTTGGTATCGTGACCGTCTATATCGGTCGTCATGTACTAGGGTTACTATAAATGCAAAATGGCTTAGATAGCGTATTGCATAGACGGCGTTCGATACTTTTAATAAAAGATGATAGCGTAATAAAAGATGATAGCGAGATATAATAATGCTAAAAAATATAATTGGATTACTGGCTGGATTATTATTCGGGTTTGGGCTGCTGATATCAGGTATGACCGATCCTGTTAAAGTACAAGGCTTTTTGGACGTTTTTGGTGCTTGGGATATTTCTCTAGCCCTAGTGATGGGCGGCGGCCTAGCAGTTGCCATCGTTGGCGTACAGTTAGCCAGACGGCAAAAGAGCAGCTGGATTGGCACCGCAATTGATATGCCAAACAAAACAGTCATCACAAAAAAATTGTTAATCGGTGCGATGCTATTTGGTATCGGCTGGGGATTGGTTGGTATTTGCCCGGGGCCAGGTATTGTGCTGCTTGGCACTGGACAATGGCAGGCCTATGTATTTATCCCAGCGATGATAACAGGTATGCTTGCTTTTCAGTGGCTTGAGCCTAGGCTTAATTAACGTAAGCTTAATGAACGTAGGCTTGGCTAATGACAAGATTGGTTAGTAAAAAAGAAGTCTAAAATAAAAAAAGGCTCAGTCTAAGAGAATAGATTGAGCCTTTTTTTTGTGACTTATTTTGTGATTTAAGCTTAAGCATGCAATAGCTTACAACTCAAATTCAAGAGCTATTTTGCACTAGACGTTACTTTTGGCGTCTCATGAGCAAGTGAGATGGCCGCTTGACGCAGCTCAAACTTTTGCACTTTACCGGTACTGGTTTTTGGAATTTCGGCAAAGATAATGTATTTAGGGACTTTAAAACCGGCTAAATGTTGCTTGCAGTGCTCCATAACCGTATCGCGCTGCAAGGTGCTGTCTTCATGAATCTCGATAAAGGCGACTGGTACTTCGCCCCACTTATCATGCGGAGCAGCGACTACCGCGCAGCTTTGAATCGAAGGTAATTTATATAAGACGTTTTCGACTTCTATACTCGAGATATTTTCACCGCCTGAGATGATGATGTCTTTGAGTCTATCCATGATTTTGATATAACCGTCAGGATACTTGACGCCCAAATCACCCGTACGGAACCAACCATCTGCAAAGGCTTCTTCAGTCGCTTTACGGCTTTTAAGATAACCTTTCATCACCATATTACCGCGTAGTGCCAGCTCACCCATCTCTTCACCATCGGCGGCAACCGGTTCCGTGGTACCTTGCTTAAACAGCTCAAATCCAGTCATCAAATGCGAGGTCACGCCTTGACGCGACTTTTTTTGCGCACGTGCCGCGACATCAAGATCATCCCATTCAGCTTGCTCAGCACAGACGGTAACTGGTCCATACACTTCAGTTAGACCGTACACATGCGAGATATGAAAGCCCATCGCCTCCATAGCCGCTAGCATGGTTTCAGACGGCGGCGCACCAGCGACCCAACCCTTGACTTCGTGGTTAATCGCTTCTTTATACTCAGGCTTACCGCCAGCAATCATGTTATGTACGATAGGCGCTGAACAATAATGCGTCACTTTATGCTTAGCAATGAGCTGAAGAATTAAGTCGGCATCGATTTTACGTAAGCAGACATTGACACCAGCACGCTCAGCGATGGTCCACGGAAAACACCAGCCGTTACAGTGAAACAAGGGTAGTGTCCATAAGTACATGGGGTGTTTGGGCATATCCCAATCTAGAATATTGGAGACAGCATTAAGCGTGGCACCGCGATGGTGATAGACGACGCCCTTAGGCTTGCCCGTCGTACCGGATGTATAATTGAGCGCAATCGCTTCCCATTCATCCGCAGGCTTTTCCCAATTATCTAGACTGTCTGAGCTGGCAACCAATTCTTCATAGCTCATCCGTCCAAAACGCTCTACATCGACTGCAGCATCTGTTGCATGAATGACGATCAAGTTTGGAAAAGTTTCATCGATAATCTCAGCATGTTCAGCAAACTCACTGTCCAAGATTAAGACTTTGGCTTCTGAATGCTGTAGACAAAAGGTCAAGGCATTGATATCGAGACGCGTATTCAACGTACACAATACGCCACCTGACATCGGCACACCAAACGCGCACTCAACCATCGCTGGCGTGTTCGGCATCATAACCGCGACTGTGTCATTCTTATCGATACCAAGCTTACGCAAACCATCTGCCAGCTGGCGGCAACGATCGTAAGTTTGCTGCCACGTTTGGGTGAGGCTATTGTGCTCTAGATCGTCATAAATGATGGCAGTCTTGTCAGGATAAACCTGTGCACTACGGATAATAAAGTCAATTGGAGTAAGTGGTTGATAATTGGCTTCGTTTTTGCCAAGACCTGTGTGAAAGTCGGTCATAAGGATAGTCCTTTATCTTTAACGTATTGTAGTTTTGTCGTTCTCATACTAGATTTTATCTGCTAATAGCTATCTTCATCAACAGGTAGCCCATTTATTATAGATAGCTATCATCAATAAGTGAGTTTGTTCTGTAGCCTCAATTTACTAAGTGACATATACGGAAGTTAAATACAGAAAATATAGTGTTCACTCACCAGTCGTTTGTCTGCGTAGCTGATAATAATAGCGGTGTGTTACGATAGAATGCATATTGAATCATCAAATACTTACCATTCTTAAGCACAATATACCTCATCTACAACGATATGGACACAGGAGAGTCAAACGCAGGCGATGTCACCGTATAATATATGATATTGCCCATGTATTCATATCATAGTGAACAAACTATAACAGCTATAAACTATTAATTCATAAGGATAATGATATGAGCGCCAACCATGATACTGCAAGCCCAGAAAACTCAAACACCAAAACTTCTGATCGTATTGCCAGCACTGACATGACTTTGGATGCTAGCCATGCAGCTGAGCATTATCCGCATCTATTTGAGCCGTTAGATTTGGGCTTTACCACTCTCAAAAACCGTGTGGTTATGGGCTCTATGCATACAGGGCTTGAAGATCGTTTTTATAACTACGGTAAACTGGCGGCGTATTTTGCAGAACGGGCCAAAGGCGGTGTGGCAATGATGATCACCGGCGGTATCTCGCCCAATCGTGAAGGTTGGCTGTTGCCTGCTGGCGGCACCATGAATACGAGAGCTGATGTCATCAACCATCAGCGAGTCACTCGAGCGGCGCATAAATATGACAGCAAAATCATCATGCAAATCTTGCACAGTGGTCGCTACGGTTATCATCCATTTATCGTGTCATCAAGTCCTATTAAGTCACCAATCACTCCGTTTAAACCGCGCAAAATGAGCATTAAAAACATCGAGCAGACGGTGAAAGACTATGCACGCTGCGCAAAACTTGCCAAGCAAGCGGGCTATGATGGTGTCGAAATCATGGGCTCTGAAGGTTATTTGCTCAATCAGTTTTTATCGCGTCATGTCAATAAGCGTACCGATAAATATGGCGGTGATATTCATAATCGTATGAGATTCGCTGTCGATGTGGTCAAAGCGGTGCGCGAAGCGGCAGGTGAGGATTTTATTATTCTATTTCGCTTGTCAGTGATTGACTTAGTCAAAGACGGCAACGTCATGGATGAGGTCATTACCGTCGCTAAAGCGCTAGAAGAAGCGGGCGTGACTATCATGAATACTGGTATCGGCTGGCATGAAGCGCGCGTCCCAACGATCGTGACGAGCGTACCACGTGCAGCCTTTGTTGACTTTACTGCTGAGATTAAAAAACACATCAGTATCCCAATGATGGCGGCCAACCGTATCAATATGCCAGATACTGCCGAAGCCATCGTCGCGAGCGGACAAGCGGACTTGATTCAAATGGCACGTCCATTCTTAGCGGATCCAAACTGGGTTAATAAAGCTAAAAACGGTGAATCTGACCGCATCAACACTTGTATCGCATGTAACCAAGCTTGTCTCGACCATACGTTTGAGAACAAACGCTCAACTTGTCTGGTCAATCCGCAAGCCTGCTATGAGACAGAATTGGTCTATAAAAAAGCCAAAAAACCGCAAAAAGTCGCGGTCATCGGTGGCGGTGTCGCTGGCATGTCAGCGGCGCATGTTGCCGCGCTACGTGGTCATGACGTCACTCTGTTTGAAGCAAAAGATATCTTGGGCGGGCAGTTTAACTACGCTAAAGTCATCCCAGGCAAAGAAGAATTCTTTGAGACCATCCGCTACTATATCAATGAGCTTGAGCATTTAGGCGTTGAAATTAAACTCAATACCAAAGTCGATAAGGCAATGCTCGAGAAAGCCAAATTCCATCATGTCATCGTTGCAACGGGCGTGGTACCGAGAAGCCTAAAAGGCAAGCTTGAAGGTGCTGATTTGCCACAAGTGATGAGCTATGCAGAATTGCTATCTGGTGAGAAATCAGTCGGTGATACGGTCGCTGTCATTGGCGCTGGTGGTATTGGCTTTGACGTCAGCGAATATCTCACTGCGCGTCATGGTCAGCCACTCGATGAGCTAGCTCCTGAGACGCTAAAAGATCCGAGCTATCGTCCAAAGGCGCAGTCGATAGATGAGTGGCGTGAAGAGTGGGGTGTCACGGATAATACTGACTATCAAACTGAGGGTGGTTTGCTTAAACCTGAAGGCATCACGCCTATTCGTCAAGTGTACCTCATGCAGCGCACTAAAGGTCGCTTGGGTCGCGGCCTCAACAAAACCACAGGTTGGGTACACCGCGCTCATGTCAAATCGCATGGCGTCATCCAAGTATCGGGTGCACAGTACGAAAAAATCACTAATGAAGGTATCTGGATAACCAATAACCAAGGTCAAAGCCAGCTATTACGTGTCGATAGCGTGGTGGTCTGTGCCGGTCAAGAGTCAGTGGTTGAGCTGATGCCAAACGTTGGTGATGCGCCAGACGCGCAGTATCATTTGATTGGCGGTGCGAAGCTGGCTGCTGAGCTGGACGCTAAACGCGCCATTCGTGATGGGGCTGAGGTCGCGGCAGGGATTTAGCAGATTTACTTGAGTTAGTTATGAGGCGGCAGGGATATGATTAACTGCCGTTTTTAAGAAACAGCAGTTAATATAATTACGCTTTATTCAAAAACTTCTATTCTGTAACCATGTTTTAGTAATTGCTGTATTTCAAATTGTTCAAAATATTGAATTGAATAGTTAGGGTTTTGTATAGTTCTGTCAAATGTATTTGTTCTACAGATTTGATATTTTTGTTTATAAGATCTTTCATAGTTTCTAAAGATAGTCTCAATTTTTATGTTTTCGATAATGCTTATTACAAATGCCTTAAAATCATCATCAGTTATAGAAAGAAAAGAGTGTTCTGGCATGGTTGCAAGCTTAAAATCTATAAGGTATGTATCGCATATCTCAGTATTTTTACTATCAATAACTTGAAATATGACTTCTTGAAAGTAACATGAATCGCGGGGCTTTTCTAATAGATTTACATCTATTAATTTTCCACCACCACCTTTGTTAGTTACCTTTATTGAAAAATTTATTTCTGTAATGAAGTAAGTACTCATCACAAGGTTTTTTAACTCTGGAGCGCCCTCTAGTAAGTTTACCTTATATTTTTTATCTGTTGCTTGCTCTAAGAGCTGAACGTTAAAGTAATGTATTTTAGAAAAAATAAAAATAGGTACTTTTGACTTTGCCTCTAACAAGTAAAGATTAAACTGCTCTTCATTAATCTTCAGTTGAGATTTTAGTGCTTCTGATTGCTCTTTGAGAGCTTGTTCAGAACCTTGTTGAGCCTTAATCGACTCTTTAAGTTCAAATCGCTGTAGTCTAAGCTCCTTACTTTGAATTAGGTAAGCCTCTATAAATCCATAAAAAGCTAAAATAGAAAATATTCCTGATAAAAATGCGCCAATGTCGCCAAGAGATAATGAACGTACTGTATTATCAGGAGAGCAATTTAGCCAAAATGAAAAAATGACCCCGCAGGTAAGAAGCCATCCTATAGCAATAAACTTAGATCTTTTAGGTATCTTTATTTTCAGCTCATTATCTATAGAGTCTTGATTGTCCAACATGGTTAATCACCTTAATAGGCTGTTATAAGGAAGAATAAATATATATTTTACAAGGATTGTGAACCATCAACTCTATAATCTAACCTTCCATCTCGCTAATCAACCATTTCCCAAAATCGCTAACTTGCGCTGACAACTCAGGTTGCGAGTTTGCCAACTCAGCAAGCTTAGCTTTTACCTCACTACGATTGTATTTAGTGCCCGTTAAAGTCTGCTTCAACAAGTCGATCAGCTCCACATTTAGCGCATCAGAGAAGATGACCACCTCGCTAATGACTGCTTGCTTGACATCAAGGTGCAAATCAATAATGCCCCAATCAAATCGCGTCTCGATATGATGGCTAAATTCAGGCGTCTTACCAAAGCGCCAATCCCAATCTGCCATTTGTTGATAGTATTTATTGAGAGCTGGCTGCTTGGCGAGACTGGCTTCATCCAGCTCTTCTACTGGCGCGGTATCATTATAATATTCGTAAAACGCCTCGATAATCGCATCCGATAAAGTCTCGTGATTGATATTCTCGTTAAACTCAATCAGGTTAGCAACGCGCGCACGAACCGATTTAATGCCTTTGGCTTTGAGTTTAAGCGGATGGGGGTTGAGATAGTCGCCGAGCTTTTGCATGTTGGCATTGACAAGTAACGTACCATGATGAAAGCTGCGATCGGCGGCATGTTTAAAGG
This sequence comes from uncultured Psychrobacter sp., assembly GCF_947495825.1. Classification (GTDB taxonomy): domain Bacteria; phylum Pseudomonadota; class Gammaproteobacteria; order Pseudomonadales; family Moraxellaceae; genus Psychrobacter. The sequence continues at coordinate 233,349 of NZ_CANMAH010000003.1, forward strand.
CGCTGCCTGATATTTTCTTATCACCAACTTGCATATCATTACGCCCAGATAAATCTGCATCTATGCCTAACTTCTTAAGCGCGTTAATAATAATGGTAAAGTTTGCGTCTTGGTCGTAGTCGGCTTTGGGCGATAAAAAGGTGAAGTTGGTATTGCCCAAATCATGAAACACCGCGCCGCCGCCACTCTGCCGCCGCGCCAAAAACACGTCGTCTTCTTCCATTTTGTCAATTTTGCATTCTACCCACGGGTTTTGCGAGCGCCCAATAACCACGGTCTCGCTATTGCGCCATAAGAATAGCGTGTGCGAGTCGGGATTCAGCGTGTTAAATATCCAATCTTCGGTCGCGAGGTTAAACCACGGGTTGGTCACGGCAGACTTTAGAATGCGCAGTTTCATTGGGTGTCCTTTTTATTATGGAGATTGTTAGTAGCAGCTATTGTTGCCCATGCAAGGTTGGAATTCAATGGAGATGTAATAGAAGGATAGAAAGATAGTCATTTTAAATAAAAAGGTTAAAGGTAGACTATTACCTTTAACCTTGAGTATTGCTATTGATTACTAATATTAAGCACTGTTTTATCGAATAGACTCAGCTTGTACTTGTTCTGCGATAAGTTTGGTAACAATTTGAGCAAAAGCACTCATGCGCTGTTTGATCCGCTCCTCGCCCAATGCTTGCGTCAATACTGCTTCGTTATCCACATCTGGGTTGTGCCATGAATAGCCACCGGGAATATCAGGATTATCCGTTTGCGTATAGCCATCAAAATCTGGTCCCAAGCTCCAGTTGGTTGCTTCAAAGGCGACGACAGGCATAATACTGTCAAATGACTCTTGATCGCTACAACAGCCAACGCCAAGAGGTTTATAAGGTTCGGTTTCGCCCGGAGGAATGATAGCTGGATTTACTTGCAAGCCAAGGTTAAGCTCGTTTGCAATACGCAGCGCCGCTTCGCGTAATTTGACGTTGGCTGCGATCTCATTGCCGTCATCGTCGTAACTATTGTCCCCAGCGTTGGCATACATATTATCGCCTGTGAGCAAGCTGTCTAGATTTATCATGCCGATGGCATTGTCAATCTCATCTTGGCTTAAGCTTTCTACAAATGCCTTGGAACCTTGCAGTCCGCCTTCTTCAGAGCCAAATGCCACGAATTTAATCGTATCTGCGGTATTGACTCCGTTAAAATGATAGACCAGCTCGCTTAGTACGCCAGAACCTGAGGCATTGTCATCTAATCCTTCAAGCTCGATATAATTAGGATACTGCGTTGCCGAATCATAATGAGCGCCTACGTATAAGGTTCGTCCGGTATTTTCTGTGCCTTCGTGAGTAACGACCACATTTTGACTGGTAATCGATTGATCAGCAAATGGCCCTCTAGAGGCGACAAAGGTAAAAGGCTGTAGTATCACCTCATCGCCATTATCGCCAAAGGTCATGCGCTGTTTCATATATTGAGCAGCGGCAAGCTCGGTACTCGATCCCATATAACGACCCGGATAATCACGCGCCAAGGTCAGTGCCGTATCAGTACCATACTCACCGTATGTAGGTACAGTAACAAATACGGCTTCGCTATCATCATCATTACATGCGGCCACCCCTGCAACCATGATAGCTACAGCCATAATTTTCATCGTTTGTTTTGAGGTTTGTTTCGCTATTATCTGTAACATCGTCAGCATCCCTGTTTTAGTTATTGAAAAAGACCTAATAAGTAATATAGAACGTTTTTAGACCAAAGTGTAAATAGTTTTATAGGGACATTGTCGTCAGTTGTGTTTTGACGGAGGTGGGTGGATAGCAGATTGGGGTAATGACTGTAAAGGGTGGTCTATAGAGGTCTTAATAAAGCTTGGACGTAATTTTGATTTTAGCGTAGGGTGGGTTAGCGAATGCGTAACCCACCTAATATGTCTAAAAAAGATAAGTTGTATACAGTATTCAATTAATGTAAAAGGTTAAGCTTACAAAATAATTTTACTGTTAGTTTAGTGTAGAAGGAAACACATGATTTTATACAAATATATGTCATTATCAGGTGCGATAAAAGCTATCGAAACGTCATCTATTGGTTTTACACACTTAGAAGACTTTAATGATCCTTTTGAATGTACTGCTTTTGGTTTTAAAGAAAAACCGAATTTTATGGTAAGTCCTCAAATAGCTCAAAACGCTTGTAAAAATAGATTCTCTCGAGGATATGCCGTATTGTCTTTGTCCAGACAACCACTGAACTCATTAATGTGGTCTCATTATGGGGATTCTCATCAAGGAGTTGTTATTGGTATTGATGTTGACGAAGCTAACTTTCATTCACTTTCCGATAATTTTATTCCATACCAGTTTGGTGAGATTGTATATACAAAAACTAAACCGCAGAATGATTTAGATATAATTAACGATGATGAATTAATGAATATTGGCAAAAATACTCTGTTCGAAGGAAACTTATTTAACCTTGCGAAAAGAGCTTTTTTATACAAATCATTAGATTGGGCTTACGAAGAGGAGGTAAGAGTAGTAAAAGAAGTTAAAAGTCTAAAAGCTAGCTATCATACCAGTGAAGGGGTTTTTGGAGACTTCAATATAGTCAGAATACAAAACAGACCCCTATACTGTTTTTCTATTCCTCAAAGTTCAATCAAAGAAGTTTATTTAGGTAAAAATATTTATAAAAATATATCGAGAACGGCAACAGTTTCTCAAAATGAATATGAGTCTTTAATTCAGGGCTGGCAAGACCAAGACATTGAAGTTTACTACTGTGAATGCGAATTAAATTCTTGGGATCTAAAGAAAAGAGCTAGTAGATAATTACCTAATTTCAATGGTGGGTTACGCCTTGTCCTCATTCTCTACGAGAACTCGACAAGTCTAACCCACCCTACGGCAAAATTCATATTTCATGCAATATCTAACCCAATAAAACCACACTCAAATTTCAATCTTTTCTCCAATATTCGGCAGCAATTTATCAATCTGATGCTGACTAAATACCTTGGCACCGCGGGAGACGGTTGCTATGCCGACACCAAGCTTTGCACTGATTTCTCTTTGGATCATACCTTGTTGCAGAAGGGCAAATATAGTTAAGCGGTTGGCAAGCTCCGTTTGTTCTTTATCGGTCATGAGCGCAGCAAATATCGCTGATAGACGTTCTGTGTCATCAGTTTCGACCAGTAGCTTAAGTAGATAATCATAAGCGCCGCTTGCTTGATTGTTCGCCTGAATGTCTTTTTGTGACATCTTAATATCCTCATAATATCTTCTTAATGAATCAAACTAGCTAATAAACACTTTCAGATCGTTTCTAGTTATTGACCTTAAACAGGACTTAACTTAGAATATGTTTCAGTGTACTAGAACATTGATACAATAGCTTTATTATAACGCTATAAAAATAATTTGCTTGGATAATTTTCAAACGCCAAAGTTTCAAATACTACAGTTTTCAATACCGTAATTTTAAATATCACAAGTTCAGATACTAGGGTTTAACGATGACAACAGATAATGCAACAGATAGCTATGGCCTACATCAGTCGATTTTGCCGAGTAGCGAGGGTTTATACGGCGAGTTTGGTGGCAAAATAGGCCATCCTGAACTTGCCAAAGCCATGGATGAGATAGAAATAGGATTTCGTGAAATTATCAAAGACGACGACTTTATCACTGAGATGAAACGTCTGCGTGAGACTTATGTCGGCAGACCTAGTCCGATATTCCATGCCAGACGCTTAAGCGCGCATTGCGGCGGGGCGCAAATTTATTTCAAGCGTGAGGACTTAAATCATACGGGCGCCCACAAGATTAATCACTGTTTGGGTGAGGTGTTACTAGCCAAAAAGCTCGGTAAAACCAAAGTCATCGCGGAGACAGGTGCAGGCCAACATGGCGTGGCGTTAGCAACCGCAGCGGCGTTGATGGGTGTTGAATGTGAGATTCACATGGGTGTGGTCGATATTGAAAAGGAGCATCCCAATGTCAGCCGTATGAAAATATTAGGCGCCAATATCGTACCCGTATCGCGCGGCGCAGGAACGCTAAAAGAAGCGGTAGACAGCGCTTTTGAGACTTATCTTAATGAGCTGGACACCAGTATGTTTGCCATTGGTTCAGCTCTTGGGCCAGCACCTTATCCCGAGATTGTCAGCTATTTTCAATCCGTCGTTGGTCGTGAGGCGCGGGCACAGTTCTTAGAGACAACTGGCAAATTGCCTAATAAAGTAGTCGCCTGTGTCGGCGGTGGTTCTAATGCTATCGGTATATTCAGTGGCTTTTTGGGAGATGAGAGCGTTGAAAAAGTAGGGGTAGAGCCCGCAGGCGAAGGTTTAGATACACCCAATCATGCGGCGACGATGACATTAGGTAACAAGGGTGAGATTCATGGCTTTAAATGTTATGTGCTGCTCGATAAAGATGGTGAGCCTGCGCCTGTCCATTCGATTGCTTCTGGTTTGGATTACCCAGGCGTTGGGCCGCAGCACTCACTATTAAAAGACAATAATCTGGCGACTTATGAGTCGGCGACAGACGCTGAGTGTCTAGAAGCCTTTATGTCGCTGTCACGATTAGAAGGTATTATTCCCGCTTTAGAGACTGCTCACGCCATTGCCTATGCAATGCGAGTGGCCAAAGATATGTCGCCTGATGACACTATTTTGGTCAATTTATCGGGGCGCGGTGACAAAGATATCGATTTTATTTTGAATAAAGTCGATTTGTAAATAATTAATGACTAACAAATACATAAAACAGCACCTAAAGAGCAATTAAAAAGTTATCATCGTGGCATTCTTAACAACATAACTTTTGACGACTTCGTAACAGCAGTCTAAACGCTTAATAGGATTCACCAGTGACTAAACGCGACCTCATTATCTTTTTTACCCTCTCTTTTATGTGGTCGCTGTCTTTTATATTTTATCGCGTCGGTGTGCCCGAATTTGGCTCGATAGCGTTTGCAAGCTTACGCGTATTGTTCGCAGGCTTAACCATGTTGGTCTTTGTGTTTGTCAGTTTGGAAAATCGACGCGGCATTCGCGAAAACTGGAAGCTACTGACCGTCGTCGGTTTATTTTCTACCGCTATTCCGTTTGTGCTATTTTCATTTTCAGCCCAGTCAGTGAACGCTGGTGTATTGGCAGTGCTAAACGCCTCTGTACCGATGATAAGTGGCTTTATCGCTAGTACATTTTTTAATGATAAGCTCTCAAAAAAGCAAATTCTCGGTCTATTTATTGGCCTTGCAGGTGTCATCATTTTAATGAGTGAGAGCTTGTTTGCTGGTGGTGAGTCAGATACAAGTTTGATTGAAGGCTTATTGCCAATGGGCTACGCTTTACTAGGCTGCGTCGGTTATGCGACAGGAGCCAATATTACCAAAAACTATTTGCAAGGCTTATCACCGATTGCTATCACCGCAGGCTCAACCATTATTGCCAGCATGGTCATGCTACCCATCGGCTTGTATGAGTTTCCCTATGGCAAAAGCATCAGTTTACAAGCGTGGGTATCTGTCATCTGCATTGGGGTGTTTTCGACAGCAATCGCACTGATTTTTATGAATCAGCTTATTAAAAATATCGGCCCAATGCGCGCGACCAGTATTACCTTAGTCATTCCGATTTTTGCGATATTCTTCGGTTATGTATTGCTTGGCGAAGCGTTAGATTTGGGCGCGATTATTGGCTCGGCAGTTATTTTAATTGGTACATATCTGTCTTTAAATATCTCTTTTAAAAAGATGATGAAAGCATAAGTGTTGTCTAAACATTAGCGCGTCACATGACTTAAATAGTTCGAATTGCCGTAGTTTAAATGTCTAAAATATATCTAAATCAATGTTTCTGTTTGTAAAGCTTGCTTGAATAATAGTACATGCTCCTTATAAAGAGAACGGTCATTCAATATAGGTCTTATTTAATAGGTATTTACTTATTAGCTAAGCAAACATACATTTTGTTGACCGAATAACTCATAAAGATTTCATAGTTATAAGTAAATTACTTTATAGTTGTGAATACTATTTTTATTCATGTTTTTGATAACAACAAACAGGGCATACCATGGCTTACGATAAATTATTTGAACCAGTAAAAATGGGTACGCAAACCCTAAAAAACCGTATCATTATGGCGCCATTGACTCGTCTGCGCGCCGTTGAACCAGGTGATGTGCCGACCGCATTGGCAGGTGAATATTATTCACAGCGCGCTGAAGGAGCGGGCCTTGTCATCGCAGAGGCGACGCAAGTGTCATTTCAAGCAAAAGGCTATGCAGGTGCGCCTGGTATCCATACCGAAGATCAAATGACTGCATGGAAAGCCATCGTCGATAATGTTCATGCTAAAGGCGGAAAAATCGTCGTTCAGCTATGGCATACGGGTCTTGTCGCACACGAAAGTGTCCAGCCTGATCGTCAGGCACCTATCTCAGCATCAGATGTCAAAGTCGATGCCCGCACATCTTTACGTGATAGTGACAATCAAGCGATTCGCGTCGATACCACACCGCCTCGTCCAGCCACTCTCGATGAGATTGAGCAAGTGATCAAAGACTTTGCTCATGCAACCAAAGTCGCTCGTGAGGCAGGCTTTGATGGCGTAGAAGTCCACGGCGCACATGGTTATCTGTTACATCAGTTTTGGGTTGAGCAAACCAATAAGCGCGATGATGAGTATGGTGGTAGCCGCGAGAACCGCGCACGCTTGACGCTTGATGTCGTCGATGCTTGTGTTGATGCATGGGATAACGATCACGTCGGTATTCGCATCTCGCCACAAGGCACGTTCAACGCGGTAGAAGCAGGCTATGATGAAGATGATAATATCTGGCTCATCGAGCAAATCAATAAACGCGGTTTGATGTATCTCCATCTCTCTGAACCTGATTGGGCAGGTGGCACGCCGTATAGCGATAGTTTCCGCCAGCGTATTCGTGATGCCTTTGATAATACGATCATCGCAGCGGGTGGCTATACTGCCGAAAAAGCAGAAAGAAATGTCCGTGAAGGCTATATCGACGCAGTTGCTTTTGGTCGTGATTTTATTGCCAACCCTGATCTGCCTGAGCGTATTCGTCAAGATGCGCCGCTCAATGAGCAGCATCCACAAACCTTTTATGGTGGCGGTAGCGAAGGCTATACCGATTATCCGTATTTGAACCAAAAACAAGCTTAAGTGTACGCTTAGTTTTAAATATCAATATAATAAAAAGCCGCCTTACTGTCATAGTAAGGCGGCTTTTTTTGAGCTTGTATTATCGGCTAAACGACTTCACCGCAGACAAAGCCACTTGCCCAAGCCCATTGGAAGTTATAGCCACCAAGCCAGCCCGTGACATCAAGCACTTCACCGATAAAGTATAGCCCATCTTGAAAGCTGCTTTGCATGGTTTTCGACGACACTTCATCGGTTTTTATACCGCCGCGCGTCACCTCAGCCGTACGATAGCCTTCAGTGCCAGAGGGTTTGAGTTGCCAACCATTTAAGGTTTCACCAAGCTCGCCTAGGCGCTCGTCTTTAATATTGGCAAGCTCTTTGTCTTTTATATCATCCCACAGCGTTGTTTGTAGGGCCGTCAGTAGTTTTTTAGGCAATGCATTGTCTGTATAGTCTGCTAGTACAGTACGGATAAGCTGCTTAGGGTGCGATTTTTTGTGAGCGAGTAGGAGGGCTGCGACATCGATATCAGGCAGTAAGTTGATATTGATATATTCGCCCGTCTGCCAATAGTTGGACAGCTGGAGCATGGCAGGGCCCGATAAACCGCGATGAGTAAAGAGAAGCGGCAGCTTAAATGAGATGCGCTCATTACTGGCAATCACTGGCAAACTAATACCAGCTAAGGAGCGGATAAGCTCGCCCGTCTTATCTGTAAAGGTAAAGGGAACGAGGCTTGCATCAGTCGGCATAAGCTGATGGCCAAACTGCTGTGCCAGCTCGTAGCCAAGACCGCTTGCACCCATCGTTGGAATAGACAGGCCGCCAGTCGCCACGACTAACGACTCACAGCTGTATTTTTGTTGCGAGGGTTTAACGCTATTAGCGATATCTTTTTTACTCAGTTTTTTAGAGGTCGATAGATCGAACCTTTTACATTCAGACTCATTGACACTGACCTTATCAATCTGGGTATTAGTGCGTATCTGTACACCTACCGCGGCGCATTCATCAAGTAGCATAGTGACGATATCTTGCGCGGAGTCATCACAAAACAACTGACCGTGCTCACGCTCGTGGTAAGCAATTTTATGTTTCTCAACCATGCCAATGAACTCCCAGCTGGGATAACGACTGAGTGCTGACTTACAAAAATGCGGGTTGGCACTGATAAAGTGTTCAGGCTCGACGAAGTAATTGGTAAAGTTACAGCGTCCACCGCCCGACATCAGGATTTTTTTGCCGACTTTATTGGCATGATCGAGCACCAACACGCGGCGGCCTCGACGACCAGCGGTAAGCGCGCAGTATAGCCCCGAAGCGCCTGCGCCAATGATGATGACATCGTAATGAGTGTTATTGTTCATGACGGTTTTGGTCCATAAAGCGCTGCTTTTAAACAAACGTAAAAATAAGGTAGAAGCAATGATATAGTTAGATCAAAATGAAGAAAATATATCGGAATGGGGACAAATTTTTTTTGCTTGCTGTGCCTACGCCGACAGAGGCTACAAAAAATTTGTCCCAATCCCGCGACATAATATCGTGTACCCATTTTATTTAGTATCGACTATATGAATATGTTGATATGAATATCATGCAAAAAGTGTATTTAGTATGGCTATTGTCCATATTTAACCTAGGGTTACAAGGATTAAATACGGCTCAATTTTCTACTATCTATGATTAATGGAGTGTATAAATACATAAGTAAACAGCTGTACATTGGAATTGTTGTAATTGGTGGTTGGTGTCTTGCATCACCTCCCCTTATTTGTCAAACTAGAGTCAGGGCGTCACTCATTATGGAAGATGATAGCCTGTTGTCTGCAATTACCGTCGTTACTGATTAGCTGCCGATTATCATTGTCTGATAGTAGTGTCATTGCTTCAGTTCCAGTCAGTATATTGGGTAGTTTTTTCTTTTATTCTTAATATTTTATGCAGGCAATAATAATTAAAAAAGGAATATATCATGACTCAGAAATCTTTTCCTATTACGGCTGAATTTATCGCCGCTGCCAATACCACCGCCGAGCAGTACGCTCACGACTATAAGCAGTCTGTTGAATCACCTGAGGCCACAGATGCCTTTTGGGCTAAGCGTGCTGAGCTGATTGATTGGATAAAAAAGCCAACTATCATTAGCAACGTCAGTTATGATTTGGAAGATTTTCGTATTAAATGGTATGAGGATGGCGAGCTAAATATTTCAGTAAATTGCCTCGATCGACACCTTAAAAACAACCCCTATAAGCCTGCTATTATTTGGGAAGGGGATCATCCTTCTTTACATAAGATTATCTCCTTTAAAGAGCTGCACGCTGATGTTTGCCGCTTGGGTAATGCTATGCGCAAGCTTGGGGTCGAAAAAGGCGATCGCGTGACTCTATATATGCCAATGATACCTGAAGCGATGATAGCGATGCTGGCATGCACGCGTATCGGTGCAGTGCATTCGGTCGTATTTGGTGGCTTTTCTGCTGAGAGCTTGGGTAATCGTATTATTGATAGTCAATCCAAAATTGTGATTACGGCCGATGAAGGTCTGCGCGGTAATAAACATACGCCGCTTAAGGTCAATGTTGATCGTGCGTTAGATATGGATGGTACTGACAGTGTCGAAAAAGTCGTTGTCGTGCATCGGACGGGTAATTCGATTCCGATGAGTGGACGCCGTGATGTTTGGTATCATTCTTTAATCGCTGGCGAGCAAGAGTGGTGTGAGCCTGAAGTCATGAATAGCGAGGACCCGTTATTTTTGTTATACACTTCTGGTTCGACTGGCAAGCCAAAAGGCGTGCTGCACACGACGGGTGGTTATATCACCTATGCGCTGTCGACTTTTCGCGATGTCTTCGATATCAAAGACGATGATGTCTACTGGTGTACAGCAGATATCGGCTGGGTAACTGGTCATACGTATTCCACTTATGGGCCGCTTGCTAATGGGACGACGACAGTAATGTTTGAGGGCGTGCCAGAATATCCAACATGGGCGCGGATTGGTCACATTATTGACAAGCACAAAATCAGTGTCTTATATACAGCGCCAACGGCGATTCGCTCAATGATGAAAGAGGGCGATACCTTCGTCCGTGAGTCTGATCGCTCAAGTCTGCGCCTGCTCGGTACTGTTGGGGAGCCTATCAACCCTGAAGCATGGGATTGGTATTATGATGTCGTTGGTGGAGGTCGCTGCCCGATCGTAGATACATGGTGGCAGACTGAAACGGGTGGTATTTTGCTTGCTCCAATACCGGGTACAGTCGCGCTCAAACCGGGGGCTGCGATGAACCCTTTATATGGCATCATACCGCAAGTGATTGATACCGATGGTACGGCACTTGAAGGTCCTGCTGAAGGCAATCTTGCTATCAGTAATAGCTGGCCGGGACAGATGCGTACTATTTACCATGACCATGAGCGTTTTTTGGAGACCTACTTTACTGAATATCCAGGCTACTACTTTACTGGTGATGGGGTACAGCGCGATGAAGATGGGCATTACTGGATTACCGGCCGGGTCGATGATGTCCTCAATGTCTCAGGCCATCGTCTGGGTACCGCAGAGGTCGAAAGTGCAGTAGATGCCCATCCTTCTACCGTTGAAGCTGCTGTCGTCGGTATGCCGCATGACATTCGCGGCGTGGGCATTGCCGCATTTATAATTCTTAGTATGGGTGAGGTTGCAAGCGATCAGCTAAAAGCCGAGCTAAATCGCCATGTGCGCAACGAGATTGGTCCGATTGCCAATTTAGATGCCATTTATATCGTTGAAGCATTGCCCAAAACTCGCTCTGGCAAGATTATGCGGCGCATCTTACGTAACCTTGCGGCGGGACAATATGTCGGACTGGGTGACCTATCCACCCTTGCTGATAGTTCAGTTATCAACAAGATAATCGACGTGGTTAAAGAAGAGCGCGAAGCAAAACGCTATTAGTAAGCAACAGCTGGCATTATTTATAGATATGGTTCATATTGTTCACGAGCCATGTTACTAGACAATCGTCAAATATCACAAAAGTCATGCTGTATTCAATAGCATGACTTTTTAATATATACGGCATTACAAAATTAAAAAAACTCATTTTTTAATAAGGTTTTTAATCGTAGCTCTCTCTTACAAGGCTTACTGTCCCTATGACTGACCATTCTGCACCGACTACTGGCAACAATGTGAAGCAAACTAATAATGATAATCAGAACACACTGAATACTGGCCTGAACACTGCACCAAAAATAGCCATTATCGGAGGTGGGTTAACGGGTCTATTTACAGCGTCACTGTTAGAGCGCGCCTTTGTTAAGCAAAAAACTAAACCATCTGCGAATGATTTAGCACCGCAAATTACTATCTTTGAAAAATCACGTAGCGTTGGTCGCCTAGCCACGCGCTATCGCACCGATAGCAATACTAATAAAAACTGGCAATGGGCATTTGGTGCCCAGTTTTTTACGGCAAAAACCTCTAGCTTTCAGCAATTTATCGCGCCTTGGCTAGACTCAAGATTACTGCAACCGTGGTGCGCTCAAGTAGTTAATTTGACGCCAGCTAATGCCAATTCTCAAGATGCTTATTCACCTGACATTCAGAAAAAAGAGCAGTGGGATACCAATCATGCACGTTATATTAGTACCCCTAAAATGACCAGTTGGGGGCGCGCATTGGCTGATGATCTGCAGCATACAACTATTAACTTTAAAACCCGTGTCGCACCAATCAACAAAGCGCAAATAGATAACGCAAAAGCTCATAAAAATATAAAGACTGAACTGTTTGATGAAAAGGGCCATAGTCTTGGCAGGTTTGATTGGGTTATTTGTACAGTGCCCAACGGTCAGGCAGTAGAGCTGATGGCAGATAGCGGCTTTATGGAGCAAGCCAAAATTACCGAACCAAAAATGCAAGCTTGCTATACGCTCATGCTAGGCTGGGATAATGTTGGTATGCTTCCTGAAACTCTGAGCAATCAGACAGCGCCAGTATGGGATGTGGCTTATGTAAATGACTCAATACTCGATAGAGTGTTTATTGAACATCAAAAGCCTGCTCATAATAAGCTACTTCCAAGTGTCACTATTCATGCGCGCAACGACTGGTCAGAAAAGCATGTCGATGATGATATGGAGACGGTTAAAGCGCAATTATTAGCAGCAGCCCAGCAAGCGTTGCATTGGAGCGCGGATACAGCACCCAGCCAGATAGATTGTCATCGCTGGCGCTATGCTGCGACAGTGATTGAGGCAAAAAATAAAGACAACAATGAAACGTTAGGAATATTGTTTGATCAAGAGCATCAATGGATTGTCAGTGGTGACTGGTGCGGACAAGGCAATATTGAAAGCTGTTATCACGTGGCAAAAAACACCGTACAAAGCATCAGTAAAATAAAGTAGACAAGATAAGCCAAATTCATTCATTTGCAACTTAAAGATAGAGAGCACCGTAAACCATGTTTGGATTTGATATAGATATAGACTTAATGCAGTACCACTTTTTTCAATTAAGCATTGCCTTTGTATTGTCACTGCCGATTGCGCTGAATCGTGAGATGAAAGACAACGGCGCAGGACTTAGAACTTTCCCGCTTGTAACGATTGCTTCATGTGCATTTATGCTAGTCGGTATGGATATCTATGAATCTGCTGGTGAAGCGCGGATTATGTACGCCATTATTACTGGTATGGGCTTTATCGGTGGTGGTGCCATTTTTAAAAATGAGGAAGGCTCAAAAGGCACCGCTACAGCAGCCAGCTTATGGAATACTGGTGCTATCGGTATTTCAGTTGCCTATGGTCGTTACGAGATAGCGATTATCTTGTCTTTGGTTGGGTTTTTAATACTGCAATTTTCGGAACCATTTAAAGTCAAAAATAAGTGATAGTAGTCAAACAATCATGCGTTTTGTTTGTCATTGACTCATATAAAAATTATAAATTTAGATGATTGTTTCTTATTGGTAAATAGAAGGATTTTACTAAATGACGCTAATTGACTCCTCTGTTTTTTTGGCCTATGGTTGGTAATGCAGTCTCTAAAAAATAAATAACATGGAGTGGGTTGTGAGCAAAATTACCAAAGAGTCTGTTTCAGCGGTAGATATGGCAGCTCGCCTTGAAGAAGGCAGTCTTTGTCCGGTTGAGCTGATAGAAGAGACGTTTGCAAATATCCGATCTTCTGATCCTGCTATTTTTACAGAACTGCTTGAAGAGCGAGCGCTAAAAGAAGCCCATGCTTCTAAGCAACGTCGCCATGAGGGCAAGCCACTTAGTCCATGGGATGGTATCCCCATCGCATGGAAAGATCTTTTTGATATAAAAGGTCGGGTAACCACCGCAGGATCAGTGGTGCTCAAATCCAACGCACCTGCCACTCATGATGCCAATATGGTTGCCAATGCCACTCAGGCAGGCCTTGTATCAATCGGCTGTCTTAATATGACCGAGTTTGCCTATTCTGGCCTTGGTCTCAATCCGCATTTTGGTACACCCAAAAACCCTCATGGTACAGGCCCAGAACGTATACCTGGTGGCTCATCCTCAGGTTGCGGGGTTGCTGTTGCTCGCGGACTCGTACCACTGGCCATTGGCAGTGATACTGGGGGATCGATACGTATTCCTGCTGGGTTAAATGGTATAGTCGGCTATAAAGGCTCTAGCGTCGCGTTTCCAACTGGTGGGACGTTGCCACTCTCACCGACATTGGACACTTTTGGTCCCCTTGCAGCTGACCTAAAAAGCTGTATTGGTGCCGCACAAATTCTCAGCGGGCGAGCGATCGTCATACCCAAGCCAACACCTATCAACCAACTCAAATTTTTTATTCCTAACAATGTTGTTTTTAAAAATGCACAAGATGCGGTGATCCAGAATTTTGAAGCCTCTGTACGCGCACTTGAGCAGACAGGCGCGACGGTTACTCGCGGCGTGTGCAGTGAGTTTGATGAAATAGGTGCGCTTGCTCGTGAACACGGTTACTTAGTCGGTCCAGAAGCGCTAGATGTGCACTGGGATCTAGTACATTCGGCAGATGCAGAGCAGATAGACCCAAGAATCCTTACCCGTATTCTTGATGCAGGAGATATGAGTGCACGAGATTTGCTTGTCATTCAAAGAGAGCGCGCAAGATTAATCGAAAAAAACCGCCAAAATTTAGACAAGCAAATTGTGCTGTTTCCAACCACGCCTATTACGGCGCCCGAGCTTAAACCGCTTGAAGAAGACGATGACTTGTACTTGCGCACTAATAAATTGATGCTACGCAATACCGCGCTTGGCAATTTTTTGGACTGGTGCGGCGTCGCTTTACCAAATGGAATAGATGAAAACCAGATGCCTACTAGTATCTTGCTATCGATGACCAGCGGCCGCGACAGTGATCTATTAGCTGCGGCACTCTCTGTCGAAAACATGCTTTCTCAAAACTTATCATAACCATCTAACAGAGGAGTAAAACAGAGCTAAAACCCCAAAAAAAAGGAAACCAAACCAAAATAAAAATATCAAAGGAATGAAATATGGCTAAAACTATTATATGTGGATTCGGCACGGACGTTGATTCCGTAGCAGGACAAATTGGCTCGTACGGCGGCGGCGAAAGCCCGTCAGATATCCAGCGCGGTGTCTGGGCCTCTGAGGTTGGCGTGCCGCGTTTATTGCGCCTGTTCAAAAAATATGACATGCGCACCTCGTTTTTTATCCCCGGTCATAGCCTCGAGACCTTCCCCGACATTGCTAAAATGATCGTCGATCATGGACATGAAGTAGGCGCGCATGGCTACTTACATGAAAACCCCATTGCCATGACCCGCGCTCAAGAAGAAGCGGTCATGGAAAAGTCGGTTGAGCTGATTACCAAGCTGACAGGTCAAAGCCCGCGTGGATACGTAGCACCGTGGTGGGAGATGTCAGCCGCGACCCCTGAGATTTTAGCCAAATATGATTTTAAATATGATCATAGTCAAGGCTATCGTGATTTCCAGCCATTTTACGCGCGGGTTGGTGATAAATGGAACCTTATCGACTACTCCAAGACAGCAGAAGAGTGGATGCATCCTATGACCCATGGTGACGAGATTGATTTGGTTGAAATCGCTGCCAACTGGTATATGGATGATTTACCGCCGATGATGTTTATGAAAAACGTGCCTAACAGTCACGGTTTTGTCAATCCGCGTGATATCGAAGAGATGTGGCGCGACCAGTTCGATTGGGTCTATCGCAACATGGACTATGCAGTTTATCCTTTCACCATTCATCCTGATGTGTCTGGACGTCCGCAAGTGCTGATGATGCTTGAGCGACTAATCGACTATATCAACAGCCATGAAGGTGTGGTTTGGATGCCATTTGAAGATATCGCTGCCGACTTTCGTCAGCGCTTCCCGTTTGAAGGGGGGAAACGACCAGACGTTATTTAATTTTAATAACTCTGTGTTGATAAGTTTATTGACCTTAGTGGTATTTTAAAAATGCTGCTAAGGTTACTTATAGGGAGAAGAATCATGTGTAATGCATGTGGCAACCCAGCGGCTCCAGGGCATTGGACAGAAGCAGGCGCACAGCAAGGTGGTATCCGGCTCAGAGCGATGTTTCATCGAATATCGATACTAAAGCGCGTGCTAAAACCATATGGGTTCTCAGTTTATGCCGATGGGGTGATTCCGCAGATTCAGCTGCTATGTCCAGGCGGGGCTCGTGTCATGGTCGACAACTTAACTGAGCTGTGGGCTGAAGTAGAACGCCGTCAAGGCTTTCCAATCGACCCCTTAACAACGCTTTCAGTGGCTTAAATTTGATGCAAACATTGCAGGACAACCGTCTTAACATCATTTTATTGAGTGGCTATCTGGGTTCAGGTAAGACCACATGGCTGCGTCATACGCTGTTTACTAAGACATTTGGTCGTGCTCAAGTCTTTACCCAAGAAGCGGCCAAGCAGCCCGTTGACGACTTGCTGTTGGGCGAGGCGATGAGTGTCAAAGTGCTGACTGGAACCGCAGGCACACCGAAAGGCAAAGAGGAGCTCATATCTGCACTGCTTACGGTTGCCGAATCTCGAACGAGCGGCGTTTCTATACAAACCAATGCTCAGCTAGACACGCTTATAATAGAAACCAGTGGTTTAGCTGATCCTGAAGAGATTATCGTCGCTATTAAAGAGCATCCCATTTTGGTCTATCATTTTGCACTCAAAGAAACCATTATTATGGTTGATGCCCTACATTTCCATACATCGTTAAAGACTGACGCACTATGTCGTCAGCAAATCTTGTCGGCTGATCGCATCGTTATTGCAAAATCAGAGGAAGTATCCGAGCAGTCTTTATCGAACCTTGTTTCAACCATCAGCAAAATCAATCCAGCCGCACCGATGTCATTATCCGCATTCGGTGTCGAAAGCCCTGTACCTGAGCTGCCAACGCCGACCGAAATCTACAAATCGACTCTCACTAATGTAGGAGAACCAACGACTGTGGTTTCGCTGCCAGTGCCAAAAGAAGTAGATTGGGTCGAGTTTACCGTTTGGCTATCGGCGCTGTTGCACGCCCGGGGTGATACGATTCTGCGGGTTAAAGGTGTTTTGCAGACGGATGAAGGCCCGCTGTTACTGCAATCTGTACGTAAGGTAATGCAGCAACCAGAGATTCTCCCTGCTAACAAAAATAGCCCTACACCTGAAGACATTGTATTTATAGGAGAGGGTATAAACCAAGAGACGCTACTTGCTTCCTTAAATTCTTTTCTTGGGAAAAAAAGCTAAAAAATAGGTGCTAATTTAAATTTTTAGCAAATAGTAGCAAAACGATTAAGCCACTATAATGAAGTCGCTGTAATTGAGTTGCTATAATGAAGTCACTATAATTTTAAGAAACAGCGTTTAGAAATTTAAAACAAAAAAAGACCCACAGAGGAGGAAACTGTGGGCTGAGGAAAACTGAGTATGTAGTGCGTCTACAATTACAGTAAAAACTTATTATTTTTATAGCGATCCTAACGTTATTAGAAACACAAACAGTTATAATTTAGAATAAAAATTCAGTGTACAACTGTTTCTTCTAATACAATCATATTACCCGAAGTTGCCATTAATTAGCTACTTAAGTTACATGAAGTTACTCTTAAGAGAGTTTTAATACAATGTCACATTTTGAAATATTTTTGTGTGTCGAGGCTTCTTGTTTTCCCTATGTTTTTTAGCATAAGTACAGATAAGGCTATCGGCATTCAAATCTTGTATCGTACAGGGCAGAGCGAATAGCTTTATAAAAAATAGTAACGATGAACTTGCAGAAGATGGCATGACGAGATACATGAAAAATGCTAAGCTAGCAAACATTCTTATGTCTATATAAACTAGGCTTACCATGACCAAAAGCACACAATTGCATACAAAAGAGCCGCTACAACCACAAAATAATAAAAGTATCTTTAACCTACCCAATAATTTGACTATTGCCCGTATTTTAATGATCCCATTATTTGTAGCGATTGCCTATTGGCCACCAGCCATGGGTATTGGAATGCCAGCTATTTCAAATAATGTCATCGCCCAAGTCGGGATGAGCGAGTTTAGTGACAGTTTAGTGCGTCATTTATTACTAACTGGGGTGTTTATTATTGCTGCGATTACAGATTGGCTTGATGGCTACTTCGCCCGTAAGCTTAATGTAATGTCAGCCTTTGGGCGGTTTTTGGATCCAGTCGCTGATAAGTTGATGGTAGCGGCAGCGCTTATCATCTTGGTACAGTGGCATCCTAACATCATTATGGCGATAGCAGCGATTGTGATTATCTCGCGTGAGATTGCAGTATCGGCTCTACGAGAATGGATGGCAGAGCTGGGCAATCGTACTAGTGTGGCAGTATCGTATGTAGGTAAACTCAAAACGACATTTCAGATGATAGCTATTACGGTGCTCCTATTAAACTGGGAGTCACTTGAGATGATAGGTTACGTGTTGATGGTAGCGGCAGTGGTTTTAACGTTGTGGTCCATGTTTATTTATCTAAGGGCAGCATGGCCATATCTAAAACAAAGTGGTTAGATGTGAAGTATTAATATCAGTTTGATCTATTTTATCTGATAAAAAATATAAAAAAGCCAGTAGCGATAAGCGACTGGCTTTTTTGTATTAATGCCGATTGAGTTATTAAAGATCTATTGAAAAATTCTCACCCAAACTCTTTTCGATAGCAGTATCTGTGACTGCTGCTGCTGTCATCTTAACAGCACTAGCAATCGCATTACCGTTTTCCCAATACTCCGCACCATGAGGGACAACTTTAATTAGCTGCACTTTTGGGTCTTCTTTGCCTTGCTCAAAATAAGCGTTGTATGTCATTGACCATAGCTCATCAAGCTTTTCTCGATCTTCTACTAGTTCAGCTCTACCCGTGACAGACAAGTAGCTTTTGTCATCCTGACTGACGTACGCTAAGTTTACTTCCGGATTGTTATTGATATTGTCAACAGTTTCAGAAGGACTATGACCAATAAACCAAATCTCTTTGGCCCCAATGCTGGTTTCTGTCGTATTCATCGGACAAGAATGAAGATGATCTTCGTGAGTACGAGTAGTCATCATTGTATACTTGATATTGTTAACCATTGCTTGGATTTTATCCATTTGTTCTTGTTTACTCATAATAGTTATCCTTTCCTATATAAAATTTAAGGTTGTGAATAAATTGAAAAACGCATATATAAAAGCAAAATTAATATAAGCCATCTTCGTTATGATTTGATAATACGCAGTCTTTCAAAATATATAATCAATTATTAATATAGCCAAATTGGGCAGTAAAACTATACTGGCGCTCTGTAATACGCTGTGACGGTTTGTAATATTATCTTTTTATCTTGTTTTTATCTTAGCAAAATTTAGTCTATAAAAAACGCCAATAAACAGTGGTTTACTGGCGTTCAAAGTCGTTAAACTGCTTGTTATTTTTATATAAGATGATCTAATTTTACAGATTCATCTATGTTATACAGTGACTTATATTATAAATATTTATATTACAGAGAGACTGAAAACTGCTTACCGATATCTTCTGCAGTTTCTCCGTCTTGTACTGCTGCTGCGGCCATCTTAAACATGTTGACAGTAGAGCTACCACTTAACCAGCATTCTACGCCATGCGGTACAACTTTAATAAGCTGCACATTTGGATCTTCTTTACCATGCTCAAAAAACGCATTGTAAACAGGAGACCATAGCTCCTCTAGTTTGTCTTTATCCGTAGGCAACTCTGCATTGGCACTGATAGAGACGTAATTTTTCTCATCTTGAGTAGCATAAGATAGACCAATTTTTTTATTGTCTTGAATATCTTTTACCACGTCTGAAGTTTTATCACCGATAAACCAAATCTCTTTACCACCGATGCTTGCTTCACTGGTAGTCATTGGCCACGCATGGACATCGCCTTTGCTATTAATAGTGCTCATCATGGCGAATTTTACGTCTTTAATTACGTCTTGGATTTTATCGATTTGTTCTTGTTTATTCATAATAGATATCCTTATTGCGTTGAAATTAAAATTTTAGTGAAAGGTCGCTGTTAATGGTTTTAATTATTAGCTGGTTGTAGAATAACGATAGTCACCCGCACAGTTATATAGTTTGCCCGTAAGACGATGTTAGTGTTTGTAAGGTATACGATAATTAAGTAAAAAGTGTAGTGCGTTAGGCAAAAGTTTGCTGCTATAAAAAAACAAAGATAGCGAAGACTCTCTTAAATGAGTTATGTGTGTTAGGGACAATTTATCCTGGTTTATACCTGCTTATTATGAGCCTTCTTGTTATAATACACAGACCATTTACTTTGCATTGCAGTGATGCCTTGATCTTACGGATTATGCCTTTATGATGACCATCGCCGGACAACCGTTCCTTACCGATTTTCAGACGCAGCAACTCATCAATCAGTTTCAGCAAAAAACCGAGCTAAATGTCAGCCAAATCAATACCCAGCAAGTGTATGTGCTATCACGGAAGCTCGAAGGTGATGAGCAAAAAAAAGCGCTGGACCTATTTGGTATTAAAGAAGATATTCAATTTGTCGCCCCGCAAGACAACCGATTACAAGTCGTCGTTGGCCCACGTTTTGGCACCATATCGCCATGGGCAAGTAAAGCGACCGACATCTTTAATAACTGTGAAATCGAGATTAATCGCGTCGAGCGCGTCATCGTTTATACGCTAACCTTTGATGAAAAAGCAGACGGTGAGGGGAATGCGATTAATAACAAGTTATCAAGTGCCGCTGAGCAGTTATTGTTTGATCGCATGACCCAAAGCTTGGTTTATGACTTAGATGACGTGAGCAAATTATTTGATGACGAACCACCAGCATCGCTCAATCGCATCGATGTGATGGGTGAAGGACGCAGTGCGCTTGAGTCGGCTAATACCCAGTTTGGCTTTGCGTTGTCGAGTGATGACATCGACTATCTGATGAATGCCTATGTCAATGAGCTAGGCCGTAATCCAACCGACGTTGAGCTAATGATGTTTGCGCAGGCCAACTCAGAGCATTGCCGTCACAAGATCTTTAATGCCGAGTGGACGATCGATGGCGAGGTGCAGCCAAAGTCATTGTTTCAGATGATCAAAAATACCTATCAATCAAACCCGCAAGGCATCTTGTCTGCTTATAAGGACAACGCGGCGGTGATGGCAGGAGCAGAGGGTCTACGTTATTATCCTGTGCCGACTGATGCGATGGACGCCAATTCTGCGCATCCGTATGACTTCCATCAAGAAGCTATCGACATCTTAATGAAAGTCGAAACCCATAACCACCCAACGGCGATTGCTCCTTATGCTGGCGCTGCAACAGGCGCAGGCGGTGAGATTCGTGATGAAGGTGCAACGGGTCGCGGCGGTAAGCCAAAAGCCGGTCTGACAGGTTTCCACGTATCGCATCTTCATATCCCTGAGCTTGCGGAAAAATGGGAGCAGTCTGGTCAATTAAGTACGCAGGGTTATGGTACGCCAGATCGTATGGCGACCAGTCTTGAGATTATGACCGAAGCGCCATTAGGCTCAGCCAATTTCTCAAACGAGTTTGGACGTCCCAACCTATGCGGCTATTTCCGTAGTTTTCAGCTTGATACTTCAGCGGCCAAAGACGGTAGCGAGATGCGCGGCTATCATAAGCCCATCATGCTGGCGGGCGGTTATGGTAATATCAAACGCAACCTTATTGAAAAAAACGCCATTCGCGAAGGGGATTTGCTGATCGTCCTTGGTGGCCCTGCGATGCAAATCGGTCTTGGCGGCGGTGCGGCGTCTTCGGTCGATAGCGGTGAGTTGGATGAAGGTTTGGACTTTGCTTCAGTGCAGCGTGATAACGCTGAGATGGAGCGTCGCTGTCAAGAAGTTATCGATCGCTGCTGGTCCTTAGCTGGTAACGATATTGACGCTAGTAATGCCAGCAAAGACGGCAACCCAATCGTCTCTGTCCATGATGTCGGGGCAGGTGGTCTGTCAAATGCCATGCCAGAGCTGGTCGATGACCATGACATGGGCGCGCATCTGAACCTGCGTAAGATTCCATCGCTAGAAGCGGGCATGTCGCCAATGGCCATCTGGTCAAATGAGGCGCAAGAGCGTTATGTCCTCGCGATTCGTCCAGAGAGCAAAGCGCAATTTGATGCAATCTGTGCCCGTGAGCGTTGTCCGTATGCTATCTTAGGCGAAGCGACTGAAATACGTCAGCTTATCGTTGATGATGAGTTGCTCCCTGAGCAGCCAGTCGATATGCCGATGCAAGTACTGCTTGGTGGTACGCCAAAGATGCAGCGCAGCTTTAGTCGTCAAGAGAATGAATTGTCGCCGCTTGCGCTTAATGACTTTAACCTAACTGAATCTATTAAAGATGTGCTACGTCATCCAACCGTTGCGAGCAAGTCATTCTTGATTAGTATTGGTGACCGCTCTATCACAGGTATGGTAGTGCGCGATCAATATGTTGGTCGCTATCAAGTGCCTGTATCAGATTGCGCAATCACCGCATCAGGTCTGGTGGCGCTTGATGGTCAACCAATGACTGGTGAGGCGATGAGTGTCGGTGAGCGTACCCCTGTTGCCCTTATTAGTCCAAAAGCCTCGGCGCGTCTGGCGGTTGGTGAAGCCATTACCAATATCGCAGGCGCACGTATCGCTCAGCTATCTGATATCACTATGTCAGCGAACTGGATGGCCGCTTGCGGTGACGATGCGGAAGACGCGGCATTGTTTGATGCCGTCCATACAGTCGGTGAAGAGCTGTGCCCAGCACTGGGTATCGCTATTCCAGTCGGTAAAGATTCGCTATCGATGCGTGCTAACTGGACAGACAGCGATGAAAATGGTAACGCAGACAAATCAGTGGTCTCGCCAATGAGCCTTGTGATTACCGCGTTTGCGCCTGTCGTCGATGTGGCAAAAGCTTTAACCCCTGAGCTAATCAACGGTGATAGCGCTTTCTACCGTATTGACTTATCCAAAGGTAAATTGCGTCTAGGCGGTTCGATCCTTGCGCAAACGCTGAGCCAACTCGGTAACGACTGCCCAGATCTAGCGCAGCCAAGTGATTTGATCGACTTCTTTAACTTTGTCCAAGCGGGCAACGCGCAAGGCGTCATCAGCGCTTATCACGATATCGGTGATGGCGGTCTATTAGCGACCATCGCAGAGATGCAGTTCACCAGCCGTCAAGGTATCAAGCTGTCATTAGATGATAAAAACCTACTCGGTCAATTATTCAGTGAAGAGCTGGGCGCAGTCATCCAAGTATTACCTGAAAACGTTACTACATTGATGGAGCTAGCAGAGCAGCATAATGTCAGCGACATGCTTAGTCTCGTCGGTCAAAGTACTGAGGAAGACAGCCTCATCATTCAAACACCGTTACATATGGGCGATGACACTTTACGCTTTAGCCGTTCTGAGCTACAACAAGAATGGAGTCAGGTTAGCTATCAGATTGCCCGTCGCCGTGACAACCCAGCATGCGTGCAGCAAGAGTATGACTTGATTGCTGATGCGAGCCATAAAGGCCTAATCGCTGCGCCAAACTTTGATCTCAATCAAAAAGTCGAAGAGCCATATCTAAACAGCCGCGCTGATTCTGATAACAGCAAGCCAAGAGTCGCTATCCTGCGCGAGCAAGGCGTCAACGGTCAGACCGAGATGGCAGCAGGCTTCACTCAAGCAGGCTTTGAAGCGGTCGACGTGCACATGAGCGATTTGCTTGAAGGTCGCATCAATCTACGTGACTTCGACGGTCTAGTCGCTTGTGGCGGCTTTAGTTACGGTGACGTACTCGGCGCAGGCTCTGGCTGGGCAAACTCTATCTTGTTCCATGACGAATTACGCATGCAGTTTGTGCGCTTCTTTGCCCGTCCTGATACCTTTAGCTTAGGTGTCTGTAACGGCTGTCAGATGATGGCGCAGCTCAAAGGCCTCATCCCAGGCGCGGAAAACTTCCCACGCTTCATCGCTAATAAATCCGCTCGATTTGAAGCGCGTACGGTCAACGTCAAAGTCGAGCGTACCAAGTCTATCCTGTTCAAAGGCATGCAAGACAGTATCTTACCAATCGCTGTGGCGCATGGTGAAGGCTATGCCACGCTGGACAACACAGAAATCGACGGTATGGCAAAACACGGTCAGCTCGCCATGCGTTATGTCGATAGCCAAGGTCATCCAACCGAGACTTATCCGCTCAATCCAAACGGTTCGCTCGGCGGTGTCACGGGTCTATGTAGCACCGACGGTCGCGTCACCATTATGATGCCGCACCCTGAGCGTACGCTATGCGCCTACAATCACAGCTGGAAACCAGAAGCATGGGACGAGGACGGCGCGTGGATGCGTATGTTCCGTAACGCTCGCGCTTGGTTAAGATAAGCTAAGTTGGTTTAGAGTATAGTTCTAGGTAATAAAAAAGGTGGGCTTCGGCTCACCTTTTTTGTGTTTGGAATTTCTGATATTTTTAAAGATAAAAATTTTGACCTGATATATGAATGTTATCTGTTAATCTAAGCCATTAATCACTAGGGCGTGTCTTCAATTCAGCTGACAATGAACGATAGTACACGCCAGATAAAGCATTGACTTAAAATTGCGAGCTAACTTTTCATAGCGAGTGGCGATACTACGAAAGTGTTTGAGCCTTGCAAACATACTCTCTACCAAATGACGCAGTTTGTATAAGTAGCTATCGAATTCTGGATTAGGCGCTTTAGCATTGCTCCTTTTGAGAATTATAGGAATCATGTCATGCATACAAGCTTTAATAGACGCGGTATTGTAACTATTATTTAGGGCTTATCTAATTGAAGATATGCCCTAATCAGGGAGTTGTTATAGGTTTAACAATTGATGTACAGTAAGTTTTAGTTGCAAACTTATCCATCTGATAATCATATTTATAAATAAGCCATTATTAATATATTTTTGCAACAAAGCTGGTTATAGATAACCTTTATTCTACAAATATTTAGGATGTGAATATGACAAATTTGCCTGAAGAAGGTGATAGCCAAAGAATTGGACGACTAGCGAAAAAAGCTTTGACTAATCATATGCCACTTGATTGGATAGAGAAAGAACAAGATGGTGATTCAGACTATGGAATTGACTACTTGATACAGTTGAAAAATGACAGTAGTCAAGTCGAGTTTAGCTTCTATCTACAGCTCAAAGGTACTATGTCGCCAACATATAATAAAACTCATACATCCATCTCTTACGATTTCAAAACCACTACATTAGCATATTATCACCGACAAGAACCTCTTGTAATGGTAGCGGTTGTAGATATTCGAGATGAGAAAAAGTTTTATGAGTGTCCTATTTATTATTTTTGGCTTGATGAGAAATGGTTTGACGAAAATGCTAAAAAGTTGGATAGTCAAAAAACTATTTCGATAAACATTCCTACTACAAACCTGCTAAATCAGGATTTAGATATATATAGTTTTTATGCGAATAGATTTCAAGAAAAGCTAGCATTCTCCGAGATTAGAAAAGGTATTAACGGATTAGAAAGATCTGTATTGGATACTTTGAGTCTAATCGCAAAAAATATCGATGAAAAGCCTATTTTTTTAAAATCGATTGAACTGAAAAATGAAGCCCCTTGGATTGATAATCCTAAGGATGAAGTTTCAACTGATTTAAAGATGTGTTCAGATTATTTATCAAATAATCGCATACAGGCTGCAAAAGTAGTATTAGAAAAATTGAATAATAAACAAGATAACTTTAATACCCATGAAATGGCAGAGTTTTACTATCAAAAAGGTAATATTCTGTCTCATGAAGGATTTCGTGATGATGCGGAAAAATACTTTAAGTTAGCACAAGAGAAGAGTTCCAAAGATCGATATCGTTTGGCGTACTTAGAGTCAAAATTTAAACTACACTCAACACTTTCACCAGATGAGCTCGAAGAGTCACTTGACACACTAGGGAGTAGTAGTCTTCCAGAATGTGCACTAAAAGCTAAAATTTTAGCAATGCTTAAGAGACCTACAGAGGCTCTTCAACTGCTAAAACAACATTACCCCACTGAAACTACGATGCAAATGGTTATATGTACTATAGGATATCTTCATGAAGAACTAGATCTCATCATTGAAGAAAATTTAGGTCATGAATTTGAGGATGATAGAAAAACCTATATTTTTAATGCACTAGCTGCTAGAAGATTCTTCCAGAAATCTTCAAATGATGTGGGAATATCTGGAGAGATTCTTCCTATTGAGGGGAGACCTGATTACGATCTAGAAGGGATGAAGCAAGCATTTAGTTCATTACAGAAAGCATGGGTTGCAGCTAAAAAGCTAGGATATCCAAATGATATCACTATGCTTATAGATATCAGTGCATTAATTTACGGATATTTTAACAAATTAGAAGAGCTTACCTGTTATTTTGATGAGATTTTAAGTGAAAGAACCTCACATTCAGAAGTCATACGATCATATGTTCGTATATTATTTAATTGTGGGCAATATACAAAAGTGATCGAATTACTTGAAAAGCTAGAATTACTAGATAGTGATGAATGTGGTATACATATCCTCTCATATCATAACTTAAATAAATCTAAATTATGTTTATCGTTAATTCAAAAATATGAAAGTATTTTATTGAGTTCTTCTAGAGAAAATATTCCTGCTATCTTTTGTATTGGGGCTGAAATCGCTGATTCAATGTTCAACACAGATTTAGCTACTAGGTATAAAGACATTGTAAAGTCACTCCCAGACGGTGAAGCATTCATTGCGATTCAAGATTTTGTCAATAAGTCCAACCGAGATAAAAACAGACATAATGAGTTTACACAAAACTTATATCAAAAATACATAGATTTAGATAAGCCTTTAGTTATTGCTGTACAACTGATTAGATATTTAAATCCTCGGGATAGTATGACTGCTAATCAATTAATTGAGTTAGCAGAGAATATATTAGAAACAAGAGAGTTGAGTAAAAATAGATATTTAGACCTAGCACAAGCTTTTATCACTACAGAGCGCTGGGCTGATGCGGAAAGATTAGCAGAAAAAAATATTGCTAAAGGTGTAGCTGCTTCAAAATGGAAACTGGTACAAGCGGCAGCTTTACAAAATCAAGGTAAGGTAGGAGTTGCCTATCAGATTATTACAGATGTAATCAAATTAGAGGACATAGGAAAGCAAGAAAAAGATTTTTTTATCAATCTCTCTCTTTCATTAGGATTAATTGATAATGTAGTCGAACAGCTTGAAGAGGATTTAGCAAATTCTTCTAATACAGAAGATCAAATCGTTATTATTAGACGACTAATTAGCATTTATTCGAACAGAGCTGACTATAAGGAAAAAACAAAGACTGCGGTTTTAAGATATGGAACACTTGTAGATCAAAATAACTGTGATCAGGAAGGTGATTATTTGCAGTTATGTATGCTTCTATGCCCATTTGACAATGATAAACAGTTTACAGACTATAGAGAAAGGCAAGATAAATATACCAAAAAATTTCCTGACTCTAAAGTTTTTAAGGTAGGGAATATCAATATAGATGAAGGTGCTGAAGGATTATTAGAATCTTTGAGAGATATGGCGGGCATTACTCCAGAACAGATTGAATTATGGGAAAGTAACAAGCAAAAGCTTAGGAGTGGTGAATTACCTATACCTTTTTTTATGAGAGGATTATGTTTACAGGATACTAGAGATATTTTTACTACTTGGTTTTTATCAAAATCTTCTACAGATCAAGAGTTAGAATTTAAAATTCTACATTCTCCTCAGTTAAATAAAAATGATTTTAAAGACCTTATAGATACGTCTGATATTTTGTTAATAGAGGAAACTTCAATACTGGTTCTTAACGAATTAGAGGTTCTTGATAGCTTTTTGGAGTCCTTACCAAGATTTTCTATATTGGAAACGTTCTTTAAAAAAATTAACCTTACAGCTCATGCTCTACTTTCCCCTTATAATAATATTGCAAAAGAAATTTTAAAATCTATACAGAATAATCTGACTAAGTTAGATTTGATACACATAGATGAGGAAGGTTCATTACAGTATGACCAGCCGTTAAAGAATAAAAAAGGACTTTTAATTACTGACGATTTATACCTAAAAAGATGGATTTCTGTAGAAAATCATAATACTCAGCAGACTGGTAATATATTTAATGTCTTAGAGTATTTATATGATAAAGGTATGTTAGACAAGAGTGTTTTACAAGAAAAAATAGTTAGTGGCAGTAAATTAGGTATTGTAGATTTAAATATGAGATTAGATTTTTTAGGTGATTCAATAGATTACTTTTTGGGAAGACCGGAAATTCTAGATTATAAAGATACAGATTTTCAATATATTTTTGACAAGATAATGCTGTTTCATACAGATTTCAAAATAAAATATAAGTTATTTTTAGATATTTTCCTTTATGTTGATGTGCAGAAAATTAGTCCACAGACTTTACTAACTCTAGTCTATAAACTCATTGAGAGTGAAGATAGTTACGAACCGCAGGCAGTTATTACGACGTGGTTAATCCACTCTGGGCTTGGAAGGAAATGTGAGAAAGGCATGGAAAATAACTTTAGTACTGAACATTTAATCTTGTGGAATAAATATACATCAGTTATGGGAATATTAGATCCTGAAAGTTCTTCAATTATATCTTTATTAGAGAAGGTGGTATCTGTAATACTGAAATTAGAACCAGAAATTAAAAGTATAGCGTTTAACAACTTAAAAAGTGGATTTTCTTCAGATTCAATAGAATATAGTAACTTAAAAAGATTAGATCGTTTTTTCAATCTATAAAGGTTGTGACTTGACCACGATGATGGGTTTGATGATTAAAAAAATGCTGTAGAAGCATCCAAAAAGATTTACTAAATATCTTATTTTTGGTGTTTCGGTAGCTTAGATTCTTTAGATAGTCGCTTTCGTCTGATTCCTCAATAAACCTGATGATCATCTGATCTAGGTTTTGTCTATTTGCGCTAAAGTCCTGCTTATCATCATATAAAATTTGATTGAGCGTGGCAGGTGCTGGGAAGTCTTTGAGTGATGTCAACGCCTCAAATCCTGATGGGTAACTGGGGTGTTTGTTGAGGCGACTTACCCAAAAAAAACGGCACTGAAATCAGTACCGTTTTATCAGCCGTGATAATGTAAACCCTAACCACGACTCCTCAAATACTGACGCACTACGTGATCAATCCCAGCTTAAAATCACCTTACCACATTGCCCACTTTCCATGATATCAAAGCCTTCTTGAAAGTCATCAATGTGCATGCGATGGGTGATGATAGGTGACAAATCAATACCGCTAATCAGCATTTGCTCCATCTGATACCAGGTCTCCCACATTTCACGGCCATAAATACCCTTTAAGGTTAACGCCTTAAAAATAATTTTGCTCCAATCCACCGTGGTGGTGTTAGGTAAAATACCCAAGAGAGAGATTTTGGAGCCGTTATACATGTTACTAATCATCGAATCAAAGGCCTGAGGTGAGCCTGACATCTCAAGTCCAATATCGAAGCCGTGCATTTTTAATTCAGCAATGGCGCCTTCGATGGTTTCACCTTTGGCTGGGTTGACGGTCATCGTCGCGCCCATTTTTTTGGCAATCTCTAAGCGATAATCACTGATATCACTGACCACAATATTTCGCGCCCCTGCGAAGCGGCAAATCGCCGTTGCCATGGAACCAATCAGCCCCGCACCCGTAATCAGTACATCCTCACCAAGTACCGGAAATGAAAGGGCAGTATGAGTGGCATTGCCAAAGGGGTCCATAATGGCTGCCATCTCATCGCTGATACGCTCATCAAGTTTTATGGCATTATCGGCAGGTATCACCAAATATTCGGCAAACGCGCCATCGCGGTCAACGCCCACGCCTATGGTGTTTTCGCACACATGCAGCTTACCACGGCGGCAGTTACGGCAATGCCCGCAAGCGATATGCCCCTCTCCAGTGACTCGGTCACCCACTTCAAAATGCTTGACGCCATCGCCCACTTCACTAATGATACCAACGTATTCATGTCCGATGACCATCGGCGTCTTTACAGTTTTTTGTGACCACTCATCCCACTTATAAATGTGCAAATCTGTACCACAAATGGCGGTTTTTTTGATTTTTATTTTTACGTCGTTGATGCCAACCTGTGGTTCTGGTACATCTTGCATCCAGATGCCTTTTTTATCTTGGGCTTTAACCAGAGCTTTCATACTTTTCTCTTATTTAACTGTGTTGCATTTCATTGTTGAATCTAGATAAATACCGAACGACGCTTAATCAATCACCTGCATTTGCTTGGCGACTTTGATAAAGGCGGCGATACACTGGTCTAGCTGATCCGTAGTATGGGCAGCAGAGAGCTGGACCCGAATGCGAGCCTCGTCTTTAGGTACGACAGGGTAGAAGAAGCCAATCACATAAATGCCTTCTTTAAGCAGTGCGTCCGCCATTTGCTGGGAGACATTGGCGTCATAGAGCATTACTGCACAAATGGCCGATTCGGTGGGCTTGATATCGAAGCCTGCATCTTGCATTTTCTTAACAAAATAGGCGGTATTTTCATGCAATTTATCTTGTAGGGTATTGTCTTGCGATAGCATATCAAACGCTTTTACCCCAGCGGCAGCGACCATAGGAGGAATAGAGTTTGAAAAAAGATACGGACGTGAGCGTTGACGCAACATCTCAATAATTTCTTTTTTTCCTGTCGTAAAGCCGCCGATAGCACCACCGAATGCCTTGCCTAAGGTACCAGTGATAAGCTCAATATCACCACGTAGATCAAACAATTCAGTTACGCCGCCACCAGTGCGACCGACCACGCCTGCTGAATGCGATTCGTCAATCATCACCATGGCATCATATTTTTGTGCCAACGCATAAATCTCATCCATTGGCGCTACATTACCGTCCATCGAAAACACACCATCGGTGACAATCAAACGAAAACGCTGAGCTTGCGCCGCTTGTAATTGAGCCTCTAAGTCTTGCATATCCGCATTGGCATAGCGATAACGCGCGGCTTTACACAGGCGCACACCATCAATGATTGAGGCATGATTTAACGAATCAGAAATAATGGCATCTTCGCTAGTCAGCAATGGCTCAAATGCACCGCCATTGGCATCGAAACAGGCCGCATAAAGAATCGTATCTTCGGTATTAAAAAACTTAGAAATCGACGCCTCTAATTGCTTATGCAAATCTTGTGTACCACAAATAAAACGCACCGATGACATACCATAACCTGAGTCTTCGATGGCTTGGGTAGCCGCCTTTTTAATCTCAGGATGGTCAGACAACCCAAGATAATTATTGGCACAGAAGTTCAGCACTTCACGACCATCGGCGATTTTGATTAGCGCATCTTGCGGAGAGGTGATGACACGCTCGTTTTTATACAGTCCTGCCGCGCGTATGTCGCTGATTTCTTGCTGTAAATGCTTTTGAAAGGCCTGATACATAAAGATTCCTTTTTTAATATTATGGGAGCCTGCGTTGATAATGCAGATATCAAAACTGGTGATAGGACCAAATTATTAAAGCCGCACATCATTTTAGGCTTCAATAAAACCAACAATGTGGGAAGCCAACAATATGGTGCGAGCAGTGATACTATCTATAACTCCGTAAACGGTGATTTTATCATTAGCCCATGGCAATAACTAGCTCAAATAGCTGGTAGATAGGGCTATTTCCTTGGAACTATATAGGGTTGTTTAGCTGTAGTATTGGTCTCATAGCGGCTTAGATATGTCTTAAAACATAAGACATCAACTTGCGTAACTTTATAATCTTGATTGGTAAATACCGTCTATCCAGTTATTCATCTTTGGGACGCTTCTGAGCCTCTGCAATCAACTCATGAATCTTCGCGCTTTCTCTTAGTACACAAGCCTCATATGCAGAAAGCTGCTCAGGCTCTTGTTCTTTCTGTTTTTGCTGCTCCTGCTCTTGTTTGGCTTTTTCTTCTAGATACTTTTGCAGCTCGTCTTGTTCTTTATTCTTTGAATCAGTCATCGCTATTCTCCTAACTATTTAGTTTGCCGCTATTCGATTTAGCATCGCCGATAGCCTTGCGTTATTATCTTCGATATATTTTTCACCAAGTGCTACTATCTCAGCAGGTGATTGCACCGTTTTGGGATACTCTTTTAGTCCACTTTGAATGGCATTATTGCCATTTACGACCATCTTGGCAAGGCTCTCTTTGGTCACTTCAAAGTGACATTGCCACCCCAGCACCCAAGTACCCAGCTCTTTGTGCAGCGAGGTCTGATAGATAAAGCCTTGATTCGCCACTGCATCCGTCGATGCGATAATGCTCGCCCCTGTTGGACAGTCAAAACCATCACCATGAAAGTGAAGCACGGTAAAATCCTGCTTGGGCAAATCTTGTAATAAACGATGCGCATGACCTGCGGGCGTGAGTCGCATCGGCAACCAACCGATTTCTTTTACCCCAGATGGCTGCACGCAAGCACCCAAACAATGGGCGATTAGCTGCGAGCCTAAGCAAACACCGATGACGGTTTTGCCAGCATTGATACTTTGTTTAATGAGATGTTTTTCTGCGATGAGCCATGGGTGTTTTTCCTCATCATGGACGCTCATCGGGCCGCCCATCACGATGAGCCAATCGAAACTATCTAGCGCTGGCAGAGCATTATTATCAAAAGAGCGACTGATGGTCATAATATGATGCTGACTGTTTGCCCACTGGGTGACAAAGCTTAAGTCTTCATAATCAGTATGGAATAGGGCATGGATGCGTAACGTCATAAGATACCTCATTAGCAAGCATTGATTAGCAAATATCAATTAAAGCATATCACTTTGCCAAGATTTAACATTTAATCTTAATAAAAGTCATTACGACCAGCATACTTCTTATTGAGTGCGCGTAGTATTGCATAAGTCTCCAAATCCATTACACCCGTTGGTCGCTGCGGACGAAAATGCAGCTGAAACGCATAAACCACATCACGGCTGGCTTTATCCCATTCATTGCTATCGTTGATTTGGTAACCGTAATTGCGAAATTCTTGCTTAATATCAGGTATCGTCGCCGATGCAAACTCGTTTTTATTGATAATAAATTGCTTATCAAATTCATCATACCAAGCGCCAATGCCGTACTCATTATGCAGACGCTCCCAAGGGAACTTGGCACCGGGGTCGATTTTGCGTGACGGCGCTATATCAGAGTGACCGACGATGTTTTTTGGAGAGATGTCATAACGCTTGGCAATGTCTTGCACCAGCTCGGCGACCTTTTTAATCTGCAACTCATCAAATGCGACAAAGTGCTCATAAGGATGATATTGCAGCTCATCATTTTTTAGGGTATTGCGATATTCAGGTTTAATGCCGCTATTTACAATCTCGATGCCGATAGAGGTATCGTTGAGGATGGTTCTACCCGCAAATCCGCTGTTGCCCGCATGCCAAGCACGTTCACTCTCATCTACTAAGCTATAAATCTTATCATCGTCGTTATCCAAAATGAGATAGTGCGCGCTCACATTACCTGTGGTCAGGGTTTTGATCGAACGTTCATTATCTGAGACGGTGTAGTGCAAGACGATGGTTTTGATACGCTGGCTTTTGCCAGTAGCTTGGTAGGTTTCGCTATCGATGACATAACGCGGCGTCGATGTTGCCACGCAGCCGGTGAGTGGCAAAGTCATAAACGCTGTTAATACTGATGCAAGTGTTAAATAAGGGATGTTTTTTGCCATGAAATGCTCGGTATAAAAAAGAATGCTAGTAGATGGTCGAAACGAAAGTGAGCAGCGTGTTCTAGTGCTGGTACTGTATTATTTTATATCGATTGTATCATTGCTTATATGTGGCGCTACCTTCAAGACTGACGCTACTAACAGGAATTATCCTCTTATAACCAATCGCCCCTAAAATGATAAATACTGCCAATAACATATAAGCGTTCAATGATAATGCAGCAGGCGAGAAGGGTAGTAGTAACAGCGATATAAAGATGAGACTGACCAAGACTGCGAGATAATTTAACAGGCTCGCTTGCTTCTTTCTGCGCTCATTGATTAAATCAGCGGACGTCACATAAGCGAAGCCGACGGTAATACCCAGCGATGCCATACTGACAATATCAAGTAGATAGTTTCTGCCAAGCCATGGCGAAAATAGGCAAACCAAACATATCAATATGACGGTTTTTTTCTTACTAAAATGATGATTATTATCGGTAAACACACTAGGTAGTAAAGAGGAGTCGCCCATCGATTCTAACAGTTTGACTGAGGATAATATAAAGCCATTGATACCGCTAAGTATGGAACCAATCATAGCGATGGACAGCAGTGCAATGCCGATGCTACCGATACGGTTATGTATACCTTCACCAGTGGCCCAATTGCTATCTTTGATTGCTTGGTAATCAAAATTCATATTTAAGGCGGTAAAATAATTGATCAAAAAATAGAATAAAACACCAGCGACTAATGAAATTAAGATAATGCTTTTGGTCTTGGTTTTTGAGTCACTAATAGATTTGGAAATCTGCGGTGTGGTCTCAAATCCGACGTATGCCCAAGGCATGACAGCGAGAATAGGTAACCATGCTAAGCTTGTGATGGAGCTGCTTTGCATATCAGTAGGCAAAAAGGGCTGCGTAGCTGGCGTGACCCAAAGCGAGCCAAAAAACAGCGCGGTGACTGACACAATCATAAATAGGGCGATATACAATTGGATTTTTGCCCCGACTTGTACTCCTCTTAGATTAATATAGCTAAATAAAATGATGGCGGCACTACATAAGAACACTTCGCTGGCGTAAACCTCCCAACCAGCAATCGTATACAGGTAGCCTAGCTGTAAGCTACTGGGCAACAGATACCTTAATAGCAAAGCGACGGCTGATATGTTGAGCGCCACGATAGAGATATAGCCTATCGCCACGCCCCAGCCATAGACATAAGCGTGTTTTCTATTGATGTATTTTTCGATCCAATAGATACCGCCTGACTCATTCTCTGGCGTTTGGGTTAATAAATTAATATAGGCTTGGGCAACCATATAGATGGCTAACGTACCAATGATGATGGCGACAGATGAGCCTAATAGCTGCGACTGCGGCAAAAATAAATCGCCTGGCATTACATAAGCACCCCAGCCAATAATCGCGCCTACACTAATCGCTATTGCTTGTAGGTAGCTGATGCTCTCAGTCTTTTTACGCATATATTCCTCTTTGAGAGCTAGATGGATGCTCGCTGCAAAAGCTTACTTGTCGTAAAGTCGATATTGCAGTTAAAACACCTTTAACTTTTGTGGTAAATGGTAATGGTTTTGAATAGCAGTTATGAATATGAAATACTGAATCAAACTTTGTTTTTGCTTAAGTTCGAGAATGATACTAAAGGTTTTTTTGGGTTAAGTCTTTTTAGTCCTTCCGAATCTTTTTAGCCAAAACGGTTTTCCAACTTTCCTCCAAACACTCAATAGCCAGCCAAGGCTCGATCACCTCAGCAGCATATTTTTCTTTTGAGTTTGATAGTTGCCATAACGTTTCAAGAGTGGCAAACGGATAAGGGCGCTCGATGAGATAAACGGGTAAGTCGGCACTAATCATGCCGTCACGCACGACTTCAAAGTACCAGCCAGCGATCCCTTGCTTGCTCACCCATGCAGCGATGTTGGGTACTTTAGTAAATTGGCCGATTTGGTCATTAATCTTATAGCAAGGGCGACGCGGCTGGACGATACGTAGCTGGACGCTGTTGTCGTCATTCATATCCCCATATTGAAAAACGTCACCGATACAAACGGTAGTTTCTTCCATCTCAGGCAAACCATCTAGCGCTTCGGTGGTTAGGTTTTCGCCCAGTGTGCCGATGCGTACCTTTAAGCCAAATTCTGCATTAATCTTTTCATAAGTCGCAGGGGGCAGTTGATGCACCGCTTTTTGTGGGCCGCCATGATGCCGACGATCGGCTTGCTCATCGGTAGTGAGACCCATAAAGTTGACGGCAACGGGGGCTTTGATCGGTGCTTTATCGATAGCGCTCAGCTGCTCGCGGGCGAATGGCATGGCCTTACCTGCACGTACGCAGGTTAGATCAGCGATATGCATGGGCAGGGTTTGGTTAAAGTCTGCTTCGTTTTTTTGGGTAGAAACTTTTATACTCATGGCTTTTCCTAATTTATAAGGATTTATTAGGCAAGGGGTTATATCATTACTGATAACAATGATGAGTATTATCTTAGCCTAATCATTTATCTGATTATATGGTATTGGTATTTTAAAATTTATTAGCACTATAAAACTCAAACAAAAAAAGCCAGACAAAAAAAGACCAGAATAGGCATCTGGTCTTTATCTTTAACAATGCATTGTCGTAAGCCGTCTAAATGACAAGATTAGTTGCGACGACCGGCTTTCTTTTCGCGCGGAGTTGCGACCAGCTCAGCTAGGCTCTCTGGTGAGGACCATAGGCCCTCTAGGTCATAAAACTCGCGCGCAGCTGGCGTCATCATATGCACGACGACTGCACCCAAATCAATCAATGTCCAATCAGAGTCTGTACCGCCTTCACGGCCAAGAGGCATAAAGTTAGCTTGCTTAGCTTCAGCACCGACGCTATCTGCCATCGCACGTACATGGCGCTTAGAGGTGCCTTCAGCAATGACGATTCGCTCCATGACATCCGTCAAATCTTCGACATTGATCACGGTAATGTTCTTGGCTTTCATATCTTCTAACGTGTTTTCAACGACAGTTAAGCACTCTTTTAAGCGTTTGTCGTTCATAGTATTAATCATAAATTTTAATCTCTTGAAACGTAAATATTAAAAATAAAGTAGTAAAAAATAAAGTAGTAAATAGCCAATTAGTCTTACTCAGTTGATTTTATATAGCCAGTCATGGGTGAGGGCTAGACAATCAAAAGGACAAATTGACAATGATAAAACGATTTTAACGGAATTGAGCAGCAGAATATAGCTGATGGGCAATAATATATTGATAAACAGTAGGATTTATTAGTTGAGTTAAGGTACTTGGTGCAGTATCCGCTCTAGCAGCACTTATCTGTAGCTGTTTGCGAATCTCAGTACTCGATATGGCACTGACTTGGTGCTGATCAATATAAATGCGTCCTTGGCTGGCGCTTTTCAAGGGTGCGCGGTTGTGTACCGAGTCATTGAATGGCTGTACTAAGTCCTGTACTGTCTTGGTGGTTTGCGCTTGTAGCTGCCTGGGAAGTTCGCTATAGAGAACATCGATATCTTGCAAAGATAGTGAGCGTGAGTCATCGTTTGTATGGGCGACTGAGTTTGGTATTGATAAATCGGAGTTTTCTGTACGATTAAAAATCCATAGATTTACATAGTTGGTGAGCCGAAGCCCATCTTTCCACTTATCCAAACTACGGGCACTGTCCATACCCATAATAAATATTAGACTGTCGTATGGGTGGCGCTCACGTAGTGTCTGGACGCTGTTAATAGTATATACAGGTGGCGTCTGCCACAGCTCAAGCTCGCTAATCTGTAGGGGGGTGTTGGTTGTCACAAGCTTTAACATCGCCAGACGATGCTTGGGATTGGTGCTCTCGTCTTTAAAGGGCGAGCGCGCATTGGGTAGTAATGACACATGTAGTTCACACTGTTGTCGCTCAGCGATGGGTAATAAAACCTGATAGACACGCATGGCTATCTGCAAGTGACCTTTATGCACAGGATCAAACGAGCCGCCAAGATAAGCACGGATAGCGGGAGGCGGTGTTAAGTTATCGTCTTTATGAAGATTGGGAACTGACATACGCAGATAAAACACAGTAATAAAACAGGTTGGCCTCATTGTAGAGGACAAGGGCACTGCTGTCATTAACAACCACAAAAAAGCCGACTATCTATATGATAGTCAGCTCTGAGTTTACAGCAGATGGTAGATGCTTAAATCAAATCGCTATAAGCCTGAATGGCAGTCAAAGCGATGGTATAAACGATATCATCAACCAGTGCGCCGCGCGATAGATCGTTTACTGGTTTATTCAAACCTTGTAGCATCGGGCCGACACTGATGACATTAGCGCTACGCTGCACCGCTTTATAAGTGGTGTTACCCGTATTTAGATCAGGGAAAATAAACACATTGGCTTGTCCAGCAACCTTGGAGTCAGGCGCTTTTTGTTTACCGACACTCATAACCGAGGCGGCGTCATATTGTAGTGGGCCATCAACCGCCAATTCAGGTGCGCGCTCGCGGACGATCTCCGTGGCACGTGTGACTTTTTCAACGTCAGCACCAGTACCTGAAGCACCTGTCGAATAGCTAATCATAGCGACTTTTGGCTCAATGCCAAACGCGGCAGCAGACTGTGCTGATTGAATAGCAATTTCAGCCAATTCTTCAGCCGTTGGATCGGGGTTGATAGCACAGTCACCATATACGACCACTTGCTCAGGCAGTAGCATAAAGAATACTGACGATACTAAAGAGTACTGCGGAGCGGTCTTAATCAGCTGAAATGCAGGACGTACGGTGTTAGCTGTGGTATGAATTGCACCTGAGACCAGACCATCGACCTCATCCATCTGTAGCATGATGGTGCCTAGATAAACCGTATCTTGCAGATATTCAGCCGCCATCTCTTCTGTCGTTTTACCTTTACGGCGCTCAACGACTGCCGCGATATATTTATTCATATCGAGCGTATCAGGGTCGATGATCTCAAGCCCTTCTGGCAAAATTAAATCGCGGTTTTTGGCGACTTGTTCGACATCCTCGCGCTTAGCGATTAGCACACAGTTAGCAATACCGCGGCTTTGACAGATACAAGCGGCTTCTACCGTGCGTGGTTCAGAGCCTTCTGGCAACACCACACGCTTTTTGGCATTTTGTGCTTTTACGACGACTTGATGACGAAAAGCCGCTGGTGATAAGCGCGGTTTGTGATCGCCGCTGAACTGCTCTTTGATCCAGCTTAAGTCTAAATGTGCGGCCACATAACGAGTAACGTCTAGCGCGCGCTCGGTGTCATCACTTGGAATCTCAGCACTCATGTGCATAAGGTTCTGCACGGTCTCATAACTATCGGTCTCGACACTCATGACAGGAATGCCAGTTTTGATCGCAGATTGCCATAGCTCAGCGACGGTCTCATTTGGTATCACGCCGCCTGTTAATACTAGGCCTGCCAAAGGAATACCATTGATACAAGCCAAAGCTGCGGCCAGTAATAAATCATCACGGTCACCCGGTACGACAATCAAAGTACCACGATTAAAGACTTCATCAATACGTGCAATCGAGCGAGCCGTTAAACTGATATGATTGATTCGGCGCGTTTTTGCTTCGCCGACGTTTAGCCAAGTGGCATCAAGCTCAGCAGCGATATCCCAAGTACGAGGAACAGATAACGAGTCGCTAAACGGTACGACACCGATTAAGCGAAATTGCTCAGTATCAAAATGCGGTGACAAGCGTTGCACTTCTTGAATGAAGCTCTTGTCAAGCTCAAAGACAGCTTCACCAGGGGCAACTGGCTGGTTCTCAAAGGTATTGGGCACATCGACTCGCATCAAGATGCAGCCTAACGTACGCTCACTTGCGATGCCGCCAAACTCACGCGCATGCATATCGAGCTTATCAGCAAGGTGGGCGGGGTTTTGGGTATCAGCCGTACTGACAAAGATAACTCTTGCATCAAGTGCGTGAGCGATAGCGCGGTTGACCTGGGCTGCATAAGAAGCTTCAGTCGTCGAAACCAAGCCTTCGCAAATGATCACATCTTGTTCACCTTCGATGGTGTGGTAATTAATAACCACTTCTTCCATCAAGTCATCAAGGTTGCCATCTCCAATCATACGCTCAACGCGCTGACGGTTGATGGACTTGGGCGGAGTGAGACCAAAAGCATGCATGGTTAATGCGCTTGAGCTGTCCAAGCTGTTTTGTTTATCAAGCGTATCATCTTGCAAAAACGGCTTCATAAAGCCC
Organism: uncultured Psychrobacter sp.; assembly: GCF_947495825.1. Lineage (GTDB taxonomy): Bacteria > Pseudomonadota > Gammaproteobacteria > Pseudomonadales > Moraxellaceae > Psychrobacter. Next base: position 273,056 of record NZ_CANMAH010000003.1, read on the forward strand.
GCTTTGATACCGTTATAATCTAATGCGCGAATCAAGCCTAGCGCAGCTGACGTCACACCGATACCGCGACTGATAGGGACAAGTAATATGGTTTGCATAGCGTATCCTACTGTTTAATTATTATATCCTTGAGGGAGTTTATTATATCGAGGAAATCATAAAAAGCGCTTACTTCTTGTAGAAGCAGTCTGCTTTTTAGGCGATACCTAGCGCTTGGCGGGTCTCTTGCGCAATACGGCACTCTTCATCGGTTGGCACAACCCATAGCTCAATACTGCTATCGTCGCTATGGAAACTACCTTCGCTACCACCGACTAGGCTGGCGTTTTTGTCCGCATCAAACTTGATACCAAAATGACGCATAACATCTAAGATGCGTGCACGAGTCGTTTTTGAGTTCTCTCCAATACCACCAGTGAATACAATACCAGTAAATTCAGGCAGCGCACAGCTCAAGCTGGCCAGATACTTGCCAACGCGATAACAGAACATCTCAATGGCGAGCTGCGCATCTTTATGACCTTCATTGGCCGCCTCTTCGATGGTACGCAGATCGTTAGATAATCCTGAGATACCGAGCAGACCGCTTTCGCTATTGAGCATCTTATCGATCTCCTCTAAGCTCAAACCAAGCTGACGCTTTAGATGAATATGTAAGCTTGGGTCGACATCACCACTACGCGTACCCATCATCAGACCTTCAAGCGGTGTGAGCCCCATACTGGTATCTAAGCTTTTGCCATCATAGACAGCGGTCGCAGAGCAGCCATTACCCAAATGCGCGGTCAACCAACCATGAGGGCCTTTGGCATCTGTAATCTGGCTTGCTCGTTCTGAGACGTAGGCGTGCGAAGTACCGTGAAAGCCATAGCGACGGATTTTGTGGTCTTCATATAATGATTTTGGAAGCGGATAACGATAGGCAACTGGTGGCATAGTTTGGTGAAAGGCAGTGTCAAACACGACAACTTGCGGGATTTCAGGATAGATAGCTTGTACAGCTTCGATACCAAGCGCATTGGCAGGGTTGTGTAGCGGAGCCAATACCTTTAGGCGTTTTACTTCTGATAGCACATGTTCATTTACACGAACGGCTTCTGAGTATTCACGGCCGCCATGTACCACACGATGACCGACTGCAACGAAATGATACTGCTCGAGTAGCTCAAGGATTCTTTTTAAGGCCAGCTCATGACGGCCACCTGCAATGGCAATCTCTAATTTTTTGCCATCTAAGGTGTTGTGTTTAATACGGGCAGTGTCCAAACCGAGGTTTTCAGCAAGACCGGTGATACGGGTTGATTCATCTTCGCTGATTAGGGCATATTTGATAGAAGATGAACCACAGTTAAGTACCAAGGTAGGATTAGTCAGTGTTGATGTCGTATCTTGATCGCTGAGAGTGGGGTTAACGGCGCTGTCGCTCATGCTCTATCCTTAGATTATGTTTTATGAGGGGTGGTTGCTATACCTCGATAACTATAAGGTTAAAGATTGGCGCTCGTCAAGGCATCATAACATCTGTTCACTGAACATCGCTGCTGGCTTGCAGGAGCTATAGCAAGCGCTATAAAGGTAAGTTTGCTTGTTATCAAAATTGTAAGAAAGTTTGTCAGCAACATTCTAAACGCCTTTTTTGATAATCCGTAAGCATTTAAGCACAGACAGACTTACATGAGATAAATTAAGAATAGTCAAATAGATAGAAAGATAATAAGGCGAGGTTTTAGATCGATGTAGCCAAAAATCAGCAAAATTATCCGTCAATAAAACTCAAGACCAGCACAGCTTTAGTGAATAATGCTATGATTGGCTCGTGCTAAATTTTAACGCTCTTTTATAACACTTCTTATAGCGTCTCCACTGTTGCAAGGTTATCTGTCATATGTTTACTATACGCCGCTCTTTAGATATCAGAGGCACGCAAAATTTATCTGCCAACTCCGGTCGACATGCTATCTGGACATTGATGATTGGCAGCGCTGTTATGCTTGGTCTGTCAGGTTGCGGACAAAAAGGGGATCTTTACTTAGCAGAGCCTAGCAGTCAGACGGTTGCTGCCTTAGATCAACTAGATAGTACCAGTCATCCCCAAGATGCCGCTTTTGCTACTATTGATGATGACAACTATGACAAGAGCAGCTATTTAGAGCAACAGCAGGTACTGCCTAGCGCCAGTGACGATCCTAACGATTACTAACTTTAATAATTGATAACCTGATTAGATTTGAGAACCCGATATGAGTGAGACTAAATTGCAAGCTGGCGGTGTAACTATCCATACTGAGCAAGGAATGTATGTCGATCCGGCAGCCTTAACCAACCATTTACCCGAACTGCACTATAACCAAGGTGAGCTATGGATGGAGCAGGTAAGTATTCGTGAGTTGGTAGAGCGCTACGATACACCATGCTATGTATATTCGCAGCAGGCAATACTCGATGTGTATCAAGCCTATAGCGACAGCTTTGCAGCGATTGATCATCAGATATGCTATGCGGTAAAAGCAAACTCAAATCTTGCCGTGTTGGGTGTGCTTGCGACAGCAGGTGCGGGGTTTGATATTGTCTCGCGCGGTGAGCTTATGCGCGTATTGGCAGCAGGTGGACAGGCTGATAAAGTCGTGTTTTCAGGCGTGGGCAAAACCAAAAGCGATATCGAATATGCGCTAACTCAAGGTATTGGCTGCTTTAACGTTGAGTCTATTAGCGAGTTGACACTAATTAATGAGGTAGCACAGCAGCTTGATAAGCGTGCACCGATATCGCTACGGGTCAACCCTGATGTCGATGCCAAGACTCATCCATATATTTCAACTGGTCTAAAAGACAACAAGTTTGGTATTGCCCATGAAGAGGCCGTCGCTGTCTATGAGCAGGCCGCTGCTTTATCGCATATCGATATCGTTGGGATTGACTGTCATATTGGCTCACAATTAACGGAAGTCGAACCCTTTATTGCTGCTTTGGATAAAGTCATTGAGCTGGTCCATAGCTTGCGTGAAAAAGGTATTGAGCTGCGTCATATTGATTTGGGCGGCGGCTTGGGGGTGCGTTATATTGATGAGTCGCCCGTCTCTATTCATGACTTTGCGCAAGCACTCTTACCGAAACTGACTGAGCTTGGCTTACCAGTGTTTTTTGAGCCAGGTCGCAGCATGGTCGCCAATGCCGGTATTTTGCTGACCCGTGTCGATGTATTAAAACCAACAGCGCACAAAAACTTTGCCATTGTTGATGCTGCGATGAATGACTTGATACGTCCAGCGCTTTATCAAGCAGAAATGGCAGTGATTCCTATGACATTATCCAGTGAAGGTATCGATACAGATGACACCCAGCCGTGGGATATCGTCGGGGCGATTTGTGAGACTGGGGATTTCTTAGCAAAAGATCGTCTATTATCACTTGCAACAGGCGACGTTTTAGCCATTACTGGTGCAGGGGCGTATGGCTTTACCATGAGCAGCAACTATAATTCACGCCCGCGCGCAAGTGAAGTCATGGTTGCAGGAAGTCATCATCAGCTAATTCGCAAACGTGAAACTACTGAAGCTCTATATGCAGATGAGATACTTTGGCAAAATGCAAAGTAGAGTGCATTACAGATAGAGTAGCTGCCAATCTTACCGCTGTAATAATGACCCATTGTTATCATGACAATGGGTTTTTTATGGCGCTAATTATGGTCGCTATGGGTTTCATTGTGATAAGTACAGTTATTTATTGTTTTAATGGATTCCTGCAGTCTCCAACGCGTTGATAGTTATCATTGTGACAGACAGCATGCTAATATAACAGACACATAAAAATAGAATAGGACAAAGGGATATGCTAATAGAATTTACCAAAATGCATGGTCTGGGCAATGATTTTATGGTCATTGATTTGGTAACTCAGCGCTTGGATTTGACCAAAGAATTGGTGCAGTTATTAGGAGATCGGCATTTGGGTATTGGCTTTGATCAATTGCTCGTCGTCGAGCCACCAATGCGCCCGGATGTTGATTTTAGTTATCGTATTTTTAATACCGATGGCACAGAGGTTGAGCAGTGCGGTAATGGTGCCCGCTGTTTTGCCCGTTTTGTGCAAGCGCGTAAATTGTCATTTAAACAGCGCTTACGTGTCGAGACCGCAGGCGGTATTATTGCTTTGACCACTGATCGCTATGGCTGGGTTGAGGTGGATATGGGCAAACCCAAGTTTGAGCCAGATGAGATACCATTTACGCCCAGAGCGACGACCAAAATTCAAAACGCCTATCATCTAGACGTCAATGGTACGCCTGTGCAGCTCTATGTTGCCAACATGGGCAACCCGCATGCGGTTATCAAAGTCGACGATGTGCTTGATGCTGAAGTCGAAACGTTGGGCAAAGCCATTGAGTCACATCCAGCATTCCCAGAGCATGTGAATGTAGGTTTTATGCAGATCATGAATCAGCGTCATATCCGTCTGCGTGTCTATGAGCGCGGCGTCGGTGAGACCCAAGCGTGCGGTACAGGTGCTTGTGCGGCAGTAGCCATTGGTGTACGCGAAGGCTGGCTTGATGAGGGCGAAGAAATACGGGCGCAGCTATATGGCGGTAGTATGATTATTCAGTGGCAACCAGGCTATTCAGTGATGATGACAGGCCCAACTGCCTTTGTTTATGAAGGTGTGTTTAGCCCAGATGGTTTAATGGCGCAAGCAGGAATCAAACCCAACCCAGTCAACTCATCAAACTGAGTCAACTACTTGGTATTTGAGGCATCAAGGACAACGTATGTCTATTAAAGATGACTATATCTATATGCCTGCTGAATCTGTAGAAATAGATAAGGCGCTACGTGAGCTATTATCACCAGTGCATCGCTGGCTAAACACTTTGGCTGTGCGCAATCACTCCGTGCATACTTTAAAGTCTTATTTTGCTGGACTAAATCAGCTCGCGTTGTTTTTACGTGGTAAGCAGCTGAGCTGGACACGCTGTGATAAACGCACACTTGCGCAGCATATCAGTCAACGCTTGGATGAAGATAAACTGGCGCTGGCAAGTGTCCAACAAGAGCTGTCAGCTATTCGGCATTTTTATGGCTGGATGATTGAGGAGGGGTTGGCACGTATCAATCCCACCACTGGCTATCAGCTAAAACGCAGCGCTAGACCATTGCCTTCTATTGCTGATGTGGATTTACTGACCCAATTGCTCGATCAAGAGATACCTGATACACCCGAGCAAGCCCGCTTGTGGCTACGTGACAAAGCAATGTTTGAGCTACTATATAGTAGTGGTTTGCGGGTAGGTGAGCTGGTAGCACTTGATATCAGTGATGTAGATTTGTCCGACTTGCGGGTGCGGGTCACAGGTAAGGGTAATAAGACTCGTCTATTACCGTTAGGCGAGAAGGCTGCCGCTGCCATCAATCGCTATTTACCGCATCGTAACTTATGGGTAGAGCAGCAAGACAATGCTTTATTTATCAGCGAAAAGCTTGGCACCCGATTATCTACGCGGGCCGTGCAGCAGCGTCTGAAAGTAGCAGCAACGCGAGCTGGTATTGCACAAAACCTATATCCCCATCTACTGCGCCATTGCTTTGCCTCCCACATGCTCTCAGGTAGTGGCGACCTGCGTGCTGTCCAAGAGATGCTAGGCCATAGTGATATCAGTACCACGCAGATCTATACTCATGTTGATTTTGCCAAGCTGACCCAAGTCTATGACCGTGCCCATCCGCGCGCTACGCATACGCAAAACGAGAAAGACTAGAGCCACATAAAGCCAAACCATACAATGAGATGACACGCGCTGTGCTTAGAGATGTCTTGGATTATGCTAAGCGATGACACTGAAAAATAGGCATTTTTTGTCGTCCCTGTTCTTGAGCAGGTTTGTCTAAGTCTGCGAATACCAATGCATAGTTTTTGTCTTGGGTTTGATTATCTAGATGGCTGTTATCATAACAGTCTTTGACAGTACCATTAAAATCAGTAATAGCGGTATGTCCCCATGTTTGACGAATGTTACCATTTTTGTACGCGTGATCACCGCCTTGCGCCGCCCCAATCACCATACATTGACTGTCTAAAGCACGAGCCTGCAAGAGCAGCGACCAGTGCGCTTGTCCTGTCAAATAAGTAAAAGCAGAGGGCGCGCTCAACAAATCGGCTCCAGCTTGACGTAGACGCTGAGCTAGGGCTGGGAAGCGCAAATCAAAACATACCATCATTCCAAGTTGATAGACTGAGTCGTTTGCTTCAACTGGCGCCACTACTGTCTGCATGCCAGGCTCAAACGTTGCCGCTTCGTTGTAGCTGCCTTGTTTGTCAGCCACAGTTGCAGTAAATAGATGAATCTTGTCATAGCGTGCGACCTGCGTCCCATCAGGACCAAACAGCTGGCTGACTTGGCGTAGACGTCCATCAGGTACGACGACACCATCCGGGCGATAAGAACACGGTAGCGATCCTACCAATAAATAAACGCGGTTGGTACATGCATAGTCTGCCAGCGTAGCTGAGAGAGACTCAAAACGCTCAGCAGTCGCAAACTGCCGTCCCATACTACAGCAGTTCTCAGGCAGCACTATGAGCTGCGCTCCTTGAGCACAAGCTTCCTCAATAGCAGATTTGATAGTCGCTAGGTTTGCATCGATGTCTTGTTGGCTATTCATTTGTACAGCAGCGACCGTAAGTTTATGATTATGCAAGTGGTTATTCATGTATTTATTCTCAGTTATTGTTTTAAGATATAAATTATCATAGCAAAATCAGGGCAAATAATGCTATCGTCATTGTTTAGGACAGTTGTACTGCCTAACATGAGCAGCTTGAAAAATGGTTTAACACGCCTAATCTCATTTATGCCACGATTAAGTAACGGTACTTGTTTTGCTTGCTATTTTTATTTTTACAAATGGTATAAGCTTATAAAGATGCATACGCTTAAAAATGTGCGTTGTTGTCCATAAGCAGTCGTTATCCATGAGCCGTAAATATATGATTAAAATAATAACATTGGAGTGTAATACATAAGCTATGAGTATGTCGTTTGGATTGGCGACCACGCTATCTACCTCCCAAAAGCTAACCCCGCAAATGCAGCAAGCCATCAAATTGTTGCAGCTCTCTAGCCTTGAGCTTGCACAAGAGGTCCAAGCGAAGCTAGATAGCAATCCATTACTTGAGCGCGTCGAGGAAGATGAGTACGAGTATGACGACAGTGGTGATACGTCAGCAGATGCGTTAGATGACTCCTTAACGCTTGAGATGTGGAATGACAATAGCGAGGTAGGTCTATCGACTGACATGTCTGACTCATCGGATGGTAATGATGATTTTGAATATGGTGCTACTGAGTATGATGACACTTTTAGTGATAGCTTAGACAAACTGCAACAGGCAAACATTGATGGCAGTGCTATGGATCACACTGATATAGACAATGATTACTCAAGCAGCGACTATCAAAGTACAGATACCGATGAAAGCTATGGCAACTATGATATTGGTAGCTTTAGTGGGAGTAGCGCCGCAGCAAACACAGATTACGACGAGCTTGATGACTATCAAGGAAGTACGAGTGCCAGTATTCAAGATTATGTACGTTGGCAGCTGAATTTTAAACATCTCTCAGATTCAGATATGCTAGTAGCAGAGTATCTGGTAGATTCGATGGATGATATGGGCTTTGTGCAGTTGGATATTGACGAGCTGTTCAAAAGTTTCGATACAATGGCAAGCTTTTATCAATGGGATGAGCAGATTGAGCGTGACGAGATAGAAGTGGTGTTGCGTATCATTCAATCTTGTGACCCGCTTGGCGTAGGCGCACGTAATCTAAGTGAGTGCCTTGCAATTCAATTGAACAAGCTTGATCCTAATACGGAACATTTAGCGCATGCTCAGGCGCTGCTATCTGCTAGTGATTATTTGGTTAGTAACAATATCAAAGCGCTGACTGAGACCACAGGTTTGTTACCTGCGCATATTACCCCTGCTATTAATTTATTGCGTACCTTAAACCCCGCACCAGGTTTGTCCTTTCAAAACACGCAGCCCGACTATACCCAACCACCAGCCAGCTATGATATTCCGGATGTGTTGGTGACCCCGGTCCGTCAACCGCCCAATAGCGAAGCAAAAGAGGGCGGCTGGCATGTGCGTCTAAATCCAGCTACATTACCAAAACTGCGGATCAATCAAGAGTACGCAAGTTTGGTGAAGCGCGGTGATGACAGCCCTGACAATCAATATTTGCGCGAAAACCTTACAGATGCACGACTGTTTATTCGTAGTATCGAGGAGCGCAATCAAAACTTGTTAAAGGTCGCCACTAGTATCGTGCGCCGACAAGATGAGTTTTTGCAACATGGTGCCACAGCGATGCAGCCGCTGATCCTAAAAGATGTCGCAGAAGAAGTAGAACTGCATGAATCTACCGTCTCGCGTCTGACCACTAGCAAGACGATTTTAACCCCTCAAGGCCTATTTTCTCTCAAATACTTCTTTTCATCCCATGTCAGTAGTAATGATGGGGACATCTCGTCCACAGCCATCAGCGCTATGATTAAGCAGCTCATCAGTGAAGAGAATCCTAAAAAGCCCCTATCTGATAGCCGTATTCAAACTCAGCTACTCACTGACGGTATAGATATCGCACGACGTACAGTAGCCAAATACCGAGAAGCGATGAATATCAGCTCTTCTACGCAGCGCAAAAAGAAATATTAAGAACTGCTTATCTTGTAAAGAGTGCTTCAACTATAAAAATTGGATAATAATAAATAAAAGATTTGGCGCTTTAATAGAGGCTGATATCTACTAGAAAGGTTGCTTTATACGAGGTTATAAATAAAAAATAAAAATTCCTGATTATATAGAATTGTGCAAATAACAAAAGGTCTGGTTACGTTTAGTTACAATATAGCGTATTGCTACTTATGTGCTTTCATGACAAATTAGAGGCATATCAATAATAAATTTGCAGCAGTTAATCTATATTATGAATAGGTGGTTGTTAGAGGATTTACCACAGAATGAATATATGATGACTCTACTTTTGTTATTGATAAGGCAAGGTGGTATAGGCCGGAGTGCCAAACCATCTGTTGACTATGAGTAATAAATATAAGGATCAGCATATGAACGTTTCTATCAGTGGTCACCATATCAGCGTAACCGATGCAATGAACACAGCTGTACGTGAAAAACTTGAAAAAGTAGAGCGTCACTTTGATCAGATTCAAAGTATTCAAGTGATACTATCGCTAGATAATAGTGGAGCAAGCGACGGAGGTAAGAAGAGTCATAAAGCCGAAGCGATCATGCGAGTCTCAGGTCAAGAAATGTTCGTCCAAGCGTGTGAAGATGATATGTATAAAGCCATTAACGAGATGGCAGACAAGCTTGATAGACAAGTGCGCAAATATAAAACTCGTCAAGAGCGCAAAAAGGTCCGCGGTGCAGGACGCGAGGGACGCTATGAAGATGTGTTGGGAGCTGAAGCGGCTCCAGCGACTTAGTGACAGCATTAGTCAGTTAACAAAAAATCAGGCAATAAAGGCCCAATAAATACAATAAAAACTTAATAAAAAAGGGATAAATAACATATAAAAAGACCTCAACATATGATGTGTCGAGGTCTTTTTATATGTTATTTGTTTGAGACAAAAGGCAGATAAGATCTAACCACCACCGACTGCTTGTACGACTTCTATATTCATACCTTCGACGATACGTAGCTGTGCAAGCTCGCTCTTAGGGACAAGCTCACCATCAACTTCGACCGCATAGCGACCACTGCTCAGTCCCAGTTCATTAACAACTAACTGGACAGTTTGATGAGTGGTCTGTAATGTTCTTCCATTGACATGAATAGTACTCATAATATTTGTTCCCTCAAAACAGTGATTCAACTCAATAGCTATTTGATTGGTCATATTAGGACTATGACGTTTTACATTTTAACGTTATCTACTCATTTTAAACACAGTGACGGCAAGCCAGAGCCAGCCTGCTATTAATAAAATACCGCCCACAGGCGTTATGGCCCCAAACCAACGCGGTGCGCCTAGAGTCATCGCAAACAAGCTACCGGCAAATATGATAATACCAATCTGTAGTAGCCAAGCACTAACGTGAGTGGCATAACCTAGGCGAATCAAGAGTCCGACGACCAATAACCCAAGTGCATGAATAAATAGATACAGCGTTGCTGTATGCCACCACTCAAGCTGCTGAGCATCGACCATGCTTTTGATAGCATGAGCACCAAACGCGCCTAGGCCAACTGCAATAGCGAGATTTATCGCTGCAACACTTATCCAATTTAACATGCGACCACACTTGTTATAAGTTATACATTTAGACTGTTAGAAGTATATTTGACTATTCATTGAATACTATCTTATACGTTCAGTCTTCATAACAAAAAGATATTTATTGAATGTCATCAGGCAAAATGACGCTCTCAATAGTCATCGCATCACGAATTTTGTCCATGGCATTTTTTTCGATCTGACGTACTCGTTCTGCTGAGATAGAGTAGACGGCAGCCAGCTCATGCAAGGTAGACTTTTGCTCTGTCAGCCAACGCTGTTCAACAATATCACGCGAGCGATCATCTAAGGTATCCATCGCTGCTATCAATGCTGATGAGTTACTCTCTTCCCAATCAGACTCTTCTATCATCTCAGCAGGATCAATACCGTCTTCTAAAAACAACTGCGGTGCATAGCGTCCATCATCATCGTCACTTGATTGCGTCTCAAACGATGCGTCGTATGACGTCAGACGCGACTCCATCTCTAGCACTTGCTTACGTGTGACATTCAAATCCTTTGCGATAGCATCTGCTTCTTCTAATGTCAGCTGATTATTGGTCTTTTTGAGACTACGTAAATTAAAGAATAACTTACGATGTGCCTTAGTAGTGGCAACTTTCACAATGCGCCAGTTACGAATCACAAATTCATGAATTTCAGCTTTGATCCAATGCACTGCAAAAGACACCAAACGTACACCCTTATTGGGATCAAAACGTTTGACCGCTTTCATCAATCCTAAATTACCTTCTTGAATCAAATCGGCTTGCGGTAGACCGTACCCTGAATAACTACGAGCAATATGAATGACAAAACGCAGGTGTGACATGACCAGTAAGCGTGCAGCCTCAACATCGCCTTCATCGTAGTAGCGATGGGCAAGCTCTTGCTCTTGAGTCGGTGTCAAGATAGGGATTTGATGGACAGTATTGATATACGCACCCAAATTCACCCCTGGTGCAGACAGATGAGTCGGCATGGCAGGTACTAAATCGCGTGTACTGGTGTCTTCTAGTGCACTGGCATCGTAGGGTGGGCGCTGCGCTGCAGCATTCAGCGCCGCTTCACGTGCAGCATTTTTTTCAGTACCAGCACTGTCTTGCGTCTTTTTTGTTGTGGAAGATTCAGTAGATGGAGTAGTCATATTCTTGACCTTGATTAAATAGGTAAGCAAATATTAAACGAGCAAATATTCAGATAAAAATCTTTATTGTCTTAATTGTAAAGGATAGCGACGCTTAGTTGCTATCGGTTTTGGTAATGATGAAGTGAAATATTGTATCGGAAGTCTTCGTTAAGGTGCTATCCGTCTCTTGCCCAGTAGTCGTTTGATTCACAGTTAAAAGCAGCAGCTCGCCATCATTGGTTTGACGCGATTGATGACAAAATGCCGTAATATCTGCTTGAGAGTTGGGATCAGTTGCCACGACATATAACGACTCACCACTAACGACACTACGTAGTGCGACTTTAGTTTTTAACAGTGGCATGGGACAAGCAAGTCCGCGTCCATCCACCATACCTTTTACTTTAATGACAGGCTGCGTATGGTCTAGGGCCTCTGTTGACTCAATATAGTTGATGCAGTAAGTTGGTAATAAACGTAGTAATGACGCAATCTTAACCTGCTCAGTATCAGATAATGATTGCTGTAAGCAGACCTGATGAGGTGCGTATATCGTAGTATTCAAATTGCCTTTTGCAGACATAGATAAAATCCTTAGCATCTGAGTCTTGATTAATTAAGCTTTAAAACTCAACGTTTAAAGTCGTTGTAAACTACTACAAAGTAAAACCATTATAATTATGAAACATAGTTATGCTAAAACAATGGTTATATTATAACAAACTGTAATAGAGCAAAAGCAGTTGAATATAGTCATCGTTATGATTGACCTATTAAAATTACCCTAAGAATTGACGATAAGCAGTCAACCTTGTATAGCCAAAAAACGCTATGGCCATCAGCAGCTAATAGAACAGGACATATCTTTGAATTATTCAAATCGTTTTTTAAGCCTTGAATCTACAACAAACCAGCGTGCAGTCGACACGCCGCATACGCGATTGTGGACGTTATCCCAGCTATATAAAAAGCCTACATTACGATATGCAGGCCTGCTTATGTTCTCAATGCTAGTTGGCCATCAGAGCTACGCTGCTACTGTTACCTCGCAGCCGACAACACCATCAACGCCATCAGCATTAATGACTGGCTCAACGTATGGCACTTGGCAAACTGAAAAACCTGATGAGTTACAGCTACCAAATTTGCAAGGTCAGGGTCTAAGCTTCGCTGACCAGTATCAAAACAAACTACTGGGTGAGTGGTCACTACAAAATATCAATGGTCGTGCCAAGATGGAGCATGATCCTTGGGTGCAAGAAACCATAAAAGACATGACATGGCGCCTCAATGCCCAAGTACGGCAGCAAGCACCTTTAGCCGTGGTCATCATTGATAACCCAAGTATCAATGCCTTTGCCGCGCCAGGGGGCGTTATAGGTATCAATACAGGAACGATACTAGCTGCCAGCAGCATGGATGAGCTGGCAAGCGTCGTGGCTCATGAAGTGGCTCACATTAGCCAGCGTCATTACGAAAGCGGTACCGATGAGCGCAAAAAAGCCATGTTGATGCAAATAGGCGGCATGCTGGCAGCTATTGCTGCTTCAGCAGCCGATGGTGATGCTGGTGCCGCTGTCATGATGGGCAGCCAAACCGCTGCCATGAACAGTAGCATGGCTTTTAGCCGTAATAATGAGCGCGAGGCTGACCGCGTGGGTATGCAGATTATGACGCAGGCAGGTTATGACCCAAGGGCGATGCCGAGATTCTTTGCCACAATGAACCAGCAAAACCAGTTAAATCAAGTTGCCAATCGCTTTTTGCCAAGCTTTGTACGCTCGCATCCGCTTAGTAATGAACGCCTAAGCGAGTCACAAAGCCGAGCTCAGCGTTATCCCTCTTTATCATTGACCCAACAGCAGCGTCATCAAGCTTTATTTGATCTGCTTTATTGGCGAGTACAGACGACGGGCCAGCATGTCTCAGAGACAGCTTTAACGACTGCTGCCAAAAATAGCGTTGGGGCAAAGCTGGCATTGATGCATTGGTATGGCGAGCAGCAGCGCTTTGATGATGCCAACGACATACTCGCAGAGCTAAACAAACTGCCCGCGGCGCAGCGTCAAAGACTAGAGCCACTATTATCGATTACTCATAGCCAATTGTTAACTGAGCAAGGTAATTGGTCAAAGGCCGCAGACGTATTGGCAGAGCAACAGCGCCTTTATCCTGAGCGCCGCGATTTGCGTTTGTATTTGGCAGAGGCGCTGACCAATAGTAACCAGCCGACCCAAGCACAAGCGCTACTCAAACCTTTGACCCAGCAGCAGCCAAGCGATCGCTACGCGTGGCAAAGCCTACAGCTGGCTAATGAAAAGCTGGCCAAAACCGCTACATCGCCACAAGTTGCCCGTATCGCTACGATTAACGCGCTTCGTTATCGCAGTCATGATCAGCTATGGAATGGCCGTTACGAGTCGGCACTTATCTCACTTACGCAGGCCAAGCAGTTAACTGAGCAATTACAAGCTGGGGCACAGAGCAGCAGTGCTCGTCCATTATTAGCAAGTATTAAACAGGAGATTAAAAACGTAAAAACCGCCAAAGACTTTAAACCTTAGGCGGTTGTTTATATAGTATCTGCTATGATTAAACGGTCGCGATTAGCCTTGTAGTGCTTCTTTGACCAGCTTAGAGATAACAGCAGGGTCAGCGCGACCAGCAGTTTTATTTTTAAGTACGCCCATGACGCTACCCATATCACGCATCGATGTTGCGCCTTGTTCTTTGATTTCTGCATTGACCAAGGCGGCAAGCTCAGCATCATCCATCTGTTTTGGCATAAACTCGTTGATGATATCAATCTCAAACTGCTCTTTGGTCGCTAGGTCGTCACGGCTATTTTTAGTAAAGATAGCCAATGACTCTTGGCGTTGTTTTAGCTGCTTTTGTAGCACTTCTAAGACGCCTGCATCATCAAGCTCTTTTTGACGGTCAATCTCGATTTGTTTGATGACCGCTTGCACATTGCGTAGTACTTTGACGCGCTCAAGCTCACGCGCTTTCATAGAAGCTTTGACACTGTCCGATAAGTTTTGTTTAAGTTGGCTCACTATTATTATCCTTATTCGTTAAATTTTATTCATTAGGCTTTTAAAAGAGGCAGTTTTTAATTGACTCGTTAATAAAAGCCTGTGTAAACAACAGCAATGACAAAAATTGTAGCATAAAAAACGCCACTGTTATTCATCGATAACAGTGGCGTTAGTGTAGCGCTTGTACTTAACTAATCGTATTATTGATTAGTACATACGAGTGGTACGAATAGTTTCGCGTTGTAGTTTTTTCTTATAACGCTTTACGGCAGCAGCTTTTTTACGTTTGCGTACTTGCGTTGGCTTTTCATAAAACTCACGCTTACGTACGTCTGATAATACACCGGCTTTTTCACAAGCACGTTTGAAACGGCGGATAGCGATATCAACTGGTTCGTTTTCTTTAACCTTAACTGCAGGCATGAAGACTCCTTGATTAGGATGAGATATAAGGGCATTAGTTCGGCTGTGTATTAGTATTTAGCCGTAATATCTCAAGATTACCGGCATCAGCTCAAACTAGGATAATTTTGCGCTATAGCACAAGGGCAGGTATTTTAATAAAAAATGGCAACAAAGTCAATGCTTTTAGTACATCTAACTATCGGTGCTGTTATGTAAGATGGATGATAAATATACACCTTTGTCCATGTTATAAATCTTTGTAACCTCGATTGAAGCTAAATAAATGAGGATAAGTGTAAGAACAAAAAACCCTTACTGCGTATAACGGTTTGGTTTGAGTTTATGCTATGATAATTCCCATATAGCAGTAGGCATATTCAAGATGATGTGTCCATTTTATTAAGGGTGTTGGAATGAAAAAAACAGTACTAAATACAGCGTTAAGTGCGGCAATGGTTGTTACTCTTGGGCTTGGCGTTACCGCCTGTAGTGGTGATAAAGAAGGCGAATCTCATGAGGTCTTAGCAGTAGATAGAGTGGAGGAAGCCGCTGAACTGGCTCGTCAAAATGCACCTGAAGCTGAAGACATGGAGTTTCCAGAGACAGCGCCAATGCCTGTAGAGGGAGAGACTGCAGTAGACGGTACAGAAGCAGGAGCTACTACGACTACAGAAGAAGGCATGACTGAGCCTGCTACGGCAGAAGCTACTGCTGATGATACCAATACAGACGCCGCGGTGGCGGATAATGCAAATATGCCAGCTACTGATGCCGAAACAACAGAGAGCGACGCTGAGCCAGCGACGACTGAATAGCTGCTCATATAAGCTGCTTATATAAACTACGAAAGGAGCTGTGCTGATGATAAAAAAACTAACTTTATCTGCTTTTGGTATTGGCACATTGTTGTTATTGAGCGCTTGTAGTGGTGACAATACCACTGCTGAAGAGCCTACTACAGTCAATGAGTCAACCGAGACCAGTATGGCGGTAGAAGAAGCGCCTATAACAGATCCCGAAGCGTCTGAGACTGTGACGTCTGAGACCATGACGTCTGAGCCTGTGGTTGAAGCTGAGCCAATTGAAGTGGCGATGGCTGAAGAAGTAGAACAAAAAACAGCTGCTGAGCCTGAAGTGTTGGCGGCTGATGCAGGGGCGAAGCTATACGATTCCAACTGTAAAGTCTGCCACGAAGCAGGTCTGCTCGATGCACCAAAATACGGTGATAAAGCAGCGTGGGCGCCGCGTCTTGCTAAGGGAATAGAGACGCTACATATGCACTCAGCGCAAGGCTTTAACAAGATGCCCGCGCAGGCGACTGACAAAGTAAGCGAAGCGGAGGTCTATGCTGCCGTTGACTATATGGTCGAGGCGGTTAACTGATACTTTATATTAGAGTATATTGGCTATTGAAATTTGCTAAACTGACCGTCATTGTGACAGACAATGACGGTTTTTTTGTGCAAGTGTGTCAACTATCAAAAGATAAAGACGCGCAAAAAACATGCAGACCAAGGTATGATCAAGGTATGATAAAGGCAAAAATATGAAGGTATTGGGTTTAGAGACATCTTGTGATGAGACGGGGCTGGCGATCTTTGACAGTGAGCAAATGGGTAGCGACAATCAAGGTTTGGTCGGGCAGGTACTGTACTCTCAAATAGAGCTGCACGCCCTTTATGGCGGCGTGGTACCCGAGCTTGCCAGCCGCGATCATATTCGCAAACTGGTGCCATTGCTCAATGAGCTGCTCGAGCAGTGCGATGTCAAAAAAAGCGAGCTCGATGCCGTCGCTTATACCAAAGGCCCAGGCCTAATCGGTGCGCTAATGACGGGCGCGCTGTTTGGTCGCAGCTTAGCATATGGCTTGGATATCCCTGCGATTGGGGTCCATCATATGGAAGGGCATCTGCTGGCGCCGCTGATGGGTGCCAATCCACCAGCGTTTCCGTTTGTCTCGCTACTGGTATCTGGCGGGCACACGCAGCTGATCGCCGCACACGGTATTGGACAATATGAAATCCTAGGTGAGTCGATCGACGATGCCGCGGGTGAGTGCTTTGATAAAGCGGCCAAAATGCTCGGCCTGCCGTATCCTGGTGGCCCTAATATCGCTAAATTAGCCGAAAATGGCGACCTCAGTGCTTATGATTTGCCGCGTCCGATGCTGCATCGTGGACTGGACTTTTCTTTTAGCGGTATGAAAACAGCGGTGCACAATCTCATTAAGGATACAGATGGCTCTGACAGCGACCCACAAGTGCGCGCCGATATTGCCGCCAGCTTTCAACACGCCATGGTCGATACGCTAGTCAAAAAATGCGTGAAAGCGTTAAAACAAGTAGAGATGAGTCGCCTAGTGATTGCGGGCGGGGTCAGCGCCAATACGCACTTGCGTGAGACCTTGGAGCGTGAGCTAGCCAAAATCAATGCCACCGTACATTACGCGCCGCCAGCGTTATGTACTGACAATGGGGCGATGATTGCTTATGCTGGCTTTGAGCGTCTGCAAGCAGGGCAGGCTGATGATCTAGCCGTCAGCTGCGTACCGCGTTGGCCGATGACGGAGCTACCTGCGGTGTAATGTCTAGCAGGCATATAAAGTTTAAAAGCCATACAAAGGAAGGATAATCTATGCAGTGGCTTGCCATTGGTTTGGGAGCAGCACTTGGCGCTTGCCTGCGGGCGTGGCTATCGCGTTTTAATCCCGTACATAGCTGGATACCGCTTGGTACGCTTGGCGCGAATGTGTTGGGCGGTCTGCTGATTGGTCTGGCATTGGTGTGGTTTGAGCGCATGGGGAGCCATTTGCCTGATCATGCACGGGTATTTGTGATAACTGGGTTTTTGGGCGGATTGACGACCTTTAGTACCTTTAGCGCTGAAGTGTTTGGCTTTATCCATGATGGACGGCTGCTGGCGGGTTTAGGACTTGTGGGTTTGCATGTGGGGCTGACATTACTGGCAACTGTGCTTGGCTTTTATTTTTGGGGCTGTAGTAGATAAGGATTAAATATCACACCATTTTCTCAAGGTTTTCAGCTGATTAGATGGTGAGCCATAGTT
>NZ_CANMAH010000004.1 GCF_947495825.1 uncultured Psychrobacter sp.
CTGTACTTTTTTACTTAGTTTACAACGGGTTATCTTCATAAAAGTAGTCTAGCATAGTGCTTATCTACTACAGCCCCTTTATTTATATATCGCAGACATTATTTCTTCTGCTTTTTTTCCGACTAGTACCAATCCTGATACTCTAAGACTACAAGGACTTGGGCTTTTCGCGGTGGGTTATTTGGCACGGCCCCTTGGTGGCATTATTCTTGGACGTTACGGTGACATTAAAGGTCGCAAGACTACTTTATTAGTCAGTATGTCTATTATTGCAAGCAGTTTGCTGATAATGGCATTTTTGCCAACGTATGCACAATGGGGCATGTTAGCTCCGATCCTATTTATCCTGCTTAGGATTGTACAGGGCATGGCATTTAGTCTTTACGTCCCATTGGCTTGGGTTTTTGTAGCAGAGCATGTACCGCGGCAGTATCTATCAGTTGGCTGTAGTTATGTGACTGCAAGTTTTTTTATAGGCGTATTATTTTCTAATGCTTTTTTTACATGGCTTACTGGTTCTATGACGCCTGAAGATCTGATTAATTATGGCTGGCGCGTGCCATTTTTTATCGCAGCAATACTAAGCTTTTTACCTCTACTTGCATGGCGTTTTCTTGATGAGTCACCATTTTTTTTAGAGATGACAAAATCAAAACCCAATAGCCATAACGCTCAGCCGTTTATCCTACTCTTTAAGCACTGTAAGCATTCAATATTTATCGGTATGATGTTGAGTTTGATTATGTCTAGCATTACGACTGTCATCATACTATTGCTTCCAGATTTGATTGAATTACGGTTTGCTTTAGACAAGGACTTATTTGGATTTTCACATAGTTTAGGCATTGTTTTTATGGTCTTTGGTTGTGTGTTTTATGGAATACTATCCAACTATCAAAATTTTGGTAAAATTTTAGTCGCTGGCTCTGTTTTACTGATTGCTCAAATGTTTGCGTTTTTTTACCATATGCAAGCTGGTGGTGACTATATTTTGATCATGTATGCCCTCTTAGGGTTTTTTGCTGGCATTATTGGCATGGTACCTGCTATTTTCGTACAGTTATTCCCCACCAATGTACGTCTGACAGGAATGGCGTTTTGCTACAATGTGACCTATGGTCTTGTAGGCGTGTCCGTACCTTTTGGTCTTGGCTACGCTACTACGTTTGTCAGCTTTTCACCTGCACTATATATCGCTTTTATCGGCTTAATTAGCATTATCATGGGATTTTATTTTTATAATCTGCCCGAATATAAAAGAATCAATCAGTTAATCTAGCTTTGTCATTATTCATTTTACTTATTGTATGATGACTTACTACTCTTGTTTTATAGACTGTTTAATCAAGCTTTAGGGGTAATGAAACAGTTGTTTCGTTATCTCTTGTACAAAACTTTAAAGATAAAATATTAAGGCTTAACAACCATGGTTGATATGACCAATAAACGACTTTCAGTTGCTCCGATGATTGACTGGACGACGACGGATTATCGTTACTTTGCGCGATTATTTAACCCGCAAGTATATCTATACACTGAGATGATCAGCACTGGTGCACTTATTTATGGCAATCGTGCGCGGCACTTACGCTTTGATGCATTAGAGCACCCTGTAGTACTACAACTTGGCGGCGCAGATATTGCCGAGATGACCCAGTGCGCCGAATTTGCTCAGCAGCATAATTACGATGAAGTCAATATCAATGTTGGCTGCCCCTCTGACCGTGTACAACATAACAAAATCGGCGCCTGCCTAATGGCAGAGCCTAAAACTGTGGCCAACTTAGTAACGCACATGCAGGCGGCTGTAGATATTCCGGTGACCGTCAAACATCGCATCGGTATTGATGATTTTGACAGTTATGAGTTTATGGCAGACTTTGTAAAGACAGTAGCTGATGTGGGTTGTACGCGTTTTATCGTGCATGCGCGCACAGCTTGGTTACAAGGACTGAGCCCTAAGCAAAACCGCGAAATACCGCCACTACGTTATGATGATGTTTATCGTCTTAAGCAGGATTTTCCAGAGCTTGATATTGAGATTAATGGTGGTATCGATACTGTCGCTGATATTGCCACGCACTTACAACATATCGATGGGGTAATGATTGGGCGAGCTTTTTATCAAAATCCTTATCTATTAGCAGAAGCTAATGCTTTATGGGATCATCCGTTACCTAAGCGTTCAGATATTTTAGTCAAGTTGTATCCGTATCTAGAGGAGCAGCTTACAAAAGGTGAGACACTATCGACGATGGCGCGGCATTACTTAGGGTTATTTCAAGGATTGCCAGGTGCTCGTAAGTGGCGACAGGCGCTAAGTGGTAAACCGCAGCTGACACTTGATGATATTAAAAAAGCCGCCGACGAAGTTTTGCAACTAAACCCTAACGCTTAATTTATTTTGTGTGTTTTGGTCGAGTATATTTTACTCAACCAACTTGGGTTAGGTATTGCCACATAGCAACACCGTTATTAATAATGTGTAATAACATAGGTAGTACTAACGAGCCTGACTTGATACGCGCGTAGCAAAATACAAATGCTAGTACTACGATAGTAGTGATTTCATAAATACCGTACTGCAAGTGAATCACGGCAAAAATAAAGCTGGTTACGATACTCGCTAGCAGTGCGCCATTCAACTTCGCTGGCGCAAACTGCTCTGCAACAGCCGACCATAAGATGCCGCGAAAGACCAACTCTTCATATATCGGTGCGACAATCACCATCGCAAACACGAGCAACCACACCGAGCTGACAGACTGATATAAAGGATCTACAAAAACCAGTGGTGACTTATCTAAAAAATAGGTCAATGCTTGGCTGCCAATCATAAACAACAGCAGTATTCCAAACATACCAATGCCAACTGCCAAGGAAAATGGCTTAATCGCTAAATATTCACGTATATCACCAGATTTTACACGTACAATCAAATAGCTCAGTGCCATCAGTAGTATGCAACTGATAATAATAGAAACACTTACTACTGTCCCATCATTACTGCCAAAAAAGAATATATCTCCTATCGTTGTGCTTTTGGTAGCCGGCAGCCATAATCTGCCTGCGATATATACTCCCATCAACTGGCTGATAAAAAAAGCAATGACCATTCCAATGACAAGAGAAAATGCTCCCAAGCGCGAAAACAAAGCTGGACGCTTGGGTTGCGGTGTCACTGTATTATTTACAGCAGTAGCACGGTTTGACATATTGAGACTCAAAACAGTAACTTAATAACTCTCATAAATATTTGTGATATATAGTATTTGATCACCAATTAAGATGACAATTGCTGCTCAATCAATGTTAATACTTGCTGCGCGACAGATTCTGGATGCTCAAGCGGAAACATATGACCACCTGCATGGGTTTTATAAGGAATACCTAAACGCTTTTGGATTTGCTGCGGGAAACGGCGTTTTAAAAATATACTATCCTCTCCAATAATGAGCGTCACTGGCGGCTTGGGCCTACGATTGGGTGACAACCAGTACCAAGAAGGGTTGGTACGAAATACAGCAACCTCACTGGCTTTAGGAATGGCTAAAGTGACTTTGCCATCTGCACGCTCACACAAGCCATGCTGAATATAACCTTCAAAGCTACGCTCATCGAAATTTTTAAAAAATCCCTTATGACGCATCTTTTCATAAGCCTCTTTACGACTATCCCAAACATCACGGCGGTTCTTAGAGATACCAGACGGTGACAGCTTATCCATCAGTCGATGATTCATTCGGGGCAACTTGTCAGCTGTTTTTGCGACATGCCATAGCAAGCTTGACTTGCCATAAACCCAAGGCGGATCCATAAGTACTGCTTGATGAAATATTTCGGGGGCGCGGTACAACGCTTGCAGCGTACACATGGCACCAAGCGAATGACCCACTGCGACTACTTGTGAGATGCCGTGTTTCTCACAGACAGTCTTTACACTATCGATGACTTGCTGGGTTAGACTACGCCAGTGATCATCAACAGGGTAATCTGGATCATTACCTAACATCGGTATGTATTCAACCGTAAAAAATTCGGCCAACGCCTCAAAAAATGGCTGATAGACCGCACTTGGCATCCCGTTGGCATGGGCAAAATGAATGACTGGTTTTTGGGTTATGTTAGATACAGGCAATGATGCAAAGGTCTGCAAATTGATTTCACTCATGACAGGCTCTCATTGTTTCTGATAGAGGTTGCTTTTAAAAGATTGGTACTTGATTTAGTACTTTATTTATAATTTAAACTGACTATATAACTGAGGCTGAGCATATAGCTATGCTCAGCCTCATCAATCATACACATTAAATATAATCCGTTCAAAATGAAAAAGGAACGTTTAACGCATCTCGATATTACCATCTTCTTGTGGCAATACATCAAGATTGATACTTGAACCTACGCCCGCACCAAGCTTAACTGCGAAGCGATCCATGAACAGTTGGAACGGATCCATCGGCGTATAATTTACCACGTTATCTAACTTTAACTCTCTTTCCAAGCTTGCAATACTGCCTGATTGGTCTGCCAGTCCCAATGCAATAGACTGCTCACCAGTCCAAAATAACCCTGAAAACAAGTTGTTGGCCTCAGGATCTTTGAGACGATCACCGCGGCCTTCTTTTACGGCATTGATAAAGTGCTTATGAGTATTGGCAAGTACTTCTTCGACATGCTGCTCTTCATAGCTGCTAAGCGGACGTGACAAGCTTAGGATATCTTTATATTCACCAGCCGTAATGGTACGGTCTTTGACACCTACTTTATCCATCAAACCTTCGATATTATAGTTTGGCATAATGACACCAATAGAGCCCACTAAGCTTGATGGATTTACATAGATCTCATCTGCTGCTGATGCAATATAGTAAGCACCAGAAGCACCGATATCACCAATCACCGCATACAGCTTTTTGTCTGGGTATTGCTGACGTAGGTTCATCATAGTTTGCCAGATCTCATCTGACTGTACTGGAGAGCCACCAGGTGAGTTGATATCAAGTGCCACTGCTTTTGAGTTATTGTTTTCAAATGCGCGCGTCAATGCTTTACTGATATCATAGGCATTTGCAGGATCAGCATTACTTATCGTACCTTGTAACTCAACCACAGCTAAATGCGGCTTACTGGTATCAATACCTTCTAGCCCAGATGGCGCATCATTACTACAACTACGACCTATCGTCAAAAATAGCAATAAAATATAACCAAAAGTGAGCAGTTTAAAAAAGATGCTCCAACGCCTTGAGCGGCGCTGCTCTTCTACACTGGCTAATAAGGTTTTTTCAATAAGACGCCATTCTTGTCCATTTGGCTGGTTAGGCGATATTTGTTGCAATGGTGCCGGCTGATTTTCTGAATTATCAGGACGTTTGTTAGGGTCTGGCGGCCAGTTGGGCATATAACTTCCTAGGTAAAAAGCGATCTAAAACAAGTAAAGATGGGTATAGAAAATAAGTATAATAAAAAAGTTGAATACATGAATGATCGGTATGGCTAGGTCATTTAGTATGGTGGTGTTTTCGTCAAGGTTCAATAGTGAAAACGTGAAATGTCATCATACTATGATGTTGATAATAGATGTTAGCAGTAATGGCTTCATTTTTATGGTAAAGCATCAAAACGTAGCGCTATCTCCAAGGTCTTACGATCATAAGTAATTATCTCATCAATCTGTTGCCGGTTTAATATGTCAATAGTCACCTGTGACGTACTGTGACCAAGCCACTGCGTAGGATAACCTGAGCTCGTAATATCTGCAAATGAATCAGCTGAACACAGCAGTGGCCACATTTGCCACAGACGCTGATGAGTATCTGCGTTTAAAATCGTGCTTGCTTGAAACGTCTCGTCTTGATAGGTATCTCCTTGGTGAGATTGTTGCCTGATATTCGTTACTGATACAGTTGGGATAAACGTTTGAGCAGTTGCCTGTAATGACTGCTGCGGGTCATTGACATCGTATCGAACGACACGAATTGGCTGCTTGCTAGCAATCGCTATAGTACAATCCCAAACGCTACTATCATCGATGTCATGCCAGCCTGTTATGGCCTGTAGTGCCATATCATTGTTGTCTAGCTGCCACGTTTTACCTTGCTCGCAGCTTTGCGCGCTAATCTTGATGGTTCGCGCAGATTGATTGCGCTCTAGAGATAGCTGCTGATAAGCTGTCCAGCGCTCGTAACGACCTGCTTGCCAATACTGATTGATTGGCGTAGTTTGATTTAATTGTAAGACGCTCATTGGTAGCAGCTCAGCGTTTTTAGAGCTGCTTTTAATCTTGTTATCTTGCTGTTTAGCAGACAAAGTATTGGTTAGCGTCGGCACGCTGGTTTGTACAACGACACCTTCTAACTGTTTAACCGATAACGTTCGCAGTTGTTGTACTAAATTTGCAGTGATATCATCCGCAGTCATTGTGCTTGGCATTGTTCTTGTACCATAGGGCCTATGATCTGCTAAAAATAGCCAATAAACAGTATCTGAAGCTGCTGCTCTTTTACCATTATTTTTATTATTGTTTTTAATAATACTACTGCTATCCATGTGTTGACGTGTTACTGGGTACTGCAATAGAGTCGCGCTTAAATACTGGTCACCAGTTGGTAATATATATAAGGTAGGTGTTGTCGCTAAGCTCTGCTGATTGGCATATACTGTCATCACCAACAAGCTTAGAGGCGGTAATGCTAGCCCGCGACTAATAAGCCCGCGCGGTAGCAACCATGGTACCATGATCAGTAGCGCCATCAGCAATATAGCCATATTCACCGGTGTATACAGCCAAGCGTCCGATAACGCTGACAATGACGTTAACCACGCTATCAGTTCATGCAGGCTTGCAACCATCATACTTACCAATGCCCAAATACCATCTGCTATAGCGGGTAATAACAGATAGCAAAGCCCTGCTAACAGATTCAAAGGTACGATGACCCAACCGAATAAACCAATAGCAAATAGGTTGATAAACAGCCCCCAAAGCGAGGCTTTGCCAAACAATAATAACGTAATAGGCAGTAACGCGATAAATAACCAAAACTGCAATTTAAATACGCGTTTACCAGCCAGCCTTATCTGAGTCAGTAAAGTACCACTTACATGGTTGTTATGAACAGTGTCATGTCGATACTGCCCTGAAGCTGCTTTATCTTGCTGATGTGAGGCGTCGTCATATTTTAATAATAATGCCACTGCGATAAACGATAACCAGTAGCCTGCTTGCCATAATACATAAGGATCAAACCAAGCCATGAGTACTGCGATCGCAAGTAACACACGCATGGTACTAATCGGCAGTAGCGTTAATCGTACCGCCCCTATTGCTAATAGCATCCATGCAGTACGTGCAGCTGGTACATCGAACCCTGTAAATAAAGCATAGATAAAAGCGACACCAATCATGACCCACCAACGCACCTGCCAGCGCGGTATATTACGATACAGCGTAGGCCACTGGTAGTTTACCAACCAAACTGCTGCACCTGCGAGCATGATAGCCAAAAACAAAACATGCGTACCAGAGATAGCCAACAGATGCGAGATGCCAGCCAGCTGGTATAAATCTTTAGTGTCACGATTGATTAAGCTACGATCACCTGTTAGCAAACTTAAGGTTACCACTTTTGCTTGCTGCTCTGATGTCGTTTGCTGCAGCCAATCTACATAAAAATGCTGACGCAGCTGCCAACGCCATTGATCAATACGAGTACGCAAACTGCTAAGAAATGAGTCAGAGACATTATCCAAAGCAGTGATTGTTGATGAGTTGCCTAGCGCTCTGATGGGCTCACCAGTGGCAATAATAGCAGCCATACCATCAATGTGACGTCCTCTAAGCCAGCGATAGCTGTCAAAACCTGTTGGATTATTGATGGTTTGCTCAGAGGTAGCCAAAGGTGCAAGCTTCAAAGTCATAAACAGCTGATCACCAGGCTGTAGATTATTGAGATTGGTTATCTGTGTGTTATTAGAAGTTTGATTAGGATATACATTGAGCAACACGCGATGTTCTAGGCTTTCATCGCTATCGTAATTTATGTCTTTATTATATAAGTTGCTATTACTTAGGCTATTATTAATATAGGCTAGCGTTTGCGCTTGTAGCTCTTGCACAGTTAATTTGGAAACCAACGGCTCAATTGCCTGCAAAGTTGCCACTTGCCGATAGCCACTATTCATCGCAGGGTCGTATACGCTATCGCTAATGCCCTCTATAGTTACCCATGCGCGTACCTGCGTAGTCTCAGTAATTTTTGTAGCTTCTGCTCGCTGATAGGCAGATAATGCTTGTAGTGCACTGCCGATAATCAGCATACTAGCTATGGCAGTCATCATTAGATAACGGATAAACTTAGAGAATGCGGTGGTATCTTTTGTTCGATTTTTATGAAGGGAGTGATTGCTGACTGATGATAGCGCTGCACTGCGTTGGAGAAGAAAAAGAAAAGTTATCGTTGTTACGGTCAACGAAAGCCAAATAAAAGAACTTGTGATAGACAAGTTAAATGGTAATAGTCTATCTTGAGCAAAGTCCATAGTCCCTATTGATAATACGCCTACCATCGCTATAATGCTTGAGATGCCAATCGCCCAATACATCAGCACTCCTTACGTGATGGCTTATCAAATTTACACTCAGACTTGGATAACACTGAAAAGATAACTATAGACAGACCTATATCATACGTCATTTGTTTGGTTGTTTATTAACTTACATTAGACGACTAAATACCGATGATAGCATTATTAACGGTATTACCCTATACTATTTAACATATCGCGACTGCTTCTATTGATAACCACTCGTCCTATTATTCTATCGACAATTTATCTTTACTGACGATGTTTTCGAATATTGTTAAATACTAAACCCTTGTACTCTTCTGAGTGAACTGTAGATAACGAACAAAGGCAAACCTGTGCCCCAAAAACGTCTCAAAAGTCTCCTACCCACGCCCGAAAAGATCTTAGAGAGCCGCTCTTTAAAGCTATTTGCGCCGCATTTGGCTGATCCACGTTTATGGCAATTTAATCGCCATAGTTTGAATAAGGCGGTTTATATTGGGGTGCTTAGTGCATTTTTTCCGTTACCAGGACAGATGTTACTGGCGTTGATTGGTGCGCTTATTTTTCGTGCTAATGTACCGATGGCCCTTGGTTTGACGTGGATCACTAATCCTCTGACTACGCTACCTATCTTTTATGCAGGTTATTACGTTGGCGCCCATATTATGGGCGAGCCAATGATTAGCTTACGAATAATTGGAAGGATGATTGCTGACTTTAGCTTATGGGTACTGGCAAATGGTGCCAATCCATTCATTACTTATCGTGGTACAGTGTCATTGACTGCGTTTTGTTTAGGACTGACGCTGCTAGCCGTGGTGACTAGTCTTATTTGTGGTTTAACCTTTAAGGCGATCTGGCGCTATAAAACAGTGACAAGCTGGCAAAAGCGTCAAAAAGAGTCTTCAGATAAACATCCAAAGACGTAGTAGTAGTAAAAGGTATCTATGTTAAGTGTTTTGTTTAAAAACACTACTCTTCTTGGTCTTTATTTATAGCGTCAACGACTTGATCGGTAAAATTATCATTCATCACTAAGATATCTATCACTTCCTTATCTTTGAGTAACGTATAACGTTTTCCTGTAGCGCTGTCTTGAGCTTTTAGATCATAGTCAGCACCAGCAAGCGTAATAGCGTCAAAAGCGGGTGTGAGCAACTCTATTTGCGTCTGTCTATCGATCGTCTCAAAAAGCGTTGGATCAATATAGTCCTTTAACGGATCATTGCCTTCTTCAGCGCTACCAAAAGCAGAAACTGGATCATCGTTTTTATTATCATTCATAATATTTATCCTTATAAACTTTACGCAGACTTTAAATCATATGAACATGGTTCGCTATCGATATACCCTCGATGATTTAATATTCAGCCCAATGACCATTGCGTAGTAGCAACTGCCGATCAGCCAGCGCAGCCAAATTGCGGTCATGAGTCACCATGAGTAATGCTGTTTGCATGGTGCTTTGTAGCTCTGATAGCAGACCAAATACAGATTGGGCATTGTCATAATCCAAGTTACCAGTCGGTTCATCTGCTAATATGAGTGATGGCTTAGTTACCAAAGCACGAGCAATGGCCACGCGCTGACGCTCACCACCTGACAACTCTCCTGGTCTATGGTCCAAACGATGACCTAACCCCACGTTTTCTAACAGCTCAATAGCTTGCAGACGCGCTTCTGTTGTGGACACTTTGGGTCGCATTAACAAAGGCATAGCGACATTTTCTACCGCGGTAAACTCTGCCAATAGATGATGAAACTGATAGATAAAGCCCAAATATTGATTACGCATGGCGCCGCGCTGGGTTTCATTCATATGATTTAAGCACTGACCATGCAGCCATACTTCACCATCAGTAGGTGTATCTAGTCCGCCTAACAAATGTAGCAAAGTACTCTTACCTGAGCCACTTGTGCCAACGATGGCAATACGCTCGCCTGCATTGACAGATAAATCCAACCCTGTCAGCACTTGCGTATGCACTGCACCTTCATCGTATATCTTACTAATGTTGCTTGCCTCTAAAATGGCCGCCATACCGCTTCCTTCATTAATATTTGTCAATCAAAAGCTAAAACTTAAAATTTGTAATTATATTTCTTATACGATTATCGTAAAGTCATCAATATGACTACTCATAACGCAGCGTTTGCGCAGGTTGGATCTTGGCAGCTCGGCGTGCAGGATAGATGGTTGCCAAAAAGCTTAGAACAAACGATGCCCCAGTGATCAGTACGACATCGACCAAGCGTAGCTGCGATGGTAAGTAATTAATAAAATAAGCATCGAACAGGTTTAAGCCAAAGCTTTGATTGATCCAACCTAAAATATCGCTAATACTTAAGGCAAAAATAACCCCAAGCACAGTACCAGCTACTGTACCAATGACCCCGATTACCACACCTTGCACCATAAATACTTGAGTAATCAAACGCGGAGAAGCGCCAAAAGTCTTTAAAATAGCGATGTCTGCTTTTTTGTCAGTGACGAGCATGACTAAGCTTGAGACGATATTAAACGCGGCGACAAGGATAATTAAGAACAATAATAAACCTACCATCGCTTTTTCCATCTGAATCGCGCCAAATAGATTGCCATGAGTCTGTGTCCAGTCATTGGGGTACAGCTGCTCTGGCGCAATTGCCGCTGCTTTTTGCGCTGCCATCGGTGCATTAAATAAATCATCAAGCTTCATACGAATACCTTGCGCGCCCTCAGGAAGACGCAGCAATTTGGCAGCATCATTCATCGGAATGAATGCCATCAAGCTATCTACTTCTGGACTGATGCTAAAAATACCTGTCAAAGTAAAACGCTTAAAGCGCGGTATGACACCAGCTGGTGATGGTGACGCTTCTGGTAGCACCAACGTGACCTTATCGCCAATATTCAAACCAAGCGACTGTACCATCTCCTCGCCTAACACAATACTAAAGTCGCCACCTTTTAAAGTATCAATGCTGCCTTCAGTCATATGCTTATTAATGATTGAGACATTTTTTTCGTAATCAGGATCAATACCTGTGACCATAATCCCGGCAACTTGACCATTAGAAGTCAACATACCTTGGAGTTGAATAAATGGTGCGACTGCTGAAACCTCCGGATCTTCTTGAATACGTTCAGCAAGCTGTTTCCAATCGCCAATGACCTCAGGTGACGTCACAGTCGCTTGCGGAACCATTCCCAAAATACGGGTCTTCAACTCGCGATCAAAGCCGTTCATCACTGATAGCACGGTAATCAATACCGCTACTCCAAGGGTTAAACCAATCATTGAAATGAGCGATATAAAAGAGATAAAGCGATTACTACGCTCTGCTCGGGTATACCGTAAACCGATAAATAATGCTAAAGGACGAAACATATTCAAACTCTTTATCCTATCTAGGTGAGCGACTGTCATATAAGCACACTAACGTAAGCCAACAAGCTTTTTGCGCTTAACAAGCAACTGAGCCAGTACTGGTTATGCTTATATGAATATAATTCAGACATATAAACATGGTTTTAGTCGTCCCAATCGTGGCTACCAAAAAAGTGGATAGTTTGACACAATTTTCCTAATATGTGCCAATCATTCATAAAAACTGCAGGTCTTTTTTATTAAAATACAGCGCTTCGTTATTATTTTTCTATGAGGGGCTTGCTATTAGTTGCGTCTATACCTATATATTGTATGCTAAGGACAATTGTCATTAACCCATCATTGTTGTTTGTTGACCCATTGCTGCTGCGCAAACATAGCACAATATTGAGGATGTATATAATATATTGCTTAGGTATTGGCTTACTGCGTTAGTAACAAATAAAAGCTCATGGCGCTATTTGGTGTCCAAACTTCATGGCAGACTTAAGTTTGAGTATTCTCATGACTATTAATTATCAATATAAAAACGTACAATCACCCACCAAAATTACTTTAACAGACGAGCAAACCGCTGGTCATGCTGATCATTGGCGTATTTTGACTGATGATATGAGTCGTGATGTGCCAGAATGGCTACAGCAGATGATTGAACATGCGACCATGCCTAAAGGTCTCAACAACCATGCAAGTGCTCAAGATTCTTGTTTGCTACTGTCTGAAGATCAGCCTTGTCACATCAATCAAGTACTCGCAATGAAAGATGGCAAGCCTGAATGCTTTATTAACGCCTACCCTTGCGTCAATGGCCCTTATGGTCTGACTTGTACGATTGAGCGTATGATTGTCAGTGACAGCTCAAATGATGCAGTACTACGCCTGCGTAGCGTTGATGGCAGTATTATTTATGCTTTTGATCAGCTCTACACAGCCAACCGTCATCTATATCAACAAAACACGCCATATTTTGTAAATTTTAGTGCTTGGGCTCACGAGATATCGATTAGTCATCAAGACGAAGTCATTATGGTCGAGGATCAAGAAGCAATTCGCTACCATCGCGCTTTTAATGATATCGTTGCGGCCAATGACGGACAAGTACCAGAAGATATTCAAGAACAAATTAAAGAGTGGCAACCAAAGACCAAAGAACAAATGGCGCCAGTAGAGATCAACTTGGGTCATATGTGCGCTTATCTATTTGGCGATACTCTCGGTCAAGAAGACGAGGCTTGGTGCCAAGGGCAAGTTATTGGCAAACAAGAAACGATATTCAATGACAAGCCTATCATCTTATTTGATGTGGTCATCTTGCGTGAACAAGATGCAGATCCTTTTGTTGTGCGTATAGGTGCGCTAAGTACAGAAACCACAAAAGCCATCAAGGTAAATAATTACATTCAAGCAAATATTTGGCTACAAGCAGCGATTTATAAAGAAAATCAAGACTCCAAAAACACAAAAGTGCAAATACAGACGCAAGCTAGCTGATATATCCATAATCATCTCAGTAATCTTACTGTCTGAAAACGGCCCATGACTCAAATAAAAAGCCCCTAATTTAACTAGGGGCTTTTTATTTGGAAGCTTTTATTTAC
This sequence comes from uncultured Psychrobacter sp., assembly GCF_947495825.1. Taxonomy (GTDB): domain Bacteria; phylum Pseudomonadota; class Gammaproteobacteria; order Pseudomonadales; family Moraxellaceae; genus Psychrobacter. The sequence goes on from NZ_CANMAH010000004.1 coordinate 13,544, forward strand.
AGGCTTTTAGTCTAAGTCTAATACTTTAGGCCATGGTAGTCATAGACTTAATTTTTTTAAATAGCTCTTTTTGCTCTGTACTTGGACGGGCAGTTTGTAATGCCATTAACTGTGACATATCACCCTCAACACGAATTTTACCGCTCATGAAAGCACCCATAATCTCATTCATATCGAAATTTGTGATGATAGATTGTAAGGTAACACGATCAAGTAATAGTGTTGTGGTAGCATCGTCGTTTAAACCTTTTTGAAGGAGCCCATCCGAAAAACTGGCTTCGATATCTTGCTCAGCATCAGAAACCTTTAGATTGATAACCATGTTTGCTAGTGCTGGAGGTAAATTCAACTCGCCAGCTTCATCCCCTAACTGCGATACTTGCTCAAACCATGCGTCCGTTAAAAAAACTGCCATATTATTATCCTTTGTACGTTAAAAAATTACGGTCAATGTTACTGCGCCTTATTATGACGGGGTTTTATAATAAGTAAAACCTATAACGACGAGCCTTTGCCAAATTGTAACAAATTCTACTACCTCTATGTTTGTTTAAAACAGTCATCCATCAACATAATTTAACGCCTTTTACCCAATATCTCTTTATATGAAGGTCATAATAAAAATCCTTACGTTTTATATTGATATATCAAGGTTTTTTGTTATGATGAGCGCCGACAACCCTAAATAATCAGTTGTCATACACAAGTTATCGGCTTAACAAGTTCAATAGATTAGACGTCATTTAACGTCAATAAACTTCAAAAAATTCTCTTAACATATCCATTTTATAAGCGTATCATAAGTTAAATCATATGGTTAGCGACAGATAGGTTAATAGTATTAATAAAGATAGGTGGTAGAGTTTAGCATTATTGAATGACAACGTTATTACACTATTGATCCATTAGTGCCAAATTATAGTTCCATTAATTTTTATTATAAACATGGTGTTTTACAGCCATTTTCTCAGTGATAAGTGAAGGTTGTTAGCCACATTGTTTACCAAAGAGTTTGTATTTTGACGCATAGTCCTGATGATATTTCATTAAGATTGCGTTACAATACCTTAAACAGAATCAGGAGTTTTAACTAAACATTACGTCAATATGTTTTTGTCAGCCGCCGCTCGCATACCTCTATCATTCACACTTTGTAAAATAGACGTTTGATGCCTAAGGTCGGCTTGTTTTCTTATTAACTGTAACGATGTATTAATTGCCTTAGTCTCGCCGAATAGTAATCGTAACGCCTTGTTGCTTGTATACTGTTATTACTAGTCAATCCCCTGCGAAAAGTTTTATAAAGTAGTTAATAAACCCTTACAGTAATAGGTGAGTCAGACAATATCATGTGTCACGTTCGTTATGCTTTATCGTATATGCAACGTGGAGAGTTAGTTAATTCTGTTGATAATTCGGGCTGTAAAGGAATCATCCAATGAGTTTACAAAACACAGCAGTCGCCCCAGTTGACCGTGAATACGAAATTACTGTCGTAAGATTTTTTACGATTATGGCCGTAGTATGGGGCATCGTCGGCATGAGTCTTGGTGTGTTCATTGCTTCACAGTTGGCGTGGCCAGCACTTAACTTCGACATTCCATGGCTGACCTTTAGTCGTTTAAGACCGCTACATACCAACGCGGTCATTTTTGCGTTCGGTGGCTCTGCCCTGTTCGCAACCTCTTATTATGTGGTGCAGCGTACTTGTAAGACAAGGCTATTTGCACCTTATCTAGCTTGGTTTACTTTTTGGGGTTGGCAAGCGGTTATCGTCTCAGCGATTATTACCCTACCTTTAGGCTTGACCTCTACTAAAGAGTACGCCGAACTTGAGTGGCCTATTGATATTTTGATCGCTTTGGTATGGATATCTTACGCCATTGTATTCTTCGGTACGCTGATCAAACGTAAAACCTCACATATCTATGTGGCTAACTGGTTTTTCGGTGCTTTCATTATTACGATTGCTTTACTGCATCTCGTGAACAGCATGGCCATTCCTGTTAGTGCGTTTAAGTCATACTCTCTATTCGGCGGTGCAACTGATGCAATGGTGCAGTGGTGGTACGGACATAATGCGGTAGGTTTTTACTTGACGGCGGCTTTCCTTGGGATGATGTATTACTTCGTTCCGGTGCAGATTGGTCGTCCTATCTACTCGTATCGTTTGTCTATCGTTCACTTTTGGGCATTGATTGCGTCATATATGTGGGCTGGTGGTCACCATTTGCATTATTCAGCGCTTCCAGATTGGACGCAGTCTCTTGCGATGGTGTTCTCTATTATCCTATTCGCGCCATCTTGGGGTGGTATGATCAACGGTGTGCTTACGCTATCAGGTAGTTGGGATAAGCTGCGTACCGATCCAATCATTCGCTTTATGATTGTGGCATTGTCGTTCTACGCGATGTCGACATTCGAAGGTCCAATGATGTCTATTAAGACGGTAAACGCGCTATCGCATAACACTGACTGGACAGTAGGTCACGTACACTCAGGCGCGCTTGGCTGGGTAGGTATGATTACTATTGGTTCGCTATACGTACTGTTACCACGTATCTATAACAAACCAAAGATGTATTCTATCAGCCTAATCACCACGCATTTTTGGCTGGCGACTGCAGGGACTATCTTCTACATCGTATCTATGTGGATCTCAGGCATCGGTCAAGGCATGATGTGGCTTGCGACCAATCCTGACGGTACTTTGGTATATAGTTTCGTTGATACGGTTGAGTTCTCGCACTTCCCATATATTGGTCGTGCTTTTGGTGGCTTCTTATATGTATCGGGTATGTTTGTCATGGCATATAACTGCTATAAAACACTCAAGATGCCAGAAGGTAAGCCTGTAGATGTCGCGGATCCAACGGATCATGAACCTAGTGTCGAAAAACCATCGACAGCTAACGTATAAGGAGCGATCATGGCTGGTACACCGCATGAAATTATTGAAAAAAATACAGGCTTGTTGGTCATCGGTATCGTTATTGCTATTAGCTTTGCAACGCTAGTTGAAATCGTACCATTGATTTATGATAATAAAAGTCCCGAGGATGGTGGGGTTAACGCTCCCCTTCCCGCTATGGAACCATGGACGGCACTAGAGTTTGAAGGTCGTGACATCTATATTCGTGAAGGCTGTCACGTCTGTCATACCCAGATGGTTCGTCCGCTACGTGCAGAAGTTGAACGTTATGGTCCATATTCACGCGCTGCTGAGTCTACGTGGGATCACCCATTTTTATGGGGCTCAAAACGTACTGGACCTGATTTGGCGCGTGTTGGTGGACGCTACTCTGAGGATTGGCAAAAGCAGCATTTGATCGATCCGCGTTCATTAGTTCCTGAGTCTGTTATGCCAGGCTTCCCATGGCTTGCAACCAATGAAGTTAATGGTGAGAACGTTCAAACTAAGATGCGTCTATTCCGCGATCGTTTTGGCGTACCTTATACTGAAGAAGACATTGAAGGTGCTCCTGATGCTGTTTTAGGTGCTACTGAGCTCGACGCTCTAGTTGCCTATCTTCAACAGTTAGGTACTGCGATGGAAGGACAGCGCTAATGGGTATTGGTGAATTACAAACAATTGCGACTGTCTCTGCCTTTATCGCTTTTTTGGGCGTTGCATGGTGGGCGTATTCGCCAAAAAACAAAAAACGCTTCGAAGAAGATGCACAACTTGCGCTTGATGATGAGGTTGAAGAACCTTTGTCTGAAGAGCAGCGCAATAAGGATGAACGATGACATTTTTTTGGAGTTCTTGGATCACCATATTAAGTATTGGGTGTTGGCTTTTTATTCTTGGGGTCTTATTATTTGTATTAAAATATAGACCAGACCTTGAGGAAGACGGTACGACAGGTCACACTTATGACGGTATTCGAGAATACGATAAACCACTTCCTAAATGGTGGTTAGTGATATTTTTTGGCTCAATCGTCTGGGGAGTCGCCTATTGGGTGTTTTTCCCTGCTATTTTCCCTTCAAAATGGGAAGGTATTGCAACGGTAGAAGTTGATGGTGAGACTGTACCGTGGACTTCTAAAAACGAGCTATATAGTGAGCTTGAAAGCAATAATAAAGTTTTTACTGATAATTTTGAAAAAAACATTTTGGCAAAAGCGGACGCCAATGGTGCTACATCGACATTAGCGACACTTGCTGAGATGCAAGCGACCATGCGTCGTAGCGAAAACCCACCAGCAGATTTGCAGACGCAGATTGATCAAAAGGTAGCAGAGCTTGCTCCTTATGTAGAAAAACTGTCTGAAAACCCAAATGCTTTAAAAGTAGGTAGTCGCTTATTTTTACAGAACTGTTCAGTATGTCATGGTTCTAATGCTAAAGGTGCCGTGGGTTATCCTAATCTAACTGACAATGATTGGTTATATGGCGGTGCGCCTGAGAACATCTTGACGACGCTTCATAACGGCCGTGTCGGTGGTATGGCAGCTTGGCGTGATCAGCTTGGAGAAGAAGGTATACGGGCTGTTTCTGAGTATGTGTTAGCCATATCTGGTAATCAAGAAGGCTATGATCTTGATGAGACCATGGTTGCACAGGGCAAGGTTATCTTTAATGAACCTACTAACTGTGTACTATGTCATGGTGAAGATGCTAAAGGTATGATTTCTACTGGTGCCCCTAACTTGACTGACGATATTTGGTTGTATGGTGGTGATAGAGAAACCATTCGTGAGACATTACGTTATGGACGTGCTGGTGTTATGCCCGAATGGCAGACGAAGTTAGGTAACGAGCGTATTATGCTTCTTGCTGCATATGTCTACTCGCTATCTGATCAAAAAGTCCAGTCTGAGGTGTCACCTGCTATGGCTACTACTCCTAATACGAATACAGCAGAAGCAGTAGAAGTTTCTACTAATTAAGATTGTCTTATTGGCTTCTGCGTTATGGTCGTTAATATATTATTTGAAAAGGAGGACTGTCATCGCAGTCCTCCTTTTTTGGTTGAGCGTTTATCTATAGGTCTTATTATAAATCCTAATGCCCTACATAGACTCTCATAAATCATATGGTTTCTACCATAATGATGATTGTTTTTTGAGGTTATTACCCCATTTAGAGTAAGGGAAATGCTAAAATAGCGAGGCTCATAAACAGCGCCCCAGTTATAGTTTTAGATAGTATTTATCCAATCTCAACCAGTTATTTATAATCGCTCATTTAGTAGTTAGGTTAACCTACTTTTTATTCATATTCGCTAGGTTGTCTTTTTACTTACTGACATCGATAACATTATAAGCATTTACATCTTGTTTTTTCATAGGTGTTTGTTACTCATGCCAGCAGACTGATTCTTTTTTTAAAGAGGCACGTTTATGTCAGCACAACAACCCAATAAAATCCCAGTACAACAAATAGATCTTGATGCGACAAAGCATCGTATACACCCCCGATTCGTCACAGGCTTTTATCAAAATATTCGTGTCATTAGCATGTATGCGTTTTTAGCGTTGTTTTTGATTTTACCTTGGATCCGGTATAACGGTAGGCAAGCAATATGGTTTGATGTGCCATCTCAGCATTACTATATTTTTGGTATGACGTTTTTGACGCAAGACTTTTATTTTATTGCCGCGTTCGCTCTTATTGCAGCTTTTACACTATTCATGGTGACCGTCTATGCTGGACGGGTGTGGTGCGGCTATGCTTGCCCACAAACCATTTGGACGCATCTTTATCAATATGTAGAAAAGATAGTCATCGGTGATCGCAATAAACGTATCAAGTTTGATAAGTCGCCTATGACTGCGACTAAAGCTTTTAAACGTTTTTTGGTATATTTTATCTGGTTCGTCTTTTCGATGATTACTGCTACTACCTTTGTTAGTTACGTAGCGGGAACTGACTACCTGTATGGCAGCTGGCAGCTCATAGGTTTTATGCCATTCCCTGATTGGTCAACGTGGGTTTGGGTTTCGATATTTATATTTGCTTTTTCTACCTACGTAAACGCAGGTTATATGCGTGAACAGATGTGTGTTCAAATTTGCCCTTATGGTCGTTTCCAGAGCGTTATGTTTGATAAAGATACCCTTATTGTATCTTATGATTATGATCGCGGTGAACCTCGCGGCCCTCGTAAAAAGGGGACTAATCCAGAACATCTAGGTGACTGTATTGAATGTCAAATGTGTGTACAGGTATGCCCGACTGGTATCGATATTCGAGACGGTCTGCAAGTCGCGTGTATTCAGTGTGCAGCATGTGTGGATGCTTGTAATGAAGTCATGGACAAAGTTGGCTATCCACGAGGACTTATCAGATATACAACTGAGAGGCAACTGGCTGAAAAAGAGCCTAGCCGTGTCTTACGTCCGCGTCTGTTTGCTTATTTGACTCTGTTGGCTGTGTTATGTGGTGGTCTTATTTACGCATTAACTGATCGCGTGCCATTAGAGATTGATATACGTCGTGACCGTAATCAGCTGTCTTCTATGACCAACCAAGGTATGATTGAAAACAGTTACATTGTGAAGCTGACCAATAAAACCCAAGAACCTCATGCTTATAAAATATCGCTTGCGCCGCAAGATGGTCTAAGTTTAGAGCTGCGTTTCAACGATGTGCCATTAGAAGCTGGTGAAAGCTTTGATATGCCTGTTAGCATTTACGGTGACCCTGATGTCGTTGAGTCTGGTCAAACGCCTATTACTTTAAACGTAGTAAGTGAAGATGGTCAGTACAAGGTAAGTAAACAAAACATTTTTACGACTCAAGGCCAGTAAATACTTGAAATATAACGTATAATCTATACTTGAGTGACTAGATTTAGGTCACTCAAACTAGGCAATAGTATATTGATCGTCTCATACATTTAATAGGTATTTTATGTCTACACCCACTCCTACGCCAAGTTTTAAGCGTCAAGATAGCCAGCCATGGTATAAAAATTACATGGTAGTCATCTTTGTCATCGGTATGCCAGCCTTTGTGGTTATCGCTTGCCTCTGGTTTGTTTATTACTCTTATCAAATTCGTGACAGTGTGGTACGTGATGATTGGTATATGGACGGTAAGACGCTTTATCACGATGTATCACGCGATAAGCTGACCTATGATCTAGACTTACGCGGCAAAATGCAATTTACCTCAGACGGTGACATCACTTTTTATCTCGATTATCCGCAGCAAAGCTTACAAACAGGCAAACTGTTAAATGGTGAACCACTTACCTATCCTGATACGTTAGAGCTTTCCATATCGCATGCAACGGATGTTAAAAAGGATCGAGATGTGGTACTAACGCACCAAGAAGGAAATAAATACAGTGCCAAAGTAGATATTGACTCAGTAAAAGCCAAGTACTATCTACAAGTAAGCAACGATGGTAAAGACGACTGGCGTATGCAAGACGTTGCAAGACTGCCACGTTCAGAAGTCAGCTTTGATCCCCTGCCCGTGTTTGCCAAAAGCTAAAATCAGTCTTAAATCGTTAATTTTAAATCATAAAAAACCAGCTGATTAATAGCTGGTTTTTTTGTGAGCGTCATATGGCTTGTGTCTTATGCTAACCAATTATGTCTAGTTAAATAGACAGCTAAATAACGGGGTTAATCGTAGGGATTTTTTGTGTAGAACGACTACTTTTTTTCTCTTTATCTAAAGCCATTGACTGCTTATGATCGTAATCAAATTTTGCATTAAAAGTCTGGGTCTCTGGTGCTATAGGCAGGCCAATCTCAGTAAGGCTATCAGTCTGTCCAGCTTGAATATTATCGCCTTCAAATAAACGCTTATTGTCGTCACGTTCGAGGCTTAATGTCTCAAAATCAAATAACTCACGATCTGCTAATTGCGATGGCGCGACGTTTTGCATTGCCTTAAAAATAGAGGCCAAACGCTGCGGGTGAGCATCATCCCATTCGCGCAGCATGTCATTGATGATGGCGCGTTGAAGATTGGTCTGACTACCGCATAGATTACATGGAATGATAGGAAATTCTTTTAGACGAGCATATTCAATGATGTCTTTTTCTTCAACATAAGCGAGCGGACGAATAATCATATTTTGCTTATCATCGCTAAGCAGTTTAGGTGGCATCGACTTTAGAGCACCGCCATGGAACAGATTTAAAAAGAAAGTGGCCAACATGTCATCGCGATGATGACCTAAGGCTATTTTGGTTGCACCGATTTGTTTAGCAAAACCATATAACGAGCCTCGGCGCAGACGTGAACAAGCTGAGCAATAGGTCTTACCTTCTGGTACAACGCTTTTAACAATGCTATAAGTGTCTTTTTCTAAAATATAGTGTGCAATGCCTTGCTCATTTAAATAAGCAGGTAAAATATCCTCTGGATATCCAGGCTGCTTTTGATCGAGATTGACCGCGACAATATCAAAGCTTATCGGTGCGATGCGTTTCAATAGCAGCAAGATATCTAACAGCGTATAGCTATCTTTACCGCCCGAAACGCATACCATCACGACATCACCATCTTCGATCATATTAAAGTCGCGAATCGCCCACGAGACTTGCCTACGTAGCTTTTTTTGTAATTTGCGAAATAATACAGACTCAGTACGAGCTTGTCCGTCAGCTAAATCTCCAGAAGCAGATTCTGTAGTGATGTCAACATCAACGTCATCATACTCCATACTATAAGCATCAGTCTCTAAAGTATGGCTATCTAAATGTGCTTTAGTCGGCACCTCGTCAAACTCAGGCATATTTTTTGGCGTAAATAAGGTCGCTGCGGTCATAAACTACTCAGTATCTTTACAAAGGTGATTTGGCGATAAAGCAATTGATAGTAAAACAAGGCGTAATAACGTATTACTACTAATGTGCTAAAAGCAGCAGCGATTATAACAAAAAATGCTAACAGTTTGAAAAGATGAGATTAAATTACTAGGTTTAATATTATAAAATTTCACGCGCGCCGTATTTGTTACTGATATAACTGTAAAGGCTTTATGACTTTTATAGATATATAATAGTAGCCGTAACTTTGTTAAAATGGCCGTTTTCGCAACTCAATACTAGACACTACTATGACTGAAATTACCCCGCAATCCGACCTCATCCGTTCAGCATCTAACCCTTCTTCAGATACGCTTCATCAAGAGCAAAATGCTGTCGTCTTGTTATCAGGTGGGCTTGATTCGGTCACTTGTTTGTACTGGGCAAAGGCTCGTTATGCTTGTGTCACCGCAGTCAGTTTTAATTATGGACAGCGTCATAACAGTGAGCTCGTTGCAGCAAAAGCGATTGCTAAAACAGCTGCGGTGAATCACCGCATTATTGATATCGATATCGCACAGCTGGGTGGTTCGTCGTTAACTGATCACAGTATGACTGTCCCTGATGGGGATGCAGACAAATTCCCTAATAAGAAACACGATAAAATTGATAACGATGCCATTCCAAATACTTATGTACCTGCACGTAATACCATATTCTTATCTTATGCGTTGGCGGTTGCCGAAGTCACTGCTGCCAACCATATTGTTATTGGCGTTAGCTCAGTAGATTATTCTGGCTATCCTGACTGCCGTCCTGAGTACATCAACGCTTTTGAGCACATGGCAAACCTTGCAACCAAAGCTGGCGTTACAGGTCATCGTTTAAGCATTCAAACACCTTTGCAAGAATTGTCTAAAGCTCAAACGATCGAGCTTGGATTAACGCTTGGTGTTGATTATGGACAGACCATTTCTTGTTATCAAGCAGATAAAGATGGCCTTGCTTGCGGTATGTGTGACAGTTGTGCGCTACGCCGTCAAGGTTTTGCTCAAGCTGGGGTTGCTGATCCTACGCATTATCAGACCCAGTATCTACGTCCTGAGTAAATTTAGACATTTAAGTTGTATTGCATACTTAAATCTATGTTTGCATAGTTCTATCCAAATGATGTTTTATCTAAATGATGTTTTATCCTCAAAGCATGTAGCATAAAAGCGACAAACATAAGCGTAACATTTAATTGCATCAACACAGCAAGCGTATGGTGTTCATTAATGGCTATAATTGTTATGGTATGATTCCTTATGCTCATACTAGATGTCGTTTACAAATAATAGTATAAATGATAGATAAATTTTTTAGTTAATGTCTAGCTGACAACAGTATTATCCATTTAGCGTCTGTTTTATTGACGCTGTATTTATTTATAAGAGAATATATATGAAGCTATTAAAAGTACTACCCTTAGCATTAATCGGTTTGGTCGCTATGCCGCAAGCAAACGCTACTGATATTAAGCAAAACAACATCAATCAATGTGTTACTGGTGCGGTCAAATATAAAGTCGCTGATAAGAGCACCGCCACCAAACTCTGTAACTGTACCATCAATGTACGCAGTAAAATGACGATTGGTCAGATGTGGGAAATTGAAAGCTACGCGCAAGATAAAAAGGACCCATCGGGTCTACCTTATGTAAAAAAGATGCAAAAAGATTTGCAGCAGTGCACCAAAGGTTTGGACTTAAAGCAACCGCAAAAGCCTGCGTAACCTAGTCACTAAATGCGTATAATAAAAAGACTGGCAGATGTCAGTCTTTTTTTGCTAAAAAATGAACAACATACAAAATTTATCAATCACTTTTATTAGTTTGACTATAATAAGTTAACTGATATTGACGACAACTTTGGATTTAACAAGATAAGGAAGTTAAGATGGCAAAGCCAGCAACAGTAAGCATTACCCTACCAGATTTTCCAGTAGCAATCGTTCGCAATCTCGATGGCCACTTGATTCATGACGATATTAGTTTAAAAGAGCTTGTACAGCATACCGATAAAGGACTCATTCTTTACTTTTATCCCAAAGACGACACCCCTGGTTGTACCACGCAAGCGACAGAGTTTACAGAACATTTAAATGTTTTTGACAAGCTTGGCTATGATATCGTTGGTGTATCGCGAGACAGCGTTGAGTCTCATAAGAAATTCATCACCAAGTACGATCTGCAAATTCCGCTAATTAGCGATAGTGATGAAAAGCTATGCCAGTACTTCGATGTCATTAAAGAAAAAAACATGTACGGAAAAACTACTATGGGTCTTGTGCGTTCAGTATTTGTATTTGATAAGGATGGGACACTGACCCATGCACAGCGCAACCTAAGAGCAAAAGGTTATACTGAGCGTTTGTTGGATACGCTAGGCGCGTAATCGCTTTGATTGATATTATTTGAACAATAAATAAGAGTACAAAAAGCCTTCCGAGCACTGATAAATGCTATCAGTATTAAGAAGGCTTTTTTTGTTTTCATCATTTAACTGATAAGCTATCAGTTTCTCATAAAGCCTAAATCTTGGTTATTAAAGTTACGAATATTGGGCGCAATCAAGCTCAAATCACTATTTGGTACACCAAACCATTTGGCCAAAGTGGCTGAATATTGATCGATAGACGTCGTGGGTAGCATCCGGCCTTGGCCTGTGTCTTCTGCCGTATTAAGTCCAATTTCAGGACTTTGTCCATAAAAGTCTCTACCATTAACTGCCCCGCCCATAATCATATGATGACTACCCCAGCCATGATCAGAACCATCACCATTACTACTAAATGTACGTCCAAAGTCTGATGCGGTAAAGGTGGTGACACTGTCAGTCACATTTAATTCTTCAGTCGCCTCATAGAAGCTTGCTAAAGCATCATCAACCAAAGACATCTGTTTGCTGTGCCGACTTAATAAGCTTGAATGCGTATCAAAGCCTTTAAGACTCACAAAAAACACCTGTCTTTTTACACCAAAATGGCCACGCGCTTTGATAAGCTTTGCCACAACCTCTAGCTGCTCAGCTAAAGAATTATTGGCTGAAAATTGTGTTTTTAGCTCTCCGGCACTTTTTAATGCCGATGACATTGTGCTTTCAGCTTCTATGGAACGTAATGTGACTTCATTAATATGGTTTTCCATAATATTGTTACGACTTGAGGTAATAAGCTCTTTAAAAGCGCGTGCACACTCTTTTGAACCATAAAGTCTGGCGTTTTCTTTGGCTGGTGGAATAGGAATGATACCGTCTGTTCCGATATTAAGAGGAACTGTTTTATCTCCTGTCAAAAATAGAGAGTTGTTAGCTGTACTCACACAAGAAAACATGGCTTGTGAGTTTTGATTCAAAATAAGATCACCAATCTTTCCACCCCAGCCTTCCTTAAAAGCGGCAGAAGAAGTGCTTTGCCAAATCTTTTTCTGTGTAGAGTGGGAAAATAGCATGTTTGGCAAAGGGACTGTTTTTTTGTTGAACTCATCTAATGAGGTTGGTTGAATCAAAGTACCCACATTTTGTAAGACTGCCAGTTTTTTTAGATGAAACAAGCTATTTAAACGTTGAAGGTTTGGATGAAAGCCCCATTTTAGACCATTTGCTAAACTTGATGATGGTATCAGTGGTAAGACTTTTGACTGGTCTATAGCGATACTTTGACGCACGTCTTTATAAGTTCTGTAATTCTTTGAATCGATAGGAATAAGCGTATTGGCTTGGTCATTACCACCATCAAAAAACACACAAACCAATGCTTTATAGTCTGTAGCCGTTTGAGCGGCAGCTTCAGCCATACCCATCAAATTTATGGTGACAGGATTGGCCACGCCTGCTGCGGTTAGATATCCTAAACGCTTTAAAAATGCTCTTCTTGATAATTCGCTCATAGTAGTCATTCGCTTTTAGTCGTCTTTTTATTTTTGCACAAGATAATCTGGACTAACCATAGTCATAAACACAGCCAAATGAATGCGATTTTCTTTCCAGCTTGGAGTATCATCAGTCAGTGCTCTTAAGGCAGACTTTATCAACCCCATCGTTTTAGGTGACATCTGACCACCACATAAGATGAGATTTAAATGATCTACTAACTCTTCAGGTTTATTATATAGTTTCATCTCTGTTCTATAATCTGGTGCTATCTCGATAATAGTTTCAATAAACCCATAAAAAATGCCCTTTTCGATCACACGTTTTATATGGTTGATATAACCTACCGTGGAAGTCACGTTATGCAGCTGAAGCTCTGGCGCTACTATTCCATTATCGATAAATGCATCTGTATTAGGCGCATAATCAATATCAAAAAAGTTAAATACTGATGGCGCTCGAAGAGGACTTTGATTTAAGTACCATTTTCTATTACTGGTATTGCTTATCTTCCATTCGCCCGATATGCTTTGGCGATTACTAAAAGTATGAACCCACTGAACTAGCCTGAGCATAGGTTCACGTACCTTGCCAATTGTCGGCGTATTATCAGGAAGATTACGAGCTTCTGAATCTGTCAAAATAGCCGTCAACACTGACTGTAGATTACCGCGCTCACCGTTATCGTTACTATTAAAAACAGTAGCCACTCGTCTTATATAATGAGGACTAGGGTTACTGGTAACCAAACGCTGGATAAGCTGTTTTGTGATAAAAGGTGCAACGTTAGGATGATTAAACAACGTGTCTATTACAATCTCTAAAGCTTGCTCACCGCTAGACCCTTCAGGCACGATAACACCAAAGAAACTCGTACTACGAGTATCATGCCGACTCGCTATATTAATCATGGGATTGCGCGTGAATTCAGTGTAAGTGATCGACTTATCAACGTTGGATCTATTGTCTACTGTCCATCCAGTTAAAGCTTGAGCAATGTTGCTGACCGTCTCTTGACTATAAGTTTCTATCGGCTTGCCATTGTGCAATTTGGGCGTGCCATCAATATTTAACTCAACCAATCCGATAGTAAACAACTGCATGATTTCTCGAGCGTAATTCTCGTCTGGTCTGCGCCCTTTACTGTTGGCTTTTCTACTATGTCTTAAGTCGAGATAAGCGCCCATACCCATATTTAGGGTAACAGCCTTTAACAGATCTCTAAAATTTCCAAATGCATGTTCGTTGAGTACATCCCAGTAAGCAGCAACCGCAAACGATTTGTGCGGCAGACCCAAACCTACAGAGGACATGACCAGTATTTCTGATAGCGATATGGCCATACGCTTACGCAAGGTATCTTTAGCAGACAATAACTGTTGCCACGACATCCAGTCTGCAGACCAAGTTGAATAACGATGTTTTGCAGTATTGTATCCTTCGTTTAGCAACCAGTTGTATCCGCTAATACCGCTACGCATAGAAAACTGATTGGCCAGCCATTGATTTATACCAATGCTTTTAAGGTCTTCAATCTCAGCTTTAGTAGATGAGAATTGTGCCTGCTGCAAAAATCTAGCAGCATTGATATCATTTAACGGCTCTATATTCACTATATTATCTACCGGTGTACTGGTGGGACTAGAGATAGATGCATCGGAACCTGCCGTATTAGAACCTGCCGTATTAGAGCCTGCCGTATTAGAGCCTGCCGTATTAGAGCCTGTCGTAGTAGAGCCTGTCGTAGTAGAGCCTGTCGTAGTAGAGCCTGTCGTAGTAGAGCCTGTCGTAGTAGAACCTGTCGTAGTAGAACCTGTCGTAGTAGAACCTGCCGTATTAGAACCTGCCGTACTAGAGCCTGTCGTACTAGAACCTGTCGTATTAGAGCCTGTCGTAGTAGAACCTACCGCATTAGAGCCTGTCGTAGTAGAACCTGCCGTATTAGAGCCTGTCGTACTAGAGCCTGTCGTACTAGAGCTGGCCGCACTGGAGCCGCTTGATGAACCACCTCCTCCGCAACCAGCGAGGAATAATGCCATAGAAGCTATAGCAGGGTGTTGCATCTTAATAGGGTGAAATGTCTGCTTATTACCAAATTTTTTAAAATAGGTTTCTTTTGCGACCTTAGTATGAGTCCTTTCACTAGCTGTGGATAAAGACATTCTTTCGATCAAGTCTTCCATGCAATTGCCTTGAGTAATAGGGTTAGATATGTTTCTTAATCTCTAGTTACATCGATATGGCAAAATATCGATAACACCTACAAAAGACTCAAAAATTGACAGATAACTTCTAGTTTCAGTGCGTTATGAGCTAAGGCGCGCTCTCAAAAAAGGCCCAGAAATCTATGTAAATATCTGTTCTATTTTTAACCTGTCTTACCAACTTGTGTCTATTTAATGTAACAAGAGTAAGGTTTTTAACTATGTCAATAAGAAAATTTTATGAACTTGGTTAAAATTTATGCAATTTATATACCAAGACCATAAACTCCTAATTAGCATTACCCTATTTTCTAGACACGTTTTAAGACTTTTTGATAAGGAAGAAACCGTGTTTACTGGTTTTAATTGCTAATTCTTTAGAATTACTTATTCTGTCTGAGCAGGTAACTACACATTTTTGCAACAGCTTGCTACGTATAAATAAAGGCATCACGTGTAGATAGGCTTTAATATTAAAGCCTACTATTTAAAATAATAGATCGTTAAATGTGGTTATGAATAATCAATTAATTGAGGATAATATGAGCAAATCGTCTGATAACACCGATAATAATGTTACTCGTGAGGTAGAGGTAGCTGTGATTGGTGCTGGTACTGCAGGTCAAAACGCGTTTCGTCAGGCCAGTAAAACTATTGAAAACATTGTCATTATTAATGATGGGTTTTGGAGCACAACTTGTATTCAAGTTGGCTGTATGCCGAGTAAGCTTTTGATTGCAGCAGCTGATCGTGCTCACGAAGCCAATCATTCTGATGAATTTGGCGTTCATGCCACTGCTCAAATAGATGGCCAACAAGTGATGAAGCGTGTCCGTGATGAGCGTAGTCATTTTGCAAGCTATGTTAAAGATCAGGTAGATAGCTGGCCTGAAGACAAGAAAATTTCAGGGCGTGCGCACATTAATAAACAAGGTTTGATCGAAGTTAATGATGAGCTGATCAAAGCCAATAAAATTATTGTGGCTACTGGTAGCTCCCCTTATATTCCAGATAACTGGTCTGACAAGCTTGGTGACACTTTATTGACCTCTGATACAGTTTTTGAGCTAACAGACTTGCCCAGCACTATGGCTGTAGTAGGCGCAGGTGCTATTGGGTTGGAGCTTGCGCAAGCGTTTAAACGTTTAGGTGTGGAGGTAACTTTATTCAATCGTGATAAACGCGTTGCAGGACTTAAAGATGATGATATTAGTAATAAAGCAATCGTTTGTTTAAACCGCGAATTGACCATGCATTTGGGCAGTAAAATCCATAACGTAGGCACGCAAACAGATGAAGATAATGACAGAACATCTGCCTTTATTGAGTATGAAGACAGCGCAGGCAATGCGCAGCAGTGGCAAGGTGAGTATGTACTAGTCGCGACTGGTCGACGGAATAATATTGAGCAATTGGGTATCGAAAATTTAGACGTTGAGCTTGATGACAAAAACCGTCCAAAACAGTTGGATAAGAAGACAGGTCAGATTGGTAATCTTAATGTTTATATTATTGGCGATGCCAATGCCAATATTCCTTTGTTACACGTTGCTAGTGATGAAGGCTATAGTGCAGGTAACATTGTTTGTGAAAACAAAGCAGACGCCTATATACGTCCACCAGCTATTCCCTTTTCTATCGTGTTTTGCTCACCGCAGATTGTCAACGTCGGCATGTCACTACCTGAGATACAACAGGATCCAGAGCTAGAATATGTCATCGGTCGTGTCAGTTTTGACAACCAAGGCCGTAGTCGTATTATGGGTGTCAATTGCGGCCTATTGCATATTTATGGTTGTAAAAAAACCGATAGAGTTTTAGGTGCTAGTATGGTTGGCCCAGATGCTGAGTACATTGGACACATATTGGCGACTGCTATTACCAATGATTTAAGCGTTAAAGCTTTACTTGATACGCCTTTTTATCATCCTACTATTTTAGAAGGCCTGCGTACTGCTCTGCGCGATGTACAGCATAAAATGAAAATACCTTATCAGTATCACGACACTCAAGAAGACAACTTTTAAGCTAAGGCATACTAAAAGCAGATATAATGAGGGCTAATCAACGGGCATCTTACGTTTGCTTGCTCTTTTGATTTAAGGTAACTTATTACTGTACGTCATGACGGCGTATTGTTTAATATACTGTTGTTCAAAATACTTTACATGTAATAACCTCTGCATGGATCAAACAATGCCAATCGCTAGTATTACTGATTTTTTTAAAGAAATTATCCATGACCTACATACCAGTTTATATCTTGCGCTTGGTGGCTCAGTAGAAGAAAATTCTTTTGATTGGTCCTCTCAAGCAGTAGAGCTGGTTAGCACTGGCATTAAGATCCTAATACTGCTTGCAGTGTTAGGATTTTTTTATTGGCTAGCGATTTATATTATAAAACAGAATAAATCACGGCTTCGCCTTAATGAACGCCGTAGTAACATAGCACGCTCAGTGTTACGTTATATATGGGTTGTCGCTAGCCTCATTGCTATTATGAGTCAGATTAACTTTGAGCCAAGTACGGTCAAAGCTACAGCAAAAGCCAGTATTTGGGCAGGTATTTATTACATATTATGGGCATCATCAGGGCAAATTATTCATCGAGTACTGCAGCACTACGGTCTTAATGCTTCTATCGAACAACTACTCAAAAATATTTTATCAGTATTAATTTGGGTACTTGGACTTGCCAGCGTCATGGCCCAATTTGGTTTTGATATTGTCTCTTTGGTAGCCGGTTTAGGTATTGTTGGTTTGGCGGTGGGCTTTGCAGCCCAGTCAACGCTAGCTAACTTTATCGCTGGTATTACTATCTTGCTCGAACAATCTTTTCAAGTTGGCGACTGGATTCATATCAATGAAAATGAAGGCCGGGTAGTACTGATTGCCTTACGTACCACGCATATTTTGACACGAGACAACATCACCGTCATTATTCCAAACTCCAATGTCGCCTCCTCTGAGGTCACCAATCTAACCTCCAAAAACTTTATACGCTTTGATATTCGGGTGCGTATCGCCTTTGAAGACGATATCGACACTGCACGCAAAGAGATTTTACAAGTATTGACCGACACTGATGTGGTGCTAAGTCGTCCTGAGACCTCAGCCACAGTCGATGAGATTGGGGAATATGGGGTTTTCTTTATCGTACGGTTTTGGGTAAAACCTGCAGCTGTCGCCCGTATGCCAAAGATTAAAGAGAACCTCCAAGAAAATATCAAACGTGCCTTTGACGCTGCAAATATCTCAACACCCTACCCGCATATGCGCTTGCTTATGCCAAAAGATGTCGACTATCCTATCGCTACCAAGCCTTTTGCCACTACTACGCAAGTTATCTCAGAACCAGAACCAAAATCAGAACCGCTACCACTAACTAAAGATAAGCAATGAAACAGTCGATACACATTGAGCCGTGCTATCAGTTGGCGCATTCATAGATTTAGTATCGACTATATTACCCAATGCCAACCACTTTAAACCATCCTACCTTGAAATATGATAAAATCACGGGTTAAACAGCGTATCTTATAATGTGTATTATCTATCAATTTAGCCCACAGGTATCCGTATGACCGTAACCACTTCGCCAGCATCTTCCACAGCATCTTCGCCAGCGTTGTCGCTTGACCTTATCGTTACCTGTGCCGATGGGCTCGAAGCGCCGCTACAGACTGAGCTGACCAGCTTTGGTATCAAAAGCGATATAAAAAGCACAGGCCGTCTGACCGTCACTGGTAGTTTGCGTGATCTTTATACGATCTGCCTTTGGTCTCGTGTGGCCTCACGGGTACTGCTACTGATCAAACGCAAAAACATCAATACCGAATATGATGTGGCCGAGCAGCTCTATGGTTTGGCAAAATCTGTCAATTGGACGGAGCAATTTGGCCTAGAGCAAACCTTTGCGATTCGTCTGTCTGTTGATAAGCGCGTCGCTGTCAGTCAGCAGTTTGCGATGCTGCGTATCAAAGACGCCATCGCCGATACCTTCAATGAGGTATATGACAGCCGCCCTAATGTCGACAGCAAAAATCCGGATTTTTCTGTGTTTGCCACTGTCAATGACAAACAGGCCGAGCTGTATTTAGACTTGTCAGGTACCAGTTTGCATCGTCGAGGTTATCGCGTAGCCATGACCGAAGCGCCTTTAAAAGAAAACCTAGCAGCAGCGCTACTCTATAGCGCAGGCTGGCATAAGAAAAACGACGCAGGCGATGCGCCTTTTTATAACGCCCTAATCGACCCCATGTGCGGCTCTGGTACATTTATTATCGAAGCACTCCTGATGCATTGTGATTATGCGGTCGGTATCGATAAAGCGGCCAATCAGTTTGGTTTTTATGAGTGGCAACATCATGATGATGCGCTCTGGCAGCAGATGATCGATGATGCACAAACTCGTTTTCGCGACGCTTTAGCGATTGCTCAAGAGCAGCCAGACACCTTGCCTCTTATACTAGGTTACGATGCAGATAGTGGTGCGACTATAGCGACAGAGAAGAATCTGATTGCGGCAGGTTTGCAAGATTTGCTACCGCTACTAGACATAGAGACCCGCGCCCTTGACCAATTAAGCAGCATCCTAAAGCCAATGGTCAATGATGGTAGATTAAGCAATCCTTTAGTCATAACCAACCCACCTTATGGTGAGCGCTTGGGTGATGAAGAAATGATAAAACCGTTATACCATGCGTTAGGGCTTATCTTACAAGACAGCTTTGCTGGTAGCGGAATTAATCCAAAGCTTGGTATCTTGGCATCTCATGTCGAGCAAGTCGACATCTTACCGATCAAAGAACCCAAAACCCTACGCTGCCACAATGGTGCTATCACCGTTTATTTCCGTTATGGGACACTCATCGCTGGTCAAACAGGTAACCTTGTCAGTCGTTTTGAGAAACGTGAGATTACAGTAGAAGATGGACAAGACTTTATTAATCGTCTGCAAAAAAACCTTGCTAAGCTTAAAAAGCTCGCCAAAAAAGACAATGTTAGTAATATTCGTGTCTATGACGCTGATTTGCCAGATTTTAAAGTGGCCATCGACCTTTATGGCGATTATGCGCACGTGCAAGAATATGCACCGCCCAAAACCATCCCGCCTGAGACTGCCAAAAAACGCTTTAACCTAGCCTTAATGGGTATTCGTGAGGTGTTTGATATCAACCGCGAGCAAGTCTTTATCAAAACCCGTGCGCGTCAATCGGGCAACGATCAATATAGTAAGCAGGGCGACACTGAAAAACGCGGAAAGTTCTACGTTGCTCGTGAAGATGGGGCGTATTTTTATGTCAACTTTACTGACTATTTGGATACCGGTCTGTTTATTGATCATCGTAATATGCGCGCCCGCATCAAGAGCAATAGTCGCGGTAAAGCAGTACTTAACTTGTTTGCTTATACCTGTACAGCGAGTGTACATGCGGCCCTCGCTGGTGCCAAAAAAGTCACTAGCGTAGATTTGTCACAAAACTATCTCGATTGGGGCAAACAAAACTTTGCCTTAAATGGTTTGGACGTCAGCCGTAGTAAATATCAATTCGTCGCAGCCGATATCTTTGAGTGGATCAAGGACAATACTGAGCAATTCGACATTATCTTTATTGATCCGCCGACCTTTTCAAACTCGAAAAAGTTTCAAGGTACGTTTGATGTGCAGCGTGATCATGCTGCCCTTATTAATCGTGCTATGAATCGCCTAACCTCGGATGGTGTGTTGTATTTTTCTAACAACTTTACCCGTTTTGAGTTAGATGAGCAGCTAAGCGAGCGCTACGATATCGTTGATATTACCTCAAAGACCATTGGCTTTGATTTTAATATCAAAAAGCCCATCCATCAGAGTTTTGAGATTCGCCATCGCTAAGAGATAAATTAAAATCGAGCAACAAAGCTGACCTCAAAAAAGTCGCCTCCTAGTCTTGCGAGTTATTTTGTAGCAAACATGACAATGACCCAATCTGCTTTGATTGGGTCATTTTTTGTTGTTATGATAGAGCGTTATTAAGCGTTGGTCTTGCACTAGTTTTAGTGCAATATTATTTTTCTTATATCGTCTCAACACCAACACGATTTTATTAATACGTTTAACTTACTCTAATAATAAGGACTTTAAAATGGCTTTATCTCTTAATAAAGGCGGTAACTTATCGCTAACGAAAACCGACCCAAATTTATCTAAGCTGCTTATTGGCCTCGGCTGGGACGAACGCGCAACGTCTGGCGCTGAGTTTGATCTTGATGCAAGTGTATTTTTATTGAACACTGCTGGCAAGGTACGCGGCGATCATGATTTTATCTTTTATAATCAGCTCAAATCTGACAATGGCGCGGTTGAGCATACCGGAGACAACCGTACTGGCGAAGGTGATGGTGATGATGAAGTCATCAAAGTAAACCTCACCCAAGTCCCAGCCGACATCGACAAAGTCGTCGTCACGGTCACCATTCATGATGCGGCGGCACGCAATCAAAACTTTGGTCAAGTAGCCAATGCTTTTATCCGCGTCGTTAATGAAGAGACAGGTACTGAAGTCGTTCGCTTTGACTTAGCAGAAGACTACTCTGTTGAGACAGCCATGGTATTTGGCGAAGTGTATCGTCATAATGGTGAGTGGAAATTCCGCGCTGTCGGTCAAGGCTACTCAGGTGGCCTACAAGCCATGTGTCACCAATATGGTGTGGATATCTAAAGTTGTCCCAAAATCAGTACTTACATTCATATTAGAATAATTATCACATCCAAAACATAAAGTAGAGGTTGGTCTATTATTAGTAGGGAATACAGCTACAAAACAGTCACTATTATTGGTAGCCAAACGACTAATAATGCTTTATGTTTCGGTTAGAATTATGCATAAAAAGTGGTTAGCAATAACCACTTTTTTGTGGTTTGTGTCTATAATAGGCCGACCTTAGCTTTACGCAACCAGACAGGATGTGTCATGAGACATTTTTATTTAGACTTTATCTTTACGGCCATTGCCTTAGCGGTAGCGGCGTGGTGGGGATATTCACACGGCGGTATGGGCGGCATGATAGCCACCCTATCTATTACTGCTATTTTGGCCGTCATGGAGATTTCATTATCGTTTGATAATGCGGTGGTCAACGCCTCAGTCCTCAAAGGCTGGGATGAATTTTGGAAAAAAATCTTCTTAACCGTTGGTATTTTAATTGCCGTATTTGGTATGCGCTTGGTCTTCCCTATCGTCATTGTCGCGGTTACCGCTGACCTTGGTATGATGGAAGTGGTCAACTTAGCCTTATACAACCCAGAAGAGTACTCGGCCAGACTGATGGCGCACCATGCTGAAATCTCAGCGTTTGGTGGTATTTTCTTACTACTGGTTTTCTTAAACTTTATATTTGACGAAAAAGAAGTCCTATGGTTCCACTGGCTTGAAAGCCGATTGGCAAAACTGGGTAAGGTTGATGCTATGAGTGTCTTTGTAGCACTTATCATCTTAATGATAGCAGTATCATGGGCCAATGCAGACCAGTCAGCAGCTGTCTTGATCGCTGGTGTTTGGGGTATTTTAGTTTACCTTGGTGTCCAAGTGGTATCTGGTATGCTCGAGGGTGATCTAGAAGAAGAGCTAGAACACGAAGGCGGTACGTCGGGCGGGGAAGCGACCAGCGCTATTATGAAAGGCGGTATTATTGGCTTCTTATACTTAGAAGTTCTTGATGCCTCGTTCAGTTTTGATGGTGTTATTGGTGCTTTTGCGATTACCAACGACGTTATCGTTATTATGCTAGGTCTTGCAATCGGTGCAATGTTTGTACGTTCTATGACTATCTTCTTAGTGGACAAAGGCACACTTGATGAGTTCGTTTATCTTGAGCACGGCGCACACTATGCTATCGGTGCATTAGCAATTATCATGCTGTTATCAGTGAAGTTCCATGTGCCAGAGCTGATTACTGGTCTTATCGGTATCGCCTTTATCGGCTGGGCGCTACTTTCTTCACTAAAATATCGTAAGCAAGCAGCAATTGAATAGGTTTTGATAGCTCTAAGCTTAACACTTAGAGTTATTTGAGATGTTAAATGACAGGTCATCGCCGCTATCGGTTATGACCTGTTTTTATGTGCGTTTTTAGAGCGTGTTAGACAATTACGCATACTCACCTTATTTTTTTACGCTCTACTTACCTGCTAATATCTTTTGCAATTTTGCCAATATCACACCGTATAGCGGTAAGAAAATAAACACGCCCATCACGATCTTAAATAAGTAGTCCATCGCGCCAATCTCAACCCAGTGCGACGCCATAAAAGGGTCTGGGCTTTTATAAAAGGCGATAGCAAAAAAGCAAAAGCTATCGACCAGATTACCAATAAACGTCGATACTAAGGGCGCAATCCACCAAATACTCAGGCGGCGTAATCTATTAAACACTTGGATATCTAACAGTTGACCGACGACATAAGCGCTAAAGCTTGCAAGAACAATGCGAAAGACAAATAGATTAAAATCTAGCAGATGTTCATGGCCAACAAACTGACCATTTGAAAACACCACTGAAAAATAATAAGAGATCACCAGCGCAGGCAACATAGCAAAGAAGATAATTCGTCTAGCGAGATTTTGACCAAAGATACGCACGGTCAAATCAGTAATTAAAAAGATAAAAGGAAAGGTAACGGCGCCCCATGTAGTGATAAAGCCAAACAGCTCAACAGGTATCTGCACTAAGTAGTTACTAATAGCGATGATAAAGATATGCAAGCTGACAAGCCAAAATAGAGCACGGCTATAACGAATGGGTTCAATGGGGGTTTTCAAAACAGTACTGATAGTCATAAAGCGGCCTTTTTTTACATCAGGGTAGAGGGAACCTGAGCGCGCTATTATAAATCATAATCAGATAAATAGCCAAAATGAGCGTGATATCGTCATAAAATCATTTTTTTATAAATAGAAAGATATATGTCATATAGTCACACAAAATTCGCCTTGCTTAGTAGGCAAACGCTTAGTATAGTAAAACGTAATGATATGCAGGACGTGACATACAGGTAGATATCTTTGTTATTTACGCTGATCGTAAACTTTCTGCATGATTTTTATTGTATCTGTTCGACTCTTTAATCCACTTAATTAATAATTTAAAGGATATTTATATGGCTATTAGCTTAACAAAAGGCGGCAACGTAAACCTATCAAAAGAAGCACCAGGTTTAACCAATATCACAGTTGGTCTAGGCTGGGATCCACGCGCAACCGACGGTCAAGAGTTTGATCTGGATGCTATTGGCTTTTTGGTCAATGAATCAGGCAAAGTACGTAACGATCAAGACTTTATCTTTTTTAATAACCTAAAGTCAGATAACGGCGCTGTTGAGCATACTGGCGACAACCGTACTGGTGAGGGTGACGGTGATGATGAGCAAATCAAAATCAACCTTGCCAATATCCCTTCTGATGTCAGTAAAGTAGCCATTTGCGCTATCATCTATGAAGGTCAAAACCGTAATCAAAACTTCGGTCAGGTTGGTGAAGCTTATATTCGCGTCGTCAACGACACGGGTAATTCTGAAGTGGCTCGTTATGACTTATCAGAAGATGGTAGCACTGAAACAGCGATGATCTTTGGTGAATTATATCGCCATAATGGTGATTGGAAATTCCGCGCTGTCGGTCAAGGCTTTAGTGGTGGTTTAGGACCATTAGCTGCCTCTTATGGTGTCAATGTTTAATTATTGATTTTAACCATTTATGAGTAAAAAACTGCAATCAAAACTCTGATTGTAGTTCCTAATAAGCCATCAAGTGTATAGATAGCATTTGATGGCTTTAAATATAAATGATTGCACAAAATTTTTTGACTACGTTTTTTTGACTATAATTACTTAGTAAGATATTTAAAATAGACATAGAAATAGAACAAGGATTTGTCATTTATGACTGCTACGTTTAGCCTAATCGGTACTATCGAACCATTTTTGCATTGTAACCTCAAAAAAGGCGATTCGATTTATTGCGAAGCCAATGCCATGGTGATGATGGAGTCTAACCTTGAGCTAAAAGGTAAAATGCAAGGTGGACTGATGCAATCGCTAATGCGCCGCTTTGCTAATGATGAATCCCTGTTTCAACAACAAATAGAAGCGGTCAATGGCGAAGGTGACTGCCTACTTGCCCCGACGCTTGATGGCGATATGCAGATACTTGATGTCGGTACTCAGCAGTATACTTTGAGCGATGGGGCCTTTGTTGCAGCGCAAACAGGCGTCGACATCAGAGCCAATATTCAGCGTAACCTTGGCGGCGCGGTGTTTGGTGATACGGGCGGCTTTATGGTCATGCAGACCCAAGGTAAAGGGCAAGTCGTTGTATCTGGCTTTGGCTCTTTATTTGAGATTGATGTGACACCAGACAAAGATGTCATCATCGATAATGGTCACGTAGTCTGCTGGGACTCAAACCTTGATTATAAGCTGTCGGTCTCAACCAGTAAGAAAAAAGGTATTATGAGTAATATCATTAACTCGGTCACTAGCGGCGAAGGCATGGTGCTAAACTTTTCAGGCACTGGCAAGATAATTATTTGTTCACGTAATCGAGATAGCTATCAGGGCTGGCTACAAAGTATCTTGGGTAGTAGTTCGGGTGGTCGCGGCGGTAATGGTGGTTTTTTAGATAATATCTTATAATTAAAACTCATAACCAAAATTGATAGCTAAATACAGCAACAAACTTTTAAGTATTCCACTCACAATTATTATAATACCATTCACCAAAATGAGAGTAGCAAAAAACGCGTATAAGTACTGCGCTTCGTAGGCTAAGCGAGTTCGACACTGCTAATCATAATTTTGGAAGGTATAAGGATTCTATCATGGCAGTTAGTTTACAAAAGGGTCAAAAAATATCTTTAAGTAAAGAAGCTGGCGGCACCCTCAACCAAGTAAAACTAGGTCTAGGCTGGGATGTTGCACAAGGACCCCAAGACAAAAAAGGTGGCTTCTTAGGTAAGTTATTTGGTGGCGGCACTGGCGGCGACTCAATCGATTTGGATGCTTCATGCATTATGTTTGATAGTAATAAACAGCCTGTCGATGCTATATGGTTTAGTCAGCTTAAGTCAAAAGATGGTAGTATCGTTCATACTGGTGATAATCGCACAGGCGATGGTGATGGTGATGACGAAGTAATCAACGTTGATCTCTCCCGCGTCCCTAGTGATGTGGTTTCATTAGTATTTACAGTCAATAGCTTTACTGGTCAGACGTTTGAGACAGTCGAAAATGCCTTTTGCCGCATCGTCAACGCTGATAACAACTCAGAAGTCGCACGTTATAACTTGTCTGCCCAAGGCGGACATACAGCGATGATTATGGCAAAGGTGTATCGTCATAATAATGAATGGAAGATGCATGCTATTGGTGAGACTGCTTCTGGTCGCACGTTCCACGACTTGATGCCAGCTATTACGCCACATGCGTAATAGGTTTAAATAGCGTTTGCTATAACTGTATCTTGTTTATAAAAAATCAGCCCGTCTATGTATAGTAGACGGGCTGATTTTTATTAATATATTTTTATTAATGTATTGGGTTTAAGTATTACTTACGTCCGCGCTTCCAACTAAAGCCCCAGTTAAAGGCTTTGTCCATTTCCTGATGACCTTTAAAGTATTGGTTAATACGCTCAACGTTAATACTACCTTGCTGATTGACCAAACGTGCAATAGCGCACATCGGTGAATGGTTCGAGCCTTCGGTCAGGCGAGTCTCAATCGGTGGCTGTTCTGGCACGTGGATGGTCACTACCCCATCTGTTTGCGCCCAGTTTGGCGCACCTTCATAGATAAAAGCAAAGATGAACACTTCCTCAATCTGTGACCACTGCTGACCGTTAATATCAAGCCACTCTCCACCGCTGACTTGTCCCGTTCGATCATCAGCACGCAACAACACATAAGGCGCTGATTGCAAACTACCAAAACGATTACCTAGCGCTTGAATCAGTGTTTTTTCGCCATTTTTAAGATGAATCATCGCACCGACATCAAGATCAATACCGCCTTTACCATGCTGCTTAAATAGGTCGCCTAGTAAGCCTTTTTTAGGCGCTTGCTTGTCAATATTTGGGCGTTGGTTCCAGTTTAGGTTGACAGATATTTTACCAAAGTCATCGCGTTTTTTAAGATTAATACTAGATTGGTTTTTGGTTAAGGTAATTTTGCTTAAATTGATTGAAGGACTAGTGGGAATTGGCGGCGGTGTGCTTGCTTGACTTGCATTACCCGCTTTTTGGGTATTGATAGGTCTTTGAGTATTGATAGGTTGTGACTGGTTTTGAGCCTGTCTTTGAGCTTGGGGCTGGGCCGGTGCTTCATCAGCAATCTCAACGCCAAAGTGCTCAGACAACGGCTTTAGACCACCTTCAAAACCTTGAGCGATAAAGCGAAACTTCCAGCTGCCCTGCCTGCGATAGCATTCGGCTAAGATAATGGCTTTTTCATTACGTCCAGCGCTACTGAGCTGGCAAGTCATCAATACCTGACTGCCTTGCAATACTTGAATATCGACATCACCCAGTTGAGACAGCGTCTGTCCACTAGAAAATGCTAAGGCTATTTTTTCGATGCTTGCGGGCTGCGCAGGCAAATTGATATCAAAAAACCCATCACTGTCATGTCCTCGAAAGCTGACACTGCCATCATCGCTACGCGTCTGACCATAAAACACCATGTCGCCATCACCGCGGACTTTACCACTGCTTGTTAGACGATAAGCGGCGCAATCAATCGCGTTTTGACTCAGAATTCTAATGCTAATATTGTCATTTGGTAATGGCGCATTGGCACCTGCAACTAGGGTTTGACTCATGACTTATCCTTTGTATGATTATGCGGTTGAGATATTGTTAGCCTTATTATCGTCTTATAGTAGCATGGATATTGCTCAATTTTTAGTAGCGGCTAAACGAGTATCAGCTTGCTACGATGAAGCTTGAAATCTGTTACATCAGCTGTCGTGCATTAGCTGCATAATTATTTATAATTTGCCGCATTTGTATATAATGACGGTAAAAATAGTACGCCAAACCACATGACGTTGAGAGATTTATGGACCACCAAGACAATGAGCATCAGTATAATTTAAGCGCGGCTTGGCTTGCTGAAGGACAATCAAGCCAGCGTGACATGTTAGCCAGTTTGCAAACCCTAAAAGCTCGTTCTAACACACCATTTAATATTATCGCCTCACATCGATATAAGAGACCTGAGATTTTTGAATTTGCTGATTTAATTTATCAAGAGCCTACTGGCGTGCCAATAGATGACGATAAAGACTCAGCCATAAAACCTGATATGCCGCGTAGGCAATTTGTGTTAGAGCATGCCAAACAACACAACGTAAAAGTGCTTCTTACGGGCCGTAATGGTATCGACTACGAGGCACATCGCGCTACGTTTAATGCCGTTGGGATTCGTCTATTGACAGGTGCGACCAGCGTTGCATCATTAGCATCTATCGATGACAAGTTCGCTTTTATGCAGCACTGTCATATGCACAATATTGCTGTAGCGGACGCTTGGCGTTTTGATAATACTGCTGAGCTTGAAGCGTTACTGGCTAAACATGGTCATCAGCCACTATGCGTAAAACCTGTTACTGGTATTTTTGCCCAAGGGTTTTGGCGACTTGATACTGCAAAACAAGCACATAAAGCCTATGATAGCTTTGAACACTTATACTTTACAGACAGTAAGAAGATCAACACCGAGCAGTTTGTCAGTGCTTATACAAATAGCCAGATGGTACATGAGCGCCCCATCCCTATGTTACTGATGCCATACTTATCTGGTCAAGAATACTCTATCGATGTGGTATGCGAATACGGAGAGGTACTTGCAGCCATCACTCGCCACAAAACAGGCCAAATTCAGCATATCGGTTATGAGCAATCTGTCATGGATGTCGTCATTCCTTTGATCAGAGCCTTTTGCTGTGATGGTATCGTTAGTGTACAGACCAAGGCGGATGATAATGGTCAGCACCGTGTCCTTGAGATAAACTCTCGCCCATCAGGCGGTATTAGCTATACGGCTCATAGCGGCGTGGATTTGACCCAAGTAGGATTTGCCTATTGGTTAGGACTCACTGACAAACCAAGACTACAGGACATGGTTCAAAAAATCACACCTTGTCAAGTACGGCCATTTACAACGAGTGTGAAAGTTTAGGAACAATAAGATATTACTTTCATCGTATTAGCTGAAGATCATCTATCGTTAGTATTGTTATTCGATATTGTTACTAAGTTTTGATATCTAACACTTAACGATAGATAATTTAAGGCATCACTCTTACTGTAATTCAGGAAAGCGTTTTATCATAAAAATCATGAGCAGTAGACAATCAGGCACAAAAAAAGGGCTTTAGACATAAATCTAAAAACCCTCTTTGTGGTTTAACTACAAGAACGATACTGGTTTGCTGTTATTCACCAAACACTAGAGTCGCTTTTTTAGGTGCGTTGTAAGAGGCAGCAGCCCATAGCAAGCTCAATACAATCACTGAGCTAATAAAGATAGTCAAAGATGAGGTAAATGCACCTGTATTAGTATAGCCCATAGACATCATATCACCTGTATGAGTCATCTCCACAGCTGCCATACCTGTATAATGCATACCGCAAACTGCGATACCCATAATGAACGCGCTACCAAAACGTTGTAAGTTTCCGCGTAAGTTAAACGCTAACCATAGTGCAGCGATAGCAGCTACGATAGCAATGATGATTGAAACGATCAGCAGCGTCATATTGTATGACATAGTGGCTTCCATCTGCATCGAAGCCATACCAGTATAATGCATGGCTGCAACACCAAGACCTGTTAGCGTCCCACCGCCTAATAGTTTAGCAATACTTGGTGTACCGCGACCTACAATGACAATACCGATGGCAACGAACACAACTGCAAGTACCATAGAAGCAACCGTCATGCCTACATCATAAGTCACTGGCATCTGCATATCGACTGCCATCATACCGATATAATGCATTGACCAAATCGCACCACCAATGGCGATAGCAGATAAAGCTACCCAAAAGTATAAATCTGCGCCAGGCTTTGCAGCGGGAACACGGATAGCAAGGTTTAAGCCGACATAAGAACCAAATACTGCAATCGCGTATGAGACAAACACCAAAAGCATGTCATATTGAACTTCAATCATTTTTTTATCCTTCATATGTAATAAAAGTTGAGCATAAGACCATGCTGGTTTGGTTGAACCGAGGTGCTTAATACATCTACTATTTTTGTTTATAGCGGCTAAACTAACTATGAGCGACTATTTTATCTAATGTTAAACTCACAAGTATTGTTACCTCCAGCTCCACAGCTGGTCTCCTCAACACTTGCTTTACCTACTGCAGGATTGGCCGTTAAAAAGCCTTCTATGTAACCTACTACAAAATCACAACTTGAATGACTGCTATTTGACGAACCACAAAACGGACATCTAATTAAAGTAATCATGTTTTCATTAGCTTTAACTTTAGCAAAACTTTTCAGCGCTGGAACAAGCTCTCGACTGATGGCAACAGACTTTTTTAGGGGGCTACCAAGCGCATAATCGCGTTGATAAATACCACCGCCAACCTTACGACCCAGTTCATGTAACGCAGCAGCGCGCTTACCATCTGTCAAACTGTCTGCATACTTTTTGACCACATCAACTATATTGGGATACTGAGCGCCAATAGTCGCTAAAACTTCTTTTTCATCCATCGCTTTTCTGGTTGGTGCTTCCGTTTCTTCGTCAGAGATTTCTAAATTGAAGAGCGTACAGCCTGCGATAGAGGATAAGTCGTCGACCAGATCAGCTTGTGTTTTTGATCCTTGACTTCTAGCGACCACATGAATAATATTTCCACCGTTTTCTGATGGTTCTTGTTTTTGCGATACTAGTTGATAACCTGCTTTAATAAGAGGCGAGATTACGTTAACTAGGCGAATGCGTTCAGATGACGTTTCTAATGCACAAGAAAATTTCAAAGACCACTCCTTTTTTTGTAAATATAGCTAGACTTTTTAGTACCAAACTATTTAGACAAAGTTCATAGTCAAAATAAATAGCATATACAGTTTATAGTAGCGTTATTTAATTTATAATTTTTATTAAGATTACAGTATAGTTGTCATAAAAGCATAGCTGCATTTAGTTAAACCATTTAACTTTATAGCTGTAATAAATAATTGCTTTGCGGTTGTTACAGCTCAAATTTATGACCTTTAACCATAGAAAACTAAAATATTTCTATAAATGTAATAAATTCAATAATTTAATATAAGTAAACCCGGTTATAAACACTAAACTATTGATTAAACAGTTGTATTTATTAATCTTTATTTATAAGAAGATAAAAAGAACAGACAGCAGTTTTTATTCTTATAATTAAAACTATATTCCCTACTGCACTTTAATATTATTTAAATATTGTAGTACCTGTTCTATAGAAGGATTTTTCAATATTATTACTTAAGGAATAGTTACTAGCAAGCATTAGCACAATATTGTCCGATAAAGGGAGTTATCTTCCGATAAACGACATTTGACTAATAAACAAGCTGAATTCAAATAAAAATTGATTCAAATTTTTATTTAAATTCGTTTATACGAATACAATTAATAAGCATCTAATTAATCAATCTTTTTACTCGTATCTTATCTTTACTTTTTTTGTAAAGTGTATAAAACCTGCACTTTACGATGACATTTCAGTTATCATCTGCCCTATTTGTCACACTATAAAATTAAAAGCTTAAAGGAACATCAATGTCATCTCAGCAACATACAACCATCGCCCTACCTCGCGGTACACTCAGTTTGACCTACCAAACCAAAGGTGTGACAAGTAATAATGACTTAGAGCAAAACGACTTTTACCAATTAGAAGATTTACTTGGATTTGCGCAGCGTATCAATCCAAAGCGTGCATTTTTGTTTGTATCAAAAGTCTTAGGGCGTCATATTCCCGTTGCGCCTACTACCATGCGCCAAGCATTTACTCACTTGGCAAACTCGGTTCCTAGTGACCTGCCTGAGCCAATCTTAGTCATTGGGATGGCAGAAACTGCCGTTGGTCTATCTGCTGGGGTTCATCAAGCGCTACAAACGCGCTATCCAAACGCCCTACTGCTAAACTCTACTCGTCACGCCCAACATACAGATAATAATGAAGACAGCCTCTTAACCAGCTTTAGCGAAGATCATAGTCATGCCAGTCAGCATCTGATCTATAAAAGCTCTGATAAAGCCATACAAGCAAAGCTACTTGCCAGCAAAACACTTGTCATGGTCGATGACGAAGCGTCGACAGGGAATACTTGCATCAATGTGGTGACAGCTTTACGCAACTCAGGACTCACAGAGTTAGAACAAGTACATCTCACCACGCTGGTTGATTGGTCTCTAAATCAGACCCAAACTGCAACTGACGCGGATGATCTAACTTCTGATCAGGTATCAGCACGTCTACCTAATATCGACTTTCAACGTCATCATTTGTTGTCTGGTACTTGGAGATGGACAGATGCACCAAACCCTAGAGCAATTATCATGCCATCGGTTGATACTACTGATGCTGGTAGTCAGCCATTAGGCGACACTGGTAACTGGGGACGCTTCCCGACACTCGATAGTACAGATGGGTTTGCTGACTATCTATTAAGATTTCAAAATGCATTCAGTCACTTTAGTGGTCAATTACAGTTTGATAGACAACAGTTGCCGGAGCGGATTTTGGTTTTAGGCAGTAATGAATTTGTTTGGTTGCCGTTTTTATTGGCGGAATGGCTTGAAAAAGAGACACAAATACAAGGCTCTGAAACAGTACCAACCGTCAAATTTAGTGCATTGACCCGCTCACCCATTGCGCTTGGTGGTGCGATTAGTACAATGATGAGTTTTAACGACAATTATGGGCTTGGCATGACCAACTTTGTCTATAATGTTGAGCCAAAAGATTGGGACTTGATTGTACTGTGTGTGGAGACACCTGCTGATAGTGTCGATGATATGTGGCAAAGTTTGGATAATGTGTTGGTGGTGAGTCCTACGTTTTAGACTACTCTCCAAGCTATGCTCTGACTGGATTATGCTCTGATTTTTACACTCATCATTTACGGACACTTTTATGACTATCCCGTTTTTTAAGGCCAACCCTGACATCATCAAACCTTATACACTTATGGATTTGGACGATACACTGTTTCAAACTCAGCGTAAAATTGATGCGTGGGGTTTACCCACTTCTGAAACCAAAAATTTAGTATGCGCCACGGTCAATAAGCAAGGCGCACAACTGAGCTTTATGAGTCAGCGGCAAACAGCGTTTTTAAATTGGCTGCTTGTAAGCACTGACTTAATAGTCGTCACTGCACGCGACCGTTATGAGATCACGCGCGTTAAACTGCCTTTTAACAGTTGGCAAGTCTTAACCCACGGTGCGATTATTTTAACTTCTGATGGTGAGCTATTAAGTACGTGGCAGCAATATATGTATAACGAGCTTAAACCCTTACAGGATAAGCTGGACCAATTAAGCCAATTATTTGCAAACCATAGTAAAAACGATAACAGTCAGCTAGTATTTACACCGCATATCGATAGTTTTAATAATGGTTCTGTTAATGAAGAGCTGACCATTTATTTGGCGATTAAACATGCGCAAAAAGACCATCAAGCATTAATAGAATTAGCCAAGAAGCTGCCTACATTGATACGTGATTTTGAGCAGGACTTTTATGTGCACGTAAACGCTAATAATCTTGCCATACTGCCGCATGCAGTGCACAAGCGCCATGCCGTGCAGTTTTTATTAGACCATCATTTAGACAGTCAACGGCCAAGTTTTGGTTTTGGTGATAGCTTAGCCGATTTACCGTTTTTACAACTATTGGATTGGTACGGTATGCCCAATCATGGTCAACTGCACGACAATATTAATTCTCAGTAATTATAACAATAACAGCCTATACGAGAAAAAAACCTTCTATGACCAACCCCAATATTCAACAACTAAAAAAATACAGCTCAGGCAGTTATCTTGCCAGTGATGTGACGGTACTGCTTGATATCGTCGATAAAGAGACGGTGGCCGATGTGCCAGTCAGCCAAAAAGAAGCACTTATTCAAAGTGGTCAGCGTCACTATTCAGACATGCTGACTTTAGAGCAAGCACCGTCCGCCATGCATGAGCAGCTGTATCTGCAAGCGCTTGAGCAAGGCAAAACGCGCATGGCTAGCGATATTGCTCATTTGGCCCATACGCTACATCATACTTTTCAGCATACTGTTCATGATGAGTGTCCGCTGGTACTGGTCAGCTTGGTACGGGCAGGTTTGCCGATTGGGGTGTTATTGCAGCGAGCCTTAACAGATGCTGCTAGCAGTTATTCTTTGCCCAGTGTGCATTATGGCGTCAGCATCATTCGCGATCGTGGTCTTGATCCAGTCGCCTTGCAGCTCATATTGGACAGCCATCCTGATAGCCCTATCGTTTTCGTTGATGGTTGGACCGGCAAGGGCGCTATTTATCAAGAGCTGGCACGCAGTTTAGAAGCCTTTAGTGACCCCAATCATCCATATTTCGCCAGTATTTATCATCAAGGTACGGGCGCCATTCCTTTACTAACACTGGCTGATCCAGCAGGAGTCGCTTGGCTGGCAGCCAGTACTGATGACTGGCTAATTCCATCTGGACTGCTAAACAGTACCGTCTCAGGACTGATATCTCGTAGTCTGTATACCGAGCCGCAATCAGGACTACATCGCAGTGTTTTTTATGATAACTTGGTAGAGGCAGACCATAGCCTAAACTTTATCGAGCAAATCGATAACGCGCGGCGAACACTGACGATAACGGAGCAACGTTTGCCAACATTTACGCGGCCGCGATATCACACCGCAGAGCTGATAGATAAAATCGCAGCGGACTACGACATTACCAACCGTAATCGCATTAAGCCGACGATTGCAGAAGCCACCAGAGCGATATTGCGCCGCGACCCTGAGCGTATCTTGTTAGCAACTGCCGAGCACCCTGACACGGTGCTATTACGTCATTTATGTAGCGACCGTCATATTACTACCAGTGTTTTAGATGCTAAAATATTGCCTTATCAAGCCATCACTCTTATTAAGCAGCGTGACAAAGACGATTAGCGCATTTTAATCCTCTACTCTTTGTCACCTTTTACAATCTCTCATTTATCCTTATTTATGATGCCAACTATGTCAGATACGCCAAACAACGAAACAAACATTTATAGCCACACCCAGTCTTATGAACATCTGATCACTGAGCGTCATGCTATGATCAAGCCGCACACTTATCACCCCTATCAGCTTGGTGCAAGTCTTTATATGCCTGCCACCCGTCAAGACATTTGGCAAGTCATTAAGCGTGATAAATTACCGACGATTAATAGCATTATTATTTGTTTAGAAGATGCCGTTAGCCATAGCGATGTCGAGTTGGCACTTGAACGCTTGCAAGCTCTACTCCATACGTGGGCGCTGCACGTCGATAGCATCAATATGCCCTCAGGGCAGGCAAATATTCAGACGCAGCAACCTACGCGGCCGCTAGTCTTTATACGACCACGTAATCCGACGATGCTACAAAAACTTACAGATTTTGCTCATATTGACCTCGTTGATGGTTTTGTGATGCCCAAAGTCGATATGTATAGCTTGTCGAATTGGCGTATGGCCTGTCAAAATGTAAGTACGGATCAGTTATTGATGCCAACCTTGGAGACTGCCGCTTTATTTAATCCGCATCATAATCAAGAGTTGGCGATTGGTTTTAAAGAAGCCTTTAATCAGCCCGTCTATGCCTTGCGCATTGGTGGCAACGACTTGTTTGCCGCGCTGCGTTTGCGCCGTCCAAAGGACAGTATCGTCTACGATACTCCGATTGGCATGCTCGCTTATCAGCTGCTTGGCTGCTTTGTACCGCACGGTTTTTATCTTAGCGCACCCGTGTTCGAGTATTTAGATCAACCAACGCTGTTTATGCAAGAGCTGACCCGTGATGTCAGCTTAGGCTTAGTCGGTAAAACCGTCATCCATCCCAGCCAAATTGCTTTGGTGCAGCAAGCTTATTGCGTGCCGCTTAGTATGTTGGATGAGGCGCAAGCGATACTCCATAGCGAGGCCAAAGCGGTGTTTAAATACAACAATACGATGTTAGAGCCCGCAACCCATCGTGCTTGGGCGCATGAAGTGGTGAGTCGTGCTGAAGTGTTTGGCACTATTAACGATGGCAATAGTGACCACAAACCACGTTTGTAAGATTGCTGATTTATACGATACATTAACCTAAAAAAACCGCTGCCTTAACTGAGTAGCGGTTTTTTTACCAGCGAGACTTTATATACTACACGCAGCACTCCAAAAACTTACTCATAACGGTATTTACTTGCTCAGGCTCTTCTACAGTCGCTGTATGACCTGCGCGCTGGATGACTGCAAGCTTAGAGCCTTTGATGGCAAAGTGCATGCGCTCAGACTTTGTATAAGGGGTTGCAGCGTCTTCATCACCGACTACGATCAATGTTGGGGTGGTAATACTTCCAAGCTGCTCATAGGTTCCTTTACGTTCGATGACGCCCATCGTGGCCTTAGTTACCCCAACCTTGTGATTGCCTTGAATCTGCGCCAGCCACTCTTTGCATTCAGACTTGCGCGATTTGTCTGCCAAAAAACTACTGCCAAACATAATAGGCATCACTTTTTTGCTGACTCGCTTCATCCCTAACCATCGGATTGCGCTGATGAGTTTACGGTACTGCGGGGCATTTTTGGGATCTTCAGGATCAGATGACGTCTCAAGTAGTATTAAAGAGGACAGAAGTTCTGGACGGTTTATAGCGATTCGCTGCCCAATGAACCCACCCATAGACAAACCTACAAAGTGGCAACTATCGATATCAAGAGCGTCCAATAACGCGATGGTATCGTCAGTTAAAGAGTCCATGTCATAACCTGATTTGGTAATCTGTGACTGTCCTTGCCCGCGAAAATCAAAAGCAATACAGCGATAATCCTCTTTAAAATGAGCGACCTGCTTATCATACATCCGCGTACTCCACAGCAGACCATGAGCGAATACCATGACCGGTTTATCTTGATCTTTGGGCGCACTGTCCTCGTAATAAATATTGGCATTGTTGATTTGTATATGTGGCATAGAAGCGTCCTTGTCTAATGTAGTCAATTAACCATAGTCGTTTATAAGCAAAAATCGACTGGCTTGATTGTGAGTGTTTTTATATACAAGTTTTTATGCTTTAGCATAAGACACAAATCCTGTGTCGCCTAGTATGGTTTTTCATAATGAATGTAAGCAAATTTAAATAAATCCATTGTTTTTATCAAGTAACGTTACTGACCCCTGATTCATAATCTTTTATATATTATTTTTATTACTGTGGCTTTAGCGCTCACAAAACCTGCTTTTATAATCATAGCAAGCTGCTATAGTAATCGGCATTGGTAGTCCAAAATGCAATATTATCATCCCTTTATATTTTACTAATAACAGGTTTAAACAACTATATAAGACAAGGAAATCCAACATGTCCCAATCTCTCGTTGAGTATCAAAGCAAAAACCATATCGCCACTATCACTATGAACAGCCCAAAGACCTTAAATGCTTTTAGTACAGCAATGAAAACAGCCATCATGGAAGCCCTTGATAAGGCGGATAACGATGCAGAAGTGCGGGTAATTGTGTTACAAGGTGCTGGTAACAACTTTTCGAGTGGCGGAGATATCGGTGAGATGCTAGAAGGTGGATTGGATTCTGAAGTATTAGCGGGCAAACTTGATTATATGCTAAAAGAGATAGCTGAGGTTAGCTTAAAGCTGCGTCATATTCACAAGCCTATTATCGCAAAATTAGAAGGCGCGGTTGCAGGCGCTGCAATGAACTTGGCACTCACTTGTGATTTTCGCGTGGCAAGTGAGAATGCAAAATTTGTACAAGCCTTTGTTAATATAGGCTTGATTCCAGATGCAGGCGGTACTTATCTACTCAACCAGATGATCGGTGCAGCAAAAACCACTGAATTGATCATGCTGGGTGACAAAGTCAAAGCAGAAGACATGGCTCGTCTAAATTTGGTCAATAATGTGGTCAGCAGTGATGAATTAGATGCTGCTGTACACACTTTAGCCACTCGCCTGAGTAACTTACCTGGGAAAGCCTTGGCGTCTATGAAGCATATGATTAATGTGCATGCTTTTTCTGGACTCAATGAAGCGCTTGATATGGAAGTTGAACAACAAAACATGATGGCAGTCACTGATGACTTTGTCGAGGGCGTTACAGCATTTATGGAAAAGCGCAAGCCAGTTTATCAAGGCAAATAATACCTCTTTATATCTGCATACGTTACATAAAAAGCTGCCTATTGATGGCAGCTTTTTTTGAGCACAGTCTATAAATAATAAGTAGTATTTTGATATTTTAGTGCTTTTTAAGAAGCAGAAGCTGGCTTATACTGGTTTGGTAAAGTAAATATCTTGTCAAAAATCAAGGTAAAAACGAAAGTGTAAACTAAGAAGAAAAGCAGTAATGCTACCTCCATCATAAAGGCTTTGAGCAAACCAACGTCGTACCAAATCATATAAATCGGTAAACAAACCAACACCAAGCCGCCCTCAAAACCTAGCGCATGAATACTGCGGATTAATAACGTACGCTTTGCTACCTGCCGGCGCTGTTCCCATGCTTCAAAAGCGGTGTTATATATAAAGTTCCAAATCACGGCGGCCAATGACACCATTACCGCAACTGGCAAAGACTCTGCCGCATCGCTGCCGCTAAGCTTCATCAATACATAAGTGGACGAGATAATCGCGATAATTTCAAAGACAGTCACATATACAAGGCGACGTTTGATAGAGGATAAGGTAATCAACCAAGACTCCAAAGCACATAAAGTGCATGATCAAAGTATCGGTCCGTCCCGAGATAGAAAAAGTAAAAAGTGCAGAGCCACGGTTTCCGCCTGCCCCTATATTATACAGAAGATAGTGAGAGAAATCAGCCAGTGCATTTAAAACGAAAACCCCGCATCATGACGATACGGGGTTCTATTTATATAAGAACGGTAAAACTTAAAAACGTTTCACTTTAAAGTTTAGGTCAACTGAGCAACGTTAATCTTATCTGCTTCTTCGGTGTACTCTTCCATACGATCGAAGTTCATGTATTGATACACTTCATCACCCATGCTGTTAAGCATGCCAGCATACTGCTGGTATTCATCGTTAGTTGGCAGTTTACCAAGTACCGCTGCTACTGCTGCAAGCTCTGCAGACGCGAGATAAACGTTTGCGCCTTGACCCAAACGGTTCGGGAAGTTACGAGTCGACGTCGAAACGGCAGTAGACTTCGGTGCGATACGCGCTTGGTTACCCATACATAGTGAGCAACCTGGCATCTCAGTACGAGCACCGGCTTGTGCATAGACGTTATAGTAACCCTCTTCCATCAACTGGCGTGCATCCATCTTGGTTGGCGGTGCAATCCATAAACGCGTCTTGAGGCTACCTGCTGGTACGTCTTGTAGCAGTTTACCTGCCGCGCGGAAGTGACCGATGTTGGTCATGCACGAACCGATAAATACTTCGTCGATGGTGTCGCCAGCCACGTCTGCTAGAGTCTTGGCATCGTCTGGATCGTTCGGGCAGCATAGGATTGGTTCTTTGATCTCGCTCATATCGATGGTCATATCGATAGTATATTCTGCATCTTCGTCAGCACGCATCAGGCTAGGGTTAGCTAACCAATCTTGCATCTGCTCGATACGGCGGCTAATGGTACGCGCGTCGCCATAACCTTCAGATATCATCCACTTAAGCAGGGTGATGTTTGAGTTTAGGTACTCAGTTACCGACTCTTCAGATAGCGTGATGGTACAGCCCGCCGCACTACGCTCAGCTGACGCATCAGACAGCTCAAACGCTTGCTCAGCGGTCAAGTCTTCTAGACCTTCGATCTCAAGAATACGACCGTTGAACTCGTTGATTTTGCCTTTCTTATCAACAGTTAGGTAACCTTCTTTGATCGCTTGGTAAGGAATGGCATGGACGAGGTCACGTAGGGTGATACCAGGCTGACGCTCACCTACGAAGCGAACACGCACAGACTCAGGCATATCTAGCGGCATCACACCAGTGGCTGCAGCAAAGGCTACCAGACCAGAGCCAGCTGGGAACGAGATACCCATTGGGAAACGGGTGTGCGAATCACCACCAGTACCCACAGTATCTGGAAGAAGCATACGGTTAAGCCACGAGTGAATGATGCCATCACCTGGGCGTAAGCTGACGCCACCACGGTTCATGATAAAGTCAGGTAGTGTATGCTGCGTCTCAACGTCGACTGGCTTTGGATAAGCAGCAGTATGACAGAATGACTGCATGACGAGGTCTGCTTGGAAACCTAAGCAAGCCAAGTCTTTTAGCTCATCACGAGTCATCGGACCTGTGGTGTCCTGACTACCGACTGTGGTCATCTTCGGCTCACAGTACATACCTGGGCGTACGCCTTCTAGGCCACACGCTTTACCGACCATTTTTTGCGCAAGGGTAAAGCCTTTGCCGGTATCGGCTGGCTCTTCAGGTTTCGCAAATACGTCAGAATGACCCAGACCCATGTATTCACGAGCACGGTTGGTGAGACCACGACCAACGATCAATGGAATACGGCCACCCGCGCGAACTTCGTCAAGCAGTGTTGGTGAGTTTAGTTTGAACTCTGAGATGATCTCGTCTGAGTCATGCTTAGTGATTTTGCCGTCATGTGGATAGATGTCAAACACATCACCCATGTTTAGGTTATCGACAGCTACTTTTTCGATTGGCAATGCGCCAGAGTCTTCCATGGTGTTAAAGAAGATAGGAGCGATATTGTTACCCAGTACCAGACCGCCGCCGCGTTTGTTAGGTACGTTCGGGATGTCTTCGCCCATCAGCCATAGTACTGAGTTGGTCGCAGACTTACGGCTAGAGCCGGTACCGACGACGTCGCCAACGTACGCAAGTGGATGGCCTTTTTCTTTTAGCTCATCAATAAGGTTCATTGGACCGCGCACGCCCTCTTCGTCAGCAGTGATGCCGTCACGAGAGTTTTTGTGCATAGCTAATGAATGCAATGGGATGTCAGGGCGGCTCCACGCATCTTGTGCTGGCGACAAATCATCAGTGTTGGTCTCGCCAGTCACTTTAAACGTTGTATAAGTGGTCTTTTTAGGCACTTCTGGGCGGTTTAAGAACCACTCAGCATCAGCCCAAGACTGTACAACTTCTTTTGCGATGTCGTTGCCTGCTTCAGCTTTTTCGGTGACGTCGTTGAACGCATCGAATACGAGCAACGTCTTTTTCAATGCCTCAGCAGCGTCTTGAGCAACGTCTTCATCATCAAGAGCGGCAACCAATGGTTGGACATTGTAGCCACCTTGCATGGTACCTAGGATTTCAACCGCTTTTTTCTTATTGATAAGTGGTGATGAGGCTTCACCCTTTAAGATAGCAGCCAAAAATGCAGCCTTAACGTAAGCAGCTTGGTCAACCCCAGCAGGAATACGGTTTTCTAGCAGGTTCATCAAAAACTCTTCTTCGCCTGCTGGTGGGTTTTTTAATAGTTCAACCAACTCTGCTACTTGCTTTTCATTCAATGGTAGCGGTACAGTTCCTAGCTCAGCACGTTCTTCGACATGTTTACGATAAGCTTCTAACACAATAGTCGTCCTCGTCATTTGGGGTTAGCACAATACGTGGGTAGTCAGCATGACCGCCTGCGTCTGTGTACCATATGAAATAATAATCGGTGCAATCATAGCTTAAAACGCTCTAAATGTTAATGGCTATGGCTTTAAAAGGCTCAGAATAAAGCCATATTGGACATTTATTATAAAAATAGTACCATCAATCATAGGGTTAACCACCCTCTCATAACTCTAAGAAA
Source organism: uncultured Psychrobacter sp. (assembly GCF_947495825.1). Taxonomy (GTDB): domain Bacteria; phylum Pseudomonadota; class Gammaproteobacteria; order Pseudomonadales; family Moraxellaceae; genus Psychrobacter. The sequence goes on from NZ_CANMAH010000004.1 coordinate 55,407, forward strand.
TAGCAGTCTATTTTTGACATAATTGTTAGGCGTACAAATGAGCGATACAATCAGTTGAAAATAAAAAGATTGCATAAACTTAAATGCGCTACTGGTATAAATTTTACTTACGTGCTGCACTCTCAGAGGCTGCGCAACCTAAATACGCTAGACTGGCTTGAAAAAATAAGTTTTATTCATAAATAAGAAGCGTTCGAAAGAAAGACCGATAGGGAAATACTGATACGAAAGATAACAAGAAGGAGCTTAAAATGGCAGAAAACGTCAATTATCAAAACGGTCTACAAGTACGCACTGAAGTGATGGGCGAGCAGCATGTAAAACGCTCGCTTGATAGCGCGACGGGCTTTACCCAGCCGCTACAAGACTGGATCATTGAGCATGCTTGGGGCAGTACGTGGCAAGATGATTCAGTATTACCGCGCAAATATCGCTCGTTAATTACCATTGCTTTTTTGATTGCACAAAAAAGTCCGACTGAGCTAAAAGGTCATATTCGCGGTGCCATTAATAACGGTGCGAGCGTTGCCGAGATTCGAGAAGTACTGATGCACAGCCTGCCCTATTGCGGCGCACCTGCCACCCAAGAAGCGTTTCGCGCGGCCATAGACATCCTAAATGAGTTGGACATTGATATAGATATTTAAAACTATGATCATCAGACAATTCATAGTAGTCTTAATAATATTCACTAAAAATTAAACCCTAAATCTCTGCTATAATATCGATACTTAAAAAACATTCTGATCATTCCATAAACCCTTATAATATAAAGGGTTAAGAGATAACTCTATTATGACAACTGCCGTACAAACACATGTACCTGCTGCCAAGGTCAAACCCAAAAAAGCCATTCAAGGCGAAAAACTACGTGGCTATGATAAAGTTGCGCGTATCCCAATTAAGGTCATCCCCACGGTTGAGGCCAAAAAAAAGCCAGATTGGATTCGGGTCAAGATGTCCTCCCCTGCGGAAGTGGCTCGTATCAAAGCCACCTTGCGTGAGCAAAAGCTCTATACCGTCTGCGAAGAGGCTGCCTGCCCTAACCTGCCGCAGTGCTTTGCCGATGGTACAGCGACCTTTATGATCATGGGCGATATCTGTACCCGTCGCTGCCCGTTTTGTGATGTGGGTCATGGTCGTCCGAATGCGCTTGATAAAGACGAGCCGCGTCACACTGCTGAGACCATTCAAGGCTTGGGTCTTAAGTATGCGGTGATTACCTCTGTCGACCGCGATGATCTAAAAGACGGCGGTGCTGGGCACTTTGTAGAAGTATTGAACGAATCTCGCGCGCTGAGCCCGAACTGCTTAATTGAGATATTGGTGCCAGATTTCCGTGGTCGTATAGAGATTGCGTTAGACTTATTGACTGAGACACCGCCAGATGTCTTTAACCATAATATCGAAACTGTGCCGCGTCTGTACAAAGCGTTCCGTCCTGGTTCTGATTATCAGCATTCACTCGACTTGCTCAAAATCTACAAAGAGCGTCGTCCTGATATCGCCACCAAGTGCGGCTTTATGGTCGGTCTTGGTGAGACCGAAGAAGAGGTCTATGCGCTGCTCGATGATCTCAAGGCTCATGATGTCGATATGATTACCATCGGTCAGTATCTACAGCCCAGTAAGGATCATGCGCCAGTTGATCGTTATGTCCATCCTGATGAGTTTCAGCGCTATATGGACTACGGTAAAAAGATTGGCTTCTTTAGCATTTGGGCAGGCCCAATGGTACGCTCAAGCTACTTTGCTGATCGTCAGTACTACGGTGAAGATTGCCCTGCGCCGGTTCGTAGCAAAAAAGCGCTAGAAGCCGAAGGCAAGCTTGGTTGTTGAGTTAGCAAAGCTCTAATCGCAAGTCTGTAGATAAAATAAAGGGTGAACAGTAGATAGTTACTGTTCACCCTTTTTTATCGAAAGTTTTAAAGTGTACTAACTATAAAGCCAAATAGTTGAGAATGACGTAACTTTAATAAAGCCTTCAAGCTCAACTCTTTACACCGTGATAGTCGGTGTGGGCTTTTTGGCTGTTTTGATATTGAGTATAGCAATAATCAGCACGATCACACCGCCTATAAACCCCGTCGTCAGCTCAGGATAAATCAGTAGTAACGCGCCGATGGCCAATATGCCACGCGTGAGTGGATTCATAGCGCCCTTAAAATAGCCCTCTAGCGCCGCCCCTAAAGCAATGACCCCTGTTACCGATGTCAATACCACTGTCACGATATCAATTATAGGTGGCAGCGGGAAATCTTTTGCCGTGACTGCCAGACCCGTGGGATCTATCATCAGCATCGTCGGACTATAGATGAACATAAACGGCACGATAAATCCGGCCAATGCCAGCTTCAACGACAAAAACCCTGTCTTCATCGGATCACCACCGGATATACCCGCACCAGCGAACGCTGCCAAACAAACAGGCGGAGTAATATTGGCAAAAATACCGAAATAAAACACAAACATATGCGCTGATAAAATCGGAATATCAAAACCTGCTAGTGCAGGCGCTGCCATCGTTGCGGTAATGATATACGCAGGAATAGATGGCAGCCCCATGCCGAGTACCATAGATGCAAGCATGGTCAATATTAGGGTGAGGAATAACGACCCTGCGCCCAATGTCACGATAGATGAGGTCATCACCGTACCAAAGCTGGTCAAGCTGACCACACCGATGATCACTCCGACCACCGCACACGCAGCCATCACCGCTAGCGACTGACGAGCACCATCTTCTAGTGCACCCAAAATGTCCGAGAACCCCATTCTGGTCTCTTTGCGTATCATACTAATGGCAACCGTAAAACCGATGGTATAGGCCGCTGCATAGCCGACAGGAACGTTTTTGATTAATAAAAATATCAAAAATACAATCGGTAGTAGCATATGACCACGTGCTTTTAATACTTCTTTGACGGCTGGCAAGTTTTCTTTGGCGATGCCTTTTAGGTCGCGGCGACCAGCACGAAAATGCACTTGCGCAATAACGCCTAGATAGTAGAGCACTGCTGGCAATAACGCAGCCAAAGCAATCGTGCTATAAGGCAGCCCTGTGGTTTCGGCCATGATAAAAGCACTGGCCCCCATAATAGGAGGTAATATCTGCCCGCCCACAGAAGCACTTGCTTCTACTGCTCCCGAAAAGTCTTTGTGATAACCGACCTTTTTCATCAATGGGATAGTAAACGCGCCGGTGCTGACAACGTTCGATAACGCTGAACCGTTGATACTGCCCATAAAGCCGCTTGAGATGACCGCCACCTTGGCAGGTCCGCCTTTTTTATCCCCAGCAATAGCCAGTGCCAAATCATTAAACAGCTGACCCATCCCTGAGCGCGCTAAAAATGCCCCAAATAAGATGAACAAAAAGATAAACGTCACCGACGCGCCAATCGCCACAGAATACAGGCCTTCAGTCTTTAAGAACAATTGACCAAAAATATCACCCATATCATAAGGACGCGTGAGCAATCGATCAGGCATAAAATCTAGATGGCTGACAAATGGATAAGCCAAAAATATTGACGCCAATATCGGCAAAATCCAACCGGTAATACGGCGACTGCCCTCTAACACACAGATGACGGTAATAATAGAAAATATCACATCAACCGGATTGGCCATGCCGCCACGTGAGGTCACGATGTCTTGGTACTCGTATATCAGATAAGCCATCCCTGATAAGGACAGCACAAACCAAATCCAGTCATACCAGGCGACGCGCTTACGGCTACTTTTTTTACTCGCAGGAAATATTAAAAATATCAGGGCAAAGCCAACGCCGACGTGTACAGAGCGCTGCAGCAGCGCTGGCATTGGATTGAAGGTTATATACAAGTGAAAGATAGAATATAAAATGCAAATCCCAGCGATAAAATACTTAACTGGACCTTGAGTGATATGACGGGTGATTGACTCTCGATCATACTTCTCTAATATGGCTTGATTATGAGCTTGCACTTCGAGCTCGGCATCTACATTGGTATCAGCATCAGTATTGGAATGGATGGGCAGATCAGCATGATTGGCTGACATCGTTGTCACATTATCGTGATCCGTCACTTGAGAGCTCATGACAAAAATCCTTCTTTAATCTATCAATTAAATGATACGCCTTGGGCGTAATCGTTACTTCAGCATAATCTGGCGCCCACTCATGAATCAAAAGCCGATGGTCGGCATAATTTAGCTCACCCTTGGTCAATCTAGATACTACCCAATTAAGACTAGGCAGTTTTTCGTTGATTTGATAACCCAAATAGCCAGGTTTTTGTATGGGTGCCAGCGCTTCAGTCGACGGCGTACCTGCACCAAACGCTTCAAAATAAGTGGTGGTCAATAGCAGACCATCGTCTGTACGCTGATACTGCTCCTCCCACCACTGCTTTTCTACAGAATGTATCCAGCGCAGCTCAAAGTTGGGCTCAGTAAAATAGCAGGTGGTGCCATCGACTTGCACTTCGACAACGGGCTGACGGGATAAGTTGGCCCACAGCACAAAAAAAACTAGCGCAGCAACCAGTGCCGCGCTAGTTAATAGCCATAAGTGTTTACTTAGCTGCTTGCTCATCATAGTACTTTTTAGCGCCAGGATGGATCGGCGCTACCATACCAGTATTAGCAGACTCTAAACTGATATCGTTGGCTGCTTGATGCGCTGTTTTTAGGCCATCTAAGTTTTCAAACAAAGCCTTGGTGAGCTTATAACCATCGTCTTCAGATAAGTCTGAACGCACCAATAACGCATTCATAATCGCGGCAGTCGGTATCGCGGTAGCGTTGCCGTAAGTACCCGCTGGTATCTCAAAGGTTTTAAAGTAAGGTTTGGTGGCGATGATCTCATTCAGTTTGTCTTGATCGATGGTGATTAGCTGCAAGTCTAGGCCTTGCTCTAACTCCATTAATGACGAGTTTGGTAGACCACTACTAAAGAACGCCGCTTCAATTTTACCCGCTTTCATGCCATCGGCCGCTTCAGCAAAACCTAGATAATCCACATCGATATCATCATAAGTAATGCCAAACCCTTCTAATAATGTTCGAGCGTTAACTTCGGTTCCTGAACCTTGATCACCAACCGCAATACGCTTACCACGCAGATCTTCGATGTTTTTGATGCCTGACTGTTGAGACGTCACAATTTGTACCACATTCGGATACAGCACAGCGATCTGTTGAATGTTGTCAATTGGCTGATCGAAGTTGTTTTTGCCTTCGACAGCATCAGTGACGACATCGCTCAGCGCCAACACCATATCTACCTTGCCTTGGGTTAATAAATTGACGTTTTCAACTGAAGCGCCTGTCGTCTGCGTCTTTGAGTTGACACCAAAGGTTTTGGCATAAACCTCAGACAAAGCAGTGCCAATGATATTATAAGGGCCAGATGCGCCACCTGTGGCGATGGTGACAAACTTCGTATCCAGCTTGTCATTCGCAGTAGCGGCAGCGGTTTCTGACTCGCCAGAGACTGCTGAATCCTCAGCGCTTGCTGCTTCATTTTCTGTATTAGAGCATGCGGTGAATGCCAAACTAGAGGCAATCATTGCTATCATTAGTGCCGTCTTACTAGTCAATTTCATTGATTTCTTCCTTGATGGTTAAGACTGTTTTTGGTTATCAGTTGATCTAATTGCTTCATAACCTTGTAAGCATACCGCAACTTACTTTAAATAAAAATGATAACTAACGAATTTTTCGTGTTATACCTATAGGTACTTAATAATAGTGGTTTATTTTTTGAAAAAATATAGGTTATGCTGACCACAATGATAACCAATTGGAAGCCTATTAGGATGAGCACAATAAAAGACAGCCAAGACGCAAATAGAGCGTATTTAAACGACCGCACCTCTACAACCATTCAACAAACCGCTGATATCGCCATCATCGGTGGCAGTGGCCTGTATCAAATGACAGACTTGACCAATAAACGTCGCGTTAAAGTTGAGACGCCTTTCGGTAAGCCGTCTGATGATATTGTATTGGGTGAGCTGAACGGCACTACCGTTGCCTTTTTGACCCGTCATGGTCAGGGTCATAAATTCATGCCGTCCGAGGTACCGTACCGCGCCAACATTTATGCGCTAAAGTCCCTAAGTGTGCGTTATATCGTCTCCGTATCAGCGGTTGGCTCATTACAAGAGTCGCTAAAGCCTCTAGATATGGTCGTCCCTGATCAAATGATTGATATGACTAAGCAGCGTGTTAGTACGTTTTTTGGTGATGGTGCGGTTGCGCATGTATCGATGGCCGACCCATTATGCTCTAAAGTGGCAGATATTTTATCGAGAGCTTATGAAAAAGCGCATATTGTCGATGGACAGTGCCATTCAAAAGCGACCTATCTATGTATTGAAGGCCCGCAGTTCTCCACTCGTGCTGAGTCGCAGTGGTATCGGCAAATGCATGCTGACATTATCGGTATGACCAATATGCCAGAGGCCAAACTGGCACGTGAAGCCAGTATCGCCTATGCCACGCTTGCACTAGTGACCGATTTTGATAGCTGGCACCCTACTGAGGAAGCAGTCAGCGCCGACTACGCTATTCAGAACCTGATGAAAAATGCCGATAACGCCCAGCAAGTCATCAAAGAAGCCGTTGCCCTACTCGCCGCCGAACAGCCTAAATCCATTGCTCACACAGCTCTAGAGCAAGCATTAGTCACGCCCGTTACAGCAATGGATGAACAAACCAAAACAAGACTGGCAGCGTTACTTCCTTAATGGTTGAAATCTTAAATTTATGACGTTTTCGCACACATAAAAGACTATCGAAGCATTTTATGGTCTTTTTTATTTTTGAGAAGTTGATTCAAAGTTTTGTTTTATTAATAACTATTGTCGCTAACATTTACACCGTCCAGCCAGCCCACGGGCAAATACTGTAAGTCCTCAGGCTCATCGATATCCGGCAAAGGCGCTAACAAAGCTAGTGACCAGTTTAGATCTTGAATGCGCTGACGGGTAACTGCGGCAACATCGCTCACGCTCCATGTCATGTTTGAAAATAAATGTGCGTTTACTCGTTTAAAGCCAAAAAGCACATAACCGCCATCCGAGGCAGGAATCATTACGCTATTTTGAGTCTCTAATTGCTGAGCAGCGCTATGAATTTTAGTAGCGGTTAAAGCAGGACAATCCGAGCCTATTAATAATATTTTCTCAAATTTCTTAAGCGCGTTTTGACTGGCGGTGAGCATACGTAACCCCAAATCACCCTCTGCTTGCCCTGACCACTGTACTGACCCGGGTAAATTAAGCGTTCGCCAGCATGAATCGTTTGGTGATGGACTCACGCACAGCTCGACGGTTAGACCAGTAGCGACGGCTTGCTCTATGCTGTGTAAAAGCAACTTGCGAGCTATTTGCGCTGCGCCTGTCATCCCAAGCACCGGTTGCAAGCGCGTTTTTGCCTTACCTTCAGCGGGGAATTTGGCAAAGATAATGATACAGGTTGATGAGTTTTGATTCATGATAAGGATTTATTCTTTTATCGGTAATAGCGCTGCCAAATGTTATCAGTAGGTACGCCGCGCCAATAATCAAAGCGCAGCTGCCACATCAGTAGTATTGTGCGGCAAGTGCCATGCTGCTGCCAGCGCCGTGCTGAGGTGATGACTTTAGTTGTTAAACAAGCAGGTTTGCCAATGGTTTTTAGACATTTACTAATCTCAACATCTTCCATCAACGCTTGATCAGGATAGCCACCAATTTGTTCAAACAAATCTCGTTTAATAAAAATAGCTTGGTCACCCGTGGCGATACCAGTTAGCCGCGAGCGTAAGTTTATCATTTTGCTGACTAGCTTTAGCATCCAATCAGGACTATCTAGACGTACGTCAAAACGACCCCATTTTTTATCTTGGGTAGCAGTTTTTACATCCATAATAGCTTGAGCTGGCAACTTGGTATCTGCATGCAAAAACAGCAGTACATCACCCGTAGCGAGCGCTGCGCCTTTGTTCATTTGCCGTGCACGACCTGCTTGTGACTTAACCACTTGCCAGTCGATGTCTGACAGATTATCACGAGTGACATCTGCAATAAGGTTTTGAACCAATTTAAAAGACTCATCATTTGAGCCACCATCAACCAATAGCACTTGCTGCGGAGGTGGGTTTAGTCCAGTGATGTGCGCAAATAAATGCGGCAGGTTATCTGCCTCATTGAATGTAGGAATGATGATAGAAATTGTGAGCATACTATCTGGCTACTTCTTATTTAGCTTCCAATCATAATCGGTGTAGCTTATCTTAGTCTTGCCGCTTTTTAAATCGGCAGCTTGAGATTTATTCAGTCCCAAAGATGAACTATAGCGTCCCAAAAACCCTTCTAGATTTTTGGTGCCGCGCCAGCTCGTTTCAAAGTCCTCTTTATACCATTTAAATATAGGCGAGACCTCTAAAGTGTTACCTTGTAGGCGGTTGCGACTGCTATCGGCTAAGAATTTACTGGTGACCTGCTCTAATTGTTTATCGAGTTTACTACCCGTGTAGGCGTCGTTTAATAATGCAGGACAGCCAATGCTTGCACAGTTGACTGCAAAATGTATGCGCGGTTCGTTGTAGCGCCCAGAGCCGCGAATTAGGTTATGTTCGATATCATCCAGTGAGCGCTTTTTACCCAGTACGTTGACAAAGTCTTGTTTCCAAGGTGAGCCAAATATACCGCCGATATCTTTGATTGACTTAATATTAGGATATTTAGTTAGCACTAGATCTACGGTGCCAGCATTATAGACATTGATCAAAAACGCCAACTGCTCATCTTTACTCCATCCGTTAAATTCTGACTGACTAACGTTACTCGTAGCAGCAAGATAACTATCAAGCTTAGCTTTATCCGCTTTCATGCCTGCATAGTTAACTCTCGATGCTTTACCACCATTGGTCATAGTCACGTGTTTGCCGAGCAAGCTATCCCAGCTACTATGATTAAAATCTGCATAAGCGGCGCTCGATAGCATAAGAGTAGCGGCAAGAAGAGCTTTGGTTGTTAATGGGATAGATAAGTGTGCTTTGTTAATAGGCATAAGGAAAGCTCCATTAGTATTAAAAGTAGCTGATAGTGATATTAGTGTTAAAAAACAGTGCCTAGAACCATTTCTAAACCACTTTCATCCCGTCTTCTTCTAAGGCGCCGCCGCAGCTACTGCCCTGTCCGGCCGTGCAGCCGTAACAATGGTCAGCGATAGCAATGTCATCGCCCTCAAGATTTTGCGTCAATAAGTCTTTTAGATATCGGCGCGATTTATTCGGCACCGGTATCTGTAGCTGCTGATTAAAATCACAATCAAACAATTCGCCCAGCCAATTGACACTGATGGTCGAGCGGCACATGACGTCTTTGAGATTGTGCGCATCGTAGTTGTCTTTGAGCAGCGTCATATAAGGATAAAACTCGTTTTTAGCAAGCAGTACTGCCCCAAAGCGCTGAATGGGCATGTTAGTCAGAGCAAATAGCTGATTAAACTCAATATCAAAGTGTTCTTTGAGCTCACGCTTATAGTCCGCCTCTAGCATCTGCTGATTGGGCGGCAGGGTCGCGCCTTGCGGGTTATAAACCAAGTTCAAAATCAAGCCTGTATTTGCTCTTCCATAACCCAAAGCGTTGAGCTTATACAGCCCTAAAATACTGTCGTCAAATGCGCCTTTGCCGCGCTGTTTATCGACGTTTTCAAGCGAATAACACGGCAGTGAGGCGACCACTTCGACCTCGTTATCTGCTAAAAACTGCGCCATGTCTTCATAGCCTTCTTCCATCAAGATCGTCAAGTTACAACGATCAATGACTTTAACGCCAAGCTTACGCGCTTCTTTTACCAAGTATTTAAAATCCTCGTGCATCTCAGGCGCGCCGCCGGTCAAATCAAGTGTATCGATATTTTGCGCTTGCAGCACTTGCGGAATGAGCTCAACCAACTCACGCGACATCATCTCGGTACGGTATGGACTGGCTGCGACATGACAATGCACACAAGACATATTACACAGATAGCCCATATTGATTTGTAGGACGTTAAGGCTGCGTCTTTTGATAGCAGGAAAATCCGTCGCTTCGAGTAATTCAATAGTAGATTTCATAGTGGTATAGAATCCATTTGGCAGCTTTTTACGATAAAAAATCGTACTAAAACTTTGATGTATACACTATCATTGTTAGCATAGCGTCATTATAAGTTTATGGGCAAAATAAAGAATACTTCATAAATCATACCTTATTTTTTCTTAAGCATTATCATTAATATTAGGTATTTAGCTGGTTATTCCATATCAGCACGAACACTCACTCTAGGCGCTACAGGCTCACACAGGATAGAAAAGCAACAAATCGCCAAAGGATATTGACCGCATTTGTCATTATAGTTAGATTGGTTATATTTGACGTCTATGGCAGATCATACGGTACGTTCGTCATTATTAAGGAAAATACAATGAATACAAATCTATTTATAAGGCCGACCTTATTAGGCATTGGCCTACTGGGCATGATTGGCTGTGCAGTCACCCCAGGGACAATCAATTCAAGCAGCAATTCGGCGGCAACCCAGCCCGCCTCACAAACAGCGACCAGTCAAGCAACCATTTATTACAACGGCAATATCATTACCATGGAGGGTGACAAGCCGCAACTGGCGCAAGCATTGGTCACCCAAAACGGTAAGATTGCTTATGTCGGTAGCTTAACACAAGCGCAAGACAACTATAAAAACGCCGCGACTGTCGATTTGCAACATCAGACGCTGCTGCCAGGATTTATCGATCCACACAGCCATTTTGGCTTGGTGTCCAACACTATGGGACAAGTGGATCTGAGCGCGCCGCCGATTGGCAAGGTCGACAGCATCGATAAAATGCTGCAAGCGTTAAAGGCTTATAAAAAAGACAATAACATCGCTGATGGCGAGTGGATATTTGGCTGGGGTTATGATGAGACGCAGCTCACCGAAGATCGCCATCCGACCAAAGAAGAGATTGATAGCGTTTTGCCAAACAATCCAGTGTATTTACAGCATACCAGCGGTCATATGGGGGTTGCCAACTCCAGTGCGCTGGCTGCTATGGACATTACTGCCGATAGCCGGTCACCTGAAGGTGGTAATATTGCCCGAGTCAAAGGCTCAAACGAGCCAAATGGTCTGCTACAAGAGACGGCGATGTATCCGCTTATGTATCAATTGCTCAAGACGCTTGAGCCCAAGCAAGCGCAGTTTTTTGATCAAACTCAAGACTACTACGCCAAGTACGGCGTGACCACAGCGCAAGACGGCTCTACCACCCGTGATGCTATTCAGTTTTTTCAAAAACAAGCCGATGACGGCAAGCTTAAAATCGACTTGGTCTCCTTGGCAGGGGTTAGTGATTTGGACGAAAACTTAGCCGATAAAGACTTTAAATGGCAAACCTATCAAAACGGTTTTAAGGTACAAGGCACCAAAATCATCGCCGACGGCTCCCCGCAAGGCAAGACCGCTTACTTTACTCAGCCCTATCTGACGCCTGTACCAGACTGCGAGAGCGACTGCCGCGGCTTGCCGAGTATCAGCCAAGATAAGATGAACGAGATGTTTGTCAAAGCCTATAAAAATGACAATCAGTTATTTATTCATAATAATGGCGACGCGGCCACTGATATGATCATCAAAGCGCACGAATATGCGGTCAAACAAACGGGACAAGCCGCTGATAAAGACCGCCGTATCGTGCCGATTCATACGCAGTTTGCGCGACCAGACCAGCTAGCGGCGTTTAAAAAGTACAATATGGTGCCGTCATTTTTTACCAACCATGCTTACTTTTGGGGCGATGTCCATATCAAAAACTTGGGCGAAAAACGCGCCAACTCTCTAAGCCCTCTTGCCACAGTTGATAAAATGGGCATCCCTTATACCAATCACTCTGACGACACTGTCACGCCAGTCGATCCACTGTTTTCTGTTTGGACAGCGGTCAATCGCACCTCACGCACAGGTCAAGTCATCGGTGCTGATGAACGCGTAACCCCCTATCAAGCCCTAAAAGCCATCACCAGTAATGCAGCGTATCAATATTTTGAAGAAGATACCAAAGGCACGCTAGATCCTGGTAAACTCGCGGATTTGGTAATCTTAGATGGTAACCCTCTGACGGTTCCAGCAGATAAGATTCGCGATATTCATGTGCTAAAAACCATCAAAGAAGGCAACACTATTTATCAGCGTCCAGTACAATAGCGGATAACAGCCATATCGCCAATCTAAAAGATAAGACAACTTATATCGCGCTGTGTACAATCCGTATTATAAAATAACGCGCCCAGTATTTGACCGACTTACAGGAACTTTTTATGAGTAGCAACACCGATAGCAGTAATGAGCATATTTTATCTTCCGATAATATTCACTATTTGCATCATCGATTTTTTGAGCCAAGTGATAACGATACTGCCATACAAGCCACTTTGCTCATCGTACACGGCATGGCAGAGCATAGCGGTCGTTATGTAGATTTCGCGCAGTTTTTAGCCGATCACGGCATCGCAGTTGCTACCTATGATCAGCTCGGTCATGGGCGTACGATTAAATCATCAGATGAGTTAGGTTTTTTTGGTAATGAGCATCCAGCACAGTCATTATTAAAAGATGTTATTGTTATGGCGAATACGTTAAAAGAGCGCCACCCTGACGTACCGCATTTTATTATGGGTCATTCTATGGGCTCATTTATAGTGCGTGTCGTGCTCAAGCATCACGCGCAAGACTTTAGAGGTGCCATTCTTATGGGGACTGCTGATGCTAACCCATTAGTAAAAGTACTGCTTCCGTTAAATGCTATCCTTGCCAAAACAGCTCCCAAAAAACCAAATACTGTATTTGCTGAAATCATGAATAAGGTGCTTAATGCCAAGCTTAAAGAACGCCTCTCTCCTTCTCCCTTTGCTTGGTTAAGTGAAAATACCGATAATATCGCAGCATATGAGGCTGATCCACTAACTGGCTTTGATTTCACCAACAATGGCTTTATGACCCTATTCACATTGATGAAAGCTGGATTACATCAACGCTGGGCGTCCACCATCAACAAGAGCTTTCCGATGTTATTTGTCAGTGGCGAGAACGATCCCATTGGTAATATGGGACGCGGAGTTCGCAACATCACCAAAAACTTACACAAGCAAGGTTTTAGTAATACCGATGCGCGTTTATACCCTAACATGCGTCATGAGCCGTTACATGAGCAAGATCATAGTGTGGTCTATCATGATATTTTAAACTGGATACGACATTTAAGTGCGTAATGGACGCTGAGTTGGTTTGCTAAAACTCGCTAAATTAGCGACAATACGGCAAGTATGTTTTTTATCTAAGTTAACGTCCTTATTTCTTATAAGCTCTCCCTTTTATTAATTTTAGGAACTCTTTATGTCATTACAACAAACCATCGAACAAGCCTTTGAAAACCGTAACGAGTATAGCCCAAGTACGATGCCACAAGACGTACGCACAGCCATCGAGCAAGTGCTAGAGCAACTCGACAACGGTAGCCTGCGCGTCGCTGAAAAAAAGGATGGCGAATGGGTCGTCAATCAATGGGCCAAAAAAGCAGTTTTACTATCGTTCCGTCTAAACGACAACTACGCGATGCCAGCAGGCAAGCATGTGCAGTTCTATGACAAAGTACCGACTAAGTTTGCTGATTGGACCGAAGCGCAATTTAAAGAAGCTGGCGTACGTGTCGTACCGCCTGCTATCGCTCGTAAAGGCTCTTACATCGCAGCAGGTGCAGTATTAATGCCATCGTACGTTAATATTGGTGCTTATGTCGATCAAGGTGCGATGGTAGATACATGGGCGACGGTTGGCTCGTGTGCCCAAATCGGTAAAAACGTGCATCTATCAGGTGGCGTGGGTATCGGCGGCGTACTAGAGCCACTACAAGCCAACCCTACTATCATTGAAGACAATTGCTTCATCGGTGCGCGCTCTGAGATCGTTGAAGGCGTCATCGTCGAAGAAGGCGCAGTCATCTCTATGGGTGTTTATATCGGTCAGTCTACGCGTATTTATGACCGCGAAACAGGTGAGATTCATCGTGGCCGCGTACCAGCAGGCTCAGTTGTCGTACCAGGTAGCCTGCCATCAGAAGATGGCACACATAGCTTATATGCTGCTATTATTGTCAAAAAAGTGGATGCACAAACGCGTGCTAAAACTTCAGTGAACGAGCTGTTACGCTTAGCATAAGCGCTTTTATAAGCGCTTATAAACGTATATAGCTAAAACGAACATTGAGATGCTGGAGATAAGCTTCAGCATCTTTTTTTGCAGCTTAATAAGCTATCTTACGTTATAATTCGACATTGCATTGATTGTCCTATCTAATAAGCAATACCCAAATTATACACATCTCTTGTCAAGTCCTTAAGCTTGCCAGCTATTGTGTGTCTTATTTTTATATTGTCTGATAACCATGCGGTAACAGCCTTTTTAATTTAGCCTGTTTCTTATTTTTAGTTTGTGTATTTAAGACACTTAGCCACGGTATCGACACCTTATTCTGTTTGTAAATACTATGAATGAGCCTTCTCTAAGAAACACTTATATTCCCGTCACAGACCCGACCGCGGGCCTGCGTTTGACTGAAATCTTTTATTCCTTGCAAGGTGAAGCCGTCACCTCAGGCTTGCCGACGATATTTGTACGCCTGACCGGCTGTCCGCTACGCTGCGTCTATTGTGACACTGAATATGCTTTTAGTGGCGGTGAGCGTCAAGCGCTTGATACCATTATAACCACGATTAAAAGTTATCCTTGCAAACGCATTTGCCTTACTGGTGGCGAGCCTTTAGCACAGCCGAATGCCATTGAGCTGATTAAACGCTTATTAGCTGACGACTATGAAATCTCTCTTGAAACAGCGGGTGCGCTCACGGTAGAAAACGTACCGCTAGCGGTCAGCAAAGTCATGGATCTTAAAACGCCAAGCTCAGGTGAAGTTGATAAAAACCTATGGTCAAATCTTGACCATTTAACCGAGCATGATCAGATTAAATTTGTCATTATGAACCGCACCGATTACGATTGGGCGAAGGCAAAACTGTTTGAGCATCAGCTTGATAAAGTGGTTGGTACCGTTTGGTTTTCACCCATGTTCAATGTAGCAGATGATATTGACGAAGCGTTTAGCCCTGATGTACCGGTACTTGCTCGCGAGTTGGCAGAATGGATGCTCGCTGATGCATTACCTGTGCGCTTTCAATTGCAGTTACATAAGATCATTTGGGCGGATGCCAAAGGTAAATAACTTATAATTAAAGCCTGTTAACCGATTTGTCTTAGTAAGACCGTAGTAATCAACTCTCACACTTAAAAGTATATAACAGCCAACTGTAAGGACACAGGGATGGTCAGATTGATTTTGTTAGGCCTACTGGCTGGGGCATTTTTTAGCTCGACGTTTATTTTAAATGAGCTGATGAGTGCAGCTGGTGGACATTGGTTTTGGTCAGCAAGTCTGCGCTATGTTTTTATGTGGCTCATTATTACCGTTATCATTATGATGCAATATGGTGCTTACCGTATTAAAGAGCTGAGCACTATTTTTCGTCAGCATTGGGGCTTTTGGTGTGTGACTGGTAGTATTGGCTTTGGGTTATTTTATACGGGTATCTGTTATGCTGCCGACCACGTTGCAGGTTGGGTCGTCGCAGCGACGTTTATGTTTACCGTCGTGACCAGTTTGCTTGTCCTTTTGGCATTTGGACAACGCTTCGATAAAAAGTTTATTATCTATGCGCTATTGGTCTTTATCGGTGTGGTACTGGTCAACGTCAGCGAAGGCTTGCGCGCTTCTACTCTAGCCGATATTGATAGCGCGCCCATGGCAGAAATGCTGTTTTACGGTGCCCTGCCCGCGCTAATTGCCGCCTTTAGTTACCCCATTGGCAACCAGTTAGTCTGGCAAGTCTCTTATAACGCCAAAAAAATCAAGGCCGCTAAGCGTCACGCTGAGGAAAATAAAACCTTAGCGGACCATGTCATTCAACAAAGTAACGTCATTCCCATTCAACCTCAATCTACCCTCCAAACTTTGATTGCACGCATCCCCGCTATTGACACCTCGCTCTTACACAATGCTTTTAATAAAGTCTGGCTAATGACGCTCGGTAGTTTGCCATTTTGGCTGCTTTTAGGCATTATAGTGCGTCCTGAACTGCCTGATACTTCACAACTGTTCAATACGCTACTAGTAGCATTGTTGGCAGGGGTAGCAGCGACCACTATCTTTTTGTATGCTCGTGATCAAGCGCAGACATCAAGTGAAGTTGCTGGCGTTGACTCTACCCAAGCTAGCGAGGTGATATTTGCTTTAATTGGCGGAATGTTATTGTTGGACAATGCGATACCCTCAGCAATGGGACTCATCGGTATTGTACTGATTATGCTAGGATTGATATTGTTTGCAAAAGATGGTTAAAAAACGGTTGCCGCATGATCCAGCCGCTTAGTAAAAGTTATAACAATGATATGATATAAGTTATTAGCATTAAACACTGCTCAGGTTAGAGCGTTCCATCAACTTTGATAGTCGGTGCTTGGCAATATAACCATGACCAATAATTTAATTTTTCCAGATATTTTATTATATTTACTTGATATGGTTGGCGTGATTGCTTGTGCTATCGCTGGTACGTTGCTGGCTCAGCATAAGGGCTTTGATATTGCTGGCTGTATCTTGGTATCGATGGTCAATGCGATTGGCGGTGGCACGCTACGTGATATAGCGTTAGATCGTCATCCTCTATTCTGGATGACTGACCTCAATTATGTCATAGTCATTACTGCGACCTCTTTAATTCTACAAATCTTCTTTCATTTGTATCACAAGATCGATAATGCGCTCAAACTCTTCGATGCCATTGGTTTGGCCGCATTTAGCGTCATTGGTTTTAAGGTTGCATTAAACCAAGACGTGTCTCCGATGATTGCCATTATGATGGGTGTTTGGACAGCGATTATTGGCGGTATGCTACGTGATATTATTTGTAATGAGATACCGCTGGTATTACAGCGTGAGATTTATATCTCTGCCAGTATCGCCGGATCAGTGACTTATTTACTACTTGAGCGCCTAGGTGTAGATGCAGGACTCAATGAATTTATCATGCTTGGTGTTATCTTTGCAGTACGAATGCTGGCGCTGCGCTTTGATTGGCATCTGCCTTCTATTCGTTTGGTTGATTAAAGTGGTAAAGCGGTTCTTGCATTGGTCCATAAGAATGATGGAAATACTAAAAATATGCAATGTTAAGCTTACTCAATACCCTAGTCTGCTTCTACCGTCTCTTTTACAAGTGCCAAATCTTTCACCATAAGCTGTAGGCTTTGTTTGCCGTTCCACTCATTAATACCTAGTTGAAACAACAAATGTACTTTTTCAGCGCGATAATCCCAAGCGCTACTATCAAAATTAAAATAAATCGCTTCGATTGGATATTGCACATCAGGATAACGCAGTGACAGTTTAAGGTGTTTGTCTTTTAAAATCTTAAAGCTTAATACTTCAAATACACCATCAAATATCGGTGGCACAAAGCCATGTCCCCAAATACTGGCATTGGCTAGATGCTCGGCGAACCACAAGCTAAAGTCACCTGCCTGCAGTGGCCCATCGGTGAATTTTTGCTCAGCAAACACCTCGTCATCTACCTCTGCCATGACCTCATTGAACGCCGCCACAAACCCGTCAAAGTGACGACGCTTGATCGTCAAGCCAGCCGCCATCGCATGACCGCCAAAGTGGCTGATCAAGTCAGGATAGCGCTCAGCGACTTGCTCAATCGCATCACGAATATGCACGCCAGCAATAGATCGCGCTGAGCCTTTGATAGCATCATCATCACCCCTACGCTCTGTATCCGCTGGTGCAAAGACGATACTGGGCAAATAATGACTTTCTTTTAAACGTCCGGCGACAATACCGATGACACCTTGGTGCCAGTCATCTTGATATAAAATAATGCTGCGCTTATCTGTGCTACTAGAAGTGTCCGCTAGCGTCTGTACGATATTATCTGCCTGCGCGCGCATCTCGCCTTCTACCTGACGACGCGTACGGTTTAGCTGTTCAAGTTCTTGCGCTAGGCACTGTGCAGTACTCCAGTCTTCTGTCAATAAGCACTCGATACCGATACGCATGTTGTCCATACGTCCAGCAGCATTAATACGCGGACCTAAAACAAAACCAAAGTCCTGCGCATGTAGCTGCTTTGGGTCGCGTCCTGCCTGTTCAAGCAGTGCCAAGATACCCATACAGCAGCGCCCTTGACGAATGGCGTTTAGCCCATGATGCACTAGGATGCGGTTGTTTTTATCGAGTACGCCAACATCGGCAATCGTGCCAAGCGCCACCAAGTCTAAATATTGACTGACTTGTACGGTAGACTTGCCAGCTTCACGGCGCAGTTTTGCAAGTCGCCCAAGTACATAAAACGCCACGCCAACACCCACCAGTGCTTTACTGCCAAAATAACAATCGAGCTGATTGGGATTGACCACCGCTTCAGCTGGCGGAGTTGCTTTGGTCGTCAGGTGATGGTCGGTGATAATCACAGTGATGCCATCAGCCTGCGCACGGGCGACACCTTCGTGACTTGAAATGCCATTATCCACTGTCACGATCATGTCTGGCTGATAAGTCTCAATACCTAGCTCGACAATCTCAGGCGTCAGACCATAGCCATACTTAAACCTATCTGGCACCAAAAAATCAACGACCGCGCCCATCTTGGTTAGCGCACGCATCATCAGCGCAGTACTGGTCGCGCCATCACAGTCAAAGTCACCAACGATAAGAATACGCTGACCCTCATCTATGGCCACGTCTAATAAGCGCACCGCATCAACGACGCCATGCAGCTGCTCAGCAGGCAATAGACCAGACAACCCAGTTTCAAGCTCAGCAGGCGCAGTAATACCGCGACCTGCATACAAGCGAGCAAGCGTAAGTGATTGAGCAGCAAGGGGTTGCAACGCAGTAGGCAACTCGTCGATGCGAGTGCTGGTATAACGGGGGGTTAAATTTAGCATAACCGTATTCTACTGGCTTTGCTAAAGGGTCACAACGGTAATTTATAACGACTGAGTACATAATAGATAATCACTGTAATCCCTACTCTCTATATTTGCTTATTTCTTGCCGTATCCTTTGAACCAGCTTTTTATTCAAAAATCTATATTTTTACAAAAACTGTGCATAGTGGCTGTATTTTTCTGCATTTTGATACAAAGCAATGATTGTAAGCCGCCTATAAATCCATAAAATGGTAACCATCTGAGATATTTGCTATCTGTTAAACTTTTCATTTTTTATAAGGAAGCTTTATGAAAACCACTCCAGCAGCTGAAAAACTACCGAATACTATCGACCCAAACTTAGACTTAGACCAAATCAAAAAAGAATGCAAACAACTGGTCAAAAAACGCGCCAAATATTCTGCTGGTGTAGCCGTCGTTCCTGTCCCTTTTTTTGATGTTGCAGTCGATGCTGGTATGCTTACCCAGTTACTACCTGAGATAAGCGAGCGCTTTGGTCTGATTGAAGGACGTGAGTCAGCTGTGGATCTAGATTCACGTGCAATACATTGGGGTGCTTTAAAGGATCGTACTGTAGATTTTGCAGGTCTTATGGCGACACGTGGTATTGTCAAAAAGACCATACAAGGCTTCGGTGGACGTATTGCCGCCAAGCAAGTTACTAAGTTTATTCCACTTGGTGGACAGATGGTAGCCGCTACGATGGGCTATATGATCTTCAAAAAGATTGCGAATGACCATATCGATGAATGCTACAAACTAGCAAAAGATATTCAGAAAAAACAACATAGCAAAAATGTTTAAAACCATTAAAACGTTTTAAATATACGATATGATCTAAGTAAGAGTAAAAAATAAAACCAGCTAAGATAAAGTATCTTAGCTGGTTTTTTAGATTTTAATCCGCCAAAATATATAATTAGGCAGTATCAAGTATTCATAGCTGTCTTTTAATATGTCTTATTTACCCTCTCCTAAAAACCTTGAAGGAAAAATCATGAAAAAAGTCCTAGTTTCAACTACTATGCTTGTATCACTAATATTGGCTGGATGCATGACAACAGGAACCAATACGGGCACTGCGATGGGTACAGCCAATGAAATCGGTATGAACGTATTTAAAGCTGCCATTGACAATCAATGCCGTAGTCAAATTGAAAACCAAAGTGCTTGGCGTATTGCGAGCGCAGCTATGACTGAGACTCAAGAAGAAGCGGTGAAAAGTAAGGTCTGCGGCTGCGTGAGCGAGCAAGCGCCCCAACATGTGACAGTGGTGGAGCTGGGTAATGCGGCAATTGATGCCGAATACCGAACCAAACTGGTCACACGCGTGGTTGCCAAATCATTGCAGTCTTGCTACGCAAGCTTCACTCAATAAATTATCCATTTATTTAAGCAAAAAACCCAATGTGCTCTATAAATAAGCACTTTGGGTATTGGCAATTACTAGCGTTTAACTTCTCTAGCGTCTGTTACTTCTAACGTCTATTCTGTTTAGCTTTTATTGTCTAGTACTTATCAGCATCTGTAATTACCCCGTCATTGCCTAGAGAGGCTCCCATAGGCAAGACCCTAGACGGACGGAAATATTTAGAATGGCTACTGATAATGTCGTTCACACCATCGATTAAATCTTCGATTACATCATCATAGATACCATGATGCAGCTCAGTCTCAAACGCAGTAAAGGGATGCTTTCGCGCTGCGGCCCGCACATCTGTAATGCCTTCTTTGGTATAAAACATATTTACCGAGCCGTCACTGTTCAACACGCAATTGAGCTCACCATTATCAATCGCCATGTCAATACGTTCAGGCGTAAAAATGTAATCTTCCACATCGAGCAGCTGTTTTTCTACTTCTTTTTTGAAGATGTCTTTAATATCCATCTGTCAAATACTCCTTTGTGTTTATTGTCAATAAATTGATCATAATCATACATATAATTATGATCCAAACCTTGTCTTATTTTTCATATTATAAGATGTCCACTTTGTTTTTAAGACAAAAAATGTAATTGTGCGTTTGCAGTTAGTAATAGTGAAAGGCAGTCGTTGGCCTTGATATTAAAGTAGGTTCACAAATGTCAGCTTATAAAAGTCAGATGAGTTTGGATAATATAATTATCAAATAAAAATCACATAAAAAAGGTGAGCTGCAAATAGAGCAACTCACCTTTTTTATATTGGTTGACTTTAAACGTACTGATTCTTTAAAGCATCAATCAGACCCAACCTTTTTCACGAAATGACTTTAGTACTTCAATAAATACTGCCATCTCATCAGGTGTACCAAGTGTTAAGCGATTGTACCCTGTGATAGGTGGAAACTCGCGACCAACTTTGATACCACTGTCGCGCATCCTATTGATGTATGTGCGTAAGTCGCCTTTTATCTCATGGAAAATAAAGTTGGATTGTGAGGGTAAGTAGCGGAGTCCAAGCTCACCTAATGCTGCTTCAACCATTTGACGGGATTGTTTGGTCGTGCGTGAACTTAGCTTTAAAAACTCTATATCATCTAAAGTCGCAAGAGCAGCGACCGCACCTGATAAGTTGGTATTGTCTATCGACATAAACGCTTCAATGTCAGCGGTAGTTTGCGGATTGGATATGGCGTAGCCCACTCGCATACCAGCCAAGGCATATAACTTTGAGAAAGTATGAATAACAATAAGGTTGTCTGACAACCCTTGTTTTATCCATTCAAACCCACTCTCAAAGGTTGGGTCTGTCACGTACTCTAAGTAAGCTTGATCCAACAAAAAATAATGGTTATCCGGTGCACTGCTTATCCATGTTTTAAGCTTAGCTGTTGAAGTAATAGTCCCTGTTGGATTATTAGGATTGCAAAGGTAAAGTAAACTTATACCGTCAAACTCATCAGCGGCTTTTTGTAGATTTTGAAGGTCTAAATCGTAATTTTCGGCTGTTAAAGGTACTTTGACTACCGAGGCTCCAATAGAGTTTGCATACATCTCTGCACAATCAAACGTTGGCACGGGAATCACCATTTGAAACTGCCTGCCCTCCTCTAACGCTTTATGTTGCAGCATTTGTATGGTAGCGCGAATATTTTCAGTCGAGCCATTACCTAACGAGACTTGGTTTTCTGCCACGCTATGCATGGTGGCGATTTTGCCGATGAGTGCAGCACGTGGATTGTCTGGATAACGAAAACCTGCACTTAAAGAGTCTGTAATGGCTTGTTTGGCAGAATCTGACATGCCGAGCGAGTTCTCGTTCGCGTTTAACTCTAAAAATTTATTATTATGCATAGGGACGATACGCCTAAATGTCAGTGAAAAATAAAATGAAATATAATGTCTGATCTCATATTAAGTGGCATTTAGTATGATTACAAGTTTTCTAAACCCCAAACATTAGTTATTAGTTATGTTTAATAAAAACCTTTATGTTTTCAATAACTTAATAACCAATAAAAAAGGATGAATTGCAAATATGCAACTCACCCTTTAAAAGTTCAATAAAACGGATACTAACTACAATTCAGATAACCGATTAGATTAAATGCGCTTTTAACTCAAGCACTTTATCTCTGGTCTTCGCTGCTTCCTCAAACTTTAGGTCTCGTGACATTTGTTGCATTTGCTTCTCTAAACGCTTGATTTCTTTAGCTAGTAGATCAGGACTACGCAAAATACTAATATCGACATCGGGTAGATTGCTTTTGACAGGAATAACTTGATTGTCATTGACATCTAAACTCTCACCTGTATCGATCTTATCTGTGATACTACGTCGTGCGCCTTTTGGCGTGATATTATGCTCAATATTAAAGGCGATCTGCTTATCACGGCGACGATCCGTTTCATCTATCGCCGCTTGCATACTTGGCGTAATACGATCGGCATAGAGAATCGCTTTACCATTTAAATGACGCGCTGCACGACCAATAGTCTGAATAAGCGAGCGCTCAGAGCGCAAAAAGCCTTCTTTATCGGCATCAAATATCGCCACCAACGACACCTCAGGCATATCTAAACCTTCACGCAACAAGTTAATACCGACCAACACATCGTGCACACCAGTACGCAGCTCATGGATGATCTGCATACGTTCAACCGTGTCAATATCGGAGTGTAGATAAGCGACTTTGATATCATACTCTTTAAGGTAACTGGTCAAGTCTTCTGCCATGCGTTTGGTCAATGTCGTAATCAGTACGCGTTCGTCTTTTTCACGGCGCTTGATAATCTCCGATAGCACATCATCGACTTGCGTGAGTACAGGACGAATCTCAATCTCTGGATCAATCAAACCAGTCGGACGCACCACTTGTTCTACCACTTGCTCGCTGTGTTCGAGCTCATACTGCGCAGGCGTAGCACTCACATAAATAGTCTTGGGCTTAATACGCTCCCACTCTTCAAACTTCATCGGACGGTTATTCATCGCGCTTGGCAGACGAAAACCATAATTGACCAAGTTTTCTTTACGCGATCTATCGCCTTTATACATCGCCCCAATCTGCGATACCGTCACATGCGACTCATCGAGGAATAGTAATGCATCCTCTGGGATATAATCAAACAGTGTCGGCGGCGCCTCTCCTGATGGACGACCAGAGAGATGCTGCGAGTAGTTTTCGATACCGTTACAGTAGCCCAACTGCTGAATCATCTCTAGATCATATTGCGTGCGCTCTTTGAGGCGCTGCGCTTCAACCAATTTATTATTGTCGCGGAAATACTCAAGCCGCGGCTCAAGCTCTTCGCGAATAGTTTCGCTGGCGGCCTCAAGGCGGTTGCGCGGTGTCACATAATGTGACTTTGGATAAATGGTAATACGCGGTACGCTGCGCACGGTTTTACCCGTTAAAGGGTCAAACCATGTGATTTTTTCTACTTCGTCGTCAAACAAATGGATACGCACAGCAAGCTGCTCGGACTCCGCAGGATAAATATCCAAAAGCTCACCGCGCAGACGATAGGTACCACGGCCAAAATCCAGCTCATTACGGGTATATTGCATCTCAACCAAACGCTTAATCGTCGCAGTACGATCTATACGGTCGCCAACCACGACATGTAGCAGCATTTTTAGGTAACTCTCAGGGTCACCTAGACCGTAGATACAAGAGACTGATGCAACAATAATTGCATCACGGCGCTCAAGCAGCGCTCGTGTCGCTGACAGACGCATCTGATCGATATGATCGTTGATGGCACTGTCTTTTTCGATAAAGGTATCGCTGGCTGCGACATAAGCTTCCGGCTGATAATAGTCATAATAACTGACAAAGTACTCAACTGCATTATTGGGAAAAAACGCTTTAAATTCACCATATAACTGAGCAGCTAAGGTTTTATTGTGAGCCATAATAATAGTTGGACGTTGGCACTCAGCAATGACCTTGGCCATGGTATAAGTCTTACCAGAACCCGTCACCCCAAGAAGCAACTGCTCATCCATTCCCTTATTGACACCATTGACCAGTTTCTCAATCGCTTGCGGCTGATCGCCTGCTGGCTCAAAATCGGTGACCATCTCAAAGGCACGACTCGATATTTGCGTTCCAGACGCATTGACACCAACGATTTCAGCTTCGCCTTGGAGCTGAGTGGCCAATTGGTTTAACTGACGCGACGAGCGCGGTTCAGGCATTCGCATAATGGCTTTCTTCCTCGTTAAGTTTAAAATGATATGGGGGTCAAACCGCTCTTTTTAAAGGACAATAGCAGGCTTTACCCTGAGATATAAATGTCAAAATTCATATCCAATGATGCTTGCCATAATGCTCATTACACTGCTCAAATTTACAAAGCTTTTCACGATTAACAAAGTCGTTACACGACCACCTAATAAAGCATAACGCTTGAGGGTTCAAACATTAATGTAAACTGCTATCATCGTCTATGAATTGACTAGCAACACTTAAGCGACACGTTAGTTTTTTAATCAAACGTTATGGTTTTTAGACTTCCTTTAAATAAAATATAGAAACTAGCGTTAAACAGCTGTTTAAGAAATATATTAATAAAGAACAATTCATCTTAAAATTTCTAAACTCAATAAAATAACTTTAAATAACGGAGTAAAATATGAGAGAACGTTACGCAAGCGGTATTACTGATGAGACAGCAGAAAAAATGGTCGATTTGCTAAACTCTAACCTAGCAAATCTAATTGATTTGAGTATGGACAGTAAACAGTGCCACTGGAATCTACAAGGTACTGGCTTTATTGGTGTGCATCAATTATTAGACGACACCTATGAGCGTTTGACAGAAGCCTATGACACGATAGCCGAGCGCATTGTTATCCTTGGTGGTAAAGCAAATGGTATCTCAAAACGTGTCGTAGAAGACTCTGTATTAGAGACTTATCCTACTGATATTACCGAAGTTGATCAGCATGTTCGTGAGCTTACCAACCGTTATAAGACGATCGCTGAAGAGCTGCGTAAAGCTATTGATTCAGCTGGAGAAGCTGGCGATGAAGATACAGCGGACTTATTTACTGAAGTTAGCCGTATTATCGATAAAGATGCTTGGTTCATTGGTGCCAACGCACCAAAAAAATAATATTTAGCATATAGATATTGTCTTAAAGACAAAAGGGTCACTTTAAATAAGTGACCCTTTTTTTATACTTATCTGTTTTTTTATACTTATCTGCCCAATGTTAGAGATTTACCAATTTCCCATTTATTATGAAGCATTAAGAGGCGTTATCACTCGTTGTAAACCTTTCAGAAATATCAAACGGCCTCACTACTCTCTAAACTTAAAACCTTAGCGTCAGGTACTGATAAGGTTAAAATAGCCTCTTGGAACAATGGGTTGGCTCGGAATTGATTTTCGATAGCTTCAAACTTACGAGCCAGGTGTTCTTCGCGTTGATTGCCTGCAATATCTACTGCTGCCACCATAAATATCTTTTTGGGACCGACCCATTCCAAATGTAAATACGACACGCTATCGACATCTGGATGTTCAAGTAGTTTGCCTAACACATAACGATGCATTTTATCAGAGACTTTATGCCCTACTAAAAAATCACGGTTACGACTGATTAAGAATATGGCGACTGCGCCCAACAGCAAACCAACAATGATAGAGCCTAGTGCATCCCAAAATGGCTGACCAGTATAAGCGTGCATACCCATCGCAGCAGCAGCGACAAGCAAACCGATCACAGCTGCCAAGTCTTCAAAGAACACGCCGCGTAGCGTTGGGTTCGACGTATCGACAACATAACCAATCGCACTGACATCAATCGCTTCACCATGTTTTTTGCTTTGCAGATAAGCCTGTACTAATGAAAACCCTTCAAGTACAAAAGCGATCGCTAAGATAATAAAACCAATGGTATAGTTGGTCTCACTCTCCGCTGCATTCCACTCAGTGATACCTGTGTAAATAGAAACAATAGAGCCTGCCATAAAAACACCAAAAGCAGCAATCATCGACCAGACATACGACTCTTTACCATAGCCCAAAGGATGACTTCTATCAGCAGGTTTCACTGCTTTTTTTTCAGCGACAATCAATAGCGTCCCATTGCCAGCATCTGCCCAAGAATGCGCTGATTCCGCTATCATCGATGCAGAACCAGTCATAAATGCGGCCACCGTCTTAGCAATAGCGATAATAAGATTTGCCCCAACTGCGATCAATACTGTCGTCAGCGAACTTGAAGACTTATGCTCAGATGCAAGAGTATTATCATCAGACTTCCCAACACTGCGCGTGCGCGTACTTGCTATGTTGGGATCATCAGTAGAATGGGATTGTAGGTTGGTATTGGGCGGCTCTAAACTCATACTAAACTCTATAAAACGTTACGTGATAAGGCATGTACACTTTATTAAAGCCATGCTGTTTATGGAAGATAACGACTTAGCTTAAAATAAGTGCTTTAAAATATCAGTAGCTTTTTAGTGAGTCATGTCAGAGAGTTATGGTTTTTATATGATTAAATTTTACCTTGTTCAGGCTTACTATTGGTTGTGTCTGCTGATTTTCCAATCATTTCATCGATATCGCAACTCGGACGGTTTGAGCTGTCCATACGTAGATTTTTACGTGCCAGACCGGCATCAAAACGACATTGTTGCATGGCGTTTTTGATGTCAAGCGGTGGAACTGGATTAGGTTTGCCATTATCATCGATAGCAACCATTGTGAAATAGCAGCTATTGGTATGCCGGATAGTACGTGCGCGCACATCTTCGGCCTCAACGCGAATACCAACCTCCATCGAGGTGGTGCCCACATAGTTGACACTTGCAGCAAATGTGACTAGCTCACCCACATAGATGGGCTCACGGAACATCACTTGGTCGACAGATAGCGTCACTACATAACTACCGCTATAACGGCTGGCGCAAGCATAGGCAACTTGGTCAAGCATTTTGAGCAAATCACCGCCATGCACATTACCGATGAAATTTGCCATATCGGGCGTCATAAGTACCGACATATATAATTCATGATTTAGAGGTGCTTTTTTGGCTGTGGATGAGGTGTTTAGTTGTGGCATAGTCTTCCCATTTCGCTATGAGCAGTTAAAAGTGATGTAAGTATTTGGCATTAGTGTAACGCAAACCACCTGTTTTATGACAGCCCTTAACCTCATAACACTGTTTAACTTAATAACATTTATCACATGGTGCCAAATCAGTCTCCCATCCCCTATTAACCGTCGAGACAGCACAATATCAGCATGCTACAATGCTAAAAGCAAGGTTATAAGCGCTAATATAAAGGGTAGTACGTTCTTTATTTAACATGCTTTTATCTTGTATTGACAATAATTACAACACCATACAACTAGTCTCGATCATCCAGTTTCCCTTCCAGTTAAAAAGGATCTCTTATGAGTGAACTGCAATTGTCTGACCGCGTCAATAGCATCAAACCATCACCGACTCTAGCAATTACCAATAAAGCCAAAGAGCTAAAAGCGTCTGGCAAAGACATCATCGGCCTTGGCGCTGGCGAACCTGATTTTGATACGCCAGAGCACATCAAAAAGGCAGCCATTGATGCAATCAATGACGGTTTTACCAAATACACCGCTGTCGATGGGACACCAGAGCTCAAAAAAGCCATCATCGAGAAGTTCAAGCGCGATAACGACATCAGCTATGAGCCAAATGAAATCCTAGTCTCAGTCGGTGGTAAGCAGTCTTTCTTTAACCTTGCCCAAGCCTTTATCAACCCAGGCGACGAAGTCATTATCCCAGCACCATACTGGGTCAGCTACCCTGACATGGTCATCATCGCAGACGGCAAACCTGTCATCGTCGAATGTCCAGCAGCGCAGAACTTCAAGATTACAGCTGAACAGCTAGAAGATGCCATCACGGCCAAAACCAAACTGTTGGTGCTAAACAGCCCCTCTAACCCAACGGGTATGATATATACCTTAGATGAGCTAAAAGCCATCGCTGACGTATTAAAAAAGCATCCACAAGTCTATGTGGCCTCAGATGATATGTATGAGCACATACGCTGGACAGGTGAGAAGTTCTACAATATCTTAAACGCTGCACCCGAGCTAAAAGAGCGCGCCATCATCCTAAACGGCGTCTCAAAAGCCTATGCCATGACAGGCTGGCGCATCGGCTACGCTGGCGGCCCAGCAAAACTCATCGGCGCGATGAAAAAAGTACAGTCACAGTCTACTTCATGCCCGACGTCAATCAGCCAAGTGGCTGCCGAAGCTGCTATTAGCGGTGACCAGAGCGTACTTGCGCCAATGGTAGAAGCCTTTGAGAAGCGTTGTGACTTGGTCGTTGATGGTCTAAATGCCATTAAAGGCATCAATTGCCTGCGTCCTGATGGTGCATTTTACGTCTATCCTGAAATCAAACCACTGATCAAAGCCGCTGGCCTGTCTTCATGTACAGAGTTTTCCGCATGGCTACTGGATAAAGTTGGCGTAGCGGTCGTCCCTGGCGACGCCTTTGGTCTTGGCGGCTATATGCGCATCTCTTATGCCACTGACGAAGCGACGCTAAAAGATGCACTATCACGTATCGAAAAAGCCGTGGCTGACTTAGACGTTGCTGAATAAGCAAGTCGCTAAGCAAAAAGGCATTTAAGCTAAATAGCCTGATCATTAAAAAGCAGTAAAAAAAGACGCCCCATATTTGTTATGTGGGCGTTTTTTTATGACGGTTTTTGATAAAAAAGCTCTCTTTTCTCATTGAAATGACAATCTTTGCAATTTATGCAAAAAAAGGCTTGACGTATTTTTTATCTTTGCTAGAATACGCCCCACTTAGCAAGAACTCATTAGAGGCTTTCTAAGTCTTGTTGTCACGTATTATGTACGTACAGCCTATTCTCCAATAGCTCAGTTGGTAGAGCAACGGACTGTTAATCCGTGTGTCCCTGGTTCGAGCCCAGGTTGGAGAGCCACATTTTAGTTGTAAAAATTTGAATTATTTTTAATTCAATTATGGCATTTGCCAAAACCCTCATCGATTTGATGAGGGTTTTTTTATGGATAACATAGATACAATGCTATGTTTATACTTTTATAGTTGAGTCAAATGGCTCATGGAAACTGACGAATATGTCGTACGGCACACCCTAAATCTTACTAAAACAGAAATTTTTATAAATAACTCAAGATTAATGATTTATTTGGTTGACAGGCCGCAGCTACTTGGCTAAAATGTGCCCCACATAACGCAAACGAGCTTAGTGCTTGCTATGTCAGACACGTACAGTAGGTTTGCCGTTATCACAGCTTATTCTCCAATAGCTCAGTTGGTAGAGCAACGGACTGTTAATCCGTGTGTCCCTGGTTCGAGCCCAGGTTGGAGAGCCATATACTAAAAACCTTCATCTATTATTGATGAAGGTTTTTTTATGGTTGCTATTTTTACTACTGTAGTGTTTTTTATAGTGATTTTGTTGTATGGTAAGTAGTATTGATAACTGTTTGTTTATGACGGCTATCTACAATATTTATAAGTAACTACTCTACGCCTTGATTGCAACTGAATAGCTACTATCATTCTCGTTGAAGTTCTTTGTTTTTAGTCACTAAAAGTAATGGTTTATTATGATACCTGTACGCATAAAAAATAAGTTCTCTGCTCATCCGCAAAAAATCATGCGCCCAGTCAGCATTCGTCTTTCTGAAGAGATGATTGAGCTGCTAGAGGCAACCTCGTCAGAGCTTGGATTCAAACGTATTCAAGGGCTAATCCGCTTGTATATTCGTCAAGGTCTTGACCGTGATCATCAAGACTATACTCTAGCGCATGATGAAGTTTTTATCGAAACTCTGCGTAAGCGCGGTGTCAGCCAACGTATCATTGATGAAGCGATTGTGGTCACTCACAATAATAATATTACGCATCCGTTGACTGAGCTACAAAACGACGATTAACGCTGACGTCTTTATTAAGTTAACTGCTGCTACTGATGCTTTAAGATAGCCATAAAAAAGCCAGTCGCTAAGTGACCAAGATACACTTAGCGACTGGCTTTTTTGCTCAAGGTATTCTACTTACTTTACTCTCAACAGCCTACTTGACTATCTACCTTGTCACTCTACCACTCTACACTTCTTCAACTTGTAACTTTTGCATTTATTATTCAAGCCTTTGTCTTATGCTCTTATATTATGCAAGGCATTAGTGTTAAGCATAATTTAACATAATAGCCAACGATGACTCATAATACTATTTACCAAATTGAGGTATATTGCAATTAACATCGTTTGTAGAGCTTATAAGAATAACAAGGAGGTAGATCATGACAAAGCCTTTAAAAAGCACTTGAAAGCAAATGTACCCATTTTATTACGTCATGCCAATGTCCTGCCCACACTTTATACTAAACATTTTCATCAGCACATAGGTCTTACTGTATTGCTTATTTTGTCTGTAGCGACAACTGCCTTATTGAGTAGCTGCTCACAACCGCAAACCGACCCAAGTAAGCAGACTATACCTACGAACTCTGACCAATGGCAGAAAAAGCTGGGAGATACGTTTGAGCAACTGTCAGAGAGTGACAGACAGCTTCTTAGCCGCTATATGCTACGGATGAAGCTTAGCGGTGCCTATGAGTCTGGTGCCATGCCGCGCATAACGATTAAGCAGGCGCTAATACAGCAGCGCGAATACGAGCGTCTGCACCCCAACAATCCAACTGGCAAAAAAAGTCCTGTTGCGGTCAGCCAGCAGATAAATGCTATAAATACGTCGACTTACCCTCTTGCCTTATTGCCTGTCAAAAGCAGCGATAGTGACAGCTTAAACCAGGTAAAGCTGCAGTTTATGCTATCCAATCATGGCTCGGTGCCTATTGAGAGCTTTAAGGGCACTTTGCTTATGAAAGATGCAAAACTGACAGAAGGTAAAAAATTCAATGTTCCGCCCACGCAGTTTAAACCAGCCATTAAGCCTGAACAGTCAGGTAAAATCGTCATTGAAAGTAGTATTGAGGACGTTAATGTCATGCGTGCGATTAGGAACGCACAAGATGTCACGATAGAGATTAGTGAGGGTGTTCTACATTTAACGGATGGTCAGCAGATTGAGTTTTGAGATGCTCTTATCTAATGTTAAGGTACTCTTCTGGAGTCAACAGCACTATAGTCAGTCATAAATAAAACAAGTACAAAGATTATAACTATATAAAAAACAGCCATAAAAAAAGGCCCCAATCATTGACTGATTGGGGCCTTTTGAATTTGGCGGAGACGGAGAGATTCGAACTCTCGAAGGGCTATGAACCCTTGCCGGTTTTCAAGACCGGTGCATTCAACCGCTCTGCCACGTCTCCATTGGTGCATCATTATATAGATATCATTTCATATTGCAAGCACATATCTAAAATAAATTAAATTATTTTATTCCTCGGTGTTTTTTAATGAATGCCTGCTTGCTAGAAGCCAGATGCAAACACATATCAAGCAATCTATTGGCATAGCCCCACTCGTTATCGTACCAAGCAAAAACCTTGTATTGCTCACCTACTTGCATAAGCTGCTGACCATCGATAATAAGTGATTCTGTTTGATGAATAAAGTCACTTGAAACCAGAGGTTCATCAGTATAAGCCATAATATCTAGTAAATGCGCTTGACTGGCGGTCTTGAGTACTTCGCGTATGTCGTCGATGCTGATATCTGCTGCATTAAACACGAAAGTTACATCGATTGCTGCAACATCGATGGTGGGTACTCGAATAGAATGTCCATTAATCTTACCCGCCATCGCTGGCAGCACGCGTTCTGTCGCTGCAATACTACTAGATGTTGTAGGAATGATATTATGACCAGAAGCTCGTGCGCGTCTTGGATCACGATGTGCTTGATCAAGTACTGTTTGATCAGCCGTGACAGCATGAATCTCTGTCATCATTGCTGACTTAACGCCAAAGGCTTTATCAAGTGTATCGATCAGCGGCACTAAGGCTTGTGTGGTACAAGATACGCTGGAGACAATCGGTAGCTCACTCGTCAGTAGCTCGGTATTGACGCCCATGACGATACAAGCATCAACATTATCGAAAGGCGCAGCACCGATGATAACTTGCTGAGCACCTGCTTCTATATGCAAATTTGCCTGACTATAAGAGCGAAAATGTCCCGTACATTCTAGGACTATATCGATACCAAGCGTCTGCCAAGGCAACTGCTTTGGGTCAGGCTCTGAGAGCATACGAATACAATAAATGTATTTATTCTTGGTCAGGCATAACTGAGTTTCACCATACTCATCAGCCACGCTCTCTACTATATCCGCATCGACGCCAAGACGGCTTAAACGTCCGTGCGTACTGTCAAACTTCAATAAGTGTAATAAAATATCAGCAGGTGCCAAATCATTAATCGCCACTACATGAATGGCTCGTCCAAGCACCTCAAACCGCTCTAGCAAGGCGCGCAGCACATTACGCCCGATACGCCCAAAACCGTTAATAGCAATCCTTAGAGGCTGAGTGTGCTCGCTCGTAGCATGAAACGCAGCTACTGGGTCGGAGGTCAGTTGATAATTGGCACTAGAAAAATCCGGCATAACAAAGTATCGCTATAAATGTAGGAGATGATGTAGGAGCAAAAATAGCAAGCCTATGGTGTAATAAAAATTAGGGCCAATCGAATGGTATTGTAATCAATGCTTTGTTTCAGACTCTCGTAAATGGGCTTGATTTTTACACTGCCATTATCGTTAAAATCATTGGGGTTATTAGCCACTTTAATCGCCACATAAGCATTGCCTACCGCCATCATCACATCGTCATCAGGACGCAGATGATCGCAAGCCAAGCTTGGGTCTTGGCGTTTAAGATCACTAATATGGCGCATAATCGTTGACTGCGCAAGCTCACGCGTCTGAGCGATATCAGCGATGGATAGGCTCTCTTCTAATAGTAGCCGTGTCGCAAGCAAAGTACTCTGCGACTTATCTGAGACTTGATTGCCAAGTTTTTGTTTCTTATCTTGTTGTGCTTGTTGCTGCTCACGGCGTTTTTTTTGTAAGTTAGCATAGGCATCAATCACCGACTTGCTCAAGGTACCGCCTGACTTTAAAATGAATTTCTCATGCGCCTGCTTCATGCTTTCTTCATCGAGCATCGCATAATTAGCATCGGCTTCATCAGATAGTACCAAAAATCTTTTGTCTGCACCGCGTGCTAGCGGATCAAGTTGTAAGCTCATATCATTCATACCCAGCAGTTGCAGACCTGCCAGCGACTTTAACCGTGACAATGCTACATAGCCTTGCCCAAGCTCAAAGGTACGCGACAAATCAATCTCAGCGGCATCAAGAGTCATGCCTTGCGACTTATGAATGGTAATCGCCCACGCCAAGCATAGTGGTACTTGATTGTAGCTTGCCAGCACATCTCCCGTTTCATCTTCGATGATCCACTCTTCAGGCTCAGCGATGACTTCACGACCAGAATTTAGTCTCACCACAGGCATTTTTTGCGTGGTGGTTTTTTTAGTTTTGGGTTGATCAGCATCTTTTTTCTTGCTGTTTTTGGTTTTTTGTTTAGTATCCTTAGTAGTATCAGCCTCACTGTTGCTACTGTTGTCATCATCTTCAATCAGCGTATCACTACTGTCTTTACTGTCATCGACTTTGACAGCGGCAAAACCAATCAACTCACCCATCGTGCCATTCGAGACGCCAAGTTCAGTATTGTTTTTGATAAACATCACCTTAGCGCCAACTTTAAGAATCAGCTCATCTTGAGTACGCACGGTCTTTTTTAACGTCTCAACCAACTTGTTATCGCCCGTAGAGGTAGCTTCAAAGCGCATCATTTCACCATCTAAGGCTGCCAGCTCTTTGTCATTGATTTTGTTAACGTTGAGATTATGCGTATAAAGACGAGTACGCTTAATATCGACGTTTTGATCATAGGTGGCTTCAAGCGCAGCAATGGCTTCAAAGGTCACTTCTTGCCGACGGATTTGATTCAAAATATCGTCCAAATCAAGACCGCCATTAGCCGCCTCACTTACTTGTCGATGCTGCTCTGACAGATAGCAAATATGAAACTTAGCATCAAGCCAAGCCTCGGACATAAAAGCAAACTTCTCACGATTGCTCTCGCCCTTACTGCCAATCGGCGGCAGCTGAAAAAAGTCCCCTGCGACGACGACCTGAATACCACCAAACGCTTTTTCGTTTTTGCGCACATGCTTGAGAACTTGATTGACCAAATTGAGCTGCTTGGCATGCAGCATCGAGATTTCATCAATAATTAGTACCGCTGTATCTTTTAACCTATCTGCCAAAAACTGCTTGCGTGATAAATTGGTTAAATCTCGATCCGTCAGCTCATCTTTGATACCGATACCCGACCAGCTATGAATGGTGGTACCGCTCATGTGCGTGGCCGCAATGCCCGTACTTGCCGTAACCGCTACTGGTACACGGCGCGCGCGCAAATAATCGATATATTGGTTGAGCGTATAAGTCTTACCTGAGCCTGCTGAGCCGGTCAAAAAGACGTTTTGACCTGTTTTTAGGATATCAAGAGCAGAAGATTGACGCATATATCTAAACCAATTAAGTGAACAATGAGAAAAAAGCATAAGCAATAAAGCCACCGACTACGCACCCATACTTTACGCACGTATAGTTGAGGCAACTTAAAGAAAATAAGCAGGTCTGCATATAAAGAGTACACTTCGCATACTAGGCAAAACTAAAGCCAATATGACTGATAAGCGCTGTGAAGATAGTAGCTTACATCATTTGGCAACAATTATAACAGCTACGCCAGTTTTGCGAACCATTTTAATCTTCATCGCTTACATAACTTAAAGTTATATGATGCAAAATATATCATTATAAAAAGTCATTATTCCTCTGGTTTAAAGCTAAGTACGATAGAGTGAGTAATTAGTCAGGGAGACTAGTTATGAAACACGTAAGTATATATTTTTTATAATATTTTATAAAACAATAAATAAACTTCCATGTGATACCCCTTTCAAACAACATAACAAGGAGTCGTTAATGTTATACGCCTACCCTAATACTGAAGACAGTCCTGTCCAATTCCGCGAAAAATATGACAACTTTATTAATGGTGAGTGGGTTGCTCCCGTTGATGGTGAATATTTTGACAATCCAAGCCCTGTCGATGGCAAAGTCATCTGCCAAGTCGCTCGCTCAAAAGAAGCAGATATCGAAAAAGCGCTCGATGCCGCTCATGCTGCCAAAGACGCTTGGGGCAAAACCAGTGTCGCTGAACGTGCGAACCTACTACTCAAAATCGCTGATAAGATGGAAGCCAATCTAGAGGCTATCGCCATTGCCGAATGTTATGAAAATGGCAAGCCTGTACGTGAGACTCTCATGGCAGACATTCCACTGGCTATTGATCAATTTCGTTATTTTGCCAGTGCCATTCGTGCGCAAGAAGGTGGCATCAGTCAAATCGATGAAGACACGGTTGCTTATCATTTCCATGAGCCACTAGGCGTCGTCGGACAAATTATCCCATGGAACTTCCCTATCCTAATGGCCGTATGGAAAATTGCCCCAGCCCTTGCCGCTGGCAACTGTATCGTCATGAAGCCTGCCGAACAAACGCCAGCGTCTGTTCTGTTTATGCTTGAGACCATCGGTATCGCTGATATCTTGCCAAAAGGCGTCCTAAACATCGTCAATGGTTTTGGTGTCGAAGCAGGTAAGCCGCTCGCCTCTAACCCACGTATCAATAAAGTGGCGTTTACTGGTGAGACCACGACTGGTCGACTTATCATGCAGTATGCTAGTGAAAATATCATTCCTGTGACGCTCGAGCTTGGCGGCAAAAGCCCCAACATCTTCTTTGCTGATGTCATGGATGAAGACGACGACTTCTTAGATAAAGCAGTCGAGGGTCTAGTAATGTTTGCCCTCAACCAAGGTGAAGTCTGTACTTGTCCGTCACGCGCGTTGGTGCACGAAAGTATTTATGATGAATTTATGAAACGCTGTATCGAGCGTGTCGAAGCCATCAAAATGGGCAATCCACTAGACACTGATACCATGATAGGTGCGCAAGCCAGCTCAGATCAGTTAGAAAAAATCCTCTCTTATCTGGATATTGGTAAAAAAGAAGGCGCAAAAGTTTTAGTTGGCGGCGACCAAGCCAAACATGATGACGACTTATCAGATGGTTACTATGTTAAGCCAACTATCTTTGAAGGCACCAATGACATGCGTGTGTTCCAAGAAGAAATCTTTGGACCTGTGCTTGCCGTCACAAAGTTCAAAGACGATGACGAAGCTATGCAAATCGCCAATGATACTTTGTATGGTCTAGGCGCAGGCGTTTGGACGCGTAGTGTACACAAGGCTTACCGCTTTGGCCGTGGTATTCAGGCAGGTCGTGTATGGACCAACTGCTATCACATTTACCCGTCTCATGCTGCTTTTGGTGGTTATAAACAATCCGGTATTGGCCGTGAAAACCACTTAATGATGCTTGATCATTATCAACAAACCAAAAACATGCTGGTGTCTTACAGTCCTAAAAAAATGGGCTTCTTTTAACTCTATCTTTCAATGCACTTTATGGCAAAACCGTAAAGTGCGACCTTGATGCTTACTAAGCATCTACATGTAGAATAATTGGCGGTTTGAACGATTGAGTTGAGCGTTAGTGACTGCTAGTAATAAGGAGTTACATCATGAGTAATAAAATGAAAGCAGCTGTTCTGCATGAGTTTGGTCAACCTTTACAAATTGAAGAAGTTGATATTCCGACCCCAGGTGCCGGTCAAATCGTAGTCAAAATGCAAGCATCAGGTGTCTGTCATACTGATTTGCATGCGGTTGAAGGAGATTGGCCAGTCAAACCTAGCCCGCCATTTATCCCCGGACACGAAGGCGTAGGCCTCGTTACCGCTGTTGGCGAAAACGTACGTCATGTCAAAGAAGGCGACCGAGTCGGCGTCCCTTGGCTCTACTCTGCTTGTGGTCACTGTACTCATTGTTTGGGCGGCTGGGAGACTTTATGTCTAAAACAAAAAAACTCCGGCTATTCAGTGAATGGTAGCTTTGCAGAATACGTACTAGCAGATGCTGACTATGTTGGCATCATCCCTGAGAGCGTCGATTCTGTTGAAATTGCCCCTGTTCTATGTGCAGGTGTTACTGTGTACAAAGGTCTTAAAATGACTGACACCAAGCCAGGTGATTGGGTCGTTATTTCAGGTATCGGTGGACTTGGTCACATGGCGGTACAGTACGCTATTGCTATGGGATTGAATGTTGCCGCTGTCGATATTGACGATGAGAAGCTTGAATTTGCAAAAAAACTAGGCGCAACAGTTACCGTTAATGCCAAGAACACCGATCCTGGTGAGTATCTACAAAAAGAGATCGGCGGCGCTCATGGAGTGCTCGTGACTGCCGTATCCTCTAAGGCGTTTGATCAAGCCTTAACTATGTTACGACGCGGTGGTACTTTGGTATGTAACGGCCTGCCAACGGGTGACTTCCCTGTTTCTATCTTTGACACGGTACTAAACGGCATCACTATTCGTGGTTCAATCGTTGGTACGCGTCTCGATTTGCAAGAATCGTTAGATATGGCAGCGGAAGGTAAAGTGAAAGCGACCGTAGCTGCTGAGCCGCTTGAGAATATCAATGATATTCTTGAACGTATGCGCCAAGGTAAAATCGAGGGTCGCATTGTGATTGACTACGCTATGTAGCCTTATAGCTTTGTGACATTTTGACATTGGTTTAATGATTATCGTCTTTAATCATTAATAACAGGTCGTATCATTTCAACCATGCGTTACTAGCAGTTTGAGTTGAAGGGATACGACCTTTTTATTCTTAGCTGTTAGTAGAGAATAAACTGCATAAACTATTGTCATGACAAGGAGTCCGACATGAAACTTGAAGCGACAGAATCCTGTAAAGAATTAATCGAACTACTAAAATCTAAGCATGGCGAGCTCATGTTCCATCAATCGGGTGGTTGCTGCGATGGTAGCTCACCAATGTGTTATCCGTTAGGCGAGTTTAAAGTTGGCGGGCAAGATGTATTGGTTGGTGAGCTGGCTGGCTGTCCGTTTTATATGGGTAAAGCACAATATAAACTATGGCAGCATACTGATCTAACTATCGATGTGGTAGACGGTCGCGGTGCGAGTTTTTCACTTGAGATACCAGAGGGTAAACGCTTTATCGTGCGCTCAGAGATTTGTGCGATCGACAACAGCGCCAGTTAATCACAACTCATCAACAGTCACCTCATCGCGACACTTAGGAAATTGGCTACAGTCAAAAAACATTTGACCTTAGGGCGCTGCTTTTCTCGTTTCACAAAAAAGAGTTGCCAAAATAATCCAGCAGCTCTTTTTTCCATACAACCTTGTAACTTTCAATCAATGAAATTGGCCTACCACATACCGCGGCGATGATTCTTCACCCAGCGGTGCATACCAAGCGTATTCAGTGTTTTCATGTTGCTAAAGTTGGTCCAGCTTTGTACTTCTGGGCTAAACTCAACATTACGATACAACTGATCCCAGCTTTGTCCAGCACGTTCAAGCGCCAATACTTGCTTATGCAAATCAACCATATAATCGCGTAGTGCTACTTGCTCAGCTTTGGTCGCTGGCGTGTAGTGACCGATATCGATAATATCAACGTCTTGCTCAATCACCCAATCTAAAGTGTTGATCCAGCCATCATAATAAAAGTCTAAAAAATCATTGTAAGGCATGGTTTTATTTTGGCAGACATCGGTACATTGTAGGGCTTTTTGACGCGGGAATAATACCATGGTCATACTGTTTGAATGACTAGGATCGACGCGATGTAGCTCAACCGTCTCACCGCCTAGAGTAATGGTCATGTCTTCATCGAACACTCTATCAGGAATGGCATAAGGCATTCTCTCCCCGATGATAGGTTCAATCGCATTTCTGTGTGCGACGATGGTCGCGCCTTGCTTTTGGAACACTTGGCTACCTGCCATGTGATCAGCATGAGCATGGGTTAACACGTTATATTTAACAGGCACACCAAAACGGCTTTGGATCTCTTTGCTGAGCCATTCTGTAGCATAAGTTGCGCCGCCATCAACGACTAGCGCGCCTTCATCGGTAATCATCACGATGCCACTGTGTACAGCCAAGCCTGAACCATTGGTATGACAATATAAATTGTCTTTGAGCTTCGTCAACGTTGGCGCTGCGTCATCACACATACCTACTGTAAAGTCTGGCAATACAGCACGTTTGGCAACTTTTGATTTATCGACACTGATACCCGTATCAGAAGCAGCAGTTGCCGCCCCAGATAAAGCAAGACTGGCAAGCGTCAGGATGGATTTTTTGAATAAATTCATTACAAGCCCCTCATGTTATTGAAATAATATTGGTATTGGCTTAACCCTAAAAAAAAAGTTAGAGAATAGAAAAGGTAAGTCACAAGACGTTACTAACTCGTAATAATACATAATAAACAAAGGGCTATTTAAATTTTAAATTAACTCCATACTTTAATAATTAACAATTATTTAACAATAAATAATCACTTTTTATAATAATGTGTTCATAAATATTCATACCTATAACTAACCGACAAGAGAATGAATAATAGAACTATCAGTGAACGACACTAACGAATTAACCAAAAAAACTATCTCAAGACGCAAGTTGTTAGGTGCAGCTGGCATAGGCCTAGGTGCTTTACCTTTGATGAGCACGCAAGTGTTTGCAGCAGCGAATGATGCTAGTAGACCACCAACGCCCTATCTTGCCAGCACCGCAGAGAAGAAACTCGATATCATCAGTCTTGATCGATTGCAAGTCGAGGCGCGCGGCGCGATTCCAAAAGCAGGCTATGAGTTTGTATCAGGCGGCGCAGGTGATGAATGGACATTACGCGAAAATCGCCGTGCCTTTAATGACTATCGTATCGCCGCCAAACGCCTAGTTGGCCTATCTAGTGATGATATCGATATCAAAACACGCTTGTTAGGCTTAGATATGCCATCCCCTATCATGGTTGCCCCCATGGGCGCCCATGCCATGGTACATGACCAAGGAGAGAAGGATACGGCTCGCGGCGCCAGTCTCGCCAAAGCCTTGTATTGCTCATCAGGTGCTTCAAACGCGACGCTAGAAGAAATCGCCCAAGCCACCAGCGGACCGAAATGGTTTCAACTGTATTGGAACAACGATATACAAGTCACGCGCTCACTACTGACACGTGCCAAAGCAGCTGGCTATAGTGCTATTATTCTAACGGCTGATGCCCTAGGACCATGACAGCCCGATGACTTTAAAGCGATGGGTAGCCCGTTCCGCCCCGACCGAAACTTTGGTAATCATGACCCCAAAAAAGACGGCTCCGGTGACTTCTTTGATCAAAAAACAGCACTCACGCCTAAAGACATTCAGTTCATCAAACGACTTACAGGACTGCCGGTCATCGTCAAAGGAGTATTACGTCCAGATGATGCTGACAGATTTATCCGTGCGGGCGCTGATGCCATTCAAGTCTCTAATCACGGCGGCCGTCAAATCGATGGCGTCCCTGCCAGCATGACTGCGTTGCCGCCTATCGTCAAAGTCGTCAATAATCGCGTGCCGATTATTTTGGATGGTGGTATCCGCCGTGGTATCGATATCGTCCGCGCGATTGCGATGGGTGCCGATGCGGTAGCAGTCGGTCGTCCGATGCTATATGGCTTAGGTCTAGGCGGCGCACAAGGAGTGGAATCCGTTATTAACTTCCTAAACGCGGACTTGAAAAATACGATGCTATTAACAGGCGCTGCAAAATTATCTGATTTGAATCCAGACTATATTGAAATCGTCGGACAAAATGAAGAATATAGTACGTTTGAAGGTTAGGGCTTTTTGAGGTTTTAAACCTTACTTTTAAAATGCAAAAAAGAGCGACCAGTGATGCTGGTGGCTCTTTTTTTTGGTATGTAGTTTGGTTGAGACGGGTATTATGGCAATAAAAAATCCAATTCTAAACGTCCAATTTTAAAAATTTGGTTCTAACGTCTAGAATT
Source organism: uncultured Psychrobacter sp. (assembly GCF_947495825.1). Taxonomy (GTDB): domain Bacteria; phylum Pseudomonadota; class Gammaproteobacteria; order Pseudomonadales; family Moraxellaceae; genus Psychrobacter. The sequence goes on from NZ_CANMAH010000004.1 coordinate 96,991, forward strand.
AGTTTTTGTTAGCAGCACGATGATATAAGCGGTTTTTTCTTTAGCTTGAACATAAGCTATGCAAAGGCTCTACAATCTAAGAGCCTTCGCATATAATATGCTAGCTTTTTAGAAAATTTAGTACTGCCACTTCTGATCTTGGCTTTTATCAATATTGCCTGTTTTCTTATTTTGTCTTTTTTGGACCTTAGTATCTATTTTGTCTTGTCTTTTTTGAGCCTTTTGATTAATTCCATCTATTGCTTTCTGTATTTTTTTATCTACTTTATCCAGCTCTTTTTGACGCTTCTTTTCAATCTTATCTAGCAATTTTTGATGCTTTTTGTCTACTTCATCTTGCTCTTTTTGAATCTTCTTATCAACTTTATCTTGCTCTTTTTGGCGCTTCTTCTCTATCTTATCCTGCTCTTTTTGGCGCTCTTTTTCCACCTTATTTTGCTGTTTTTGTGCCTTCTTATCTAATTGATTATTATCTATTTCATTTGTATTAAAAGACTTATTTGACATGATGTATCTCCTTAACTATATGATTGTGTAGGATATCTTGTTACTAGATATTAAGTTAGTACTTCTGCTTAGTCAACTTACCACTACAAATATAAACTTCAAAAAACTTTTTCTTTAGATTCAATCACAAAGAATAATGTTAGTTAGACCTTATAGAGCAATTGATCGACGTCTCTGTACGGAATACGAAAGAATCATAAGGTACATTCCATGCCCCGATACTACAGATTTATCAGCTTACCAGCGACTGATTTAGTCACTTTAAAAACAAAAGATTAGCTTCTAGATATGAGTGCATTAAAGGTAGGGAAATATGCGAGGTATGGGTCGGTTTGTTTGAATTAATAATAAGAAATTCTACTTAAAGAATTTCCCTAGCAAGTCTAATGAAGCAGTGCTTCGCTTTTACGTCACTTAGGTATCGTGCTTCGATGTCAACCTACTCAACTTATTGTATGTCTAATTGCGTGCAATTTTTTAATGAGCCCCAAAAACCAACCATAAAAAAAGAGCCACCAGATCAATCCAGCAGCTCTTTTTCGTACAATGTTATTAACTCAACTATGAACCATAGCTAAATGCTAGACTATAGCCGTAGCCTACAAATCAGACCAAACTATTTACCGCATTAACCACTGCATCCGCAGTAATACCAAACTCTTTATACAAGTCGCTGGCTGGTGCTGACTCGCCATAAGTAGTCATGCCAATAACTTTACCATCAAGGCCGACGAACTTATACCAGTAGTCGATATGGGCCGCTTCGACAGCGACGCGAGCACGGATGTTAGCAGGTAATACCGCTTCACGATAGCTAGCATCTTGCTCCATAAAGATCTCTGCACAAGGCATAGAGACCACACGGACGCCAACGCCATTTTCGCTAAGTGTCTTATGCGCTTCCATAGCCAAGCCAACTTCTGAACCGGTAGCGATGATAATGGCTTGCAGCTCGCCTTTTTCTTTAGCTAGCACATAACCACCTTTAGCAATATTAGCGACTTGGCTTGTATCACGCGCTTGATGTGGCAGGCCTTGACGGCTAAAGATAAGTGCTGATGGATTATTTTCTGACTTAATCGCTTCTACCCATGCGCTAGCCGATTCAGTTGCATCACAAGGACGCCATGTGCGCAAGTTCGGCGTGGTACGTAGGCTAGTCAATTGCTCGACTGGCTGGTGCGTTGGGCCATCTTCGCCCAGGCCGATTGAGTCGTGAGTGTAGACGTGGATGACACGCTGCTTCATTAATGCACCCATACGCACGGCATTACGCGCGTATTCCATAAACATCAAGAAAGTTGCCACGTAAGGGATAAAGCCGCCATGTAGCGCGATACCATTGGCGATAGCAGTCATACCAAACTCACGCACACCATAGTAGATATAGTTGCCGTCGCTGTCGGTCTCGATGCCTTTCGCACCTTTAAATAGCGTCAGGTTAGAACCTGCTAGATCCGCTGAACCGCCTAATAATTCTGGTAATAATGGCTGCAAGGTATTAATCGCATTTTGACTGGCTTTACGACTGGCGACATCACCGCCCGCTTCTTGAGTTTGCTGGATATAGTCCTTTGCTTGCTTATCAAAGTCAGCTGGTAATTCGCCATTTAAGCGACGTAATAGCTCGCTTGCTAGCTCTGGGTAAGCCTTCTTGTAAGCTTCAAAGTCCGCATCCCAGTTCTTTTGTTGTACATCGCCTTTGGCTTTGGCATCCCACGCTTCATAGATTTCATCGTCTAATTCAAACGGTGCATGCTTCCAAGACAACGCATCACGAGTCAAAGCAATTTCATCATCACCAAGTGGCGCACCATGGCTAGCCGCTAAGCCTTGCTTGTTCGGGCTACCAGCGCCAATAGTGGTTTTGCAAATGATTAAGCTTGGTTTAGTGGTCTCTTTGATCGCTTGCTCAGTGGCTTGCGTGATCGCATCGGTATCGTGACCATCAACACTGATAACTTGCCAGCCATACGCTTCAAAACGCGCTTGCGTATCATCAGTGAACCAGCCCTCGACATCACCATCGATAGAGATACCGTTATCATCATAAAAGAATACCAACTTGCCAAGACCTAGCGTGCCAGCGAGCGAGCAAACTTCGTGACTGATGCCTTCCATCAAGCAGCCATCACCTAAGAACGCATAGGTATGGTGGTCGACGATATTATGACCGTCACGATTAAACTGCGCGGCAAGGGTCTTTTCGGCGATAGCAAAGCCAACCGCGTTGGCGATGCCTTGACCTAGTGGACCAGTCGTGGTCTCTACGCCTGGGGTGTAGCCAAGTTCAGGATGGCCTGGGGTCTTTGAATGTAGCTGACGAAAGCCCTTTAGGTCATCGACGCTGACGTCATAGCCTGTTAGATGCAATAACGAATAGATAAGCATCGAGCCATGACCGTTCGATAACACAAAGCGATCGCGGTTGTGCCATTGCGGATCAGCAGGATTGTGCTTTAAAAACTTGCGCCACAGAACTTCAGCAATATCAGCCATGCCCATCGGCGCACCTGGATGTCCAGAGTTGGCTTTTTGAACCGCATCAAACGACAGTACACGGATGGCATTGGCTAATTTACGTTCGTTAATTGGGGTGGGCATAGAGTGTCCTAATATTCAAATGAGAAGTATGGAGGATAAGAGGAAGATCGATTAAACAATAGAAAAAGCGCAATAAGTACTCTTAAACATAAGGTATTTATTTAAGCTGCAATATTAACATATTTGCTATGAGGCAAGCCAAAAACGACATCATAAAATCGTTTGTATTTAACTTATGGCTTATATTGGTTTTGTCAAACAACCTTTAATAATCGGCTAAAAGTAATAAATGACAAGTTATCATGCTAACTTGCCATTACTACAGTAAAACATTTATTAAGCTGATATAGTCTCAGCACCGCCCATAAACGGACGCAATACTTCTGGAATGGTAATACTACCATCAGCGTTCTGATAATTTTCCATCACTGCAAGTAATGTACGACCAACAGCCAGACCTGAGCCATTTAGCGTATGCGCAAGACTGGTCTGCTTGCCGTCTTTAACCCGCGTACCCATACGGCGTGCTTGGAAGTCACCGCAGTTTGAGCAACTTGAGATTTCACGATAGGTGTCTTGGCTCGGCAACCATACTTCGATGTCATATGTTTTTTGTGCGGCAAAGCCCATATCACCAGTACATAATTTGACCGTGCGATATGGTAGATTGAGCTGCTGCAAAATATCTTCGGCCTGTCCTGTCATCGCTTCTAATAGCTCATCTGACTGCTCAGCTGAGGCAATATTGACCATCTCAACTTTTTCAAACTGATGCTGACGGATGAGACCACGGGTATCACGGCCATGTGAGCCTGCTTCACTACGAAAACAAGGCGTATGCGCGGTAAACTTCAATGGTAGCTCTTTGATATCTAAGCGCTCGCCGCGTACCAAGTTGGTCATCGGCACTTCCGCCGTTGGAATGAGGTAAAAATCCATCTCATCGTTATTAGTATGATTGGTCAGTTTAAACAAATCATCTTCAAACTTCGGCAGCTGACCTGTGCCTTTTAGGCTCTCGCTATTGACAATATAAGGCACATAGGTCTCAGTGTAGCCGTACTTAATGGTATGGGTATTTAGCATAAACTGAATCAAGGCGCGGTGAAGCTGTGCAAGCTGGCCTTTCAACACATTAAAGCGACTACCAGTGAGCTTTGTTGCTGCTTCAAAATCGAGCATATCAAGCGTCTCACCGATATGAGTATGGTCTTGAATCTCAAAATCAAACTCACGCGGGGTCCCCCAAGTGCGTACTTCAACGTTATCATCTTCTGAGGTCCCGACAGGCACATCTGCTGCTGGGATATTCGGGATTTGCAAAGCAGCTTGGTTGATGCGCTCTTGTAGAGTGCGCAGCTCGTCTTCAGCGACTTTAATCTCACTACTGACACTTTGCATTTGGGCCAATAGCTCGCTGGCATCTTCACCTGATTTTTTTAGCGCGCCCACTTGTTTTGCACCTGCATTACGGCGCGATTGCAACTCTTCGGTCTTAACTTGTAGCGATTTACGCTCAGCTTCGATGCTTTGCCAAAAGGCCATGTCAAGCTCGTAGCCACGAGTGGCAAGTTGTTGCTGTAAATCGCTTAAGTCGCCGCGCAAGAGTTTTGGATCAATCATAATAGTTGCCTGTAACGCTAAAAGTGAGTAAAAAATATAAAGGAAAAGTAATAGGCGGGCCAGTCTAGCTTTGATACCTCGCTCAACCCTATTACTTGGTTATGAGAGCCTGTTTTTCATGAGAATATATTGTAGCCGCTATAATACCAAGACCCAGTAGCTTTGACCATATTGCAACCCTGTCTAATCGGTATTTCGACCATTTTTTAGCTAAGTTTTCGTTATAACTGTTAGGGATTATGACGTATTATCATCAGCATACTTGCTGTAGTAAGCGAATACACCATAATTTTAAATTACCCTGTTTACATTTTAAGATTACTATTTAACCAAGTAAGCTGCAAATACCAGCGTTCATGCCATTTATATGACATCTATCAGTGAACAGACTTGCTTATATGTTTCATTTAAGAGTACTTTTCGGTAAGATAAGCGCATACCTTTATTCCACTTCTAGCCAAGTGCGGTATAGTTGCCTTGCTCTGGCGATTTAAACCCCACGCTTTTAATATAAGTATTTGAGAAACCTTTATGGCCCTGTACCCCTACACGCTCCAACCTGTCGCCTTAAACCTAACTGAGGCTGAATTTCATCAAGCACAGTATGAACTGTTTGCCAGTGCCAGTCCCTCTTTTGGTTTATCGAGTTTTAAAACCAAAGAATGGATCATTATGGCGGTGGTCGTGATATTAGCGATTGCTGGATTGGTCTTTGTTACAGGCTACTCTACTATTATTTTTTGGTTGATGCTGGTTGCAGTCGTGATTTACTTATTGGCTCGTACCCTTGGCTTTAAATGGTATGTCAAAAGAGAGTTTGAAAAGCAAGTGGCCGAGCAAGAGATGCCAGATGAGATGCGCCAGATGAAATTAGGCGTACAAAAGCACGGTCTAGTCATGGCAATGCCGAGCAATCAACCTGACTTGATGAGCAACAATAAGATGCGTGGTATGCAAATGCGAGCGGGTGCCACTCAGCAAGCGGTGATTCCATGGACTGCGGTCAAAAGCTGGGACGAGACTGATGACTATATCTTTATGATGTTTGAAATGAAGGGGCAACAAGGTAGCCAAATCGTACCCAAACGTTTACAAGCACAGAAGTTCCCTATTGATACTGTCCGTCAGCATTTACAAGAAGTCGTTCCAATACGCGGCTTAAATCCTGAAAGCCTACAACCGCCTTCAAAGTAAGGTTTTATAGAATCAATCATAGCATTATATTTATCAAACTTAACTAATGATTCACGTTTTGCTATTATTATAATCATTACAGGGTATGGCGCTGTGATTGTTCTATTTGCTTTTTGGGATATGTTTACTGTATTTTTAAAGTCCTATTGAAGTAAAGCGTTTAAGTATAAATGGAATAACTTGCTATACTTTTACTTTATAATCCACATAATCTACACTCACACTATAAGGATAATATTATGAGTAATACCAATAATGCAACTAACCAAATCGGCCTAGAAAAAGCAGATATGAGCGAAGTAATCACCAAGCTCAACAGCTTATTATCAAGCTATCATATGTTTTATATCAACGTTCGCGGTTACCACTGGAACGTAAAAGGTGAGCACTTCTTCACCCTACATCCTCAGTTTGAAGAACTATATACTAGCTTACAGGTAGAAATCGACGAGATCGCTGAGCGTATTTTGACATTAGGTGGTACGCCACTCCATGCTTATAGCGACTTTGCTCAGCACACCAGTATTCCTGAAGATAAGAATGTTAAAGACGGTAATGCTTGTGTGAAAGGCGTGGTGACTGGTTTGCAATCTCTTATTGAAGAGCAACGTGACGTATCAGCACTAGCTGAACAAGCTGAAGATCAAGGTACCGCTGACTTAGTAGATGAATATGTACAGCAGCAAGAAAAACTGATCTGGATGTATAACGCTTTTTTAGGTTAATAAACTGACTAGAATATAAAAACTCATAAAAAAGGCACCTATCATTAGGTGCTTTTTTTATCGCTTATCTTACAAAAATTATTATTTTACAAAAACCATGCTCTATTTTTGAATCCATTGACGCATTTTCTCGCGCTCAGCAGGTGTGGCGTTAAGCCAAATCTGCATGAAACTATCGAGGGTATTTACAGACTGTGTTGTAGTGGTAGAGCTTACCGTACCAGTGTTCACTCTATGCTGAGCGGTCACTGCCTGTGGTGTACTTGGCTGTTCTATTGCAGCGATAGCACGCTGATTCTGTAGCTCAGCATTGCTACTACCACCGAATACGCCACCTAGAGCCTTTCCGATACCTGAAAGTAACCCACCTTTATTACCGCCGAGGCTTTGTTGACTTGCAACCACTGTATCATTATTCAGTATAGCTAGCGTGGGACGTTCAGCATACTCTTTGGCAGCTTCATAGTCTTCTGGCTGATTGGACATGGCCAAACGGTATGTTTGATTGTCGGCCAATTCTGCTGTTATGCTGATGTTACCTGAACGCAGATAGTCATGCTGATCCCGAGGTAATTTATATAAACGATCGTATTTAGCAGTAATGGCATGCTGGCCTGGCTGTAGAGTAAACGTCTTCGTTAGGGGTTGAAAGGCACTTTGTTTGACTTCTTGCCCATTGATAGCCGTTACTTTGATATGATCATCAACGTTTAGAGTAACCGCTGCATGTGAGAGCATAGATACCGAACCTATACTAACGAATAGCGTACTAATGGTCATTTTCTTGAGCAAAGAGGCAGAGATTTTCATAAGACATCCTATCCACGATAAAAAATTTGGTGAGAAAATTAACAGTTATAGCGTTAAGCTATCTATCTTTAATAAGCTTTCTTTAGTGAGTTTTGACATCTAAAAATCTAAGGGTATTGTATGATTGTCATTATTTGCCGCTTCACTGTCTTCATGGGCTTCTTGAGCGATATCAGCAAGCTCGGCGGCAAGCGTTTGCTCATCAATAGTACGGAGTGCATCACTTATGACTGCTTTTGATATATTGCTACGTCCAAGATTAGAAAACATTGGCTGAATATAATTTAGTACTTCCATCATCGCCCCGATACGATGCGGACCTTCGGTAAGCAAATGGTCAATGATACGCTGATCGAACTGCCAACCTCGCCTACGCAAAATAGATTGAAGTAGTGCTTGACGATCTGCTAACTCATGACCATTAGGCACTTTAAAAGTAGGCGCTTGCGCTAAACGTGTCAATAAATCAGTCAGCTGAAACGGCAGCTCACTGGCTGGCCTATTAGCAGCAAATAGTAGCTGACGCTGCCCTTCTCGGCTACGGTTTATCAAATGAAATAGTGCTTCTTGCCATTGACTGCTATCTTCTAGTACTTCCAAATCATCAATAGCGATAAGATCAAAGTTTTCTAAAGACGACAGCACGTGGACATCAGTATGAATCAACTCATTAAGCGACAAACAAATTGCTGTCTTGTCCATCTCAATAAACGACTCACAAATAGCCGACAGTAGGTGGGATTTGCCAGTAGCAGGGCTGCCAAATAAGTACAACTGTCCTATCAGGCCGACATGTAGTTGCCGCACTGCATCAATAATCGACATCCAACCTGGACCTGCAAAGTCACTGAGACTTGCATCGTGTTTAATGTCCAAATTAAGACTTAGCTGTGCTTCTGCCATGAATCATCAACTCGTTTTGCATCGCACAAAAAAAAGAAAACACCACATGATAAACGACTTTCTTTTAACTGGCTTAAATACTGTGTAACATGAATTTGCTGCTATTGACCATGACTCTTTTAACTGACGTCTTGTTAGCGAACATCTCTTTTAAAAAGCCTTAGACAAGCAACTGCTCTAGTCAATACTGCGCCTATATATAACATATTTATAAAATGACTGACAACTCTTTTACTCACTAACCTACATTAACCACTCATCTATGAGCTACTATCTGACCAGCGCTATCAATGTAGGCTATAAGCTGCAATATTGTATGACTTATCTTTTTTCAAATAAGTTTAACTGCTTGCGTCCCTTATACAAGTCAGTAGAACGGTAATAATCATATAAATGATGAAACAATACGTTGAGTACAGCGGATACGGGCAAAGCAATCAACATACCGACGAACCCTAACAGACTTGCGCCTGCCAATACTGCAAATATGACCCATAGTGGTGACAAGCCAATCTTATCCCCTAATAATAAGGGCTGTAGAATATAACCTTCTGCCGCTTGGCCTACCAAAAACGCCCCCACTATCAAAGACAAATATGTCCAATTTAAACCAAACTGGAATAGACAAGCGATAATAGCAGCAATAAAACCAAGCCCAAAGCCTAGATAAGGGACAAAGCTTGCGATACCTGCGCCCATACCAATGATTATACCAAGCTCAAGCCCAATCAATTGTAACTGTACAGCATAAATGATTCCTAATAGTACCATGACCAGTAACTGACCTTTGATAAAAGCCATCAATGCACGATCACACTCTTGAGCAATCTCGACGACCGTCTTGCAATAAGCAGCAGGAATAGCGACTTTCCAGCTAAGCAAACGTTTGTCCCAATTAAACAAAAAGTAAAAGGTCAAAATGGGGACTAGCACGATAAGTCCAGCACTATTAATAAAATTCATACTTGAGGCGATTATTTGACTCATCCAAGTACTGGCGTCCGAAAACCTATAATGCGTTTGCATATAGTCCATTAATGTCTCAGACAACCCTTTTGCCTCTAACTCTGGTAGGCGATAACGAGTATTGGCACTAAACCATTCGCGCACAACCTCATCATACCATCTCAAAATCTTGGGTAGATACTCCCAAGCAGCTTGTAGTTGATGCCATAATGTTGGCACAATCCACCAAAGTACCAGTATCATACTTAACGTCAATATGGCATAGACAATGATGATTGCTATCCAGCGTCTAACATACTTTGATAAACGTTTGACCAATGGATTTAATAAATACGCCAATATAAAAGCAATTACGAACGGTATAATGACCGGTATCATTAAATACAACAAAAATAGGGTTATGACAATAGCAACGACGATAAATAAGCGCCGAAAAAATGGATCTATCGGTTGGTTTATCATTAAGGACAATCCTACAATTAATCTGATTTAAAATGATAACGTTACTAACGTCTTAGTATGTCATTTATTAAATAACTTTACTTTAGCAGCCATCATTAGTACGTTAATTTTATAATTACTTATGCGTCTTATTATCGCAAAGTACAGTAAAAAAGCAGTCATTTTTTGTGTCTTAGCTTTTTATTGATGACTTATAACGAATCTTGGCTAAATATTGGTAAGTTGCTTTGCGAGTATGGTCTATTTTTGGGTATAATGCGCGCACTACATTTAGATTCTGTAATACTGACTGCAACTATTCATTTTGATGAATAACTTCAATGATTGATTCCAATTATCTATCCCCAATTGTGAGATGACTATGAGTGACAAGCCTTCTTTAAGCTACAAAGATGCCGGCGTTGATATTGATGCAGGCGATGCGTTGGTTCAACGAATCAAATCCGTAGCAAAAGCCACTACACGCCCTGAAGTTGTGGGTGGTCTAGGCGGTTTCGGCGCGTTATGTCGTATTCCGACAGGGTACACTTCTCCGCTACTCGTATCCGGTACTGACGGTGTTGGTACTAAGCTCAAATTGGCGTTACAACTAAACCGTCATGACACTATTGGCATTGATTTGGTCGCCATGTGTGTTAATGATTTATTAGTATGCGGTGCAGAGCCGTTATTCTTTTTAGATTATTATGCGACTGGTAAACTAGATGTTGACGTGGCGGCAACTGTGGTCACAGGCATCGGTGATGGTTGCAAACTTGCCAACTGCGCACTTATCGGTGGCGAAACGGCTGAGATGCCAGGCATGTATCAAGATGATGATTATGATTTGGCGGGTTTCTGTGTCGGCGTGGTCGAAGAAAGTGAGGTCATCACAGGCAAAAACGTCAGCGAAGGCGACGTGCTGATCGCTCTTGCCTCAAGTGGCGCGCACTCAAACGGCTATTCTCTTGTACGTAAAGTCATTGAGGTAAGCGATGTTGATGTCACTAACAGTGATGAGCAGCTGGACGGCCAGCCTATCCAAGATGCTTTAATGGCACCGACTCGTATCTATGTCAAGGCTATTAAAGCTTTGCAAGATACGCTTGGTAGCTCGGCTTTACATGCCATGTCTCACATTACTGGTGGCGGTTTAACAGACAATCTACCACGCGTATTACCAGATAACTTGGCCGCTAGCATTGACACAAATAGCTGGCAATTCTCAGAGCTATTCACTTGGCTACAAACCCAAGGTAATATCGAGCAAAGCGAGATGTATCGTACCTTTAACTGCGGTGTTGGTTTTGTCGTCGTGGTACCAAAAGACAAAGCTGATATCGCTATTAAGACTCTAAATGATGCTGGCGAAACAGCATGGCAGTTAGGCGAAATGGTCGAGCGTGGCTCTGACAACAGTGCGGACGCAGTGGTGTACCGTTAATGATAGACAGCAACGAAAAAGGTAATCATAAGCCATTACGGGTGGCTGTTTTGGTATCAGGCAGTGGTAGCAACTTGCAAGTCTTAATAGACGCCATGCAAGCAGGTGCACTACCTATTGAAATAGTAGGCGTCATTAGCAATCGTGAGGATGCTTATGCGATCACACGTGCTAAAGATGCCACTATTCCAGTTGCAGTGTTGTCACACGTTGCTAGCGGCAAACGTATGGGGATTAAGACTTTTGAAACTCATGCTAGCGCGCAGCTAACTACATGGCAACCCGACCTGATTGTTTTGGCTGGTTTTATGCGGGTACTAAGTGCCGAATTTATAGATAACGCGCCAGCTCCAATGATTAATCTACATCCTGCTTTGTTACCTGCCTATAAAGGCCTTGATACTTATCAACGCGTCATACAGGCAGGCGATCGTCATCATGGCTGTAGTATCCATGTGGTAACCGCTGAGCTCGACGCAGGCACTGTCCTGACCCAAGCCCTGCTGGAAATCAATCACAAAGATACTGCTAATAACTTGCAGACACGTGTACAAAAGCTTGAGCATCAACTGTTGCCTTGGACAATTTTGTTATTGGCTAAAGGTGTCTTGTCGTTGAACAACGAGCAATTACCAAATCAGCAACCTACCTGTATGCCGACATTACCTTTGAAGCTATATTTAGACAGTTAAAGGTAACGGCAAGAAACAAAAAAAGGTATTAGCTATTTAAACCTATCGATCATAAAAAAGCCCAGCCATTCATATATTGAATGGCTGGGCTTTGTCTTACTTTCAAAGACATTTAGAGTGTTTTAACTCTAAATATCTTTATATGTTATTGGCCTTTATGGACATGGACACCTTTGATATTAACAAACTCTTTGATACCAAAGCCACCATGTTCACGGCCATGACCAGAGTTCTTGACGCCGCCAAATGGTATTGCTGGATTGGCAAGGCCATAACCATTAATATAGACCATACCTGTATCGAACTCTTCACTGGCTAGGCGAATTGCCTTGTCTTCGTCTTTAGAGAAGATTGCGCCGCCCAGACCATAACGGCTATCGTTAGCGATACGCAGCGCATCGTCTTGATCTTTAGCACGTATTAGCGATGCTACTGGACCAAATAACTCATCATCATAAGCTGGTTGACCTTTTTCGACGTTTTCCAAAATGGTCGCAGGATAAAAGCTACCTTTCCCTTCTGGTAACGTACCACCAACAGAGATTGTAGCGCCTTTACTTACACTCTCTTCCACTTGCTCATGCAATTTTTCTTGCAAATCTTTACGCGCTAATGGACCAAGATCTGAGCTATCATCCATTGGATCGCCAGCTTTTTTGCTTGCAAATTCTTTAACGATGCGATCACGGAACTCATCATATAAGCTATCAACAACGATAAAACGTTTTGCAGCAACACAAGTTTCACCGTTATTAATGAGACGTGCCTGTGTACAAGTTTGTACGGCAAGCTCTAAGTCAGCATCTTCTAAAACGATAAAGGCATCATTCGAGCCCAACTCTAATACTGATTTTTTGATTGCTTTTGCTGCTTGCTGACCAACGATGCTACCTGCACCATCACTACCAGTCAGCGTAACGCCGCGTACTTTATCATGGCCAATCAATACTTCCGATTGGTCATGATCGATTAGAATTGTACGGAATAAATCATTTGGTAAATCCGACTCATGGAATATTTTTTCAATTAATAAGCCAGATCCCGTTACATTCGCTGCATGCTTAAGTAAGATACTATTACCAGCCATCAAATTGGCAATGGTATAACGAAATACTTGGTAAGCTGGGAAGTTCCAAGGCTGCATCCCATAGATAACACCAATTGGCTGATAAGTAATGATGCCTTTCTTCATGCCTTCGACATCACGCTCATCATCCGCAAGAGCAGTAACACCTTTTTCTGCCGTGTAGTCACAAATTGCTTTGCATAAATCAACTTCACTCAAGCTTTGGCTATAGAGCTTACCGCGCTCTTCAGTCATAAGCTTTGATAGCTCTTCTTTATATTTCATCAAGGTCTCACCGATAGAGTTGATGACCTTTGCACGTTCTTCATGACTGGTTTTACGCCATTCTAAAAACGCTTGATGTGAGGCTTCAACGATCTTGTTGACCTCATCATTACTCATATAGTTATATTCTTTAATGTCTTCGCCCGTTGCTGGGTTTACAGTCGTAATATCTGCCATGATTATTAACCTTATTTATTTGTTTAATTAATTGATAAATTGCTAAGTAGCTTAGATGACACTAATTATAAAACATATGTTTTTTAGCCTTATTATCTAGGCTCAATTAGCTATTGTTTTAAAAAGGTTCGTTTTAAATAACTTTTTACTTAACGTTTGACTTTTCTAAGTTGGAATTATCATAACAAAACTATTTGGCTTACAGTTTTACAAGATATAAAGAAATGTGCTTAATATGTTAATAGTGTGACTATGTTATTAAGAATTACTTAACCAATACTAATTTTAAGCAAATAAAAAACCAGCACGGTGGCTGGTTCTATACTGTCTCTTTTTTAATAAATACATGAATAAGAGATACTTTATTCGTTAGTTTTTTAGAACAGATGATTAATAGTAGGTACCTCTTGCTCTTGGTTTTCTTCATCAGCGACCACTTGCCGTGCCACATGCATAATTAGTTGCCGTAACCAGCGGTGAGCTGGATGATGCTGTAGTAACGGTGACCACGCCATCGTTAGCTCAAACTCAGGAATAAAAAATGGTGGCTCTTTCATCATGATGCTGTCGTTGTCGGCCTGCATGCGTGCAACTCGTGTCGGCAATGTGGCAATCAAATCTTTATTTGCTGCAAGCATTGCTGGCATCTGATAATGGCGGGTAAAAACGCTAATTTGACGTTTTTGGCCCAAGCGCTGCAATGCTTGGTCAATAGAGCCAAGTCCGCCAGATTTTTCTGGATTGACACCAAACCCTACGCCCATACCAGTCTTAGACACCCATACATGCTGCGCTTTTAGATAGTTTTTGAGATTAAAACGGTTAGCATAAGGGCTCTCTGATGCTAGCAAACAACTAAAAGTGTCACGCCAAACCAATACTTGATGAAAGCTTTGGGGTATTTCATTAAAACGGTTAATAGCCAAATCGACTCGGCCCTGCTCCATATCACGATAAGACACATCTGATGGCGTTAAAAAGTCCAAAATGACATTTGGTGCTTCAGAGCGTAACGCTTTGACCAGCTTTGGCACCAACGTTGCTTCCGCATAGTCTGAGGTCATGATACGAAAGACGCGTGATGTGCTATAAGGACGAAACTCTGTACGTGGTTCGAGCACTTGAGTCAAATCGGCAAGTATTTCACGAATACGCGGTTGTAGCTCTAAAGCTCTTTCTGTCGGAGTCATGCCTTCAGATGAGCGTACTAACAATGGATCATTAAACAATTTACGCAAACGCCGCAGAATATTACTCATTGCAGGCTGCGTAATGCCTAACTGCTCAGCAGCACGTGTGACGTTTTTTTCTCTTAATAATACATCTAAATGCACCAATAAATTCAAATCAACCCGCTGCAGATTCATACGTTTTCTCTTTTACTTAGAATAAATGCTACTTAGTAATTAGCCATTTTGTGTGTGATTATTATACTTGCTATCGCTTACCTGACAAATCTCAATATGATTATTAAAAATCTTGTCTAAAAATCATTAAATTTTGATTATTATAACGTGATTTAGTCAATATAAATTATTGTTTTAATTATACTATATATAGATAAAATACCAAAGATAACAATCATAAATTAGGTAAATCTAGGTATCCCCGCTATAGTGAGTTATATGAATGATTTGCAACGTAGACGATAACTTTCACACAAATCATGGTTATCCTCATATAGCTGGTTAATGTATTTAGCTATTTAACTCAGTTGCAGTATAACGATTTAGTAGTGGTAGCACATAATACTCTGCTCATCTGTCACCTGTTACGCCTTTGATTATTGTAACATCTCTTATCTTATTAATAGGTCATGATTTGCCTATCTGTTTTAATACATAAAGATAAGAGCATTAAAAATTGTATAAATATCTGCCTAACGTCTGAATTTTCAAATACAGTTGAGCAAAGCGCTTGTATTTGTTGTTGGGTTTGTTTAGGGTAATAGAGGTAAGGTTTATAGCAGATTGTTATTCGTTGTTTATGGATAAAACTTCAACGTATTCTTAGTAGTACTAGCAACCATTGAATTTGAATGTCTTGAGTGTAATCATAGTTCGCGTAACTTCCACGCAAGTACCGTTATTATCATTTTACCATTTGATTTTTTGTTCGTTAAACTTTTAATACCCCAACAAGGAGACTGTAGATGTCAACTAATTATAAATCAGCGATCGATTTAGTACGTGAATTAAAGCAAAAGCACGGTAATTGGCAGAATATCAGCGAAACTGATGCTGCACGTATGATGTTACAGAACCGCTTTAAGACTGGTTTAGATATTGCAAAATACACAGCAAAAATTATGCGTCAAGACATGGAAGATTATGACAATGACACTTCTCAGTACACACAGTCTCTAGGTGCTTGGCATGGTTTTATTGCCCAGCAAACTATGTACGCTAAGAAAAAATACTTTGGCACAACGTCTAAAACTTATATCTATCTATCAGGTTGGATGGTAGCCGCCCTTCGCTCTGAGTTTGGTCCTCTACCTGACCAATCTATGCACGAAAAAACCTCTGTGCCAAAGCTAATCGAAGAAATCTATACTTTCCTACGTCAAGCAGATGCTAAAGTCCTAAACGATTACTTCCGTGAGCTAAACGCAGCTGAAGAAGCAGGCCAAGACACCAAAGCTATTTTAGAAAAAATCGAAAACTTTGATTCACATGTTGTACCAATCATCGCCGATATCGATGCAGGCTTTGGTAATGAAGAAGCCACTTATCTGTTAACCAAGCAGATGATCGAAGCTGGTGCTTGTGCTATCCAAATTGAAAACCAAGTATCTGATGCCAAACAGTGTGGTCACCAAGCAGGTAAAGTAACCGTACCGCATGAAGATTATATCGCCAAAATCAATGCAATTCGTTATGCATTCTTAGAGCTTGGTGTGGAAGACGGTGTCATCGTGGCTCGTACCGATAGTGAGGGCGCATCACTCACGCAAAAAATCCCAGTATCAAACGAACCAGGCGATCTTGCTTCTAAATATATCGACTTCTTAGAAATGGAAGAAGTGAGCATTGAAGACGCCAACGAGAACGATAGCCTACTCAAGCATGACGGCAAATTGGTACGTCCAGTTCGTATGCCAAACGGCCTATACCAGTTCCGTGAAGATACCAACATCGACCGCGTTGTACTTGACTGTGTGACTGCGCTTGAAAATGGTGCTGACTTGCTTTGGATTGAAACACCAACGCCAGACGTCGAGCACATTAAAATGATGGTTGATCGTATCAAAGAGCAGCAGCCTAAAGCTAAGCTTGTTTATAACAATAGCCCATCGTTCAACTGGACGCTAAACTTCCGTAAGCAAGTGATCGCTCAGTGGGAAGAAGAAGGCAAAGACGTCTCTAAATACAATAAAGACGACTTAATGAGCAGCGACTATGATGGTACTGAACTTGATGCAGCAGCTGACGTTGCCGCTCAAAACTTCCAACGTGATGCATCACGTGAAGCAGGTGTCTTCCATCACTTGATTACCCTACCAACTTACCACACCACCGCTCTTAGCGTGCATGAGCTTGCTAAAGGTTACTTTGGTGAAGAAGGTATGCTTGCATATGCAGCTGGCGTACAGCGTAAAGAAATTCGCGAAGGCATCTCTTGTGTTAAGCACCAAGCAATGGCAGGCTCTGACTTAGGTGATGATCACAAAGAAATCTTCTCAGGCGACAATGCCCTAAAAGCTGGCGGCGAAAAGAACACTATGAACCAGTTCTAATACCCAAGAGCTCTTAAGTATAATATTAAAAAAAGCCGCCCTATACACTATAGGGCGGCTTTTTTGTTGCAGTTTAAACCATTATAGAATGGTAGACTAAGAACTATTAGACAAGATGAATAGGAGCCATCATGCAAGAAATAGAGCTGAAATTTCTAGTGCCAGAGTCACGGCTTAAGGGTTTGATGCGCCAAGCGCAGGTTAAATCCTCACAGACCACGCAGCTGGCCGCCCATTATTACGATACGTCTGATCAAAAGCTTGCCCAAGCTGGTATTGGTCTACGTATTCGTCAAGAAGGCGTTACTTGGGTTCAGACCATCAAAGCTGGTGGTGATGGAATCGCTGCACGCCTAGAGCATAATGCCATATTAGACAATGAACAAGTAAAGGCAATGCTAGATAACGACACGCTAATGCCTGATTTGACAATTTACAAAGACACTTCAATTGCCCCTGCTCTTGCTGACTTTAAGCTCAAAAAACTGGCGAAAAAACTCACACGATTATATGTGACTGATGTAGAGCGCATCACACGCTTGCTAATAGAAGACAGTAATGATGAAGACAGCAGTAAGATTGAGATAGCGTACGATCGTGGCGAGGTTATCCATGGTAATGATGGTACTCAGCGAAACTCTATTCAAGAGATTGAGTTTGAGCTGGTAGCAGGAGACGTAGATTTTTTATTCACGACCGCCAAAACCTGGTGCAAACGTTATAAGCTTTGCTTATCTACCGTGACCAAAGCTGAGCGCGGTGGCCTACTCATAAAAGGACAAAGTTACAGTCCAGCAGTTAGCGCTGATATTAGCCAGCTAACCATTGATAAAAATAGCAACGCGCCAGACTTTATACGCGCCGCCGTACATAACTGTCTACTACATATATTGCCTAATAGTAGTGCTATCGTAGCTGGTAGCGATGACAATGAACATATCTTGCAGCTGACTATCGGACTTACTCGCTTGCAAGCCGCCTTACAAGCTTTTGCCAGCTTCTCTGATGAGATTAATCCTGATTGGCTTCCAATATTAAAACAAACAGCGACCTTACTTGCTGACTATCAAGCGCTTGCCTATCTCACCACTCACATTGAGCCCAAACTACAAAGTCACGGTGCACCTGCCGTTGATTGGACAGCAGATATTGAAGCCCTCAAGATTCAGCCAATTGACATTGTAAGCGCCAATGACTTTCAGCTTACTTTGCTAGAACTGATTGCTTTTACTATGAGCGATCCAAGTCTCGAACCCAAAGCAGACAAGCCTGCTGTAGATAAAGTCACCAAGACGCTATCTAAGCAGTATGCAGCATTTATTGAGACCGAACAAAGCCTAAAAGATAAAAGCGATGAGCTTGGTAGTGAAGCTTTGGCAAGCACTGAACTAAAAAACCCTGATTTAAAAAGCAAAGATAACAACCAGACACAGCATGATTTATACTGTCAGTTGGTAGACTTACGTTGTGCCAGTGAATTTGCCTCACTCTTATTAAGTAAGAAAAAAGCTAAAAAGAAAGCCAAAGCTTGGTTGAAACGTTTGGTCAAAGCACAACAGGCATTGGCACAATATCGCACTCATACGCAGTACCAACAGTATTATGAGCGACGCTCAGCGACTGATACCAATGCGTTATATGGTACAGGCTGGTTTGCTGCCACGTTAAAAAAAGACCTGAAACATGCCAAAAAACGCTTGGCTAAAGTTCAAGATAGTCCCACCTTTTGGTGAACATGCTTATAACGGTATAACAGAAATATGGAATAAAAAAGACAGCCATATTGATAAGTGCTGTCTTTTTAAGCTTTAAATTAATGAAGATAGCATTATTTGTTATCTACACATTTTGTCTATACACTCATTCATTAGCTCGCGATAATAGTGACAGTATCACCCTCTTCAACTTGTTCAAATAGCTCAATGATGTCCTCGTTACGCATACGCACACAACCATGTGAGAGCGGCACGCCCATTGGCTCCGTATCTGGCGTGCCATGAATATAAATGTAACGCTGATAAGTATCGCAGCCGCCTTGACTATTACTGCCCTTGTTCACACCTTCTTCTAGACCACTTAACCATAAGATACGGCTCAATATCCAGTCGCGCTTAGGGTGCAGCTGACCAAACTTGGCATCATATACTTCTCCTGTAAGCACACGTCCTACAAACACAGCATTTATAGCCGCATCGTTACCTATTTTTTTTGCAATGACATGTCTACCAAGCGGTGTACAACCACTATCTTGCTGGCTGCCAATGCCGTTTTTTGCCGTTGACACTATATATTGGACAACGACTTTATCCTGCTGATATAGAGTTAAAGTCTGCTGTGCAACGTTAATAATCAGCTGTTTTTCGAGACTAACGTGGTTGTTCATAAAAGCATCCGATTGTGATTCATCAAACGACTCATGACGTTATGATTAAAAATGATTAAAAATTTCTATTATTAAGGGATTGTATCAAGGCATTTGGCACCGTAATATAGAGGCACACTTTTTGATGCTAGCAGATTATGACGACTATTTCACCGACACGCGTGTCGATGTATGACTTTTTATATCAAGATACCCAGCCCATGATATCATTATTAGCTGATGTGGCTCAGCTATCAATACCGCAGACACGCCTTGCCGTTGGTTCTGGTTTACAAGTGATTGTGAGTGCTTTACTCGCTTACCAGCAGCATTATCAAGGTCAATCTGTCAGCAAAAAACTATTTAATCGTAGTGCTGTAAAAGAGTTACGTCGATATAACTCTATGAACTTTGCCACTATCGAGGCAACCTTATATTATCGTCATGATGCTGCTGATACCGTATTTAAAGACAACGCTGATATAGTTAAAGCTAGCGAATATATTGCCAATCAAATCGACGCTACTACTGTGCAGGTACAAGCCTTACTCGGCTGTTTATGCGTTATCGTTTTACGCGAGCTTGCTATATTAGCGGACTATAGTCAGCTTGATAATGATGAGATAGACAAATGGTTTGCTTTACAACCTCAGTTTTTGTCAGCGGATCGGTTTGCCAGTAAGACGCCAGCACCAGACTCTATCTCTACAAACGTAGAACCTACTACAAGCACAGTACCCAATATAGAAACTACAGAGGTAGTGCCAGAAAACACAGAGGTAAAACGCTTAAATAACGAGCAGTTATCCAGTACGCCACCGGCCTTCGATCCATTTTGGTATGAGCTGACTGCATTTAAACCTGACAATAATGAACCTATACAAGATATGCAGCTTGCAACTGGTAATTATTTAAAGGCCATTGGCCGTTCATCTGAGAACATCCAGCAAGGCGGACATAACGATTTACTGATGTTTGCAGAGATGCCTGCTATCACATTACCACACCAGCGCTGGCTACTACAGTTGGCCAAAATTTCAGAGATTTACTTACAGCGTAATCGCCTACGTATTACTTCTGAGCCTGCAAACCCACCAAAACCTCCACTGGTCAGCCTAGGGCTTATCAATGGTAATAGCGACAATACTCCGGCAACCATCAGCGAAAAACCGATTGAGTATGACGCACCGACTCCCATTTGGAAAAACCCTGTTATCCTAGTTATTATTCTTGTGATCGGAGGTCTTAGTGCCCTTGCCACCTTAAAATATCAGACGCAAAAATCCACTGGTGTCGTCTCTGCAACAGAAGAAGTAGTGGCTCAAGACCTTGTTAAAGAACGTCAGCAACAAGATATCGCCATTGTCAAAGTAGATCATGAAGATTCTACCAGCTTAGACACCGTAAAAACTGAATAGACAAAGACAGTCATCAAAACAACCATAAAAAACAGAGACACTATGGATATAGGTCTCTGTTTTTATTGTTTAAAGCATTAACTGACTACCAAAGATGGTTTCTTTAATAGTTTCTTTTGCTTATTTCGATAAGTCGCGTCCACGGCTAGCTTCAATAGCCAAACGCAGCCCATTTAGACGGATAAAGCCTTCTGCATCTTTTTGATCGTAGGCACCCGCATCATCTTCAAAAGTTGCGATTTTTTCATCAAATAATGAATCATCAGACTTACGACCAACGACGCTCACCGCACCTTTATATAGCTTCACACGTACCGTACCATTGACATACTCTTGTGATTTGTCAATCAACGCTTGTAGCATCATACGCTCAGGACTGAACCAATAACCGTTATAGATGATTTTTGCGTAGCGCGGCATCAGCTCATCTTTTAGGTGCGCAGCTTCACGATCTAGCGTCAACGACTCGATACCGCGATGCGCTTTTAGCATGATCGTGCCAGCTGGCGTCTCATAACAACCGCGTGATTTCATACCGACGTAACGGTTTTCTACAATATCCAAACGGCCAATGCCATGTTTACCGCCAATCTCGTTTAGCTTAATCATGACTTCATAAGGCTTAAGGGCTTCACCATCGATAGCAACGATATCCCCTTTTTCATACTCTAGTTCTAGATACTGCGGCGCGTCAGGCGCTTCTTCTGGGCTCACTGACCAGCGCCACATATCATCTTCGGCTTCTGTATACGGCTCTTCTAACACACCGCCTTCATAAGAGATATGCAAAAGGTTGGCATCCATCGAGTATGGTGACTTTGTCTTTTGGTTGGCATAGTCGATTGCGATATCGTGCTCTTCGGCGTACTGCATCAAGCTCTCACGGCTAGACAAATCCCACTCGCGCCACGGCGCAATGGTTACCACATCTGGAGACAAAGCAACTGCACCAAGCTCAAAACGCACTTGGTCATTACCTTTACCAGTTGCGCCATGACTGATTGCATCAGCATTGTGTTCTTTGGCAATTTCAACCAAACGCTTGGCAATCAATGGTCGTGCAATAGAGGTGCCGAGTAGGTACTCACCTTCATAGATAGCGTTGGCACGAAACATTGGAAACACATAATCGCGAGCAAACTCTTCACGTAAGTCTTCGATATAAATGTTTTTGATACCCATCGCTTCAGCTTTGGCACGTGCTGGTTCAACTTCCTCACCTTGACCGATGTCAGCAGTAAAAGTAATCACTTCAGCATCATAAGTTTCTTGCAGCCATTTAGCGATAATTGAGGTATCAAGGCCACCTGAATATGCTAATACGATTTTATTGATATTTTTTGGATCAAGCTGAGCCATGAACAACTCCTAATATAAGAATTTAGTTATCAGAAAAAATACTGATAATGAATCGAAGATTAAATTGCCTACTCAGTGTACATCATATTCACAATTGGCAAAAGGACAACGGCTTTGTAGATGGTGATTTATCGAATATATCTACCATATATACTAGTAATGTTAGGGCATGCGGGCAAAGCTAGCGCGCATGAAAAATGCTACTATTATTAATAGCAGATTAGGTAGTTATATTTGTGCATATATTTAGTCCAGCGGTCAAATCTGCTATGATGGTTGGGGTTTATACCTCGTTATAAATAAACACAGTGACGAACAAGCAGCGTTATCGTTATGTAGAACAAGCCATTTGATCGTAATTTTTTATAATTAAGATATTAGATCAAAAACCTTTGCCCAAATCAAAATTACCTCGTTGCAGTGTTTATAGCTTAGTATAGTTTACTACCCTCTTTTTTCACTACCTCAAGACATAGAACACTATGACTCAAACTACTGATTCCATTAAAGAGTTAACCATCCTTCAGCCTGATGATTGGCATATTCATTTACGTGATGATAAAGCACTAGCGACCACTGTCAAACATGCAGCAGCCAGTTTTAATCGCGTTATTTGCATGCCAAACTTGGTACCACCAGTCAAAAACTTAGATGATGCTCGCGCTTATCGTGAGCGCATATTGCAACACCTACAAGCCAGCGATTTAGATGCTGAGCGCAAAGCGGCCTTTGATCCGCGAATGACTTTGTATCTAACCAACCAAACCACTGCAAAAGATATCGAGCTGGCTGCACAGTCTGGTTTCGTACAAGCAGTTAAGCTTTATCCAGCAGGAGCCACAACCAACTCTGCCGATGGCGTAACTGACATCAATGCTTGCGTTAATGTGTTCGAAGCCATGGAAAAGCACAATCTGCCTCTGCTATTGCATGGCGAGGTAACGCACGATCATGTCGACATCTTTGATCGTGAAAAGCGATTTTTGGAAGAAGTGCTTGGACAAATTATCGCCAAATTCCCTACTCTTAAGATTGTGATGGAACATATTACTACTAGTGACGCCGCTGACTTTGTCTTGGCACAAGGCAATCAGGTAGCAGCTACGATTACCCCGCAGCACCTAATGTTTAATCGTAACCATTTGCTGCTTGGCGGTATCAAGCCACACTTCTACTGTTTGCCTATCCTAAAACGCAAACAGCATCAAGAAGTACTGCTCAATGTGGCTACTAGTGGCAGTCCAAAGTTCTTTTTGGGCACAGACTCAGCGCCACACGCCACAGACAAAAAAGAAGCTGCTTGTGGCTGCGCGGGCTGTTATAGCTCATCAATAGCGCTGCCTTTATATGCCACTGCATTTGATAGTATTGGTAAAATTGACAAATTAGAAGGCTTTGCCAGTCGTTTTGGTGCTCAGTTTTATGGACTGCCAGTCAATGAAAACACCATTACTCTAACCAATAATCCTATGCAAGTACCGGCAGGTTACCCTTATTTTGATGGACAAACGCTTACCCCACTTATGGCTGGTGAGACGCTACCATGGTCTATCAAAGCTTAAACCGTACTTAAAACCCTTAATGCGACTGAGATGCTGTGAGTGTTCCATTGCTACTACGTTAGTAGTATTGGACACTTTTAGCATGTCAATGTATTTATATCATCGATAAAAGTGACTTAACTTAATATGACCATTCAAAACGACGCTACCTTGTCTAATGATGATTCATTACACATTCAAACTAATAAGCCTTCATGTAATAATAAAGGTATAGACTCACCTACTGACTCTAATGCCAACCAAACCAATGAGGAGACTGAGCAAGACTTGGCTCCCATGACTATGAAAGAGCGCTTTCGTAAGTTTATACCCGTCATTGTAGATGTAGAGACAGCAGGTTTTAATGCACAAACTGACGCATTGCTTGAAATTGCTTGTATTCCAATCTTATTAAACGAGGATGGCATATTTTATCCAGGAGAAGCGCTTAACGCTCATATTGAGCCTTTTGAAGGTGCCAATTTAGAGCCGCGATCATTGGCATTTACTGGTATTGATCCCAACAATCCAATGCGTAAAGCGATTGCAGAAGATGAAAAAACGGCCCTACGCCGTATATTTAAAAGTTTAAAAGAAGTGCGCCGCGCCGAAGACTGCCGTCAATGCGTGCTAGTCGGTCACAATGCTCATTTTGACTTAGCATTCTTAAATGCTGCGGTCATGCGTACCAATAGCAAAAATCACAATCCGTTTCATCAGTTCTCAGTATTTGACACGGTTACTTTATCAGCGCTAGCTTTTGGTCAGACAGTACTTGCACGTGCCTGTAAAGCCGCGGGTCTTGAGTTTGACGGTAATCACGCTCACTCAGCACTCTATGATACCCAAAAGACTGCTGAGTTATTTTGTCATATTTTAAACCACTATCCTATGCTGCCTAATGCTTTACATACTGAGCAAACAGAGGTAGAGTTGAATGACAACGACGACGAATAAACAGTAGCAGATGGATATTATTACATTTATTGGTCAGTAAGTTGATTTTAGTACTTAAATAACTTCACCATCTTGATTTTATAATCAATAAGAAGATAACTGTGAAAACCATAGTGAACAATAAGAAAGATGACTGTCTATTAAGGTTCATACATTCTACTGCATAAGTAAAATTGATAGCGCACTTCTCTTCTATGGCCTCTATCCATATCAACACAGTAATTTTCTGTAGATGATCTGAGTTGCTCACATCCTATGTCATGTACGCAATACGCTATATAGGAACGACGGAGGGACTTTATAATGGATCCACAATTTAAATTATGGGCTACCATTCTTGGTTATATGTTACTGGCCGTGACTATCAGTGCTTGCACTTCTCTATGGATTCGCCATCATTTAAAAAGTAAGGACTTGCATCCCCGCCGCGCTATCAAAAAAAGATATTTAATTTTAAAAAGACGAAGAAAAAGGCTTGACACAAAGCGTAGACGCCATTAGAATGTGCACCACTTCAGCATAAACGGTGAAAGCAGCTGAAGGTGTAGTACCTAGTCCCCATCGTCTAGAGGCCTAGGACACCGCCCTTTCACGGCGGTAACGGGGGTTCGAATCCCCCTGGGGACGCCATATATTAAATCGCTATAGCAGTTAATTTAGCGTTTTTTAAGCCTATAAAATCTAACGGATTTTATAGGCTTTTTTTATGCCTGTCATTTTACTCTAGTGGCTTCGCTGTTCTAGTTGTTCTATACGCAAAATATAAAAAGCCAGCAGGACGCTGGCTTTTTATAGAGCATTATGAATTTATCTACTACTAAAACTTATCAGAGAGCATAAACCATAACAATGCCAATATAATAAGTGCACCTAGTACCGTTTGAATCAAGAAAAAGGCTTGGTGCTGTCCCACCACCTTTCCTAACGTCAGACCTAGTGCATTATACTTTATCGGTTGAGCATCGACGTCGCCTGTTTCTTCTTGCTCTTTATAATAACCTTTTAATATTTTCAAGAATTGCTTCCATTCATTAGGGGCCCAATTATAGGGTTTAAAAGGCATAAGTGCCTTCGCTTTAGGATCATTAATCATCCAACGTTCAAGGATGATGGAGCGTAACGACCATCCAGTAAAACCGCGCTCATCAATCGCCGAAAACTCTAGGGTTTGTATATCTTTGTGTCTATCATCTAATAAAAGACGGTTTTTTAAATTGGTTAATACTTGCTCTGACCCTTCTACGCACTGAAAAAAATAACCATTGCCATAGCAAAGTACACCAGTGATGTTATCGTCCTTATTGTTTTTTATAGAACATTCAGCAATGTCATTTAATGTGCCAGCGCCTGACAGTCCAGTAGAAGTAATTCGGCTAATATACACAAACTGATAAAGATCTAATTCTTCTGATTTGTTCATAGTAATAACGTCTGACAAGTAAATGCCCCTTAAAGTCAAGCGAATGAGCGCCCATCATTTTTAAAATAAAAAAACAAAACCAAAAACAAGACTTAATATCTTGTCATATTGTTGATATTATAAGTTTTATTGTTAATTGTATTAACTTAGTTACATGATAAGGCAGTTTGGTCAACTAAGCAACTTAATACGTAACATAGCCCCAAAGAATTGTAACCAGACAATGTTCTATACTTCGCCTTATATTCGCAAATGTAGATATATCAAGGGCTAACGCAGTTTATAACCGAGCAAACATAAAATAAATAATTTTGTTACTGTACTACGTCAACACTACGTTAATAGACACTTATAACTATTGTGTTGTGATAAGGAAGAATCGATAAAAATGACAGATAGCGTAACAAGTTTGCTACTGATAGCCGTTATCGTCGATAGGAATAGAGATATAGAAAAAGAAGAGTTTTAGTTTTGGGCGGTTAAGATGGCTGTTAATAATATAGCATCGTCAGGATAGGTAAGCTTGATGTTTTGACGACTGCCATTAACCAGTCGAATAGGAAGGTTTAGGTGCTCAAAGGCGCTGGCTTCATCTGTAATCATAAGCTGATGTTCAGACACATAAGCCAATACTTGCTGCAATTGATCCAAGCGAAATACTTGCGGTGTTTGCGCTTGCCACATGTTACTACGATCGATCGTGCGCTTAGCATAGGGGTGTGTGCTACCGCCAATCATAGCATCACTCACAGAAGGGATGTTTGCAAGCTCAGATATAGCGTTAGACTGCAGGCAGGACTCCTTTAGAGTATCGGCGACAGGAGTAGCTAGAATAGCGCCATACGGCTCTAGCATTGCCGCTTCGATGACTTTATCAATATCAAGACTTGGAACGGCAGGACGCGCGGCATCATGAATCAGAACCAAATCCGAATCTTTGGCACCTGCGTTACTAATTGCCTTGACACCTGCTAGTACCGACTGCCAACGTTCAATTCCACCTATAGCATAATGTATAGGAAGCTTAAAATTGAGCGTCTGCGCCGTATTGTCATTTGCCGCTATCACCAATAGGCACTCATCAATATATGCACTACTAGCAAGTCTTGCTACGCTGTTTTGTAGTAGCGTCTGTCCTTGCAATTTTGTATATTGCTTAGCGATAGATGCACCGAAACGACTACCGCGACCTGCAGCGACAATCATCGCGTGTACACTAGGTTTGGTATTCATAACGTGCTACTCATGGTTACAGTCCATCACAACCTTGCTCAAAAAAGATATATTTTAAGAGTTAACATAGAGATAAATAGAGTCGTCATTATACAGGAAGGATTTGATGAAACCTCAAAAAAGCTACTGTCGACTGTGGGTGGTGGGTGCGGTTGATACTTGCACAAAGGTCTCGTTTGGCTTAATTAATCCTAAGTCTAAACGAGCGTGCTCTTCTACTGCTTCAAGACCGTTTTTTAGGTCATGCACATCAGTACGTAACAAGTTATTGGCCGCCACTTGATTATCATTTAGGCGCTGCTGATCTTCAATTTGAGTAAGCAGTTTTTTATGCTCAAATCGACCATTTTCACCCAACCAATACTGATATTGCAGTCCTAATAGTACTGCAACAGCTAAAGCGAGTAATATAAATTGGCTAAAGTATTTCATAAAACGATAACGCCAAATAATATAAAGATACCAAATAAAGACTAGCTAAGCTTACTAGACGATATATAAATCCTCATATATCGTCTAGTATTAACCATCAATATAGCTTAAATGTTAACCACGTAGACCGATGAACTCTTCACGGCCGCGGTAGCTTGCGCGTACTTGTTGCTCAATACGCAATAGCTGATTGTATTTCGCAACGCGATCCGAGCGGCACAACGAGCCAGTTTTGATCTGACCGGCTGCGGTACCGACGGCCAAATCTGCAATTGTGCTGTCTTCAGTTTCACCTGAGCGATGCGAGATAATCGTTGCGTAGCCGTTTTTCTTCGCAAGATAAATCGCATCTAAGGTCTCTGATAAAGTACCGATTTGATTAAATTTAATCAAAATTGCATTAGCAATATTTTTATCGATGCCTTCTTGCAAGATAGCAGGATTTGTCACAAATAAATCATCACCGACCAATTGTACTTTATCACCAATTTGCTCAGTCAAATACTTCCAGCCATCCCAATCAGACTCATCAAGACCGTCTTCGATAGAGATGATGGGATACTGGCGCGCCAGTCCTACTAGATAATCTGAAAAGCCTTGGCTATCAAAGGCTTTGTTACCCTCGCCTGCCAAAACGTATTGACCATTTTTGTAAAACTCAGTAGCAGCGCAGTCTAGAGCCAAATGGACGTCTTCACCAGCTTTATAACCGACTTGCTCGATCGCTTGCAAGATAACGGTGATGGCCTCTTCGTTGCTACGCAAGTTTGGCGCAAAGCCGCCTTCATCACCAACCGCTGTATTTAGGCCTTGTGATTTTAGGACAGACTTTAAGCTATGAAAAATCTCAGTGCCAGCGCGTAGTGCTTCTGAGAAGCTTGTAAAACCAACTGGCTCAATCATAAACTCTTGGATATCAACCGTATTATCCGCGTGCTCACCACCGTTTAGAATATTCATCATCGGTACAGGCATCGTCAAAGAGGTCTGATTACGTAAGTTGGCAATGTATTGATGTAATGGCAAATTTTGTGATTTGGCAGCAGCTTTGGCAGTCGCTAGAGAAACTGCTAGCATGGCATTAGCGCCTAGGTTGTCTTTATTTTCTGTACCGTCTAGCGCAATCATCGCATCATCGATGCTTTGCTGCTCAGTGACATCTTTATCCATTAATGCACTGCGAATTTGACTATTGACGTTGGCAACGGCTTTTTTGACGCCCTTACCCATGTAGCGATCTTTGTCGCCATCACGCAGCTCAAGCGCCTCACGTGAGCCAGTTGATGCGCCACTTGGGGCAGCAGCACGGCCAATAGTACCATCAGCCAAGATAACATCGGCTTCAATCGTTGGGTTACCGCGCGAGTCTAAAATCTCACGAGCGCGAATGTCTTTAATTGCGGTGACGTTGGTAATTTCTTCAGCGTACATAATGTCTGTTAATTCCTTTGGTCATGCCAAGTTTGTGGGATAAAAAACGGCAACTAGAATACAAAAAGTAAAGCAAAATATCTTATAGCGCATGTATTTAAAATAATAATACACCTTATCCAACCGGCTGTTTTTGAGTGTCATTGAAGGTCTATTTGATACAATAATACTCGGCTATAGTGCTTGGCATCATAGCATATATTTAGTCAAACTTCCCTTATCTTACACCAACTTGCGTCCATAAAACCAAACTTACATATAACGCTGGCCGTTATTATCTCGTTTAAGTGCATATATTATTAAAAAAATATCTTTTTTAGGTCTTTGCTGGGTCATAGCTATCAAGAGTAGACGTAGATACTGTATTCTCAAGCTCAACTTTCGTCTTAAACTGTGTTAATCGTAGCGCATTCATCAATACTGAGATAGAGCTTAGCGCCATAGCAGCAGCAGCGATCATCGGGTTTAAAAACCC
Source organism: uncultured Psychrobacter sp. (assembly GCF_947495825.1). Lineage (GTDB taxonomy): Bacteria > Pseudomonadota > Gammaproteobacteria > Pseudomonadales > Moraxellaceae > Psychrobacter. The sequence goes on from NZ_CANMAH010000004.1 coordinate 126,735, forward strand.
GAAAGCGGCAAGCGGTATGCCTAAACAATTATAGATAAAGGCAAAGAATAAGTTTTGTTTGATATTGCGTAACGTTGCTTGAGCGATCTTTTGTGCAGCGTCTATATGCATGAGCGACTCGCCCATCAGACGTGCAGACGCACTATGCTGGGCGACATCTGTCCCCTCAAACATCGCAAAACTTGCATCAGCGGTGGCCATCGCTGGCGCATCATTGACCCCATCTCCTGCCATCGCAACCTTATGACCTGCCGTTTGCAATACGGCAATTTGGCTGGCTTTATCCCGTGGGCTCATCTTGCCATACGCTTTCTCGATACCTAGCTGTCCTGCCACATGATCGACGACCGACTGTTTATCACCGCTCATCAAAATGACATTGATGCCAGAGTTTTGTAGTGCAGTAATAGCCTGCGAGGTATCAGTCTTTAGATCATCAGCAAGGGCAAAAGCGCCTAAGGGTTCATCATTGACACTGACGGCAACAGTACTGGCGATTTGCCACACCTTTGGCATCAGCTTTGGTAGATTTAAACTGGCAAACTCTGCAGTACCGACCTTAACCAGACCAAGACCTTCTATGTTTGCCTGTATACCAGCACCTTTGATGACGCTGACATCAGTGACCGTCAACAACGACAGATTGCGCGCTTTTGCCGCATTAATAAGCGCCGTTGCTAGCGGATGACTGGCATGCGCTTCAACACTTGCAGCAATTTGCAACACATCATCTATTGGTAAGGATTTATCGACCATCACTTGGTCAACAATGGTAGGTTTACCGACAGTCAATGTACCGGTTTTATCCAAAACGACGGTATCGATATTGCCTGCTGCCTCAAGACTTTGCGCGTCTTTAAACCAGACGCCATGACGCGCAGCGACACCCATACCCGCCATAATAGCCGCTGGCGTCGCCAATCCAAGCGCACAAGGACAAGCAATCACCAACACCGAGACGGCATGCATTAAAGCGGTATCAATCGCACCGGTCAACCACCATGTCAGCGCAAAAGTGACGACAGCAATGACCACAACAACTGGGACAAATACTGCTGTTACTCTATCAGCCAGACGCGCCAAATTGGCTTTGGAGCCTTGCGCATCGCTAAGCGCTTGCACCATATCACCAAGTTTGGTATCGCTACCTTTTGCACTGACGCGATATAATAAGCTACCATTCTCGACCAAAGCGCCTGCAAGCAGCTCACCCCCTTCTTCTTTTTTTAGGGGCACAGACTCGCCAGTTAAATGACTCTCTACGCACCAACCACTACCATCAATGACCACACCATCAGTGGCAACGCGACTTCCTTGTTTGGCACGCAGGATATCACCGACCTGTACGTCTTGCAGTGCTACATTGTGGAAGTCGCCATTTGGCTGTTGTTGTTCGACTTCATCTGGTGTCAATGACAATAATAAATCGATGCTATTTAAGCTATGCTTTTTAGTGCGTTCCTCTAGATACTTACCCGTACGAACAAAAGCAATGACCATGACTCCTGCTTCAAAATATACTGCAGGACCATGTCCACTGCTATGGCTATTTTGCAATAGACCATTTAGTGTACCATCGCCATGCGTGAGCCATAAATAGGTTGAATACGCCCAAATAGTCACTGTACCAATGACGACCAGCACATCCATATTGGCAAGACCACCTTTGATGGATGCCCAAGCGCTTTTATAAAATGGCAACGCCAAGCCAAATTGTACAATGGTCGCAAGGATAAACTGTACCCAGACAGGTGGCATCCACGCCATACCCTGTCCAAAGAGCATCCCCGCCATACCGATTAAAAACGGCACCAAGCAGACCCATAGCGCAATTAATCGCCACGGATACTCTGTCGCGGTATCTTTATCTGTCTTGGCAAACAAGTTGTCAGCGGCCTGCAAGTTTGCGACAAAGCCCGTTTTATTCACCCACTCTGTGACTTGTTCAGGTGTTGTCTGCGCTGGATCATAATCGACATTGGCAGTCTCGCCCGCGAAGTTTACACTCACTTTATAAACTGAGGGCTTCTTATTAAGGACTTTTTCGATTCTAGACGCACAGGCTTGACATGTCATACCATCAATGGCTAATTGCAAGTGCGCACGCTGAGGCTCAAGCAGCGTATTAGACTGAATATCAGTGTCAACATCATACGATTGGTCATTGGCAGTACGGATAGAATCATTCATAAGTAAAACTCGTTACAACGTTGATGGAGCGCTTATGGAGCGTTATGAGTTATAAAAAAGACTAGTAATTAGATAAAAATCTAAGTAAATCAGGAAGTTTAGTTAGGTCTGTGTATAGGTATCTAGTTTGTCGCTCTCGCATAATATTTGTATTATTATACTAAAATACATATTGATGATATATAGTAGATGGTTGTGACGACTAAGATTTCAAGGCGATATCATTAAACAAAGCAAATATAGATGCTAGATATGAGCATAACTACTACATATGACTTTATGACTTGTAGTCACCGCATAGCCATTAAGAAGCCATTAAAAAAACCAGCCATCGTAGCTGGTTTTATGGTAGAAAAAAAGCTTAAGAATTGGCGACTGTGGCATCAAATCCTGCCTCATCGATCGCAGATGCAATGGCTTCTGCGCTGGTCTTACTGTCATCAAAAGTCACCGTTGCTAGATTGTCAGCAAGATCGACAGAAATGGTATCTATACCATCGATACTGTCAGTCGCAGTGTGTACACTTGCCACACAACCGCCACAAGTCATACCGTCGATTTTGATAATACGTGTTTGGCTTGCCATGTTTGGCTCCTTATTATTATAAATTAACGAACTGCTTGTATGAAGATCTGGTAATTAGCTATTTCTGGTAACTAACTTCTAGTAACTATCTATTAAAGACCTACCTTATTAAAGACCTATCAAAACAGCGTTCAACTAGCATAAGCCGAATCATCGTTAACAACAACACCTTTTGGTTATCACTTTATTAAAGAATAATAGCTTTTTGCTAACATGATAAGGTTATCTAATTATCATAATGTGGATTTTGCGGTGCATCAATGGGATATGGCTGGGTCACATAATCGACCGTATTAATCGCAGCTGTTAGGGCATGAATACTGGTATCTGTATCATCGTAGCGCACAGTTGCGACGCTACTCGCTGCATCAAGCTCTATCGCCGTCACGCCTGTGATGTTTTTTAACGCTATCATGACACTGTCCAATCCTTCAGCGTCATCGATATTTTCGATACTCACTTGTGCTGTCTGAATCGCCATTGTGCTGTCCTCTTTACCTATCGATTAATGGGTATCTAGTACTTCAAAACCTTTGACCAAATCATCAATTTGCTTAAGCTGGCGCAAAAACGGCTCTAATTGACTGGTTCTCAAAGCACAAGGTCCATCACATTTTGCCGTTTCTGGATTGGGATGCGCCTCTAAGAATAGACCTGCTAGTCCGGTTGCCATACCTGCGCGTGCAAGCGTGGTAATCTGCTCACGGCGACCGCCTGCACTATCACTGCGTGCACCTGGCTGCTGTAAACTATGCGTCACATCAAAGAATACTGGTATATTCATCTGCTTCATGGTATCAAACCCGAGCATATCGACGACCAAATTATTGTAACCAAAGGCGCTGCCACGCTCACATAGGATAAGCTTGTCGTTTCCACCTTCCAAGCATTTATTGACGATATGACGCATCTCATGCGGCGCTAAAAACTGTGCTTTTTTGATGTTAATAATCGCGTCTGTCTTTGCCATTGCATGTACCAAATCAGTCTGACGCGATAAAAATGCAGGCAACTGAATAATATCGGCAACCTCAGCAACTGGTGCTGCTTGATATGGTTCATGCACGTCAGTAATGATTGGCACTTGGAACTTTTCTTTAATTTGTCCTAGCCAATCGATACCTTTTTCTAATCCAGGACCACGATACGAATGCAGGCTTGAACGGTTAGCTTTATCAAAGCTGGCCTTAAATACATAGCCAATCCCCAAACGTTGGCATATCTCTACATACTGCTCGGCAATCTCAAATGCCAACTCTTTTGACTCTAAAACATTCATACCGCCGAACAATACAAACGGCTGATCATTACCGATATTTATCGTCTTATTATTAGGCGTGTTAAGCTGAATATGTGATTGAGCTGTAGATAAATTATCCATGAAACAGTTATCCTCTTTATAGTTATCAATATCTCTACCCGCTATTGTAACCGATGGCTAAATTAAAAAAAGTGTATAAGCGTAATTAGTGACAACAGACAAGTTGTAGAGTAACAGACGCAAATACTATCAAATACCAATGGACTATCAGCTCATAAAAAAAGACCAATCCGAAGATCAGTCTTTTGATTGGTATAAGCGCTGTAATAAAAGCCTAAACCCTTACTTAGCTTCGCTATAGTTCTTTGCAGCTTTCACAAAGCTGTTAAACAGTGGATGACCACCGCGTGGCGAGCTGGTAAATTCAGGGTGGAACTGTACCGCGATAAACCATGGATGGTCCGCAATCTCAACCGACTCAACCAGATGCTGCTTGGCTGAATAACCTGATATAGTCATGCCTGATTGCTCTAATGGCTCGATATAACGGTTATTCATCTCATAACGATGACGATGACGCTCTGTGATATTACTAGCACCATAGATCTGGCTTAATTTGCTACCAGAAACCAGTTCAGCTTGCTGTGCGCCCAGACGCATCGTACCACCAAGATCTGAATCATCGCTGCGAATCTGTAACTCGCCGCGCTCATCTAACCATTCAGTGATTAAGCCTATAATAGGCTCTGCGGTCTTGCGATCAAATTCAGAAGAGTTGGCATCAATCTTAATTACATTACGCGCATACTCAATCACTGCTAGCTGCATACCAAGGCAGATACCTAGATATGGGACGTTGTTTTCACGAGCATAAGTAATAGCTTGTATCTTGCCATTCGTACCGCGCTCTCCAAAACCACCTGGCACTAAGATGGCATCAGCATCATTTAACTGTGTCAGTAAGCTATCATCATCTTCTAAATGCTCAGCATCAATGTAATTGATTTTGACATCTGCTTTGTGAGTAATACCCGCGTGTAGCAATGCTTCGTTAATAGACTTATAAGCATCGGGCAATTCGACATATTTGCCGACCATCGCTACAGTAACGGTTGATTCAGGGTTTAACTGAGCCTCAACCACCTTGTCCCAATCGCTTAGATCCGCTTCGGGTACATCAAGACCAAAACGCTCACAAATCAAATCATCAAGGTCTTGCTCATGAAGAGTGCGCGGTATCTGATAGATACTCTGTGCATCTTCACACATAATGACTGCACGCTCTTCGACGTTGGTAAATAGCGCAATCTTACGGCGGTTGTCTTGCGAGATATGATGATCAGAGCGGCAAATTAAAATATCAGGCTGAAGGCCAATCGAACGCAGCTCTTTGACTGAATGCTGAGTTGGCTTAGTTTTGGTCTCTCCGGCACTGGCAATATAAGGGACGAGCGTTAGATGCATTAACATGGCGCGATTGCGACCAAGCTCCACTTGCATCTGGCGTACCGCTTCCATAAATGGAAGTGATTCGATATCACCGACCGTACCGCCAATCTCGATAATGGCAATATCATAGCCTTCGCCACTGGCAAGAATCTTACTCTTAATCTCATCAGTGATATGCGGAATAACCTGTACCGTACCGCCAAGATACTCACCGCGGCGCTCTTTATTCAATACGTTTTGATAAATGCGACCACTAGTAAAGTTGTTACTCTTACTCATCTTAGAATGACGTAAAAAACGCTCATAATAGCCTAAATCTAAATCCGTCTCCGCCCCATCTTCAGTGACGAATACTTCACCATGCTGAAACGGACTCATCGTCCCTGGATCAACGTTGATGTACGGATCCATTTTGGTCATGGTTACACTCACACCGCGCGCTTCTAATATCGCGGCAAGGGAAGCTGCGGTAATACCTTTCCCTAGTGAGGACACTACCCCACCGGTCACAAATATAAACTTGGTCATAGTACTCTATCGGTAATTGGTAAAAGAGGATTTTACTAAAAAAGCGTCATAAAATATAGGGCAAAAACTCAAAGTCTCTTAAACTCTTAGGTTTTGCTCAATGTTTCTCTATTAAAGTTGACATAATGAAAAAACCCATCCCGTAGGATGAGTCTTTTAGCATTATATAGTCATAATGATTAACTATGACTTGAATGATATTAAAATAAAGGCTACTTAGATAAAAGCCACTAGAACAGATACTCCAAGCCGCCACCAACGGCGAAGACCCTGATATCTGCGACAGAGTTGGTAGGATCCGTCGGACTGGTATAATCGGCTGAATTTTGACCCACATAAGCATGAGCGATCACATTATCTTTCAACTCGTACTCACCGCCCAATACAATTTGATCCGAGTCATTGTTACTGATGCCGTTTAGGTTATCTGTCTTGTTGTATTGAAGGTAAACAGAAGCTGGGTGAGCAAAGTTCTCTAATGCCATTTTGCCACTAACTATCAGGCCTTTTTCTTTATCAGAGCCTGCAAAGTCATAGTCAGCTTGCTGATATACCGCCCCTAAAGTTAAGGGAGTGGATATATCTATATATTCATCTAAATCGACGGTTACCGTACCGCGAAAGGCATCGCCGCCATAATTTATAAGACCATCAACATTATCATCAGTGGCAAAATCTAAGGTATTAATACTACCACTCGCCTCAATATCTTTACTATAAGCAAGAGCGGCTGTATAGCCTGTCCCTTTATCTAGCTTTAATGCAGCGCCATAGCCATCTTTACTGCCATCATCAAGACTTTCATCAGCCGCATACTGTAGTACCAATTCCAGGCCATTGTATTCGGGTGCAATCCACAATGCTGAGTTATTTTGGCGTGTATAATCAAGCATATTCAATGCAGCAACACCGCCGTTATCGTTAAGCGTTCTTTTACCTAAATTATCCCAGTAAGCCCTATTGAATATAGGACCATACAAATAGCTAAAGACCGATGAGTTGCGACCAAAACGAAACTCACCATAGTCTTTGTTTACTAGGCCTAGATAAGTATCACGACTTGTAAAAGTATTGCTGTCATCGCCATCGATATCAACGCCATACTCTAATCGATAAATCACATCAGTATTAGCAGTAATCGCTTCAGAACCTCTGAGACCTAGCCGTGAAAAGTTTGAGTTAACTTGTACTAAGTCCACATCAGAATCCTGAGGGGCATCATCTACACGATTATTGTAATCCGCTTCACCATTAACATAATCAGTGGTCAAAAATGCTTTGCCATAGATTTCCGGTGCTGCTTGCGCAACTGGTACAGATACAATAGCAATCGCTGATGCTAAAAGTAGTTTTCTCATAAAAAGATCTCTATTTTACAATTTTAATGACGGACGGCTATAACGTGTTAAAAAAATAGCGAGGTCTCTACTAATTTCGGTTAACAATTTTTAAAGAAAGTAGAAGGCATAATAAGAAACATCTATTACAAGCTCATAAATTTGCGATAAGCATATCAACTTTGACACACGTTGCAATATTCATATAAGCATTAAAGCTGACAGTTACTAGAGCAGATAGGTACAGAGACTGATAGAAACTGAGCTTTATAAAATCGATCTTAAAACAGATATTCTAAGCCGCCACCGACAGCAAATACTCTAATATCTTCAACTGTATTGGTAGGGTCCATTGGATGGGTATAATCAGCTTTATTCTGTCCAATATAAGCATGAGCAATGATGTTTTCTGTAAAGTCGTATTTGCCGCCCAATATAATCTGGTTCGAATCATTATCATCCAAACCATTTAGATTAGTCGTTTGGCTATACTGTACATAAATAGCGGCTGGCTTATTAAAATTAGCCAAGTCCCTCTCAGCACTTACCAGCAAGCCTTGTTCTTTGTCCGAGCCTATAAAGTCATAATCAGTCTGCTGATACATCGCACCTAGTTTTAATGGATAATCGGTAAATTGACTCAAATCAATAGTTGCCGTTCCCCGAATCACATCGCCACCATAAGTCAGCGTCTGCTCCACTGCATCTGTGCCGTTAGAGTCGACCACAGTCATAGAGTCATCGACATCCATATCCTTACTGTAAGAGATGCCTGCGGTAAAGCCTGTACCTTTATCAAACATCAAAGAAGCCCCATAGCCATCTTTATTAGCCTCTTCATCAGCAGCATATTGTAACGCAAGCGTCAAATCTTTGTATTTAGGCGCAATCCATACAGCAGAGTTACTTTGTCGAGAGTAATCGAGCATGTTTAGACCTTTAAGCTCTTCTTCTTGCTCAAGTCTAGATACGCCTAAGTTGTCCCAATAGCCCTCACTCACATCTACATTGTTTACATAATCCAAAACGGAGGTATTATGACCAAAGCGAAACTCGCCGTAGGCTGGATTCTTTAAGCCTAGATAAGTATCTCGACTAGTAAACGCGACGCCTTCATCCTCTTCATCGATCTCGACTTCGTACTCTAGTTGATACACGACATCAGTATTAGCAGTAATAGCTTCAGAGCCTCTAAAACCCAATCTTGATGAGTGCGAGCCGACTTCTAATAAATTCCTGCTAGGTTCTTTAGAGTTATAATTGTTATTAATATTGTCAGCCTTAGCGCTGACATAATCAGCAGACACAAATACTTTGCCATAGAGCTCTGGTGCGGCTTGGGCAGTAGGTGCAGACACCGCTAAAATGGCTGGAATTAAAAGGAGTTTTTTCATAGTAGATATCTACTCTAACACTTGGTGATTATATAGGCAGGTTATTAAACGCATTATAGTCTACTTAATAAACCACATAAAACCTAGAATGGCCTTAGCGTTTTTACGTTTTTTCTGTCTGTTCTAAAACAAAATCAACACAACAAAAAAACTCACCCCGAAGGATGAGTTTTTTAGAAAAAAATTCTAGTTGTTACTAGAATAAGTATTCTAGGCCAGCACCAACTACAAGCACTTCTGCATCACCGCTTGCAGTAGCGAATATATCTTCGTTAGTATCAGGATCTTGTTCGTTAGTATTATATGTATAACCAATATTATCTGCTTTATTCATACCAGCATAGGCATGTGCAATAATGTTATCTTTATACATGTATTTGCCACCAACAACGATTTGATCTGAGTCAGAATTATCAAAACCATTTAAGTTAGAGGTATTATTGTACTGAGTATAGATAGAAGCTGGACGAGCAAAGTTAGTTAAGCCCATTTCACCACTGATGATGAAACCTTTCTCTTTTTCAGAGCCAGCAGAGTCATAATCAGCAACTTGATATAGCGCACCCAATCTTACTGGAGCTGCCATATATTTACCCAGATCTACAGTAGCGGTACCGCGGATGATATCACCGTCGATGTTTTGATCCTTATCATAAGCGATACCAGCGGTAAAGCCAGTACCTTGATCAAATAGCGCTGCTACACCAAAGCCTTCGTTCTCATTTCCATTTACATCATCAGAGCTGTACATAGCAGACAGTTGTACTGGTAGACCATCATATTTTGGTGCAGTCCAGATAACTGAGCTATTAATACGGCCACTATCTGCCATGTTTAACGCTTCAACAACCTCACTTTCATTTTGAGTCTGACCTAGGTTATCCCAGTACCCTTGGTTTACAACAACGTTGTCAATACGCGCTAAGCTCGATTGGTTTTTACCAACACGGAACTCACCAAATTGCTTGTTTACCACACCAAGATACGTATCGCGGTTAGTGAAGGTAGCATTATCGCCATCAATACTTGTGCCATACTCTAACTGATAGATCACATCAGTATTAGCTGTCATGGCTTCAGAACCTTTAAGACCAATACGTGAAGCATGAGAGTTAATCTCTAACGTATCTTCGTCGTACATGTTACCAGCAGGACCATCAAACTCAACGTTCTCATAGTCAGCTGCTAAAAAAGCTTTACCGTATAGAGTTGGTGCTGCATTGGCTGCAGATACAGATAAAGCTGCAACGGCTGAAGCTAAAAGTAGTTTTTTCATGGGTGTATCTCCACTTTACAATTTTAGTAATGAGCGAGCTGTTATTAGCTAGTGCTCAAAATGGTATCGTCACAGATCCTCAAAGATATAATGTGTAACTGGCTACCGATATTAGTCAGAAACAAGTGTGGCGAAGTTCTATTACCGTAAGATGAAAAAAACCATGACTTACATAACTGATACTGACCGCGTAACCATTATGTAAACTTAGGTCTTTAACGCTCTAGTGCGTAACATCCGTTACCAAACTCATACTTCGCCTACAAGCATAACAACTCTGACATAATTTGCAACATCTTTTTTGCTGCTTAATTACAGAATATTGCTTGAATATTTACAAGACAAATTTTGAGAGATATTTATCAATTAAAAATGAATATCCATAAAAAACACCACCAGCCTTTGAAAAGACTAGTGGTGCTACTTATTACGGTGATTAGTAAAACTACTTACTGAGCGCCTATTACTACCTATAAACTACGCAAAAACTCTCAAAAAATATTTTCAATTCGCACAAAAATAATGAGTATTTTGATAGATTATGTTTCATTATAGGGTCAATAATGGCTCATTTGGCTACTTAATCAGCTTATACGTTGGCTTTTAAGTCCAAACGGGCTTGATGCAATAGTGGTTCAGTATAGCCGCTTGGCTGCTCGCGTCCCTTGAATACAAGATCACAGGCAGCTTTAAATGCATATGAATGCTCAAAGTCAGAAGCCATTGGCTGATAATCTGGGTCATCTGCGTTTTGCTCATCCACGACTTTTGCCATACGTTTCATCGCATCCATGACCTGCTCTTCACTAACGACGTTATGGTGTAACCAGTTAGTGATGTGCTGACTTGAGATACGTAAAGTAGCGCGATCTTCCATCAAGCCGACATCGTTGATATCTGGCACTTTAGAGCACCCAACCCCTTGGTTTACCCAGCGCACGACATATCCTAAGATACCTTGAGCATTGTTCTCAAGCTCTTGTTGCTTCTCTTCCTCTGTCCAGTTGGTATCTTTTGCCAATGGAATGGTCAAGATATTATCTAAGCTTGCACGCTGGCGTGATTTTAGACTGTCTTGGACATCAGCGACGTTTACTTGATGATAGTGCATGCTATGCAAGGTTGCCCCAGTTGGTGATGGCACCCATGCAGTATTGGCACCCGCTTTTGGATGCGCAGCTTTGGTATCCATCATCTCTTTCATCTCGTCAGGCTTCGCCCACATGCCTTTACCAATCTGAGCATGACCTTGCAAACCAGTCTCTAGTCCGATATCAACGTTCCACTGCTCATAGGCTGGTTGCCATGCCTGCGACTTCATCTCACCTTTGGGTACAAATGCTCCAGCGTTCATGCTGGTATGCATCTCATCACCAGTACGATCTAAAAAGCCTGTGTTAATAAAGATGACGCGCTCTTTTGCTTGACGAATGGCTTCTTTTAGGTTGACCGTCATGCGGCGCTCTTCATCCATAATGCCGATTTTGATCGTATTGCGCTCTAAGCCCAATAAGTCTTCTGAGGCGTTAAATAAGTCATTGGCCATTTTGACTTCTTCAGGACCATGCATTTTTGGTTTGACGATATACATTGAGCCCGTGCGAGAGTTCGACAGCTCATTTCTTCCCTTGATGTCATTTAAAGACAATAACGGCGTGATTAAACCATCCATTAACCCTTCAAATATCTCTTCAGGCCCATCACCTAAGTCGACTAAAATGGCAGGGTTTTGCATCAAGTGACCGACATTACGAATGAGTAGCAGTGAGCGACCAGGTAGGATTAGCTTACCGCCATCTGGGGTGTTGTATTCACGATCTGGGTTTTGTTTACGCGTACGAGTCTTGCCGCCTTTTTCAAAGGTCTCTTGCAAGTTGCCATTCATAAGGCCAAACCAATTGCGATATACTTCAACCTTTTCTTCTGCATCGACAGCAGCGATGGAGTCTTCGCAATCTTGAATAGCGGTAATGGCAGACTCTAGCAGTACGTCTTTAATATTTGCAGGATCGTCTTTGCCTACTGGATGACTCCCATCAATCTGAATCTCAACGTGTAGATTATTATTCTTTAACAAGATACCCGTTGGGCTATCAGCCTCGCCAACATAACCGACAAACTTAGCTGGATCTTGTAGTTGCGTACTGCCCTCGCCTAGCGTAACTTCAAGGTTGCCATCGACTACTTTAAAGCCTGTAGCATCGCTGTAAGAGCCTGATGCCAATGCAAAATTGTCATCTAAGAAGTTTTTGGCATAAGCGACGACCGCAGCACCGCGAGTAGGATTGTAACCACCTGTTGCTTCTTGACCATTTTCATCACTAATCACATCAGTACCATATAACGCATCATAGAGACTGCCCCAACGTGCGTTGGTAGCATTTAGGGCATAACGAGCGTTACGTACAGGTACGACCAGCTGTGGTCCTGCGATATGAGCTATCTCATCATCGACATTTTGGGTACTTACTTTAAAGTCCTCGCCTTCTGGTAATAAGTAGCCAATCTCTTTTAAGAAAGCTTTATAAGTAGGATAGTCAATCTCACCGTCTTTGGCAGGATGGTCTAAATGCCACTGATCAATCTGACTTTGCATTTTATCGCGGATAGCCAGTAGCTCTTTATTGCGCGGAGTAAACTCTTTGACAACCTTTTCAAAACCTGACCAATAACTATCCGAATCAACGCCAACTTTAGGCAGTACTTCGTTTTCAATGAAGTTATACATTTGCTGGTCAATTGCGAGAATGCCTTTTTGGATACGATTAGAGTGAGAAGTCTGGTTCATAGTGGTGTCCTTATCTGTTGATGATAGAATTCAATGGTGGTTTATTATAATAGCGGTTACGCTTGGGAGATGTTTAGCACCCAGTATTCAATCCAAATTTGAATAGAGTGCCAAGCAAGTGTTGTAGAGCTTGATGTAAACTATATAGATGAGACGATCAATATCTGATAACAGTTAAGACAGCACTACCTATATAGTCTTGGTACTGACAGTATGTATTACAACATCGTTGATGGTTGTCATACTGGCAATTGATATTAGAATAAAATGTCTCTAAAACAAAATATTATCCTACTATCAAATTACGAAATAAACAACAGCGAGACATTCACAAAATAAATGTTTGAGCTGTATAAAAATGATGTCGTAGAATCCATAAGCTTTGGAGGCTATAACAGATACTACTCAAGGAAATGACTCAAGGGTAAGTATAAACTGTAAGCAATGATTACAGAGTAGAATATTATCAGCAGTGGCTTTAGCAGTTTCCCACTATTTACATGATTGGTTAATGATTCATGTAATGACAGCCTACTGTTATACTGTGTCGCCCACAGATTGAACTGTCTGTTTTTTATTCATTTTGCTCATTATTAGTGCTGATAATATCAGTGCTAACTAGATGGATGCTAACTCCAGCCAGTTTGAAATAAAATCGTTACGTTAATAGCCAGTAGTAGAGAACCTCATGAGTGATGTAATAAATAATATAAACGATAATACTTTTCAAGACAACAACCGTCAAAACGACGATAGTATTGATATTACCCAATTACGGACACCTATTAAGGTAGACATGTCTCCTATCTACGAATTCTTGGGTAGTCGAACCACACAAACTTGGGTAGACGCTGCTATTGCTAACTTACCACTAATCATCCAAGACCATGCCAATTGTGAAAAGAAAGCGGCAGGGACTGCGATGAATCTACTGTTTCGTTACGAGTTCTCTTATGATTTACAGCGTAAACTGGCCCAGCTGATACGCGAGGAGATGCTCCACTATGAACAAGTACTTGGCATCATGAACGAGCGCGGTCAAGATTGGACGTATCTTAGTGCTGGTCGTTATGCAAAAGGTATGTTAAAGCATAAACGTACTTATGAGCCAGCTGCTATGGTAGATGTTCTCATTATCGGTGCCTTTATAGAAGCACGCTCTTGTGAGCGTTTTGCAGCTCTTGCAGAGGTCATTGATGATGAACGCTTAGCCAAATACTATCGTTACTTACTCAAGTCAGAAAGTCGCCATTTTAAAGATTATCTGGCACTCGCTCAGTCATTATGTGATGACAATATCGATGATCGTGTGGCACTATTTAAAGAAGTAGAAGCAGAGCTAATATCCAGTCCAGATAGTGAGCTACGCTTTCACAGCGGTACACCAGTGTAGGGACGATTTATAATATATAGTCTTATAATAATAGAAGCTACTACTACTGACTAAGGTTTTTTACGTAGCCAGTGGTAGTACCTTTCAGTTATAGTACCTTTGTCTTTTATGGTGACATGACTTTTATAACATCACGTTAGCTGGATACGGCCAATCGTTCGCCTTTACTTTCTAACCTTTACGATTTACAAAGGTACTCGCTACTTGTCATCTTCCATAAGTGGGCTATCGTATTGCTTGACATCTTTTGCGATATTATGCGGATCATGATCATCGCTTTTGCGTTCGGCAGCGGCTGGGTTCGCTTTTTGCAAAGCATCATCAGGCACAATACCGTTATTATCATCTGCGTCTTTTAATTCATAGTCTTCATCAACATTGTTGTTTTTATTAACACTATTGTCTTGTGGCGTACTCATCAGCTTTCCTTATTATTATAGTGACCAGTTAAATTAAATACAGACCATTTTATATAGGACTTATAAAGAAAATACACGGTGTCACTTACTAACGAATTGAATTCTTTTCGTCTGGATTTAAAGTACGTGACTGGGCATTGGCAACACTAGCATAGCGATTTGTATCAGTAATCTCTTCGCTTTTGGGCGCTGAACTACCAACGGTTTCTTCGTTGATGTCATCATCAAACGCTGTACCGCCTTCTTGATCGCGGCGATCAGGCTGACGTGCTGGATTATCACCATCATTTACATGCTCTGAGTCAACCACTTCATCATTGAAGGTATCAGTCCCTTTATTAACTGAGGTATTGGCCTCAATTTCATCACGACTGTCATGAAAATCTTCTTTATCGGTCGTGGCTGACTTTTCCGACAATGGCGGATTACTCACATCATCACGTTCTAAGTTGTTACGCTCTAGATTATTGCGTTCTAAATCGTTACTGCGTAAGTCCTTTTTGTCTACACCGCTATCTACACTATCGTCTGTAATAGGCGTCTTGGTCAGGGCAGGATCTTTAGTTTGCATGAATATTTCCTTATCTTTTTATTATAAAGTTATTGAATTGGTCGAGTAATGATTAAAAGCTTATAGAGTCCTATGGGTTGTTCTTTTGACTTAAGTCATGAGCATTTAGATCAGCGACATTTTTGCCTCCTGGAGGCAGATCCTCTTCCTTACGGGGATCAACAAACACTTCATCTGTTTCTTGAGATGTCTGCTCTGGCCCATCTATATTTGGCTCATACTTACGACCTTCATAACTGTCTTTAGGGTTCTCTGGGCGCGCGGACGCAGGATCATCCATTGGCACGGCTTCTTCATTATTTGGACGAGTATTGTCTGGCATAGCATGTTCCTCGCGTTTATAGTCTAATATGGTCTGAAAGTTTCTTTAAGATATTAGGGTTATAACTCTAATACGGTTATAGCTCTAAATACAGGTTATTTGTCTGTACGCAGATCTTCTTCAATAAAAGGCGTCTGCTCTTCCTCGCTTAGATTTTCAGCAGTATTAGTCTGACTGGTGTTATTTAAGTTTTTGTCAATCTGTTGAGTATCTACTTGTTCTGCAGCTTTTTTGACATCTGAAACATTGTTATTTGTATCACTCATAATAGGCTCCTACCTTTTTTATTATCTATCATTGGTTTATAAAATTGACTTTATTATTTAAATCTACATTGATTATAGGTGCCAAGTAATTGATAGCACTAGTGTACTGCCGTATCAATATGTGAATAAATGTGATGTTAAAAGACAGTTTGTAACCTTAGACGGCGGACGATTGATAACAGTCGGCTACTTATACTTTTTGCATGTTTTATGCAATTTGGCAGAACTCACGACACGCGCTAACAAAATTTGCTACCATATATTTTTAAAAACCACGTATCTTTAAAAAAGTGACTCATCGTTTATTGTCTAGGTAATCAAATTATGGCCAAAAATGCCCTACAAGCTCAACTTTTAAAAGCTGGCTTGGTTGATAGCAAAAAAGCTAAAAAGTTAAACAAACAGTCTCAACATGCCAAACGTACTGGTGACTCATCAAATATTGAGGCCAAAAAGGCTCTGGCAGAAGCGCAGGCAAAAAAGGTAGAAAAGGATCAGAAGCTCAATCAAGAAAAACAGCAAATCTTAGAACAAAAAACGCTAAAAGCTAATATCATTCAAATGATCAAACAGCATCAGATTAAAGAGACACTCACGGGTACAGAAAGTGATGTTAGCTATCAATTCGTTGATCAGTCTAAAATAAAAAAGATCCACATCACTCAAAAACTGTATGATCAGATAGTGGCTGGTCATGTGGTTATTGCGCGGCTAGAAGAGGGGTATGCGCTACTTCCCCGCCCGTTAGCAGATCGTATAGATGCCAAGTTAGAAGGGTTTATCGTCGTGTCCAACGACAAGTCAGACACTGAGATAGATGATGATGATCCTTATGCAGCCTATGTGATCCCAGATGATCTGATGTGGTAGGGATTGTTAGGTTTTTTCACCAACGTGATTGATGGTTTTTAACAAATGCTCTTGGGCAATATGTAGTGGCTCGCCCGCTGCTGGCTGCACCTGCTCCCAACACCCATTTCCATCGAGCGTCCATGCTTGTACATTGTCTTGTAGATAGCTTTGTAAACCATCTTGATAAATTTGAGCAAATATCTTTTTGTCTTCAATTGGGAACGCAACTTCGACCCGGTGGAATAAGTTGCGATCCATCCAGTCAGCACTGCCACAATACATCCGTTCATCACCAGCATTGTAAAAGTAGTAGATACGAGTATGCTCTAAAAAGCGACCGATGACTGAGCGCACTGTGATGTTTTCAGACAGTCCTTGTACTTGTGGACGTAAGCAGCACATAGACCGTAAGATCAGCTCAATCTTAACCCCTGCTTGCGAGGCGTCGTATAACTTACCTATCAGACGACGTTCGGTCAGAGCATTGGCTTTAACAATGATATGCGCACGCTTGCCTGCTTTGGCATGAGTGATTTCATCATCAATAAAGCTCATCAACTTTTCATGTAAAGTAAAAGGGGCATGTAACAGTTTTTTGAGATTGGCAGGTTTGCCCATCCCCGTTAGCTCCTGAAATATTTTGTGCACATCTTCTGAGATATCAGCGTCAGCGGTAAACAAACCATAGTCCGTATAGACCTTGGCGTTAGCTGCATGGTAGTTACCCGTCCCTAGATGCACATAACGACGGATTTTGTCATCTTCACGGCGTATGATGAGCATCAGCTTGGCATGGGTTTTGTAACCGACGATACCATAGACCACGACTGCCCCTGCTTCTTGCAAATAATTGGCAACCGCAATGTTAGACGCTTCATCAAAACGTGCACGTAACTCAATAATGGCGGTCACTTCCTTACCATTACGAGCGGCAGCAGCGAGCGCTTGTACAATCTCTGAATTGGTACCTGAACGATACAAAGTCTGTTTAATCGCTAAGACTTTTGGATCGTTAGCAGCTTGCCATAATAAGTTCACCACAGGTGAGAATGCATGAAAAGGATGATGCACTAGGACATCACTTTTACGCATGGCAGCGAACATACTCGTCGCCTTTTCAAGTTTGTCGGCCTCCCTACGAAAAGCTTTTGGCACGACATGGGTAAACGGCTGATAACGCAGCGCTGGAATATTAAAATCAAAGAGCAGGCGCGTTAGGTTTACTGGTCCATTGACGCGATACAATTGATTGTCATGTAACTCAAATTCATTGAGCAAATAATCACTGATGGGCGTTGGACAATCGGTGGTGACTTCAAGCCGCACTTTATCGCCAAAACGGCGATTTTCAAGCTCACCTTCAAGCGCTTTAGCGATATCTTCGACATCATCTGCCAAGTCCAGATCTGCATTGCGCGTCAGTCGAAACTGATGACAGCCTGTCACATTCATACCAGGGAATAGCTCACCAATATGCTCATGAATGACAGCAGAGAGCATGACATGATGCTCTTTACCGCCCGTCAATTCATCAGGCAGGCGAATGACGCGCGGCAGACTACGCGGCGCAGGCACAATGGCTAGGTTGATATCGCGACCAAAGGCATCTTTGCCTTCTAACGTTGCGATAAAGTTTAGGCTCTTATTAACCAAGCGCGGGAATGGATGCGCAGGATCAATACTAATGGGCGTTAGTACTGGCGATACTTGCTCCGTAAAATAACGCTTCATCCATGCTGACTGATCAGCATTTAATTCATCGCGTTTTAGATAACGGATATCTTCTTTGGCGAGGGCTGGTAGGATGTCTTCATTGAGAATACGATACTGCTCATCTATGGCTTCGTGCGCAATGGCTGATATCTCATTCAATACCTCGCTAGGACGCATGCCATGAGCGCTCGTTGAGACATCACCGATATTAAGCTTTTGCATGATACCTGCGACACGAATCTCAAAAAACTCATCAATGTTTGATGAAAAAATAATCAAGAAAAACAAGCGCTCAAGTAACGGATGTCGCGGGCTTGCTGCTTGTGCTAACACCCGTAGATGAAATTGCAATAAAGATAAGTCGCGATTGATATAACTACTGGGTGAGTAGCTGCCATCTTCTGAGCGTTGCCAAGCTATCTGAGTGAGACTGTGATCTTGTGTTCGATCAGGCTTATCGATATTGTCGCGTTGTATAGTAACGTTTGATGCATGGTTGGCAGTGCTCATATCGCAGTCCTTTATAGTTATGTATCGTGGCTAAACCTTTATTCCAGTGCGCTTTGTCATTGCCAGCAAGCTTTGTCATTGATAGTCAGACTTTGCTTTTATTAAGCTATGCGACCTGCGGCAAGACAGCATTTTTCATACGTTTTTTGATAATCCGCTGTTTATTACGTAAGCGTCTATCGCCTTGATTGTCTTCATAGTACTTGGGATTGGTCAACATACTAATCAGCAATGCTGACTCATCACGATTCAGATTGGCAGCGGATTTATCAAAATAATGCTGCGCTGCGGCCTCGATACCATAAATACCGTTACCAAACTCTGCCACATTTAGATACGCGGTCAAAATACGCTGCTTGTCCCATAAGCTTTCCATCATAACAGTAATGATAGCCTCCTCACCTTTACGGATATAAGAGCGATGTGACGTCAAAAACAAGTTCTTTGCCAGCTGCTGACTGATCGTTGAGCCGCCAGCGGACATCTTGCCTGTCTCTTCATTCTTTTTGCGTGCCGCCTCTATACCTTTGAGATCAAAACCATTGTGCTGACTAAATGTCGAATCTTCGCTGACAATTGCTGCTTGTTTGGCAGATTTGGCAATGTCGTCATACTCTACCCAAGTTTGAGTAACTGTGCCGCCCATGAGTCGATGAGTTAGCATAAACATACTGTTATTGACCGGCTGCGTTTTCCAAATCAATAATAGCCCTGCGACCAAAACATGAAAAACCACGACCAACAACATGAACGCCAAAAATACTCGTTTGATAAATGTGCCAAAACTTGCCATGCGCGATATCCAAGTGATTGAAAATATAAAAGGTAGCCGCTTATCCAAAAACAGCCCAAGCAGTTAACTCAAATAGCAGGTCATCTTACCTAATCTCACAATCGCTGTCATTATTTACCCCACTTCTTTATCATGTAATGAGCTATAAACAGTATTCACTTTTTATTTAAGGGTTTAAGATAAGTACTTTATAACAAGCATAAAAATAAGAGAATAAATATGCATAATGGTAATAATATAAAAGCACTGCGCGCACGTATTATTGAAGCGAGCCCAAATCTTTGCAGCGCTGAAAGTTCTGATAAGTGGTGGCTACTCGGTACCTCTGGCTGCCATCTGTGTGAAATCGCTGAGCAACTTATGGTGCGCTTTCAAAGCGTACAACCTATTACCTACGAGAATGTCGATATTGCAGACTTTAATGAAGATCTGATGATGGAGTTTGCCACCACCATTCCCGTAATTCTGACGCCATCAAAACGATTAGACTATCCATTTTCAGTCATGGATTTACAGCAACTGTTAGCTCACAACTAACGGCACTTTGTTTTGATGTTATAGAGCTTTTAAATTTCTTATATTAGAATATCTACCGCTAATTTTAGCTAGTATGGTATTTCAATATTTGCTAGACTACTTTTATATTCTGTTTGGTAAATTGATTATACTAATGCTAATGATTTACTGATCAATAATCTCAAATCTCTAACCTTGCACTCTGTTAAATCATATACATACAATTCTCAGCGAAAGCACCTAAGAGCAACTATTAGGGCGTGTTTAACACGCCTTAATAAATATAGTTAGCTGAATGTAAAACTGTTATGGATTTGAACGCGCTACTGGTATAAATTTTACTTGCGTGCTGCGTTCCCAGAGGCTGCGCAAAATTCATCCCAGTAGCGCTATGACATTTTTAGAGTGTATCGACTATAGTAATAACTTAGTATGACTTTAAAACCAGTAAAAAATAAGCTGGTATACACAACAATAAGGACTGTTAATAACAATAAGGACTGTTAATTATGTACACTTTCTTAGCCTTAGCGCCAATTCTCGTTGTATTCATACTACTCATAGTTATGCGCCTGCCAGCTAAGATAGCTATGAGTATTGCCTATTTGGTGACAGCTCTGCTAGCCTTTTTCATTTGGCACGCTAGTGGTGCTCAGGTAGCGGCTGCTACTGTTAATGGGATTATTGTGGCACTTACTATTTTATTCATTGTATTCGCAGCTATTTTACTGCTGAATACGCTGAAAGAAAGCGGCGCTCTTATCGCCATACGTAAGGGCTTTATGGATATTTCACCTGATAGGCGCGTCCAAGCGATCATTGTGGCATGGTTGTTCTGCTCTTTAGTAGAAGGTTCATCAGGATTCGGAACACCATCTGCAGTGGGTGCTCCGCTGTTGTTGGCTTTAGGCTTTCCAGCGATGGCATCGGTCATGGTTATTCTTATCATTCAATCTACACCCGTATCATTCGGTGCAGTTGGTACGCCTCTACTACTTGGCGTTTGGTCTGGTATTACTGATAAACAAGATTTAGCACAGTCCATTGCCCCTACTACTGCCGAAAATTATTTATTACAGATTACAGCTAACGTAGGCCTTGTACATGCGCTTATTGGGTTTTTGATACCTTTAGTTTTAAGTGCTTTTTTGACAAGGTTCTTTGGTGAAAAACGCTCCTTCATAGAAGGGCTTAAAGTATGGCCATTTGCCATTTTTGCAGGTCTTTGCTTTACTATTCCTTATTTTTTGGTTGCTAAATTTCTAGGGCCTGAGTTCCCTTCACTCATTGGCGGTTTCATTGGGTTGTTAATTGTACTTCCCGCTGCTAAGCGTGGTTTTTTGATGCCTAAAGATACTTTTGATTTTGCCCCGCGCGCAAAATGGGACAAAGACTGGCTGGGTACTTTAGACGAGGTAAAATATGATGATTCAGCAACCCCAAAGTTCTCTTTAATTCGTGCATTTTCGCCCTATTTCATTGTGATTGCCTTATTGGTCATAACTCGAGTGATTGCACCACTCAAAGCTTTTCTGGTAGGGGATTTAACAACCATTAGCCTTACTAATCTTTTTGGTACAACAATCTCTAGTAAGATACAGCTCGCCTATTCTCCTGGTAGCATTCTAATTATTACTTCTTTATTATGTATTTTACTGTTCAAAATGAATAGCCAAGCGGTGAAGCGCAGTTGGAGTAACTCGGCAAAGACCATGGTTGCTGCCGCACCAGCTTTGCTATTCTCGGTGCCTATGGTACAAGTATTCATTAATTCAGGCTCAGCCGCTGAAGTCGCTACTGCGCTACCGGCTATGCCAATATTACTGGCTGAAAGTGCTGCCGATGCTTTTCAAAATGCGTGGCCGCTAGTGTCTCCATGGATTGGGGCAATGGGTGCTTTCATCGCCGGTTCAAATACTATTAGCAATATGATGTTTGCATATTTTCAATGGTCAACAGCCAATCAGATCGGACTCAATAGTGACCTTGCAGCACAAGTAATAGCCTTGCAAGCTGTGGGTGGTGCGGCTGGTAACATGATTTCGGTGCATAATGTGGTAGCTGCTTGCGCAGTAGTCGGCTTGGTGGATAAAGAAGGCTATGTGATTCGCAAAACACTGCTAGCGATGATTTATTATGTCGTGCAAGCAGGTTTGATCGGTATGGCTATCATCTTCGGTCAAATATGGTGGTGGGCTTTAGCCGTTCTCTGGCCCATAACATTCTTTGGACTGATGTCTTTTTGTGGCAAATTTTCCCGTAGAAAACTGAATGGACGATAATCAGGCAAGCTGATGCTATTAAACTAGATCTAGTAGCGTTAGGTTAAGGTTGTCTTCTAGTTAAAACATAACAGCAATAAGAGATAAACCTATGAAAGACTTAACTAAAATCACCGAAATCGAAGATCTGCGCCGCGTTGCTGAGCGTAAAGTGCCGCGTATGTTTTATGATTATGTCGATTCAGGCTCGTGGACGCAAACCACCTATCGGAATAACGAAACCGATTTTGATCGTATTAAGCTGCGTCAACGCGTACTCGTCGATATGGAAAATCGCTCACTGGCAACCACAATGATCGGTGAGCCAGTCAAGATGCCTGTCGCCATCGCGCCTACTGGCTTTACTGGCATGATGTGGGCGGATGGTGAGATTCATGCTGCGCGCGCCGCTGAGAAGTTTGGCGTGCCGTTTTCGTTGTCGACCATGAGTATTTGCTCAATAGAAGATGTCGCACAGAATACTAATGCGCCGTTTTGGTTTCAGCTGTATGTGATGCGTGATCAAGAGTTTATGGCCAATTTGATACGACGCGCAAAAGACGCCAACTGCTCAGCGCTGATATTAACCGCCGATCTACAAGTGCTCGGCCAGCGTCATAAAGATATCAAAAACGGTCTTTCTGCACCGCCGAAGCCTACGTTAGCTAATATACTTAATCTGATGACAAAGCCTGAATGGTGCTTAAATATGCTCGGCACCAAAAGACGAACCTTTGGCAATATCGTTGGTCATGCACAAAATGTTGAGGATCTGTCATCACTCTCTGCTTGGACGGCAGAGCAATTCGATCCAGGACTGAGCTGGGATGATGTGGCGCGTATCAAGGATCAGTGGGGCGGCAAGCTAATTATCAAAGGCATCATGGAGCCTGAAGATGCAATATTAGCCGCGCGTAGTGGCGCTGATGCTCTAGTCGTCTCTAACCATGGCGGTCGTCAGCTCGATGGCGCACCCTCTTCTATCGCCGCGCTAAGCGATATCGTGCAAGCGGTGAAAGCTGAGAATAGCCAGATTGAGATTTGGCTCGATAGCGGTATCAGATCAGGGCAAGATGTGCTTAAAGCAATAGCATTAGGCGCAAATGGTACGATGATTGGACGTGCGTTTCTGTATGGACTGGGCGCTTATGGTGAAGACGGCGTGCGCCGCGCATTGGAGCTAATCTACAAAGAGTGCGATATTAGCATGGCGTTTTGTGGTCATACTGATATCAATAAAGTCACTGACGACATCTTAGTCAATGGTACTTATGAGCAGCTCAAATCCGCTTTACCTTATCTTGCGCCGATGCGCTGGTAGTATTATCTTGTAGGTTCAAAGCTATATTAAGCTCAAAGCTATACAAAGCTTAGCTTAAACTCTTGAGTATTTAAGATGGCTATATACATACGGATTGTTTGTTGTAGCCGCGCAAACCTTTATACTGCTACTCTTTAATTACTGTTAATAAATAACGGCATTTATGACTATTAAGCAGCTATTCGCCACCGCGCCTATCACCACTGTATTACTTATCAGTTTTATTGGGCTATTTATCATACAACTGCTCACAGGTGTCGATGCCAATGACCCTTCTACTGAGCAGTTATTGAATTGGGGCGCAAACGCTCTACCCTATACCATGGGCGAGGACCCTTGGCGCTTAATTACTAGCGGCTTTTTGCATATTGGCTTGATGCATTTATTATTTAATAGCTTTGCGATGTATTTTTTTGGTCAAATCGCTGAGCCGATGTTTGGCTCTGCCAAGTTTTTGGCGCTATTTTTGCTTTCGGCAATCGGTGGTAATTTACTCAATAATTACGTGACATGGCAAGGTATCTTGGATGGAACAGGACAACCTGGGCTATCAGCTGGCGCCTCTGGGGGTATCATGGGTATCGGCGCTGCGCTCTTGATAGCCGCACTATTTAAAATATCTGTTAACGGCATGGTACTCAATTTAAGAAGCCTGATATTTATTATGGGCATCAATCTTGTATATGGTTTTGCTGTACCGGGAATCGATAACGCCGGTCACATTGGTGGGGCTATTACTGGACTGCTTATCGCCTTTGGGTTTGCGCTTGCCCATCGTCAACGTATGACTTCATCAGTGGCACCGATGACACATTTTCATACTTACGATATGCCTGAGTATGGCGATGCCCATGATGCAAATACTGTCTATCCTACTACCGATGAACCCATAAATACTACTAACAGTCATGAACCCTTTGGCTCTATCTCGCTAGAGACACCCACTAAACCTGCAATGATATGGGAGCTACTTCCATGGCTTGTAATGCTACTGATTAGCATTGGTTTTGTGTGGTGGTGGCAGGATATTCACCAGCAAATATTACAAGTGCTAAAAACCATTGAGTAAACCCTCATACTTATTTATTATTGCTAGATAGCTTATAAAAGCAGCAGGTTAGTATAGTTTGCCCTACTCGCTTTTTTCTGTCCGATCATTTTCACTCACTGATGAGATTCAATTATGTTCAAAATTGCAGCACTTTCTAATAACACTAAGCAAGTTTTGCTTAGTACTTTAACAGCTACTGCATTACTTAGTGTGGCTAGCTTGTCCAGTGCGGCTCCTTTTAAGAATCTACCTGCCGATCAAGACGCAGAACTAAGCGTTGGGGTCAATGTCATGGCTTTAAAATCAGCTTATGACTTGGACGACAATACCGAAGTGCGTGTATTGCCAGGGGTTTTTTATGATAACAATAAGATTTATGCGCGCGGTGCTCAAGCTGGTGCATA
This sequence comes from uncultured Psychrobacter sp., assembly GCF_947495825.1. Lineage (GTDB taxonomy): Bacteria > Pseudomonadota > Gammaproteobacteria > Pseudomonadales > Moraxellaceae > Psychrobacter. The sequence goes on from NZ_CANMAH010000004.1 coordinate 151,936, forward strand.
TATCATCAATGATGGGACCAATCAGCTATCGGCTTATGCACAGCTGGCAGGTATGGAGTTTGACCCTGATGATGCCAATGGTGCGCTTCAAGGTCTTGATAAACGTAAAGCCTCAGCCGCTGCGGGTCTGACTTATCTACGCCGCACTCCTATCGGTGGCCTACGTGGACAAATCGCCACTGACGTCTTAGATCGTAGTGATGGTACATTTGGCCGCCTAACTTACCTTGCTAAATACCGCAAAGATAAACTGACGGTCTATCCAAGTATCGGTATTGAGTGGAATAACGAAGACTATAATGAATATTATTATGGTGTCAGTGATGAAGAATCAGCACGTACTGGAGTTGACTCATACTCACCTGATTCAAGCTTCAACCCCTACATCAATATCAGTGCCAATTATGACTTTAATGAGCGCTGGGCAGGCTTTGCCAATCAAAGCTTAAGCTATCTATCGGATGAGCAATACGACAGCCCAATGGTTGACTCGCGCACTGAGTCCCGTACGACGCTTGGTTTGCTTTATAAGTTTTAGAATTTTGTTTTAAAATATAAGTTACGATATTTGGCGTAGGCTGGGCTTTTAGCCCAGCTTTTTGTTGTAACTTATTCATTCATTGGCACAAAGTATTGGCTCTACAGTTTGAACGAATTTCAACGCTTTATCTATAGGGATGTCTTGTATGATCCGCTCTACCCTTTGGATGATTGGTGCGCTTACTTCGTTTTGTTTGATGGCTATTGGTGCTCGTGAGCTTAATAGTGAAATCGGTGTTTTCCAGATTTTATTTTCCCGCAGTATAGTTGGCCTATTGGTGTTGTTACCAATCATATTGTTATTGAAGAAGGCGCGTTTTTCATTTTCCAAACGTATCAAACTACACCTAATAAGGAATCTATTTCATTTCGCGGGGCAATACGGCTGGTTTTTAGGCATAGGACTACTACCCCTAGCGACCGTTTTCGCTATTGAATTTACTGTCCCCTTTTGGACGATAATCATCTCGTATCTCTTTTTAAAAGAGTCTATAACGGTAAAAAAAGTTATTGCCGTACTATTAGGCATTCTTGGGATAATAGTCATCGTTCAACCTAGCTTAGATGTTGCTCACTATGCGTCACTAATCGTGTTGGGTGCAGCCATCTGTTATGCTTTTTCTCATGTGGCTACAAAATCGTTATCTAATACAGATAACCCAATCACGATTATTTTTATGATGTGTTTGATACAAGCGCCTTTGGGATTGCTTTTATTTATAGACGGGTGGGCAACGCCAGTAGGTATTCAGTGGCTATGGCTTATAGTTATAGGTGTAACAGCGCTATCGGCACATTATTGTATGACCAAAGCCATGCAGTACGCAGAGGTGACATTCGTCGTGACTATGGATTTGTTTAGATTACCCCTCATATCCATTATTGGTGTGCTTTTATATTCTGAAAGTTTTACCGTTGCCTTATTGATAGGCATCTTACTTATTGTCGCTGGTAATTCGTTAAATATCTATTCTAGAAGAATAGATAAAGACGAAATTCCTCATTAATATATTAGACCATATCATCTTAAAGTTAACCCTTGAAATTATATAGCCTACCTTTATATATATAGTAGGTTAGTTACACAGTAAACAATCAATGATAAGGAGACTGTTATGAGTAAACTTGTTACACGCAATTCAATCTTTGACAACTTCTTTGATGAGATGGCACCTAGCTTTGTGATGCGTCCGCTGCATGGTGAAGCGCTCCCTAATGCTAGCCAAATCAAGATTGATGTCAGTGAAAAAGATGATGCGTTCCATGTAAACGCTGAGATACCTGGCGTTGCTAAAGAAGATATCGACCTGTCTATTACCGGAGATATAGTTTCGATCAGCGCTGAGATTGCGCAGCACGATGAGCAAAAAGACGGCGACAAGATACTACGCAGCGAGCGCTACTTTGGCTCAGTATCGCGTAGTTTCCAATTGCCATCCAAAGTAAAGGTTGATGCAGCAGAAGCCTCTTATGAAAACGGCATACTAAAACTGGTACTACCAAAAGAGACCAGCTCAGAGCGCAAAAAGCTTGAAATTAAATAAAGCCAGATAAGCTTTAATAAGAAGGCTAGTTAATCAAAAGGCACATGAATCATCATGTGCCTTTTTTTATAGAAACGAGACTTTGTAATTTAGATTTTGTCATAAATGTATCAAACTGCCATAACTAGCCTTTAAGCTTAACGATAGAGGCGACATCACAGCCTTTATAGAGTATCTCGCTCTTAGCGTTTTAGATATTGGAAGACTTATGATAATTATTTAAACGCAAAGGCCCTATCATGATACTAAAGTTTTCTTCGTCACCAAACACGGTACCGACATTGTCAGAACGACCTAAGTTAATTGGTAAAAATCTTTTTTTACCATTAATAAACAAAAAAAGACCTTGCCCACCCATTTATAGAGGATGGCAAGGTTTTTTTTATTCAAATACTTTCTTTTGTTCGAATACACTCGGTGGGTTACGCTATTGCTAACTCAACCTACTAACTGAATGTTCAACAGAAACTAAGCATTACTTTTCAAATACTCTAACATAGTGTCTGCATCTGATACTTCAAATGGGTCGATTGGGCAGTTGTCGCCAAAGTCAGGTTCCTTAAACACTTTTTTAATGGCTTTATTGTCGACAAGCATTGAATAACGCCATGAGCGCATACCAAAGCCAAGATTACTCTTATCAACAAGCATGCCCATTTTACGAGTGAACTCACCATTACCATCAGGCAGCAAAAATACGTTTTCGCGGTTTTGCTTTAGGCCCCACTGGTACATAACGAACGCATCATTGACAGAAACGCACACGATTTCATCTATACCTAACGCCTTAAACTCATCATACAGCTCTTCATAACGAGGAAGATGGCTGGTCGAACACGTTGGCGTAAAGGCACCTGGTAGTGAGAACACCACTACTTTTTTGTTGGCGAATAACTCATCTGTGGTTAGATCATACCATTTGAAGGGGTTGTCTCCGCCGATGGACTCATCACGAACACGAGTTTTAAAGGTTACATCAGGTACATGGGTAATCATTATTTACTCCTATTTGGGTTATTGTCTTTTTGTTTTTAAATGCTGCGTAGATATAATAATAGTTATGTCAGGTCATAAGCAAACTTTTAAGCTTGTATTCACTATAAAACTAACTTTAAAAATATTAACCAAAAAAAAGACCTTGCCACCTGACAAGGTCTTTTTAGATGATTAACTTCTCAGTGGAACAAATATGACACTGCTACAAGGCAGACGAGCAAAAATTGTACTCGTCGTACATTGAGCGAGTTTGACCCCATAGCAGGTCACTATTTGGTCTACGGTTAAGAAGGATGTACCATATCCGCAGGCGTCACCCACTCATCAAACTGTGCTTCGGTCATCAGATCTAATTCAACCGCGACTTGCTTTAAGGTTTTGTTTTCTTTGTACGCTGTCTTAGCGATTTTCGCGGCGTTTTCATAGCCGACATGACGGTTTAGTGCCGTCACCAGCATCAATGAATTGTGCAAGAAGTCGTCGATTTTCTCTTTTACTGGCTCGATGCCGACCGCGCAGTTGTCATTAAAGCTGTTGCAAGTGTCACCTAATAGCTTGATAGACTGCAACAAGTTAAAAGCAATTACAGGCTTATACACGTTTAGCTCAAAGTTACCTGACGCGCCTGCCATACTGATAGTCGTATCGTTACCCATCACTTGCGCCACAACCATGGTCATCGCTTCTGACTGCGTTGGGTTTACTTTACCCGGCATAATAGATGAGCCTGGCTCGTTCTCTGGAATGGTAAGCTCGCCTAGACCACAGCGAGGACCTGAAGCCAACCAACGTACATCATTAGCGATTTTGTTTAAGCTACCTGCTAGCGTTTTTAGCGCGCCAGAAGCAAATACTTCGGCATCACGAGCAGCTAGCGCTTCAAATTTATTCGGTGATGTGACAAATGGCAAGCCTGTTAGCTCAGCTAATTGCTCAGCGGCTTTTACTGCGTAATCAGGATGAGCATTAAGACCTGTACCGACCGCTGTACCGCCTAGTGGCAGCTCATATAAACCTTGCAGTGCGTTATCAATACGTGTCAAAGAGTGGTCAAGCTGGCTCACATAACCGCTAAACTCTTGCCCTAAAGTCAAAGGCGTGGCGTCTTGTAAATGCGTACGGCCGATCTTGACAATGCTATCGAACTCGCGAGCTTTTTTATCTAGCGTGTCGCGTAGGGCTTTTACCGCTGGGATAAGCAGGCTGTTGATCTGACGCGCAGCAGCGACACGTATTGCCGTTGGGAAGCTGTCGTTGGTAGATTGGGCGTGGTTGACATGGTCATTTGGGTGAATTGGCGCGTAGCTACCACGCTCACTGCCTGCGATTTCGTTAGCACGGTTGGCGAGTACTTCGTTCATGTTCATGTTTGACTGCGTGCCAGAACCAGTCTGCCATACAACTAATGGAAACTGATCGGTGAGACCACCGTTGATGACTTCGTCAGCAGCTTGCACAATGAGGTCGCGCTTATCGCCTTCGATACGCTCAAGGCTTGCATTGGTAATAGCAGCGGCTTTTTTCACCAGTGCCATCGCTTCAATCATCGGACGCGGCAGGGTCTCGCCACCGATTTTGAAGTTTTCGCGGCTACGCTGGGTTTGCGCACCCCAATAAGCTTCGCTTGGGACTTCCACATTGCCCATGGTATCTTTTTCGGTACGAGTTGCCTGATTCTGTGTCGACATAACTGTCCTCTGTGTTATTTATTATGAAAAGTGCAACAACTGCTGCACATGATGAAAAATAGGAAGTAAAGTGGCGTTATGATAGCATGACTAGGACGTGTTGAATATTCACAAATAGGGATTGCTGATACCTAAAAGCGCCAGCCACCATCAATTTAATACATTAACGGATAGTATATCTATGCATCCTAAGCCAAGTAACATTGAAACGAATCAATATAAACCTAGCAATCCGCCAAGACGGCAATTTACCCGTCAGCGTCGTAATCTTACAGATGGCGAGCGCAGACAATACGCACGCATGGCTAGCCTGCATTTAATTAAGTTGCAACAGCGCTTGCCTCCACGTGCACGTATTGGCTTATATTATGATGGCTTTGGCGAGCTGCCGACCCAGCCACTACTTACTTGGTGCCAGCGCTTAGGCTATCTGCCTTATTTACCAGTGGTTGGTTCGCTTGGCCATGATGATAAACGTCTGCGCTTTGTGCCGATTTATCATTCAAAATGGGTAAACGTACCGACACGGATTCATAACTTAGGCATGAAACAAAACCATCATCGCAGGTTACGTTGGGCACGAGAGTTAGACGTCATTATTTGTCCGTTAGTGGCAGTTGATAAACGCGGCAATCGTATGGGCATGGGTGGCGGCTTTTATGATACGACGCTTGGCAAAAGCTATCAGGCAGGGTCAAAAAAACCGTTAAAGATTGGCTGGTGTTACGACTTTCAAGTCGTTGAGCAATTAGAGCGGCAACCATGGGATGTGCCATTGGATGGGGTAATCACGCCAAGTGGCTTAAGGTGGTTTAAACCAAATAATAGCGCAAAGGCCAACGACAGTGCTGAGGAAAAAGCATCTAGCGCTGATACTGTTGATACGTATTTAAAAGCATTAGGAGGTGATGACAAAAGAGAAATGCTTTACTACAGTCAAGAACAATCTTTTGGCTCTGATGAGTTGGCAAGCGTTATCAATGAAGAACGCTTAAATGAGTTGCTGGCACAGAGTGATGCGTTTTTGGCTAGTTTAAGTGGTGAGATTGGGGATTTTGAAGATGACAATAAAGACCCATAAAAGATTTGCAAAGACTGTAATGAACTACTTTCGCTCAAAACCACTAAGGGTAGTTTTTGCTATTTTATGGATTTTTTTTGTCGGTCTTATTATTGCTTTAGGTTTTGAACCAAACCCTTATGCGCTACATGTTCTTGATGACCCTGAGCCGCATTCTTACCCTATAGAACTAGTCGTCATACTGTTGATGGCAACGCTTTTTCATTTAAGCTTATTGGTAACATTAGATATATACATGCGTAGTCGCTGGAAGCTTTTGGCTATGCTAGTTACTAGCGTCTTGTTTTTACTTTATTTCGGTATGATGGCGATGCATGCACCGCCATCATTAGGTGGGATGATTTTTTGGACATTCCTGTCATCTTTACTATTTTTATTACTTTGCTTTTGGCAGGTCTGTTTATTTGTTTTAAGGCGATTCTTGGGTAGATCGTGAGTTTTATAACCTACAACACCATCGCCGCAATCCAACCAAAGACCAATAACGGGATATTGTAATGCAAAAAGGTCGGCACCACGCTGTCTTTGATATGATCATGTTGGCCATCGATATTTAGACCAGAGGTTGGCCCGAGTGTCGAATCTGACGCAGGAGAACCTGCATCACCAAGCGCCCCAGCCGTACCAATAATTGCAACAGTGGCGAGCGGCGAAAACCCTAAAGAGATACACAGCGGCACATAAATTGCGGCAATAATCGGAATGGTCGAAAATGATGAGCCAATCCCCATCGTCACCACCAAACCAATCCCAAGCATGACCAAAGCGGCAATGGCTTTATTACCAGCAAATAAGTTGGTTGCACCATCAATCAATGGTGCAATCTCACCCGTCGCTTTCATAACTTCGGCAAAACCCTGCGCGGTAATCATGATAAAGCCAATCATCGCCATCAGCTTGATACCATCGTTAAACACCGTATCGGCATCACGCCACTTGACCACGCCTGTCGCCATAAAGACGCCAAAGCCAAACATTGAGCCGAGTAGTAACGAGTCCGTATAAAGCTGCACCACAAAAGCAGTCACAATAGCAGCCAGTGCTACCAGCGTTTTTAATTTACTTTGCGCCTTGGCACCAGCGGTTGTCTTACTGAGTTCATCATCTTTTAACCCCTTACCTTGAACAGCGGCATCGCGAGCTTCTTTATCGATAGCGACTTGTTGATACTGACGCGGCTTACGATAGCTGATAAAGACTGCTGTCAATAAACCGATGAACATACCTAACGCGGGTATCGCCATTGCTTGAATGACAGAAATGTTAGCGATATCTATACCTGCTTCACCCACGTTTTTTAGCATGATTTGATTGAGATAAATATCACCAAAGCCATATGGGATAAACATATAGGTAGTGACCAAACCAAAGGTCAACAAACAAGCAATAAGCCGTCTATCAATTTGCATGCGATTAAAGGCGAGTAATAACGGCGGCACGAGCAGCGGAATAAAGGCAATGTGTATAGGAATTAAGTTTTGACTAAAGCAGCTCATGACAATTAAGCCTGCAAACAGCATATACTTAATCATGCCGCCAGTGCCAGCAGCGTCAATACGTTTGATAACTGTTCCTGCTAATGACTGCGGCAAACCAGAATGAGCTATCGCTACCGCAAAAGCACCCAATAACGCATAGGACAGAGCGATTTGTGCGCCATTGCGGATGCCTTCTTGAAATGCTTCTAAAGTATCGGTAATACCAAGACCTGCAATGAGTCCGCCTGCTAATGCTCCGATTAATAAGCTTAGCACCACATGTACGCGCGCGAGTGACAGACCAAGCATAATGACTACTGCCAATAATACTGCGTTAATTGTCATATATTGCCCCTTTTGCTTTTTGCTTTAGCCTGATAAAGACTGGTTAATATCTTAAAACCTATAAACCTTAAAAATTCTAAATTTCGCTCTAGTAACTACAACGCTCTACTTTAGACAAGACGGTTTTAGAAGGGCGTCAGTTTACCTGATTTTGTAAGTAAAACCTATGCTCAGAACGAAGTAGACATTAACCAAAGGAAAAATAAGCAAGCGATACTATCTGCGCTTAAGTGAGATAATTTGCCTTAGTTGCGCGTGGTTATCGATGTCTTGATTTTATTTAGCAATGACTATAGTAAGGCCTTGCAATTTTTTATGGGGACTCCATTTATCTAAACATGAACCACGAACTTGACTTTACAAGTCTGGTTAACGAGGAAAAATATATGAGTGAACATAATATTGATAAAGATAACATCGACATCGATGTATCATCTGCTATTGACAATGATAACGAAACAGACGGCTCGCCTATAGAAGAAACGAGCGCGTCATCCGACGTTGTCAAAAATGATAATGCTGAAGACTACTTGCCACTTCTAGCCCTTAGAGATGTGGTGGTCTATCCACATATGCAAATTGCCCTATTCGTTGGCCGTGCGCCATCCGTGCAAGCGGTTGAGCTCGCGCAAGCTGAATATGGTAATAAAGTATTGGTCGTGGCGCAAAAAGACTCGCTGACCGAAGATATCAATCATGACAACTTGTATCAATACGGTACGGTGTGTCGCATCGTCAGCACGATGCCACATGACAGTGATGAGGATTGCATTAAAGTTCTTATCGAAGGTCAATATCGTGCGCGTGTCGATACCATCCAGAGTCATGATAATGTCTTGATGGCAAGCTTTGAGCGCGCTGATCTTGATGTGCAAATGGACGAGAGCCAACAAAAAAACACCATTCAAGCTTTAACCAGCTTGTTTGAAGGCTATGCTGATGCACGTCTGCGCAATGCCCGCGAGCTTACTCGCGTAGCGAAGCGTATCGATGATTTGTTAGAGTTGGTCTATTTTATCTCAACTCGCGTATCGATGGATCTTGATGTCAAGCAGTCGTTTTTAGAAAATGACGACATCAAAGCTCACATCAATACCTTGACTGAGTATTTGGTTAAGCAAAGTGCCGAGCAGAATATCGAACAAGATATTCAAGATGCGGTACGTCAGCAAATGGAAGACAATCAGCGCGAGTACTTCTTAAACGAAAAAATGAAAGCCATCAAAAACGAGCTGTCTGATATGAATGATGGTGCGTTCGATGGTGATGATGATGTCGCTGAGCTTGAAAAGCGTCTAGAAGAAGCTGACTTACCTGATGACGTCCGTAAAAAGGCGGAGCAAGAGTTTAAAAAGCTTAAAATGATGCCGCCTGCGTCAAGTGAGTCATCGGTTGTACGCAACTATATTGAATGGATTTTGGATACGCCGTGGAATGCGACCACCAAAGTCTCTATTAATCTAGAAAAAGCTAAGGCCACTCTAGATGAAGACCACTATGGCTTACAAGATGTGAAAGATCGCATCCTAGAATACTTAGCGGTACAGTCGCGCGTGAAAAAACTTCGCGGTCCGATTCTTTGTCTCGTGGGTCCTCCTGGTGTGGGTAAGACCTCATTAGGTGAGTCGATTGCTCGAGCAACTGGTCGTAAGTTTGTGCGTATGGCATTAGGCGGCGTCCGTGATGAAGCTGAAATCCGTGGTCATCGCCGTACTTATATCGGTGCAATGCCAGGTAAAATCGTCCAGTCTTTAGCCAAAGTAGAGGTGAAAAACCCGCTATTCTTGCTAGATGAAGTCGATAAAATGGCACAAGACTTCCGTGGCGATCCAGCATCAGCGCTATTAGAAGTATTAGATCCATCGCAAAACGACAAGTTTAACGACCATTATTTAGATATGGACTTAGACTTATCGCAAGTGATGTTTATCTGTACTGCTAACAGCATGGATATCCCGCCTGCCCTTCTTGACCGGATGGAGGTTATCCGTCTACCGGGTTATACCGAAGAAGAAAAGGTCAACATCGCGCAAAAGTATCTTGTGCCAAAAGCGATCAAGCAAAATGGTCTTAAAGAAGGCGAGATTGAAATCGTAGAAGCAGCGTTGCATAGCATCGTACGTAGCTACACACGTGAAGCAGGTGTACGTAACCTTGAGCGTGAAGTCAATAAAATCTGCCGTAAAGTCGTACGCGGTTCGGTTGAAAACCATGGTGCACGCGCACCGAAGAAAGATGAGCGTCAACTGGTCGTGGTCGATGATAAAAACATCGATGACTATCTAGGCGTACATCAATACGATTATGGATTGGCTGAAAAAGACCCTGAGATTGGTCGTGTTACTGGCCTTGCATGGACACAGGTCGGTGGTGAGTTATTAACCATCGAAGCGGTGGCAATGAAAGGTAAAGGTGAGCTTAGCTTTACGGGCTCACTAGGTGATGTGATGAAAGAGTCTATTCGCGCTGCCATGAGTGTCGTTCGTGCTCGCGGTGATAGTTTAGGCATCGACTACGAGACCGTCAAAACCACTGACGTTCACGTACATATGCCAGAGGGTGCAACACCAAAAGATGGTCCATCTGCAGGTGGAGCGCTTACGACCGCCCTGGTCTCTGCTTTGACTGGCATTGCCATTCGTCCGGATATTGCGATGACAGGTGAGATTACCTTACGCGGTAAAATATTGCGTATCGGTGGTCTTAAAGAAAAGCTGCTCGCAGCCCATCGCGGTGGTATCAAACACGTATTGATTCCAGCGAGTAATGAGCGCGACTTGGCTGATATCCCTGACAATGTGAAAGAAGGCTTAACCATTCAGCCAGTAGCAACGATCGATGAGATATTAAAAGTTGCCTTAGTCAGTATGCCAACGCCATTGAAGCCTGCTAAAGTGACGGTTGATAAGACCTCAGGTAAAGCGCTGCACAATTAAGCTGTAAGGTTATTAAGAGTTAATAGATGCAAAAAGACCGTAATTAATATTACGGTCTTTTTTTTGTTTAATTTTTTGGATTAGCCAATTTTTAAATGCTATGACTGCACTCACCTTTTCTAACGGCTTATAAGTATTATTCAATGCTTACAAACTAGGTTTTTCACTTTTAATTCTTATCTTTACTTTTCAAACCCATACAATACTTACACTTATTAACCGATTGTTGCGCTTATGGTGAATAACTATAGCGAGTGTTTGTCTATACTGACTGTGATGTCTATGAATAGTACAGAACGAGTAGTACAGAACAATCCTATGTAAAGAGTAGACTTACCTATCAATAAAAACGTTCAATAATTAAATAAATGGAGAAAACAATGAAAAAGACGATGCTTGCAAGTGTTTTATTATGTGGTTCTGCGTTGGCAATGACAGGTTGTCAAACGGTGCAAGATCAGCTCCAAACAGGCAATCCATTTAGTCAGCCTGCCTTAAAATCAACGATTAAGACGGTTGATAATAACAAAGAAGTAGGCCAAGTATTCTTGCGTCCTGTTGATGGCGGTGTACAAGTCTATGGCAAGCTTATGAATATGCAGCCAGGTAAAACAGTAGCGCTGCATATCCATGAAACTGGTAGCTGTGCGGATATGGGTAAAGCGGCAGGTGGCCACTTCAATCCTGATAACTTCCCGCATTCTAACCCAGATGATATGAACGGCCATGCAGGTGACTTGCCTAACTTAACAGCAAATGAAGATGGTGTGGCTACTATTAATTATGTAAACAAGCAGATTTCTGCAGCTAAAACAGGTAAGTATAGTGTCAATCGCCGCGCCTTTATCGTTCATGCTGGCGCTGATGACTATACCAGTCAACCAGCAGGTAATGCTGGCGACCGTATTGCTTGCGGTATCATCGAAAAGAACTAATCACGCTTAAGCTTAACTCTTATCAATACTAAAAAACCTCTTAGATGATCTAAGAGGTTTTTTGTGCTTAAAACTATTTATGGCAAAGGTAAAAGAGGTTTATTCTTCTACCCACTCGCCTTTACGCCAATATACACCCCAACGCGTGGCTTTACCGTTTTTCTCAGAGCCAATATATTGCTCTTTTTTCTTACGTGACCAGCGTAAAATGGTTGGATTACCATCAGGATCCTCATCTGGACCTTCAAACAAATATTGGAATTTATCTTCCATTTTGTCTTTGACTGCGCGTAGCTCTGCAAGCTTTGGTGCGCGCGTTTCGCGTACTTTTGGGAACTTAGACGCTGCTAAGAACATCCCAGCCGCCCCTTCACGTAAAATGAAATAATCATCATGCTTGGTTGATTTGAGCTCCGGCATATGAATTGGGTCCATACGCGGCGGGGCAGCTTCTCCGGTTTTGAGCACTTTACGTGTGTTGTCGCATTTTTGACAAGCAAAGTAAGGACCAAAACGACCGGTCTTTAGCTCCATCTGTCCATCACATTTGTCACAGTCAATGGTCGGTGCGTCTGAGCCTGGGACTTCAAATTTACCTTCTTCTAAGATATAGCCGTCGCAATCAGGATTATTACCGCAGATATGTAGCTTGAGACCACCATCGACGATATAACCGTTCATGGCTGTACCACATTTCGGGCAGCGCTTTTTTTCCATCAAATCTTTGACTTCGGCCGCCTCGTCGTCTCCTTCAGCATCATCAAGATTGGCAAACGCTTCGACTGGCATTAAGTTTTTTGTACCTTTACAGCGCTCTTTTGGCGGTAAGTTGTAGCCAGTACAACCTAAGAACACACCCGTTGAACCAGTACGCAGTTGCATCGGACGATCGCAAATATCACAGTGCACATCTGGCACATCTGTTGGATCATTAGGACGCATGCCGTCTTTATCTTTGGCATGTTCAAGCTTAAGCTTAAAGTCACCATAGAAATTATCTAGCACATCTTTCCAATCTTGGTCACCTTCTGCGACATGGTCAAGCTTGTCCTCTAATGCTGCGGTAAAGGTGTAATCCATCAAGTCTGGGAAGCTTGCTGTCAGTCTATCAGTGACAATATCGCCCATTTTTTCGGCAAATAAGCGCTTGTTTTCAAGTTTGACGTAACCGCGATCTTGAATGGTTGAAATAATTGAAGCATAAGTCGATGGACGGCCGATGCCTTTTTTCTCAAGCTCTTTAACCAAGCTTGCTTCAGTATAGCGCGGTGGCGGCTTGGTAAAGTGTTGACTTGGATCAAGCTTATCGAGGGTGAGCTGATCACCCTTTTTGACATCAGGTAACAGCGTGTCATCTGTTTTGGCTGGTGGCATGACTTTAGTATAACCATCAAATGTCATGGTGCGACCACGAGCCTTTAGCTCAACATCACTGGCACTAACGAATAGGTTTACCGATAAGTATTTCGCTGGCGGCATCTGACAGGCGACAAATTGACGCCAAATCAGCTCATACAGACGTATGGCATCGCGTTCAACACCTTTTAGCTGCGTTGACTTCATATTGACATTAGAAGGACGTATGGCTTCATGTGCCTCTTGAGCGCCCTGCTTATTACCGTAGAAGTTTGGCTTTTCTGGTACATACTTGCTACCAAAGCTGTCTTCGATATAGCCACGTGCAGCAGCCAATGCGTCACCAGACAAAAAGGTCGAATCCGTACGCATATAAGTGATGTGACCCGCTTCATACAGACGCTGTGCCAAAATCATGGTCTTCTTAACTGAAAACCCTAAGCGTGTGCTGGCGGCTTGCTGCAAGGTCGAGGTAATAAACGGCGCACTTGGACGTGATTGTGTTGGTTTTTCCTCACGCTCTTTTACGACAAAATCGCTTGATTTTAGTACCTTTAAAACTTTGTCAGTCTGCTCTTTATTGACAAGCTTAAGCGTTTTGCCGCCTTGTTTGGTCGCTTCTAAGCGAATAATAGCTTGCTCAGCGTCTGCCGTTTTTTTGGCGGTACTGTTGGCAACATGGGTATCGGCATGAATCTGCCAGTATTCCTCTGGTATAAAAGCGCGAATTTCGTGTTCGCGCTCGACCACTAAGCGCATAGCAACCGACTGTACGCGACCTGCAGACAGACCACGAGCGACCTTTTGCCATAGTAATGGCGAGACCATAAAGCCTACGACTCGATCTAAAAAGCGCCGCGCCTGCTGGGCGTTGACACGATCGATGTCGAGTTTAGAAGGCTCTTTAAACGCATTTTGAATGGCGGATTTGGTAATCTCATTAAAGACCACACGTTGATACTTACTATCAGGGCCGCCAATGACTTCTTTTAGATGCCAAGCGATTGCCTCTCCCTCTCTATCCATATCCGTTGCCAGATATATTTTGTCAGCGTCTTTAGCTAAGGCTTTAAGCTCTTTGATGACTTTGGTCTTGTTCGGCAGTACTTCATAGACTGCTGCCCAGTCGTGCTCTGGATCGACGCCCATACGGCGCACCAGTGCTTGCTGCGCTTTTTCTTCTTTACTCAAACTTTCATCTTTTTTGGCCGCAGCTGTCTTTTTTGCACTTTTACTGGCACTGACTGGCAAATCGCGGACATGACCAATACTTGAGCGGACAATAAAATCATCGCCAAGGTATTTATTGATGGTTTTGGCCTTGGCTGGTGATTCGACAATGACTAAAGACTTACCTTTCGGTTTGTCAGCAGCAGTTGCCCCTTTTTTGGTTGTAGTTTTTGCCATATGTGACGACACCATAATATAAGTAGATTAAAAGTAAGGATAAATTCAGCAGCGTGGCGATTTTGTTAATTAATCATAATAGCTCAGCGATTTATTGTATTAGTAGCTGCCAGCAATACGGTCGTTTAACAAACAATAACCATAAAACAAAAATGTGGTTATAAAGACGTTACACTGCTAAGAGTGAAACTGTCAACTTTAAATAATTTAGAGTTTGCCAAAAACTTCTGCTCAGTGTCCTTTAATGGAGGTGAAAAAATTATTTACCAGCTTCACGACTGCTTTTGCATAGCTAAGGCCCATTTTTCAAGATTTCCTTTAAGCGCTAGTAAGTCGGTCTCAATCATTTTTGATTGGTAATTGGGATTGGTCGCTGGACGAACATAAGCGATATCTTCCCAATAAACAACAATGCTATTAGATTTAGTTAGTAAACCTTTTACAAACGGCTCGATACTGACAGGCAAATCCAGCGGCGCCTTGTCTAGAGCAAAATTGGTCTTTTTGAGCACCGTATTTGTGCCACTTTGGTGAGTGCGAATCACACTTGGAATCGTAAGCTTACTATCATCTGTACTCGTATCGACAAAATTGCTATCTGGTCGCCATTGCCCATCAATCACTTGATAACGCATATGCGGCAGCTGCGTATCGTCGAGCACGAGGCAGTACTGCCCAAGCATCCCGCGACCATATTCATTGTCACGGCCTTTGATCCAATCAGGACAAGCAACAAGCTTTGGATTAAGCTGTAGACGACGCGCCGTCATACGCAGCTTATCTAAACGCTGATCAATACCGTTCGGTTTGAGCGCCATCATACTCCCTAATACAAATAGTACAATGATAACTGCGATCCATAACCCCATGAAAAACTTGCCTTATCGTTTGGTTAATAAGCATCTATTAACGTTATAAATGGTACTTGTTTGCTAGCCATCATCAAATATGACCAGCTCTTTTATAGTTACTATATACTAAGCCAGTGTGCTATTAGCTAACTAAGAGACACTCTCAAGATGCTATGCGCAGACTAATATCGCGGTCTTGTACACAAAATTCAAGCACAAGCTTCTATTCTGCATAAAGAATAGACAAACAAACACTTCTATATCAATCACTTAAAAAGAGATAATAATTCAACTCAATAACAAGATATAAAAGCCACTCGTACAAAAAATGCTATGATAAACCATAATTTTAAACACGCGCAGGTTTATTATGAACTATCTTTTTAAACAAAACGCATCGACCCCTGCTTTACGCAGCAAAGCGCCTAACACAGTGAGTAATATACAGACGCATAAATCCAGTATGGCTTTAGCGATAATAGGTGCATCTGTACTCGCTCTATCAGGCTGTGCCACGACGAAAAAACTTACGCCGCAGCAGTGTCAAACCAGCAACTGGCAGGAAGTTGGCTATGCAGATGGAATCCGCGGTCGCTCAGGGGCTTACTTTGGACACTATACCAATCAATGCGCAAGCGTTAACGGTGCTATGCCTAACCGTATCCAATGGGAGCAAGGACGCAAGCAAGGCCTCAAAAATTATTGTACCGAGCTCAATGCTTATAAACTTGGCCGTGAAGGCTACGACTGGCAGCCTGTTTGCCCGCTCGAAGGTATCGAAAAGTTAGAAGAAGCCTACTCGCAAGGGCGCTACTACTATATTCGTCAGCGTGACCTCGACTACCTACGTACGCCTTATCCGTTCGGCTATGGGCCTGGACGCTTTGGTTACGGTTATCGTCCATTTGGTTATGGCTGGTAACAAGTATAGTCCGACGTTGATAAACAATGCTGACAACTTAAAATGTTCTATAATAAAGAAAACCTCACAAGGTTGCCCAAGCGAGGCTGGAGGAAAAATTTATTATTTTAATTATTCTTCTTATTGTTTTGGTTATATTCTTATTGCTGGGTTTGTTGGTTTTTTTAGCAAGCTTATTGTTATAACTGCTAATCTCTCAATATAGCTCATCTATAAGAACTACTTAAAAAGAGTTACTTAAAAAGTTACTCATTGACAAAGGCTATCTTGGACAGTCCGGCTTCACTCGCAGCGGCCAGCACTTGTGCCACGGTATCGTATTTACTATCTTTGTCAGCGCGTAGCTGCACTGAAGGGTCTTCGCCTGTCGCACTCTGCTCTTGTAGCCTCGCCTCTAGCGCCTCCATACTAATCGGATCGCTGTCCCAAAATAGACCTGCGTCTTTATCAATACTGATTTGAATGGCTTTTGGTGGCGGCTCATTGACTTCTGCACTGGTCTTTGGCAAATCTAAGGGTACCGTAGGATTAAGCACTGTCGCCGTCAACAAAAATATAATCATTAAGACCAGCATGATATCAATCAGCGGTATAAGGTTCATCTCATTCATGCTTTGAACGTCGTCATCACCCAGTTGAAATGCCATAATTTCCCTCGATATACTGCTTTCAATTCGTTTGGTTATTCACGTTACCACTTACATTCATTACCTAATCACGACCCTCATCAGTTTTAACGACCTTGTTAGAGGGAAGCCACTATCCCTGCGATGGGGCTGAGTTGCGATAGTGCGCGGTGTGCTGTGCGTCTTTTTGAGTGACCTGCTTATCTTTTGCCACCTGTGCGGCGGGGACGGTACTTGGACGGCTATTGGCCACTGCTTGCTTAGCAGAAGCAGATGTCGCCAACAGATCATGGGCACGGTCATTGGCATGGTACATCACTCGGCGATTGATACGCACCGAAAGGTTATAAAACACCACCGCTGGAATGGCGACAGCGATACCAAGACCTGTCATGATCAGTGCCTCACCGACAGGCCCTGCCACTTGTCCAAGTCCTGCTTGTCCGGTCATGCCGATATTGTGCAGCGCATGAAAGATGCCCCATACCGTCCCAAATAGCCCGATAAAGGGGGCAATCGCAGCGGTCGTCCCGAGAATAGGCAGGCCGCGCTCACTGGCAAAGCGGTAGCGGCCGATATGCTTGAGTAATGTTTGCTCAGTAACTAGGCGACGCTGGGCTGCATCACAACCGTCCAGCTCAGGCTGCTTGACCATCATCTGCTGACTCAAATCGTCGGCGACAGTGGTAGCCAGTTTGCGGCTTTGTAGCACACGGATAATCCCCGTCACCCAAGAGATAATAGATAAAATCAATAGCAAAAAGAACAAGGTCTTGGTCACCATATCGCTGATTTGCCAGTAGTGCATAAAGTCCATGTTAGAATCCTTAATGTTTAATACCATCATATGATAGCGCTACGTATGTCACAGCTAGCCTTATCATAAAAATCATAAATATCTTTTAAAATCAATGAGATAAATTCAATAAAAAAAGCTCTAAGGTACAGCGTAGCTGACGGGTAGTGTTACATTACCCACCACAGGCACGCCGTTTTGTGTAAAAGGCTTAAACTTGCCAGAGCGAACTTGACGCTGCGCCTCTTTATCTACTCTTGGATTGCCCGAAGACTGTGCCACTCGCACACTATCGATACCACCTTGCTTATTGACTCTTAACACCAGCACCACGTTAAACGTATCGCCTGAGCGAGCATTACGAGCAGCGCGCTCAGGAAAGCTCAATCTCGGCGGCGATGCCCAATCTGCATTACTGGCAGTAAAGTTCACTGGCGTATTGCTTGCTGCAGCCGCAGCGGCTTCTTTGGCCGCTTTCGCTTGAGCCGCTCTTTGCGCGGCTTGCTGGGCAGCCAGTGCTTCAGCTTCTCTAGCAGCTTGCTCTGCCGCCAACCTCTCAGCCTCTTGCGCTGCTGCTTTGTCACGTGCTTCTTGCTCAGCCTTCCGCTGTTCTTGCTCTCTTATACGACGTTCTTCGGCTCTGCGTTGTTCATCAGCTGCTTGGGTATCAACTTTAGGCTCAGCTATCGGTGTTTTTGGCGTTTCTGTCTTGATGATGTCAGGCTGCTTTTCTACTACTTTTTTAGGCGGCGTTACTTTTTTTGGTGGTGTTGCTTTAGGCGGTTTTTCTTTGATGACCGGCTCTTTGACCGGTTTTGGTTGAGCCTTGACGGCAGGCGCGGCTTTAGGTTCGGGCGGCGTAGCTGGCGGTATATCAGAAACCACCTCCTCCACCACTGCGACAGGCTCTTTTTGCAAAGTCACCATTTCTATCTCAATAGGCGACGTCTGATTTTTTGGCGACTCTTCTATCTCAGGTGTTTTGAGCGATGCTAATGCGACTACCGTCAGCGCATGTAGCGCTGCAGCTATCGCAATAGCTGTCAGTGTCAATTTAGGAGATGGCGCGTCTAAACTCGTTGAATTCATAACACTCTAATATTCATTAACTGAGGTAGAATGGTGTAGATGATAGTGCAAACGATAATTATTATCAATAATAAATTATGATATTTTATTGTTAGTCAAAGATTATCTTGCTGCTATTGCAAGGTTATTTATATTAAAAAGGCCTTATTTTAGTTAAGCCTTCCTACTCAAAAACCTCTTTGTATAATAAAGCATGCCTATAAAAACATTTGGCTAAAAACGCAATGTTTAACTAATAATCCTACTTACTTTAGTTAAATAAAATGCTCAGTAATAAATACCATTATCATTTTTATTGATAATGAGTCTCAATTACTTTATGATATCCCCTGTCTTATAATTCTATTCTATAAAAGCATCAGATGCTTATTGTTTATCAATACAGGCAGATACATTACTAATAAGCTGCCTATATCCGTCATATACCGAGTTATTTATGTCTACTAACCCCATGTCCTCTACCCGTTCTACTACTCCTTTACTTAAACGTCCATTATGGACAGCGATGGCCACTGCCCTTGCTGCGACGATCAGTGTGGCAGGCTGTAGCTCTCCTGAGTCCAACGACTCAGAGCCAGCAGACGCTCAGACCGAAAACCCAACCGCTGACCATGCCGAAAACGTCGCCAATAACGATGCTGTCTCGACGCATACCATTACTGTCGATACCGCCAGAGGGGATATGGATCTGGCAATGAATCCATCGCCATTGGTCGTCTATGACATGACCTTGCTACAGGATTTGGCAGCGTTGGACGTCGCTGTCGATGGAGCGCCAAGTGGCCTACATTTGGATAACTTGCATTCAGAGACGCAGCCTGAACCAAAAGAAGTAGGCACGGTATTTGAGCCAGACCTTGAGGCTCTAAACGCCATGCAGCCCCAAGCCATCTTGGTCGGCTCGCGGATGGCCGAAAAATACGATGCGCTCTCAAGCATCGCGCCAACGCTAGATATGACCATCGATACGGCCAACATCTATGAGTCGAGTAAACAGCGTTTGCACGATCTTGGCGCGCTGTTTGGTAAAAGTGCGCAAGCAGCCAAATTACAAAGCAATATCGACAGCCTAATCACAGAGACCAAAGCGGTCACTAAAGACAGTGGCACCGGTCTGGTGGTGATGGTCAATGGCAATAAAATGTCTGTCTATGGCGCTGACTCACGCTATGGGTTTATTCATAATGTCGTCAATGTGCCGATCGCTGATGATCAAATCAAAGAAGGTCGTCATGGTCAGCCAATCTCTTTTGAATATCTACAAAAGACCAACCCTGATTGGCTATTCGTCGTCGATCGTAGCGCCGCTATCGGTGAAGACGGCGTAGGTGCCAAAGCGGTCTTAGACAATCCGCTGGTCGCCCAAACCACCGCGTGGCAAAAAGACCAAGTGGTTTATCTAAGCCCAGATTCTTATCTTGCCTTTGGTGGTTATTATCAGTGGATACAAGATCTGACCACGATAAAAAATGCGTTTGCAAGCGCACAATAAACGCGGCAACCATACCAGCTATTTTTTGACCTATTATTTAATGAGCCAGTAGCCGTTATGTCGTTATTTTCATCGCGTGCCCAGACCCGCACCAATAGTCTTGAGACCAGTTCCGCTTTGCCCACATCATCACCTTGGCAAAGCGGCAGCAAGGCTCTGAGTCATACGCGTCGGCGTGCGGCCATACCGCCATGGCTTATCAACACAGCCAGCCTCATCATGATGGGGCTTTTGGTGTTGTTAAGTTTATCCATTGGGGTGGCGGATTTTTCATGGTCTGGTATTTTTCATAGCCTCATCAACCATAGCGCCAACTCAGACAGCTCGCTACTACTGGTGAGCCGCATACCGCGTACCATTGCCATTATTTTGACCGGTGTCGCCATGGCGGTGGCAGGGATGATCATGCAAGTGGTGCTAAAAAACCGCTTCGTCGAGCCATCGATGGTAGGGGCAACGCAAAGCGCAGCACTGGGTTTGTTGGTTGTCAGCCTGCTGTTCCCTGCCAGTGCGCTACTGGTCAAAATGGGTGTCGCCACCATCGCGGCAGTCGGTGGCATGATGCTGTTTATGCTACTCATTCACCGCATTCCACCGACGGATTTTTTGATGATTCCGCTCATCGGTATCGTCTTTGGCGGTATCATCGAAGCGGTAACGACCTTTATTGCCTATCAGACCGAGACGCTGCAGATGCTCAGTGTTTGGCAATTTGGCGACTTCTCTGGCGTTTTGGCAGGGCGTTATGAGCTGCTATGGTTGACGGGCGCGCTGTGCGTGCTGGCTTATATCATCGCTGATAAGCTAACCATCGTTGGGCTAGGCGATAATATCGCTCTAAACTTAGGCATTAGTAAGCGGCAGGTCACTTGGCTTGGCGTCGGTATGGTGGCGATGATGAGCGCGGTCGTCGTCGTGACGGTGGGCATGATTCCTTTCATTGGTCTAGTGGTGCCCAATATAGTCAGTCGGCTGATGGGCGATAAGCTGCGCCGTAGCTTGCCAGCTGTCGCGCTACTGGGCGCATCGGCAGTATTGCTCTGCGATATCATCGGGCGCTCTATCCACTACCCCTTTGAAGTGCCGGTCGCCACGGTGTTTGGTGTGGTCGGCACGGTGCTGTTTTTATGGCTATTATTGCGCGCGCCTGCTGAGCGATAAGGTGTCCTGTAATAAGGCACCTCATAACAATAATGTAACGCATAATAACGCATCTGGCCATAAAGTAGCTGACTCACCACCATTGACCCTTTTCTTTATTTATTCGTCCTGTTGTCTGCTTAGATAAGCGTGGCGTTGTTACTATTACAGGTAGCATAGTAGGATTTACGTATGTTTTCACCGTCTAAGCATGGCTCTATAACTGGCCGCTCTACAAAGACTGACTCAGCAGAGAAACGTCGTTTAAAAAATAATAATTTAGATAACGAGAACCACGCAGCCCCCTCTACCCAAAGTCGCTTGGCTCAGCTTTGGGCATGGATCAGCAAACATCCAAAGTCGATTGCCACCATTATTTTGCTGATCTCGATGACGCTGTTTTTGACGCTCAATGTCAATGGTCATTGGGACTTTGCCTTGCCACTACGAGGTAAAAAACTGCTGGCGCTCATGGTGGTCGGCTATGCGATTGGCGTATCGACTCTGCTCTTTCAAACCTTAACGCACAATCCTATTTTGACCCCTTCTCTACTGGGCTTTGACTCTCTATATGTACTGCTCCAAAGCTTATTGGTGTTTTTTTTGGGGGCGATGAGCTTTACCAGCATCAATCCTATTGCCAAATTCGCCCTTGAGATTGTCCTGATGTTTGGCGCGTCATTATTGTTATTTCGCCTGCTGTTCTCAAAAAGCAGTCAGGATTTGACGCGGCTAATACTGGTGGGCGTTATCTTTGGGGTGTTGTTTCGCAGCTTATCAGCATTGATTGCGCGCCTGATTAACCCCGATGATTTTGTCGTGGTGCAGTCAGCCAGTTACGCGCAGTTTAATACCGTCAACCCGCAGTTATTGGGTATCAGCTTCATTATTTGCACCATTAGCGCGCTGTGTATTTGGCGCTGGCGCTATCAATGCGATGTCTTGATGCTCGGTAAGGCGCAAGCGATTAATTTGGGCATTAATTATCAACGCCTCGCATTTGGGCTGTTGACGGTCATTGCGGTATTGGTCGCCACAGCCACGGCACTGGTCGGGCCGGTGACTTTTTTTGGCTTGCTGGTCTGCGCCTTGACCAATCGCATCGCACGGCATATGTATCATAGCGAGCGCCTGATATTGGTCAGTTTGGTGGCGATGATTTGTTTGGTTCTTGGTCAGACGCTGTTTGAGCAAGTACTGGGCATGGCGGGAGTGTTATCCGTGGTGATTGAGCTGGCGGGCGGCTTGGTGTTTTTAATTTTGATTTTTATGACTCAGCGTCGTTGATAACATGTCGTACTAACCTATATAAAAAATCATAAACTATTTAAAACTGATTAAAATTTATCTAAAAAATAAGAATTATTATGATTAAACTCGATAGTATCTCCCACCATATTGGCAAACAACAAATCCTGCATGACATCAGCTTATCCTTACCAAGCGCCCAAGTGATTGCCCTAATCGGCCCCAATGGCGCGGGCAAATCTACCTTATTTTCGGTCATGGCAAGGCTACAACCGCTACAGTCTGGGAAGGTAATGTTTGGTGAGCATGACATTGTTAGCTGTCCTGCGCGCACTTTGGCTAAGACAGTGGCGATGCTTGGGCAAGACAACCAAGTGCAAGGTCGCCTGCGCGTGCATGAGCTGCTGATGTTTGGCCGCTACCCGTATCATCAAGGACAGCCGAGCGCACAGGACGAGCAAAAGGTACAAGAAGTGATCGAGCGTTTTGAGCTTGAGCCATTAGCCGAGCGTTTTTTATCGACGCTATCTGGTGGTCAGCGGCAACGCGTGCTGATTGCGATGATTGTCTGCCAAGACACACCGTATCTACTGCTCGATGAGCCGCTAAACAATCTGGATATGTACCATGCAGGGCGTCTGATGCGTGAGCTGCGCGCGCTTAGCTGCAGTCAGCAAAAAACCGTGGTCATCGTCCTACATGATATCAACCAAGCCGCGCAGTTTGCCGATACTGTGGTCATGATGAAAGCTGGTCAAGTGATGGCGGTTGGGCAGCCTGTCGATGTCATCACTAAAGATACCATGAAAGACTTATATAACGTCGATGTGACGGTACTTAACCATCAAGGTCGGCCAGTGATTGTCGATACATTGTTATAGTTAAGCAGGACTGTAGCTACGTCACCTTATAACCCTAATGCAGCATCTTCGCGTTTGACGATTTTATGCTCATCTTCATTGCTATCAAGTTTCCAGTAGCTAGAGATATAAAGATGACTCTTAGCCACTTCTTTTTGTTTAAAGTACTGGCGTAGCACTCGCATACTATTGAACTCGCACGCCGCCCACACTGCCACTTCACCAGCCGGCCAGCCTAGCGTCTTAATACGCTCAAGAATGGGGTAATGACTGCTGCTTGCTTCGGCATTGATTACCCACTCAAGCGTTATATTCTTCGGCTTTTGCAGCGGCTGGATATCGTCCTCACTCAGCACCTCGATGACGGCATAGCCCTCGGCATCCTCGGGTAGCTGTGCTAAGTTTACCGTGATGGCGGGCAGCGCGGTCATATCACCCGCCAATAAAAACCAATCCGCCTCGTGATTGATAAGCTTTTTGGCACCAGGCCCACCGATCAAAATAGTATCACCGATTTGTGTGGTTTTGGCCCAATGTGAAGCAGGACCTTCAGCGCCTTTGTGATTGAGACCATGTAAGACAAAGTCGACATCGATTTCATTATCACGTTGCTGGATAATGGTATAAGTGCGCATGATGGGCTTTTTTCCTGTCTCCCCTGCAAACATCAATTTGATATAGGCGCTTTCTTGCTCGACTGGGAAGTCTTGCATGCCCGCTCCGCCAAGCGTAATGCGGCGCATGTTTGGGGTGATATCAGCGATACCTTTTACTTCTAATACTCTTGGATTAGGTTTGGTCATTTTTTATCCTTTTAGCTGTCTAGTTAACCCACTTTAAAAACGATGCAGTGCTACTGGGATGAATTTTGTGCAGCCTCTGTGTAAGCAGCACGCAAAGAAAATTTATACCAGTAGCACAGTCATACAACCATCTTGGTGGGGTCTAAAATTACGATAAGAAAAGCCAGCTCTCCTCGTCAGACAGCTGGCTTTTTATTTTTCATCAGTCACACTACGATTATGCAGTCAGCGCTGATAGATTTTAGAGTTGACGACTTTTAGAATTGATAAGTTAGAGAGGTTTTGATATTACGACCCATCTCAAAATCTGTAGCCGTAGCATCAGCTGGATTTAAGCGTGAAGCGTGGCTAGCATAAGTTTCATCAAACAGGTTATAAACCCCAACTGTGGCTTTT
Organism: uncultured Psychrobacter sp.; assembly: GCF_947495825.1. Classification (GTDB taxonomy): domain Bacteria; phylum Pseudomonadota; class Gammaproteobacteria; order Pseudomonadales; family Moraxellaceae; genus Psychrobacter. Next base: position 176,465 of record NZ_CANMAH010000004.1, read on the forward strand.
AGACCATCAAACTGACGTGGTGAATAGTTCACATACACATCGTGCACATCATAGCTTGGCTTTCTAACTTCCGTCTCTTCACCTCGACTTATAAAGGTTTGCGTAACAGGGGCTACATAGGTACTGCGCCAGCCAAGCTCAGTGGTATCAGTTGGCTGATAGGCCAGATTGACCATGTATTTATCACCAGCATCTGATCCTGACCCTGTCTGTGAATAAAAACTATAACCCGTATCTTCACCTTTACTACGAGCATGCGCGTAGCTTAAGCCTATACTAAAGTTATTCATTTTATAATCAGCGGCAAGCTCTACCCCTTTGATTTTATAATCTTCATCTTTATTGACGGCACCTTGGCAATCATTGCCAAGATTTGGCCCACAACTTAGACCTGAGCGTACAAACTCAATATAGTTTTCGATATTGGTTTCAAAGTATTTACCACTTAACTGTAGCGCATCATTCGCCGTGGTGAGATTGCGCAAGGTGGTTACGACACCCACTTCAGCGTTATCACCCTCTTCAGCTTTTAAATCGTTATTAACAACAGTGCCAGTACCATCTCGATTAAAAATCGCTTGGCTCAAGTCTGGACCATTGAACAACTGAGTATAGCTGGCAAACACTTGCGTACGTGGCGCGACTTCATAACTGGCTGCTAGCGCACCGACGACATTATCATAAGTTTTACCGCCAGCAATAAATTCTGGTGCCTCATAACGGTCATAACGCACGCCTGGCGTCAGCGTCAGTTTGCCCATTTGCCATTGGTCTTCTAGATACACTGAGGTGTTTTTGGCGCTGTCTTTTCCTGATACTGGCAGTTTGGTTGTTCGGTCTTCAGCGCTATAAAAGTCTGATTGCTTTTTATAATGTTCTACCCCTGCGATCAGTTTATGGCGTCCTGAGGCTGCATCAATCACACTGGTGTTTTCAATCTTACCACCTGTGGTTTTTACTTTTGCATCCCAATCATACCCTGACACAGCCTCAATACCATTATCACGTGAAATTTGCGTTTCGGTTTGATAAACGTTGGTATCAACGTCAATAAGTGAGTTTGCTGGATTAAAGTTATGATCGAGTGTATAAGTATCGCGCTTTACTTTTTGTGGTATGACATCAGAACCACCACTGTTAGGAAGACTTGGGAAGTCTGGACGAAATGGGAAAATACCTTCTTTTTCGGTACGGCTAAAGCTGGCGCCCACACGGTGATCGTCAAGGATAGAAGCCCCTGCTTTTAATAAGATGTTTTCGCTTTCACTGTCTTCAAAAAGCTCACGGCCACTACCATCTTCGCCAGAATCTGCATCGCGCTTGCCATAGTAGGCTAACAAATCGACGTTGTCAGTTGGTGCACCATAGATGGTGGCAGATGTCAGTAGCTCGTCATTATTATTGGCATAACCCGTTTTTAGCTTGGCACCAACTTTTTGACCAGGCTTTAGCAAATCTACTGCATCGACCGTTTCAAATGCTACTGCGCCGCCGATGGCATCGTTACCTAGCGTGACAGAATTGTTGCCTACCGCCACCTCTGCTTGCTTAAGCAAATCAGGATCAATGGTGATATCGCCCATATGGTAGAACAATTTACCTTCTTGGCGTGCGCCATCGATCGTCACTTTTAGGTTGCTATCTTCAAGACCGCGCACGCGCACGCGCTGATTGACTGATGAGGTGCCACCGACCTCAACCCCTGGTATGACATCCAAAAAATCACTTAAGTGGCTTGCCTGTGCAGCTGGTGTATAGTCTTCGACATACACGCCATCCTTTTGTACTTTATCTCGTACTGAGCTATTGGCCGTGACGGTAATGGTCTGTAGTGTGGTACTTGGCATGTCTTCTGCTGCCGCACTGGCTGCCTGCGTCCACAATATGGCTGCCACGCCCATAGATAACACGGTCAATTGATTGGACGAGATTGGTAACTTTACTTCACGCATAACACACTCACTTTAATGACGATCAAAATTAGATTTTTAAAATTGCTATTAAAAGCCGTTTATAAACGGTCCTTGCCTCGACTCACCTTTCAAATACTTACCTGGTCTTACAATGACTAGCTTTGCAATAATTGAATTTATTAATCATTGTTAGTTATATATAGAAAAAAATATTATAAATGTTAATGATAATGATTAGCATTTAATAGTGAGAGGCATAATAACGGAGTAATAACATTTTGGCAATAATTAATATGAGAAATTTACTTTAATCGTTGTATCAAAGCGTGTGTGTAAATAAAAATCTTCTCACTTGCTTACTTTTAGCATCCAACAATGACGTCTAAAGTCAGCAACTTGCACCACAACTAGCTAATCAACCATATCTAAAAATAAATAAACGCACCAATTCGAAAAAAAACATTGCAATGACTAACGCTTTCACTATACCCTAATATAGCTGACCAACTAGTCAGGTTTTAGGGTAAGATGATTAGTAGGTTTAATAAATAAACAGCTAACAGCAGTCAATGATCGCTGCCAGTTTTATTTATTAGCACAAGGATCAGTGCGACTCTTTGTTAGACAGCTAATTAATACGAGTCGTTAATAGGACTCGGCCATATAGGGGTTCTAGCCTAGACATCCCTTGTATCGCTTAATGTTACCGACAAAGATTGGACTAAAAGTCACCTTAGGAGGAAGCCAAAATGAGTGAAAATACTCAAGGAAACCCTGATTTGTTATACGGATTGCATGACCGTCCTGCTCCTGCAAAAGCATTCTTAGGTGCTGTACAGCACGTACTAGCCAGCTTTGTCAGTATTATTACCCCTTCATTGATTATTGGTGGTGTCTTGGGTTTGGGTGAGCACATTCCCTACCTCATCAGCATGTCTTTGATGGTATCAGGGGTTGCTACCTTTATTCAGACGCGCAAGGTTGGTCCTGTAGGCTCTGGCCTTATGGCATTACAAGGCACCAGCTTTGGCTTCTTAGCTGCGGTATTGGCAGCAGGTTTTGTGGCAAAAAATCGAGGCGGTAGCCCAGAGGAGATACTCTCTGTCATCTTTGGTGTCTCGTTTCTTGGTGCTTTTGTCGAAATCTTTTTAAGCCAATTTATTACCAAGCTTAAGTCTTTGATGAGCCCTATCGTTACAGGCTGTGTGATTGTGACTATCGGTCTGTCATTGACCAAAGTGGGATTGACTGATCTGGCAGGCGGCGTTGGTGCAGAAGATTTTGGAAGTATGCAAAATCTGCTACTGGGCGGCGGGGTGTTGGTCAGTGTGGTACTTATTAGCATTATTAACAATAAAGTAATTCGCTCAAGTGCTATCTTTATTGGATTAATGCTCGGTCTATTTGTAGCAATGCTTATGGGACGTATTGACTTGTCTTTAGTCGCTCAAGCCCCCGTATTTACCCTACCCGTACCCTTTAAATACGGTTTTAGTTTTGACTGGCAAGCTTTTATTCCTATCGCCTTTATGTATATTATTACCAGTATTGAGACCTCAGGTGACTTAACCGCCACTTCAATGATTTCAGGCGAACCAATCAAAGGCCCAGTATATGAAAAACGTATTAAGGGTGGTGTATTAGGTGATGGTGTCAACTCGCTGATTGCTGCTGTATTTAACACCTTCCCAGTGACGACTTTTAGTCAAAATAATGGCGTGATTCAGATGACGGGTATTGCCAGTCGTTACGTCGGTTTTTATGTTGGTGCTATCTTATTCATCATGGGTTTATTCCCTGTTTTGGGCGCTATATTTACCCAGTTACCAAAACCTGTCGTAGGCGGGGTGACATTACTGATGTTTGCAACGGTAGCGACTGCAGGTATTCGCATCCTATCAACCGTGGACTTTACCCATCGTAATATCTTAATCATCGCAACTTCATTAGGTCTCTCAATGGGTGTTGCTTTTGTCCCTGATGTATTTGCCCAAACGCCGCAGTTTTTCCGTAATATCTTTGGCTCAGCGGTGACCATGTCAGGTATCGTTGCTATCGTTCTTGATATGATTTTACCGAAAAGTTATGGTGTTGAGTTTGATGAGCCAGAGCAGCATGCTGATGATGAACTAAGGCCTGTTCGTGAAATGTCTCAGAGTGAGGTTGACGTAGAAGGTCAAACGTTATGATTTGCACATAACTTAATCGAACAAACAAAGAGAGTCAGACAAAAGCTTTCGTTGCACTTCAATCACCACTTTAGCGATAGAGCATTGACCAATGCGACTAGCGTTAAAGTGGTTTTGTCTTTATAAAACAAGAGTCTATACTTACTATTAAAGACCGCAGCCACGCAAAATAAACGGCACCAAAAACTCAGCTGCCCGCGCCTCATCTTGCTTATCATAAGCATTTTTTTCCATTAAACCAACGATTTCTGTCTCAAACTCAGCATACCTTTGGGTTGTCGCCCAAATCAAAATCAGCAATTGTAAGGGATCAGCAATACTTATTTTGCCTTGCTCGTGCCATGTCTTCATTACCTGTGTTTTATCAAGTGCCCACTCTTTCATCGTGGTCGACATAAAGTCGTGGAGATGCGGTGCACCGCCAATGACCTCAAGCGCAAACAGCTTATGCCGGTTTGGATTTGCAAACGCTTGATGCAACTTGGTACGTACAAACTTTTCGATGACGGTCTTCGGGTCACTATCAACCGTCATAGTAACTAGGCCTTCATTCCATTCTTGAATAATAGAATGTAGCACCGCCTTGTACAAATTCTTCTTATTTTTAAAATAATAATGAATATTGGCTTTTGGTAGCCCTGCTCGATCAGCGATACCTTGCATGGTGGCTCCGCGATAGCTTTGTAGGACGAACTCCTCTTCAGCCGCCGCTAAGATTAGTGCTTGATTCTGCGCGCGAATATCTTGTTGACTACGATGAGAAGATGCCTCTGAGGCAGATGACGTGTTCGCTTGGTTCTGATTAGCCATATTTTGTGCCATTAGGTATGATTGATAGGTAGCTATATCCTAATAAACTATTGAAATAAATCCTTAGTTTTTATGCAACATAGCAAGATAAATACAAGTATTTCTTATAAAGTAGTTGACCAAATGGTCAGGTTTAAGCAGAATAGATAATATTAAAGCAATAACTGTCCGAGTAATAGTACTTTTGCATGGGTTTTACGTAGTTTTTAATTGATAAAACTTATTATGACGATATAAGTCTACATAAACGCTGGGCAGTTATATTACTGAGTTTTTGTATAAAAATAAAAGGATGTCACCGTGAGTTTAACATTACCACAGTTTAACAATCTCTCGCAGGCAGAAGCGACTTCACGCCTACTGACCTGCTGTACGAGTACCAGCTGGGCGCATGAGATGGCAAATGCACGTCCTTTTGCAGACATGGACACCTTGCTGGCTCGTAGCGACAAAGCATGGCAACAGGCTCAAACAACTGAAGCGAATTTGCTTGAGGCGTTCGACGGTCATCCGCAAATCGGCAACGTCGACTCGCTAAAAGAAAAATACCGTAACACTCAAGATAGCGCCGCACATGAGCAATCAGGCGCAAATGATGCTGAGGATGAAGTGATTGCAGCATTGGCTCAGGGCAATCAAGATTATCTCGATAAGTTCGGCTTTATCTTTATCGTATTTGCAACCGGCAAGAGTGCACAGCAAATGCTTGATTTACTGTTAGCGCGTTTACCAAACGATCGCGACACCGAGCTGGCCAATGCCGCTACTGAGCAAAATAAAATCACGCGTTTACGCCTACAAAAACTGCTAGGCGCCGCTTAACCTAAACTTTGCCTTACTGGTTCAATATATAAAAGGAATTATCATGTCAGGTACTCTCTCATCACATATTTTAGATACCCATCTTGGCAAACCTGCTGCTGATATCGCAGTGACGCTACATCGCGTAAGCGCAAGCGGTGAGGCGTCATTATTAGCCAATGGCGTCACCAACTCTGATGGACGCGTGACCCCAGATAGCTGGTCGTTTGACCCAACTATTGATATTGCCGAATATCACTTGGATGTTGGCCGTTATACTTTAACGTTTGATACTCAGGCTTATTTTGATGCCCAAAACCTAACGGCTTTTTATCCGCAGGTCGTCATCGATTTTATGATAAGTGACAACGGTCACTATCATGTACCGCTACTACTTAGCGCACATGGCTACAGCACGTATCGCGGTTCGTAAATTTAGTACGTCATAGTGTAAACATACACTGGATAAAAGAACATTAGACAAAAGGACACTTGCCATATGGGTGCATATCTTCTCGATTGGGTCGCTTTATTTTTTCGCTGGTTTCACGTTATCGCTGGGATTGCTTGGATTGGCGCGTCTTTTTATTTTGTTTGGTTAGATCTGAGCCTTCGTAAGCCGCCACAGTGGAAAGCCGATAAAGGTATCTCAGGCGACTTATGGGCGGTACATGGTGGCGGTTTTTATGAGATTGCTAAATACAAGCTTGAACCTGAAGAGATGCCAAAAACCCTGCACTGGTTTAAATGGGAGGCTTATACGACGTGGCTAACTGGTATGGCAATGCTTTCTATTGTCTATTATGCCAACGCCACAGCTTATCTGATTGACCCCAGCAAAGTCGCTTTTGGCAGTAGCGTCGGAGCCATATCGACAAGCTTACTGTTTTTATTTGGCAGCTATTTCATCTATGAAGTGATCGTTCGCAGTCACTTAGGCAAAAACGCCTTTATCTTTAGCTCGCTTATTTTTATATTGTTGATCATCGCGACGTGGGGATCGTATCAGCTGTTCAGCGATCGCGCCTCCTTTATTCATATTGGGGCCATCTTAGGTACGGTCATGGCGGGCAACGTACTCTTTGGTATCATGCCAGCTCAGCGCGCGCTTGTAGATTGTGTGCGGCGCGGTGAAAAACCCGGTAAAGAAGTAGCAGACTTGGCGCTACAAGCAAAAAACCGCTCGCTAATGAACAACTATTTTACCTTACCGCTGATTTTTACCATGATTAGCAACCACTATCCGATGATGTACTCTCATGCGCACGGTTGGTTGATATTGGTATTTGTCGGTATCATCACTGCCCTTGTACGTCATTACTTTAACCAAAAACACCTAGGTAACACACAAACAAAATTCCTCTGGATCCCGGCATTACTAACGGTGCTATTAATTATTTGGATGCGCCCAGCGCCAATCGAACCATTACCTGCTACTAGTGCTCCAGTGGCTGCCGCGCCAGTAACCGACAGTACGCCCCCTGCTGCTAGTACAGAGAGTGAAGCAGACCATGCTACTGCTGCTAAGGCCACCTCCAATACTACTGCCAGTACTGTTTCTAATGTCGATTCTAATGCCAATGCGAATGAAAGTGAAAGTGCTGCTGCCGAAACTGTGCCAGTTACCGCCTCGGCCGACGATGCTATTATGGCTGTCGTGCATACGCGTTGTAGTACCTGTCATGCCGTGCAGCCAACTCAACAAGGCTTCGCTGCACCGCCAGCAGGTATTGTCCTTCAAACCCCTGAAGACATGAAAATTCACAAAGCCAAAATCATAACGGCGGTACAAACTGGCTATATGCCACTTGGCAATCTTACACAGTTGACGGATGAAGAGCGTCAGCAAATTGTAGCGTATGCTTCTGGGTTATAAATAAGCTTTCTAATCCCTAAACAAACAATTATCTTGACCAATGACGTAGACATCCTTAAAGTGTTAACAATGGATACTATTAAGTGTTAACAATCTTTGTTTCGATTGACTCTAACCTAAAGGGATAAAAGGATGTCTACTGCGAATGAGCAAGGAAGTCGGCAAAGCAATCATAAAAACACCGCTCTTTATGACTGCAATAAGTTTAATCCAGAACGCAAAAACTCAAGATTATATAACGACGATTTAGCGCCTCTACAGCCGGCAGAGCGTAATTGGGGCTGGTTTGCCATATTTAACGTCTGGTCTAATGACATCCAAAGTCTATTCGGTTATACCCTTGCAGCCTCCTTGTTTTTGAGCTATGGCTTGAGTGGCTGGTGGGTAATGGCAGCTATTATCTGTTCAGGCTTCATTGTCATGTGGATGGTAAACTTAACTGGTAAACCTAGTGTCAAATATGGTATCCCCTTCCCTGTATTAGTACGTGCTAGCATGGGCATTAACGGTGCCAATTTACCTGCTATTCTACGCGCTATTATTGGTATTTTTTGGTACGGTGTGCAGACCTACTTTGCTTCAACCGCAGTCGCCATTTTGCTGGCTATTTTTATAGGCAGTCCAGATACGACATTCTTAGGTTTAAACAGTACGGCATGGATCGCTTTTGTTATCGTTTGGGTATTTCAAATCCTGCTATTTTGGGCGGGTATCGAACCGATTAAGCATTTTTTAAATTGGGCGGGCCCCTTAGTTTATGTCGTGATGGTTGTCCTTATGGCGGTCATCTGGTATCAGTCAGGTTCTGAGTTGCTACCAGCCATCAACTCTATTTTTGCAAGTGGCAGTGATTATAGCGGTAACTCCATACAAGCCTTTACTGCTATCATCGGTACAATGGTTGCTTACTTTGCCGCAGTCGTCATCAACTTCGGTGATTTTTCACGCTTTTTACGTAGTGAGCGTGATATGCGCTTAGGCAATTTAGTTGGTCTGCCCATTAACATGGTGTTTTTCTCTTTTATTGCTTTGGTCATTACTGCTGGCACCTTGGTCATATTCGGTGAAGCGCTGACCAATCCATCGGACATCGTTGATCGCGTGGACGCTCTACCCTTGACTATCATTGCAGCAGTGACCTTTTTTGCCGCTACTGTCGGTATCAATATGGTCGCAAACTTTATTCCTCCTGCTTACGACTTGGCCAATTTGTTTCCTAAACATATCAACTTTCGTAGAGGTGGCTTAATCACTGCTGTCATCGCCTTTTTCGTTGGCGCACTGTGGTTATCATTTATCAGTAAGATCGGTATTGTTGGTTTCGTCAATGCTATCGGTGCCATCATCGCGCCATTCTTTGGTATCTTAGTAATCGACTACTATCTGATTAAACGTCAACATATTGATATGAATGATTTGTTTTCAGCTCAGCCAACAGGCGCTTATTATTACTATAAAGGCTGGAACATCCGTGCGCTTATTGCCTTTGCTATCGGTGCTTTGTTCTCTATTGCTACGGTACTGATACCAGCGCTGACCAAGCTTGAAGGTTATGGTTTCTTGTTAGGCGCTGCATTGGGTGGTGTTGTATATTGGATCTTAATGCGCCCATATGCAGTGGACCCTGACACGATAGTAGAATGAAAAACACAGTATAAAAGTAAGTCTGTTTGATAAAAATCAGTACAAACGCTTCTATCTTTGTACTGATCAATTATTTAATAAGTTTCGAGCAACTATATTGCTCTGTTTTTACAAAGGATAAAACGTCATGAAAAAAAAGGTTACCAGCGACTTTAATCACGAAGCCTACCCACGCGATCTAAAAGGCTATGGTGGCAATCCACCACAAGCAAACTGGCCAGGCGGCGCAAAGATCGCTGTGCAGTTCGTACTAAACATCGAAGAGGGCGCAGAAAACAGCGTCATGCATGGTGATGGTCAGTCTGAGCGCTTTTTATCAGATGTCTTAGGGACACCTGAATTTAATAATCGTCACCAGTCTATCGAGTCGGCTTTTGAATACGGTAGCCGTGTAGGCGTTTGGCGAGTGTTAGATGTTTTTAAAGAGTACGGTCTGCCCATTACCACTTTTACTTGTGCTTCTGCTGCCGAAAAGACACCACATATTATTGAGCGTGTTCTAGAAGATGGGCATGAGGTGGCAAGCCACGGACTACGCTGGATCACTTATCAATATATGTATCGTGAGACAGAACGTGAGCACGTACGCCAAGCGACTGAAATCTTTAAACGCATGCTTGGTGATCAGCCTCTAGGCTGGTACACTGGACGTGATAGCCCCAATACGCGTGAGCTGGTCGCTGAACAAGGCGGCTATATCTACGACTCTGATTCCTACGCTGATGAGCTACCTTACTGGCTCAATGTTAAGGTAGAAGAAGGCAGCCAGCTTACCCGTAAGCCGCATCTGGTTATCCCTTATACGCTTGAAACCAACGATATGCGCTTTGCGTCGAGCCCTGGCTTTACCAACGCCGAACCCTTTTATCACTATCTAAAGGACAGCTTCGATACTTTATACGAAGAAGGCGCACATACCCCCAAAATGCTAACCATCGGTTTGCACTGCCGCATTATCGGCCGCGCTGGCCGTATCACGGCGCTCAAACAATTTTTAAAGTACATCACCAGTAAACCTGACGTTTGGGTATGTCGCCGCGATGAAATCGCTAAGCACTGGTATGAAAATCATCCAGCTACAGCAGATAATACTGCAAATTGGATGTAACCCTAAGTTCAGCTACCAATTTTAGACGTAAGTTCATTGCGGCACACAACTACCAAGGATTATTAACCATGGCAACAAAAAGTACTTATTACGCACCAACTGGCGGATTGCCGCCACAAACACAACTTCTATCCGATCGCGCTATCTTCACCGAAGCTTATGCGATTATTCCCAAACGCGTCTTAACTGATATTGTGATTAGCTACCTGCCGTTTTGGGAAGGCATGCGCATGTGGGTGATTGCACGTCCACTAAGCGGTTTTTCGGAAACCTTCTCACAATACATCGTTGAAGTCGCGCCCAATGGTGGCTCTGACAAGCCTGAGCTAGATGCTAAAGCCGAAGCAGTATTGTTTGTCGTTGAAGGTGAGATGGATATTACCATTGAGGGCAAGGCGCATCATCTTGAAGCCGGTAGTTATGTATTCTTACCGCCAGCATGCAAATGGACGCTAAAAAACAACAGCGACAAGCACGTTAAATTTCATTGGATCCGTAAAGCTTATCAGTTTGTAGAGGGCATCGATGTGCCCGAACCTTTTGTGACCAGCGATCATGAGGTCGAAGCAATCGCGATGCCAGATACAGATGGCGTTTGGAAAACCACCAGATTTACCGAGCAGTCTGATATGCGTCACGACATGCATGTAAATATCGTGACCTTTGAGCCAGGCGGCGTGATTCCATTCGATGAAACTCATGTGATGGAACATGGCCTGTATGTCCTAGAAGGTAAAGCTGTGTATCACTTAAACGCTGAATGGGTAGAAGTTGAAGCGGGTGACTTTATGTGGCTACGTGCATTTTGCCCACAGTCTTGTTACGCCGGCGGCCCTGGTCCCTTTAGATACTTACTATACAAAGACGTAAATAGACATATGCCGTTTATTCGTCCAGAATAATAAGTGATTCAGAATAGTAAATAACTCTACCAATTAACTGATATTGCTAACCTATAGTAAGGTGAATTCATGAGCACAACAATCGTAACCAAACCTTTGACTAAAGCTGATTTTGCGCCATATGGTAAGGTTATCGAACCTTATGATAAGGAAGAACAGACGTCTGATAATTGCTACTATATTAATAGGGGCTACGCATGTCGCCACCATGCCATTGCTGAAGCTTCATTAGATGGGGGCACTGTGGGCATGAGTATCTTTCGTGCCAAAAAACGTGAGCTTCCTATCGCTTTATCCGTAATGGAGTATCATCCGTTTGGCACGCAAGCATTCTTTTCGATGAATGGTCAGGACTACATTGTCGTTGTAGCGCCTGCGGGTAAGCCGCCTCAGTCTGCTGATGATTTAACCGTGTTTTATGCCAAGTCACATCAAGGCGTACAATACGACGCCAACGTCTGGCATCATCCATTATTAGCCCTTGGTTGTGACTCTGACTTTTTGGTTATTGACCGTATTAACGGTGAAGGTAATAATTGCTATGAGTTGGAAATAGACGATTGGCAAGTTCAGATTGAAATTGATCGTGAATCTGCCAGCGGAACTAAGAGCGAGCACAGTTAAGTTTACGCTTAGCTGCTTTGTATTGGCCTTTCTTTAGCAAATTAACGACAAACAGTTTGTGTATTAAATGAATGCTTATATAAAAAAGACAGCCGTCAATCGGGTGTCTTTTCTTATTTTAAAACTGCCTTTGTCAATTAGACATTAAAAAGAGAACGATATGGCAAACACCAGTAGCATAATGTCAGCGCGACAATCATGGATAGGTACTATTCAAATTATTACCGCTGCCGTCTGCTGGGGTACGCTTGGCATATTTTCTACCTACCTCAACCAAAACGGCTTTAGTGGCTGGCAAATTACTATCTTGCGTATCGTAACCGCCGCCTTTCTTATTCTAGTTATGCTACCAAAGCTATGGCCCCATTTAATTAAGCTACGTCCAAAGCAGTGGCTAGGGCTGGCACTACAATCGTTGATTGGCGTACTGGGTATGTCGATCTGTTATTTTTTTGCTGTCATTTATGTCGGCGCTGGACCTGCAGTCGCGCTGCTTTATACCGCGCCTGTTTTTAGCCTGTTGTTTTCTGCCTTTTTGCTAAATGAGTCTATTACTCGGCAGTCGGCACTACTGGCTTTGATGGCGGTATTTGGTGTGGGATTAACGATGCTTGGGGATGAAGCGCAAGTCAACTGGGGTATCGCGCTTGGGCTGCTATCTGGCGTGTGTTATTCGCTTTATGGCGTACTTGGCAAGCGCGCGATGCACTATGCCCACCCTGCTCCCTTAGTGTTTTTTACCTCCATTATTATCAGCGCCAGCGTGTTGCTATTACTACCCGAGACCTATCATACTTATGAGCAGCTACTAACTTTGCCGCTGCATACGTGGGGCTATGCGTTAGGGTTGTCTTTAATTGGCACAGTGGTACCATTTGCGCTTTATATGAAAGCGTTAGAAAAACTCCCTGCCACACGCGCATCAGTCTTTACTATCTTTGAGCCGTTGACTGCCATTGCCTTGGCGCTACTACTACTACACCAGTCACTATCATGGATTCAATATATAGGCGTGGTACTTATTCTGTTAGCAGCTCTATTAAATGCTATGTTAAATGGTACGACCACTCGCATACCACGCTGGCTCAGACGACGACCAAAACCTTCTTAGCGAAACAAAAGCCTTAGTGAAAAACTAGCTTAAAAAGTAGCGTAAAAAACGAATAAAACCCCAACCATGATGTCATCGTTGGGGCTATTATTTACGTAAAGGCTTATTTAAAAGTCACGGATTTGCGCTATACAACGTCTATTTGGCCCTATTACTGCTCAATACGCTGCAAAAACGCTTGCGTGCGAGGATGCGTTGAGTCTTCAAATAACTGCTTGGCACTGCCTTCTTCGACCACATGCCCATCTTCAATCAAGACCACATGATCGGCCACATCACGCGCAAAGTTAATCTCATGCGTCACGACCACCATCGTCCAACCTTCAGAGGCCAGCTGTTTCATCGTTTCAAGCACGTCTTGCACCAGCTCTGGATCAAGTGCAGAAGTTGGTTCATCAAACAGCAATAATGATGGCTCGATCGCCAGCGCCCGCGCGATACCGATACGCTGCTGCTGACCACCAGATAACTGAAACGGATAAAGATCCGCCTTGTCCGATAGTCCAACCTTCTTTAACAATTCTAAAGCCTGTTCGCGAGCTTGCGCTTTGCTCTGACCTTGCACGATAGTCGGTCCGAGCATTAAGTTTTCAATCGCGGTTTTATGCGGAAACAAATTATACGACTGAAACACCATGCCAGACTTGCGTTGTAGTGCCAGCAGCGCTTTTTTCTTAGGCTTGGTAGCAAAATCAACCGTCAAGCTGTCATCATCAAAAGCAATAATACCTTGATCGGGTATCTCTAGCGCATTTAAGCAGCGCAAAAAGGTGGTCTTACCAGACCCTGATGGCCCGAGTATCACCACCACCTTACCTTTTTCGATGGTCAAGTCGATGCCTTTTAGCACTTGATTATGACCAAAGGCTTTGTGAATATTAGTGACTTGAATCATAGAGGTTCCTGTTGTGCTAATAATACTAAAACTGCTGATGAATGAGTCGATGAACTACTTAGCCACGTAACGATCAAGCCTAGTTTCAAGCTTACCTTGAATAAAGGTCAAGAATAGGCAGATACCCCAGTAAATAAACGCCGCTTCGGTATAGACCAGCATAAACTCGTAATTACGTGCGGTGATAATTTGGGCTTCTTTAAACAACTCTGTAACCAGCACCAATGAGGCCAGAGAAGTGTCTTTTACCAGACTGATAAAGGTATTGGATAACGGTGGTACCGATACCCGTAGCGCTTGCGGCAAAATGACATGCCGAAAGGTCTGCAAGTATGTCAAACCGACGGTCGAGCCTGCTTCCCATTGGCCTTTTGGAATCGACAAAATCGAGGCACGCACCGTCTCCGACGCATAAGCACCAATATTCAATGAAAAAGCAATAATCGCTGAAGGAAATGGATCGAGCTTGACCCCAACGCTTGGCAGGCCATAAAAGATAATAAATAGCTGCACCAGCATCGGTGTACCGCGAATGGCGGAAACATAAATGCGAGCAAGTCTATAGATAATCTTATGGAACCAGCCTGTCCGCGGTACAATACGAATGAGCGCGACTGTCAGCGCAATCACCATACCAATAGCAAATGATATCAATGCCAGCGGTATCGAATAATAGATACCGCCTTTGAGCATTGGCCAAAATGAATTGATGACGATTTGCGCCCGATCAGGGCTCATAAACGGCAATAATGCCAATAGATCAGCTAACACCGACGTTATAGAAGCTAGCATTATTTTTGTTGGCTTATATCAGCACCAAAGAACTCTTCGCTAAGCTCAGTTAACGTGCCATCCGCTTGCAACTCACCCATGGCTTCATTCAGTTTTTCCACGACAGCATCATTACCTTTTAATAGTATCAAACCTGAACCACGCTGCTCACTTTTTGGTGCAACCAGTTTAATCTCTAAGCCACTATCTGGGAATTTTTTGAGATAGTCTAGTACAGCAAGTTGGTCATTCATCGTAAAGTCAGCACGGTCTTGCTTTACTAGCTGAATCGCTTGCGCCATCCCATCGACAGGGACGATTTCTGCTTCATAGCGCTCTGCCATTTCACCATAGTTACTGCTTAATGATTGCGCACTACGCAATCCCTTTAATGCCTCCCATGAGCTATAACGATTGTCATCGGTTGCAGCTAAGACTACAGCACCTGACCAGCTATAAGGCTGAGCGAGGTCATACTTCGCTTGGCGCTCAGGTGTCGTCAAGCTCACTTGGTTGGCAACTATATCAAAACGCTCAGAATCAAGACCTGCCAGCATCGCATCCCACTGGGTTTCTTTAAATTCGACATCGACGCCTAGCTTGTCAGCGACTGCGCGAGTCACTTCGACATCGTAGCCAGTTAGCTGTCCGCTTTCATCATGATAAGTAAACGGAGGATAGGTGCCTTCTGTACCAACGTTGATCGTACCGCCATTGTTAATACGTTGTAGCAAATCAGAACCTTCCGCTGCAGCAGTATCAGTAGCACTGGTTTCTGCTTCATTGGTAGTAGACTGACCACAAGCAGCAAGCAATACAGTACTGGCGGCGAGGGCTAAAAGATTACGACGTTTCATAAGGCGTCCTTATAAGGTGAATAAGTAATGTAATGAGCGGACCAAGTTAGACAAACTATAAATTATATATTGCTTTGGCTGCCCGATTTGAGGATATTATCTGCATCTTTCAATACTATTTTATAGTATTTTTTTATAATAAGCTTTTTGCATTCAAATTTTATCTAGTAAAAACAAACTTCAATGGTTGATAAGCGTCTGCTATCTCTTACTTATAGTATGGCAAATTGGTAAGAATAACCGTACAAAAACAGTGAGCATACGTAAGATTGTTACAGCTCACCAGAGAACTGATAGCGATCGCCTGCGTGCCACATCTTGACAAAAGTCAGTACCCGTCCTGCTGAGTAAGTCTGACGACGTAGCACTAACGTCGGTGACTGCGGAGCAATCTGTAGCGCACAAGCGATCTCATCAGGTGCTGATAAGGCTCGAATGGTATAGTTACCGCGCTCAAGTGGACTTTTGGCAATCAGATAGTCGCTGGTATTCACCACACTAAAATCTTGCTCAATGAACTCTGGCACTTTTGTCGCATCGACCCAGCGCTCCTCAAACTGTATGGGCTGACCATCAGCGAAATGAATGATTTTTACTTCGTATAATACAGCCGGCTCAGCACTCTCAATTTTATTTGAATCAGCGCTCTTAGAATTAGAAGACACAACTATTTCTTCAATATCAAACTTACGGCGCATCTCATTATCTAACATGCTTGCGGTGATCGCACGTTTGCTCACCACTTGTGCCTGATAATCGCGGTTGGCTGATTTTAAATCTTGCGCGATATTACGCACTTCTACAAAAGTATGATTGAACTGCTGCTGAGCGACAAACGTCCCTGACCCTTGCCTGCGCTCTAATACTCGCTCCTCGCTTAGCTCTTTTAGCGCGCGGTTGACCGTCATGCGCGATACCTCAAACTCTTCTGCCAATGCCATTTCGGTGGAGATAGCCTCGCCCGCCTGCCATTTTCCAGAATGGATGTTATCCAATATGGCGTTTTTAATCCGTTGATATGCTGGAACTGATTTTGTCATGTCACGCTTCACCTTTGTCATGCTTGTCTCTGCTGTTGATTTCAACTATGCGACTATGCAGCTATGAAAGTGCTGACATAATATCATGACCATTATCACAATCACCATGAGAACAACCTATCTAACCGAGCAATCTTAAAATAATTCAGCGACTTTTAAAAAAACACTTGCATGAAAAAATAATCTTTGATAATTTGTATATACAACTTATTAAACACTCCCAATATTATCGCTAAATGCCTCGCAAATAGACCACGTAAATACGCAGCGTAAATAAGCGACGCACACTCAAAAGGATCTGTTCATGACTATTGCCAAGGAAACCACTACAGACAATACCCATAAGGCAAACACCTTTACCCGCCGTGATGAAAGCCGTGATATCGCCGCGCCAACTGGCAGTACGCTACATTGTAAAAGCTGGCTGACCGAAGCGCCTTATCGCATGATTCAAAACAACCTGCACCCTGATGTGGCCGAAAACCCAAAGAGCCTAGTCGTCTATGGCGGGATTGGCCGCGCCGCCCGTAACTGGGAAAGCTATGATCAAATCCTCGCCTCTCTTAAAGAGTTAGAAGACGATGAGACCCTACTCGTGCAATCAGGCAAACCAGTTGGCGTCTTTCAAACTCATGAAAATGCGCCGCGTGTATTGATCGCCAACTCCAACCTCGTCCCGCGCTGGGCCACATGGGAGCATTTCAACGAGCTTGATCGTAAAGACTTATTTATGTACGGTCAGATGACCGCTGGTAGCTGGATTTATATTGGCACCCAAGGCATCGTCCAAGGCACTTATGAGACCTTTGTCGAAGCAGGTCGCCAGCATTATGATGGAGACTGGAGCGGACGCTGGATTTTGACTGCTGGTCTTGGCGGTATGGGCGGCGCGCAGCCATTGGCCGCAAGCTTTGCTGGTGCGACCTCTTTAAACATCGAATGCCAGCAATCCAGTATTGATTTTCGTTTGCGCACCGGTTACGTCGACAAGCAAGCCGACAATCTTGACCATGCTTATGAGCTGATCAAGCAGCATACCGCTGCTGGTGAAGCTGTCTCTATTGCGTTACTTGGTAACGCCGCAGATATCTTGCCTGAGATGGTCAAGCGTGCGAACGCAGGCGAGATAAAACCTGACTTAGTTACTGACCAAACCTCTGCTCACGACTTAATCAATGGCTACTTGCCAAGTGGCTGGAGCGTTGATGAGTGGAAAGCAGCACAAGAAAACCCAGAGCAACACGCGGCATTGAGCAAAGCTGCTGCCGCCTCTTGTGCCGTACACGTACAGGCCATGCTGGATCTACAAGACATGGGAATCCCTGCCACTGATTATGGCAATAACATCCGCCAAGTGGCCTTTGATGAAGGGGTAAAAGACGCTTTTAATTTCCCAGGTTTTGTCCCCGCTTATGTACGTCCGCTGTTTTGCCAAGGTAAAGGGCCGTTTCGCTGGGTGGCGCTATCAGGTGATCCAGAAGATATCTATAAAACTGATCAAAAAATCAAAGAGCTGTTCCCTGAAAACACCCACGTGCATCGCTGGCTGGATATGGCAAAAGAGCGTATTCAATTTCAAGGCTTGCCTGCCCGCATTTGCTGGTTAGGTTTGGGTGAGCGTGACAAAGCAGGACTTGCCTTTAACGAGATGGTCAAAAACGGTGAGCTCAAAGGCCCTATCGTTATCGGCCGTGACCATTTGGACACCGGCTCTGTTGCCAGCCCAAACCGTGAAACCGAGAGTATGAAAGATGGCTCAGATGCGGTGTCGGATTGGGCGCTATTAAACGGCATGCTCAATGTCGCAGGCGGCGCCACTTGGGTGTCCCTCCATCATGGCGGCGGCGTGGGCATGGGCTACTCGCAGCACTCTGGCATGGTCATCGTCGCCGATGGCACAGATAGCGCAGCCAAGCGCTTGGCGCGCGTACTGGTCAATGATTGCGGCTCAGGGGTGATGCGTCATGCCGATGCCGGCTACGAGCTGGCGATCAAAACCGCCAAGGACTATGGTTTAAATCTGCCGATGATTAAATAGCTTGCTCCTGTCCTTATATGCTCAAATGATATAAGGACATCATCAACACTTTATCAAGGACGATAATATGTCTGAACGTGATATTTTGCCTCCAGGCAGCTCTGTGCCTAGCACGCCTCTAGACAGTCCAGCGCCTGCTAGCCCGCCGCCTGAAAAGCTGCTATCCAAACCTGTCGCGCTAATACAGCTAATCGTATTTAGTGCTATTGGCTTAGTGATGTTCTTCGTTCCCTTCACTATTGGTGAAAAGAGTACGATTTTATTTGATCATGGGGCAACTTATCTGGTCACTCAGCAGCACACTCTTGCTGTATTTTTGCTATTTCTACTGATGATTTATGGTGTCAGCAAACCTATTTACGACGGTTCATGGCGTAAAAATATCACTAATATGATATTAACTGCCTTTAAGATTATCGGGCTAGTACTTGCCATCATGTATATCACTGATATAGCACCTGCCATCATCATGGAAAAGGACATGATGCCGTTTTTGTTTGAAAAGCTGGCATTGCCGGTGGGCATGATCGTCCCTATTGGTGCATTAATCCTCGCTTTTTTGCTCGGTTTTGGTTTGCTGGAGATGTTTGGGGTGCTTATGCAGCCTATTATGAAGCCGATTTGGAAAACGCCCGGCTCATCGGCGATTGATGCCGTTGCGTCCTTTGTTGGCAGTTACTCTATCGGGCTGCTCATTACCAATCGGGTATTTCTACAAAAACAATATTCGGTCCGTGAAGCCATCGTGATTGCTACTGGGTTTTCTACGGTATCGGCAGCCTTTATGGTCATCGTTGCCAAAACCTTAAACTTGATGGCGTTTTGGAATCTGTTCTTTTGGTCAACACTGATTATTACCTTTATTGTCACTGCCATTACCGCACGTATTCCACCGATTCGAAGTTTTGATGACAGTGTCAATCGTCCAGACTTGGATAACCAACAAGGCAATCGCTTAGCCGCAGCGTATCATTTGGGACTGGCCACATCACGTCGTGCAACTGACCTCAAACAAATTATGTGGTCGAACTTTCGCGATGGTGTGACGATGGCGGCAGCGATTGTACCCTCGATTATCGCGGTAGGGTTAACGGGTTTATTATTAGCCAAATATACCCCTGTCTTTGATGTGCTAGGTTTGCTCTTGTATCCATTCACTTGGATAACCGGTATGCCTGAGCCACTAGTAGCTGCTAAAGGTATGTCAGCGGGATTGGCTGAGATGTTCTTGCCTGCCCTACTGTTAGCGGAAGCTGAGGTGTTGACCCGCTATGTAGCAGGGGTCATCTCTATCAGTAGTATTTTGTTCTTTTCAGCGATGATTCCTTGTGTGTTGGCAACTGAGATTCCGCTGTCAGTCCCTAAGATGGTCATCATTTGGTTTGAGCGCGTAGTACTTAGCATTCTAATCGCCGCACCTTTTGGACATCTAGCGATATATTTAGGCTGGATCAGTTAGAAGGACTAAAACAAGCAGGATCGGTTAAACAATTTAGAAAGTATAGCTTTTAGCTGTTTATAAACAACAAAGCATAAACTAAAATGTATAGACAACAAAAAATACAATTAACATATAGCTCATAAAATTAGGACAACTCGCATGACTGACATCAAAACTCTGACCCTCCATCCACGTAAGCTAAGCTTTGAGATGCTACGTGATATCTATAATCACCCAGTCCACCTCACCTTGCCCGCCAGCGCTTATGAAGCGATAGATGCCTCACATGAAGATGTACGTACCATCATCGCCCGTGATAAGAGCGCTTATGGTATCAATACTGGTTTTGGTCTATTAGCCAAGACTCGTATCAGCGATGATCAACTTGAGTTGCTTCAACGCAACCTGATCATCTCACACTCAGTCGGTACGGGTGAGGCGCTACCGGATAACGTGGTCAGGCTAATTATGGTGATGAAAGTAGCCAGCCTCGCTCAAGGCGTCTCTGGCGTCCGCCGCGAGGTAGTCGATAGTTTACTTGGCTTAATTAATCATCAAATTACCCCAAACATTCCTGCCAAAGGTTCTGTTGGTGCTTCTGGCGACTTAGCGCCTTTATCGCATATGACGCTGGCGATGATGGGCGAAGGTGACGTCTATGTTGACGGCAAAAAAGTCCCCGCTGCTGAGGCATTAGCACAGCATGGTCTTGAGCCTATCACCCTAGCGGCCAAAGAAGGCCTTGCCCTTATCAATGGTACGCAGGTTTCAACAGCACTGGCACTGCGCGGTTACTTTTTAGCAAGAGATTTATTAGAGACCGCCACCATCGTCGGCTCCATGTCTATTGATGCCGCCAAAGGCTCGGATGCGCCATTTGATGCGCGTATTCATGAAGTGCGTGGTCACCATGGTCAGATAGAGATCGCCAAAGCTCACAGAAGCTTGATTGCAGGCAGTGCTATTCGTGCTTCGCACAATGACGAACAAGATGATCGAGTACAGGATCCGTATTGCTTACGCTGTCAGCCACAAGTGATGGGCGCTTGCCTTGATATCATTAACCAAGCAGGCAAGACGTTATTAATTGAATCCAATGCGGTGACGGATAATCCCCTTATTTTTAACAATGAAGATGGTCCAGTGGCTATCTCAGGGGGTAACTTCCATGCCGAGCCAGTGGCCTTTGCCGCAGATATGCTCGCTTTAGCAATCGCTGAGATTGGTTCTATGTCTGAGCGCCGTGTGGCACTATTGATTGATGCAACCTTATCAGGTGGCCTACCGCCATTTTTGGTGGAAAATGCAGGGGTGAACTCCGGCTTTATGATCGCTCACGTGACGGCAGCAGCGCTGGCTTCAGAAAATAAGTCTATGGCTCACCCAGGCAGTGTCGATAGCATCCCAACCTCTGCCAACCAAGAAGACCATGTATCGATGGCCACCTATAGCGCCCGCCGCCTATATGAGATGGCGCAAAATACCGCTACCATCGTTGGCATTGAGCTATTGGCTGCTGGTCAAGGGATTGACTTCCATCGTAACCTTGCTACTTCCGAAGCATTACAGGACGCCCATCAAAAATTGCGTGAGCAAGTCGCTTTTTATGACAAAGATCGCTATCTAGCCCCTGATATCGAAGCGGCAAAACAGCTGGTATTAAATAGCGCACTGACAAAGCATTGGCAGGCACTGCGTAGTGACTGGTACGAGTCTAAATAAATAGCATCCTTCTATAGTAAGTGCTAAATAAAAAGAGTACAGCTTTTATGGCGTGCTACTGGGATGAATTTTATGCAGCCTCTGGAGTGACGAAGTCACACAGCAAGCAAAGAAAATTTATACCAGTCGCACTGTACTTATTTTATAGCGGATCAAATATACACAAGCAATACGGATTAAAGGAAATCAGCGATGAGCCTATCAATGTCTGACACAGCCGTGAGCCACAGCGCCGCTGATATGAGCCGCTGGACTGGACGTGCCGAGCCGTTTGAGTCTGCACGCGCCCGCTATTGGTATCAAATAGCGCAGCCTTATATCTTTGATAGCAGCAATCAACAAAACAACCAGCAAAACGGCCAGCGCATTGGGTTGGTTGGTTTTGCTTGTGACCAAGGCGTCAGACGCAATCAAGGACGCGTGGGAGCCAGAGCGGCGCCGCCTTTGATTCGTCAAGTATTTGCGGCGCTGCCCGTCATCGCTGAGCTGCAACAACGCTTTGATGGGCAACTATCAACGCTACTGGGTGATGCTGGTGACATACATTGTCATGATAATAATGACTTTGCCGAGCGCACCCTCGAGCAAGCTCAATTAACCTACGCTGATAAAGTCAGTCACATTATCCAGCAAGGCGGTTTGCCTGTCGGACTTGGTGGCGGTCATGCCATCGCTTATGGCAGCTTTTTGGGATTGTGGCAAGCGCTACAGCAGGCAGATGCTACCAGTAACAACGATGCGTCGCCGCGTATTGGCATTATTAACTTTGATGCGCATCTAGATATTCGTCAGTCTGATGTCGCCACCTCTGGCACGCCCTTTCGCCAAATTGCCGAGCACCTTGAGGCGCAAGATCAGCCATTTCACTATTGCTGTATCGGCGTCAGTCGATTTTCTAACACTGCCGCACTCTTTGACCGTGCTGAGCAGTTAGGCGTGCATATTATCAGTGATGAAGATTGCACCAATAAAAAATGGAAAAAACTTGCGGCGCAAATAGAGAAATTTATCAATGACGTTGATGTCATCTATTTAACCATTGACATGGATTGCTTGCCAGCGAGCGTGGTACCGGGCGTCAGTGCACCCGCTGCTTATGGCATTAACTTGGCATTCGTTGAGCGCGCGGTCAAACTGATTATGGCATCAGGCAAAGTAAAAATGGCTGATATCGCCGAGATTAATCCGACCTTTGATATTGATGCACGCAGCTGTAAAGTCGCGGCTCGCCTCTTAACGACTATTATCGAGCAGCATTTACTTTTAACATAGACAAGAAATAGTTGGTTAACCACAAGCAGGAGCTTATTATGAACCACACTAGCGCCCAAATACTTGACAATAATGCTACTAATACCCTGACTTCATTTGATCACATTATTATCAATGCCAATCTTGCCACCTTTTCAGCGCAATACGGCTTTGATATTTACAGTGACAATCAGAGCAACAATCAAAGCAATGATCAAAACAAAAGCACCCCTTATGGTCAATTAGAAAACGCTGCTATCGGTATCAAAGACGGCAAAATCGCATGGGTTGGTACGCATAAGCAAATCAAACCGCATCTAACTCATTATAAAAGCGATCAAATCAAAGACGTACATGGCAACTGGATCACGCCCGGACTTATCGATTGTCATACCCATATCGTGTATGGCGGCAATCGCAGCAACGAGTTTGAAGCACGCTTACAAGGCGCCAGTTATCAAGATATCGCCGCACAAGGTGGCGGCATCGTCTCGACAGTGAGCGCCACTCGTGCAGCGAATGAGGAAGAATTATTTATTCAAAGCGAAAAACGCCTGCTCGCCCTCATCAAAGAAGGCGTGACCAGTATCGAGATCAAATCTGGCTATGGGCTAGACTTAGACACTGAACGCAAAATGCTAAAAGTCGCCCGCGCACTTGGTGACAAACACCACATTCATGTGAGCACCACGTATTTGGCCGCCCATGCGCTACCGCCAGAGTACAAAGACCGGGCCGATGACTATATTGAGCAAGTTTGCCAGTGGTTGCCCATCTTACATAGCGAGGGCTTGGTCGATGCGGTCGATGGTTTTTGTGAAAACATCGCCTTTAGTAGTGAGCAAATTAAGCGGGTCTTTGACGTTGCTCGCTCATTAGACTTGCCAGTGAAGTTGCATTCCGAGCAGCTATCAAATATAGGTGCCAGCGCTTTGGTCGCTGATTATCAAGGGCTATCAAGCGACCATCTTGAGCACTTAGCAGAAGACGATATCAAGAAAATGGCCGCAAGCAACACGGTAGCCGTGCTATTACCGGGGGCTTTTTATACGCTGCGTGATACCAAGCTGCCACCGATTGAAGAGTTGCGCAAGCATCACGTGCCGATGGCTATCTCAACCGATTGCAACCCCGGTACCTCGCCGCTCACCTCGCTGTTATTGGCGATGAATATGGGCTGTACCTTATTTTATCTTACTACGGAAGAAGTACTGGCAGGGGCGACCGTGCATGCAGCGCAAGCATTAGGCTTAACCAAAAAAGGCAAGATAGAAGTCGGCTGTGATGCTGACTTGGTATTATGGGACATCGCCCGTCCTGCTGACCTTGCTTATCAGATGGGGCTAAATCCTATCGCAGGTATCATGGTACAAGGCAGATGGCGTGAGACGGTATAACAAACCACTATAAAAACCTATCCATAACAAAGCCCCAATCATGCAATGATTGGGGCTTTGTTATGGATAGTAGTTGACTAAAAATGAATACAGTTGATAAACTTTAAGAGTGTTATAACTCGACTGCCGTCATATCTGGCGTAGCGTCTATATCATCAATTGAATTTTCAAACACTGTACCCGTCTCTGCGTCTATGTTTAATTCAAATATTTGATTGTCTTTGAATACCTTAACCTCATAGTAAGTTGGATGATCCATCTTATCTTCGTCAATCTCAAATTCAATCTCTATAGTACGACCATCGGTTTGTTTTTCAGCAATATCAATGGCATCCGTCATCTTTATTTTTGCTTGTTGCTGAACTTGATAATCATTAATGTCCTCTTTATCAAGTTGCTCGGTCTCAGACGTTACGATCTCGCCTGTCATGGCATCGACTTTTATCTCGTAGCTGGTGGTGTCATTACTAAATTCTAATTCGTAGACACTATTACCTTTCTGAGCATCACTATCATTATCGTCCAGCTCTGCACTAATCAAAGTACCAGAAGCTTCTTTACTTGCTGTAGCAACAGCTTGCTTTAAGCTGACTTTAGCTGCTTGCGCCACGCTTACTTCATCAGAGTTATTTGCCGCGACCACAGCGGTACTTAATGCTCCTGTCGTCAATGCCACAGTTAGACAAGCACCCAATGTCGTTAGTTTAAAGTTTTTAAGTGTCTTTTTCATTAGTCAATCCTTATAGTTAGTTGTGATGCAATTGTTCTTATGCTACGGATATATAAAAATGATTCTAAGGTAAAAAGGTTGCAATATGTAGCATCTATGTATTACGAAACATTGTCTAATAGTTACCTTTTTACTATGTTTATCATAGTCTTAGATAGTGTTATTTTGATGGCCCTACGGTATAATGTTTCCCTACTTTTTATAATGTTAATTTTTCTTTCTACTTAGGTCATTTAAGCCTCTATGCTAAATAAGTCCCACCTGACAGACTCTTTGTACGATAGCACTTCTCACTCTATAAGTGACTCTGATTTCGATATTGCTACTGATTCTAATACGCTATCGGCTTTGGCTTTTACAAGCTTACCGCTTGTCCTTCAAAAACCATTATTACAGAGTAAGCGGATTATATTAATTGCCAATAACCCGTCGATAGATACAGCGAGCTTAAAGGCGCTATTGCAGCCTACTGATGTACTGGTTTTATTTAATGACTTTATTCATGCAGATTTCTTTGCCAATCATCCGCTCGCCAAAGATTTGCCAAAGCTGCTATTTTTTAGACAAATCGGTGACAGTAAGCTGCATTTTGGCCTACCACCACGCAGCAATAATGTGACAGCGATGCTCGATATGGCGAAGCAAGCACCGCTTGGCATTTTGTTTGGAAATGCTGCCTATCAGTTCCCAATGCCATGCGATGATCCAAGCCCCGCTGATGATCCCATAACGGCTAACCGAGTGCTAGAGATTCCAGAGCAGCTTGAGAAACTATTACGCAGCGATGAGCATTGCGCTGTGCTATCAGAACAGCACAGTGTGGTAGCGGATTATCCTATCTTTGCAGATATCCATTCATCGGCACCGACGTCAGGGTTTTTGTTATACCGGTTACTCTTATCTGCGCGCCTGTATATTCAGCAAAAACAGAAAGCTGAGACGCCGCTATCGATCATCATGTTAGGTTTTAATAATGATGATAAAACCGCGCATTTTTGGGAAGGTCATAATTGGGCGTTTGAACGGCAAGAGCTTGCAACGCCGCCTACAGGTGTGGAGATTATTCGTCAGTATTAGTTGCTCATCAAAACTAACTACTCATTGATACTAGTGATGTATCGTTATAGGCAGAACTAAGCCTTCAGTCCGTCTAAACATAAGGCGCATCTGAACAATGTGCGGCGTCAACCTCAGCTCTACTTGGCTGCCGAAGAATCTCAATAGGCACTGTCTGCGCCTCTTGCCAGTCAATCAAATCTAGCTGCGCAAACTCTACCAGCCAGCCTGCCATCGGCCAGTGTTGCCATTTGTCATAAAAGCGATTGGCATTGATGACTATGCTATCGAGATGATTGAGTGGCGGCCGGTAGACGCTGTGCTGTTGATGGTAAACCACGTCATTGGTCAAATAAAAATCAATGTCTAAAGCACGTGCCATAAAAGCAAAGTCTGTGTCTTCAGCGCCGTAGCCGATATAATCGGTATCAAAGCCACCAATCCGCTCAAACTGATGACGCATTATCGCAAAGCATAGACTCCAAAATGCGCCATAGTCTTGCGTTTTTTTAATATTAGCATCGACATTGTCATTGCGATGTTGGGTAAAGTTATCACGATAAGGGTTAAATACCGATAGCTTGTCTAAGGCATCGGCGGCCATTTGACCTTGCTGTAGCTGACTACCCTCATCATCCGTCAAAGGGCGCGTTAAATAACGTGGCTGGCCCATCAGTAGCGCATCAGGATACGTTTGCAATTTATCATATAACCCTTCGATAAAGTCATAGGCGACGATACAATCCACATCCAAAAAAATCATGGCCTCATAGCTAGCACGTGCAGCGCCAAGATTACGGTTACGACCGATATCAAACGAGGCGCTACTCGCCAATCCATGCTCAGTCGCTGTAGTCGTTGCTATCTTAATAATATTTAAATCGTAGTCTGCCAGACGTTCAGGCTCGGCGTCATCATTAACGATAACCACCTCGCTCGGCCTGACGCTACCTTGCGCTAGACTACCAAGTAGATTGTAAAGATGACGATTGCGCCCATAGCAGGTAGTGATGACCGTTAAAGGAACGTTAGTGGGAATAGTGATATGTGCAGCGTTTGCTACTTGGGGTATGGTAGTCATAAATATCTTCTTTGCTTTTATTATAAGTTTCTTTGTTATTTCTTATTTTTTAGGTTTTAAGTCCAACTGCGGCAATAGCCATTCTGCAAACCAAGCTTTTACGGAAGTATAGTCAGCAATGCTATTCATAAAGCGTTGCGCCGCCAGATTGGCTTGCTTACTCGTCAAAGCAGTCTGCTCATGGTCAATCGACTTATTATTCATGGAAAGAGAAGACAATAGGTTCTGACTATCCATACTAGAGGCTTTGGCGATAAACTGTGGCCAACTAAGCGCACGACCTTGTTCGATTAATGCTTCTGCCATCACTTCTTGCTCACGGTGCGGGCGCACGTCAGGCAATACAATAAGCGGCGTCGCATAGTCATAGGCCTGCGCAATTGCATTCAAGCCACACGCCATTAATAGCAGATTACTATAGGCGATAAATGGCGTTACATCATCGACGTGGGCGGCAATATCGACACAATGCCGTACTTCATCATTGATAGGACCAAGAGAGACAATTATAGCGTCTGGTAGTATTTGGCGTAGCTTTGGCAACTTGGCATCAATCGCTTCGTGCCCGCCATAGCCTTTAATCACAGTAACGATAGAAGACTTATCGACACTGGCGACCAGTTGTTTATGAATAGCATCATCATTGGTCAATGTCATAAGCTCGTCCATAAACTCACAAAAGCTAGGCAAACCTTGGGCTTTACTTGGCAAAAAATCAAGATATAACGTTTTTCGTCGTACCCAGTCCGGCGTGGCTGTCGCCTCCAATGCTTTAGGATAAGGGGCTAATAATCCAAGCGCGCCCGCAAAGGCGTTTAAGTGCGGCGCATCATCACGCTCGCCTGCCAGCCGTACATAGAGATAAGGCACGCTAGCGGTACGGCATAGCATAGCCACTTCGGCGCTAACATCAATAATCATCAGGTCAATCTGGCGCTGATGTATCTCATCAAGCAGCTGCCAACTGCGTCTCTGAATGTCTTTGTTGCCTACTGGCGAGTAGTGCAAACAGCTTGGCTGCCAATACTCACCTGCTCGCCCCGCTAGCACATCATCTGGTCGCTCATCCTCAGCGTCTAAACGTACGATGTGCTCATCATTTATACTGCTAAAGCGATAACCATCGGCAGGTAAGCTAGTAAACACCGTCATTTGCTGACGCAGCTCTAGTGATAGTAAGGCGGCCAGTTTGTCTGCTTGGCGGCAGTGCCCCGAGCCGTGATGATGAGCATAGTAGCCGATACGCATGGTAAATAGTTCCTAACAAATTAAGGCAGTCATTGATATTTACTACATAAAGAAAAAAGGAAAGAACGCTAGACAAACGCCTCTTGGATGCTATCGCTGTCATCAACCGCTACTGCCTGCTCATATAAACGCAGATAACCATCGACCATTGTAGCGACTGAACAAAACTGCTCAGCGTGAGCACGACAGGCTGCTCGTGAAATATGCTGAATGTCAGCAAACGCTTGTATAAATGCCTTTTTATCCTTTTTGGGTACGATAATACCCGTCTGATGTGTGATAATCTCAGCACTAGCACCGACATCAAAGCCAATCACGGGCGTACCACAAGCGAGGCTCTCAGCGAGCGTCAAGCCATAAGGCTCATCCCAAGTACTGGTAAATAGCATGGCGGTGACTTGGCTTAACTGCTTGTTGATTTGATTCTTACTTAAATGACCAACATAATCAAATAACGGCGCAGCGCTCGCTCTATCGGCTTCTAATAACGGTGCCACA
This sequence comes from uncultured Psychrobacter sp., assembly GCF_947495825.1. Lineage (GTDB taxonomy): Bacteria > Pseudomonadota > Gammaproteobacteria > Pseudomonadales > Moraxellaceae > Psychrobacter. The sequence continues at coordinate 205,468 of NZ_CANMAH010000004.1, forward strand.
TAGTCATCGAAGTATTCCTCATTACTTTTGGGTCCTGCAATAATCAGGCGCTTGCCTGCCGCTTTGCAGTAGTCCATTGCCAAATGCGTGCCCTTTTCAGGACAGATGCGCCCGTACCAAAAATACACTTCATCAGCAATTGGGTTTGTATTGGCAGTAAATGAGTGGACATCGATGCCGTTATAGACCACATGCGAGGGCACAAACTCAGCAAACAACTGCTGCTGATGACCACTGATCGCTGTAAATTGAGTTTGAGTGCCTTGCCGTAGCGTCAATAGTGCCAAACGCAGCTGTGGAAAAACCGGCGTATGAAACGTGGTAAAAAACCGCGCGCCAAACGCCTGCCCCATCATCATCGGCACATGATGCAAGCTATGATTGTGTACCACATCGATCATTCCCATCTCATCACGACTGATAATATCGCGCAGCGCCTGCTGGTAGACCAAATACTGATACAGCTCCTCGCGGCTCATCTCTACTGACTTATGCTCATTGGGATAAACTGTCTTTTCAAATTCATCACGGGTCATAAAGGGTACTAGTGTGGCGTTGGTTTGACTGTCGGCGTGAGCGTAGAGCAACACCTGATGGCCTTGAGCCACCAACTCATCACAAATCAGCTGAGTTATCATCTCAAGACCACCTGCATAAGGCTGAGCAATGGGATATAACGAGTGAGCGATAACCGCAATACGTAGTACGGGAGCATAATCTGCACTTGCATGACTATAATTAGTAATATTTGTTATATTAGTGGGGCTAGATAGCATAACGAGTCCAACATAAATTATTAAAGGGATAAATCCAATAGTTTTTAGTATTATTAGCTTTGAGTAAACACAATTACGGATTGTTTTTTGACTTATTGATACTGACTGCTTGCAGTTGAGATAAATTTTTGGCAAAGGCAGTTTTAACCGCTACCGTTTTATTAGTCGCACAGCGCTTCTCATAACCATAATTAACCAGCATTACCTTGGCAGCCCATATCTTTAAAATACAGACTGTCATCGCGCAGCCAAATAACAATGGTGAATACAATAATGAAAATGGCGACACGATGATAGCTGTGGTTATATTTAACATTAATAGCGCTTTAGGCATTGCCATTAGGTTGGCTGCATAAACAGACGTGCGTGTACGTACAAGCGCTTGCTTAGGTGTACAGATAAAGGGCTTTTTTTGTCCCCAAAGCACAGGCCACCATGATAAAGCACCAAGCTCCCAAAAATTCAGATGTAACGCCCAAGCTCGAAGTCGACTGCCTAAGCTTGGTGCCACGCCATCGTCAGTTTGCTGATTAAGCGGAGCATTATCTTGCATATAAGCCCATAAGCGCCTACCCAAAAATATTGCATAGCTTGCGTACACCGCATATAAAGGAGCAAGTAAAGCATGAATGTTAAGACTGGAGCTAAATAGTAGCGCACCCGTGATGATAAGTAGTGTCACCAACTGCAATACAATAAATATGCCCGTAAAATTTACCCATGCGCTCAGCTGTGATAAGTGTGCGCCCATATAAGCTAGGCGCTCACTAAGTTTCTTTTTTGTAGATGAGCTGGGCGTAGGCGAATTTGATACCGTAGAAAAGTAAGTGTTTAGCACCTGCATATTACCGTAGATCCAACGACGTCTCTGACTCATTAGATCATGCAACGTAGTTGGTAATAGACCTGTGGCAATGACCTCGGGAATAAATCGAGTACGCAAACCGCGACCATGCATCAGCACTCCCATCTGTGCATCTTCTGTAATTGAGGCACCTGACCAACCGCCCATCGCGAGCAGCGCACGACGACGGATAACCGCATAAGTTCCCGTCGATAGTGCACGCTGACGGTTAAATGAGCGGTATAAATGATGGTTAAAATAGTGGTTTAATTCGCTATGGACGTCTTCTTTTCCCGCATCACGATAAAACTGCGGAAACTGTAATAGTGCGTGGTCTGGGTAACGCTCAATGGCCTTTGCAATAGACATACGCGCTTGTGGTAATGCTTGATAGTCACTATCGACTACGACCACATGACTACACTCAGGGTCCATAAGACCCAGTGCTAGATTAAGCGCGCCAGCTTTAAAACCAGCTACCGCATCGATATGATAAAAATGCACGTTATGACGCGTATCAAGACTGGCACAAAACTGTGCCAAAGGCTCATAAAGCTCACGCTTAGTATGGTTGTTATCGACAATTAAAATCTCATCGTCGTCTGCTTTGATTGCCAATAATGATTTAATAGTATCAATGACCATTTGTGCTGGCTCAGCACGAGTCATTAGCTGAAAGCTCAAGCGTACAGGCGCTTTTGTACTAAGTGGTTTATTATTATTTAATGCACTTTTATAGGTTTGGCTATTTTTCTTTTTTGAAATAGCTTCATTGAAACTGTCGTTCCTAAAACTTTCACTGTACTCGCTTCTCGCTCGTTTGTTGATTGGTGTTGCAGAATCCTCCAAGCTACGAATCTTTAATGTATTATTCTTAGTTAAATTCAAGCCAGTCACGTTTTCTCTTGTTTCACTTATCCCAGTATGTTGGTTTGTACCTATTTCTGTTATATCCACTCTTTTCATACCAGCTCTCCTTCTTGTATCTTCTGCTATAACATCCCTTTTTATAGCCCTTTGTCTTATGGCCTCCTCACTCATAGATAACGGCGTTTTTGTAAAACAGTTTATCTCGTTAATGCCCATGTCCTGTTCCTATGTTTACCCATTAACTGAAAAGAAGATTAAGTCAAAAATAGAAACGTTTCGATCTCTATTATTGTGACAATTTATCTACTCGTGAGAGGGTCAACGCATGTATTTATATTTGCTTAATTGACACTCAGTTTTTGCTTATATATAAATTTTTCTGAGCAATATTTGTAGTTATTCTTACTAACTATGTGTATTAAGTTTTATAATAATTGAAATAAATACTAGAGTTTACGTATGAAATGTATACAACAACCTAGTAGTGTAACGTCTCGTAATTATTGTAAAAGTCTTGCTATATTAGCTATTTAACGTCCATATAAATGCAGTTATCGTCTGTACAATTTTGAGAATACGGCTTGTGGTTTAATTTCTATAGGTCACACCAGACATTATTCTAATAATCTTCGATTTAATATTTTTTAAGATGTTAAGGCGACATTTGTCCTATTAAAGACTTGTCTTATAGCGTTATTTTGCACAAAAAAATACCGCAACTATTAGATAGCAGCGGTATTTGTATTTATTGTAGTTTAGCTAGATGTGGCTGGTTTATAGGACCAATTAACTTGTATTCTAAGTTAGTTTAAAACGCCATAAGCCACTAGGGCATCAGCGACGCGTTTAAAGCCTACGATATTGGCTCCTGCCATATAATCTATGTAGCCATTATCAGTCTGACCATACTTTTCTGATGCATCTGCTGCACAATCATGAATATCTTTCATAATGAGCTTTAGTCGCTTATCAATTTGCTCAAAACTCTTATATTGACGGACTGAGTTTTGTGACATCTCAAGCGCTGACACAGCAACCCCGCCCGCATTGGCGGCCTTGCCTGGGGCGTAATGCACGCGATGTAGGCAAATATAGTCAACCGCTTTGGCAGTCAGTGGCATATTAGCGCCTTCAACGACATATTTGATGCCATTCTCAACCATAAGCTTGGCATCATCTTCGTCAATCTCGTTTTGAGTCGCTGATGGTATCGCAATATCTCCTTGGATATGCCATGGTTTTTGACCAGCGAACCATTCACCGCCATAGACATCTATATAGTCAGACAGTGGTTTGCTTTGTTCTTTTTGTTTTTTTAGCCAATCAATCTTTTCTTGATTAAAGCCTTTTTCATCATACAAGGTGCCTTTTGAGTCAGACACCGTAATTGCGATGCCTCCAAGCATACAGACTTTTTCAGCGGCATGTAGTGAGACATTACCTGCGCCTGATATTAATACCTTTTTACCTTCGATGACTTCATTTTGCGCTGTAAGCATGTTTTCTAAGAAGTACACCGCACCATAGCCTGTGGCCTCCGTACGCACCAAGCTGCCACCAAAGCCCACGCCTTTACCAGTTAATACACCGCCATGCTCATGAGTCAGGTTTTTGTACATTGCAAACATGTAGCTCACTTCACGCCCCCCAACACCAATATCACCAGCTGGTACGTCAACGTCTTTATTTACATAGTGATGCAGCTCACGCATAAAGGCATAACAAAACCGGCGAATCTCGCTATCTGACTTTCCTTTAGGATCAAAGTCTGAGCCACCTTTACCGCCGCCCATGGGCAGACCTGTCAAAGCATTTTTGAAAATTTGTTCAAAGCCTAAGAACTTTAGCACTGATTGGTTGACAGTAGGATGGAACCTGACGCCGCCTTTGTAAGGGCCTAACGCATTACTGAACTGTACACGCCAGCCACGATTGACTTGGACTTCCCCTTTGTCGTTTTCCCAGTTGATACGAAAAGCAATAACGCGGTCAGGCTCTACTAGGCGCTCAAATATTTTGAATTTTTCGTATTGAGGATGAGCATCGTATAAAGGGATAATGGTAAGAGCAACTTCCTTAACCGCTTGAATAAACTCAGGTTGATGGGCGTAGCGTGCTTCGATGTTTTCGATGGCCTGACTAATACTCATATATCTTCCTTAACTATAAAACGTGTGGTCGTGCTGAATTACATCCCTACAACGCGGCCGTCAAAGGATGGCTATATTGTAGATACTGATGCAGGATTGGGTTTTTTTGTGCAGTAAATAAAAGGCTTGCGGATTTAAAAGCCCATAAGTTAAGCAACCGATAGGCGTCGTGACATTGATAGATTAGCTCTATTACACATTACTTTGAGACTACGGTTTGAAATACTGATTGTGCATAGATGGGATAGATATGACAAAGACAGTAATTATAGTGCGCAGCGTATAGGGTCAGAACGGCTGGTTGCTTGATATTTCTTATTTAATTTACCTTGCTACTGAAAAAAGTCAATCCCGTATTGCAATATAAATGCTACCAATTATGAATGGCTATAATTTTAGGCGAAACTCATCCTGATGTATCTCATTGATTCTTAAGCCATATTAGACTAAAAAATAGTATAAACGGTACGAAATACAAAACAAATGGAAAAAAAATTGGCTGAATCCCAATAATTCTATATCAATATAATAAGTATGGGTTTATAATAACCACATTGTCAGTAAGGCATTATAATCGTTTACCTGAATACATCGTTTACCTGAGTACAATACTCCTTTTTAACTTTACCAATAAATGGCCTATGTCCATTTAACTATGAAGGATTGTGAGATATCTATGCGTACAGATACGTTCCAACAAATACTAGAAGACCTTAATAGCTCATCAGCAGATGTCGAAGCATCTGCTCTAATCTCAAACGATGGCTTAATGATAGCTTCAGCATTGCCAACAGGCATCGATGAAGACCGTGTGGGTGCTATGTCAGCAGCGCTTTTATCGCTGGGAGATCGTGCAGGTCGCGAGTTGGCCCGGGGCAGTATTGACCGAATTATGATCCAAGGCGAAAAAGGCTACGTAATCACGACCTCATCAGGTGATGAAGCAGTCCTTACGATTATGGCCAAGCCAAATGCCAAACTTGGATTGATTTTTTTGGATATTAAGCGTGCATCAGAAGCTCTTGCAAAGCTCATCTAAACAGACTTAGATAACCAAGAATTTAGAACAGTAAATATAGGAAATACTTATGGGCTCTCCACTTTTAGATGCTGTAAAGCCTGATATGCCAGCCGAAAAAGTTAGCATAACCTATCATGACGGTGTCTCGCGTACCGTTTATGATTCGGGGATTGAGCGTCCCTATCCTGATGGTAAGCTTATTGTCTCACGTACTGACTTGGACGGTCATCTTACCCATGTAAACGATGCATTTGTCGAAATTAGTGGCTATACGATAGATGAGCTAATCGGTCAACAGCACTATATATTGCGCCATCCTGATATGCCAAAGGCCGCCTACCAAGACTTATGGCAGACGGTAAAATCAGGACAAAAATGGCATGGCTACGTCAAAAACCTGTGTAAAGATGGTAGTCACTATTGGGTGTATGCAACGGTCGTTCCTAACATACGCCGCGGTCAAACCGTCGGTTATACCTCTGTACGCCGTAAGCCTTCACGTAGCAAGATAGAAGCCGCGATCGCGCAATACGCCCAAATGAAACAAAATGAGGAAGGTTAAACCATGAATGAAAAGACATATAACCTATTAATCGCTCCTGATTTTTCGCCTGAGCGTTTTGCAGGCTGGCACATGTTTAATACCTTGATCCAAAAGCGTGCCGACATTCACTTACATCTCAACACGCCCACTTCTCATGCTGAGCAAGAAGAGATGGTCGATGCCGGTGACATACATATTATCTATGCCAACCCCTTTGATGCTGCTACTTTGATTCGCGAAAAAGGCTATCGTGCCATCGCTCGCCCAGTCGGTAAATCGGATGAGATGGTGATTGCAGCGTCTGCTAATAGTGATATTAAGCGCTTAGAGGATTTGTCCAAAGGTGCAACCGTCACGATGGCAGACAACCGCGATGTAAAGCTTATCGGTCTGCGCTTACTAGAAGCAGTGGACTTAGAAGAAGCGGATCTAAGCTGGGAGGTGACCGAGACCTATCAAGCGGCGGCAAGGCAGGTCATCAAAGGTGAGGCTCAAGTGGCGTTTTTCTTAGCAGAAATTTTCCATGGTTTTTCACGTTTGACCAAAGCGCAACTGTCAGTGCTGATCGAAAGTGATTTGGCAGACATCAGCCATGTATTGCTGATTAAAGATGACTTCGCTGATGAAAAAGCACTAAGTCAAGCGATATTGACCTTTCATCAAGATGATAGCGGTAAAGAAGCACTGACTGAGCTTGGTATGCCACAAGGATTTGAGGCAATGAGCGAAGAAGATGGCGAATTTATGTTAGATCTTATGGAAACCTTGCTTGATTAAACGTTAAAAGACGTTTTCTTTATAAAATCACGTACTGCTTGTAGCGCCAAAACCCAGCATACCTCTTATATTTAGGACACCGTTATGGATGATTTATCTGCAACTGACGATTTATCGTTGTCTAAAGATAGCGAGATGACTGCACGTCATACGTATCGTTATTATGCGCGAAAAATCTTTGCCGATCCTAATAATCGCTACTATCACGAACAGCGCATCAATGCTGCATTGCTGCTTGACGAAAAAGAACCCCTACAAGGCGCAGTCGCTGATTTTTTCTTTGGCTGTTGGTATGACATTCCTTACGATGTCAAAGACATCTTTGCCCGTATCCAAGGTCGCCTGCACCCGCAGATAGAACATGCTTTTCATAACTGTATTAACAAGCTCGATTACATAAAGCACAGTAGTGAGTTTGCAACGCGCTGGAGCGTGTTGGTGACACCATCATTAAACGTACAAACCCATCGTTTACGTATCAGTAGCGACGATGCAAAAGAAATCGCCAAAAACATTACTACTGAGCTGTTGAGCGCGCGTGCTGCGGCAGACTGGAGTACAATTGAACAAGTTGAACGCGAGTTTTTTGCCCACTGTTTGGCCTGTACTGATCGATTGGCTTTCTCCATCGTTTGGTTTGGTTTGGGCAAAAGCGATTGGCAGTTTGATGAACGCTGGCGCAACTGCCAGCAGCAACTAGAACAAACTGGCTCTACACCCCAAAAAAACACGCAAAACTTAGACAATAAATCAAGCGCATAGCCATTACTTACCCATTCTTTACTCATTTTGTCAACGAGAACGTTTTTATGTCCATTTTTGATAATGCCGACAAAACTTATATTACTTTAACCCCTGCTGGTGTGTTCGAGGCCTTTTCTCAACACGAACCAACCGCACAGCAGCTAGCACTACAAGCGCTCTTATCATATCGTGAAACGATGCTGGTCGCAGTATGGTTAGAGGAATACTCGGAGCGATGGCTAAATAGCTTCGTTGAGCAAGGGTTTATCGAAAAGCTGTCTACCTTTTTGCCTGCACCCAACCTACCACTTGATCAGTTTTTACCGTATGTGGTCGCAAGCTTATCTGGTAAGCGCCGCGCTGCTATAGCCTCAGATGAAGGGTTTTGCTTAGCGCGCATTGGCTACAGTCAAGAAGAAGCGGACATGCTAAGCGTAGCAGCCGCAGATTTCTCTGGATTTATGCTACGTCAAAAGCAGCGCGGCTGGGCGATTGAAAGCCAAGCGATATCTTTTTTTCAGCAAGTTGATTTATTGATACCTGAGACCAGCTTTGTATTTTTGTGGATTGATGGTGGCGGCTATGCCCTCATCATCGATGGTGAACCCTTGACCAACAACCGCGCTTTTGTGGAGCTAATCTGGGGAATCAAAACCTCTGGGCTCAGATTCGACAGCTCGATTTGATAGCTTAAATTAACAATGCTAGAGGTTATAGCGAGTTACGGGCAGCACACATCAAACATAAATGGTAGTAGAAGCCGCATATCTTTGGGTTGCCTAATATATAAACAAAACTTAAGAATGCTGAATTAGGTTTTGAAGATTAATCTAATAAAGCTATAGATAATATTTATGTATGGTTGCCAACTGAAAAACCATCAGGATACATTTACGGAAAAGATAAGATTTTGGAAAGAAACATAAAATTACAATATAACTTAGATTAATATTTAATAAATTGTTTATTAAATACAATTAATTGCTTTACTAGTTGGTTATATTTTATGCAGTACAGCTTTATCTTTTATTCGTTAATCATCAACCACGATTTTTAAGCATAGATATCTGCCATTGGTGCTGAGTAATTCTGTATAAAACATGCTCAGAAAGGAGATGAGCGGTATTAAGAAAAGGATGACTGAAGTTTTTTTGCGTATTTCTCATTCCGATACGCTGCATAATCAGTTGCGAGTGCGTGTTAATAACCGCAGTAAAGGCAACGACCTCATCAAGATCTAATCTCTCAAATGCAAACCTCAACGATGCTCTTGCCGCCTCAGTGGCATAACCTTGCCCCCAATAATCCTTATGCAGGCGCCAACCAATCTCCACACTGGGCGCAAAAGGCATGTCAGCATGTGCTTCATTTAAGCCAACCATCCCAATAAAAGCATCGCTCTCTTTTAGACACACTGCCCAAAACCCCCAGCCATTATCTTCAATAAGCTGCTGGCATTTATGAGCTATTGCATCGCTGAGTGTGGGCGCTAAGAGCTTGGGAAAGTATTTCATGACCTCAGGATCAGCATTCATCTTAGCAAACACGGCAAAGTCGCTTGGCTGCCATTGCCTAAGATAGAGTCGTTCTGTTGTTATCACTGTTTGCGTCATAATCAGTCATCCTGAGAAACCCTCAATAATGTGCAGACTGCCCTTTTATTCTCTAGTAGTCCAGTCTAATTATTGGCCACATATAATTATATATATTAATGAACATTTTAATTTAATGCAATTAATTTATTCTTTAATTTTATTAACGTTTTAAAAAAATTCGTTTTATATAATTCGACTCTTTTAGAGTAATTAAAATTATATTTATAAAATTTTATTATTTTTATTTTAGTATAAAATTAAATAATATTTATAATATAAATAAATTAATATTTTTACTATTATTTAAATATTATATTTTATATGGTATTCAAAAGACGTTTATAAACACCACCACAGACGTATAAATTACTATCCATCTCAGGCCCTGCATCTCCTGACGGTCAAACCTACTCGTCCGTTATATCTATATCTTTTATATAAAAAATAACGATTATCGTTTTATATTCACAATAATGAATATTTATCCCTTAACATTCATAAATTCACATATATAAATATATGAAATTTACATTAATAAATTCTTTTAAGTGAATATAAATTATATTTTATTAACCAGCCATTGGTTTTATTGTTTCTATGTCAATTTATTGTCAACAGGCTTTACTGTTATTAGGCAGGGTTTTGACCAATACAGGATGTTAACTTATGAATCGCAATTATAAAGTTATTTGGAATCAGTCATTAAACTGTTTTATGGCAGTCGCAGAATATGCAAAGAGCCGAGGAAAGTCTTCAACCTCCACTGTAAGCGCTACTTCTAGCGCATCAGCCGCTGTATCGACAGGGGCACAGTTGCTGCGTCTAAGTAGCTTGACGGTCGCACTGGCAGCAACAGGGCTTACGCTGTCTACGCAGGCGTTTGCTGTGGCAGGTATTACTGGAGGTACAGGATCTGGGACAGCGATATCTGTCTGTGATCCGAATGTGCTTGGAGCTCCGGCGGGTAATCAAGCAAATTCAGGGACTAGTGATAGAAATATTGCAATTGGTTGTGAAGCCGTTGCCGACAGTGAGGGTAGTCCTATCGCTGATCGTGGCAATCCTTTTTATACTGGTACTATTGCATATACCCCAGGGGGCGAAGTAGGAGGATCTGTAGCGATTGGAACAGGTGCAAGAGCTGAAGAGGCATTTGGACTAGCGTTAGGTGAGTATGCAACTTCTACCAATGTTGCTAGTGTGGCAATCGGTATCGGTTCTTTATCTGAGGGTAACACATCGTTGGCTATAGGGCGACAATCCGTCGCTCAAGGTGACTTTGCACAAGCTCTAGGCAATGTATCGGCGGCTACTGGTACAGGTTCACTTGCTATAGGTCATTCTGCAACAGCAACAGGATATCGTTCTATTGCCATTGGTGCACCGGATATCGATAATGCCGATGAAGTCGCTGGACAGACAGGTGCGGGTTATCAACCTAATGGACAAACTGAAGCCTCTGCTCAAGACTCTATTGCACTTGGTGGCGGCGCACAAGCAACGGCAAATAATGCTTTATCGCTTGGTGCTTTTTCATCCGCTACCGCTGAAAAGTCAGTTGCTATTGGTACAAATGCGAATGCAACAGCAACTAATTCAGTTGTAATTGGTGATGGTGCGAATACTAATGTTACAGGTGGTGTAGCTATCGGTTTAAATGCACAAACTACAGGTGATAACAGTGTTGCGTTAGGAAAAAACTCGGTTGCTGTAGCACAAAGTGGCAAATCTTACATGACTAATGTCGAATCTACAGCTGATGGCACCGTCTCGGTCGGTAGCGACACGATAAAACGTCGTGTTACTAACTTGGCTGATGGTGCAGCACCTAGTGACGCTGTAACGGTAGCACAGTTGCAAAGCACAGTTAGTGCAGGATCAGGAGACAATACCACGCGTTCTGAAGGCAACATGGCAGCTCTTGGTGGCAGCTATGACTCGGGAACAGATACTTATACTGCTCCAACCTATACCTTAGACAATGGTGCTAACACTAGCACTAACACCACGGTCAATAATGTGGGCGCTGCCCTAAGTAACCTAGACACTCGTACCACTGATAATACTGCTGTTATTGCAAAGGGCTTTAACATCAGTGCGGCTGGTGGTACTAACGACAACGTTCAATTAGGTGAAAGCGTTAACTTCAATAATACTGATGGCAACCTAGTTGTGACTAACACTGTTGACAATGGCATTAACTACGACTTAGCAGAGAACATTAGTGTCACCCAAGCGACTATTGGTGATGCTACCAACAATACAGTACTGACCAGCACAGCTAATGGTTTAAATGTCGGCGGTGATAAGATCACTAACCTATCTAACGGCACTATTGCTGCTGGATCAAGTGATGCAGTGACGGGTGATCAATTAAACACTACTAATACTAGTGTTACTGCTAATAGAACAGACATCGATATCAACGCAGGCAACATCGCCGACAATAGCAATCGCTCTACTGGCAATCTAGCTGCTCTAGGTGGCGGCGCAGCTTATAATGCAGCAACCGATACCTATACTGCCCCAACCTACACCTTGGATGACGGGACTAATACGACTACCAATACCACGGTTAACAACGTTGGTGCTGCGCTAGGTAACTTAGATACTCGTACCACTGATAATACCGCTGACATCAATAAAGGTATTAGCTTTGGGAATGGCACGACAGACAATAACTTTGCGCTAGGCGATACTATTAATGTCACTGGTGACAGTAATCTAACCAGCACTACCACCGCCGATGGCGTACAAGTTAGTTTAAATGAGAGCGTTGATCTTGGGATAAATGGTAGCGTTAGAACAGGTAATACTACCGTTAATAGATCAGGTGTCACTTTAACTGGTGGTACAAACCAAACCGTAACCTTGAGCAACAACGGTCTCAATAATGGCGGCAACCGCATTACTAACGTGGCAAATGGCATTGCACCTGAAGACGCTATTAATAGAGGTCAACTTGATGCAGTAGAAAATGCTAGTAACGCTAAAATAAACGCTTTAGGCACTAGCACAGCAAGTAACTTAGGCAGCGGTGCAAGCTATGACACTGCAACAGGTGTAGTTAGTGCCCCTACTTATACATTAAATAACGGTAATAATGATGCGACCACTACAGGCTATAACGATGTCGGTAGCGCATTAGGAAACCTAGATGGTCGCACCACCACCAACACAAGTGACATTGCTGACATTCAAGCTCAAGCAAACCAAGGCTTTAATATTAACGCTGACAATGGTACTGCTGATAATGTAAAGCTGGGTGAAACCGTCACCTTCACCAATACTGATGGCAACTTAGTCTCAACCGTTAGTAATAATGGCATCAACTATGATCTAGCAGAAAATATTAACCTTGGAACAAATGGTAGCGTTAGCACAGGCAGTACTACAGTTAATAGGTCAGGTGTCACCCTAATTGGAGGCAGAAACCAAACCGTAACCTTAAGCAATAACGGTCTTAATAACGGTGGCAACCGTATTACTCGAGTTGCAGATGGTCTAGTGGACGATGATGCGGCAACCTTTGGTCAAGTTAAAGACGTTGATGGCAAAGTAGATGCTCTAGGCAACAGCACCGCAAGCAACCTAGGCGGCGGTGCAAGCTATAACGCTGCAACAGGTGTAGTTGACGCACCCACTTATACCTTAAACAACGGTAACAATGACGCTGGCACCACAGGCTATAACGATGTCGGTAGCGCACTAGGCAACTTAGATGGTCGCACCACGGCAAACACTTCTGGTCTTGCAGATCTGGCCTCAGGTAAAACGGGCCTTGTCCGTCAAGACAACGGAACAGGCGCGATCACTGTTGGCGCTCAAACGGGCGGTACCAGCGTTGACTTTACCAATGTTGATGGCGTTAATCGTCAACTCACAGGCGTGGCTGCAGGTACGGCTGACAATGATGCGGTAAACAAGGCCCAGTTAGATGCTATTACTGGCAACATAAGTGCAAGCGGCGTTCAGTATGATCGTAATAACGACAATACGGTAAACTACGATAGAGTTAGCTTTAACGGTACACAGGCTGTTATTGGTAAAGATGATAGTGATAATGATATCGTCATCAGTGGTGGCACGACGCTTACCAACGTTGCTGATGGTATCAACGCCTCCGATGCAGTCAATAAAGGTCAGCTCGACAGCGCTACCAAAGTTAAAGTCTTTGATAGCAGCGGGGACGAAGTGACCATTAATGTCGCTGAGCAAGTCGCTAACACTTCTGTAGATAATGATAATTTAGATTCATTGTTCTTAACTTACGATAAGACAGGACAAGAAGTCACTGATCGTTTAACCATTGGTCAAACCGTACAAAAGATGAACACTGAAGGCGTAAAATTTGCTCACACCAATGCTAGAGATAATGGTATAGGCGGCGTTGGTATGACCAACGACTCAAGTGCAGGCGGCTTTGATTCAACCGCCATTGGTGTCAATGCCATTATCAAAGAAGGCGCTGACAGCACGGTTGCTCTAGGGCACGACACCGAAGCGACAGAGACGGCAACCGACTCAGTGGTTATTGGAGCAGGTTCAAAAGTATCAGGCGCCTCCTCTGTTGCCATCGGTGATAACGCTCAAGCCAATGGCACGCAGTCCATCAGTATCGGTACAGGTAACATCGTCAATGGCGATAACTCTGGTGCCTTTGGTGATCCAAGTATTATTAATGGTAGTAACAGTTACTCAGTAGGTAATAACAATACGATTAATAGCGACGATACTTTTGTATTAGGTAACGATGTAACGCAGACAACGGAAGGTTCTGTTGTTTTGGGTACAGATTCTGGTGCTGCTACTGGTGCAGGAGTTATTGGTTATTTAGCTACTAATAATGGTGGTGAAATAATTAATCAAGATATTTTCAATACCCGCAGCACTACAGGCGCAGTTGCTGTAGGTAATGCTTCAAATGGTGTATATCGTCAAATCACAGGCGTTGCTGCTGGTACGGCTGACTCTGATGCCGTCAACGTCTCACAGCTAAAAGCAGTCAGTGACGCGCTTGGTGATAGCAATACTTCACTTAGCAATGCCGCGGTTCAATATGACAAAAACCCAGACGATACTGTCAATAAAGGCAGCATCACGTTAGGCGGCGCTGAAGGTACTACTATCACTAACGTAGCCGATGGAGTTCAAGCCTCAGATGCAGTTAATAAAGGTCAGTTAGATAATCTTGGTAGCGGCGTCGCCGGTATTATCGGTGGTGATGCTAGCTATGATGCAGATGGTAACTTGACCGCTAGTAACATTGGCGGTACAGGCAAAGGTAACATCAGTGATGCCATTGCCTCTATTAATCAAGGTAACGCGCAGGCCAACGAAGATATCCAAGCCAATAACGAGAAGATCACAGAAAATACTGGTCGTCTTGACGCGGGTATCAGCTTTGGCGCGGATAATGGTGACAATATCAGTCAAAGCGTCGGCGGTAATAGTGGCAGCATTCAATTTGAGGGCGGTAACAACATTACCACTAGCACAACAGGTGGCAGCATCCAAATCGGCCTTGATGGCAACATCGAAGTCGATAGCGTCACTACAGGCAACACAGTGGTTAATGATAATGGCGTCACTATTCAAGACGGTCCTAGCATGACAACTGAAGGCTTTAATGCTGCCAATACCGTCATCACTGGAGTTGAAGCTGGCAACATTGCAGCGGACAGTACTGATGCGATTAACGGTAGTCAGCTACATGCCCTTGATAAAAAGCTTGGCGATAGTGTCAACGCGCTAGGTTACAGAATTGGTGAAGTCGAAGACGATGCCAATGCTGGTATCTCGGCTGCGATGGCGATGTCTTCGTTACCGCAAGCATACATTCCAGGTAAGTCAATGGTTGGCGGCGGTATCGCCTCATACAATGGCGAAAGCGCAGTGGCCGTTGGTGTGTCTAAAGTGTCTGACAATGGTCGCTGGGTAATTAAAGTGAATGGTACAGCGGATACGCAAGGAAATGCTGGCGGTGCAATCGGTGCAGGCTTCCATTTCTAGTACAAACACATTACCTCATGGCAGCGTTTGTCTATAGATAGCTTCTTATAAATAGATAAACGTTGTCAAATGACACACAACATATATTAAGGAATGGATCATGAAAAAATCTGCATATCGTTACGGCTTGTTAGCCACGACTGCTCTACTATTTGCAATGACTGGCTGTACCCAAAAAAACATAACGCCGACATGGCATTTGACCCCTGGTGCTCAGCACGGCTCTGTTAATGTCGATGACTTGGTATTCCCTGACCCAAACAAAGCGTGGCAAAAAGGCGGTACTATTGTCAATCATGATGATATTGTCAAAATCAAGGTGGGTACTACTAAAGATGAAATCTATAAACTAATTGGTACCCCCCATTTTAGTGAAGGATTTAACGCTCGCGAATGGGATTATATCCTTAAATTTTACGATGCCGATGACAGAGTCGAGACTTGTCAATATAAGATCATATTTGACGATAGTTATGAAGGTCGTCTACGTGATGATGAATTCGTCGCCACTGAATTTTATTGGCAACCCGCCTCTTGTGCTAAGTATGGGCGTTAATTTGTTAAAAAAATAAATTGTATAAGTTAACTAAAAAGCAAGGCAGCTACTGTCTTGCTTTTTTGCATGGAAGCGTAAAAAATTACGTTACAAAACGTATTCATTGCACCCTACCTTGTAGTATTTGATTTTATATTCGGCTAAAATAATATATTAACCTTTCCGAATATAATCAAATATACAAGTAGGGAGTTATGATAAATACTGGTGATAAACTACTCTGTACGGCTGGCAATACCTTTTTTGCAGCAGGAAACACCTACGTTGTAGGCGATTTTGTGAATGAAAAATACTTTGAAGTGCTCACAGGATACAATGACGAACATTGGTACGCGACGCTAAACAACGAAAAAATATATGTGCACTTTGATTCTGCCACTGCTGTCTATGATGATGCATGGTTTGATCGCATGACCAATAAAAGAAGCGCTTAATATATCGATTGATTATATTTGCAGATGTTGCCATGCAAATACCAAAACAGCAGCAGCGATTAACCAGCCTGCGATACCTAGTAATAACGCCTTATACAGCCCAATGTGGCTAAAACTAAAAAACACCACCAGCGTATAAATAAGATGCGGTATCACACCTAGCATACTAAATATCAGTGCAACTTTAAAATCTGTAGCATTACGCTGAGTACTGACTAAAAAATGACTTATTAAAGTAAAGGTTGGAAAAAGTGGCGCAAGTGCAGCCAAATAAAAAAACCGACTTTGAGCGAACAGTTGAATCAATAATACCACCAACGCGCCAACAAGCATTTTTAGCCAAATCATGATGGGGTTATCTCCTGTTGGACACAAACTAGCTACGCTATTATTGATTTTTAGCTATTATTAAAAACTTGATAAATGTGCCTAGCTTATGAAAAATCATGAAGCTTAAGTCGTGAAACTTAAGTCACTTAAACATAGGTCATAAAGACATAGAAGCCAAAGTGACGGATTATATCATTAGATATAGCTGACAAATTATTCGAAAATCGATAACTTATATAGGAAGCGACTGCAATACTGCTTGAGTTTGGTGTTTGAGCTCTGCAATGGCTTCTTTATTTAAAGCATTTGTATGCGGTTGACCAAACTCCCCTCTTGCATCACCATGCGCGCCATCCTTGATATCATTATCAAAGTACTTGCCAGTATCGTTAGCGAACTCATCTGAGACAGCAAGCTCGGTTAGGATATTTGCCCCTTTATCCGCCGGTGACCAATACTGACCATAAGCTTCATCGACCATTTTGGTATTTAGTAGTGAGCCTGGATTGACAGCGATGACATTGATGTCATCTGCCGCGACTGTGTCGGCTAAATCCATACTCCACATCGTAAGAGCCAGCTTGCTTTGGGCATAGGCGTCCTTATCAGCAAGATGGTCTTGTCCTGCAAATGCTTTGTAAGATATCGGTGCTTGCGCCGCTGAGCTTAGATTAATGATGCGGGCTTCACTTGACTTCTTGAGTAGCGGTAATAAGGCGTGAGTTAGTTCATGAGGCGCCAAATAATTGACCACAAAACGTATGTCCAAGCCATCTTTGGTCATTGCCGATGCGGTGGTATAAATCCCTGCGTTGTTTATGAGTACATCAAGCTTTGGTAGCTTTTCGCTGACTTCTGCTGCCATTTTACGTACCGCATTTAAATCTGAAAAACCAGCCACAAACCCATCAATGTTGTCTACTGCTGCACCTGTCGCGACTGCGTTGACCTCTGCAATGACACTGGCAAGTTTGTCCGCATTTCTACCGTGCAAATATACTTGATGTCCCGCCTCTGCCAATTTTAAAGCCGTCAATTTACCAATGCCGTCAGTACTGCCAGTAATCAAAATAGTCTTCGCCATGAGTCGTCCTTATTGTTTGAGTTGTTATTTACGCTAATATTTACGTCTTGAATGTGTTCTATTTTAACTATCGTAATACAGCGCATTGTAATGAAAGTGTTGTGATTCAGACAATCTCTTAATTATTCTTGAACGTACGCTCAAAATGATTTATAGTGATTGCAATCAATTTGCTTAAGTATGCATCATCTATCAATTTGAGCAATCACTCAAATAATAATTGATTCAATATAAAAGCTTTTGCCACTCAATCATCATAACTATGATAAGGATTCTTATATGACTGACTTTACTCTACACGACAAACAAAGCGCACCAGAAGATAGCAAAGCGTTGCTGGATAACTCTATGGATGCCTTTGGTATGATTCCAAATCTACATGCTGTTATGGCAGAAGCACCAGGGCTGTTAGAAGGCTATCAACGTTTGCATCAGCTGTTTTTAGACAGCAGCTTCGATGATGAAGAGACCACCGTTGTATGGCAAACGATCAACGTTGAGCACAATTGTCATTACTGCGTGCCAGCGCATACTGGCATTGCCAAAAGTATGAAAGTAGATGATGCTATCACCGAAGCGTTACGTAATGAGACCCCACTACCGACTGAGAAGTTGGAAGCACTACGTAACTTTACACTCTCTGTCGTCCGGGATCGTGTTAATGTTAACGATGACGCTGTACAAGCATTCTTAAATGCAGGTTTTACTAAGCGTCAAGTCTTGGAAGTCATCCTTGCAGCCGCGCAAAAAGTGATGAGTAACTACACCAATCATCTTGCTAACACGCCAATTGATAAGCCGTTCCAAAAGTTTGAATGGCAAAAGGCTGACTAATTACCTAGGCTAACACGCAGTAGTTTTGTGAGTGAAAATTATAACAAGAGCTAACGAGAGGTCATATGGAACATTCAAAGCAATTATCATCAAAGCAGCCATTGCGCATAGATATTGTATCGGACGTGGTTTGTCCTTGGTGCGTCGTCGGTTATCGTCAGTTGGCACAAGCGCTTGAGCAAACCGATACCGACTATGAGATACATTGGCATCCATTTGAGCTAAACCCTAATATGCCGAGCGCTGGTCAAAACTTGCGTGAGCATATCATGGAGAAGTATGGCTCAAGCAAAGCCGAGTCAGATGCGAGCCGCGCCCGAATGACTGAAGCTGGTAATGAGGTGGGCTTTACATTCAACTTTGATGATGACACACGTATGCACAATACGTTTAATTTGCATCAGCTGCTGCATTGGGCGGATCAACAGGGCCGTATGCACGACTTAAAACAAGCTTTGTTTGCCGCGCACTTTACTAATGGTCGTAATATCTCTGATAAAGAAGTACTTGCTGATATTGCAGCGGAGATTGGACTGGATCGTAGTGAGGCATTGGCGGTACTAGAAGATCAACGATTTGCCAAAGATGTACGAGAGACTGAGAAGCATTGGCAACAACAAGGTATTCAGAGCATACCAGCCATCATTTTCAATGAGCGCCATCTGGTTAGCGGTGCTCAAGGGGTTGAGAACTATACTCAAATCTTGAAGCAATTGGCTGACATGGCTGATTAAATTATGTCGATTCTATGGCGCTATCATTACGCAACGCTTCTATTGATTGCGCCATATCTTCGGCAAGCTCATGTACAGCAACACTGTCTACATCGCGCTGTGCAAAAGCACGTAGCCCCATTATTTCAGCCTGTAAGCGCCGAGCTAGCCTTACAGAGTCAAGCTCACTATCAAGCTCCCCTATTTGCTGAGCTTCGGTAAAGCAGTCAATAAATCGCGCTTCCATACCAGCCAGCATGGCCTCAACCTTTTGTAAGGCCGATTGCTCACGGGCGCCAAGCTCCAATAGGCTTTTGACCAGCATACAAGCGCGACTTGGCAGCCCCTTATCGAGAATGCTGCCAAGCTGTCGCAAGTAGGCAGCTAGCCCCATCAATGGCGAGCTATGGGTCTTCAACGTATATTCAAGCTCAGCTAGTGCCAAACGCGCATAATACTCTAGCACCTCTTGGAATAGCCCATCCTTACTACCAAAAGCGGCATAAATACTCCCCGGTCGCATATCGAGTGCTTTTTCTAAGTCTTTTAAAGACGTTGCATGAAAACCCTTTTGCCAGAACAGCTGTAAAGCTCGCTCTAAAGAGTCTTGTCGGTTATAAAGCGTCGTACGAGACATATCCAATTCCAATATTCAGGCTGTGCCAAGCTGCAATCAGATGCAGCAAAGTTGTAAAACAATATTAATTTGAGTGATTGCTCAATTTTATCTTGTACAACCTCTCAAGTCTAGTTAAAGTTAGACGGTACTCATAACTACTAAAAAGGAGTTTTTATGCTCAACAGTCTATCACCCTCGATTATCGTCTTTGATGTCAATGAAACGCTACTCGACATTACCACTTTAGAGCCCTTATTTGCGCGCCTATTCGATAACGAAAATATGCTAAGAGAATGGTTCGCCCAATTGGTGCTTTATTCGCAAACCATGACTTTATCAGGACTGTATACGCCTTTTGGTGAGATTGGCGTCGGTGCGTTACAGATGACAGCTGATATCCATGAAGTAACGCTAACAGATGACGATATTAATGAGTTAAAAGAGCGCATGAGCAAAATTCCTGCTCATCCTGATGCCATCCCAGCCTTAACTAAATTACGTGACGCGGGGTTTCGTCTAGTAACGCTTACCAATTCAGCACCCAGCGCCTCTCCTACGCCGCTAGAGAAGGCAGGATTGAGTGAGTTCTTTGAGCAATCTTTTAGCGTTGAGCAGGTTGCAAAGTTCAAGCCTGCGCCTGAGACTTATCAAATGGTCGCCAAAGAGCTGGCTGCTGATATGTCAGATTTGTGCTTAGTGGCTTGTCATCTTTGGGATACGATTGGCGCACAAGCTGCTGGCTGCCAAGGGGCATTTCTCAAACGTCCTTATAACACCATGTTGCCTGCATCCAATGTACCGACACCAGACTTTGTGGCCTCAGATTTGGTCACGCTTGCTGAGCAGATTATTCTTAATACTCAAGGCTAACCGTTATTTAACACTCTATAGTCAAAATATCCTAAAAACGCTACGGTGTTGCTGATATATCGATATTACTTTTCACTGACTATATTTTAATGCTAAAAAAATGCCGCCCCCATTAGGAGCGGCATTTTTATTTTATAACGCTAAATTTACAACCAATAACGTTATTCTAAAAAGCATCTCTTAAAAATGAATAACCGTACGAATACTCTCACCTTTATGCATTAGATCAAACGCTTCATTAATATCTTCTAATGGCATAGTGTGGGTGATAAAGTCATTTAATGGGATATCGCCTTGCATATAACGATCGACGTAGCCTGGTAATTCGGTGCGACCTTTGACACCGCCAAATGCTGAACCTTTCCAAACTCGACCAGTCACCAGCTGGAATGGACGGGTTGAGATTTCTTGTCCGGCACCAGCGACACCGATGATGACTGACTCGCCCCAGCCTTTATGGCAGCACTCAAGTGCTGAGCGCATGACATCGACATTACCGATACATTCAAACGAATAGTCTACGCCGCCATCAGTCATCTCAACGATGACTTCCTGAATAGGCTTGTCATAGTCTTTAGAATTAATGCAATCGGTTGCGCCTAGTTTTTTGGCAAGCTCAAACTTATCTTCGTTGATATCAACCCCGATAATACGATTGGCTTTGGCCATTTTTGCACCGATGATAGCGGCAAGGCCAATACCACCAAGACCGAAAACAGCAACCGTAGAACCTTCTTCGACTTTAGCCGTATTCATAACCGCGCCCATGCCAGTAGTCACGCCGCAGCCAAGCAAGCAAACCTTTTCAAGCGGTGCATCAGCGTCAACTTTGGCCAATGAAATCTCTGGTAGGACGGTATATTCAGAGAAAGTCGAGCAACCCATGTAATGATAAATGGGCTCACCATCTTTATAAAAACGGGTGGTGCCGTCTGGCATTAGACCTTTACCTTGGGTTTCGCGTACGGCTGAACACAGATTGGTCTTACCTGAGCGGCACATTTTACAAACGCCGCACTCTGCGGTGTATAAAGGAATAACATGATCGCCAACTTGCACGCTGGTCACGCCTTCACCGACTTGCTCGACGATACCGCCACCTTCGTGACCCAAGATAGCTGGGAATACACCTTCTGGATCTTCACCAGATAAAGTAAAAGCGTCAGTATGGCAGACGCCACTGGCGATGATTTTTACCAATACTTCGCCTTTGCGCGGCAGCATGACGTCCACTTCTTCGATCGATAGCGGCTCATTTGGCCCCCACGCGACGGCGGCTTTAGATTTAATAAATTTATCTGACATAGTATTCTCTCTTTTAGTTGATTTTATCGTTGATTGAACGCAGACCTATTTATCTTATAGCGCTGACTAAATAGAGGCAAGCTACTATTGCCACATGGTTACATTGCCTTGGTCTGTAAAACGTTAATTTATGCTAACTATTATAGTCTTTTCTGAAACGATAACAATGTGCTATATTTGCAAATATCTTTTACACAGTGGTAATAATCATGCGTTGGGATGGTATCAGTGAGTTTGTCTATGTAGCAGAGTACGAGAGCTTTACTCGCGCCGCAAAAGAGTTGGGCATGTCAACGGCGCAAGTCAGTCGGCAAATCAGTGCGTTAGAGAAGCGCTTAAATATCAAACTGCTGTATCGCACGACACGTAAAGTGTCATTAACAGAAGAAGGCCGCATATTTTATCAGCATTGCCGCGGTGTGCTCGATGGCTTAGATGCCGCTGAACAAGCGGTGAGCAATCTGCAATCAAAGCCCCAAGGCAGAATTAAACTGACCGCTCCTGTCACTTATGGTGAGCAGCAACTATTGCCATTGGTTAATGACTTTATGGTGCAATATCGTGATATTGAAGTCACGGCATTTTTGAGTAATCAAAAAATCGACTTAGTAGATGGCGGCTATGATTTGGCGATTCGTATTGGCAAATTAAGCGATTCAACCATGATGGCAAAAAAACTCAGCCGTCGTACCAACTTCGTCTGCGCTGCGCCCGCTTATCTTAAAAAATATGGCACGCCGCGTACGCTGTCTGATTTGCATAAACATAACTGCTTACTTGGCACTCGTGATTATTGGCATTTTATCGACAATGATAAACACGCTAATAAGGAAGTGGATAAGCAAGCAGATAAAGAAAAAAACCTGCGAGTGTCTGGCAGCGTGCAATATAACAGCGGTCATAGCCTAGTCGATGCCGCCCTAAAAGGTTTAGGTATCGTGCAGCTACCTGATTATTATGTGCAGCAACATCTAGCATCAGGTGAGCTGGTCAGCTTACTAGATAATTATAGAGAGCCTGAAGAGAGCATTTGGGCCGTCTATCCGCACAACCGTCATTTATCACCTAAGATTAGGTTGCTGGTAGATTACCTCGCGACGCGCTTGGCATAGTCCTCTGTTTTTGCCTAGGCATTTGTTTTTACTTAGTCATTCGTTAAGAGGTGTTGCAATACGGTGCTTTACTATGCACAGTTTATTACGCACAATGTTATGGTTCACAATGAATATTCGATATTACCAACCATCACTCACTGAATAAACAGCCACAATAAAAAAAGGACTTTTTATGCTTAAAATTATCTCTGTTGCTGCCGTCGCGTTAGCGCTCTCCTCTTGCGCCAGCGTTGACAACCTCTTAAATACGCCGGATAACATACAGTCGACGCCAGAAACGATGGCTGCTATCAATGCTGAAAAGGGTTTGGTAACGATGCAAAGTTCGCATTCGGTACAAGCCACTGCTGATAAGTTGGCATCGATTATCGAAAGTAAAGGCATGAAAGTATTTGCGCGCGTCGATCATCAAAAAAATGCGCAAGGAGCTGATTTAACCTTAAGACCGACGCAAGTAATTATGTTTGGTAACCCAAAAGCGGGTACGCCATTGATGAACTGCGAACAAAGCGTCGCTATTGATTTGCCGCAAAAAATCCTAATCAGTGAAGATGCCGATAAAAAAGTCTGGCTGTCGTATAACCATCCTGAATACCTAAAAGAGCGTCATAATATAAAAGGCTGTGATACCCAGCTCGCTAATATCGCAAAAGCCCTTGATGGTATTAGTAAGGCTGCTACTGCAAAGTAGCTATTAATAAACATTGATAATAAACATTGAAAACGGTCATATTTATAGTAATAAAAAAGGTGGAGTGCAAAAGCATGATCCACCTTTTTTGTCTCTGGACCAGATTCACTTATTAGCAATTCTCAGATCGCGCTACTTGCTCATGCAGCTCTATTTTAAGCTTTTTCGCACACTCAATAATTTTTCTTCTATTAGCCGGTATGGCGCCATACTTAATCGCTGTCTCTCGCATTTGTACTGTCACATCATAGTGGGGATAGCTGGCATTACGGTGAAATAGGCGCGCATCCACCTCAATCAATGCGGCAAATTCATGCAACTCTTGCAAAGTATCTGCCAGCATGTGGCACCATTTATAGCCTTTAAATTCTATCTGCATAAAATCCACATATACCGCCATTAACATGTACCTTTAAAATTCAAAAACAATCTGCTTTTAGAGTAATGAAACACCAATTTAACTTTGCGTTTTGCTTATTACCCTACTCTCAAAATCGGCTTGATGGTAATGCCATTTGCCGAATCTTCAAACGCTTGGTTAATGTTCTCAAAATCGTAAAATTTAACCAGCTTATCAAATGGGAATTGACCCGCCTTGAAGTAAGCAATCAATTGCGGGATAAATACGCGCGGAATAGAATCACCTTCGATGACACCAATCATGCTCTTGCCTTCAGCCATCAAATCATTATGGACATCAATATTCATCTCTGGTGTAATACCGACAATTGCCACTGTACCTAAAGAGCGTAAGGCATTCAAAGACTGCTTGACCACCGCGGGGACGCCTGTGGTCTCTACCGCATAGTGGTTGCCACCATCCGTTATCTTTTTGACTTCTGTGACGACATCGACGTTTTTACCATTCAAAGTATGGGTCGCGCCAAGTTCTTTTGCCAGCTCAAGACGACTATCATGCACATCAACGGCGATGATATGCTGACAGCCAACAATCTTGGCTGCCATTACTGCACTGAGACCAACTGCGCCAGCGCCGTAAATCACGATACTAGAGCCAAACTCTGGCATCAAGCGATTTAACACCGTTCCAGCGCCAGTCTGAATACCACATCCTAACGGTCCAAGTAGCGCTAAATCGACCTCTGGATCGACTTTTACGGCATTTCTAGACTTAGCAATCGCATAAGTGGCAAATGAGGACTGTCCAAAAAAAGTCGCCAGCGTCTCACCATCTTGTGCAAGTCTACGTGTGCCATCGTCCATCGCACCACCGAAGTTCAACTCATTAAAAGTGTCGCAAACGGTTGGATGACCCGTTAGGCAATGCCCGCAATTACCGCAGTGCGCAAATGATAACACCACGTGATCACCGACTTGCAAATCAGTTACCCCTGCGCCGACAGCATCCACTATTCCAGACCCTTCATGACCCAGTACGATAGGAAATGGCGCTATGCCCATATCGCGCGCGACCACATCGGTATGACAGACACCTGTCGCAATGACTTTTACTCGTATCTCATCAATCTTAGGCGTTGCAAGCTGTACAGGCTCTAATTCAAAAGCTTCGCCTTGGTTGTGAGTGACTGCTGCTTTAATATCCATTATATTCACCTTGTTGACTACTAAAATGAGAGGCTACATCTAACAAGCTTTTTATCTTCCAAGAACCCAGCCGCCATCCATAAACACGTTAGAGCCATGCATGTAGTTAGAATCATCAGAAGCTAAGAATACAGCAAGTGCAGCAATCTCCTCCGGCTTGCCCGTACGCTCCGCTGGGATGTCGTCTAATCGCTCATCTTCTATACCTTTAGTCATTGGTGTTTCTATAAATCCAGGAGAAATAAGGTTTACCTTAATGCCTTTGCTACCAAAATCAAAAGCCAGCTGCTTGGTAAAACCTAATATAGCATGCTTGGATGTGACATAGGCTGAGCCTCCAGGACCTGCTACCTGTGTCGCTTGTGAGCCTACATTAATGATAGTGCCTTTCCCTCTTTCCAAGAAGTGTGGAATCACCGCTTTTGCCGCTAGATATGGCGCTTTTACATTGATAGCCATCAATTTATCGTACTCGTCTGCTTCTAATTCTACCGCTGTCTTATAAGCATCATGAATACCAGCACCATTGTATAAAATATCGATTTGGCCAAACGTTTCTAAAGCCTTATCTATAACAGCTTGTATCTCTGCACCGTCAGTTACGTTCGCTTCCACAAAAATGGCTTGTTGGTCGTTGTTTTTTATCTCATCAGCGATACGCTTACCATCTGTTTCGTCTCGGCCAGTGACAACCACTTTTGCGCCTTCGGCTGCATAAGCTTTAGCAGTCGCTTCACCAAGTCCAGATGTGCCGCCAAATACGATGGCTACTCTATCTTTTAATTTCATTTTGTTTTTCCTTTTAAGTTTTTATTAATTTATCAGGCAGTAATTTATCAGGTATTGATTTGACAGGCAGTTGCCTTAGCAGTTATAGACTGAGTTATAGTAACAACCCTTTGACCACATCTGGCTGGCTTCTAATGTCTGATAGCTCTTAGCGCACCAAAATTACTGGCGACACTGTACTAGCAATGATCTCGGTGGTGGTACTACCCAAAAACAGACGCTGCAACTTAGAATGGCCATAAGCACCAACCACGATGATATCGACATCATTATCTATCTGGAACGTCAATAGTCCATCAACCGCATCAAGCTCGGGCAAAATATGAGCCTCTACTGCAAAACCCGCTGACGCTAAATGCTCAACAGCATCAGCAAGGCTTTTTTTGGCTGAGTCTTTATCATTACCTACCATGACGATGTGACCTTTTAGCCCTCGCAATAGATCGCTCTTTGCTACCATCTGTGTGGCTTTGATAGCCGTTTTACTACCATCAAATGCGACCATATAAGACTTTGGCGCTTCAAATTTTTCTGAGCAAATCAAGACAGGTACGCTTGATGCTCGTGCAACGGTTTCGATTTGGCTACCGATATTGATGCGGCTATTTTTATGATCTTCACCGCGACGCCCCATAACGATGGCACGATTTTCTTCCTTAAAGTGCTCAATCGCAGGTAACAGCTTACCGCGGCGTTGATAGATATGGACGTCTACTTCCTTAAAGCTACTTTGCAAATAGCTTTTTGCATCTTGTGTCAATGCATTACTATAGCTATTGACGACTTTGGCTCTTTTTTCGTCCAATTCAGTTAATTCTTCCAATAAGAATTCGCGACTATTCATTCCTATCGCCCCTGATAAATCGCGTCTGGTCGATGCTGGAACATCACTGACATGGAGTATCCCAACAGGCAATCCCAATCTGCTGGCGTACCATGCCGCATAATCACAAACCGACTCAGTAACCGCTGAGCCATCAATACAGGCTAAAACGTGCTGTTCTGTTTTCATGATTCATCCTTAAATTTTAGTGATGGCCGCAACCCTTTTTGTGCAGCTCGACTTGTCGATCTACGCCTTTGATTGTTGATATACAGCAACTTAAAAACTTAAAAATTGAAAACCTCGGCGATGATCATAATATTTAGCATATCACCTCTAATATTAGATAACCGTTTCAAGATGTACTTTTACGATTTGTACAGATTAACGCTGGTTCAGCTTATTTATGCTTGCAATAAGCGCCACCATTATCATTCCTATAATAATAAGAACGCCTGACATCATGTGCGCAGCGTCATAGTTGAGCGCTTCGACTTGTTCATATATCGCAATCG
This sequence comes from uncultured Psychrobacter sp., assembly GCF_947495825.1. Taxonomy (GTDB): domain Bacteria; phylum Pseudomonadota; class Gammaproteobacteria; order Pseudomonadales; family Moraxellaceae; genus Psychrobacter. The sequence goes on from NZ_CANMAH010000004.1 coordinate 233,045, forward strand.
ACACCACTTTGGTCTCACCTGAAATACTGCCACCGATCATCAGTACCACACCAAACTCGCCAATGGTATGGGCAAAGCTGATAAGACTACCCAAAATGATACCGACCTTGGCTTGTGGTAGTGCCACTCTCATAAAGCGCTTGAGCCGGCTGGGCTCTAATAAGCTTGCCATGTCCATCACGCTTTTGGGAATACGTAAAAACTGGGCATAGACAGGCTGGATATAAAATGGCAGGGAATAAATGATGGAGCCGACGACCAGCCCTTCAAAGGTAAAAATTAAGGGACTAACCCCAAGCTCATGAAGATAGTGACCGATGCCTGAGCTGGGACTAAGCAGTAATAATAAATAAAAACCAATGACGGTCGGCGGCAGTACCAGCGGCATGGCAATAATGCCCATCAGTACCACTTTAACACGTGCCACAAAGTGGCCACGGCTTGGTTTGGCAAGCCAATAAGCCACAGGGGTGGCAAGAAGTAGTAAACATAAGGTAGTGATGAAAGCGAGCTTAAGGCTGACTAAGAATGGGCTGAGCATGTCTGACATCAGGGAGGGGTCTATCATAATGTCATGGCTCATTATTGTAATAAGGATTTATTCTATCCCGCTAATCATTATTGAGCAGTTAAATATCCTGCTTGTAAAAAGTGCTGTTGCCCAGCTGTCGATAGCAGATAGTTGCGAAAGTCTGTCGCCATAGCAGAGTCACTAATGATGATACCATCTTGTAAAATAGCAGGATATGACGCTGGCTCTAATGTGATAAATTGCTCAGGTTTGGCATTGATAGCGACGAGCTGTGATTGCGCCACAAAGCCATAATCGACATTTCCCGTATGTGCGTACTGAAAGGCTTGCCCAATATTTTCTGCCTGTATTAAGCGTTTTTGCTGCTCTAAAGCATCATATATCTTCTGCGATTGCAGATAAGATTTTGCCGACGCGCCATAAGGTGCAAGCTTGGGATTGGCGATAGTGATTTTGCTATTGGTATCGCCCATCAATATATCAGCCAGCGCTTTTGGATTCAGGTCATTCAAAGGTTTCATAATGCTATATAGTGCCAGTTGGCCTTGCGCATAAGTAAAAGGCTTATGAAACGTTACGCCTTGCTCGCTTGTATCAGCAAGCTTAGCAGGGAATGCTTGATTGGCAGATAAGAATATATCGTAAGGCGCGCCTGCTGTAATCTGCGCGTATAGTTTGCCAGAAGAGGCATAAGTGACGTCTATATCATGGATAGTTTGTGCAGGCAGATTATTGTCTTTTTTATAGCCCGCTATAATCTCAGGCAGTACGTCAGACAAATTGGCAGCGGCAGCGATACGTAGCGTTTGTGTTTGGTCAGTAATGTCAGCAGCAGAAGCTGTATTTGTAGTATTCTCTTGCGTGCATGCACTTAAAGACAGTACCGCACCAACTAAAACCGCTATTTTAACCATTGTTACTTAACCATTTAGAAGAGTCATCTTCATAATACTCTTGCTTCCACACAGGGATATCAGCCTTGATGGTGTCAAGTATCCAGCGGCAAGCGTCAAAAGCCGGATAACGATGCGCAGAGACGACCCCTACCCATACAGCCACGTCACCGATTTCCAGCGCACCAATACGGTGAATAGCAATGGCATGGGTAATCTCAAAACGCTGTTTGGCTTCCTCAATAATGGCGCGACCCTGATTAATTGCCAAATCTTCATAACCATAATACGTAAGGCGATCCACGCTGGTAGCATTGTTATGATTGCGCACGCGACCTTCAAAACAGACAAAGGCACCGCAGCTATCATCATCAAGCGTGCTTTTAAGTCGCTCTTCATCTATGGCAATATCTAATAAGGCAAAACCATCGCGTTCAGCGATTGCGTATACTTCGTCAACGCTGCGTTTGATGGTCATTGATTGGCTATGGAGGTTGTCTGTCATGGGTTATCTCTACTTATTTTCTTAGCTATATAGCCGCTAATAAACACTTATCTAACCACCAGCGACTGGGGTGATAAATACCACGCTATCGCCGTCGTGGATTTGTTCTGTCCATTTAACGAAGTAATCATTGACAGCGACCCGCAGCTCAGCTTGCGGACGACTAAAGCCATGCTTTTGACGAAGCTGCTCGTATAGCTGGCTCAATGAGGTCGACTGCGCCACGCTAACGGTTTCTTGCTGGCAGCCTGCTTCATCAGCGAGGCTAGCAAAATATAAAACATTGATATCCATAGCGGTATCGACGCTGGTTGCTGACTCGGTTTTTGATTCATCGGTTTTTGTTTTGATAGCGCTCATCACACTCTCCATTCTCTACAAGCTACTTAGCTTTCTGTCTTACTGTCTTAAAAAAAGTCTTATGACTCTAAGCATGACTATAGTCTGATTTGCCGCCTGTCTTTTTTAGCAAGTGTACATTATCAATAACGATATCGTGCGATAGTGCTTTGGTCATATCATAAATGGTCAAGCAAGCAATACTTACTGCAGTCAAGGCTTCCATCTCAACCCCCGTTTTATGCGTGACTTTGACAGTACCACTGACAGTTATGCTGTTGCAGGTATCATCATATTTAAAGGTTAAACCAATCTTATCTAATGGCAGCGGATGACACAGCGGAATCAGATCGTGGGTGCGCTTGGCAGCCATAATGCCTGCGATATGAGCAGTTTGGGTGATGCTACCTTTTTTGGTCATGCCATCAGCGGCTTTAATCTGCTGATAAATCTCACTTGGGAAACGTACTTGTCCTGCTGCGTTAGCCTCTCGCGTGGTGGCAGTTTTGCCACTGACATCAACCATAGTGATATCACCGTCACTGTCTAAATGCGATAAAGTGGACTGGCTCGCAGTAGTTTGATTGTCTGCTTGGGCGTTGTTATTCATTGTTATTTTCTCTAATATCTATAGATTGCTTAACGAGCCGCAGGCGCGAGCAAACTCTGCTGGCGTATTAAAATTAGTCAAGTGCTGCCAGTTGCTTGCTAAAGGCACCGCTTGCGCCATCGGCTGAAGAAAGGCCATCACGCGCCGTCCGCCATTATCAATATAGGCCTTTAAATCAGGCTCAATACCTAACTGATAAAGCCCTAACAACGGATACAAATGGCTATTATCGGTTAAGCAAATCACCTTTTTATCAGCTTCTTGATTTTTGTTTATTTGAGTCGCTACAGACTGCAACTTTTGCCATAACTCTGTAGCAGGTATCAGACTATCACAGCTAATCACCAACAGCCATGATGACTGGTTTTCCGTTAAAGCATCTGATGGCTGAGTCTTTATCACAGTTTGCAGAGCCGACTCGATAGCGACCAATGCACCGCCCGTGTGAATTTGGCTGTTGCTAATCTGACCGTTACTATTTTGGCCAGCACTACTTTGTCTATCAGCATTCTGGTCATTAATCGTATCAGCGCCATAATCAGCAATATGCATAACAGGCGCTTGTGAGTCGCTATCCATCAGCTCTGAACCAACATGAAAGCCACGCCCATTATCAGCAATCATAATAGGTATGTCTTTGTTATTGCCAGTATGAGCTTGAGCCAAATCCAGCGCATGCCGGACATGATAATCCAGCAGGCACTCCCCTGTTGGTAACATAAGCGCCGCTTTGGCTGTGCCCATTCGTTTGGAAGCACCGCCCGCTAAAATAACAATACCAGCTAAGCTGTCTAAGGGTTTCAAACCATTTATCATAGACGCACTTTACTTATCATCACCTCAGTCATGGCTTGGGTTTTGTGCCATAAAGTGTGGTACAAAGTTGCACGGCCGCGTACGGCTATCAAACTGCTCTTTGAGGATGTTCTCCCAACCTGTACGGCACGCGCCTGATGAGCCTGGCAAACAAAAGATACCCGTGCCGTTTGCCATGCCTGCAACCGCGCGCGACTGTACCGTTGACATGCCAATCTCATCTTTTGAGATCAGACGAAACATCTCGCCAAAGCCGTCGATAGATTTATCAAACAATACATTTACTGCCTCTGGCATACTGTCTCTAATAAAAAACCCTGTACCGCCCGTGGTAATGACCGCGTGCACATTTGGATCAGCAATCCAGCCACTAATCACGGCTCGTATCTGATAAATGTTGTCGGTAATCAGCTTGCGATCTGCTAGATGATGGCCTGCGTCGGTTAAGCTATCTGCTAGGTACTGACCTGACGTATCTTCTGCCAGCGTCCGACTGTCAGAAACGGTCAATACGGCAATATTAAGTGGGGTAAACTCGGCAGCAGGTTTGCTCATAGGGATTCCTCAAAAGTACAGTTTTTATGATTCAAATATAGCTTTGATGATTAGAGTGCAATAATGCTAACCACCGATAATCGATAAATTATGCATAATGCCGCTATTGGACTCATGCAAATGATGGTGCTCAGGTTTAATCGGCATAAAGCTGTGTAAAGTTTCAACCAAACCTTGCACATCCCCTGTTTGCAGATGCTGACGAATATCGTAGTTGCCTTGATCAAACAGACACAGATGCACCTTACCTTGGCTGCTGACTCTGAGACGGTTACACGTATCACAAAAATGCGCGGCATAAGGGGCAATCATACCGATGCGCCCAACATAGTCTGGATGACTATACTCTACCGCTGGACCATCACTACTACCGCGCACGTGTGGCTGCCAACCATGCTCAGTCAGATAATCGATGATGACATCGGACTGCGCATGCTGAGCAAAAAACAGATCGCTGTTATCACTGGTTTGCATAAATTCAATAAAGCGATAAGTAACGGGTCGGTCTTTGACATAGTCGATGGCGTCCATCAAGTTTTCAAACGCGGTCTCTGCCATCAAAATACTATTTATCTTCAGCTTAATCTCTGTGGTATTTAATAACGTATCCATATCTGACAGCAACTGCGGTAACGTATTAAAGCCTGTCATCTTATGAAAGGTGTCTGCATCAAAGCTGTCCATGCTGATATTCAACTGATTTAATCCAGCCGCTTGCCAATTAGCCAGATGTTTACCCAGCTTATAACCGTTACTGGTCATAGCGACGGTTTCTATGCCTTCGGTTTGTTTGATGGTTTGAATAATATCAACGACGTCACGGCGAATGGAGGGTTCACCGCCTGTGATTCTGACCTTTTTGGTGCCGACTTGCGCAAACCCGCGAATAAGTGTCGCAATCTCAGGCACACTCAACTCATCATCAGGACGCTTGCCTTGATAACCGTTTGGTAGGCAGTATTCACAGCGAAAATTACAAAAATCAGTGATAGACAAACGCAGATAAGTCAGACGACGAGAGAAACCGTCCGTTAATGGCTGATGAGTATCAATCGTACTAGCAGCAGGTGCAGTTACAGATGACGCTCTATAACTATCAAACATAGTATGTGCTGAGGTAGGCGAATATATCTGAGCACTGTCTATCAGAGCATTGCCTATTTTAGTATTATCATCATTCATAATTTACTGCCATCAGTATTACTGGTTATCAGCATTACTTTTTTATTCGAATTTATCAACCTATTGTAACGTTTATTTTGGGTTTTCTTGTAGTCATCTTATAGTAAATTGGCAAGTGCTTATTTAACGATGTAGCCAAGGAAAAGGCTGTACGGTCACGGTATCGCCCGCTGCTACATTGCCGCTGTCCTTATCTAACACAATAAAACAATTGGCATAGCTTAGCTGCTTGATTCTGTGTGATTGCTGACTTAAAAAGCACTCAACTTGATAACTACCTGCTGCATTTTGCGACAGTACACCGCGCTGAAAATCTTTGCGACCGACTGATTTTTTAATGTCATTCATCAGTGTCGCTTTGAGGTTCAGCTGCATAGGCTGCTCTGACACGGCCGCCCCTGATAGTTGCCACAGTGCTGGTAACACAAACTGCAGCGCGCCTACTACCGTAGATAGTGGGTTGCCAGGTAAGCCAAAGTATAGTACAGGCTTATCAAGATCTTTATTTAATTCACCAAACACAAAGGGCTTACCAGGTTTCATCGCCACTTTATAATGATTAATCTGCCCTAGCTGCTCGATGACGGTAGTCAAAAAATCATAATCGCCCACCGATACACCAGCGGTCGAGATCAGCACATCACAGTCTTGCATAGCCTCATTGACAGCAGCCGTGGTCTTGTCTAAATCATCAGGGATAATGCCATAATCGCGAATGGTAATAGGCAAATCTGCCAGCAAGCTTTTAAGAGTTGGGGTATTGGAGTTATATATTTGTGCAAGGCTTGTCAGCTCATCACCCACAGCGACCAGCTCATCACCAGTTGCCAGTAGCCCGGCGATAAGCGGCTCAAAGACGCTAACTTCATTGACCCCTAAGTTTGCCAGTAAGCTAATATCAGCAGGATTGATGCGTTTACCTATTTTTAGTACCGCTTCATCTGATTCGATCTCTTCACCCTGCCAGCGTATATTATTATTCACTTTGGCCGCTTGGGTCAGTGTTACCTTATAAGGCTGCGACTTATCAACCGTGTCTTTTAACTCCGCAAAATTGGTGTTTTCTTGCATGATGACTGTATCGCAATCATCAGGCACGACTGCCCCAGTAAAGATACGTACGCCTTGTCCCGCTACAAGCTGGCCCGTGTAAGCACTGCCGGCTTGCGATTCACCGATGATATCGATGGTGTTGTCTTTGGCAAGCTCACTGCCTTGCGCTATCGCATAGCCATCCATCGCCGATAGGTTTTGTCTGGGTATATCAAAAGGTGAGGTGATATCTTGCGCCAGTATTTGGTTTTGACTATCCAGCAGTTTGCAAGCCTTAATGGCTCTTTGCTGCCGCGTAAAGTCGTTATCGTTGTACTTGTCTATGCGTAATTTTATCGCTGATTGCAACTCTTCCATGGTAATCATAAAGGCATACTCTTTTTACTTATAGGAATGGGATAATAGGTTAAAAATTAGCAGGCAAAAAGATTTCACCAATGTAAATACGTCCTTAGCCTGTTTTTATTGTCATTAATAGATCAACTATAATCAGTTCAAAATACGGAAGTTGCACTTACTATAAAGTGCTACGAATATAAATTTTCCTCGCTTGCGGTGCCTACGTAGACAGAGGCTAGGAAAAACTTATATCCATAGCTCTATATTACTTTTGAATGAAAAATGAAATCAATCATCAATCCATCTCTGCGCTCTAGCATGTGCAAGTTGACTTGGCGTGTCAATATCATAGCTGAGCTGCTGGTTATTCACGCTACTGATTTGGTCAGCTGACAGCCCTCTGATCAAGTGACGTAGCCCTTTATCCCCTGCTAATGATGCTTGCCATTGTGTCAGTAGCTCGTAATTAATGACTAGAGGCAATCCAATAATATTTTTGTTTGAGGGACTATTAGCGATATTTTTATCCAAATTTTGCTCATCACACCAATTATTTAAACTACTATATCTGCTAGCAACCACCCTCTGCGACCCTGCCAGCAAGACTTGCAAATGCTCTTTATTAAGAAGCACTTGATCAACGCCTATGATTAATACTCGGTCCACTACCAAACTCTCGCGGCTCTCTAAGTCTTTTAACGCATCTATCCCTAAATATAAACTGTGCGCCATACCGATTTTGGGTGTTGGATTTACAACCGTGTGAATAACAGCATGCTGCGCTGCCAGCTTAGCCACCGCCTCTGCTATTGATGAATGTTCACTAGGAATAACAACGGTAATGGCTTGCGGCTGAGTCGCTAGTGCTAGCTTAATCATATAGCCGATCAATGTTTCACCATCTTTATAAAGTAGCTGCTTTGCTTGACCAAGGCGCTGACTAAGACCACTTGCTAAGATAATAACGGCATGGTTTTTAGTCATCATGCGTGGCTCATCATAGATATATCGCTATTGGCTAAATCTACACATTTAGCTGGCGATGCTTGATTATGCATAACCATATTGATTTGAGCCATGATACCAAGCGCCAAGGCTTCCGGGCCATCACCGCCTAACTTATAGCCGATTGGATAATGCAGTTTATTAATCCCGGCATTTAAAACACGAGGGTCAGCTTTGGTCGCGCTAATCTCGTTAATTAAACGCTCGGTACGATAGCGCGGTCCTAGTTGTCCAAGATATTTATAATGATTGGCATGCTCTAGTAGGGTTGCAAGGCGAGTACGGTCTTGAGTCAAACTATGCGACATAAGCGCCACTGCCGCATTTTCACTTAGCGCCAGTAACTCATCTGTCGCATCAAGAGGCAACTGCGTCACCATATCTGCTTGAGAAAAGCGCAAGCGAGTCGCGTACCCTGGACGACTATCTACAACTGTGACATGCCAATCTTGCAATTTTGCCATTGTCACCAGCGGCATCACATCATCGCCCGCGCCGCAAATCAGCAGGCGTATCTGCGGCTGTATGCTTTGTACGAGCCACTCTGTTGACAAGTTAGCATTGTCATCGTTGTTATCGTTTCTTAAAACAATGTACTCGGCATTTTTATCACCAAGCTCATGTTGTGCTAACTTTTTAACCGTATCTACAATCACATTTGAAGTGTTAGCTCCAGCTTGATCTGTCTTGTTATTGATACCGATTTTATCAGCGCCAATTGTGGTGATTTGTCCTGACTCAGTATAATTATCCAAATCAATACGCAGACCGATTGGAAATTTAGAGTGTAAATTTTGCTGATCAACAGAACGAATGTATGTTGCGATCTTCCTTGGTTGCTGCGTTGCACGCACTTGTTGAACAGCAGCTAATAAAGGCATAGCGGACGTCAGACGCTCAAACAGTACATGTACACGCCCATTACAGCCTAGACCAAAATTCAATTCATCCATTTCATAGTATAAATCATCATGCGAGTCGTCCCTTACATCGTTTTGTGTAAACTCAGAGTCAGGTTTAGCCTTGCCATCCTCAGTATAGCCAATATCATCGCCCGTTTGGTAGACTTGTACACTTGCGCCATTACGAGTCAGCCAAAAGGCGCGCTTGATAATGTGCGGTTCAAGACAGCCGCCACTAATCATCCCCACTGAACGCCCATCCTCTAAAATGAGCATCATAGCCCCGGCGCGGCGATACGCTGAACCTTCGGTGCGTACTACGGTTGCGAGTACGGCATCGATTTTTTGCTGCTGCGCCTTGTCTGCTAGCCTAAGAATGTCAGCAATTTGCGTCATAATATGCCTCTTATATTAAGAGATAACCATTTTAAAGAAAGAGTAACCCGCTTTAGCAAACATCTAAAGCGGGTTCTTGAGGTGGAAATGATAGGTATTGATAAACAATCTACCAATAACCCTTACTCTGGCATCTCAGCAAGCAGCTTATCCAGTGTAATTGGAAAATCATAAACACGCACCCCGACTGCATTATAGATGGCATTGGCAATGGCTGCCGCTGACCCTGAAATAGAGGTTTCCCCAATGCCTTTAATATGCATAGGGTTGGTATAAGGGTCATCCTCTTCTAACAAAATCACATCCAACTGCGGTACGTCAGCGTTGACTGGCACATGGTACTCGGCAAGGTCATGGTTACATAAGCGCCCATCGTGCTTGTCATGAATGACCTCTTCCATCAAAGCAGAACCTATACCAAATATCATACCGCCATAACACTGCGAGGTTGCAAGCTTATGGTTGAGAATGCGTCCTGCTGCATACACGCCAGTCATACGCTTGACGCGAATCTCACCGGTGACTTTATGTACCGCCACTTCAGCGAAGTTGGCCCCAAACGAGGCTTGGCGATGGTTTTTCTCACTTTTTCCTGGTTTGATCTGGCCTTTGGCGCTGATTTCTTGCTCGTCAAACTCAGCGATGATATCAGCTAGTGCATAGGACTGATTATCATCAAAATCGTAATGCTCGGTTGCTGTTTTCAGATTTGATGCCGATTCTGGCAGCGGTATACCTGTTTTCTCTGATGCTATATCCATCAAATCTACGGCTTTATCCATTAAGCCTGAGACTTTATTAGCCAATTTTTCATCAACCAGCTCTGTGACTTTTTCTTTACCCGTATCAATGGCTACTTCTACTTTACTAGGTTCGTGCTCACCTGATTTTTTGATTTGACCGTTATCTATACGAATCGTATCGGCATGTAGACCTACTTTTTTGGCTAACATGGCGCGTAGCTGCTCACAAGCCAAATAAACCCCACTACCAGCACTGGCCGCGCCAAAACTACCGCCAGAACCTGATGCTGGCGGTAAATCACTGTCGCCAAGTTTCATCTCGATATGATCGATAGGCAGTCCTAACAAATCAGCTGCGACCTGAGTAAATACGGTATAAGAGCCAGTGCCGATATCTGTCATATCCGTTTCGATGATGGCTTTGACGCCAAGTTCTTTTGAGTCATCGACTTGTAGTATCGCCCGCGCTTCAGAAGGTTGTAACGTGTTACCACGAGAAGTGCCAGACATACCGGTACCTATCCACCAGTCGCCTTCTAGTCGGCTGGCAGGTTTGGGATTATGCTCATCCCAACCAAATGCTTCAGCGCCTTTTTCCATACAGGCGACCAGCTGACGTGTGGAGAACGGAATCTCTTTGCTAGGGTCTTCTTCAGGTTCGTTCCGGCGGCGCAGTTCAATAGGGTCGATCTCAAGCTTGTTCGCCAGCTCATCCATCGCACATTCAACAGCAATCATACCCACCGCTTCACCAGGAGCACGCATAGAGCCTGATAATACGTGATTCATATCCACCATCTGATAGCTGACGCGGCGATTCTCTCCGCGGTACAAAAAGTGAGTGGATAATGCTGTTGGTTCAAAGAACGCCTCGCCTGGTAAATTGCTGGTCGTGGTATCGTGAATAAAGGTATTAATAATACCCTCTTCATTACAACCAATAGCAATACGCTGACGGGTGTTTGAGCGTCTTACCGTCGCCTCCATCACTTGCGGGCGCGTCATAGTAATGAGTACCGGACGACCGACTTCTTTAGAAGCAATAGCGGCAGCAATAGATTCTGGCGCGATACCTAGCTTACTACCAAAACCACCGCCCACATAGTATGAGATCAGCTCGACTTGATCTTTCTTCAAATCTAATGCGTCCATTACTTGCTGCTTACAAGAGGCGATCATCTGGTTTGAAGTATATAAGACCAGCTTGTCATCTTCCCAATGTGCCAAAGTAACGTGCGGTTCCATCGGTGAGTTGCTCTGACTTGGGGTATGGTACACACTATCGAGGGTTACCGCCGAATCAGCAAGGCCTTGCTCTGGATCGCCGTGTTTAGCATTCTTATCCGAGCCTTTTTTCTCATTTACCTCGTGGGCGTTAGGTAGCTCTTTAGTAAAATCCAAAGCCGCTTGATCGGTTTCGTCTTTATAAGTGACTTTAAGGGCCTTGGCGCCTTCGGTCGCTGCTTCAAAAGTTTCAGCGACAACGACTGCGATAGGCTCACCATGATAAAAAACCTCACTCACACCCTGAGTCGGTGCTTCGGTCTCACCGCCTTGCTGTGAGTTACGTAAGAAGCGCTTAGGATCAGTGACGACTTTAATAATACCTGATATATGGGCAATCGAGTCGCTATCGATTTTTTCAACTTTTCCTTTGGCGACGGTTGAGCCAACCAAGACACCATACACTTTATTGTCTAGTTGAATCTCTGCCGAATAATGAGCTTGACCGCTAACCTTTAACGAGCCCTCAACGCGGTTAATTGGTTTACCTACCAAATTACTCGCTGTTTTGCCGAATAACGTCTCAACCGGCTTATCCATCTTCTCTTTGTTAGTGGGCTCTGCCGGTAGTACTGAATCTAATAATGACATGATTATGCTCCCTCGCCCGCTAATGCACGCTTAATGGCCTGTTTTAGCAAACGGCGTGTTAGTGGTATTTTAAAATCGTTTTGACCGCTACCTTTGGCATCTTTTAACAACAAATCTGCTGCCTGATTGATAGTGTCATCGTCGCCCTGCGTATCCGTCAACAAATCTTCCACATCTTCATTGCGCCATGGCTGAGTACCAATACCGCCAAATGCTAAGCGTACTGTCGCCAAATTACCATTATCATCAGCGTCTATCACAGCTGCACACGATACAAGCGCAAAAGCATAAGAGGCGCGGTCACGCACTTTGTCATAAGTGTGTATACCTTTAATAGGCGCTGGCAGCACGACATGCGTGATAAGCTCGCCTGACTCTAAAACGTTTTCGATATGGGGAGTGTCTTTTGGCAGACAATAAAAGTCTTTTATTGGAATCTGCCGAGTTGATCCATCGGTTTTGGCAGTCTCAATAGTAGCGTCAAGCAAACGCATAGCGACCGCCATATCGGACGGGTGTTGAGCAATACAAGCGTCACTTGTGCCTAAGATTGCAAGGGGGCGGTTCTCACCGTTAATTGCAGGACAGCCCGTACCCGGTTCACGCTTATTACAAGGGCTATCGGTATGATAAAAGTAGTAGCAGCGCGTACGCTGCAGGAAGTTACCGCCAGTCGTCGCTTTATTGCGCAGCTGTCCGGTCGCCCCTGCTAATATCGCACGAGACAATACCGGATAATTGGCAATCACGCTAGGATGCGCGGCCAAATCACTATTGCTTACTAAGGTTCCGATACGTAGGCCGCCATCGGCAGTGTCTTCAATCTGTCCAAGCTCTAAGCGTGTCACATCAACCAGCTTAGTTGGCGTTTCAATCTCAAACTTCATGAGATCAAGCAAATTGGTACCGCCTGCGATAAACGAGGCTTCTTTAGGAGTAGCAAACATTACCGCTTGCTGCGGTTCAAGGGCACGGATATATTCAAAGCGTTTCATGAGCGGCCTCCTGCTGTGCTACTGGTATTTTTATTATGGTTTACTGATTGGTTACCAAGTTGGGACTGACTGGGCGGCGGTGACCAAATACCTGTCACTGCTGAGTCTTGCAGCGAACCTGTAGTCGTCTCTTCACTAGAAGAAGCACGCTTATTTGACACTTCGCTCTCAAGCACTTGTGAGATAGCATCCACGATATTGGGGTAAGCAGAACAGCGACAAATATTGCCACTCATGCGCTCAGCGATCTCTTGGACTAACAACCCATTCGGGTTTTTGAGATCGGTCGTCACATAGCTTGGCCAGTTTTGTTTCACCTCTTCTATTAAAGCCGTGGCGGAACAAATCTGCCCTGGCGTGCAATACCCACACTGAAAGGCATCATGATCTTTAAAGGCTTGTTGCAAGGCTGATAACGACTCAGGCATTCCGATGCCTTCGATCGTGGTGATCTCATCGCCGTCATGCATAACCGCAAGGGTCAAGCACGAGTTGATGCGCTCACCATTGATAAGAATGGTACAGGCACCGCATTGACCGTGATCACAGCCTTTTTTGGGTCCGGTAATTTGTAGATGTTGACGACATAAATCTAGAATTGTCGTGCGGGTGTCGAGATTCTCAAAGCGGTGCTGTTCACCGTTGATCATCAAAGTTATCGTAGACATAGACATGCTGGCTTCTCGCTGGCAGTTGATAAGAATTCGCGGATGAGTTTTTATCCATCCATCTAGTTATTTAGTATTGATTATTTAATATTAAGACGTATTGAACATTTAACTTTGACATTACCACAGACTAGTTTTATGCCTTTAATATGCGCTAACGTCATCATTAATATAGAAAAATACAATCAAAACAATCTATATATTAATATGCTCAGCAAAACTTACGATATTGTTTTTTTGTAGTAGATAGGCAAAAAGTGTTAACACTAAACAAATACCGCTCTTCTTCACCTGTGCTTGCGAAATTAAAATATCACTGCTAACAAGATAAATTTCCTATTGTCATCAAACTGTCATGAAAGCTTGGCAAACTACCACGCATCTCACAGGTAGTCGTTTTTGCTTTTTCCAAATTTGTGTTGTTGTCAAACTTTAGGAGTCCTACATGCGTTATTCGTTATTGGCAGTCGCCGTTAGTTGCACCTTAGTACTCACCGCTTGTAATAAATCCACCGATACGACAGAGCTTGCTGCTGATAGTAGTAGCGCCATAACTCATACAGAAACCACCAACAAAACATCATCATCAGCAAGCGATTTTAAATCAGCTGAAAACATCGCCATGAACATCACTGGTGCTGGCGCGTCGTTCCCGCAGCCTATCTATGCTAAATGGTCATATGACTACCATGCCGCAACGGGCGGTCAGGTCAACTATCAGTCTATCGGCTCCTCAGGCGGCATCAAACAAATCCAAGCAAAAACCGTCGACTTTGGCGCATCTGACGCCCCTATGACCCCTGAAGAGCTGGATGCGGCAGGTCTCATTCAGTTTCCAACCGTTATCGGTGGCGTGGTACCGATTGTCAATATCGATGGCGTGGGGCCAGGTGAGCTAAAGCTGGACGGCGCAACTCTAGCCGATATCTATCTGGGTAAGATTAGCAAATGGAATGACCCTGCCATCACCGCCTTGAACCCAGATTTGACCCTGCCAGATGCTGCCATTACTACCGTATTTCGCTCAGATGGCTCAGGCACGACCTTTAACTTTACCGATTATCTAGCCAAAGTCTCAAACGACTGGAAAGACAGCGTGGGTGTTGATAAAACCGTCAAATGGCCTACCTCTGCCACAGGGGCAGGCGGTAAAGGCAACGAAGGCGTATCAAGTTACGTCAATCGTATGAAAAACGCTATCGGCTACGTCGAGTATGCTTATGCCAAGCAAAACAACATGGCGCATGCGGCTTTGAAAAATGCAGCGGGTAACTTCGTGCAGCCATCTGCTGAGACCTTTGCCGCGGCAGGTGACATCGATTGGTCACAGCAAGCAGGCTTTTATAAAGTCATTACCAACTCTGAGACTGAGCAGGCGTGGCCCATCGCTGCTGCCACCTTTATCTTGGTTCACAAGCAGCCAGAAAACCCGCAGCAAGTGGCTGGCGTGTTGAACTTCTTTGATTGGGCGTATGCCCAAGGTGATGATAGTGCCATGGCGCTTGATTATGTGCCTTTCTCTGATACCGCAGTGGCACTGTTTAAAGACAAGTGGAATGAAGTCAAAGGCCATGATGGTCAACCTGTCTACACCCCAGCTCAGTAGTTTGTCTATATATGTATAGCAGCACTTGTGAGCCCCTTTGAGACACCTATTCTCCGGTGGTTGTCTCAAAGGTTTTATCACAACAAATTTAAAAGTAGAGCCGTTAACGATAGTCAATAATAAATAAAGTGGATATCTATCCTTATAGTGCAAGACTGGTATCAATTTTTCTTGCTTGCTGTGCCTGCGCAGACAGAGGCTGCAAAAAATTTATTCCAGTCTTGCGGTATCTCTTTCATATTGACTTAATTGCATCGTTAATAGCACCCTTTATTAAGATTTAGTTTGCTGTGATAAGACCTGATGAGTCTTTTAAAGATTTTGATTTAACATTATTTAATGCTGAGACACTTATGAATGATTTAAGGTCGCAACTGGCAAAACAAAAACGTTACGATGCACTATTTGTCAATGCCACCAAGGCGTTTGCCATCCTCGTGCTGCTATCATTGGGCGGTATTTTGCTCTCTTTGATCATTGGCGCTTGGCCGAGTATTCAAGCATTTGGTCTGGGGTTTTATACCAGTAATAACTGGGATACGGTCGCCAATGAGTATGGTGCGCTGGCGCCTATTTATGGCACGCTGGTGACTTCGTTTATCGCCATTTTAATCGCTGTACCCGTCAGCTTTGGCATTGCGATATTTTTGACTGAGATGTGTCCAAACTTTTTAAAAAAGCCCCTTGGCATCGCCATTGAGCTGCTGGCAGGTATCCCCTCTATCATTTACGGTATGTGGGGGTTGTTTGTATTTGCGCCCTTCTTTGGCGATCACATTCAACCGTGGTTTATCGAGCATATCGGCCCATTACCTATCATCGGTAAGCTGTTTACCGGTGCGCCAATGGGACTGGGCATGTTTACCGCCTCTCTTGTCCTGGCTATCATGATCATTCCTTTTATCGCCGCTACCATGCGTGATGTTTTCTCTGTGGTGCCAGACCTGCTCAAAGAATCAGCCTATGGCATGGGTGCGACCACTTGGGAAGTGATGTTTAAGATTATCTTGCCGTATACCAAAGCTGGTGTGGTCGGTGGGGTTATCTTGGGGCTGGGTCGGGCGCTGGGCGAGACCATGGCCGTGACCTTCCTTATTGGTAACGCCTTTAATATCAGTCCAAGTCTATTTACCTCTGGCGTCACCATTACCTCAGCGCTGGCCAATGAGTTTGCCGAAGCCTCCAGTGAGCTGCATCTGGCCTCGCTGCTGCACCTTGGCCTCATACTGTTTATCATCACCTTTATTGTGCTGTCGCTGGCTAAGCTCATGCTGATGCGTATGGATCAAAAAGCAGGCAACCGCTAACACATAACGACATACAGACAATAGTGATGTACAGGCTGATAAAAAATCTTGAAAAATGGAAATGAGTTTTATGCCTACTAATGCGATGCACTCAGCGTTACCTGCGCAGACTGGCTTTGATAGCCGCTACGACAAGCGTCTTTATAACAAACGGCGCTGGGCCAATAAGCTGGGCTTGGGTTTTGCCATGTCGGCGATGGTATTTGGCTTGATTTGGCTGTTTTGGATATTGGTGACGCTGTTTGTCGAAGGCTTTCAGGGCATGATACAGATGCCTATCTTTACCGCCGATACGCCGCCACCGATGAGCGCAGGCGGCCTACGTAACGCCATTGTCGGCTCGGTGATGTTGGCGTTTTCGGGATTATTTATCGGTGCGCCCATTGGCCTGATGACAGGGATTTATTTGTCTGAATTTGCGCAAGGCAGCCTGCTTGGCAAAGTGACGCGCTTTTTAAATGACATTTTGCTCTCTGCCCCCTCGATTGTCATTGGTCTGTTTATTTATGCCTTGATGGTAAAAGGTCAAAGCTTCTCTGGGTGGGCGGGCGCATTGGCATTGGCGCTGATTGTGGTGCCTGTGGTGGTACGAACGACTGAAAACATGCTCAATCTGGTGCCCAATAGCATTCGTGAAGCGGCCTACGCACTGGGTACACCGAAGTGGAAGATGGTCACGCAAGTGACGATTAAAGCGGCTCGAGCGGGGCTGACCACTGGTGTGCTGTTGGCCTTTGCCAGAATTACCGGTGAGACGGCGCCATTGCTATTTACGGCATTGAACAATCAATATTTTAGTACCGATATGAGTCAGCCGATTGCCAACTTGCCGAACACCATTTATCAGTTTGCCATGAGTCCTTATGACAATTGGCATGCACTTGCATGGGCCGCTGCACTGCTGATTACCGCTTCGGTATTGGTACTAAATATTTTGGCAAGATTTATCGGTGGTCGCAGCTCCAGTAAATAGCAGCCAGAGTCGATAAGGCCTGCCACCAAATCACTTTATATACCCATTTACCTAAATTTATATTCATCAAGCTAGGTTGGATAACATTATGAATGACGTCATCAGCAAAACGCGTAGCACAGCAGATAGCAGTAACTTTGATACGACCACAGCCAGCTTACTACATAGATCGATGGCGACGACCACGCAACTGTCGCAGCCAAATGCAGCAAACTTAAATAAGCAAACCCTGCATGATATCCCCAAAGACATGCCAGCAGCGAAGATGCAGATTCGTGATTTAAGCTTTTATTACGGAGAGTTTCAGGCGCTAAAAAATATCAATATCGACATTCCTGATAAAAAAGTCACCGCCTTTATCGGCCCGTCAGGTTGCGGCAAGTCGACCCTGCTCCGTACCTTTAACCGTATGTATGACCTATATCCTGGCATGCGTGCAGAAGGCAGTATCAACCTCGATGGCAAAAACATCTTGGGCAAAGACATCGATGTCAACCTGCTACGTGCGCAGGTCGGTATGGTGTTTCAAAAGCCGACGCCGTTCCCAATGTCCATCTATGACAATGTCGCCTTTGGTGTGCGTCTTTATGAAAGGCTAAGCAAAGCTGAGCTGGACCATCGGGTGGAATGGGCGCTAAAAAAATCGGCACTATGGCCGGAGGTAAAAGACAAGCTCAAAGCCTCAGGCTTGTCGTTATCAGGCGGCCAGCAGCAGCGTCTGTGTATCGCTCGTAGTGTCGCTACCAAACCTGAAGTACTCCTGCTTGATGAGCCAACTTCGGCGCTTGACCCACTCTCGACAGGCGCCATTGAGGATTTGATTGAAGATTTAAAACAAGACTACACCATCGCCATCGTCACTCATAATATGCAGCAGGCGGCGCGCGTCTCAGACTATACGGTCTATATGTATCTGGGCGATATGGTTGAGATGGGCGAGACGAATCAAGTATTTACCACACCGGCGCAAAAAGCCACGGAAGATTATATTACGGGTCGTTATGGCTAACGCTGTGCAAATAAAAACTATCGTTAATTTTTAATAACAACAATACAGCTATGCCAGCAGCACGCCATTAATATACAGATATTTAGGGAATACCTCTTATGCAAAGTGACAAGCACATCTCCAAAAGTTTTGATCAAGATTTGGATGAAGCCATTCGTCTGTTTTTGGTGATGGGCGACCATGCAGCCAGCCAAGTTGCCAAAGCCATTCACGCCCTTATCGATAAAAATGATACACTGGCGCAAGAAGTCATCGAGATGGATTTTGATATCAATCGGCAGGAGGTCGAGCTCGATGAGCATATCTTGTTATTGGTCGCCAAACGCCAGCCAGCGGCCAGTGATTTACGTTTGGTGATGTCCATCAGTAAAGGCGTGGTGGATTTGGAGCGCATCGGTGATGAAGCGGTCAAAATTGCCAAAATGGCCAATAAGCTCGCCGCCCAAGGCAAATCAGCGTATGGCTATGCCGAAGTGCAGCACCTGAGCAATCAAGTACGTCTGATGCTGCACAATGCGCTAGAGGCTTTTAGTCAGTCCAATGCTGAGCAGGCGTTTGAGGTGATGCGCAATGATGATGTGGTCAATGAAGAGTATCAGTCAGCGATTCGTGCCTTGATGACTTATATCATGGAGGACGCGCGCCACGTCTCCAAGGTTATCAATATCGTGTGGGTATTGCGTGCGCTTGAGCGGATTGGCGATCATGCACAAAATATCGCTGAGCTGGTCATCAACTATATCAGTGGCCAAGATGTACGCCACTCAGACTATGCACTGGTCAAAAAAGCGGTGCAAGAAGCCAATGATCGAATGGCGGCGCGTCAAACTGATAACGTGGCAGCGGCAGATATTAATGCACCCAATCATTGATGCGCTAAATAATAATAGCGACTGATAAAATAGCCGCCACATATTGTAAGATACGCCTCGCATTGCTACTCTTATCAGCTACTAGCACTATCGAGGAATATCATGAAAAAATTACTGGTTGTAACCCCTACTATTTTATTATTAGCAGCATGTGCGACTAATGCACCAATAAACAACGCTCATAGTGGACATAAACCTCAAATACAAAAATCTTATGCTTTTAGCTGTGAAGATAATAGTAAAGTGACTGCTATTTATTCAGCGAATGGTAAAGTGGCTAATTTAAGCTTGACGCTGCCCAAACTTGGTACAAAAAATCAAAGAGTAAGTCTTAAACGAGCAGTATCGGGCTCTGGTGCGCGCTACATTAAAGAATCAAGCTCTAAAGCCAGCTATGAGTGGCATACCAAAGCCAATCGCGGCGTTCTGAGTATCCGCTCAGTAAACGATCGTAAATACAGCATTACTTGCCAACTATAAAAGCCGCACTGTCTCTTTTTAAACAGTTCCTTTTTTAAATAGCACCCCTTTTAATTAACGTTTTTTCTAAATAAACCCTCTTCCTATTGTTAGGAAGATTTAAAAAAAGTGCCAGTTGTTAAAATGACTGGCACTTTTTTATTAAGAAATCTAACGTCTACTAAATAATAATGGTAATACTCGCTACCATTATGACGCTGGTGGCGTACCCTCAGCGTTGGATACAACAGTATCAATCTGTATCAATGCGTCCATCGGAATAGCAGCGACGCCAATCACCGTCCTAGCTGGCAAGTCGTTGTCAAAAAAGGTTTTGTATACCTCATTAACCGTATCGATATCCTTGATATTGTTAAGCTGAATGGTCATTTTTACCACATCATCCATCACATGATCGGTACTTTCTACAATAGCTTTAATATTTTCTAAGCATTGCTTGGTCTGCGCCTTTATATCACCGTCGATTAGTTTGCCGGTTTCAGGATTGATAGGTAATTGACCTGAGAGATGGTTGTAATGGGAGAATGCTACTGTTTGCGTTGATAGCGGGCTCTTTGGTGCTTTATCAGTGTTGTTCGCTTTAATGGTGATACCATGTTTATCTTCCGTGGCTTGGGGCGGTGTGCCGTCTCCATGAGACACGATTGCATCAACCTGCACCAAGGCATCTAGCTGCAAGTCTGACGCTATAACTATCGTCAAGGCAGGTAAATAGGCAGGATCGCCAGTACTGGTTGTCTCTGGAAAAAATGTTTTATAAACGTCATTCACCGCGTCTACATCGGCCACGTCTTTTAAAAATATGTTTACTTTGACAATTTCTTGAAGAGGAACATCAATACTATCTAAAATCGCTTCGATGTTTTTTAGGCATTGCTGCGTTTGCGCTTTTATTCCACCAGTGACCAGTTTCCCTGTGGTGGTATCTACAGGCAGTTGCGCTGAGATATTGTTGTAATGTGAAAAAGCGATGGTATGCGGAGATACAGAATCTTTTGGAACATTTTCATTGTTTCTTGGTACTTTTACCAGCTCAACTGGCGCTTGCGGATACGTGCCTTCTCCATTTGATATGACAGCATCCATTTGTACTAAGGCATTATTTATCGGCAATTCTGCGACTGCTATGACTGTCCGTGTCGGCAGATAACCTTGGAAAAATGCAGGATAAATCGTATCTATGTCTTTAATATCGGCGATATTTTTTAAAAATATATTAATTTTAATCACATCATTCATATCATGATCGATGCTTTCTACAATGGTTTTGATGTTTTTTAGGCATTGTGCGGCCTGTACTTTTATATCATTTGCGACCAAAGCGCCAGTAGTAATATTCACAGGCAGTTGTGCTGAGATATAGTTGTAATGCGAAAACGCAACGGTTTGGGTAGAGAGTGAGTTTTGCGGGGCAATGTCCGTGTTTCTTGATACTTTTATGATAGTGTCATTAGTAGTGTCGTTCATATCGGTATTCCCTATTTGATATGTGTTTTTATATGAATCTCAGTTTAATAAAGCAGTAACGCGTACCACTAAAAGCTAGCAGTGGCGTAAAATCAGATACTTAAACTCAAAAAGCCGCAAGAAATCTGTGCGGCTTTTTAGATTTATGAGAGTTGGGTTACAGTACTAGTAGAGATTAGCTAGTCGGGATTAGCCAGCAGCCAATACTCCACCAATGACAGCAACCACGCCGCCTAATGCACGAGTAATACGGTTATCAGCTTTGAGCATCATGTTACCTAGACCGCGACCCAAAAAGGTAATCGCTAAAGTTGCGACCACAAAGCCTGCCATATAAAGTAGCAAGCTTGAGCCTTGGGTCATCTCAGTGCCGTGAGCGTAACCATGAGCGACCATAAACAGCGCAACCAAAGTGCCACCTACAGCAGTCGGCAGTTTTGCAAGCGTCGCGATTAGCACGCCAACTAGCAGTACTGACATAGCAATACCTGTCTCTATCCCAGCCAAGCTGACACCCGCCCAAGCGAGGCCTGCACCCGCTATCATGCCACCTACGACAAACAAAGGCGTGCCGCGTTTCATCGTGGTGTTTTGACGGATACTCCAAAAACCAATCGCACCCATGGATAATAAATGGTCCAGACCCATCAATGGATGTAATAAGCCGCTAAGAAAGCCGCTGCTTACATGTTCGCCATGACCAGGATGGGCAATAGCTAAAGTCGCTGTCAGCATCAGCCCAATGGTCATTAATAGTTTCACCGCTGGCAACTTGGTCATTTTATTCATGGTAATCTCCCTCTTTTTCTGTTTATTATTCGCTTATCTATAACTGCTTTTTCTTTTCATGTTTGTACAGTGGTTATAGCTATGTTTAAGTACTAACAATTTAGCAGCGGCGCTTTATGATTGATTAAGCATTATCGCTGAGCTTTTCAGGACGACGCTCAGGCAACATGCCCTGCTTTAAAATAAAGCTAATGATTTCTTCTACGCCCACACCGTCGTATAAGTTGGTAAATATAAAAGGACGCTCGCCGCGCATTTTTTTCGAGTCACGTTCCATCACATCTAGTGAAGCATGTACATATTCTGCGATATCAATTTTATTGTAATCAATAAATCTGATTTGGTAATACCTGGGCCGCCTTTACGAGGGATTTTGTCACCAGCAGCGACATCGATGACGTATAGGGTTAAATCAGACAACTCTGGGCTAAAGGTAGCCGCTAGGTTGTCACCGCCAGACTCTACTAACACCAGCTCTAGTTTGGGATGACGCGTTTGTAAGTCATCAATGGCGGCCAGATTCATAGAGGCGTCTTCGCGGATAGCCGTGTGCGGACAGCCGCCAGTTTCCACACCAAGAATACGGTCAGCAGGCAAGGCGTCGTGCTTTAGCAAAAAGTCAGCATCTTCACGGGTGTAGATGTCGTTGGTGACTACAGCGATGTCATAGTGATCTTTTAGGGCGCTACATAATTGGCGTAATAAGGCCGTTTTGCCAGAACCAACTGGCCCACCGACTCCTACTCGTAAACAATGTTTCATGGCTATCTTTCCTTATATCTTGTTAGTCAAAGCGGTTATAAAAACGAAGTTGTTATAAAATTAAAGCGACCATTAAATAAAAACGGCTGCAAAAACGATTAGCTTCTAAATAATCTTGAATATTGGGTTTCATGCTGGGCACTACCGAGTGCTAAACCCGGTAAAATCGGCCCCAACTGCTCATCGGTTAAAGCCAGCGCAGTATCGACAGCAGCGACCAGTTGCGGGCGAAGCTGCTCGTTTAAACGCTGCGCGGCAGTATGACCAAGGGGCATAGCTTTGCAGGCGACTGCCAGCTGGTTTTCTAGCCAGCCCCATGCAAAGCCAAGTAGACTTTGGCGTATCGGTACTTGTCGCTGATGGGCAGTCCAAGCAAAAACCGTCACATAACCAGGATCTTCTGGTAGCGTGGCATGACCTAACTCTGACTGCGGCTGCAACTCTAAACTGTTGAGCAAGCGCATCAGTGCTTGTCCTAAACGTATGTCTTCGTCGCTCAGCTCAGCAGTCTCACGGTTGGCATGTATCCAATCATTCCAAAAAGCAAGACCTTCACTATCCCCATTCTCCCAGCAGGTTTGCAAGCGTGCCAGCACTGGTAATTCGCAGCGGGACAAACCATCGTTAAGTACGCCTACTAGCCACTCATAAAGCTCAGCCTCGTTACATACCCAATCTAGCTCAAATGCACTCTCTAAGCCTTGTGACCAAGCGAATGCACCGATTGGCAATGCAGGGCTAATCAGCTGCATCAGTCCGAGCAGCGCCAAATCGCTGGTTGTGTTTGGCTGGGTGTCAGTGTGCATGGTTGTGGTTGTCATCGTGAGAATGTCCATGGGCATGATGGTGTTCGTGAGAATGACTATGAGAGTGCGAATGCTCACGGCCAGCTTGTGCATAAGCACCAGATTCTGGATCGAATGGCGCTTGATGATGACTTAAAGTGGCTCCAAGCAGAACGGCTAATTCTTCTAACACATGATCTGGCGGAAATCGAACCCAGTAGCGCCCATCTGTATCACTACCAAGAGCAAGTGATACATGGCGATTACCCAAATGATAACTTAGCCGTCCCAGCGCTAAGCCGTCCTCAACATAAGCTGTCGTGACAGGCTCATCAGCGGCACGAATCTGAATGACTTCACCACTACTCGCTTGTAGCAAATCACCCTGACGCAGTACCGGACCACGATCAAGGAACAAGCCAACATCAAGGCCGCTATCAGTCACAGCCTTTAGCCGGCCACGTATGCGTAGCTCATAAGGGAGAGTCAGGGTGTCGTATACATCGGCCTGAGTGCTGCCATCGATTCTCTGTATTAATTCAAGCATATTGATATCCTTACAAGCGCTCTAAAACAAATGGTAACGTTGGGCTAATGGTAACTCGGACAATGGCTCACAAGTTAGTAACTCGCCATCTGCACGAACTTCATAGGTTTGTGGATCCACTGTCAACTCTGGACAAGCGTCATTAAGCTTCATATCGCTCTTACGCATTTGACGAACGTTTTTGCATGCAACCAGCCTGCTCTTTAGCCCAAGTCTTTCTTCTAGTCCCGTATTCATGACGGCTTGACTGACAAAAGTAATTCGAGTAGCGGCAGCGGCGCGGCCTAGCGCACCGAACATACGGCGATAATGTACAGGTTGCGGGGTAGAGATAGCTGCATTAGGGTCACCCATAGCAGCGCCAGCTATCATGCCACCTTTTAGAACAATGGATGGTTTCACCCCAAAGAAGCCCGGCTTCCACAGCACAAGATCTGCCAGCTTGTCGACTTCGACAGAACCGACTTCATGGCCCACGCCATGAGTGATGGCTGGATTAATAGTGTACTTAGCAATATAGCGCTTCACGCGGAAGTTATCTGTGCCGCGTTCTTGATCTTCTGGCAATAGACCGCGTTGCAGACGCATTTTATGAGCGGTCTGCCAAGTGCGGCACACTACTTCACCGATACGGCCCATGGCTTGTGAGTCAGATGAGATCATCGAAATCACACCCATATCATGCAGGATATCTTCGGCAGCAATAGTCTCGCGGCGAATACGCGAATCGGCAAAGGCGACATCTTCTGGGATACTTGGGTCTAGATTGTGGCATTCCATCAACATATCGAGATGCTCATCAACGGTGTTAATCGTATATGGGCGTGTCGGATTGGTAGAGGAAGGCAAGACGTTGGGTAGGCTACAAGCGACGATAATATCGGGTGCATGACCACCACCAGCACCTTCAGAATGGTAAGTATGAATACAGCGATCTTTGAATGCCGCTATCGTATCTTCTACAAAGCCTGACTCATTTAAGCTATCAGCATGAATGGCAACCTGTATGTCATAACGGTCAGCCACATCTAAGGCATTGCTAATAGAGGCTGGGGTCGCGCCCCAATCTTCATGGATTTTTAGACTCATCGCACCCGCCTCTACTTGCTGGACAATGGCTTCTGGCGTGCTGGCACTGCCTTTGCCCAAAAACCCAATATTAATAGGTAAGTCATCAACGGCTTGCATCATTTTGCCCAAATGCCAAGGGCCTGGCGTGTGAGTGGTCGCGATTGAACCAGTCGCAGGTCCCGTACCGCCGCCAATCATCGTTGTTAGACCACTCATTAGCGCTTCATCAACCTGCTGCGGACAAATATAATGCACGTGAGTATCAACCGCACCTGCTGTCAAAATTTGACCTTCACCAGCGATGATTTCGGTACCAGGTCCAATAACGATATCGACATCAGGCTGGGTATCAGGGTTGCCAGCTTTACCGATAGCAGCGATACGGCCATTTTTTAGGCCCACATCGGCTTTTACAATACCCCACCAGTCGATAATGACAGCATTGGTGATGACCGTATCCATCACAGCATCATCGCAGCGCTGACTTTGACCCATACCATCACGAATCACCTTGCCACCACCGAACATGACTTCTTCGCCATAATGCGTGTAGTCTTTTTCGATCTCAATCCACAGCTCAGTATCGCCTAGACGAATTCTATCGCCACTCGTTGGACCATACATATCTGCATAAGCTTGACGAGTAATTTTCATGATGTCGCTCCTGAGTCTGAGTTTTGGTCCTGACCTTGATCTAAGGGTCCCATGACCTCACCACGAAAACCATAAATACGGCATAAGCCTGAAAAAGGAATCAGCGGCACATCACGATGTTGTCCCGGCTCAAAACGTATCGCCATGCCTGCCGCAATCGCTAAGCGGTGCCCATAAGCTTTTTTACGGTCGAAGTCTAAGGCTGCATTAGTCTCGGCAAAGTGGTAATGAGAGCCGACTTGAATAGGTCGATCACCTGTATTGGCGACGTTGATAGTGATGCTTTCACGATTGGCACATAGCTCAATATCATCACTTTTTAGCTGATATTCACCAGGAATCATAGCAAGTCTCCTCAGACAATAGGATTATGAACGGTCACAAGCTTCGTGCCGTCAGGAAAGGTTGCCTCAACTTGCAGGCTTTCGATCATCTCAGCGATGCCATCCATGACGTCATCTCGGGTAAGGATTTCGCGTCCGGCACTCATCATCTCTGCCACGGTACGGCCTTCACGCGCGCCTTCCATAATGGCGCAACTGATCAGCGCTATTGCTTCAGGATAATTCAGTTTAAGGCCTTTAGCCCTAAGGCGCTCAGCGAGCAGCCCTGCTGTAAACAATAGCAACTTATCTTTATCTCTTGGCGTTAACTCCATCGCTGACTCCTTCTTATATTATGTTTATCGTTATCGTTTTATCAAAAGCCCATGCCACTATAAAAAGGCTTTTTTTATTCATTCTTGATTATCAATAGGTAATTAAGTCAACCAAATTCGTGGTGTGATAGCGGTGTGTCCGGTCAAACGCGGACGCAGTACTTCTCGCGCTTGCTGAAATATCTCCCAAGCTTCGTTACGCTCAACGCCTAAATAGCGTAGCAGCAATACGCCGCGCCGATAGGTCACAGCCCAGTGATTGGCAGCGGGTATATACTCACGTAACGCGGCGATGGTCTCTTGTGAATCGTCCAATCCTACCGCCCACAGCGTCCCATGTACGGTGGCACCGCCCTGCCCCCACATGCCAGCGAATCTTGGATGATCTGGATCTATGCATTGGCGCTCTATCCACAATGGGCGACCATTACGAGTAAGTTGAAAACGCTGTTCGAGGCGACCACTGACGAAAGGCAGCTTGCTGGCAGGACGACCAAGACCGAGAATCTCCCACCCCAAGCATTTAGCGTTGTCTTCTAAATCAATGATGATGGTCTGCTCGCCGCGAGAGCCGTTAAAAGAGAGCGTTTCTTGTGGTAACCACTCTAAAATGGCATCATTAGCGATTTTTAGGTGGGTGTGTTGGTTCCAAGCAACGCCATTACTATCAGCTTTGTAAAGCTTATTGGCAGCAGTTGTCGTTAGCAAAGTATGCGCGTTTGACGCTACAGTAACATCGATGTTGAGCGTATCACCACTAGCGATACCACCTGGGGGATGTAGCAGATAGACATGACAGCAACCATCGCGACCTTCAGGATAGAATGGTCTTTGGACACGTAGGGGACCATAATGGCGAGCTATATTCATACGAGTGATAAGGGTATCATCATCAACATGCGCCCCAAACCCCAACGTCAAAAATGCTGCCCAACGACGGTTGGCATCGAAGTGGTGTCCGGAGTTTTTGGCAATCTGTTGTATTGTAGAACTATCGGATAATGTCATCATTCCATCAAATCCTTTTTTATAAACCCAGCGCGACATATATCGCTGAATCGTCACTCAATCGTCCTGATAGGCAGGTAATGAACTTAAAAAAGCAAAATGATCAAAATCGTTCACGTGCGCAGGTGAGATTGACAACACTGGCTTAACAGCCATTAATGAATGTCAAAGTATAGGCATTGATTGCCTCAAAACTGTAAAGCAATGATCGTCAGATCAAACGTCAAGATATTAGATATATCCTTTGGTATGTGTTGGCGTTGATTATTCTATGCGTAAAAAACGCTTATGAAATAGCCTATACTCTATAACTCTTATAGGCCATTCGTATAGGCTTGTCAGGATAATACTGAGAATTTAGCGAAGGGTAAACTATGGTTGAATCTAAATTATATCAATGAGTTAGATTGGTACAATTAATCAAATCATAACTCACGCCAATGCAGCCACAAACGCGTGTCTAATTCGAGCTGATGATACTCTGGCTCCATATGACAGCATAATTGATAAAACGCTTTGTTATGCTCATGCTCCTTAAAATGCGCCAACTCGTGCACGACGATCATGCGCAAAAACTCAGGCGGCGCTTCTTTAAATAAGCTGGCCACCGTGATGCTGTTGTGCGATTTAAGCTTACTACCTTGGACGCGAGACTGGGCGGTATGAACTCCCAGCGCCTGCTTGAGGACTTTTAATTTGCTGCTATAACTGACATTCGATAGAGGGCCAATTTTGCGCATAGACTGGTTTTTTATGTCGTTTATATATTGATAAAGCGCCTTATCGCTTTGCACTTGGTGGCGATTGGGATATTTGCTTTCTAGATAATCGCCCAGCCTGCCCTCACTGATGAGCCGAGCCGCTTGGCTTTGGATGTGCTCAGAATAATGAGCGATGTACTTGAGTGTGGTCACAGATTTATCCTTTTATATAGGGTATGTCTTAGTCAAAATACTTTGAGTACACTACAGTACTGCTGGTATAGACATCACTTTTCACTGACTATACTTTAAAATTTATCTCTATATATTTTACTTTATCCTTCCTACTTACCTATCGTCAGTCCATAAATAAACCCCATAAGCTGCATCCAACTTATGAGGTCATATAAAAGACAAACTTGTCACGACATCTAGCCAGTTAACATCTAGCTCATTAACGCTCTAAATGTAGATACTGCAAATGACACTCGTACTGATGCAAGATATCGACTAGCACTTGCTCTTTGGTATAGCCCACCAAGTCATACTCTTGCGAGCCATCACTTAAGAACACCTCAGCACGGTAGTAGAACTCAGCATGCTTAGTCGAAGTGTTTAAGGTAAAGTTTGGACGCTCAGCTTTGATGAGATTCACTTCATAAACAAAGTCGTCTTCATCGCCATGACCAACGCGCAGTTTGACACCATCTATATGATGAGTATCGTGATCCATATTTGCATTGATATTATCGCTAATATTGTCCACGTTATGGCTCTCTAAAACAGTATTGAGACCGCCTGCTTGCATCTCTTTTTCAAACTCGCTCATCGCTGGCATGACCACAGTCTGCAAGAATCTCTCCACTTGCGCATGGCCTGGGAAGCTGACAATACGCTGCAGACGCGCCTTCCAGCTCTTGCCATTATCGAGGACGTTAGCCGTGCCAACCGTACTGGCTTTACGCTTATTGCCCTCTTCTTTGAGCGACTTCCACATCGACATCATGTAGAGCACTAAAATAAGCGAGAACGGCAAACCTGCGATGACAGACACCGACTGCAAGGAAGCAAAGCCGCCAGCGAACAATAGACCTAAGGTAATCAAACCCGTCGCTGCTGCCCAAAACAGACGCAGCCAAACCGGTGCATCGGTGTCATTGGTCATGCCTTTTGAGCTTAGATTAGCCAGTACTAAAGCGCCAGAGTCCGCTGAGGTCACAAAGAACACTAAGCCAATAACCACACCAGCGAATGATAAAATATCACTGTAAGGAAAGTACTCAAACAAGGCAAACATGCCCATCGCAGCGTCATTGATAGCGATTTCACCAAGCTCTGTCGCACCATTAGCGACCAAGTCTATTGCAGAGTTACCGAAAATAGAGAACCACGCAAAGATAAAGCCTAGCGGGATAAACATCACGCCAAAGACAAACTCACGCAAGGTACGGCCACGGCTAATACGGGCGATGAACAAACCGACAAACGGTGCCCAAGCGACCCACCATGCCCAGAAAAATATCGTCCAGCCAGATTTCCAATCGGCCCCAGCGCTGCCATCATAAGCATAAACATCAAAGGTCTTGTAAACTATGGTCTGAAAATACTGACCGATACTTTGGGTAAAAGTATTAAGCAAATATATCGTATTGCCCATCACCAGTATCGCGATCAATAGCAGTATCGACGAGAGCATATTGAACTCAGATAAACGGCGTACGCCTCGCTCTACACCGGTCATGGCTGAGATAGCGGCAGCAGCTACTACGCCCAAAATAATCAGGCTCTGTACCATCTTGCTCGACTCGATACCAAAGACATGGGTCAAGCCTGCATTGGCCTGCAACACGCCGATACCTAAGCTAGTGGCAATACCCATTAAGGTACAGACCACACCAAAGGTATCGATACCATCACCGAGCCAGCCTTTGATTAAGCGCTCGCCAAAGACTGGAGTCAATGGTGAACGTAACGCCAGCGGCATATTTTTACGATAGGCAAAGTACGCTAGCGCCATGCCGATAAGCGCATAAATGCCCCAACCATGTAGACCCCAATGCAAGAAGGTCTGCGACAGTGCTTCGCGCATAGCCGCCTCACTAGCAGGCTCAAGCCCCGTATGCGGCGTGAGATAATGCATCAATGGCTCAGAGGCACCGAAAAATAGTAAATCGATACCAATACCAGCAGAGAACAGCATCGCCGCCCATGCTAAAAAAGGAAACTGCGCCTTTTCGTGGTCTTGTCCCAGCTTGATATCGCCATATTTAGAAAAGCCCACAAATAATGCAAATATGCTATAAGCGGCGACCACCAGCATGTAATACCAGCCAAAGCTCTCTGATACCCAGGCCATGCTCGCGCCTAATAATGCCTCACTATAATCTGGCAAGGCAATCGTCCAGATAATCAATAAAATAGAAATAATCGCAGAGCCTAAAAAAACCGCTTTATTTAGGCTCAAGGGTTTCGTCGCATCTTCTGATGGCGAACTGTACATAAAAGACCTCAATAGGTAAATGAAACAGGATCTGATAGTGCTTTGTCCGTCATAACATAGTGCAGAATTACCACGTTATCTATATAAGCGCAGGATGCACAAAGCAGTACCAATCAATAAAACTTACTAAGCAGTCCGCAGACTCCTTAACAAGACCTCAAAAACCAGCAATATAAACAAGAATAGCGATTACGCTATAGTCAAATAAAAACCGAGAACCTATAGCTAGGAACAAGTTTTTCTCGTTTATTGCCAGCACAAATAGATTGACGCTGATAAAAAAGACCTTTACTTTGAAAGGCCTTCTTGTTG
The DNA here is from genome assembly GCF_947495825.1 of uncultured Psychrobacter sp. GTDB lineage: Bacteria > Pseudomonadota > Gammaproteobacteria > Pseudomonadales > Moraxellaceae > Psychrobacter. Next base: position 263,954 of record NZ_CANMAH010000004.1, read on the forward strand.
AAATTATCCAATAATGTTAAATCGCTTATACAGGCGGTTAAACAGCAGCGCCATAAGCGCGCATCGGCTCGGCTCTGAGCGGTGCGCCATTGGCGACATAATAGTCCGCTGTCGAGCGTGGTAATTGTTTACCGCGCATCTTATCGACGATTTTTTCGGCCAGCATAATAGTGGTGGCGTTAAGATTACCACTAATTATATTTGGCATGATAGACGCATCAACGACTCGCAAGCCATCGATACCATGCACTAGCCCCTCACCATTGACTACCGAATCATTACCTTCGCCCATCGCACAGGTGCACGACGGATGATAAGCGGTCTCGCTATGGTTACGGACATACTCATCGAGCTGCGCATCAGTCACCAGATCATCGGTCGGCGCGATAGCGTGGCCGCGATACGGGTCAAGCGCTGGCTGATGCATAATTTCACGAGTGATACGCATCGCCGCGCGGAACTCCTGCCAGTCTTGCTCATGCGACATATAGTTAAATAAGATACTTGGATGCGCGCTTGGGTCTTTTGAGGTCAGCTTAACGCGGCCACGGCTTGGAGAGCGTAATGAGCCGACGTGTGCTTGAAAGCTATGAGAATTTACGGCACTGCGACCATCGTAACGCACCGCTAATGGCAAGAAGTGATACTGGATATTGGGATGGGTAAATTTCTCATCGGTACGGATAAAGCCGCCACCCTCGAACTGATTAGACGCACCAAGTCCGGTACCCATAAACAACCATTCAGCACCAATCGCAGGCTTATTCCACCATTTATTGGCAGGGGCAATCGATACCGGCAATTTACATTCGTACTGCATATACAGCTCTAAATGGTCTTGTAGATTATTACCAACGCCTGGCAACTCTAAAACCTCATTTATCCCCAAATCTTTGAGCCACTGGCCAGGGCCAATGCCAGAGCGCTGCAATAATTGCGGTGAGGCAATGGCACCTGAGGAGACGATTACTTCACGAGCGGCATAAAAATGCTTAGTCTGACCTTGGTGTTCTACTTTGACACCGACCGCGCGCTTACCATCGAATAAAATCACATCGGTCAAGGCACCAGTCAAAATCGTAATATTGCTACGCGGTTTGGCACGGTCCAGATACCCACGAGCCGTTGATGCGCGGCGACCATTAGGCGTGACAAAACGATCCATTGGCCCAAAGCCTTCTTGCTGATAACCGTTTAGATCATCGGTACGCGGATAGCCAGCTTGCACGCCTGCTTCAATCATCGCTTCAAACAACGGATTGACCCCAGGTTTTGAGGTGGTCATTTCTACTGGACCACCGACGCCATGATAGTCGTTTTCGCCTGCGTCGCAGTTCTCTGACTTCTTAAAGTACGGTAAGCAGTCGAGATACGTCCAGTCTTCTAAGCCCTTGATTTTCGCCCAATCGTCAAAATCGAGCGCATTACCACGGATATAGCACATGCCATTGATGAGTGATGAACCGCCCAGCCCTTTACCGCGGCCACAGTCCATGACGCGGTTATTCATATATGGCTCGGGATCAGTTTTATAGCCCCAGTTATAAGTAGTGCCTTGTAACGGCATCGCGAGCGCCGCTGGCATCTGCGTGCGAAAGTCTAGTCGATGATCTGGACGACCCGCCTCTAACAGCAACACCTTAATGTTGGCATCTTCGGTCAAACGCGTGGCCAGCACGTTTCCAGCTGAGCCTGCACCGACAATGATGTAGTCATACTCAGGTGTGGTTGATGTCATAAAACGCTCCATAATAGTAAAAATACGTCATGTCATCAGTAAGCTCACATCATGCGGGTATATCCGCCTACAGGACGCGCTTACTGACGACAGCTTTCTTTGTACATTAAAACAGGTGGTTAAAACAGATAGTTAAAAAACAGGCAGTTAATAAACCATTAAAATACCGATTCAAACTTACCCAGCTCGACTTGGATAGATTTAGTCTGCGTATAATGCTCAAGGGCTTCGATGCCATTTTCGCGGCCGATACCTGAATGCTTATAACCACCGACTGGCATTTGCGCAGGCGACTCGCCCCAAGTATTTAGCCAGCAAATACCCGCCTCTATTTGACCGATGACGCGATGCGCGCGGGTTAGATCTTTGGTTACCACCCCAGCCGCCAAGCCGTATTCGGTATCATTAGCACGGCGAATGACTTCTTCCTCAGTCTCATAAGTCAATATCGACATCACAGGGCCGAAGATTTCCTCACGTACGATGGTCATGTCATCGGTGCAATCGGTAAACACTGTCGGCGCGACATACGCGCCTTTAGCCAGCTCGTCTGTCGTCACTCGCTCACCACCCGCCAATAAACGCGCGCCGCTGGCTTTACCTTGCTCGATATAGCCAAGCACTCGCTCCATATGAGGGAAGCTCACTAGCGGCCCCATATTGATATCTTCATCCATCGGATCACCGAGTTTGATACGTTTGACCCGCGTCAAAATCGCTTCTTCAAACTTGGCTTGTAGCGCTTTTGGTATAAACACCCGTGTGCCATTGGTACAGACCTGACCGGTACTATAGAAGTTCGCCATCATGGCGATGTCCGCTGCCATATCGATATCGGTATCGTCAAAGATAATCAATGGCGACTTACCGCCCAGCTCTAAGGTTACGTCTTTGAGAGATGATGATGCCGCACTTGCCATGACTTTTTTGCCCGTTGGCACGCCGCCTGTAAACGAGACTTTGGCAATATCAGGATGCTGAGTTAATGCTTCGCCTACTTTATAATCGCCTTGTACGACGTTAAACACGCCATCTGGCATGCCCGCCTCAGTAAAGATTTCCGCCAGTTTCAGCGCCGTTAATGGCGTGACTTCTGAGGGTTTAAAAATCATCGCGTTACCCGCGGCCAACGCTGGCGCAGCCTTCCACATCGCGATCTGAATCGGATAGTTCCACGCACCGATACCAGCGACGACGCCGAGTGGCTCACGGCGCGTATAGACAAAGCTGCTATCACGTAGTGGAATCTGACGACCCTCAATCATTGGCGCAAGCCCTGCATAGTATTCAACGACATCGGCACCAGTGACGATATCGACGTACTTAGTCTCAGAGTATGCTTTGCCGGTGTCCTTGGTTTCAAGCAGTGCTAGCACGTCATTACGCTCGCGCAATATCGCAACTGCCTTTGATAAAATACGGCCGCGCTCAACTGCGGTCATTGCCGCCCACACTTTTTGCCCTTGTTGCGCCGCTTTTACCGCTTCATCGATTTGCTCGGCAGTGGTTTGCTGAATGGTCGCCAGCACTTCACCTGTCGCTGGGTTGATATCGTCAAAGGTAGTCAGCGTTTCATCGACCGCCAGATAGCGACCGTTGATATAAGCGGTCTGCGTTTGTGTTAAATCGATAATGTCTTGTAAATTATTTACGTTTGTCTGAGTAGTTGTCATAAGTTTTCCTTAAGGCGATTAAAGCTTTATAAAAAAGCGTTCAGTAAATCTTGCCGTCATGGGTTAAAGGGTAAATTTCCTGTGTGCGTGTTATTTATCAGAATTATTTATCAAGGCTGTTTATCAAAGTCAGTTATCAAAGTCTTGCTGCGTCATATTTATCAAGCGCTCACGTATTGAGGCTTTGTCCGAGATATCGATACCCGAAAAATCAGAGAGCCAAATACCATCGGCGACCAAACGCACCATACATAGCGTTTCAGTATTATCGGTAGCGGCATGTTTTTTTAGCTGCTCATTTGACCACTCAGCCCAGCGTTCGCGCAGCATCCGGTCTCCTAGCATCAACACATACAAGGTCGCTTGGCTATTAAACTCGGCCTGCCCTTTTTCGCCCAAGCTAATCGTGGCATCGATATAAGCGCGGGTAAACGAGCCGTAGCTGACCGGATCTTTTGCCATGGCGGCATTGACTTCTGCCTCAAACTTGGCCATCGCATCATAAAACACCTCTAAGATAAGCGCGTCTTTGGTAGCAAAATGATGCATCACTCCGCCTTTGGTCACACCGACGGCATCTGCCACCGCTTGAAAGGTCACTTTAGACAAGCCCTGCTCTAGCGTGATACGCGCTGCTTGATCGAGCAGCGCCCGCCGCACCAGCTCTGGCTGTTTTTTACGTTTATGCGCGTTTTTTGTTTCCATTTTTGTGTCCATGTTCATTTTTACCTACCTGTCAGTGCACCACCGAGTTTGACAATACGTTCATCACCACCACACCGCCGACGATCATCGCTATGCCAACCACCGCCGCTGTATCGAGACTTTGTTTAAAAAAGAACACCCCGACCAGTGAGGTCAGTACAATACCTAGACCGCCCCACAGCGCATAGGCGATGCCAAGCGGAATGGTCTTGATGGTCTGGGTCAATAAATAAAACGAGATGGCATAAAGCACGCCCATAATCAGGGTCGGCACCAAACGCGTAAATTGCTCTGACTTAACCAAAAACGTCGTGCCAACCACTTCACAAATGATAGCAATCGCGAGATAACCGTAAGCAATAGTGGTAGGACTCATAATTAAATTACCTGTTTTAAATCAAGCATATTCTCTCGATTGAACGTAAAAGGGCCAATAATAAACTATATCAATACATCTTAAAGAAACCATACAGACGGTATTTTATACAAATACTCTAGTAATGTGAAGGGTAAGTTTCTGTTTTTGTTATTTGTTTATAAGGTAACTACATAAATGTAAAATTACTAAGGAGAAGTACGCTACTTTGTTTTTGTCAAAGCTAAACACAAAAAATAGAGCCACACTTAAACGTGAATGGCTTTAATGCCACTCAATAAAACGTTTAAATGTCGCTCTATTATTTTTATTCAGTAATGACTTAAATATATTTTATTTATTAAATTAAGACAGCTCTAAGCTCATCTTGGGACCGAATGGCTCATAATGGACATTATCTACCCCATGATTAAGCTTCATCAGACCATCAATCATACTTTCCATAAACGGCATTGACCCGCATACATAGATATCAGCAGGCTCTGGCAGCGTCGCAAGATAACGTTCATCGAGTATTTGCCCCGCGTCAAAATAGAAAATATTTTTATTCACATTTGCCGCTGTCTCTAAAATTTTATCGACCTTAGCGTCAAAAGCATGATGCTCTTCATTTTGGCACGCATATACCCAGATGATAGGTCTTTCTGGGTTTGCTATTACTTGCGTCTCTAACATCGATAAAATGGGCGTGACGCCGACGCCAGCACTCATCAAAACTAATGGAATATCGTTTTGCTGCACCAAATCTTGGTTGAGCGCAAAGTCGCCAGCAGGGGCAGATAATAAAATAGTATCGCCAACCTCTACTTCATCATGTAAATAGTTGGAGACCAAACCATAATGCTCATTGCGATTATCGCGTCTGACAGCAAACTGGATACCCTTATCAGTATCGGCAGAATATAAAGAATAATGACGTAGGGCGAGATGGTCACTGTCTTTTGGATCCGTTTTTACCGTGATATATTGACCGGCAGTTAGATTGAGCTTACTTAGGTCAATGTCTTGGCTGTTTTTTGCATTGTTATTGACTGGAACGACAGTAAAGGCCGCGATATCGGTGGCTGTAGCCGTCTTTTCTACGACCTTAAAGGGCGCAAAACCCTCCCACATCTCTTGTTCATACATATTTTTTTCGAGCTGAATAAAGACGCCAGCAATCTCATCATAAGCTTCAGTCCAAGCGTCAATGATATCGTCATTAGCCGCCTCGCCGAGTACTTCTTTTATCGCACCAAGTAGATGCTTGCCCACGATCGGATAATGCTCTGGTAGGATTTGTAAAGCGCGATGCTTGTGACTGATTTGGGTCACTTGCGGCAGCAAGATTGCCAAATTTTCAAGGTGTTTGGCAGCGGCTAAAACCGTGGTCGCAAGGGCAGTCTGCTGCCGACCTAGCTTTTGGTTGGTCTCATTAAAGATGTCTAACAGCTCAGGATGCTCTTTGAACATGTTTTGATAGAACACGGTAGTAATCGCAGTGCCATGCTCTTCGAGTACAGGTACGGTTGCTTTTACAATCTCTATCGTTTTTGGTGAAGCCATAATATTTTCCTTAGTGTTTCATTACATTGATAAGTCGAGGTACTGACATCGGCAACAGTAACTAAAATTTTGACTCTTAATTCAGCCTTGTTAGAACAAATACTCAAAGTATAGGTCGCCTACTCTTAAAAATTCATTTAAAATGAATCTTATAATATTTTTATGACAATATCAATCTGTATCGCTGTTATGATTGCTTCTACTTTCGCTACAGCCATGTTTTATAGGCAAAAAAATTCCCAGTCGTTAAACTGGGAATCTTTTTATTTAACAAGTCTCTTCGTCATTGATAGTTTTATCGCTCATGTCCCGGCTTAAAGGGTTTTGAGAATTGCAGGATTAAAAATCCGACTACAGACAGTATAATAGCAATCTCATAACGGCTATAGGCAACAGAGATACCGATAGCCGCTGTATTCCATAGTCCTGCAGCGGTTGCCGTGCCTTTTGCACCATCTTCATTCTTAAAGATAGCCCCACCACCAATAAAGCCCATCCCAGTAATAATGCCATACATAATTCTAGCTTCTGCATCAGATCCTTGATAGATATCCATGCCTACTAGCATAAAAGCACATGATGCAATCGTCACTAAGGGAAAGGTTCTTAGCCCAGCACCATTGTCTTCAAGCTCACGATTCAGTGCGATTGGTAGCGACAGTATAAAAGCGATGCCTAACTGAAAGGCATGGTACGTTAAGATCCTCAAACTAATATCGAATTCAAACATAGATATGACCTAAAAGCTGTTTTAGGATTAAGTGACATTGTTTATTGCAGTAGATATTGCGTCCTACAAGCTAACCATAGGTTTTTAACTATCATTTAATTAGTCTAAGCTGAAATCATAGCCCGTATCAAGCGTTGGGTTATTAAAAAATCCCCACTTCATTTCGCAAAATTACGCAAATATCTGTTGTATTTATAAGTCTGATAGTCTGATAGTCTGACAATAATTTTAAATGGACGAAAGATTAAAGTAATAATATTAATAACTTAATATAATTATAAACACTCTCCGTACAGACAACATGGCAGTAGTTATTCTATATTATTTATATCAGTCAAATAAAAAGGCTGATACATAAAAATTACATGACAATAAACAAAAAAGGAATACTACAATGGACAATCAAACCACCCATGAAGAAAGTATGGATGATCAATACAAAAATCAACAAAAAATGGATGAGCATAATATGGACAATCGGACCCTAAAAGGCGAATGGAACCAACTTAAAAATACAGTCAAACAAAAGTGGGCTGACTTAACAGATGATGACCTCAATCATATTGAAGGCGACCGTGATAGATTAGTTCGTCGTGTCCAAGAGCGTTACGGTCATTCAAGAGCGGATGCTGAACGTGACGTAGATGAATGGCGCCGTGAAAATCAATACTAAAAACAACTTTTCGGTAGGCGTATCACTCTGTATTATCGTCTATCATTAAAATGAAAAAAGGACTGCATCGATATATGATGCAGTTTTTTTTACTTCGTGCGTTACATATCAATGCCATTACCAGTGCTATGCGATAATAAAATGGAAGACATATTATTACGCAATCCAATCACGACATAGATTGATTTTTAAATGGAATAGTACTGTAATATTTGGGATTGGTTCTGATTGTCTAATGGAGGTTATCTTGTCTGATAGCTGTGCAAAAGTGTTAGCGGATAAGCAACTGACTATTGTCTTTATTGAAAGTGCGACCGCTGGCTATTTATCGCATCGGTTCTCTGTGTGCCCGTATTCAGGTGATGTATTAATGGGTGGACTGGTATGCTATGACGTCTCAATAAAAAAGAATGTATTAAATGTGTCCAGCCAATTGATTGATGATTGTACTCCTGAATCATCAGAAGTCACGCAAGAGCTCGTCAATAAATCTAAAACGATGTTTGATGCAGACTTACATGTCGCTTGTACAGGTCTGCTAAAAAAAGGAGGCTCTGAGACCGAAGAAAAGCCTGTTGGTACCTTTTTTTATTGTATTGGCTATAAGGGTGAAGTATATGATTTTCGCAGCTTATGTGAGGGGCCACCTGAGCAAAAACTACGCAGCATAAATAGCCTTATTTGTAAGAGCATTATTGATATTGTAAACAATCATTAATGACTAGTTCACGATTTTATTATTAAGAGCTTTGGCCCATCCTCTTGAATGAAGGCAACGATTACATACTTCATTTAGCGCTGAGATACATTGCACATAGCCGCAGTGCATACAGGCATAAGGATGTCCATCTTCTAATACTTTTGCTGCCTGAAACTCTTTAGGGAAAATAGGCAGTCCATACTGCGTTTCATCGTGTGGAAATAACAATACACTAAATTCACCATCTGTTTCGAGTAAGCCTACTTCTACTTGTCCTAAGTGACGCACTCCTTGTTGACGCATTTCAGTAAAGAACTCGTCGTGCGACATTCTACCTTTTTCAACATCTTTCATAATTAACAAACCATTTTCTACGATGTAAGTAGGATCACCTTCTAAGAGAAGCTCAAAGAGCTTGTGTTTTGTAGTGAACCACGTACAAAGTCTATAAAGAAGTAAAACAAGACCCATGATGAGCACCGCTTGGATAAGCGGTAAATCCTCGGTAAACATAGGGTCACCAGCGATAGAACCCAGTGATAAAATAATCGTTAATTCGAAAATAGAAAGTTGGCGGATGCCGCGCTTGCCGGTACTTCGTAGTAATAAAATAACTAGGCAAAACATGAAGGTGGTACGTATGACTATTTCTGCCGCAAAAGACCACGTCGTGTCATATATAAAAATGCTTACCCAATCCATTTTGCTCTCTTATTAGGATGTGTTGAGCATTCGACTATAGCACGGATAGGATCTATTTTTTTAGATAGGCTAGCGCAAGTTTTAAACCATCAGCTTTGGGGTTTGTTTTAACGCTCTCCCATTCCCTCTGACAAGGTTTTGGTAATCGGTTTCGTTAGATAAGACAATACTGTACGCTCCGCGGCTTTGATATCGACAGCAGCCGTCATACCTGGTTTGATTACAATCTCATCACTTCGTCCTGCAAACTCAACACCCGTAATAACGATTAATACTCGATAATAAGGCTCCTCTCCTTTAGGAGTTTTCTCTATCAAGGTATCTGGGCTGATATAATTTACAGTACCCGTCATCGCGCCAAAAATTGAATAATCATACGCATCAAGCTTAACGGACGCATCTTGACCTTCTTTGACATAGGCAATATCAGCAGGACTAACCTTTGCATCTATGACTAGATCACTACTGGTTGGCAGGATTTGCATGATTACCTCGCCCGGCTTTACGACACCGCCAATAGTGGTTACGTTGATGTTTTTAATCTTACCTTCTGTAGGCGCCATCAAACGCTTTTCTTCTAATACTTGCATGCGATCTCGTAATTGCTCAAGCTCGGTATCAAGCTCCTCTTGTGCTTTGGTCATCTCTGCCTGCGCTTCTTCAAAATACTTATTGCGCTTATTATTGATTTGGGCTTCAATATCAGCGACTTGCCGGCGCAGTTTAATAACATCTGCTTGGCTGACATCGCCATACTCTAATAATGGCTCATTCATACTAAGCTCTTTTTGGGCCAGTACCAGTGTTTTTTTCAGAGAAGAGACCTCTTCATTAATAGCTTGACGACGACGGCTATACAATGCGCTTTGGTTCTGTATGTATTCAGGATAGCTTTCTACTTCTTTGGGAAATACCAAGGGTTTATCGAAGATTTCTGCATTTAATCGAGCCAATTTAGCCTTGAGCGCTGCTGTTTTAGAGGCGGAGTTGTCTACTGCTGCTTTTGCGCGCTCTTCTTCTAAAACGACAAGCAGTTGACCTGCTTGCACTTCCTGCCCCTCCGTAACCGCAAGCTCTGTTAACACCCCGCCTTCTGATGCTTGAATCTCTTGTGTTCGGGCACTAGCAATCACCGTGGCTTTAGCACGAGTTACCTGATCAATTTTGGCAAATGATGCCCATACTAATAAAACTATAATACCGATTAAGGCGATCCAAATACTCAGTCTTGAACGATTTACTTCAACGGTAGTGGGTGTATACTTATAGTCTGCCATATCTATTTACCTTGAACGTCTGCTGAAGCTTTGGTGATGATAGGCTTAGGTTTAATTGGTTGGCTCATCGTTGAGGGTGTTTGATTTTTTGCTTGTTTATTATTCATAAGCTCATCGAGGACAGCCTGTTTTGGACCATCTATAATGATGCGTTGATTTTCCATAATAATAATCCGATCAGCTAACTCGAGTAGCGCGGTCTTATGAGTGGATACTATAAAGGTTTGTCCGCTCTTAAGCTCTTGTTTAAGCACTTGTAGACAACGTTGCTCTTGCCTGTTATCCATAGACGCGGTCGGTTCATCGAGTAAAAACACATCTGGCTTGGTCAACAATAAGCGCGTAAAAGCGACAAGTTGTTTTTGTCCGCCTGATAGTCCGCGCCCGCCTTCACTAATTGGTAAATCAAGGCCACTTGAATGGCTAGCTACTAAATTTATTAAACCCGTTTTTCTTAATACTTCTTGCATAACATCATCATCAGGTGCTGCCATTCCTATGAGTAGGTTATCTCTCAACGTTCCTTGGAATAAACGGTGGTCTTGTTGTAAATAACCCAGACGTTCACTCAATGTCTCGCGGCTTATCTGATGTATATCTAAACCATCTAATAATACCTGCCCTTTTGTCGGTGCGTATAAACCTGACAACACTTTGAGTAAAGTAGACTTACCTGACCCTATAGGCCCAAGAATGGCAATACGCTCACCAGGGCGAATGGTTAATTTTTGAATATCAATAGCAGGTCGGTCATTGTCTTGATAGTTAAAGACGACATTATTGCATTGATAAAAACCCTTGGGGCTGTAGTAGATAAGCACTATGCTAGACTACTTTTATGAAGATAACCCGTTGTAAACTAAGTAAAAAAGTACAG
>NZ_CANMAH010000005.1 GCF_947495825.1 uncultured Psychrobacter sp.
GTACTTTTTTACTTAGTTTACAACGGGTTATCTTCATAAAAGTAGTCTAGCATAGTGCTTATCTACTACAGCCCCTTAAATAATTGATGTAGGGTATCGTTCAACCATGAAAAAACCAATGCAGACGCTACCGAAGATTACCCTTAAGCAATTGGCCGTATTTGTCAGTATTTATCAGACGGGTAGTACTAGCCTTGCCAGCGAAGCGCTGCATCTATCACAGTCGGCAGTCAGTAGTGCATTGACCGAACTAGAGGCGCGCCTACAAATGCCTTTATTTGAGCGAGTAGGGCGCAGGCTTAATCAGCATCCAAATGCTCATCCTGTTTATGTACAAGCACAAGCAATCTTAGGGCAGTCATTAACGCTTGAGCATTATCATAAGTATCAAGCAGGGCAGATTCACGTTGGTGCAAGTACGACTATTGGCAATTATGTATTGCCACCGCTGCTAGCTCGGCTGTATAAAGCGCTGCCAGAGGCCAATGTCGATATGTATATTGCTAACACCCAAGAGGTCGTCAGTGAGGTTGAGCAGTTAAATATTGATATTGCTTTAGTCGAAGGTATGCCGCGTCCAACAGATATAAAGGTCATTGAGCAGCGAGAATGGCGTACAGATACTCTAGTCATATTTGCGAAAAGTAACAGTAAATGGCTAACCGATTGGGCTGAGTATAGTGAAGATGAGCATTGTTATAAGTTGACTATAGAACAGCTAGCGAAATTACCATTATTGGTACGTGAAGCAGGTTCGGGTACGCGGCAGATTATCGATGAACAATTACTTAAGTATCTGCCAGATGCCGAAGTCGTTATGGCGATTCAGCAGTCAGAGGCGATTAAAAATATGGTCAATGCTGATATTGGGCTTGGTTGCCTATCGCAGCATGTGATTGAGGCCGAGTTGGTAGCGCAAAAGCTGGTACAAGTAAAGGTGGCAGGCATTGATCTGTCACGGACATGGTGGTTGGTCTGGCACAAGGCCCGTCATCAAAGCCCAATCTGGCAGACTTTTATAGATATCATCCAAGAACAAGGTAATTAGAGATACAGTGTAATCATTAAAAAAGCGCAGCGTAGACAAGTAGCCACAGTGCGCTTTTTTATTTATTAATGAGCTAACAAGCAGTATCTGCGTTAGCTTCATTAGCTACGTTTTGATACTGGCTTATCAAGCCTGACGACCAAACTGTCACAGGGTACGTTTGGCAAAATATTATCTGCAGTTGCGCCGCTGAGCCATGCTGCAATACCATGGCGCTCATGACGACCGATAACCAGCAGATCAACATCATTTTTATGGCAATAATTGACGATACCTTCGCTATTAGAGATGGCCGTCGTTACTTGAGAATTTACCGCATTTAATTTGTTGCGCTCTAAAAACTGGGCTAGTTTTGCCCGCGCTTCTTGGCAGCGCTCATCATCAATCTCATCATATAGGCTTGAGGCAGGTACCAATTCATAACCGAAGCCGACCATGGTATCTTTGACGATGTGCAATACCGATAGCTTGGAGCCAGGACGATTATCAACGATGCGTTTGGCTTTTTGAGCCACTATATCGGCATCGGCTAATAAGTCAGTGACTAGTAAAATATGTTGGTAACTCATGAGGGTCTCCTCGTAGCAAGTAGTCTTAACTATAGCACTACTAGTGACTGCTGTTAAGTAGTAGATTTTGCTCTTTAAAGGCATCACTCAAACTAATAATGCATACAATTTAACAGCATTTAATCAGCTGCAACCGCTTAACAAATGGCCGCATGACTATGCTAGTCTCACTCAAGCACTGGTTGATCAAGCTTGACCACCAAGCTATCGCACGGAGCGTTAGGCAAGATGTTATCTGCCGTTGCTCCAACCAACCATGCAGCGATTCCATGACGCTCATGACGTCCGATAATCAGCAAATCAACGTTTTTTTCATGACAGTAATTGACGATACCTTTATCGTTGGAGATGGCAGCAGTCACCTCAGAGTTGACCGCTTGTAAGTTATTACGTTCAAGAAAGAGCGCAAGCTTGGTTCGTGCTTTTTGCCAGTGCTCACCATCGACATCACCTGACAGGCTAGACGCTGGCACCAACTCATAACCGAAACGTACCATATCGTCCTCAACAATATGGAGTACTGACAATTTAGCTTCAGGAGAGCCTGCAAGGATACGTTTGGCTCTTTGGGCGACTATATCGGCATCAGATAGCAAGTCGGTAACCAATAAAATATGTTGGTAGCTCATAGTGTGCTCCTATTAATGGATATCTTAATATTAGCAGTGCTGACTATCTTTGTTAAGGGTCAAAGCCATATTTTGATTGTGGTATTGTTACGTCAATGAGGGTTTAGCGTTTATGGACTTGACTTATCAATGCTAAAGCCCCATCTATAAGCGCTAAGTCAATTTTTAAATAATTCGCTGATAACCCATATTTGATCACTAAATTTTAAAGATATTTGGCACAGTTTTGAGGTTAGACTCTCTTATTTACCCAGCTCAATGGGGCGCTATCTACATTATACTATAAGCTATAAGGACAACTATGACTGACACACCGTTTACCGCTGACTTAACGTTGCATCCAGCGTTTGAGCTGATTGAGCATCGCCATGTTGAAGCACTATCAATGGATGTGCTGATCAGTCAGCACATCAAAACTGGCGCGATGCATTATCATTTAGCGCATCCAAGTGACGAAAATGCGTTTTTGGTGGGTTTTCGCACCCAGCCTATGGATTCAAAAGGTGAAGCGCATATCTTAGAGCATGTGGCCTTATGTGGCTCTGAGAAGTTCCCGGTACGTGATCCGTTCTTTTCGATGATTAAGCGCTCATTAAATACGTTTATGAATGCGATGACCGCTGCTGATTGGACAGCGTATCCGTACGCCACCCAAAATAAAAACGATTACTTTAACTTGCTTGCAGTCTATCTTGATGCGTCGTTTTTCCCCAATATTCATCCGCTTGATTTTGCCCAAGAAGGTATCCGTGTTGAGCTTGACGAAAATGATAAGCCGCAGTTTAAGGGCATCGTCTTTAATGAGATGAAGGGCGCGATGAGTGGCGAGATTGACCAGTTATATCATACGGTCGCGCATCATTTGTTCCCAACGACGACGTATCATTATAATTCAGGCGGCGATCCTGCTGATATCCCAGACTTGACGCATCCTGAACTGGTTGAGTTTCACCGCAGTCATTATCACCCATCAAACAGCGTGATTATGAGCTTTGGTAATATTCCAGTAGCTGAGACCCAAGCGAAAATCCATGACGATGCTTTGAGCCAATTTGAAGCAGGTAAAAAGCATGTGTCACGCCCAGAGCAGCGCCTGTCTGCACCGATTAGCGCGGTTGATACTTATACCGCTGACGAGGCCGGTCCTGATCAGACCCATCACGTGGTGGCATGGTTACTGCCATCGATTACCGATCCCAAGCAGCGTTTGGCTCTGCGCTTATTAGAAGGCGTGTTGGTTGAGCACTCAGGTTCGCCATTACGTGCGTATCTCGACAGTCATCCACTGGGCAAGGCACCAAGTCCATTATTAGGGCTCGATGACAGTCATTACGAGATGGTTTTTTATACCGGTCTACGTGGTTCAAACCCTGAGCATGCCGAAGCGGTAGAGCAGGGTATTATTGATTTGCTGACTGAAGTTGCGAGTAAACCAATCGATGATGAAACCATTGAAACTATCTTGCACCAAATCGAGATCGATCAGCGCCATATCGGCGGTGATAGCATTCCTTACGGTCTAAATTTGATGTTAGAAGGCTTTAGCACCGCCATTCATGATGGCAATCCTATTGATGTCTGGGAGGTCGATGAGCATCTACAGTGGTTACGTGAACAGGTAAAAGATAAGCAGTGGCTGCCTAATTTAATTAAACAGCATTTACTCGATAACCAGCATCGTGTCCGCGTGACACTAACGCCAGATAGTGAAAAATCAGCCCGTCTGGCAGCAGCTGAGCAGACCCGTCTTGATACCATCGCCATGGATTTGACCGCTGATGATAAAGATATCTTGCACAAGCAAGCGCTTGATCTAGCAGCGCGTCAAACTGCACCTGATGATGTCAGCCTCTTGCCAAAAGTTGGCCTAGAAGACGTACCAGCGGATATCAGCTTTAAGCAAGGCACACAAAAGCCTGTGCGTTTAAGCGGGCAAGACAGCACCTTGTTTGAGTATGAAGCAGGTACCAATGGCTTATATTATTATCAAGTCATTGTGCCGTTGACTGATGCGATCGGTGAGCATAACCGTGATGAGCTACCCGTCAATGAAGTGATTAATCATCCACTGCTGCCCATTTATTTAAGTTTACTGTCTGAGCTGGGTACGGACTCCTTGAGTGCTCATGAGCTGCAAGCTAAGCAAGCTGCGCATTCATCAGGCGTGACAGCGCGTATTAGCCAACGTACCAGTATTGATGATGGCCAATCTATCAGTAGCTATTTTGTCGTAGCAACGCGTGCGCTAAACCGTAAGCCTGAAGCGATTGAGCTGCTCAAAGAAGTCATGGAGCATAGCGTCTTTACCGAGCATGACCGTATCAAAGAAATCTTGCAGCAGCGTCAAGCCAGCTGGCAATCGAACCTTGCAGGATCGGGCCACGCTTATGCCATGCAAACTGCCAGTCGTGGTATGAGTCGCCAAGCGCAGCTAGAATATGTGCGTAGTGGCCTGCCAGCACTCAATGCGCTGAAAGCGTTTTTGACGCAGGCAAGTACGGATGAGGCGCAGTGGGACAAGTTGGCAAGCAGCTTGATGGACTTGCATCAGCGTTTGATTAGCTTACCCAAACATGCCGTTATCGTTTGTGAAGCGGAGCAAACCGAACGCTTAAGCAACTTGATTGTCGATAGCTGGAAAGACAGCCGTGCTCCAGAGCTGGCTGAAAAGTTGAAAAGTTCTGATGCTGGTATTGAAGATAATATCCCAAGCGAGTTTGCAGACTTGCAACTTGATCCAGCATTAAATGGCGAACAAGACCCTACGGGAGCGATAGAAAGCGGTACTACTGCTGATGTTGAAGATTTAGCATGGCTAGTACCGACCAATGTCTACCATAATGCTAGCGCGTATAGCGTACCAGCGGCAGATCATCCAGATACTGCAGCGCTTATGGTATTAGCACCTTACTTGCGTAATGGGTACTTGCATAGTGCTATTCGCGAGCGCGGCGGTGCTTATGGTGGCGGTGCTGGCTACGATGCCAATGCTTGCGCATTTAAGTTCTTTAGCTATCGCGATCCGCATTGTGCCGAAACTTTTGCGCACTTTGACGCCAGTATTGAGTGGTTGCTAAACGAGCCACAAACGGCTGAACAGCTAGAAGAAGCTATCCTAGGAATTATCTCAGGTATGGACAAGCCAGGCTCTCCAGCGGGTGAAGCGATTAAAGCTTGTTTTGCTGATCTCCATCAGCGTAGTGCAGACTGGCAACGTAAGATGCGTGCCGCGATTTTGGCAGTGACGGTCGAGGATTTACAGCGCGTAGCCAAGCAATACCTGCAAGGACAACAGCATGTACGTGCGGTACTAGCGCCCTACGATAAAGAAGACAGTGTCAAAGATTTGGGCTTTAAAGTTTGTAAAATTAAAAGCTAGAGCAGTAGAGGCTAAAAGATAGTAAGTAGTATACAAAAAGCCAAGCGTAATGCTTGGCTTTTGTTATCTCGCCTCTGATTTAATAGCGCTTGATACTTTGATCTTTACCAATAAGGTCTTGATGAATAGGAAAGTCAGACAAATCATCGAACTGCTTACGATCTGCAAAATAGCTGGTCAATGTACGGCGTACTGCCTCAAAAGCAATATTGTCCCATGGAATGTCTTCTTCACTAAACAAAGCACAGTCCAAGCTTTCAGAACCAATACCGTAAGCACCATCCTTTAGATTAGTCAAATAAATACTGTAGATTTGGCCAATATCTGGAATGTCATAAATACAGTACAAATGAGGATTAAGGACAACGGCGTCGGCTTCTTCAAAGCTTTCTCTTGCGGCACCTTCAGCCATGGTTTCACCATTTTCCATAAAGCCTGCTGGTATGGTCCACAAGCCATATTGAGGCTCGATAGCACGGCGACATAGCAGTACTCTGTCTTTGTGTACTACCAAAGAGCCACAAATTACCTTTGGGTTTTCGTAGTGAATGTAGCCACAGTTTGGGCATACCAGACGCGGTACATTATCAGTAGCTGGTATCTTGCGTTCTGCTTCATGACCACATGCTAGACAATAGCGCATATCAACTGCCTTATTTTGATGAAATAAAAAAGTGGTAAAAGTTGCTGATTTTTAGGATATTTTTATCGACATAGTGCTTGTAGCTTTTATAAGTATAGCCAAAGGGTATGACTTTAGGTCTAAACACTATTTTAAGCTTAAACGTTGCCTTAAGTACGTTGTTTTAAGATAGCATAAAATAAGGCTATGCTGAATAATGGTAACATGAACACGTCATTTATCCGCAATAGAGCAAACATGACTCAGATATTACGTTAGTTATTTACCCATATAAGATATGACTGACTTTATAAAGAATAGCCAGTCACGTAAAAGTGGGGTAGTGATGAGCAGACTGCGCTAATCTAAGCTACAAAGAACGATATGGCTTAGCATGACCTAGCAACACTACCAATATCTTGGATAATGCCTGTCTCTACCGATATTGTTATAAATGAGGGCAACGACGACCAAGGCGAGCGCGCCTACCAGTGTTGGGGTGACCAAAAAATGCCATTTGACACCGCCAAGCATGACAATTAGTGGATTTGAGCCTGCAGGCGGATGCGGTACCCGAAACAATAGCATAAGTGCAATGGCAGTACCGACAGCGAGTGCCAAGCTCCACCACTCAATACCAAATATCGTCATAAATGATAGTCCCGTAAAAGTGGTAATAAAATGACCACCAACAATGTTTCTTGGCTGAGCGAATGGGCTTTCTGGATAAGCAAAAATAAGCAAACAGCTGGCACCAAATGAGCCCAAAATCATAGCAACATTTTGCCAATTGCCAATCAATGCCAAGGCGGCGGTTGCTAATGTACCGCCCAGCCAAGCCAGTCCAATGATAACTAAGGGCAGTCTTTGCGGGCAATCATCGATTCTGCCTTGCATTTTATTCAACGAAAAAATCTTATTCACTAGCGCTTCCTAAATACTATACTGATAAATTTAGTGACTTGATTTACGATAAGTCTTCTTCTTTTTGAGATTTTTTATAGAAAACCTGACTGATTGATACTTAACCATGATAAAGATATAGGCCGATTATAATGTTAATACCTTCGCAGTCTGCACAATTCGATAAACTGTCAGTCGCTGTCCCCACGTTTATTCGTCATCCTACGCTCAGAACATTGGCTGAGCGAGTACAGCATGAGACTTTAAATGCTGTCACCAGCCCAGCGGTATATCATTCTTACAATACCTCCCGCAGTGCTCGTATTTTGGACAGTCTATACCAAACGCCAATCGCCGATGCGTCGATATTGGTGGCCATTACTCATGAGCGCCATCCTAAGCTATTACTGACACGTCGCGCCGCCCATATGAATAGTCATGCAGGGGAGGTCTCCTGTGCTGGTGGTAAGTATGAAGTAGGTGACGGCAACAATGTTGTCACAGCCTTACGTGAAGCTTGCGAGGAGACGGCGTTACCACCAAATAAAGTGCAGCTACTGGGTCAATTACCTATTCAAACCTCTAAAAGCGGCATGAGTGTGCGTCCAATCGTGGCGCTCATTACTCCAGGTTTAGTATTGGTGCCTGAGATGGGAGAGATATCACGCATCTTTTGGGCAGATTTTGAAACCTTGCTTACTCAGCCAACTGTAGAATATGCAGTAGAGTATGCGATGCAAGATCAAGTTGCGACGATGCTTACGCCCAGCTGGCAAGTAGATGGTGAGACAGTATGGGGGCTAACAGGACGCGTCATCGCAAGTCTACTAGAAACTGGGTTTGATCGGCAGCTTGAATGGTATTACCGCATACAAGACAGCAGACTATAAAAGTTGTCAGCTTATAAGCGCTTACGTATATTTATCTAATAAAAAAGCATTACTTAGGTTTTTTGTGGATTTATTATAGTTACTGTTCGTCTTGTTGATAATGCTTTTAGATATTCTATTTACTACTAATAATATTCGCGACCTATAATCGATATTAAATAAAGTGGTTACAAGGCTCCATGATGCGTGATTGGTACAAATTTTACTTATTTGTTGTTTGTCAGCTGGCACTTTTTATTGATAATAATCATCGTTTTTCTTTAGCCACCAGTTCATATTATCCTGACGCTTAGCGCGAAACTGCTCAAGCTTGTCAGCAATGCTACTATTGTGCTGGCGGGCTGTATCAAGCGCAAACAAAATAGGTACTGAGGACAACACCCCGAAACGTATCTTTGATTTGGGCAGATCTAGTCCATCGCCGATATCATCACCGACTAAGGTGCGTGTCACACTGGCATTCACCATTTCGACGAAGCGTCCACGTCGATTGTCCTCGCCCATTAACTGACGTGGCAAGTCGTGCAAAGCTTTGGCAAGTGGCCGACCCATCTTAAAGTCAAGCTGTTGAATAGATAAATAGGTATACAGCCACTCCCAGCACGCAGATTCATCCTTCGGTAAGCGCTGTAAGTCAACGCCCATCCAATAACTGGCAAGATTCCACAGATGCAAGATGCCTTCGGCTTCTTCTTTGCTAATACGTGCTCCCAATAACTGCAGTCCGCGCATAATCAATAACGAAAATTGCAAATGGGTAGCGATCATGTCTGTCTGATTGATGGGAATGCCCCAATAGGCCGTATTCCAAGTACCATCCGGATTATGATGCTGATCGGCATTTGGTATAACACCTTTGGCCGCGTTGCCTTTGCCTTTGAGTAAGTTTTGCCGTACCAAGGTATGAATTTGGCGGACGTTGATAGACTGTCGCCAGCCCTCAGATCCAATCGCCAAGACCTGATCAATAGGCTTGCGGTTATTGCGCGCGCTAGAATCTAGTTGCGGATGTTCAGATACAGCCAGTATATAAGCATAGGTACGCATTAAGCGTGGCAATGCATCGTGCATCAAAGCGCCAGTCTGGATGAGCGGTAAGGAGAGAGCAGGGATACTATAGCCTGCCATAAGCGCAACATTACGCAGTAGCCAGATGAGCATTAGCGGATAACGGCGATAGGCGACTGCCCCAATCTGTGCAAGCTTGGGATCAAACCAATCAGGATGGCTACTAAATTGCTCGGTTAACAAGCTAAATGAAGGGTTGGTTGCAAGATTGACGTTTGGCTGGTCATCGATGATGAGTTTTTGTAAAGGTTTTGCAAAACGCACACCGTCAGTTGCTAAGGCATCTGCTAGTGGGTCCCCAATGTCGTAGCCTGCTACCATCTCGTCTAATAGATTTTGTGAGACAGTAAAGTCTTTAGGTAGCAGGTAACGTCTGATACGGCGCAGAACTTGTAAATCACTATGATCTGTAATCGTAGTAGTACGCCCATGACGTTGATAGCTCTGTACAGATGCTTTGTCTGATACTAGCGGATCACTAGGCGTAGTAGAGTCACTTATAGAGGAGTTTTTGGGTTTCATAATTATAATGTACCATCATGACGGCTGCTAATGGTAATCAGTGGCCATAACAGCCGTCATAAACCGTTGGCGCCTAATGAGTCTTTCTTTATAACAGAAGACTCATAGTCGTGCTGATGGTATCTAAACCGTTGGCTTAAATATCAATGGCGTGTTAAATCTACTGATGTACCGCTAACGCTGTCTTTTAAGCTTAATTTGAGCATGATATAACCGGCAACACCAGATACGATCGAGCCCATAATAATACCTAAACGCTCATCAAATAATGAGGTATCGCCTGCAAATGCCAGACCACCGATAAACAAACTCATCGTAAAGCCAACGCCGCATAATAAGGCTGCACCATAAATCTGCTTATAATCCATGCCTCTTGGCATCGTCGATATACCAAGTTTAAAGATGAGCCAGCACATGACCATGACACCTACTTGCTTACCGATAAACAGTCCTGCGGCGATACCAAGGGGTACTGAATGGAATAGCTCATCAAACCCTGCGCCTTTAAGCGAGATGCCCGAGTTGGCAAACGCAAATAATGGCAAAATACCATAGGATACGGTGTTTTGTAGATCGTGTTCAAGCTCCTCAAGCGGCGAATGTTCAGGGTCCGTACGGTCAAACAATGGAATGAATAACGCTAAAACAACGCCTGCTAGCGTTGCATGAATACCAGATTTGAGTACGGCTATCCACATAATAACGCCAATAAGTAAATAGGGCGTGAGACTAGTAATATTTCGGCGATTAAGTAAATATAAAAAGGGCAGACACAAGCCTGCGACGGCTAGTGAGCTTAACGATAACTCGCTTGTATAAAATAAAGCAATGATTAAAATAGCGCCGATATCATCAAAAATAGCAATAGATACTAAAAATACTTTTAAGGAGTTAGGTACGCGGTTACCAAGCAGACTTAAGATACCAAGAGCAAAGGCAATATCGGTTGCAGCTGGAATAGCCCAGCCTTTCCAAAACTCAGGTTCATTGTAATTAAAAAGTAGATACACAATAGCTGGCACAATCATGCCGCCTATTGCGGCTCCAGCTGGTAGGATAATCTGTTTAACATTGGACAACTCGCCAATAAGCACTTCGCGTTTGAGCTCAAGCCCAACTAAAAAAAAGAAAACTGCCATCAAACCATCATTTATCCAATGATGAGCGTCTTTGGCAATTCCAAAATCGCCTATTTGAATAGCAACAGGTGCGTGAATAAAGGATTCGTACCAAACATTGAGAGGACTATTGGCGACAATCATAGCTGCGATAGCCGCCAAAGCTAATACAATACCACCTGAAGCATCGAGGTTAAAAAATGCCCTAACTTTTTGTATTGCCATATCATCCTCATTTGTTAAATACATACTATAAACGTAAACGTCTATCTGACAGCTTTACAATACCGCTGATAGCTCGCTTTAGTTTCTCATAATTTCATCAATATAAACAATAAAATGCGTTAAACAATATATATCAGTTTATCGCATCATATTATGATAGGCGATATAAAAACGATAATAAGATTGATAACGCTATTACGACCTAATAAATACCTTAAGTCTATCTTCTTTTTTGATGTTTTTTCATTACTAAAAAGTATTCTATGTTTTGTGATAGATACTGACAACCGTTATACATAAGATGTAGTTGTCTTAGACAGATTTGCGAGCGTTATCATAAATTATAAAGTTATAACATGATAGTGTTTACAGACAGATAGTGCTTATAGACAAATAGTGCTTATAAAATAGTGCCTACCGTTAACCAAACATATAATCGTGACAAATCCAATAGGCTTTGCTGCGCCTTTGGTCTTTTTATCGTTTTAACTTTATAATAAGTCGCTTTTCAACCCACTCTTCAACCTATCCACTATTTTAATATTTATATTGATATTAAAGGCCGCTTGACTGGCGGTCTAGTGTTTTTGGCTGTTTTTATGAGAATTTTATAACAAGGCCATCTCTATGGACGTATCTTTAACCCTAGAAATTATTTTGATGCTCACTGCGGTAGCAGCGCTCGCTGGTTTTATCGATGCTATCGCAGGTGGTGGTGGACTGCTTACCATACCAGCAATGTTACTGGCCAATATACCCCCAGTACTCACCTTAGGCACCAATAAGTTACAGGCTGCCTCGGGCGCACTTGCAGCCTCCATTACCATGGTTAAAAAAGGAGTGGTCAAACCTCAACGTATAAAGATCGCCATTATTGCAGCTTTTATTGGTTCAGTCATTGGTACTATTGCTGTGCAATTGTCCCCGCCTGATCTTCTAGAAAAACTGATTCCATTTTTGATTGCGGCTATCGGTATTTATACCTTGTTTGCGCCTAGACTTGGTGAAGTAGAAGCTGCGCCGCGCATCTCAGAGGGTAAGTGGCAAAAAGTCATGGCGCCATTGATTGGGTTTTATGATGGTTACATAGGGCCAGGTACAGGTATGTTCTTTGCACTTGGTAATGTGGCTTTGCGTGGTCGACAGATTATTGAAGCGACTGGAGCTGCTAAAGTATTGAACTTATCTACCAATATTGGCTCGCTGATATTTTTTATTTTGGGTGGCAATGTGCTTTGGAAAGTGGGGCTGGCAATGATGGTTGGTCAAACAATAGGCGCCTATTTTGGCTCGCATATGGTAGTCAAAGGCGGTAGTAAGCTGATTCGCCCAGTGATTGTGTTGGTATGCTTGGCAATGTTGACTAAATATGTGTTTGGTTAGGCTGATAGTAAATAACCGCTAATGCTCTACAGATACTATAAAACAGCTACAAAAACCAAGATATAAAAAACCCCAAACTAATCAGTCTGGGGTTTTTAACGTTTTATAATATTAAGCTGTCCTACTGTTATGAAGAGTTACTTGTATGCGTAGCTACTTGCGACGATCGACATCATCGTACTCACTACCCATTAAGCCATCGCTAAAGACTTGCGAGAATTCACGCTCGTTGTCTTCATCAATATGACCATCAAATACATCTTTTGCACCAGCATAAGGGTCGTTGTAGATGGCAACATCCATTTTATTTTCTGACTTTGCCACAATCGTGGTCACCGCTGCATCACCGCCGACGTTCACTGCTGTACGCAACATGTCCAAGATACGATCCACACCTAAGATAAGACCAATACCTTCAATAGGTAAGCCTACCTGTGCAAATACCATCGATAACATGATTAGACCTACGCCTGGTACACCTGCTGTGCCGACAGAGGCCAATACTGACATCAAGATAACCGTCAGATATTCGGTAATGCCCAAATCAATCCCATAAATATTGGCAATAAAAATGGTCGCAGTACCTTGCATGATAGCGGTACCATCCATGTTGATGGTCGCCCCAAAAGGCACAGTAAACGATGCAACTGAGTTATTGACGCCCATACGCTTGGTTACTGTACGCAAGGTAATAGGAATGGTGGCGTTCGAGCTTGACGTACTAAATGCAAAAATCTGTACCTCGCGCATCTTGGCTAAAAAGGTCTTGATTGATAAACCTGAGAATAGCTTGAGTACGATCATCATCGTAATAAAGAAATGGAAAGCCAGTGAGCCGACCAGTACAGCGACATAACCGAGTAATGACCAAATAAGATCCAAACCAAGCTCAGCCATTGCCTTCGTCAAAAGCGCAAATACACCATAAGGAGCTAGGTTCATGATGATAGTCACCATCTTTAAGATGACTTCATTGATGAGCTCTAAACTTTGCACTAAGCCTTTGGCAGGCTTACCGACCATCAAAATACTAATACCAATCAAAATGGCAAAGAAAATAATAGACAACATATCCCCATTTGCCATCGCGCTGATAGGGTTGGATGGGATAATGTTGGAGAATACATCAAGTAGTGGCGGCGCAGATTTGGCTTCAAATGCTGCTTCGGTTTCGATATCCATCCCTTTACCGATGCCAAATAAAATACCAAGTCCAATCGCAGTCGCAATCGCTAAGGCTGTCGTCATCATATAAATGAGAAAAGTCTTGGTACCAATACGGCCAAGTAAGCGAATATCACCGATACCGCAAACACCGCAAATAAGTGAGATTAATACTAAAGGTACAACCAGCATTTTTAGTGAGTTAACGAACAGCTTACCGATAATGGCAAAAAATCCATTCGTTACATAGGTATTAACAAAGCTGCCTTCACCATTAAGTCCGGAATAATTCAAAAATAAACCCAGTATAATACCGAGTACCATGGCAACAATAATCTTGCCCGTCAGTCCCATATTTTTCCACATAACTTATATCCTTGGTATACGTAACTTTCGGCAATAGTATTGGTAATCAAATCAGTATGACTAATATCATAGTCAGCATTATCAATCACCTTAAGAGCCTTGTTACGCCTAAATTCTTTTTAGTCTCGCGTTTCGGGGGACAATATAAAAGAATTGTTAGGGGCACTGCAAGATTTTTTTCTCATTTAAGTCATATTTAACGATCGACATGACAGCTTACAAAAGCTATGTGCCCGAAGAATAGCCGTTATTTATTCTAAACATTTTGTTTTCTTTAGGGAAACCAATTTTTTAGCTACTTTGCGTTTTGAAAACCGCCATAGTACTTCACCGGCGACCAGCTTGGGATAATAGCTGGCAGTTTGGGATCAAACTTTTTGTATTCCTCAGCACCATATACTGGCTGACCACCCACAACTGTTAATACAGATTCGATTCCTTTGATTTTTTCTTCAGGGACGCTGAAGTAGTCATCAGATAACAAGACAAAGTCGGCATACATGCCAGGCTCTAGCGTTCCTTTTACTTTTTCTTCATTGGAAAACCATGCACTGCCTTTGGTATACACTTGTAAAGCATCGGCTCTAGATAGCACATTGTCTTTGCTATAGAGCTGGGTGCCACCGACTGTCTTACCTGTGCTTAGCCAATATAAAGCAATCCAAGGATTATAGCTTGAGACTCGCGTACCATCTGTCCCTGCACCGAGCGGAATACCCATATCAGAAATCTTTTTAAAGGGCGGGGCAGTACTAGCCGCTTCTTTGCCATAACGATCAACGAAATACTCACCAGCATAAGACATCCGGTTTTGAACAGAGATTCCACCATTTAAGCGTTTGATTTCTTTGAGCGTCTCATCGTTTATGGTCTCTGCATGATCGATCGCCCAGCGCATATCGTTACGGATTTTGCCGTTGTTTTCACGGTCAATTTCATCTACTAAGTCGACGATGAGCTTGGTGTTTTCACCATAGGTTGAATGCTGTCTAAATGGCCAGCCTTCATTCACATGCATTTGAATGATTTCTTTAGTCTGCGCGCGCCAGCCTTCGTTGTTTTTGATGAGCGGCTTTGGTGCGAGGAAGTTCTCGAAGTCGCCAGCTGCCCACGTCATATATTCACCGCCGCCTTTTAGCTCATAACCGTGCTCTAGAGCGGTGTCTTCATTGATAGAAGCTTCGTTGTTCGCCATCCATTTTTCAAAGGCAGCGCGCTCCTCTCCTGCTTTTTGCGGGAATAAATAGTAGGAAATGCGTAGTGATGAGTCACCACTGGTTGCTAGTGCCTTAGACGCTTCATAGTCTTCTGGGAACGTATGGCCACCGCCGCCTGCATCAATCGCGCTGGTGAGACCAAAACGGTTGAGCTCATGGTTGAAGTGCTTGGTCGAGTTGATCATCTCTTCTTTAGATAGGGCTGGCAAAGCACCAATCACTTTATATAAAATCATGGCATTAGGTTCGGCTAAGAGTACGCCTGTCAGCTTACCGTTTTCATCTTTCTCGTAACGGCTTTGATCATTGGGCGGCTTAGTGTTTTCATCTATATCTAAGGCTTTGAGACCTGCTTCATTCAGCCAGCCGCGGCTGTATAAGTACAATACAAAGGTAGGAGTATCACCCGTTGCCTCATTAATCTCTTCAATAGTTGGCATGCGCTTTTCTTCAAACTGATGCGGCGACCAACCGCCAATCACGCGCACCCACTGACCTTCAGGCGTTCTATCAGCTTGCTCTTTTAACATTCGTAAGGCTTCTTTTAGAGACTTGACACCATCCCAGCGCAGCTCAGTATTATAAAAACGGCCTCCGCGGGTCACATGCAGATGCGAGTCATTAAGTCCTGGTATCAACGTTTTACCATTGGCATCGATGGCTTGAGTGTCCTTGCTACGAAGACGTAGGATGTCTTCATCGCTGCCTGTCCGTAATACTTTACCGTCTTTTACCGCAATCGCTTCGGCAGTACTTCTCTTATCATCCATTACGGCTACTTTTGCATTGGTGACGATCATATCTGCCACTAACGTTTTAGGGGTGCTTACGCTTGATGGTGGGTTCTGTACTGCACAGGCGGTTAAGACGCTCGTTGCACCAATAAGCAAAATGATATTTTTTATCATCAGAAGTCCTTTACTGTCGATTAAAAATTTTAATTTATCACAACCTCTTAATTGAAAGATGCTCCTATTAAAATATACTAATAAATTTTACAATGTAAAAACAAAGCGTTTTGCTCTGCTTTGGTTGCTATC
Organism: uncultured Psychrobacter sp.; assembly: GCF_947495825.1. GTDB lineage: Bacteria > Pseudomonadota > Gammaproteobacteria > Pseudomonadales > Moraxellaceae > Psychrobacter. The sequence continues at coordinate 16,144 of NZ_CANMAH010000005.1, forward strand.
TATCTGATATGACTGTCTTATCATATAAATATTTTTTTATCATATAGGCATTTGCTAATGGTACAGACCAAAAAAAAGCAAGATTGCCATAATGTGACAATCTTGCTTTTGATATTATAAAAAACTAAAAAACAACCGATAAAGAACTTTTAAAACTCGTTCAACTGCTTAAAAGACATTAATCACGCCTTATCGTCTTCTTCACGACGTAGACCGTCTTGCCATTTAGCGCCTTGCGTAGAGATGTTTTCTCCCTCGCTGCTATCATGCCCATTGTGGTCATTTAGCTGGCCATCATCTGTGTCTGATTGAGTATCAACACTGCTACTATGGTTATAACTCATGCGTTCGCTAAGTGTTGATTCAGCGTCACGACTACGATGATCAAGTGCTTCAGCTTCAGGATGGGCCTCATCGAAGTCAGTTTGTGCGTTGAGATTTTCGGCTGTACTTTGTTCATCCGCCATTTTGACATCGCCATCCGACTCATAACCGTGAGCCGGATTGTCATCGCCAGTAGGCTCAGTATCTTTGGTTGAAGTATCTCTGACTGGTACACCATTATTAGATTGGGCAGCGCTTTTGAGCTCAGCATAATCCGTCAGCTGGTGCACGGCATTCTCTAAACTATGAGGGTTAAAGCGCTCTTGTACATGTAAAAGATGTTCATCAAGTACGTCGGTAAGCAGAGAATCAAAACGTAGTGCGTTGTATTTAATTAATTGCTCAGCCTCACTTTCAGTAATAACACCACTTTGGCTAGCATGGACTACGTGATCTTCAAAGGTTAAGCCCTCAAAGCTATCGTTATGTTCTGCTTTTTTGAACTTTTGCCATAGTGGCTCAACTTCGAGCAGCGTCTGATAAGCGTGTTCCATACGTCCAGTAACATCATCAGGATCAGTATTGTAGTACACCATTGTTTTGAGATAATCACGAAATGGGTTGGCTTCATGGTCATCCATAAAGATATCACCCAGTTTGGTTTTGAGCTCATCACTAGCGGGCGTAAAGATACGTCCACTTGGGAATGTCACAAAGCTAACCACATTGGCCGCCATCCGATTAGGGAAGTTGGCAAAAAATGCAACAAAGGCTTCTTGAATAGTATATAGGCTATTTTGTAGGGCGACCTCTGCGTGTAAGCGCTCTGCTTCTGACTTACTACCATGCTCATAAAACTGCAAGATAGCGGTGGCAATAAATAGATGACCATGAATATCAGCCAAGCGTCCCGACAACATCTCTTTACGCTTCAAGTCTCCAGCGAGTAGACCTAGCGCCATATCGGCAGTAAGGGCGAAACCAGCGCTCAAGCGGTTGATATGTTTGTAATAAGGACGAGTAAAACTGTCTGCAAAGCTTGGCGCGTCACTACTACCGCCGACGTAGCCTGCGACAAAGGCTTTTGCCCCGCGGTTAAAGGTGTAACCTAAATGCTTAAAGAACAGGTTATCAAACTGCTTTAGCGCATCTTTTTTATCTTCACTTTGCAATAATTGCAACTCATCGAACAGATAAGGATGACAACGCATAGCACCTTGACCAAAAATCATGAGCGAGCGTGTCAGAATGTTTGCACCCTCAACCGTAATAGAGACCGGAATAGATTGATAAAGGGGAGCTAAGAAGTTACGCGGACCCATTTGAATGGCACGACCACCAACGACATCCATGCCATCATTGACGACTTCACGCATGGTTTCGGTTGCATAGTATTTTGCCATTGCCGTCATCACCGATGGCGTACCACCTTGGTTAAGACCGCAAGTGACAAGGTGACGAAATGCCTCTAGCATATAGGTATTACTAGCCATACGACTGGTGGCATCTTGGACGCCTTCGAATTTACCAACCGATATTTTGAACTGTTCGCGTACCTTTGCAAAAGCACTCACCGACAAGTAACTCATCCCGCTTGCTGACGTTGAAAGCGCTGGTAAAGAGATACCGCGTCCAACCCCGAGGCACTCCATGAGCATACGCCAACCGCGACCAGCATTTTCGACGCCGCCGATAATATAATCTAGTGGAATGAAGACATCTGTACCATCAACCGTACCATTCATAAATGGCGAGCCACTTGGATAATGACGTGGACCCACGATAACGCCTTCATGATCTGCAGGTACTAAGGCACAAGTGATGCCATAATCAGTCTTGTTAGGATCACCGAGCAACCCTTCTGGATCGTGCATTTTAAATGCTAAACCCACGACGGTTGCGATAGGAGCAAGCGTAATCCAGCGTTTAGAAAAGTTCATACGCAGACCGAGCATGTGCTCACCTTTATGGGTGCCATAACACACCACACCTGTATCAGGGATAGCGCCAGCATCAGAACCAGCCTCAGGCCCCGTCAAGCCAAAGCAAGGCACTTCTTCGCCTATGGCCAGTCCAGGCAACCAGCGTTGTTTTTGCTCATCTGTACCATAGTGCATCAAAAGCTCGCCTGGACCGAGCGAGTTTGGCACCATGCAGCTAACCGCAGCTGTTGAAGAGCGCGAAGCGATTTTACTCATCACGCGACTTTGGGCGTACGAGCTGAACGCCAACCCGCCATACTCTTCAGGAATAATCAATCCTAAAAAGCCATTGGCTTTAATAAACTGCCAGGCTTGCGGCGTTAAGTCTTTACAATCTTGAGTAATCTCCCATTCATCAAGCATGGCACATAGCGTCTCAACTTCATTATCAATGAAGCTTTGTTCGCGTTCAGACAATTCAGGATAAGGGTAGTTGGCAAAGGTATCCCAGTTTGGTGCACCCATAAACAGCTCTTTTTCCCACCAGCTAGTACCAGCATCGAGCGCTTCACGTTCAGTATCACTCATACTTGGCATGGCACCACTTAGAGCCTTATAGACAGGCCTCGTAATAAGAGCTTGGCGTATGGGGGCAATCAACAACATCAAACACAAAAGCGCTATTGGAACACCCAATATGAGTGACCACGGACTGATAAACGCAGTAACTATGACAGTGATTATGGCAACGATACTACCAGTGACACGAGATAAAGACAGTAAAAATATGGCCAAGATAACGGCTAACTGAATGATTACTGCTAAAATAAATAAGCCAATCGCCATGACTGTCTCCTTGGCAAAACGTGGGTGAGAAATCGAGAAATACAAAATTAGATGGTATTAGTAATCAGAGCCGATAGTGAGTCAACCCTCATACATATCGTCTTTGAGCCTATTTTTTATCCTTGCTTTAAAGCCTCATTAAATCTTATTATTTATCAGATCAGGCTACAAAAACGATTTTATCCACCAATATGAAATAGTTCTCATGAACTATCAATAGACAAAATGCTACGCTATGTCGACAATATGTATCAACTCGTCCTTTTCAATTTTTTCAAGTAAAACAAACAATCTATAGAACCGTATAAGTCAAAAGGGCGATAAGCCGTTTTCAGCGTAGGATAAGGTATCGTTACGACCAACGATAATGTGGTCTATAAAAGTGATATCAAGTAAATCACAAGCTTTTTTTAGCTCATAAGTTAATAAGTTGTCTGCCGTTGAAGGCTGTGCATCAGTGTGAGGGTGATTGTGAGCGACGATTAATTGACTGGTTGCATGGCTCAGCGCATGTCGAAGCACGTGTTTGATACAGACAGAGCAAGAGGAAATACCACCTGTAAACAGTACCTCAAAATTCAATAAATTGAGTGCGTTGTCCAAGCACAGTACGGCAAAGACCTCACGATGCTCGCCGCGCAATTGCGTGCTGATATAATCTTTGACTGCCTGTGAGCGTCCAAGGGCTTGACCAGTTTTGAGCTGACTGTCCAGATAGCGTGTACCCATCTCAAGCGAGGCCAGTATCTGAGCATATTTGGCAGGTCCGATACCATGACAAGCAAGTACTGTCTCTTGCGGTGCAGCTAAAAGCTCAGCGAGGCTACCAAAATGATTAATGAGCTGACGAGCAAGCTCGATAGCTGACTGCGATTGAGTACCGGTGCGTAAAAATATCGCCAAAATTTCTGCATCAGTTAAATGTGCTGCGCCAAACTTCAGCAGCTTTTCACGTGGTCTGTCATCTGCGTGCCAGTCTTTTATAGCCACTATTTTTCCTTAAAGGTGGGTTGATTTTAATTAAATAAGAGAGTAAACAAGATTAGGGAAGAAAACTTTCCCCAATTTATCGCATAATTGTTACTATAAACGCAATTTTATCTTCTAACTTTTTACTGATGTTATGCCTATGTCTAATATTGTGCTCGCTATTACTGGTGGTATTGCCGCTTATAAGTCTGCAGTTTTTGCCCGTTTATTGATCAAAGCAGGGTTTGACGTGCGTGTCATTATGACGACAGGCGCGCAAGCCTTTATCACGCCATTAACCTTACAAGCGCTGACTGGTAACGAAGTGCATATCTCATTACTTGATGAGCGTGCTGAGGCTGGCATGGGGCATATTGAGCTTGCCAAGTGGGCCGACTTGATAGTCATTGCCCCAGCATCAGCCAACACTTTAGCTCGATTGGCAATGGGAATGGCTGATGACTTACTAACAACGGTATGCCTTGCAACTACCGCACCAGTATTGATTGCACCAGCGATGAACCAGCAAATGTGGGCTCATCCAGCGGTCAGCTTAAATGTGCAGACGCTAGCCGATATGAATTATCATATTATTAAGCCTGCAAGTGGTGAGCAAGCGTGCGGTGATGTAGGGGCAGGGCGCTTGCCTGAGCCTGAGCAGCTGTTAGCAGAAGTGCGTTTATTTAGCGCGCAGCAAACTATCCCGCAAAATTTACACGGTAAAAAGGTCGTAATTACCGCAGGACCTACTGTTGAAGCGATCGATCCGGTACGCTATTTATCCAATCATTCTTCAGGGAAAATGGGTTTTGCACTGGCACAAGCCTGCGTAGAAGCAGGCGCGCAAGTGACGTTAATCGCTGGCGGTAAAGTTGCGCTATCAACGCCGCTTGGGGTCACCCGTATCGATGTGTTGTCTGCTGCAGAGATGTTAACGACTGCCCAGCAATGTGTGGCGGGTACGCATCCTGCTTTATTATCTCTGTCTGAGAATGGACAGAGTGATAATCATGAGCTCTATCATATGCATAGCCACCACCACGAACACGGAGAATGTGATTGTCATGAACCAGACAGTCAGATAGAGCCGCAAAGTGTGGCGCTAGGCGGTATAACGTCAAACGGTAATTTGGATACACTGCCCTTAAATAATTCGCGCCATGCTGATGTTTTTATCGCCACGGCTGCGGTCGCTGATTATCGTACGCAAGAAGCTGCTCCGCAAAAAATCAAAAAAACTCAAGACGCTATGATGCTAAATCTAGTCAAAAACCCTGATATCTTAGCGTCCATTTCACACGCCTATCCTGACATGTTTGTCGTCGGTTTTGCAGCAGAAACGCAAGATGTAGAGCACTATGCACGCGGTAAGCTGGCTGCTAAGAATTTGGACTTGATTGCCTGTAACGACGTCTCACGCTCAGACATTGGTTTTGCAAGCGATGATAATGCCATGCAAGTGTTTTTCTCCGAGCGTTATGAGCACGATACGGTAATGCTAGAGAAAACAAGCAAAGATAAGATTGCCGCACAGCTCGCTACCATCATTGGAGAGACTCTGATGCAGCGTCTAAATGGTTAGTTATTTAGTCATAAATATCAAGTCGCAAATGATATATCTATCAGGGATATTGTGATGGACATGACTGATAGCGATAGCACCCAGACCGTATTACTGATGGCAGTCTTTGCGCTTGCATCACTACTGCATGGTATCAGCGGGTTGGGTGTCACCTTGGTCACCACCACTGCGCTTGCTAGCATGTACCCGCTGCCGTACGCCATCGTGCTGATCATTTTTCCGTCATTGTTGCTTAATGTCATGACATGGCTGGCAGGCGGTGGCCGTAGTGTTTGGCAAAACTTTATCTATTACGGCAGACGCTATTGGCTGCTCGCGTTAACCAGCTTGCTCGGTAGCATTTTGGGGGCGAAGTTATTACTGTGGGTCGATAGCGCCTATATTTTAGTACTGCTGGCGGCGGTCATTGGCTATTATGTGGTCAGTAGCTTACTCGGTAAGCAAATCCGCCTGCCTGATACCAAGCCAGTACTGATTATCGTTGGCTTTAGTGCAGGCGTTATTGGTGGTGCGACCAACGCGATGTCGACCATCCTGATGATGTATTTGCTCTCTGCCAGCAATGATAAAAACACCATCGCCAAAGTCGGCAACATGTGTTATTTCTTGGGTAAAATTGCTCAAATCATCGTATTGCGTGAGCCAATCATGGCGCTTGGCCGTGGTGAGTGGCAGCTGATAGCGGTACTTAGTGTATTGTCGGTTGCGACGTTGTTGGTTGGTATTCGCCTGCGTCGTTATTTGCCGCAAGCACGCTTTCGCCAGCTTATTTTATTGATTCTCACCGTACTGGGGCTGCGTGTGGGCTGGCAGGGCGTGATGGCGTTTTTGTAGTAAAGTCAGTATCAAATAGAATCAAACCATCAATTATTACGGGCTACTGGTATAAATTTTGCTTGGGTGCTGCTATCGTTCGATGCTGCGCAAAATTCATCCCAGTAGCATTAACTCGGTTTAAAGTGAATTGACTATAGGGAGTGCTTTTCAGGTTAACGATTGAATAAATTTAACACGATGGTCGCGATAATACTGATAACTATCATAGTGACCACTGGAAAATAAACCCGAGTATTGCCTGAGGTGTGCTTAATATCGCCTGGCAGATTACCTATCCAAGAAAACGCGCTAGGAAACAGCAGCCAAATAATCCCGATAATGACCAGTATAGCCCCTATAATAATCAATATCTTTGCCATATAAAGCCTCGCTAATCTTATTTTACTCTTTTGTATCGACCATACATGCGCTTAACCTTAACCAGCTATTTCACCAAAATATAGCTTCTGAGCGATGCGAAAGGTGTTACAGTGTGCCTCGACCACATCTTCAATATCTTCTGAATAGCCACCGCCCATGACGATAGCGACTGGAATGTGAGCGGCTTTTGCTTGCTCAAGCACATATTCATCACGAGCTTTGCAGCCTGCTTGCGTTAAGCCAAGTTTACCCAGTTTATCGGTCGCCAGCACATCGACCGCAGACTGATAAAAAATTATATCGGGTGCGACTTCGCTGATCAAACGCGGCAAGGTGTCTTTTAATATCTGTAAATACTCTGCATCCCCTGTATCGTTCGCCAGCTCAATATCAAGATCAGAGACTTCTTTACGAAATGGATAGTTTTTGGCGCCATGCATACTAAAGACAAAAACGCGCGGCTCATCCGCCATAATACTGGCATTACCATTGCCTTGATGCACATCCAAATCTACGATTAAAATCTTTTGCGCCTGCCTGCGATTAAGCAGTAGATTACTGGCGATACACACATCGTTAAAAACGCAAAACCCCTCGCCATGATCGGCAAACGCATGATGAGTGCCGCCTGCGACATTCATCGCCACCCCATACTGCTGGGCATATAACGCACATTCATAAGTGGCATGAGCGATATGACGACCTCGATTAACCAATGCTTCTGTCATCTCAAAGCCAATAGGTCGCGCTTCTTTGCGCGGCAAGGTTTGGGTTTTAAGCTTATACCAGTAATCCTCAGTATGTGTGGTTAAGATTTCTTCTTCTGTCAGACGTTTTGGCGCAAAAAAATTCTCGGTGGTGATAGTCCCTTCTTCAAGCAAGCGCTCAGGAATCATCGTGTATTTTTGCATGGGAAAGCGATGCTTGTCAGGTACGGTGTAACGGAAAATATCAGAGTAAGCAATTTTTAGCATAATTTTCAATTGTGTCAGTGTTTAAAAGAGTGATAATGAATTTTTGAAAGCATTTTTATTATCTTTAATAGTTTAGAGGCAATAAAAGATAGGACTATAGTCTCTACTAAATAAAAGTGTTCTACATTTCATTTGCATAAGAGGCTGATAAAAATTTTCTTGCTTGTTGTGCCTACGCAGACAGAGGCTACGAAAATTTCTATCAGCCCCGCCTCAATATTTTCAAAGTAGATTTGTTGTGTTATTTTTTAAATTAAGCATTTTTATTGGACAAACTGAGTCGGAAGGAAAAAGGTTCTGGAGTCTGCTTGCTGGCGTAGCTCTATAAGTAACGTTTGTATATCTTCAGCAGGGTCTTGAGTGTTGATTAAATCATCAAATATCTCGTAAGCGACCGTAGTCATGGCAATCACACTTTGTAGCAGATGCTCAAGGATATGATCATCGATGCCAACTGCCTCGACATCGATAGCATGTTTATAACGTATTTCGCCATCATTCACATCCATCTCTAAATTGCCAATCAGCATGTCGTAATTAATTTGGGTGATGAGGAGCATTGCTGCGTTTTGATGACTCTCAGGCACTAAAAACGGCAAGATACCATAGACCGCAAGCAAGTTGTTTTTCTCTTGTACCCGAAACAGATAGCCACATTCTAATTGTTTATTGCGCATTCTTAACGATAAATGATGCGATTGCTGGCTGTCATTGGTTTTTGGTCGATAATGAGTGTAGTGCCACTGTTTATCATTAAAATACTGTTTAAGATAATTGACGATAGGTATGTCAGTATTTTTATCTTGATTTATAGTCTGTTTTAGAGAGTCTGATTTAGCATTATCGCTGTCTTTTTTATTATCGCTATTAACATCAGTATCGTTATCAACGTCAATGTCAGCCTCAAGTGATAAGGAGGACTGCGACACTTTTGCGTCATCGATCACAGCCTGCGGTGCTGAAGCAGTCAGGAACCGTTTGAGTTTTTGCCACAGGCTGAGTTTGTTACGTTGACTCATAGGTGTTGTACTGACCAATAAATAATATTAAAAACAGATGAATAAGCTAAAACCGCAAATTATGCCTCTTTAAATACAAAATCATCTTTGATGCTAGGTTGCGCATAAAATGCTTGTAACATGTTATAGATATGAGTGGTCAGCCATGTACTTTCAAGAGCATCATGTACGATAGGAAGTATGGCAGTACTTAATTGTGCCATAGCTTGCTCATCAATATATAAGCTCGCTGCTACTGCTGCAATCGTATCCGACTGATGGTTGGCATACCAAGTATCGACGCTGGCTGAGACCAGGCTACGTAAGTAAGGCGACAAGCGTAGGCGATTGTAGCTTTGCTGAATGCTGGCTTCAATATGATCAATACTGCTATTATCGGCCTCATCGTTTAGATAAGTCTGCATCTCGCTAATCGGTTGGTCTTTGATACGTCCCCAACCTGTTATCAACAGCCGCGCGACTTCTTCATTTGACAAATGTGCTTGAGCGTTGGTTTCTGCGCGCTGCGTCAAGTCTTTAATATTACGATGCAAGTAGGTTTGCAGTTTTTCATCTAGGTTTCTGTTGGTGGCCTTTTCAAACGAGCTGCGGCCAAGCTTCATCAGCTTGCCCACGCCGCCTGCTTTATCGAGCGTGCTCTCCATAAAGTCATTGATGGCGTGATACAGCGTTTGCGTTAGCAAGTCGGCAAAGGTCTCGTTGCCGATCAGCGTATGAATGAGGGCGTTACGCTGCTCGTCATGACGGCCGACATAGTGGGCAAGAGTTTCAATCTGATGGTCGTCCACCAGCTCAGAGAGGGGGACGTTGTCGTTGATCGGATGGTAGATGATGGTATGCAAGATATCGCGGATATCGGTGCGCATGACATCGCTCATCGGTTGGCTCAGTAGCCAGTCGTTAATTAGATGCTGCAAATCATCGGCGCTGATGTACTTATGTAATGGCTGCGCGCCAAGCCACTGCCAAGCCTCTAGGGCCAGCGGCTCTGCTTGCTGCTGTAACCACTGCTGCGTAAAGGCTACTTGCGCCTCGATTAAGCGCTCTATCGTCAGACTCGTATCTGACACGTTGTCGTGTGGCTGAGTATCTGTCACTTGCATATGAGAAGTGGCGGTTTGGGTTTTTAAAATAGAGTTATCTTTTGAAGTCTGCATAGGTTTTGAGGTCATAGTAATGGACAATTTGTTATACTGTGTGGTTGGGGTAATATCAACCCCAAAAAATACGTTTGTCGGTGTCAGCCTTATTCATTTAGGGGACACAGGCAAGTTTTTGTGAATGGTAAGCGCATCAACTATTATGTCATGAAAGCAGTATTCGTTTGTGATGAATATTGATAACGCTTAATAAATAACGAGAGTTTTGATGACGGCACTGGATGCACCCTTACTTGCGCTCGATAAGTTGACTGTCCAGCGCGGTGAGACGCCTTTATGTGAAGAGGTCGTGCTCAACTTACCTGCTGGTAGCATCTGCCATTTGGTCGGTGCCAATGGTACGGGTAAGACGACGCTACTGATGCAGCTGGCAGGATTGCTACCTGTGTTGACGGGTACGGTGCGCTATCAAGGCGTCGAGAGCTTACCTGTACAGCCGTTATACGTCTCGCATCAGCTGGGCATTCATCCCAATCTGACGGTCGCGCAAAACCTGACGTTTTTGCTAAATTTGTATGGTATCGCGCCAAGCGCCGCTGACATTGATGCCGCTCTCACTTGGGTGGGGTTACAAGGCTTTGAGACTATAAGCTCAAGCCATCTATCCGCTGGGCAGACGCGGCGCATTACTCTTGCCAGATTGTATTTATTGACGCCTGAGGTGACACCATTATGGCTGCTTGATGAGCCGTTTACCGCGCTGGATGTCGATATGGTGGCACGAATGGAGGATAGGCTGTGCGACTTTGCCAAAACTGGCGGCGCGATATTGATGACCAGTCATCAGGCAGTCGCTGTGGCCAATCAAGTGCTCGATTTGTCGGATTATATGGTATAAGCGCGATGAGCCTAAGTGAAAGGATGAATAATGACAGATAGCCTAGGGCAAGACCTGCCAATGCAAGCAGCAAAGCCGCGCTCAAATATCTCCGATGGTACGCGCGGTATCAGCTTTGGGCAACTCTGGCGACGCGAATGGCAGGTCAAACAGCAAGGTGCGGTACAGTGGCTGTATCCGCTCGTCTTATTTTTAGTGATTATTACTTTGTTTCCGCTGGCTGTCGGTAGTGAGCCTGCGCTATTGCAGCGTTTAGGTGTGTCTGCTGTGTGGATTGCCGCGCTCTTGTCATTGGTGATGGGGGTTGATGGGTTGTTTAAGCCCGCGCTCGATAATGGCACGCTGGCGCAGTTGGTCGTTGCCAAAGCCTCGTTACCGTTATGGGTGCTAATTCGCCTAGTCATACACTGGATTTTTAGTAGCGGCATTGTGGCGGTGCTCAGCTTATTGGCGGTGCCGCTATTTCAGCTTAGCTGGTTTGAGGCGTGGATATTACTGGCCTCTATCGTGACAGGCAGCCCGATGCTGCTGATGCTCTCTGCCGTCGCCAGTAGTTTGACACTGTCATTAAAAAACGGTGCCGTGCTGGTGCCGCTGATAGCTTTGCCCATGCAGCTTCCGGTATTGATTTTTGCCACTGGCGCGGTGGATTTGTTTGCCACAGGTCTCAATGGTTTGCCGATACTAGCGCTGTTATTAGCTGGTAGCATCATCTCGGTACTCGTGATGCCATGGGTGATTGCCGTGACCTTAAAGATGGCGTGGCTCAATTAAAAAAACCTTTATATCAACAGCATGTTGAAAACGGGCAACTTTGCTATAATAGCCAATTAACGATACAAACAAGTCACTTGTAGATTCTATCCAGTGTTTAACGCCGGCAGGTTAGCGGATAGCAGCAATCATGATGTCGTAGCATCCATGATGCCATATCTGTCAAACCACTATGCTGTGTAAATAGGTTTATCCCCATGCCCAACCTGAATAATGTCTCATCTCCTAGCCTGTGGCAGCGCATTTGGCAAGGCTTTTTGACCACTGTTGGTACCAAGCAGTTTTTTCGCATTTTTGCGCCTTGGGTCAAGTGGCTTGCCATACTTGCCAGTATTTGCCTTGTAATCGGTAGTGTCTGGGGGCTGGCTTTTGCGCCGCCCGACTATTTACAAGGCAACAGCTACCGCATTATCTTTATCCATGTGCCCGCCGCCAGTATTGCTATCTCTATCTATTTTGCCCTTGCTGTATTGGGGGTTATCTTTCTCGTTTGGAAGATTAAGACGGCTAGTTTAGTGGCGCAAGCGCTTGCCCCGCTGGGGTTTTTGCTTTGCGTGATCAGCTTGATCACTGGCTCCATTTGGGCAAAGCCTACTTGGGGAACGTATTGGGTCTGGGACGCACGTTTAACATCTATGCTGATTCTGGCGTTTTTGTACGCAGGCGTCATGGCATTGTTTGCCGCCTTTGAGCATACAGCCAATCGCGGCAAAGCGGCGGCTATCTTGTCTATCGTCGGTGCGGTCAATTTGCCAATTATCAAATACTCGGTACAGTGGTGGAATACCCTGCACCAAGGATCGACTTTTACCTTAACCGCCGCACCAAAAATGTCGGCCGATATGTGGATGCCGCTGCTGCTCATGGTCATCGGCAGTTATTTACTGGTGGCGACCTTGGCGATTTATCGCACCAACACTCTGATTTTGTACCGTGACCAAGGTAAAGCGTGGGTGAAAGAATACATTCGCGGGCAAGCCAAATAACCGTCAATCATACAAACAATGGCTAGGAGCTGATTATGCAGCCTTACTTTTATAGCGTATCTGAATTTATCGCCATGGGTAAGCATGGTGTGTTTGTTTGGTCGTGTTGGGCGATTACGGTGGGCGTGATGCTGGCTTTTATCATTTATAGTCGCAGACAGCGACAAGCGCTGATCAAACAGCTCACCATTCAACAAGCGCGGCAAGCTCAGCGTACTGCTAAGACATCCAACCCTGCAACCAAGTAGGTGCTATAAAAATTATTTTAATATCATAGCTTTAGAGCGTAACATCGTATTTTTTTAAATCATAAAATATGAGCGTATTAACGTTTGCAGGCTTATTGATTTGCTCAAAAAATGCTACCATATAGCGATTAGAAGAGTACGATTAGAAAAATATTTTAAAAAGGTTTTTCTAATGGTAGTTTCTTCAATATTTTCTGTTTTATAGGTTTATATGTCATTGGATATGATTTATATAGTCAGTTCAAAGTAAATCGTTATAGATTTAAACGCGTTACTGGTATAAATTTTATTTGCGTGCTGTTATCGTTCGATGCTGCGCAAAATTCATCCCAGTAGTGCTATGTTATTTTTAGAATGAATCGACTATAAGACAGTGACTCATCAATGAGGTAGTGGTATGAACGCAGTTCGTCGCAAAAAACTGATGTGGGTGATGTTTACGCTGGCAGGAGCCGCGATTGCCGTGGCGTTGGTCATCTATGCTATTGGACAACAGACCGATTATTACTTTGATGCGACGGCTATCGCCCAAGGGGAGGCGCCACAAGACAAGCGCATTCGTGCAGGCGGAATGGTCGTCGCTGGCAGTGTGCAGCGCGCGCCAAATGATCCATTAAACGTTGAGTTTGCGATTACTGACTTTGAGTCGACGGTACCTGTGACTTATCAAGGTATCTTGCCAGACTTGTTCGCTGAAAACTCTGGCGTCGTTGCGACTGGTAAGATGCAAGGCGAGACCTTTGTCGCAGGTGAAGTGCTTGCTAAGCACGACGAGAATTACATGCCGCCTGAGGTTGCTAAGTCTATGAAAGAGAACAACCGCAATGGATTGACGCCGCCTTCTGAGCAGTACAATCCAGCAGAGCCAATCCATGAGACCCAAACGTTGCAGCAGTAGCTTTACACATCTACTAACAGCAAAAGCGCCGCTAATCAGCTGTTAGCGGCGCTTTTTTATATGGGTGTTGATATAAAAGTTAGTCATCCCATACAGGAGTATAGTCAGGATGCTCGATCTTACGGCCATCGCTACGAGCCAAGTTGCCAATTTTTTCTAATTCATCGGCGCTAAGCTGGACATTGATGGCATCCAAGTTACCTTGCAGGTGGTCGGGATTGGACGTCTTGGGAATAGCCACACGGTCTTTGTCCGATAATATCCAAGCCAATGATATTTGTGCAGGCGTCACGTTGTGCTTATCCGCAATCTCTTTAATAACGTCGTTATCAAACACATCGCCGCGCGCAAGTGGTGAGTAGGCTTCCAATAAAATATGGTGATTATTCAAAAAAGTCTGCAAGGTGTTTTGTTTGATAAACGGATGAAACTCTACTTGGTTGACGACAATGGGTACATCAGCGTGTTTTTTTGCTTCAATGATATGAGCGATATTAAAGTTAGAAACCCCAATATGACGCGTTAGCCCTTGTTTTTGCAGCTCGCACAGCGCAGGAATGGTCTCAGACAATGGCACACGATCATCAGGCCAGTGTAATAGCAGTAGATCGACGTAGTCAGTATCTAGGTTTTCTAGTGAGCGCTTGGCAGCTGTCATCAGTTTTTCTGGTTGAAACTTCATATCATCAGGGAAAATCTTGGTGGTCAAAAAGAACTTATCACGAGCCACGCCTGATTGCTTAATACCTTCCCCGACCTCTTTTTCATTGTCATAAGCTTGCGCAGTATCAATATGCTCATAGCCCATTTTTAACGCTTGACTGACGACATCGACACAGTCTTGGCCCGTTGATTGCCAAGTGCCTAATCCCAATACAGGAATATTGGCTTTGCCTGCGGTACGAATATTATAAGTTTTCTTGCTCATATTATTATCCTTATTATGTGTTGAGTGTGGTTTTATAGCTGTTTATATAAGAGTTCTCTAAACAAGTAATAACTAAATTCAGTGTCACTACCTATCAATGTCACCACCTGAGTGAGAAGCTTTTAAACCTGAATTAACAATCGTTATATCATAGTGTTAATTGTAAAACTTGCCCTAACAGAACAACTAGGCAACCCAGCTACTATAGAAAAAAATAGAATAAAGTGAAAGAGTGAGTGACGGTTTCCTACAAAGCACAAACAGGCTGTAACGTCACTATATGTTTTAAAAAATCATTGCAATAGCACAGCATGATATCGATTTTGAAGATATTTAGTTTTCTATTTCTTAATCATTTATTAGTCAATAACAGGAGTTTGTCATGATCAAATTTACCAATGCAAATATCTATCGCAATAGCGAGGCTACTGAGATTTTAGTTAAGGACGGAATAATTGAGCAGATCGGTAAAGGCCTGCCCGCCGCTACGGAAGAGATTGACTTAAAGGGCCGTTTGGTAGTACCGCCTTATGTAGACTCACATTTGCATCTTGATTATGTCTATACGGGCGGCGGCGATGCTGCCAAGAACGCCTCAGGGACGCTGTTTGAAGGTATTGCACGCTGGCACGATGTCAAAAAAACGCAGTCTTTTGAAGAAGCCAAAGCGCGTATGTTAAAAGGTATTCAAGAAGAAGTCACCAAAGGGGTGCAATATATTCGTACCCATATTGACATTTGTGATCCTGATTTAACTGGGCTTAAAGCGATGCTGGAGCTGCGCGAAGAATTAAAAGACAACGTTACTATTCAAATCGTTGCTTTCCCGCAAGAGGGCATGTACGCCTACAAAGGTGCTGTTGGGCTAATAGAAGAAGCGCTAAAGATGGGCGCGGACTGCGTTGGCGGTATTCCACATTTTGAATGGGCGTACGAGTTTGGTCAAGATTCTGTACGCAAGACGGTTGAGCTTGCACTCAAGTATGACAAACTCATCGACGTGCATTGTGATGAAACCGATGACCCGATGAGTCGCCACGTGCAATTGCTAAATGCTTTGGTCATGATTGAAGGTATCGGTGCGCGTACGGCGGCCAGTCATACTTGCTCATTTGGTTCTGCAGATGATGCTTATGCGTTTCGTATGATGGGACTTTTTGAGCAATCAGGTATGAACTTTATTGCACTGCCGACCGAAAACGCTTATCTGCAAGGTCGTCAAGATACCTATCCAAAACGTCGTGGCCTCACGCGAGTGAAAGAGTTTTGGGAAAATGGTATTAACATCTCTTTTGGTCAAGACTCCATCAATGACCCTTGGTATCCAGCGGGTAATGGCAACATGATGAATATCTTGGATAATGGTATTCACTTGGCACAAACCATGTCCTTACCGCAGCTTGACGTCTGCCTTGACTTTATTACTTTTAATGGCGCTAAGACCTTAAATATCGAAGATCAGTACGGTATAGAAGTCGGTCGTGCGGCAAACTTTTTGGTATTAGATGCGACGAGCCCATTTGAAGCGGTGCGTCAGCGCTCGGATATGTTGGCATCAATTCGTAATGGTAAGTATCTGTTTAAAAAACCTGAACCTAGTTATGATATTGAGCTGGACTTGTTTAAAAGCTAACTATAAAATCTAAACCATAAAAAAAGCCCACTACTTATAAGTAGTGGGTTTTTTTGTGTTTACGACTTGTGTTATTAGCTCTGTTAATTAATTCAATTTAGCAGTATTTAATGGTCTAAAATCTTTAGCCATCAAGCTCTCGATTACTGCGCTGCTTCTGCTTCTACAGGGGTAGTGCCTGCAGCCGCTTCGGTAGCTGGTGCAGTATTAGCATCCCAGATTTTTGGATACTTGTAGCCTGGGAAAGTATCATGAGCATACTTTTTAAATGCTTCTGAATTATAAGTGTTGGTGACGTCTTCCACCCATTTTTTACCCACATCAGCAGATTTAACCGCTGACCAGTTGACATAAGCAAAGCTTGGCTCTTGGAATAACGCTTCGGTTAGCTCAATACCAGCATCGGTTGCATAGTTACCATTGATCACAGCAAAGTCGACTTCGTCACGAGCGCGTGGCAATTGAGCAGCTTCTAATTCAACGATATTAATATCATACTTACTGTTATCAGCGATATCAGTCTTTGAAGCTGTCAGTGGATCGATGTTGTCTTTTAGCGTGATCCAACCAAGGTCATCCATCATCACCAAAGCGCGAGCAAAGTTGCTTGGATCATTCGGTGCTGAGACGCTCATGCCTTTATAAGCCTCATCAAGAGTGTTCTTTTTGCCTGAATAAATACCGAGCGGCGCAGTTGGTACTTGGAAAACTTCGACCAGATCAAGGTTGTTTTCTTTTTTGAAGGTATCAAGATAAGGCTTATGCTGGAAGATGTTGATGTCCAAATCGCCTTCAGCCAGTGCAAGGTTAGGGCGGACATAGTCAGTAAAAGGCACTAACTCAACTTCATAACCTTGCTCTTCTAGTGAGGCTTTGACTTGATTGCGCACCATATCAGCAAAGTCACCTTCGGTTGTACCGATGACAATTTTTGTGTGCTCAGGATCGATATCGCTGGCCGCGGTTTGGGCGGTTGTGCCTTCGCTCACAGCTTCTTTATTTGCTTCTGGCGCTGATGAGTTGTTACAACCGACCAACACTAGGCTGGATACACCAACAGCGGCAAATGCAGTTGCCAGCTGACGGCTAATATCTGTTAATTTCATAAGATTTCCTCAGGTCAATAAATAATTGGATAGTAAAACAACCATTAAAAAAGCAACATTATGAATAGTAATGCTGCTTTTACAAAAAATTGGATGACGGTCAAATTAAACCTAGTCAGCTGCAATGTCAAGTATTCTATAAAGTGGCTTAACGCTTGTCTAAGCGAGTCGCCAGCCAGTTACCAAAGGCTTGAATTGAGATGACCATAATCGATAGCATAAGAACGATAAAAATCATCACTTCAGTTTGATAGCGATAATAACCATAACGAATCGCTAAGTCGCCTAAACCACCGCCACCAATCATACCAGCAGCTGCTGAATAAGAGAGTAGACTAATACATAAAATGGTGACAGATAATACCAGTCCTGATCTTGCTTCATTGAGCAATACTTTGATAATCGTAAAAGGACGTGCACCCATTGACTCAGTCGCCTCGATAATACCACGTGGTACTTCACGCAGATTTTGCTCGACCAAACGGGCAAAGTAGAACGAGCCAGCAATTGCTAGGACTAAGGACGCTGCTATTGGTCCGATACCCGTACCGACAATGGCCTTGGTAAAAGGACTCATGGCAATCATCAAAATGACAAAAGGGAAAGCACGCATAAAGTTGGTGATACCGCCTAATATTGCATACAATCCTTTGTTTTGTAAAAACTGTCGATCACTAGATAAAAATAAGAATATCCCAAATAGCCCACCAATCGTAACAGCAGCAGCGGTCGAAATACCAAGCATGACAAAGGTGTCAAACGATGCTTGCCAAATCTCTTTACGAAGCGCATACAGCTTATCTACTGAGGCGGATAGTTCAGTACCAGTTAACATATCTATTTATTTTACCTCATTAATCTTCAACGACTAAGCCTTTGCCTATCGGAGTGGTTGCTTGAATCAGACCTTCTGTTACCTCTGCAACCTCAAGCAACTTCCCTTGGTGCAGTAATGCGGCCCGATCACAGAGTCTACGAATCACGCTCATTTCATGAGTGACAATCACGATGGTCACGCCAAGCTGGTCATTGATATCGCGCAGACAGGTCAACAAACTGCGAGTCGTTGCAGGGTCAAGCGCACTGGTCGGTTCATCAGCCAATAAAACCTTTGGACTTGGGGCAATCGCGCGCGCGATACCGACACGCTGCTTTTGTCCGCCTGAGAGCTGCGCAGGATAGTGACCAGCACGATCAGTTAGGTCCACAATCTCAAGACAGTCCATGACACGTTTACGTACATCGCGACTAGGATAGCCTGACACTGTCAAATTAAACGCCACATTATCAAAGACGGTGCGATTGGCCATTAGGTTAAATTGTTGAAAAATCATACCAATATTGTGACGCGCAATACGTAAATCACTGGCGGACAACGTCGTCAAGTCAGTACCATCAATGATGACTTGACCGCTATCAGGACGCTCAAGCATATTGATTAATCGTAGTAAGGTAGACTTACCAGCACCTGAATAGCCCATCAAACCAAAGATTTCACCTTGTCGAACAGACAGTGATGTTGTTTCAACCGCAGTAAACCAATGCGGCTTACCATCTTTATCTTTTATGGATCGGTCGCTTAAAAAGCTTTTGGTCACGTCATGTAGGACGATCATATCGCTCATGGAATGCTCGAAGTTTAGTAAATAAGGTAGCGGTGATAGTGTCGATATACTATTGCAAGATGACAGCGTCAAATCTATATTAATAGCTATATGATAAGGGGCAGTAATATAGCATATTTCTGGACGTTTTGGATATGAACATTCGAGAACCGCTTATAACGATATAGATATTAGCGTCAGTAGAGGTCTACCAATAAAGGACAGTAATAAAGTTTTGGTGCTTTAAGAGATATAAAGACAAACAAGTAACAAGCTATACAGCCATGCTGCGAAGCTTGAAACAATAGCTAGCTTGGTAGCGTCTAATCATGATTGTCATGGTTTTTGTGAAGATTATGCTTGACTGGAATGACCACCAAAAACCTAGTATGACCATTGATGGTATCGGTAATAATTTGGCCTTGATGAGCGGTGACGATTTGTGACACCAGTGATAAACCTAGACCTGAACCTTTATTCTTTTGCTGTAAGCGTACAAACGGACTAAAGATCTCTTCGCGTTTGTCTTTTGGGATACCAGTACCTTCATCAATAACGGCAAGTACTGCATATTTTGGTAACGGCCGCTCATCCTCTGGTTTGACTTTTTTAAGATGTTTCTTAAATAAGCTTTCTTTACGGGGTGGACTATTGTTGTCAGTATTGGCGTCACTGTTATTACCAGTACTGGCTTTAGCTGAATTTTCTTTCGTACTAGCCGCGCTTGCTTTTTCAGTTGTCTGCTTGTGAGGTGCAGCTTTGTTGGCTCCAGCGTTATTGAGCCCATCAGATACTAAATGTTGCTCTTGTGACTCTGGGACGATATTCCAAATGACTCTTTTGATTCTGTCAGTCAAATCAGAAGCAAGTTTACTATGACCATTGGGGAGCGTCTTGCTATTATTGCTGGGGGCTAAGACATCTGCTGTCTGCTTTTGACTATTGCCGTTATCAGATGTATCTGTTAATTGACGAGCTTCATTGTGATTGACGCTGTTCTTATCACTTTTTTCATCATGAATAGCGAGCGTTTCGCCATTTTTAAAGATAATAGGGGCTGGTATGACATCTGGTTGTTCTGATGCATTAGATGGTATCTCTTCATCAGATGGAGTGAGTATTAAGTTATCTTTTTGCTCATCTTTTGGTTGCTCTGTTACATCGGTGTGTTTGTCATAATGTGAGTGGCCATAGTTTGAATGACCATAGTCAGCAAAGCTACTGCATACTAGCGAATCTAATAAATATTCAGGTAAGGTGTCTGCCTCATTGAAGGTTTGCGCGCCATATAGCAAGATAGTCACTGGAGGAACGCCATGCAACATAGCATTGTTTAGTAGGTTGCGAATAAGATGAGTCAGCATTAATGGTTGACCATCAATCACAATATGTTCGCCAATCAATGTTGCTTCTGGATAATGCTGACGCTCTTGATTTACTAAGTCATATAGGTCTACACGCTCAACCTGCTGCATTGCATGTCCGGCATCGAGTCGGCTTACTAACAAGATACTTTCGACCAAATCATTAAGCCCTGACAAATCACGATTGATCGCTTGGGCACGTTTATCAAACTTTGCTTTTGTATCACTTGGCATCGAACCTGCCAGCATATCCATCATCTCTATCTGTAGACGAATACGGGTAATGGGCGTGCGCAGCTCATGCGAAGCATGGGCCAGTAATAAATTATTGGCATCAATCAGATGTTCGATCTTTTGCGCTGCTTGGTTGAACCCGTGGGCAAGCGAGGCAATTTCATCATTGCCGCGACTATTGACACGTACAGTGAAGTCACCGTCGCCAAGTTGACTCATTTGCTGACTCATATGATTGATGCGCCATGTCATTGAACGCGCGATCCACCATAGTACGCCTGCCATAATAATAAGCAGGAGTAGGGTTCCGGTAAACAGATTTAATGCTGCAGACAATGCTGGTTTTTTGGGTGCTAGACGTGATTCATACAGCAACGTATAGCCAGTACTACTATAGACTTGAGCTTGTTGAGTGGGAGGCGTTTCTGAAAAAGAGGGGAATATAACTGTCAATAGTGAAGGCGTTGCAGGCAAATCTAGAGGCAGATCGCTGTTGTCTGTTTGCATAAGCAGGCGACCTTGACTGTCATACAGTCCCATTTTTGCTTGCAATGATTCATCAAAAATATCAAAGCTTTTTTTGACCACTGCCAACATAAACCGCGCTTGCAAACGATTATTCTTACTAACAGCTGTATTTAATTCATGCAAAAAAGGATCGATCTGTCCAAGTATTTGGGTTGCCACCACTTCAGAGCGAATACCAGCATTCTTATCATGGACAAGCTGTGTCAATAACACCATAGCGACTGCAAACAAAACGAGTGCCAGCATGACACTAGCAAATAGTTTGGCAAACACGGAGCGAAAACCCAACTGCTGCATTACATGCTCTCTATTATCAAACGCTTATATCAATGACTAACAATAGCCATCGCGGTTGACGTGATGGCTATTTTTATTTGGTCATTACTTTAGTGGTTTACACAAACCGATTTTACGCATCAGATAAGTCATTAAACTTGATCAGTTGCAAATTGATAACCAACGCCGCGTACAGTAATAATGCGTTTTGGCTGGCGCGGATTGTCCTCAATTAAGGCGCGTAAACGTGAGATGTGTACATCAATTGCACGATCAATGTTATCAGAGCTATCATCGTTTGGCATTGCCTGCCATAACTGCTCACGATTCAGCACTTTACCAGAATGAGTCGCAAAGTAGTGTAATAGTTGGAACTGATGAGTGGTCAAACGTACTGGCTGCTCATCAATGGTCACTTCATGGCTATCAGGAAACACGCTCAAACGTCCAAAAGTTAAGCTATCAGACTGACTGTCGGCTTGATTGGGCTGTTCATGACGGCGAACCACAGCGCGAATACGGGCCAATAGTTCACGAGGTTCAAAAGGTTTGGCGATATAATCATCCGCACCCATCTCTAAACCCAACACCCGATCAGTTGTATCACCTTTTGCGGTTAACATAATGATAGGTACTTTATTGGTCATATTGTTTTTGTTGCCGCGTATCTTTTGGCAAACCTGCATACCATCCATATCAGGTAGCATCAAATCTAGTACGACCAAATCAATATCACGCTCTTTAGTGTCCAATATGTCTAGACCTTCTTGACCTAGCCCTGCATGATGAACATCGTAATAGTTCATCGTTAGATAATCGCTAATCAATTCAGCCAAATCTGGATCGTCTTCGATTAATAGGATCTGTTTACTCATGAGCTGTCCTTTAGTAGTGGTCATTATTCAATAATTGTTGTTTTAGTAGTCATGGTTATTTTTCTAATTTTTCTTAGATACATATTACTATAGCGTGTTTATATCATCAGAAAAATGAGCAATATAAATGTTACTGAGTCTATTTTGCCTAACTTAGGCCTTACCACACAAGACGTGCTTTGTTAATATTTCTACACAATGTAACTCGCTACATAATCGATATAACTTATAAAGCAGCTATTTGAGCGACATTTAATAAGAATATAACGTAGAAAACCAAACAAAACGACTGATGTTTTGTTCTGTGACTGCTGGTGTAGTATTTGGATGTTCAATCAAACATCACTATGAAACAATTACCTTTTTACCTACCGACTCTAGGGGCAAATCTGCCAAGCAGATAAGGCTATCATTACTAATACCAGCAACCAAGTATTGCTCAGTGTTAGGATCATACTTGATTACCTCGACTGGCAAGCGAGTTAAGCGTTGATCTTGTTTGATTATCCAAACATTAGCCGTGATTGGCACAAGCGACTGATAGGGCGGCTTTTTTAGTACTGAGAGATCAGCATCGTGAATACCGTATTCAGGCACGATGGTACCAACTTCTATCTGCCCATAATCAACACGTCCAGAAACGAGCATATCAGGTTTGAGCTTATCACGACTGGCTTCGTTTTTGACGACATGAACATAAACCTGTAGCTTGCCAGGCTGATTACTTGTGGCTAACTTTCCAATCTGACCAACAAACTTCTCTGATGAATTCTCGGCTGTAAAATTTACAGTTTGTCCAACTGACAGTTGCGGTTTCATTTTTAGAGGCAGTGTGGCAACAAAACGCAAGTTTTTATCGTCGCTTACACGCAGTAGAGGAGTGCGAGCAGCAACTGGTTGAGTGTTCTTCACATGTAATTTATCCACACGTCCAGAAAAGCTTGCTCGTACTACGATGGACTGTGCTGGTAGATTGGTTGGTATGGCTTGCTCTACAATGGCTGTGTCCTGATCGTCACTAGTGTTTTGTCTATCCGTGTTGTTATCTACAGTGTGGTCTGTTATATCCTTATCAGCCAAATCTTCTTCTGCTAACGCTACATTATTATCTAACTCCTTATTATTACTGCTTATCTCGTCCTCTTGCTCTGTATTAATGGGTGGTTCTACGGTGCTAGTAGCAGCCTTAGTTTCTTGTTCATTATTATTAGTAGATGCAGAAGTCTTACCGACTGTTTCGGCAGGCAATTGACGCTTTACTATTAATAGTGGAGCGTCTTCTTCTACCCATTGTCCCTCTGAAACCAATATCTTTTGCACAATGATGTCATGTGCTGCGACAAAACGTGACTGCTTAGTAGGTTCGATCACTCCTTGCAGGCCAAGGCTTGGCTGATAGCGGGAGGGTTTAATACTCAAAATATAATCAGACGCCATAGTGACACTATTGTCACTAAAGATAATAGGAGAGTCTGCCTGCGCATTTTTTTCGCTAGGCTGTTGATTTTCTATAGGCGTGGGAGGCTGGCAAGCAATTATAAGTAAGGTGCTTAATAAGAAGGCACAGTTCTTGCAGATGTTAGGAAGTCTTATACGCATCGTCATTAATCACTATAGTGAACGTTATTTTATTATATAGAGAAAGAATGAAAGGTGCGATAACTACTATCTAAGTAGGTAACAGTTATCAATGACATATATGAGGTAGAACTACAGAGTTATGCTGACAATCTAAGATAAAACAGACCGGTCATGTTAATCATCCGAATTATTGTAGACGTGGTCTGAATAATTAGAAAGTTTGAGTAGACTATGTTAAAACGAGCGTAAAATACTTGATTTATACAATATAGTTACAAAGCAGACTCAAATACTGGTCAGAAAATTACTGAGATTACTTAACGCGATTCTTGTTTTGTAAGGGTTTGTCGAATAGTAAGTAGCAACCATGTCAAGAATAAATATCTATTCATAGGAAAGTAATAATGGAAAATAATTTTGAAGGGTTAAAGGTCATGGTTATTGATGATTCAAAAACCATTCGTCGTACCGCTGAGACTTTACTACAAAAAGCTGGCTGTGAAGTCGTTACTGCAATTGATGGTTTTGATGCCCTTGCAAAGATCGTTGATAATAATCCTGACATCATTTTTGTCGATATTATGATGCCACGCCTCGACGGTTATCAGACCTGCGCCCTGATCAAAAACAACCCTGATTATGCAAGTACTCCTGTCATCATGCTGTCTTCTAAAGATGGACTGTTTGATAAGGCACGAGGACGCATCGTTGGTTCTGATGAGTATCTCACCAAGCCATTTAGTAAAGATGAGCTGTTTGAGACGATTAATCAGTATCGCTCTTAAGTCATATATATTGACTCATTTTTTTAGAAGATACCGAACTCAAATATATAACAACCACTAATAGACAACAATCAGTGATCGCTTGTTCAGATTTTTTGAAAATTACAATACATCACTTAACGAATTATTTAGTTGCTCTAGTAACTTATCCGTACGGATAAGATCGACAATAAAAGGAATAACCATGACAACTGTGTTGGTCATAGACGATTCGCCATCCGAAATGGCAAAATTTCGCGACATTCTAACGAAAAACAATTTTCAAATATTAGAAGCGAACAATGGCGAAAAAGGCTGCTTAATGGCTGCTGAACATTTGCCAGATGTGGTGTTAATGGACGTGGTAATGCCTGAAATGAATGGTTTTCAAGCAACTCGCAAAATCACCCGTGGTAAGACAACGGCTCATATTCCTGTCGTAATTGTCAGCACCAAAAATCAGGAGACTGATCGAGTTTGGGGCAAACGTCAAGGAGCTAGAGAGTATCTGGTCAAACCAGTAGACGAAAACGAGCTTGTACGTATTATCCGTACAGTAACGGAGTAAGTTGTGGCTTCCAAAGGTTTTATCGAGCTTCTACGCTTAGCGGATCTTGCCCGAGCACGTAGTAGTGGTCGTCAAGGTGGGCAAGTGTATGATTGGCGTGGCATAGTCTTTGAAATCGGTGGTCAGCGACTGATTGCTCCAATGGGGGAGGTATCTGAGGTATTAGCCATGCCCGAATATACCAGTATGCCATTAGTAAAGCCTTGGATGCTTGGTATTGCCAACGTCCGAGGTCGTCTGTTACCAATCACTGACTTGGCGCAATTCTTGCAAATTCCTAGTCAGCAACAAAGAAGCCACCGTAAGGTCATAGTCATCGATCATAGTTCAGTTTTTTCAGGTCTATTGGTTGATAGAGTCGTTGGTATCGAACAGTTTACTCGTGATCAATATCGTGCTGAAGCCATTGATAGCGACTCACCGTTTGCAGCTTACAACCATGGCAAGTTCTCTAAAGATGGTCAGGATTGGTATGTTTTTATGCCAAGTATGCTAGCACGAGATCTAGACTATATTGATGCTGCGATATAAATCAATGTTTGTAGGTAACTGTAACCACTCAATATCTGCTACTAAGTTTATAGAACTTAGGAGAGAGAAAAAAGTTATAAAGACTGGCATACAGATGATATGTCAGCATTACAAAAGTTTTTATTAATAGAAATTTTACCAATGATAGATAGAAGCCATCATTGGACGATGATCATTAACAACGTCAGTCATGATATGACTTAAACGACTGTTTGAAAGGAACGAGCGCAATGAGTGATGTTATAGAAAACCCTGCAACTGGTATCAATCAAAAGACATCAGGCCCTAATAGTAATATATGGAAGATACTATTAGGGGTTTTCACCTTAGTAAGTGTGGCTTGTTTGATTTTGCTTATAAATACGCTATCAACGGTAAGCAACTACTTAAGTAACGTCAATCAGTTAGAAGTCAGTGCAGCTAACATTGTACAAAACGTTAATGATGCCACTTTTTCACGCGATGCTGATGTAAGCGCTAATGCTTATGATGCCTTACAAAACGATGTGCAACGTTATCAAGTAGCATTGATCTCAGCTCAACAAAACGCTACCGACAATAAGGCTGTTTTTGCTGAGCTTAAGAATGAATGGCAAGCCAATAAAGAAAAGATTGACTATGTACTAAGTCATCGTAACGATGTCAATGCGCTACAAGATATAAAAGATAATGTCGCTACGGCTACTAAACAGATGCAAAGTGACTATAGTCAAGTCATAGAGCAGGCAGTCGCAGCCAATATACCTGTTGCAGCTATTAGTGATATGCAGACTCAGACCTTACGCGCTGAGCGTTTGTATACTGAGATGGATAAGCTGACTCGTAGTATCGACGGTACGCCAGCAGAATTTGCAGAACAAGCAGAGCTGTTTGCTCAAACGTTAAACGTACAACAGCAAAACTATGGTGAGTCGTTACCTGCATTACAGAGTATATCTGAAACCTTCAATACGGCAGTTGCCCCAGTAGTACAAGAGCTTGCTTCATTGAATAGTCCCGCCATTGAGTCTCGCGAGAACGCACGTGCTTTAGGTGAGCTTGCTACTAATACTCAAGCTCAATTGACCAATATTGATCGTGATATTTTGACACGTACTGGTGTGATGTGGCCTGCGCTTATATTCTTATTAGGTTTGCTTGGCGTTATATATGCGCTCTCTCAACTACTAAAACAACAAGGTGGTACTGAGCGAGTATTAATTGAAAAAGAAACCCTTCGTCGTCGCCAAGAAGCAGAAACTGAATCTGAGCGTGCACGTCAAATTCAAGAAGAAAATGAACGTAACCAGATGGCTATTCTACGTTTACTTGATGAGCTAGGTGACTTAGCAGAAGGTGATTTGACTGTTAATGCCACAGTATCTGAAGACTTTACTGGTGCGATTGCTGACTCAGTAAACTTTGCTATTGACCAGTTGCGTCAGCTGGTCTTGGTTATTAACAGTACTGCTGAAAAAGTCTCTCAATCTTCTGAACAGACTCAGATGAATGCTGTTGAACTTGCTGAAGCTTCTGAACATCAGGCGCAAGAGATTGCTAGTGTATCCGCTGCGATTAATGAGATGGCGATATCGATTGATCAAGTATCCACAAATGCGACCGAATCAGCATCCGTTGCACAGCGCTCAGTTGCCATTGCTCATAATGGGGGCGACGTGGTACAGCGTTCTATTGAAGGCATGAACGTTATTCGCGATCAGATTCAAGAAACCTCAAAACGTATCAAACGTCTGGGTGAATCATCGCAAGAGATTGGTGATATTGTAAGCCTTATCAACGATATTGCTGATCAGACCAACGTTTTGGCATTGAACGCCGCTATTCAGGCGTCAATGGCGGGCGATGCTGGCCGTGGTTTTGCGGTAGTTGCTGATGAAGTTCAGCGCCTAGCTGAGCGTTCAGCGAATGCAACTAAGCAGATTGAAACCTTGGTTAAGACCATTCAGGCAGATACTAGTGAAGCAGTTATGTCGATGGAAACAACGACTTCAGAAGTTGTACGCGGGGCACGCTTAGCAAAAGACGCTGGAGAAGCACTAGAAGAGGTGCAAAGCGTTTCTAATACTTTGGCCGATTTGATTCAAAACATCTCAAACGCGGCGCAGCAACAGGCAGAATCTGCTGGTCACATTTCTAATGCGATGAATATTATTCAAGATATTACATCACAAACCTCATCAGGAACGATGGCAACGGCACGTTCAGTTGGTGAGCTGAGCGAAATGGCGGCGGCACTTCAAGAGTCAGTAACAGGCTTTAAGCTATCTGATGACAACGAGCAGTTGCACGATTATGAAGAAGACTTTCAAAATCATACTTCTGCCATGGCGTAGATAAAGATAAATGGCATTTAATACCTCTAACGTGGATACTGATCTACATAAAGCTAATGGCTTAAGATCCAGTAATTTTGAGCTCAGTCATTTGAAGCGCAACCACACAAAAAAAAGCGAGACGACTCTTTTTCGCTTAAAAGATAGACCAATTGCAGTTGTTCAGTGGCAACACTACATAGAACAAAAAATTGGTTTTGTCTTGCCAAAAGAGCAGTCTCAATGGTTATTAAATGCGATTGAAAACACAGCCACAGAAAACAATTTGTCTGTAGCAGAGCTTTGGGATGCTATACAAACAAATAGCAAATTGAACCAACAGTTACTTGATACTGTACTTATCCCTGAAAGTCGTTTTTTTCGTCATGAACCTTCAATAGAGTTTATAACATCGCTGGCAGGACAGTACTGTGCTCATCTGAGACAAGACACTACTGAAGACCATTCTAATGATAGTGTTAAGAGTAGTGCTGATAGTAGTACGGGAGTTTTTCGTATATGGAGTGTCGGCTGTGCTACAGGTCAAGAAGTATGGTCATTAGCTATGAGCCTAGCTGCCCAAAACATCTCAAACTATATGTTATTAGGCTCAGATGTCAGCCGAAAAGCGCTCACTAAAGCACGTAAAGGACAATACGATCAGCGTCAACGAAAGCTCATTCCGTCAGCGTATCAGCGTTTTTTTACGCAATCATTAGCCGTCACTGATCAAAACGATACACAAGCGACATCTCAGCACCGAGCTTCCACAACAGATCAAGCATTGCCTAAGTTACATCTTGATAAGCCGCTACCTAATCAAAGTCCAGCTTATTGGCGAGTAGTACCGGAATTGCATGAACGAGTCAGCTTTATCTGGCACAACATTTTTACTCAAGGTTTAGCGACCTTGCATCTGCAGCAAGTGATTGTATGTCAAAACGTATTAATATATTTTCGACAGTTTGATCAACGCGATATTTTGACACGACTGTCTGCACAGTGTGCGCTAGGCGGTTATATCATATTAGCTCCAGGAGAGGCGCTGTTTTGGCGACCTTCAAATATGCGCCGCATTGCCCATCCACAGGTTAATGCATGGCAAAAAATTAGTGCATAAACGAGTTAGGATAATCCTATGAAAAACCAGCCAAATGAAATGGTGACGCTAGAATGGCTTCTCCCACTTTTTGAACAGCAGTTATCACTAGTGGCTAAAGACTGGCAGTTAGATACTTATCCTGATTTTAAGCGTATAGGACGACATTACCACGAAATCAGTGGTGCCTTGATAATGGCTAATTTGCCTCAACTGGCTACTTTGGCTGCAAAACTTAGCTTGTTAGCCTATGATACAAGCAGTGGAACGCTATTGAATGCTCAATACTTCCGAGTAGGGCGATTTGCTCATCAATTGTTGCAATACGAGCTGACTCAATATGTTCAGACAGGAAGTTATCGAAGTGCGCTTATTGATAGAACGATTGATAAGCTTACGCATTTGTTACCACAACAAAATATAGCAGCAGATAATAGTCTATCGCTAAACAGCATCTCAGCTGACGATAATCACAGCTTTCCTGCCCAAACGATAGATGTAGCTGTACCTAACGTTACCACGTCAAGTAGCTCTTTTTTATCTCCTTTACTACCTGAACAATATAAACAGTTATTACTGGTATGGCGTCAACAAGTCCAGAAGTTGTTGACTATTAATAGCAATGATACAACTGTCTTGCTCAGCTTGAAAAAAGTTAGTCATTATTTATGGCAAGCTGTCAGCTTACAGCATACAAATAATGCCGATGCTCAACAACGGTTATGGTTTTTGACAGAGCTTTGGTTAAGTAACCTAGCGAACAATTCATTACCACTGCCAGCTATTTATGCGCAGCTATTGTCACAGTTAGATGAGGTCTTAGATAACCGATATCAGCAGGCTGTCGATGTAAGTAAGCAGTCAGATGATACGTCAATCAGTAATACAGACTCTACTCTGACAACGTCTAAAACAAATGAAAATACAGAAATAGCACATGAAGATATTGAAGGTTTAATAGCTGATATTTATATACAAATCAGTGGTCTTGAAGATATCAATGAGCAGACTCATGGTTTGTTAAGTCACTTATCAAAAACGAGCGAATCTACTTTACGTTTTTTACCACGTATATTGGTTGAGCTTGAGTCTATAATTTTGGGTCTCAATGACCCACATACAGTTATAGCTCCTCTACAGCAACTTCAAAGACAACTTGAGTGTCGTGGTTGGTCTCGCTACGAGGCACAAGTGAGACAAGTTTTGAGCGACATCAAAAATAATATGATGTCAGAGTCATCATTTGCAGAAGTAAGTGAGCAGATTGAACATCAGCTCCAAGAGTTACACAGTGCTATTTATAACACTGAACAATCTATTCATACCAAAATTGGCGATAAAGCCTCTTTTGTGACGTTAGCTGCTTCTGATAATACAGCTATCGAAGCGAATGCTGTAAAGTCTACCGCCTTTACTAATGACGATTTACGCCAGCTACGTATTGCAGTTGAAGACCTAAAACATAATTTTAACGACTATGTATATCAGCAGCAAACCTATTTATTACCAACAGCTGTCGCTTTTGCCAAGATTAGTGAGGCTTTTAAAGAGATGGGTTTGACGTCGGTACAGACAGTTAGTGATAAGCTTGCCGAGGTATTTGCTAAATTAGAAACCCATAAAATAAAAAATATCAGCTGGAATCTGACTCAGTCTTTAGCAGAGAGTTTGACAGCGATTGAGCTATTGCTAGATTATCTAGCCCAGCAAGTATTTGATCGTCCTTTATTGCAGCAAGCCAATGAGCATATAGAGCAGGCACAAAGATTGGTAGATGCCTTAATAGCTGCGCCTGATACGGTAGTACCTGCTTTTACACCTAATGAGCCAGTTTTATCCAATGTTGTCCGCTATGATGATAGTGGTGAGATTGTGCCTACTGACGAGGTACTGAATAAAGACGTAGTAGACGATGAAGCTGATGTCCAAGTAAGCACTACAAAAGAGATGAATGCTATCAGTCGCGACAGTAAAGAGCTGCAAGCTGCACGTACGCAAGTAAAACCTGACAATTTTGATATGGATGAAGAGATTCGCGATATCTTTATTGAGGAAGCAGAGGACGTACTTACTGACTTAAAAGAGCTTTTACCTATTTGGCAACAAGATATCCAAGATTTATCGCCATTGACCGACGTGCGCCGCGGCTTTCATACGTTGAAAGGCTCAGGACGTATGGTAGGAGCTTTTACTGTTAGTGAGATGGCATGGGCAATTGAGAATCTATTAAACCGAGTATTAGATAAGACGTTAGCAGTCACCAAAGACGTGGTTACGTTAGTGACTCAAACAACTACGCATCTATCAGTGCTAGTCGCAGATTTTGCAGCATTACAAGAGCCTAGTATCGATCCTGCTATTACTATTTTGCAAAGTAGCAACCTATTGGTAGGAAAGCCGTTATCTGCTGGTTTGGATATATCTTTAGAGTCAGGTTTATTAACATCTGATCATCCAAAAGTGATTCCGTCAGCGTCAACCGACGAGCAAAACATGGTAAACCAGCATAACACTGTATCGAATGATTTTATTTCTGAGTCTCCAGAAACTACGTCGGATAGCGTTGACCTATCAAACAATATTCAAACAAATGATGCACAAGCAAACAATCTAAGCATTCCTACCGCTCTTGAACCTTTTATGCACCAAGCACAACAATTACCTGTTGATGCTCAAGATAGTGATCCAGAAATTAAAGAGATCTTTATTGAAGAAGCAGAAGAGGTATTGGATGAAATTACACCAAAATACGAACAGTGGCGTCTAGTACCCTCTGACTTAATAGGTTTAAAAGAAGTACGTCGAGGTTTTCATACCTTAAAAGGCTCAGGACGTATGGTTGGTGCATACTATACCGGTGAGCTTGCTTGGTCTATCGAAGATATGCTCAATCGTATTTTGGACCATACTATTGCAGTGACTACAGATATTATACAACTGGTGGCTGATGTTTTAGCCACTTATCCAGACTTGGTCAAAACGTTTGCTAACAATAATGAGCATCATAGTGAGGGCTACCCAGCGATAGTAACCCTGTGGGTAGCTTGTGCCAATGCGTATAGTAAAAAGCATGGTGATACGTTTAGTTATGTGAACTTGCGCAAAGAGTGGTTCGTAGATAGCCAAGATAATACTGGTATAAATGACGATGAGTTCGTTGATAACAGTGATAAAAAGCATGAAGATGTTGATAGCGACGACATGCTAGAGACCATTCATTCTATGAATGAGATGATGGCAGAGGCACCAGTGGTAATAACCCCGCAAAGTGCTGAGGAACAAACTTTTTATAAAATATTCGTTGAAGAGGCTCGATCGTTATTACAGGACATCAATGATTTCGTCAAAGCTCACGATGGTGATGAACATATCGAAGTCACGGATGAAATCGTACGCGCCTTCCATACTTTGCGAGCGGCTTCTGGCTCTAGTGCGCTTACTGCGATTAGTGAAATTAGTGCAAACATAGAGCATAGCTTAGAACAACTACAAAACTATGATACGCCAATGAGTGTCCATCACTTGCAAGCGTTAGCTCAATCAGTGAAATTAATTGAAGGGTATCTGGACGCTTACCAGCAAAGTTTGGAGCAAGATCTTACTGATGAGCATCTGCAAAATGAAGAAGACTTGGTATCTTTACAAAAAATACTAGATGAAACTAAAGCGACGCATACATTAGTAGACAGCAAATTAAGCGTTTCTGAGCTATTAGAATCAGACGTTGATACCTTACTAAACGCTGAGTGGGAGTTAGGTGAAGCATTAAATAATGGCAGTACTGAGCAAGTCCAAAGCTATGTTCAAAAGCAAGTCGAACAAATCCGCCAGTTGACAAGTCAGACGAAAGAGTCGCCAAAATTTACCTCGTTATTAGCAGCTTTAGACTCAGTGTATAGCTATCTGAATAATAATATTGAAGCAGCTTACAACGCTAAAATACAGACAGTGTTATTTGCAGGCCATCGCCAACTTATAGGCTTGTTCGATGCTTTAGCAGGTAGCATGTCCCTAAAAGTTGATCAGCAAGTACTACAGGACTTACATGCAATTGGTACAGTAGATGATGAAGATAGCTTAAACGTTTCAGATGACAATTTGATAGGTCATCAGGAAACACAAGAAGCAGAGAGTGATGAGTCAACGACGGTAAAAAGCATACAGGCCGATACCTTACAGCTTGAAGCAATCGATACCGATATTGAGTTGTTGGAGATATTTTTAGAAGAAGCACAAGAGCTTGACAGTGCCATCGCTCAGTCTTTTAGCAAATGGCGTGCTGACAGTGGCAACATGGCAACGTTAAAAGTATTGCAGCGTCATCTGCACACCATCAAGGGCGGCGCGCGCATGGCAGGTATCCGTAGTATCGGTGACTTGACGCATGAGGCTGAAAGTATTTACGAAGCGTTTGTTGAACAACGTTTGCATCCAACTGCGCAGTGGCTAACCATCATGCAAATGGTACAAGATACTCTGTCTTTACAGATTGATTATGTTGTGCGCTATCAAGAAGCATTCTTTGCTGATGATCTTATTGAGCAGTTACAAGAGTTTGAACGTAGCGATCAACTACCAAAAGCCATTACTCTGGTTTTACCAGCGCTCCAAAACCATAATAATAATGACTTAGTTGATACGGAAGACAGTCATCGAGAGAGCGAGCAAGCTTCTGATACTGCCAGTTTGGATAGCATAATTGCCGAGTCTTGGACAGATGGCCTGCCAGATCCTGATATTTTAGAAGTCTTTTTAGAAGAGGCAGATGAGATAGTTGTTAGTAGTAACAAGTATTTGCAGCTGTTTTTAGGCAACGTCAGTGACGTGGCAGCATTGCAAGCATTGCAACGAGATTTACATACTATTAAAGGTGGCGCACGCATGGTAGCGGCAAATGGTATTGCTGATCTTGCGCATGAGATGGAAACAGTATACGAAGAGTTGGCTATTCTAAGAAAGCCTGCGACCAAAATGATCTCACAACTATTGACCGACTGTCATGATTGGTTGGCTGATGCAGTGTTTATCTTAAAGCAGCAGGTCAATCCGCCAACACCTAACGAATTAATCTTGGCGCTAAAGCAGTTCAGCAAAAACCCTGATGACTTAAAACATATCCCTAATGAGACCCTGCAATCTCAGCGTAGCATGATTTTAGCAGCCAAAATGCTACAACAGTCAGGCCGTGTAGTCGAAAATCTAAAAGAGATGCCATCTATGGCAGGTAGCTTTGCAGAACAAGAGCAAAGCACGGGTAGCAACGAGATGATTCGTATCTCAGGTGGTTTGATTGAACATATGATTAACCTATCGGGTGAGTCAGCAATCAACCGTGCACGTATCGATATGGGTATAAGTAGCTTAACCAATAGTATTGAGGAGATGGGCACTACCGTCCAACGCTTGGCGGATCAGTTACGCCGGATGGAGATTGAGCTTGAAGCGCAAATCTTATCACAGATTGACGATGATGAATTGGTGAATAATGAAGACTTTGACCCATTAGAGATGGATCAGTACTCTTCATTAAACCAGCTATCTAAGTCACTCACAGAATCAGCTTCTGATTTGATTGAAATTAACAACACTATGCTAGAAAAGACACGCGATAGTGAGGGTTTGCTGCTGCAATTATCACGTACTCAAACTGAATTGCAAGATGGGTTAATGAATTCGCGTATGGTGCCGTTTACACGTGTGACACCGCGCCTTGAGCGTATCGTGCGTCAAACTGCTAATGAGCTTAACAAGTCGGTAGAGTTGACAGTCATCAACGCTGATGACGAAATGGACAGAACCATTCTAGAGCGCATTACCTCTCCACTAGAGCACATGCTACGTAACGCTGTCGATCACGGTATTGAAAACGTTCAAACTCGTCTAACAGCTGGTAAAAGCCGTAGCGGTCATATCACCTTAGAAGTCCTACGTGAGGGTAGTGAGGTTGTCATCAACCTAAGTGATGATGGCCGTGGTATCAATGTTGAGGCAGTCAGAAATAAAGCAATTGCGCAGGGTCTAATTGATGCCAATGATAACAGTCTGACCGATCTAGACATTATGCAGTATATTTTTAATGCCGGTCTGACAACTAGCCAGCACGTCACTCAAATCTCGGGCCGTGGTGTCGGGATGGATGTGGTTATCAGTGAGATTCGTCAGTTAGGAGGCATGGTAACTGTCACGTCTGAAGAAGGCAGAGGGTCGCGCTTTATCATACGTTTGCCCTTGACAGTAGCTGTGTCTGATGCTTTGGTCGTGCGGGCGGCGGATCGTTACTATGCGATACCTTTGGTACAGATTGAGCGAGTAATACGAGTCAATCCAGAAAAGCTATATGATTATTATGCATCTGGTGCTACTACTTTACATATCGAAGATGAGGATTACCGAGTCCGTTATCTAAATGAAATCTTATCTGGTAGTAAGCTTAACGAGTTGATGGTCAGTACCAATACCAGCTTACCGCTTATCGTAATAAAAAACCGTGCCGGTCAAAAAATGGCACTGCAAGTCGATCAAATTGCAGGCTCTCGTATTGAAGTTGTGTTAAAGCCACTTGGTCGTCAGTTGTCGCATTTGGCAGGTATTTCGGCTGCAACTATTATGGGTGATGGGTCAGTTATGTTGATCTTAGACCTTATTGCACTAATGCGTAATGCATCGACGCAAAATACCATTCAAGCGCCAAAGCCTGAACGCAGCGGAGCGGAAGCACCAGTTACGGTACTTGTGGTTGATGATTCTGTGACGGTCCGTAAAGTCACGTCACGTTTACTTGAGCGTCAAGGCATCAATGTGGCTCTTGCAAAAGATGGCGTTGATGCGATTGAAATCTTACAAGAGACCATACCGGATTTAATCTTATTAGATATTGAAATGCCACGTATGGACGGTTTTGAAGTGGCGACACAGGTAAGGTTTGATAAACGTTTGCGCGATATTCCTATCATTATGATAACTTCGCGTACTGGTGAAAAGCATCGCGAACGCGCCTTAGATATCGGAGTAAATGATTATATGGGTAAACCATTCCAAGAGACTGAACTACTAAACAGAATGCAAACATTACTTGGTCAAAAGATAAGCTTGAGTCATGATGGATAAAAACCATATGTCTAATATTATTGATAGAGATAATAAAGACATCAAAGTAATAGTGATTGCAGAGCATCAACATCAGCGCTTGGCTTTTACTGATACCGTACGCAGTCTAGGCTTCACCCTAATTGGTTGTTTATCACGGACACAGTTGCAAGATAAGAGTAAATTACATAGCGTTCAAGTCGATATTTGGTTGATTGATGGCGATTATGATAACGACATAGCCAGTTTTATTACGGCATCTGAATCTATTACAGTTCTTGTAGGGTTTAGCCCAGCTCCATACCTAAATGAGATGCAGCATTATGCAAAATGGCAGCGAAAATTAAAACGTAAATTGGCTAAGTTATTGAACAAACCAGCATTGTTAGATAGTCCATTGATTGATAATAATCCTGCGCCTTGGCGTTATGTAGTGTTTTTAGGAGCGTCTATGGGTGGCCCCCATGCAGTCAAAACATTCTTAGACAACTTATCGCCCACGCTACCTATTTGCATTTTACTTGCGCACCATTTTAATCAAAATATGATAGAGACGCTGCCTCGAATATTAAATCGTCACAATAACTGGCGCTGTCAAGTGATTACAACGACTCAGCGCCTGCGTACAGGACATTGTCTGATTGCACCCATCGATCGACAGATTGTATGTGACTCAGATGGTCGAGTTATATTAACGGAGCAAACATGGTCAGGAGAATATAGGCCTGGTATTGGTCAATTGCTTCAAAATACCAGTGACGTTTATGGTAGTGATCTTGTGAGTATTATATTTTCTGGTATGGGCAAGGATGGTTCCCAATATTTAGATTTGATTCAAGGTAATAATAGTCAGCTATGGGCACAGAATCCAAGTACAAGTGTTTGTCCTAGTCAGCCACAAGCCATTATTGATTCTGGTCACTGTCAATTTGTTGGTAGTCCTGAACTACTTGCCCAAAAACTTACCAATTATATCAGCGAGATGACAGCGAGTATTATTTCACCTTCATTTACAGTGAGCGACG
Organism: uncultured Psychrobacter sp.; assembly: GCF_947495825.1. Lineage (GTDB taxonomy): Bacteria > Pseudomonadota > Gammaproteobacteria > Pseudomonadales > Moraxellaceae > Psychrobacter. The sequence continues at coordinate 53,395 of NZ_CANMAH010000005.1, forward strand.
TATGAGCCAGATTATAAAACATTCATTTGAAGCTATCAGTCTATTGACGACTGATAATGGTATGCTTGAAGTTACTATCATTCCTGCTGCAAACCAGCCGGATTGGATCATTCCAAGCAGTTTAATTTTAAGTGTTGATGACTCTAATGAGCGTGTATGGACATACCAATGGGAACAAAAAGAAGTCGCAGTATTTCATTTATTACCACACGAACAGCCTATTGATAAAACCATCGTATTAGAAGGCAATACCAATGCTCATCGATTTGCTCTACAAACAGCAGGGAATTTACATCACATGAAAGTCAGTATCTCAGAAGTCAAAGATGCTGAGCTACCTGAACACTATCTACAAGTCTCTATAAACAATAATAACACTACCAGTAAAGAGAAAGAGGAGAGGGCAGTAGGTAGCCAATTTAAAGAAAATATTATTACCTCCTATATGTTTCAGACAGTTACTATCAATGACACGCCTTATTTGATACCAGATTTGGATAAAATCGCTCACCAACTGTTCGATTTAAATGATTAATGAGGTTTTACTAGATTAGTTGCGTTCAACTACATAAGATCGATAGATAAGACGTAAATTTTTTGAAAACGTTAAACTGTTTTGCACAAATGGTTGAGAAAAGTATGTTTTAAAGGTATGGTTTGAGCTATTTATTAAAGTGATCTTAATAGGTCAGTAGTGTCAGAATCAAACGGCATGGAATTTTTTATGGATAGTAATCATTCAAACGTACAAAAGTGGTCAGCGAGTAGTCGCTTGTTCCATTGGGTTAGTGCAGTTTTACTGGTAGTAACATGGATCATGATGTTTCTACACAACAATTCTGATAGCAATATATACATTGGACTACATAAATCTTTTGGAATTAGCTTGTTGTTTTGGATGATTGCGCGAGTGATCAACCGACTTTTTATTAAAGCACCGCCACCAGTACCAATGCCAAAATGGCAATTACTGATGTCGCAATTGTCGCACTTTGCGCTTTATGCACTGTTAATTGCGATGCCACTTGCAGGACTACTGATGTCTGTCTATGGTGGTCGACCTGTTGATATTTTTGGCTTGTTCCAAATACCGGTATTTGTCAGTCCAGACAGAGGATTGGCGCGTTTTTATAATGATTTACATACTGATATTATATGGCCAATGATTATTGCGTTTACATTGATTCATATTGGCGCTGCTTTGCATCATCAGTTCATCAAAAAAGACAGTCTTATCGCGCGTATGAAATAATAATATATTAAGTCGTAACAAGTATTTAGACAAAAAGCCCTTAGTAAAGTACTAAGGGCTTTTTATTTAGGTATAGATGGACTTGAGCTTTAAAGTAAACCAGTCAGTCGTTCAATTTACTTTTTATGTTCAGGCAAGCTGATATTCATCTCAAGGACATCGAGCGTATCCTCAGAACGATGATTAATATTGACATCATCAATTTGTACGCCATTAACGTATTTATTAACTACCTCTAATATTTCGCGCTTCATCTTTTCGATACGATCAGTGGTCAATCGATTGTTTAACCGATTTTCACTTGCAACAATGACCTTGAGACGTTCGGTGGCCATGTTAGCGCTACCTGCATTGCTATTGTCATCGGTACCAAACAGACTACTCCAAAATCCTTTCTTTTTACTCATTATTAACCCCCAAACCAGCGCTGTAATAGACTCTTTTTCTTCACGTCAAGATGACGTAATGGACGTTCTTCCCCTAAGAAACGGGCAACGATATCGTCATAGCACTGACCAGCGACCGAATCGGTATAGTGAATAACCGGCTCACCGTGGTTAGACGCTTCAAGCACTGAATGACTTTCAGGAATAACACCAAGTAGTGGTACTTTTAAAATATCGTTAGAGATGGTATCAATGTCCATCATCTCATTGGCTGCCGCACGTTCAGCGTTATAACGCGTGATAATCAAATGCTCGCGTATAGTACCTTGGTTTTCTTCTACCTTCTTAGTACGGCTTTGTAAAATGCCAATAATACGATCAGAGTCACGTACTGAAGAGATTTCAGGGTTAGTTACGATAATGGCTTCATCAGCATGATACATCGCTAGCTGTGCACCGCGCTCAATACCAGCTGGAGAGTCACAAATAATATAGTCAAACTGCTTAGATAACTCGGATATAACTTCAGTCACGCCTTCGTCTGTCAAAGCATCTTTATCACGTGTCTGACTGGCAGGCAAAATGTATAGATTCTCTAATTGTTTGTCTTTGACTAACGCCTGCGATAGACGAGCATTACCGTTAATTACGTCAACGAAGTCATATACGATGCGATTTTCACAGCCCATAATCAAATCTAGATTACGTAAACCCACATCAAAATCAATAACAACCGTCTTATAGCCACGCAATGCTAAACCTGCGGCAAAAGAGGCACTGGTCGTGGTTTTGCCCACGCCGCCTTTACCTGAAGTGATTACAACAATCTTCGCCACAATGGCACACTCCTATAATTCAATGGGATATTCGATAGTTAAAAATCGTTTAATAAACGTGAATATAATGTTGGTGCTGGTGCTCGCAGCACTGGGTAACCATGATTCAGTCTTTAATAACAATTATGTGTCTTTAAAATCAACAATCATAATACGACTACTATCTGCGAGCGTAAGCCTAGCATAAATCAACAAAAATTTATAGCTTGTCTATGAGAAAGACTAAAAACCTATTAGGGTAAATACTAATTTATATAATTGTTTACTAATCTTGTAAATATTGGCTGACTTACAAATTTATAGTAGGACAGTTTTGTTAAATTACCTTACCCGAATATTAACAAAGTATTGTATAGAGGTTTTTAACCTTTAATAAATTAACAAACAGCCTTAACTGTCAAATAGTTTGGCTGTTTTTTATATAATGTAATTACCTTCTAAGTGCTTTCCATGACTGTAAATACCAATCCTTCACCTTCTACAAAACGTACTTGTACTGGCTTGTCGATAGTATTCTCAGGCAGGTTGTCACGCAGGCAGTAAGTACCAGCGACAGAAACCAATGATGGATTAAATACCTGACAAAAGATGCGCGCGTCTTTGTCACCCGTTGCCCCTGCGACTAGGCGACCTTGGGCGCGTCCATAAACATGCAAGCTATTATCTGTGATAGCTTCGGCACCGCTATTGACACTATTGGTCAAAATTAAATCACCACCGACATGGTTGATACTTTGGCCTGAGCGTAACAGTTGATCATAAATCATACTGGTAATGTGCTCGCTACTGAGCAAGGTCTCAGCCGAAATATCTGCAGTGCTGTTATCTTTGTTTACGACTGTATCATCAGCACAGCTGTCTTCTTTAGCTTGTACATCTGCTGTTTTTTCGGCGCTGGTTTGACTCAACTGAGTGACTGACTTTTTACTAGAGACAATACGCTCTATGCGCTTACCATCTGCTGGAAATATCGCCAGTCTTTGGGCACGCGCCTGTGTATCAAGCAATCCTGTTACGACACCGATAGGCTGTAACCCCCAAGACCATAAAAGCTCAATTAAAGCAGACAAATCTTGTTCAACGCTACTGTCGATGATGACAGGAATCTGACTGGTCTTATTGCTCAGCATGTCTGATAGATGTGCTTCAATAGCGGTTAGGTCATCGGTACTCAGCTGCAGGCGTGAAAATGTCAGCATCTTTCCATAAAAAGTTATCGCAGGTTGAGATGTCATGTCATGCTGGCCTGTATCCGAAATCGTCATAATACAAATCCTTAAAAGATACTAATAACCCTGCGATCACGGCGCAGTTGTTACTATAAATAGATCGTTAGATTGTGCGCTATCAATGAGCAGTGTACTAAGGGTCACTGGTGATTAACAAGTCCTTAATAGTACTAAAATTGACATAAAAAGTTACATAAAAATAGAAATATGGTAGGTATAAAGGTCTGCTTATAACACTACCTATGCCACAGGCATTACAAGTTGAGCATATCTTGGTGCTTCCACTGCTGGATTTTGATTTGGGCTTCAAATTCGTTCAAGCTATCATTGATAATACTAGCAAGCAATGCTTCAAGTGCTGAATTATTGATATCGATATTTACAATATTATGGGCAATATTTACCATTAGTGCATCGATGTGTTCAGCTTTTAACAGCCGCTCGTTGAGAGAGTAGACGACGTTTTCTCCAATATTGTGCCCAATATGCTGGAGTTGTGACTCAATTAGGCTACCTGCAATTGGAATCAGGCGTAGGTAACGCCGCAGCTCAGGGGTGTTAGCAAGTCCGTCTTGAATTGCATTGCCCACTTCATTCGCTATAAGCTGGCCGCCCTGTGATCTATCGGTAAGCTTTTGAAGCATTGGCACAAGCTCTTGGCGTAATAACGATAACAGCATCGCTTCAATCTGGTCGCGGTTGCGCTCAATGGTCGATTTGATCAGCGACTTATGGACATCGGAGTCAGTAAGCTGCTGCCGAAAGTTATAGATAGTCGTTAAAATAACGCGATCAGATAACTCTTCTAGTAATACATCGATATAAAACTTAATGCGGTTGATCCATGGCTGCGGTAGTACCTGATAACCAAGTTGATGCAAGCGTCGACCAATAATCACAGCTCGAAACAAACGCAATGCCCGTAGCTGCGGAAAGCAGCCGAGTACTTCATACCAATGGACAAATGGAAAGAAAAACCAGCGATAATAAACCTTATCCTTAATGGCAATCGCCCAACGTACCAGAAGCTCTACAATCAAAAATATAGTAAAAAACCCGCCTACGGTACGTAGCGGATCGTGCACGCTCGTCTGATACCAGCTAAGTCCATCACTAATCGCCAACCATTCTGCCACATGGCTACTAAAGTTACTCATTAAAATTGCATCGATACTGATAAATAGTAGATCAATACTGATAGCGATGAGCATCACAATATCATAAGCCAGCTTTAACCGGTTCGGCTGTGGACGCCTAGGAGGCTTTGGTTCTGACAACGTGTTTTTTAGCTGATTGGGCAGCGGTTTTGTATCTGTAATAGAGCTAGTAGTAGAGGCGGACACAGTCATACCTTATATCATCGGTGGTTATGTTAGAGCGATTTAGTCTTAAGCGTTTTTGGATTCAATATTGGTATCAAATTCAGCAAGCATCTTATCAATACGTGCGTCTTTTTGTTGCCATACGTCTCCAACCCAATCAAACATCTTAGCCTTAATTGATTCATCTTTTTCATAACCGCCCTCTTGAACCGCAGTGAACAGCGTGTCAGGCATCTCAATATAGCGTACATCGACTCCCAAACGTTTGATATTGCCTTTCCACAAATCGCTGTAACTTGGTATACCATCAGGATATACGATGGTCATATCTAAAATTCCATCGATGTCTTCACCCAAGGCATTAATAGCAAGCGCAAGACCACCTGCTCGAGGCTTAAGCAAATGTCTATAAGGCGATTGCTGCTTATCGTGTTTGGCTTTGGTAAAGCGCGTACCCTCTAAGTAGTTTAGTAGGGTAAAGGGTTTACCTTTTAATAACGCACAAGCACGCTTGGCCTCTTCAATGTCTTTACCTTGCAAAGCTGGGTTTTTCGCCACTGCTTCTTTTGAATGCCGACGCATCATGGGAAAGTCTAAAAAGTAAAAGGCTTGTCCAATGACAGGAATATAAATCAGCTCAAACTTAGTAAAAAAACGCGTTAATGGTAGGCGTTTTTCACTGACATACTGTACGATACTGGTATCGACCCAGGACTGATGATTACTAATCAGCAAGTATTTACCATCTGGATGCACATCATCAGGTAAGTTAATACGCCAATCCTTATTGGGTAAAACGTTATCAATCAAAGCATTATTGCTATTTATCCAATAATTGGTCACTTTAATGACTGTATCATCAGCAATTTTCGAGCCAGTAATTGTCTTGGCAGCGCCCATAAACCATATAGGTAGGCTAGCACCGATACTATTACCAGTGATAACACCGGTTGCCGTTGCTAAAGAAAGGGCTTTACCAAGCCTAGGTGCACGATCATGCAGTTTTTGAATAGAGGAAGTCAGTCGCACGATAAGTCCTTTTTTATTTGTCATATTAATCGCTGTTAATATTTTATCTGTATAAAAGATTGCCATACTAAACAGGCACGAGTTTAGCAGAAAGCAAGAACAGTGTACGAGTGTTTACATGACTCATGGTAGCAAATACTACAAATATTTTTTATATGATTATCTTTTTAACTACTGGCTAAAATCGAGAGTTTCTATAAATAGTCATATTCGAGATAGCCTGAAAAAAGCTTACAATATTGATTTTTCATAATACCTGTTATATTCATATAACCGCATCCATAACACTGAGTGTAAGGTCTCATGCACTTTTTATACATAGATGTGACAAATTATTACACATAGATAGAACTTGCTTGCGATAATAATGACAAAGGTGAATAACACCTAATGAGCTATTTTATGTTTGGTATCTTATAAATTTATATTATTAATATATAACTGCTTTGGATTCTTTTTAAAGACGTTATAATCGTTAACTGCACTAAGTTTTGATAGGTATTACATTAATGGTTTGTTTTTAGAGGAAAAATTCTAGAATATAACAGAGCACAACTAATAAATTCAACTTAAGAGGAAATATTATGCGTAACAAATTAATGATTGCGGCAGTGGCTTCAGGATTGGCGTTAAGTGGTTGTACTACTGATCCTAACACAGGACAACAGCGTCTAAACAAAACGGCACTAGGTACTCTAGCGGGTGCAGCGGGCGGTGCGGTAGTATCTAAAGCGACTGGCGGTGAGAAGACTGGCCGTGATGCGGCTATCGGTGCAGCATTGGGTGCTGGTGTCGGTTACTACATGGAGCGTCAAGCCAAGCAGCTTGAGCAGCAAATGGCAGGTACAGGTGTAACTGTTGAGCAAAACCCGAATACAGGTAACATCGACCTTGTTATGCCAGGCAATATCACTTTTGCTTTTGATGATGCGACCCTAAGCTCATCTTTCAAGCCAACTCTTGATAAGCTTGCCTCTACAATGAACCAGTATAATAAGACCACGGTAAACATCGCAGGTCATACTGATAGTAAAGGTTCAGCGTCTTATAACATGGGTCTATCACGTGATCGTGCTTATTCAGTAGCGAACTACCTAACAGCACGTGGTGTTTCTTCTAACCGTATTAATGTAGTGGCTTATGGCGAGTCTCGCCCAGTTGCGGACAATAGCACTGACTATGGTCGTCAGCAAAACCGCCGCGTAGAGTTGACCATTAACTCACCACAGAGCGTTAATTAATTTATCGCTTTATTGACAAGTAAATTGATCATAAAAGAGTCAGCGAATTGCTGGCTTTTTTTGTTTTTATTACATGGCTATAACTATCGCAAACAATAATGACATGAAATTAAATATTGATAATGATTATCAATAACCCTATAATTTATAAAGGTTTTAGACAACTACCGTAACATTAGCAATATAAGAGCTGCTATCAAGGATGTTTTAAGCACCCGAGAGTGGCACAGACGACGTTTTTTTTTGCAATATATTTTGAGGATGTGTATGACGATTACTACAGGAACGAGCCGTAAGATTTTCCCCACCACTTTAGCTGCTGCGCTGGCAGGCGTGTTGCTGGTGTCAGGTTGTACCAAACAAACCGAAGAAAATACTGATACTACTGCTGAAGCTCAGACACAAGTGCAAGGCGCAGAGTCAGCTGACACAGCCGAGCTATCGGCTACTGATAAGGCGCATGTAGATAGACTGGCGATCAGCTATGCCAATATGGCTCATGCTGCCTATAAGGACTCACTTGAAACGGCTAAAGCGCTACAAAAGGCGGTGGAGACCTATGTAGACATGCCCACCGAGGCCAATCTAGAGGCGGCAAAAGCAGCTTACAAAACGGCGCGTCAGCCATACTCTCAGACAGAGGTTTTCCGTTTTGATGAAGGGTTTGTGACGGCCAATGATAAGCGTGCCATCGGTAGCGTCGATGGCTGGGAAGGTCAGGTCAATGCGTGGCCACTCGATGAAGCTTTGATAGACTATGTCAGCGATAGCTACGAAGGCGAGTACAACAGCCAAGACAATATCATCAATAGCGACAGCATCATGGTCGGTAGTATCAAACAAGACACCAGCAAGATCACACCTGAGCTACTGGCAGATATGAATGAGATCGGTGGTAGTGAAGCCAATGTCACCACAGGCTATCATGCGATTGAGTTTATGCTATGGGGCCAAGACACCAATGGTGTTAGCGCAGGGGCAGGCAACCGTCCTGTGACTGACTATGTCACCGAAGCTGGGCAATGTACCAGCGGTGATACGGTCAATGAAGACGCCAGTATATGTGAGCGTCGCGGCGAGTTCTTAAAAGCGGCAGCGCAGTTGCTGGTAGATGACCTCACAGCGATGGAAGCTGAGTGGCAGCCTGAGAGTGAAAACACCCTACGTAGCGATCTGATGGCGCGCAAATACGACAATGGCCTACGTCAAATCATGTATCAAATGGGCAGCTTGGCCTTAGGTGAGCTGGCCTCTGAGCGCATGCAGGTCGCGTTTGTGACGGGCTCTACTGAAGATGAGCACGAGTGCTTTAGTGACTTAACTCACCTAAGCTATGCCAATAACGCACGCGGCATCCAAAACGTCTTTAATGGCAGCTATAAGACTGTCGCTGGCAAGACCATCGGTGGCTACGGTGTCAAAAACTATCTGATCGATAGTGGTCATCAAGAAGCGGCTGACAAGCTGACTGCTGACTTTAAAAAGGTCGAAGACGCTTTTAATGTCATCGTAGAAAAAGGCGAAAAAGAAGGCATCAAGGTCGATCAAATGATTGCAACAGTCGGTCAAGCGAGCAAGCATGACATCTCAGCAGAAGAGCAAAACAAACGCCGCGGCTGGATCGAGGCGGGTATCACAAGTCTGCAAGCGCTGACAGATGGTATCGAAAATGCGGCAAAAGCAGTCGGTATCGATAACTTAGATGCGGACGCTGGCTCACAGTTTTAAGCGATTAACTTCTCTCACTTAGAATAATTTAATGATGTCAGCAATGTCTTACAAGTCATGAAAAGCTGATGGAAGATATGTTTGTAAAAGGACAAGTTATATATAATACATGCGTTGTTAACGACAGTTAGCAACGTATTTTTACGTGCAATAAAATAGGTCAGACGTTAATTTATAGCGTCGATGTATTTTTATACCGTTATATTAATAAGAAAAAATACTGTTATAGCCAGCCATTTTAATGGTTCTACTCTAGAACTAAGGCAACTCCTATGAGCGTCATTCATACCAAGTCCTCTGATTTCCCTTTCTTTTCTTCAAGCTTACAAGGTACATCGTTTAAACTTGCGCTTACCATCGTAGGTGCAATCGCCATCAGCGCTTGTCAGCCCACGGATAGCACGTCAGACAGCGCATCGACCAATAAAAACACCAATGACACTGCCGTTGCAAGTGGCGAAGGCGCGTCCGCTTTGACGCCCAAACGTACGCAAACCGTGGAATCGCTGGCTGGCGTGCCGATGCAGCAGCTGGTGACATTTGACCCGCAAGAGATCAAACAAGGCGGTGACACGGGCATTAGCATCACAAGTAGCGAGAGTTACTCCAAACCCTCATCCAATCTGTCGGCCTCGCGTAAAGGCAGTTTTTTTATTGGTAATGCGTTTTTTCGTCAGCCGTGGGTGGTCGCACCTGCCAGTACCGATAGCCGTGATGGTCTTGGAGCATTGTTTAACGTCGCGGCTTGTCAGTCTTGCCATATCAAAGATGGCCGTGGCCACGCACCGATGAGTAGTGAGGACGATGCCGACAGCTTGCTGATTCGTTTGGCGATGCCAGCGACCACCGATGAGGAGCGAGCGCAACTGCAAAACTCACTAATCGAAAAAGTCGTGCATCCGATGTATGGTGGTCAGCTACAAGATCGCGGTATTCAGGGCGTGCCTGCTGAAGCAAGAATCGCGGTACAGTGGACAGACAAGCCCGTCACTTTCGCTGATGGTCACGTCGAAACCCTGCGCGCGCCCACCTTTCATCTGACTAGCCCAGGCTATGGTGCGTTTGATGACGAGATGATGGTATCGCCGCGCGTGGCCTTGCCGATGATTGGGCTTGGACTGTTGGAGCAAATACCCGATGACGATATCAAAAAACAAGCCGTCGATAATGACAGCGCTGATATCAGTGGTAAGTTTAACTGGGTCATGGATCCACAGACGGGCAAAACCGCGTTGGGACGCTTTGGCTGGAAAGCAGGACAAACCAAGCTTTTGACACAAAACCAAAGTGCCTTTAATGAAGACATGGGGCTGACCTCAAACATTCGTCCTCATGAGTCCTGCATGCCTGCGCAAACGGCGTGTGTCAATGCAACCACGGGCGCTGATGAGCAAGGCGGTGGTAAGCCACCTGTGGAGGTCAATGACGAGGTGGCCAAGTTTGTGGAGTTTTATACGCGCAATCTGGCCGTCCCGCATCGCCGTAATGCCGAGGATAAGCTGGTACTTGCTGGCAAAAAACGCTTTTATGATATGGGCTGCCAAAGCTGTCATACCCCGCGCTATCAGTTGCCAAAAACCGACGATGACCATCTTGAGCAGCACGGACAAGTGATTTATCCTTATACTGATTTACTATTGCATGATATGGGCGACGAGCTTGCCGATCGGACGATCGCTGGTAAGCTGCCACCCAAAGATGCGCAAGTAGAGTTTTTGGCCAACTCTTATGAGTGGCGAACGCCAGCTTTATGGGGTATTGGTCTTGCCCAAACGGTCGATCCGCAAGCGACGTTTTTGCATGATGGGCGTGCTCGCACCTTGATGGAAGCAGTGCTATGGCACGGCGGCGAGGCCGAAAAACAAAAACAAAAAGTATTACAGTTAGACAAGCAAGGGCGGGCTGAATTGACAGCGTTCTTGCAGTCGCTATAAATTGCGTGACAAAAGGCTTGTGGGCAAAGGATACGCTCTTAGCAAATGACCAATAAACAATTGATAAAATCACTCATATAAATACCGAGAAACCTATGAAAATAAACCCTGCTGTAGCAATGGCACTGTCTGCTTTGAGTGCGGGCCTGCTGATCAGCTGCGTCAAACCTGCAGATGAAAACAAAGCGCCAAACTCTGAGGGTCAAGAAGTCGCGCAAGATAGAGCCGCTACGCCGTCTGTAGATGATAAAAACAACAGTACAGAGCGTATCGCTGCTGTCGATATCAGCGCTGAGACAGAAAAGACCTATCTGGCCCATGTGGCAGATGATCTCGTCATTCCTGCCTATGCCGATGCAGCGCGTCAAAGTGAGCTACTGCATGAGCTGGCACAAAAGCACTGCCAGTCAGGCGCCGTCAGCGGTGATGAGCTGCAAACGCTACGGGATCAGTGGCTGTTGCTGGCACAAGCGTGGGCGCGCGCTGAGATGATCAACTTTGGGCCTGCCACCGCTAGCATGAGCAACCTATATATCAACTACTATCCTGATGAGCGCGGGCTGGTGCATAGCGGTGTGGCTGATTTGATCGCAGCCAATCCAAAGCTCACCGCAGAGCAGCTCGCTGATGAGAGTGCTATCGTACAAGGGGTGCCAGGACTAGAAGAAGCTCTGTACGCCAATGATAGCTTGGATGCGGGGCAGTGTGCTTATGTGATAAGCGCCAGTGACGCCTTGAGTACGCGCCTACAAAACATCGAAAAAGACTGGCAAAAAAACGCGACAACGCTGTTGGCGATTGATAAAACAGCTGATAGCGATCAGGGCCTAAACCAATGGTTCAATTCGTTATTGTCGTTGGTTGAGACCATGAAATCTAACGCCATTGACCAGCCTTTGGGATTGACCGGCAAAGCCAAAGGTCATGTGCCAGCCGCCACCGCTGGCCAAAGCCGCGCCATTATCAATGCCAAATTAGCCACGTTAAATGAGGCGCTGACCGACCCTGTCCTGACGGCTATCCTCGGCAGCAATAATGAAAACAACGTCGCTGATACGCTATCGTCTGCCTTAGCAGATGCCACCACGCTATTGGCGCAGATGCCAGAAGATATCACCACGGCTGATAAAGCAACGCAGCAAGAATTGTATGACCATCTGACCACCATTACCCGTATTATTAAGCGCCAGCTGATACCGGCACTCGGTATCCGTGTAGGCTTTAATAGTACCGATGGCGATTAAATAATGCGTAAGCGTAACGACGATACCCATACCCGAGCTTTACTATCGAAAGATAGCAACCAGTCTCGCCACGAGCGACTGACGTCCGCTGTCACGACGACGCTCGCTAGCGTCACAGGTACGGCGGCGCTGGTCGCTGTCCATCATCATTATCGTAAACGCCGGCAGCCCGATGCAAGCTTGCAAGATTACGTGATCGGTGTCCGCGCGCAGTGGCAGACATGGCAGTTGAGCAGTAGCTCAGAGCCACAGCCGTCGGAGCCGCCTAAGTGGTCAAAGCTAGCACGCTTTCGCCATGCTTGCCAGCAGGCGGCGGTGACATGGCAGCGAGCCTATCAGCAGCCTTATTCAGATAACACTGATAATAACGTTATATCTGATTTGGCTGCTGTGCATACCACCACCATGATGGCACGCCCCGTGTGCTGGGTGAGTGGGGTGGCGTCTATGCCAAAAAATCTCACTGTCACTGACCACACTGATGGCCAGTCTGACAATGACTTTGGCGTCGTCGGTATAGACGCTGATAGACAGATCGTTTGGCAGACCACCATGCCTGAGCGTGTCCATGATATCGTCGTACAGCCGCCTGTCGATGGAGTGTTTGATACAGATACCCAGTACGATATGCAATACCATAAAAGCAATCATCAGTCGCACCGCGATGTTGTGGTGATGGGGCGTCGCCCGAGTGAGAGGTTTTGGGTGCTTGATACTGCCACAGGGCAGGTCAAGACAGCTATTCAAGCGACAAACCATCGACATTTTTATGGTCATGCCTGCTATAGCTTAGATGCCCAGCGTTTGTATGTAACCGAAAACGATACGGTGAGCCTCGATGGCAAAATCGGTGTCTATGATGCGACTGATGACTATAAAAAAATCGCAGAATTTGATGCTTTTGGTATCGGCCCACATGAGCTGGTCATGCATCCTGATGGCGACACACTGGTGATCGCCAATGGTGGTATCAAAACCGAGCGCGCCTCTCGCGAAGAGCTAAATCTCGATAGCATGCGCCCGTCATTGGTGTATCTCAATCGTCATACGGGCGCGTTGCTGGAGCAGGTCGTCCCAGCGCACAACCAGATGAGCGTGCGCCATCTCGCCATGCACGATGATGGCTCGGTGATGATTGGTATTCAGTTTCAAGGAGATAAGCATATCAATGTGCCTTTGGTATTGACGCATCAGCGCGGCGAAGCTGACTTCGAGCCACTCATCATGCCTAATGATGAGTGGCAGCGCTTTCATCAGTATATCGCTAGCGTCGCCGTCGATAGTGTGCATGATTTACTATGCGTCACCACCCCGATTGGCGGCTGTGCAGTGATTTATGATCTAAATACGCGGCAGTTGATTGATGATGTCAGTTTGCCAGATTGTGCGGGCGCGTCGGTGTTGGCTGATGAGAAAAAAGCAGGCTTTATCGTGAGTGATGGGCAAGGGCAGCTAACGACATTAGAGGTGAAGTCGGCACCGACAGCAGCGTCAGCCGCCAGCACATCGCTAGATACCGCTTGGCAAGTGAAGAGCGACAGCAAGTGGCATAAAATGTCTTTTGACAATCATTTGCAAGCGCTGTAACGGCGATAAGTGCTAAATAATAAAGCAAGAATGTAAGGAGACACGCCATCAGTTTACATGCGGTGAGACAACATCTTGCGCAGGCAGGAATAGAGCTGCAAGTCCATAAAAAACGCGTCAAAAACATCAATTTTCGCTTAAAGCCGTACACCTTGATGGTCTCCGCACCGGCTTTTATCAGTACCGTGCAAATCGAGAAAGCCATTGCCAAGCGTGTGTCTTGGGCAATCGACAATCACGCACAGGTCTTAGAGCAGCACCAGCGTAAACACCGTCCTTTAGCGGACTCTTCAACTACCGACAGTCCTATGCTGTTATGGGGGATTGAGCAATCCCTGACCCTCAGCCATGATAAAAAACTGACCTATTACCGTGAGCAGCTTGCGGCTATCATGCCGTTATTGTTTGACAAATGGCAACCTGTGGTCGGTGCCTATGCCAATGAGATACGCCTAAAAAAGATGCACACGCGCTGGGGCAGCTGCAACACGCGCGCGCGTCGTATTTGGCTGTCTGTATATCTGCCTGCCTATCCGCTTGAATGCACCGAATATGTCATCGTCCATGAGCTGTGCCACCTGCATCATGCCAACCATAGCCATGAGTTTTGGCAAACGGTGGCGACCGCGATGCCAGATTATCGGTATTGGCACGATATGCTGGCAGGCAAGACAGGGCAGTTGGATTAAGAATGGTATGGTCAATCCCATATAAAAACGATACAGCTATGCCAGCGTGCTACTGGTATAAATTTTCCTTGCGTGCTGCGAACCTAGAGGCTGCGCAACCTACATTTAAAAACAGCATCCCAGTAGAGCTATGTTCTTTTTAAAGTGGAGCGACTATGTCAATAATAACGCCAAGTAACCTATATAATACTGATATGATAATCTATAACAGTACAAAACGTATTATTTAAAATAAGAAATTAAGGATAAACATAATATGGAAAATGTCAGTCAATCCGAGTTTTGGCAGCAGCGCTACGAGCAAGACAGTATCGGTTGGGATATGGGACAAGTGTCGCCACCGCTCAAAGCCTATATAGATCAGTTGCCTGAATCTGCTAAGGCGCAGGCTATTTTGGTGCCAGGAGCGGGGAATGCTTACGAGGTAGGCTATTTGTATGAGCAAGGCTTTACTAACGTGACATTGGTGGACTTTGCTCCAGCGCCCATCAATGACTTTGCCGAGCGCTATCCTGACTTTCCATCTGAGCATTTAGTTTGTGCCGACTTTTTTGAGTTATCGCCTACGCAGTATCAGTTTGATTGGGTACTTGAGCAGACGTTTTTTTGTGCCATTGACCCTTCACGCCGCGATGATTATGTCAGAAAAATGGCCTCACTGCTCAAACCCCAAGGTAAGCTGGTTGGCGTGTTGTTCGATGTCGATTTTGGCCGTGATGAGCCGCCCTTTGGTGGTACAAAAGAAGCGTATCAGCAGCGTTTTGCCAGCCATTTTGATATCGATATTATGGAGCGCTGCTATAACTCACATCCGGCACGGCAAGGCAGCGAGCTGTTTATTAAGCTGCAAGCAAAGTAAGCTCACGTTGGATATTTGCTTGCGCTGGCGTCTCAAGCCGCTCATAGTAATAATGAGTTAGATAAAGCGTTGGATGTGCCAATAGTTTGTTTAATACTGCCATTCGTCCTGTACGATATTCGGCTAATGGCACATGGCTATACTCTTGGCGCACCGCTTGCGCATAGCGCTCGTACTGTGGCCAAGGCGCAGCCAAAATGCTTAAATCCATATCCAACAGATAAGCGGCATCACTGATTTTGTCAGGGTCGGATAGTCCCGTAAGTTGATGGTTAGCAGTCATCATGATCAGCGCATAGAGATGCTCGCACTGCTCAGCGCAAAGATACGGGCGTAACGTCTCTGCTGCGTACTCGGCGCTTTTTTGCTCATTGTCTGTACGCAGCGGGTCATATATCACATCATGATAAAACAGGGCTAATGCGACAATATGAGGATCGTTAAGCTTGTGCTTGATTTGCTCAAACTCTCCAAACAATTGCTGCAGGTGGCGTAAGGTATGATAAGCGCGTGTCGTTTCGTTATAGCGAGCAGCGATATCTTGCCACAGCGCATGGCCTGTCGCCGGCTTGTTATCGCTATTTATCGCAGATAAGTGCCGGGCAAAATAATGACCAGAATTAAGGGTTATTTGTGGAAATTGGCTCATACCTCACCTAAGTTGTTTTGCTCATTACTGCTCATTACGGCTAAGTCTTGCAGCTTAGGACTTGTTTGCAGCATCTTCAAACGCCTGTTTAAACACTTTACCCAGCAAATTGACATCATCGACCCGCGCATAGTTTAAGCGTGTGACAAAGGCAATATGACGATGCGGACCTGCCTCGGCAAGCGGTATCGCGACAGCATTGCGGTTTTGCAAATGCAGTTGATCTAGCGCCATCTCTGGCACCAGCGTCGTACCCATGTTGGCAAGTGCCATCTGAATTAAAGTGTTGAGACTGGCATCAGAAAAGCTCGATTTCATCTGTTCGCGATCGAAATGACAGACCGATAGCGTCTGATCGGTCAAGCAGTGACCTTCACCAAGGAGCATCAAATTGGCCGTCGCCAGCTCATCAGAGTTAATACTATCAAGCTTGGCATGTATATCGTCTTTGGGGAATACCGCAAAAAAGTCCTCACTCCAAAACTCAAAACTGTGAAGCCCATCGACGGCATAAGGTAGGGCGATAATGGCAGTATCGATATGGCCGTAGCGTACCTGCTCGAGTAAGCGCTCGGTTTGCTGTTCGATGATGGTCATACGAAACTCAGGATAATGCTCTCGCAGCGCGGGCAGTACTTTAGGAAGCAAGTACGGCGCAATCGTTGGAATGATACCGACCGTCATCGGATAAGCAAGCGGGGTCTGATGGCTATGCGCGCGCGTGGTCAAATCACTGACTTCAGAAAACACCCGCTGGGCACGTGTCAAAATATCTTGCCCAATTGGGGTAATCAGGACCTGCTTATTATTACGCTCAAAAATCTGCGTATCTAGCTGTTTTTCAAGCTCAGCGATACCGAGACTCAGCGCAGACTGTGAAATATTGCACTCTTCAGCAGCACGCTTAAAATGGCGATGTTTGGCGACGGCTAAGGCAAATTCAAGTTGACGTAAAGTAATCATAAAACCTCTCTATTTATGGGCTTTTTAATGCTATCTTGTCAGATGATTGATGTAAGATACTTGCTTACTAACAGGCCAGCATGCACGCATACAGCACTGATGATAAAAACTAGAGATAATAGTTTAACAAGTTTAATAAAACAAAACATCACATTAAAAACTTTTAACTGGATTAACCATAAAATTCGGGTATAGTTTGTCATGTAGCCCAAAGAGTTAAAGGCTTAGTAAAAAAGGTCAAATACTTAATCAACAATTAACTTAATATTTAATCAAAAAAGGAGCCAATCATGGCAGCTATTATTAATCAAGAAATCCCAGAATTTTCAACAGAAGCTTTCGTAAACGGTGAGTTCAAAACCATCACCTCAGAAGACGTAAAAGGTAGCTGGGCTGTATTTATGTTTTACCCACATGACTTCACTTTTGTTTGCCCAACTGAGCTTGAAGACATGGCAAACCATTACGAAGAGCTAAAAGAGTTAGGCGTAGAAGTATATTCAGTATCAACTGACACGCATTTTGTGCACAAAGCATGGCACGACTCTTCAGAAGCGATTGGTAAAGTAACTTTCCCAATGTTGGGTGACGGCACTGGTAAAATCACTCGCGGTTTCAACATCATGATCGAAGAAGACAATGCAGCGCTTCGCGGTACTTTCATCGTTGATCCAGATGGCCTCATCAAAGTGGCTGAAATCCATGATCTAGGCATCGGCCGTAGCGCAAAAGATGTGGTCCGTAAAATTAAAGCCGCTCAGTACGTTCGTGACAATGATGGTGAAGTATGCCCAGCCGCTTGGGAGCAAGGTCAAGCAACGCTAAAACCAAGCCTTGATTTGGTTGGTAAAATCTAAGTAGTTGATGCATTATTTAGATATTTCTATGGGACTGGCTACTAAGTATGTTTAGAGCCAGTATCATAGACAAAGACTCTATCAGCAGACGTTGATAGAGTCTTTTTTATTTTACATCTTATCTACAGGCTGACACCAGATTTTACCCAATTTTCATTTTAGATTACTTATGCTGATAGCACGCTTCAAACGATAAGAAGCGGTGGATTATTCAAAAACTCGTTTAATCACGACTACTATAAAAATGAATATGATAATAAAGGAGTAAAATCATGACTAATCAATCAGCGAATGATGGCTTTCCTCAGCAAGAGCAGTCTTTGCCCGGCTCACAAAAACAACAACAGCCGACGCCCGAGGTACTGCCAAAAGAGTATCCAAACGGTAAGCTGGCTGGCAAAGTCGCGATTGTGACGGGGGCTGATAGCGGCATCGGTCAAGCGGTAGCGATTTTATTTGCCAAAGAAGGCGCAGATGTGGTGGTCAGCTATCTCTGTGAAGATGAGGATGCCAAAAAGACGCAGCATCACGTTGAGTCCTATGGTCGCCGCTGTTTATTGGTTGCTTCCGATTTATCAAATGAAGAAAACTGCCAAAAGCTCATTGATAAAACGGTTAACGAGTTTGGCAAAATCGATATTTTAGTCAATAATGCGGGTCGCCAAGTGGAACAACAGTCCATCACTGATATCAGTACCGACCAGCTTAACAACACAATACACACCAATTTTTATCCGCATTTTTGGTTGAGCAAATTTGCCCTACCGCATATGAAATCAGGCAGCAGTATTATTAATACTACTTCTATTACCGCCTATCGCGGCAGTAATCATCTAATTGATTATGCCGCCACTAAAGGTGCAATCTTATCTTTTACGCGCGCGCTTGCCAATAATCTATCTGGCTCAGACAAAAGCATTCGTGTCAATGGTGTTGCGCCAGGGCCGATTTGGACACCACTGATTGTCGCCTCATTTGAGCCTGATGAAGTTGCAAAATTCGGCCAAGACAATCCGATGGGTCGCGCCGGTCAGCCCAATGAGGTCGCGCCTGCTTACTTGTACTTAGCAAGCGATGATGCAAGCTATGTGACAGGACAAGTAATCCACGTCAATGGCGGTGAAATTATAGGCGGTTGATAACTATTGACTAATATTTAAAACTATTAGCTAGTTATGCTACGAAATAAAAACCCCATCAGCAAAAGTTGATGGGGTTTTTATTCTACTAGAAAATGTTTGTATTTTTGCACTAGGGCGTGTAGTGCTAAGCCTGAGACTGTAGTTTGTTTTTATCAATTATTTTATAAATCTCATCTTTTAATTGTAGCTTTCGTCGCTTCATTTTTTCGATTTCTTCATCTCTACTGGCATGTGTCACCAGATCTTTATCAAGCTGATTGATTTGCTGATCGAGCGCTGTGTGCTCATCGAAAATACTGGCAAAATGGCTATCTTTCTGCTTAAGCTCGGCAATAATGTCTCTATTGTCTTGTAACGTATCAGTCTTTCTCATATTGTCATCCTTGTTATAAAGCACAGCCATGCAATAAGCGTCAGTGTCTTGTCATAAAGGTTGTCACGATGCGTTGCTATGATTGTGAGTCTTAGGTTTTATTGAACCTAGTTGAGGTTTGATTCAATAGTGATAAAGCTTAATATCAGCAGAAATGGCTTTTGGTAAACCAGCATAAAAGCGAATCTGCCACGAGACAAATAGGAACTTTTCCTATTCGCCTCATTCGATTGTAGCGAAAAAACAAGGGCTATACCATGGCTATTATCTGTCCATAAGTTTATATTTAATTAAATAAATGCATTTATGATTGGTTTTATAAAACGTAAAGTTTGAGTTTACCAGCTTGCCCAAATTTCTGAAACCTATGATAATAGAGACATTAAAGGGAACAAGCATATTGCCTAACACAGTTTTAACAAGATTATCAGTAATCAATAATCCATATTTGAACGTGCAATATGACAGTTGCCGTTACATATCCAATAATAATGAGGAACAAACATGATAGATCAAAATTTATTAGATGCTGTCAAAAGCTATAGTGAAAACATGACTCGCCCGATAACCTTTGTATTGGGTAGCGGCGAGCATGAAAAACGTAGTGAGCTAGTTGAATTTTTGACCAAAATCGCTGGTACCACCGATAAGATTAACTTTGATGCACAAGCAAACGACGACAGCTTGCCAAGCGCAATTAGCTTTGCAGTTCGTAGTCACATTGATGATGTAATTACCGATACAGGCATTGTGTTCAGCGGTATCCCAGGTGGGCACGAGTTCACATCGCTTATCTTAGCAATACTTCAAGCGGGTGGGCATACGTTGAAGCTAGATGAAGGCATTCAAAAGCTCATCAAGCGTTTTAATAAGCCTTTACAGTTCCAAACTTACGTATCGTTGTCTTGTCACAGCTGCCCAGAAGTTGTGCAGGCCTTGAACCAATTTGCACTGTTAAATGATGATATCAGCAACGAGATGATTGATGGCGCGTTGTTCCAAGAGCAGGTCGAGGCGAACAATATCCAAGGCGTACCAGCAGTCTTTTTAAACGGTAAGCCATTTGCTAATGGTCTCATCGATACGGCAAAATTGATTGAAAAGCTACAAGATCAGTTTCCTGACTTGTTAGCAGAAGCGAGCGATGACGAAGAGCAGTTAGAGCAGCAAGATGTCACTATCATCGGTGCAGGTCCTGCTGGGGTCGCGGCAGCGATTTATACGGCGCGTAAAGGTCTTAAAGTGACGATGGTCGCTGACCGTATTGGTGGACAGGTAAAAGATACGCAGGATATCGAAAACCTGATTTCTGTACCTTTAACTAACGGTACTGACTTATCGACCAACTTTGTTAAACATCTAGGTGAATATAACATTACGCTAAAAGAGCATGTCAGTGTCAAAGAGATTGGTGAGACCAAAGACGAAAACTACAGCATTCACCTAAACACAGGTGAGAGCTTTGAGACGCGCAGTATTATCCTAGCAACTGGTGCTCAGTGGCGTAAGCTTGGTGTACCAGGCGAAGAAGAAAACGTCGGTAAAGGTGTTGCTTACTGTGCGCATTGTGACGGTCCTTTTTTCAAAGGTAAAGATATTTCAGTCATTGGCGGTGGTAACTCAGGTGTGGAAGCGGCGTTAGATCTTTCAGGTATTGTAAAGCATGTAACGGTGCTTGAGTTCGCTGATGAATTAAAAGCGGATCAAGTGTTGATTAATAAAGCCAAAGAAAAAGACAATATCGAATTTATCACTAGTGCAGCGACGCAAGAGATTAAAGCGACTGATGGCAAAGTGACTTCTATCGTGTATCAAGATCACAGTTCAGGTGAGACGCACGAGCTTGACTTGTCAGGGGTATTTGTCCAGATTGGCTTAGTACCAAATACTGGGTTTATCAAAGGCTTTGTTGATTTGAACCGCTTTGGTGAGATTGAAATTGACGAGCGCTGCCGCACTGACCGCAAAGGTATCTTTGCTTGTGGTGACGTCACGACTGTGCCATTTAAGCAGATTAACATTGCAATGGGCGAGGGGAGTAAAGCGGCATTATCAGCGTTTGAATACTTGGTTATGCAGTAAGCTGTTCAGCTATAAAGTTACTATAAGAAGTCACCTCTTTTGAGGTGGCTTTTTTATGTCAGATACAATTAGTTCTTATTTCGAATCAAAGCAATAATCGGTAGCGCAATCACATACATGAGTACGCCATATACAGCAGCAGGTAGGGCAATAGCTGGCAAACCTGTAGCTGTACCCATAATGATAGGGGCTAAAGTAATGGCAGTCGTACTGTTTTGGATGCTGGTCTCTATCGAAATCGTCTTAGTGTCAAACCAGCTGAGCTTTAGCACCTTAGAAATCAAAATGCTTAATACAAATAACGCCATGATGATAAGGATTAGCTCAAGTCCCATTGATGTTAACTGTGATTTTAGTAGTTCCCAGTTAGAAGCGATGGCTGCAAAAACAATCAACACGAAAAAGATACTGGCCAAGCTGTTTAGAATACTGCTCCTACGCACCATAAAATTGGTAAATTTACGACGAGCAAGCATACCGAGGGTCACGGGCAGAGTCGTCAATAAAAACATGACAAGACCGATTTTGACAGCGCTAATAGAGCCTGCTTGGTCTTGCATAAAGTGCTTAAAGGCTAAAGTAATTAAGATAGGCAAGGTGACGACTGATAATAAGCTGACCACACCAGTGAGCGCAACAGAAAGTGCGACATTACCTTTAGCATAATAGGTAAGCATGTTACTGGTTACACCGCCTGGGCAAAAACTAATCAGCATGACACCAAAAGCAATTTCAGGTGGTGGCGCCATTACTAAGACAACTGCTAAAGCGATTAAAGGGACCACCATGACTTGGTTGATTAAGCCGACAAAAAAGGCTTTGGGGTAGTTGATGATAACTTTAAAATCGCTAGGTTTGAGTCCTGTCCCTAACGTAAACATAATGTAGGCAAGCGCTAAAGGGAGCAGAGCCAATGCAGTATTACTCATGAAACATTCCTTGTAAAATTGTCAGTCGTTATTAAAATGACTGTTCAAATAATCCACATTCCTTGTGGCAATAACATTATAAATATACCCTAAAACATACTTACAGATGCGATAAAAGCCCATATATTTATATGAGCTTTTATTTATTTCGCTGAGTTTTGACTGTCAAGACTTATCCCGATGGTATTACATCGGTTTTAGATTGCATTACCTATCTTAAATTAAATAAATCAGTCGTCTAATAAATCCATACGCTTAGCGGCTTCATAGATACCAGTTGAGCGATTGCCAGTACGGCAAAAAATCAGCATTGGCTGCTCGGCTTGATTAAAGAAATCCGCAAATTCTTCGACGTGATATTGGTTAAGCTCACTACCAGCAAAAGATACTTCTTTATAAGCGAGACCTGCATCAGTAGCAGCCGCTTCAATCTCTGCGCTGGTTGGCTGGCCTGGCTCTTCACCATCAGGACGATTATTAATAATGGTTTTAAAACCATTTTCA
Source organism: uncultured Psychrobacter sp. (assembly GCF_947495825.1). Classification (GTDB taxonomy): domain Bacteria; phylum Pseudomonadota; class Gammaproteobacteria; order Pseudomonadales; family Moraxellaceae; genus Psychrobacter. The sequence goes on from NZ_CANMAH010000005.1 coordinate 76,230, forward strand.
GCAATCATAGGGATTTGATCAGGGGTGATTTGTCCAGTAATACTAACTTGATGGCTCATAAAAATTCCTAAATTATTTAAACGTACATAAACTATAAATTACAACAAACCTTGCATCAAGGCACTTTGGTACAGTAGCTTGGCACGCGCCCCAGTCCCGCAAAACATTAATATAGGTTTGGGCAACGCGTGATAAAGCGCGGCAAATTGCTCAACTGTCAGCATACTCAAACGCTCATCATCGAAAGGAAGGTGCCGGTAGGATAGGCTTGCTTGCTCAGCAGCATTGGTAAAGTCACAGCTATTAGGCTGCATATCAACCTCAGCATCAGGTCGTATGTTAAGTACTGAGCGATAGCCAAGCTCTGCAATTTTGATACATTGGCTTGGATAAATTTGCTTGTAGATGGTTATATCATTGGTCATAACTAGATTCAACTGGATTTGTCAAAGTAGGTTTACTAAAGGCTAAAGAGTAATAAGTCAGTAATGAGATGGAGATTATTAGAGGCTATTTCAACTCATTTGTCTATACAAAAAACAGCATAGCGCATACCTTATCATAACGATATTTTGTGGCAGGCGATACCAGCGATTGATACGATGTCGTAAAACAAAGCATTCGCTAGCCATCTTTTAAGGCGTTGACCGCATCTAACGTACTTAGATAGACCTGCCCTGATAGCTCAGTAATCAGCGGTGTATGACCGATGACATCCATGACGGGTCCCTTTACAAAGCTAAAGTGCAGACGCTTATCTTGCAGTGCCAGCTCCTTATTAAGCGTGCCGAGCATCTCTTGGGCTGTCAGGTCGATATGATTGACAGCTGACATGATTAAGATAAGCTCACGCGCGTCTGGGTATTGTTGTAACGCCTTTAGGATACGACGATGCACCGACTCACTATTGCCAAAAAACAGACTCTCATCAATACGCAAGAGCAATAAATTATCGAAAGTCGCTACATCATGACGATTGATATTACGAAAGTGTCCTGTACCGCCCAGCTGACCAACGATGGCGACATGCGGCTTACTCGATTGCCAAATAAGGCTAGCAAAAGATACCATTAAACCGATGACCAGTCCTGTATTTAGGCCAAGTATCAGTACGCCTGCGAACGCTGCTATAAAGCTTGCTGCATCCAAGCGATCTCGCTGCCATGCCGACTTTAAGGTGTCGACATCGATAAGCCCAATGATAGAGGCCATGATAGTCGCCCCCAGCAGCGCATAGGGTAGCGGCGCGAGTGCTTGACCAAAAGCGATCAGTGCGGCTATCATCACCACCACAGTAACTAGGCTAGCCATTGGGGTTTTGGCCCCTGAGTCAACATTGATGGCAGTACGCGAAAAACCACCAGCGACCGCAAAGCTCTGAAACAGTCCGCCAGATAAGTTGGCAAGTCCAAGTCCTGTCAGCTCACGATTGGCATCGAAGCTTTCATCGCGCAGGCGTGCATAGGTGCTCGCAACTGAGCTACTAGACACAAAAATAATCAGCGCCATCAGTCCTGCGGTTGGCAAAAGCTTGAGCGCCTCTTGTACATCGGGTATATGAGGCAGGGTCAAACTCGGTAGCCCTTGCGGAATACTACCGATGGTCGCAACCCCCAGCTCGCCCCAATGCAATGCCATACTCAGTATAATCGCTATACCGAGCAATATTAGCGGAAATAAGCGCTCGGCCCATTTAGCATAGGACGCTGATAGCCACGTGCGCCATACCCATTCACTCGCATAGCGATTCGCTACCAAAAGCGCAAAAGCAACGATGCCAATGAGTAGAGTCAAGGGATGCAGCTGACGCACGTGCATCTGCATGGTAGATAGATAGCCAATCAAGCTGCTGCCAGCAATTGGTATATCGGTCAAATACTTCAGCTGACTGACAAAAATAAGTACCGCCGCGCCGCTGACAAAGCCTGCCGACACTCCGCGACTGATAAACTGCATGATCCAGCCAAGCTTGAGACGTCCAGCTATCCAGAGCAGTGCCCCTACCATAAATGCAAGAAGGCTTGCCATAAGAGCGTACTGTTCAGCGCCTGCATCGGCATACGGAAGTAAGCTACTCGCTGTCATAATCGCAGTGATGGCCACCGGTCCGACTGCTTGGACGTTACTTGATCCAAGCCAAGCATAGACAATGACGGGTACAATCGCGGCATACAGGCCATAAACAGGTGGCAGCCCTGCTAATACTGCGTAACCCAGGCTTTGAGGAATGACAAGCACCCCTACGACCAACCCTGCAATGACGTCAGTTGGTAAGGTAGCTAGCTGGTATTGACGCAGCCACGTAGGAATCAGGCGAGCAGCGATAGAAGACATATCAGTACGTCATCACAATAAAGGGTGTTATCACAATGAATAGCATCTTTATGCTAAGTTAAAGAGTTGGAATGCAGCACTATATTATTGCTCTGGCTTGGCACAAAAACGTTGATACAGTAGTTCTAGTACCGCTAAAGCATCTTCGCTTACGATACTGTAGTAGATTTGCTTGCCTTCACGGCGGGTAGCAACCAAATTGTCTTTACGCAATATACCTAGCTGCTGTGACAAACTTGGCTGACCAACACCAACCAAGCCCTCAAGCTCACCAACGCAGTATTCACCTTGAGTCAGCTGACACAATAGCAGCAAACGATCAGGATGCGAGAGCGATTTTAATAATTGGCTGGCTTGCATGGATGCTTGTTGCATTTGTTTGGCAAGGTCGATAGGGGCAAAGTCTGCTGCATTAGAAGATGCATCATCGCTGGTGTTGTGAGTAGATGTATCCAATGCTGAAATAGAGGTAGTCAGAGTGAGCTCCTTATATAAGATAGCGTTAAATGTTGCTCTATTATCTAACGATATATGGTTAATTATCAATGATATCGCAAATTATAGCAAGTTATAGTTATTTACATTATATAAATTGATAAACTATTAGGTAGTTGTTATATTACTAATCATGGATAAGTTGATAATATTTTAAACATTATATACGACTGAATATTATACTTAAAAAGTATTTAAAGATTAAAACATTCTTATAGCGAGGCTGCCATGCAAGTTCATTCTTTCTTACATAGCGACACTGAGACTTATACACACGTACTGGCTGACGTACAACAAAAGCTGTGCGCCATCATCGATCCTGTATTAGATTTTGATGCCAAATCGGGCCACACCGCTACCAGCAGCGTCGATGAGGTCATCACGTTTGTCCGCGAGCAGGGCTGGGAGCTCGTGTATATTATCGAAACGCACGCCCACGCCGATCATATATCAGCGGCCATTCATGTCAAAGAAATACTCGGCGGCCAGCTGGTCATGGGTCAACACATCACTGAAGTACAAAAAATATTTAAGCAAATTTTTAACTTCGATATGAGTTTTCGTACCGATGCCAGTCAGTTTGATATTTTGACGGACGACGGTGAGAGATTGGCTCTTGGTGACATTACCATCACAGCGATGTATGTGCCAGGTCATACGCGTGCAGATATGGCGTATGTCGCGGCCGATGCAGAAAAAACCGTGGTATTTGTTGGAGATACGTTGTTTGCCCCTGATGTGGGTACAGCGCGCTGCGATTTCCCAGGTGGCGATGCCAAAATGCTGTATCAGTCTATCCAAAAACTACTGGCGCTACCTGAGGATACCGTCATGTATTTGTGTCACGATTATCCGAGTCAAGGGCGTAAGCACTGCCCAACCACCACGGTCGCCGCGCAAAAGCTAGGCAATATCCATGTCAAAGATGGTATCAATCAGGCAGAGTTTGTGCAGATGCGCGAGCGCCGTGACGCCACGCTTGCAATGCCGCGCCTGATTATCCCGTCGGTACAGCTGAATATCGATGCCGGAAACTTTCCAGAACCAGAAGACAATGGTGTGCGTTATCTAAAAGTGCCGCTCAACGCCTTGGGGTAATGGGTTAATCGGTGAATATAAAGTTATGCTATATTAAATAAACAAATAGCCCTTTAATAACAATAAAAGATAATAGCTAAAAAAGGAGTCTGACAATGACTGAACAATACTCTCATCTGGTCTGTCCGCACTGCCAAGCGACCAACCGCGTACCAGCCGCTAAGCTAAATGCGGCGCCAAACTGCGGGAAATGTAGCCAGCCATTATTGACTGCTAGCCCGCATGAGCTGAACGCGCAAACAGCCAACAAAGTCATTCAAAAAAACGACGTATTGACCATTGTGGATTTTTGGGCGAGCTGGTGTCAGCCTTGCATTATGATGGCACCGCAGTTTAAAGCCGCTGCCAGTCAGCTGCCGCAAGTGGTCTTCGCCAAAGTCCAAACGGACAAATACGAGCAAGCCGCCGCGCCTTATAATATTCGCAGCTTGCCGACGATGGTAGCGTTTAGAGGCGGCAAAGAGATCGCGCGGCAGTCAGGCGCGCTGCCAACTCAGCAAATCGTCCAGTGGGTACAAAGCCTGCAAACATAACTACTGGACCAGATTTATGGTATAAACTAGAAAAGCCAATACGTCGATGGCGTATTGGCTTTTTTATTCTGGAGTAATAAACGAAATAATATGGTCGATATTATAATCGCTTATTTATTCGCCATAAATTTTTATGCCATTAGCAAAGCTACAGCGCTGAATACGAGCAGATTGGACTATCGCATCACGTTCGCCGTAGAGCCGTGAAAGTTTTGCATCGCGTGCTTTGGTATTGTTGCTTTTGCCCACGCCAAAGCTAATATTGGGTGAGATGCCCCAGCGTCCAGCAGAGACGCCGACTCCTACGCCAGAAGTGGACAATGATGAGTGTTGACTGCGAGCTGATTCGACATAACGGTTTACGCGGTTGTACTCTTGGCTGAGCGCTTGACAGTCATAGTTTTGGTACGTGCTTGGTGGCACGTATTGCGGGGTGATATTGCCAGTCGAAGCGCAGCCTGCAAGAGCAAAAACGCCAACTGTGGCCAGTAGTGTCGCGGCAGAGAAAGTTTTCATAATAGCTCCATAAGGCTAAGTGATTGTATTTAAGATAGCAAAAAACCACAGATTAAGATATTGAAAAATATATCATTTCTTAAATATTCAATCTGCTTAAACATAGTCGTTCCACTGCAAAATAAACATGAGGCGTCGGCTATAAATCTTGTATAGCTTATATCAAGCTATGCCTCGTAATCTCTCATTATAATTGAGTCACTTACTAAAATAAGTTTGCAGGCTTGGCAAAAGCAAGTATTACGATACCTGTATAAGCAATCGCAGAGATCAAAATCCCTGTCTTTCTTTGGCCAGGCGTGGCGTGGTTATGAAAGGCTTTTACGCTGGCACTAATGGCGGCGACTAGCAAAATGACTTTGGCAAATACCCACTGTACTGGAGCGTTTGCGCTTATTAGCTGCATCAGCATAATGGCACCTGAGCCGATGACGAGAGCATAGATGATATGCGTGGCTATCTTCACCGCCTTCGGTGCGCGTCTATTGGCACTCAATACCAGATAGCTTTGATATAAAAACAGTCCAATGGTTAGGACAGCCATCAGCATATGTAAATGTTTCATTGAGTATTATCCCTTTAAAGTAATCTAATCATGCAGCGATGCAGGCAACACGTCAATATAGCGTGCAAGCATGTTTAACGGTCACTTTGATCGTCATGTAATATGGTATCGGTTTTACATTACACCCTTTATATAAATAAAATGACTTAGGTGTTTTGACCAGCGCACAAGGGGCTGTCTGGGCTTTGACCTTGCCACTCTGTTGGTGTGTAGGCATGAATAGCCAATGCATGTACCGAGCCGCCTTGAGAAGTGAGTAGGGGAGCGACTAGTCCATAAACCAGTTGATGACGAGCGACCAAACGCTTGCCCTCAAAGGCATCGCTTACGATAGTGAGTTTAAAGTGGCTTTCTTTACCATCAAAGTAGCCTGCATGATTCATCGATTCGTTAATCAGCTCAATATGCTGCGGTTGTAATGATTGTAGCTCAGTATGTAGCGCATCAGCGGTAGGTGTGGTACTCATAGCAGTCCTTTTTTATATCGTGTCAACGTCTGTTACGTGTTAGCGCCTTTTGGCGATTTGTTACCACTATTATAGCAGACACTACTAATGATACTTTGGCATTCAATAGACGTTAATCTTGTAACAACAGCAGTAAAAAAGCAGAATACAAACTATAGTCTGTACTCTGCTTTATAGCCAATCTGAACTGGCGTGAGTGAATTAACGGCGTGATTGTTGATAGAGCGGCATGACTTTAGGCATTAATGATTGCAGCTGCGCAATACGGTTGCTGCTGGTTGGGTGAGTGCTCAAAAACTGCGGCGGCTCGCCTTGGCTGGCGCGTTGCATTTTTTGCCATAAGGTAATCGCAGCTTGTGGGTTATAGCCTGCGCGTGCCATTAGCTCAAGACCGATTTGGTCGGCTTCTGCTTCTTGAGTACGGCTATGCGGACGACTCAAACCTAGGTCACCTGCAACGTTTGCTAATTGCGCTTGACCTTGCGATAGACCAAAGATGCTCGCGGCGACACCGATGCCAGTTTGAGTTGCGTACTCACGTGAGAGGCGCTCACGAGAATGTTCACGAAGAGCGTGAGACATCTCATGACCCATAATCGCGGCGATCTCATCATCCGTCAGGTTCAGGCGGTCGATGATGCCTGAATAAAACATGATTTTACCGCCCGGCATAACAAAAGCATTCAATTGATCTGATTTAATGGTATGCACTTCCCATTGCCACTTTGCGGCATCTGGACGATATGTGCCAACTTGTCCGATCAAACGGTTAGAGATGTTTTTTAGACGATTGAGTTGTGCCTGATTAGTGTCAAGCAGACCACGCTTGCGAGCTTCTTGCAAGTTCTTATTATAACTTTGGGCTGACAATTGCTGTACCTGTTCACTAGAAACCAATAATAACTGTTGACGATCAACACCAACGGCACCGCTATTGGTTGTGCTAGTACAACCTGTTAGAGCAAGTGCCGACAACGAAGCTGCCATCACCGTAGTAGTAAGCATCTTTTTCATGATAAATATCCTCATTATAAATAGTAGAAAAAATTGAACAAAGACAACATAGTGGATAGACAGATAAGCTGTTGGTTAAATTTTCTTATCGCTTGCCAATCTGCATACCTAATAAAATTTTACCCGAACTTTTGTTAAACATAAGTATAATAATGTTATTGATGAAAAACAAAGGTAGGAAAAGTAACAAAACAACGTATCCTTGTAAGTAAAAAGATGGTGCGAGATAGAAATATTATTTTATTGCCTTGCGTTATAAATGAATAATATTGCTTACTAAATTAATAGCTTATGCTGATGCTTAGTCAGACTTAAGACCAAATCTAGCGTTTTTAGCAATAAATTTGAAAAAAGGCATTGACAGTCCCAGAATATTTGCTAAAATAGCCAGCCTATCGAGACGTAGTCGTTATCAATAACACTGCGATTTGATATTTAGCGGGATTAGCTCAGTGGTAGAGCATAACCTTGCCAAGGTTGGGGTCGAGAGTTCGAATCTCTTATCCCGCTCCAAATATGGCTCTTTAAGAGTACTAAAGCCTCACTTTATAGTGAGGCTTTTTTTATGGGTGAAATTTCCCGCCTCTCTTTATCAGTACCTGTTTATTTATCAGCGCCTATCTGTCAGCGTACACTCAAAAAGTGATTACAAAATACGGATGAATTGAAATACTTATTTTAGAGTAAGCGCGCATACTAAGTAAGGACTAAGACATGATAAATAACAATTATAAGGAATAAGTATGCAAGACTTTCAACCTAAAGCATTTGACCAGTTGTTTGATCTCACCGGTAAGATGGCTATTGTAACTGGCGGTGCCAACGGTATTGGCAAAGCAACCGCAATGCGTTTAGCAGAGGCGGGCGCTAATATCGCTATTGCTGATTTAAAATTAGAAGATGCTAAAGCTGCGGTCAGAGACATCGAAAAATACGGTGTCAAAGCTCTAGCAGTTGAGTGTAATATTTTAAAAGATGAAGATCTAGTCAGTATGGTAGAAAAGGTGGTTGCTGAGTTTGGCACTATTAATGTACTAATTAATAATGCTGGTGGCGGTGGGGGCGGTAAAGAAGACCCTGCCAAGATATCAGTTGACGATATTCGCCGTGATTTTGAATTAAATGTTTTTAGTGGCTGGCGCTTATGTCAGTTGTGCGTGCCATATATGAAAGAGTCAGGTTATGGCTCTATTGTGTTCACCACTTCTATGTCGAGTATCAATAAAAGTCCAAATATGAGTGGTTATGCAGGATCAAAAGCCGCAGTCAACCATATGATAGCCAACCTAGCTCATGACTTCGGCCCAGAAGTACGTATCAATGCAGTTGGCCCTGGCGCGACGCGCACGGCTGCGTTAGAGAGTGTATTGACACCTGAGATTGAAGAGAAGATGCTAGCACATACGCCTATTAAGCGTTTGGGCGAAGCCGAGGATATCGCTGGCGCTATGCTATATTTTGCCGCGCCTATATCTGAGTGGGTGAGTGGTCAGACACTGTTTGTAAATGGCGGCGGTGTGCAAACCTTGGATTAATATTAACGCTATAAAAGCATTGAAATCAAAGTACTAAAATAAAAGCATCATCTGACATCGCGTTAGATGATGCTTTTTTATTCTAATGTTAATACGTTATGGTAGCAATTTACGTGTTTTCATCAGTGCAAAGGCTCAAGCGAGTTTATTCAAAGCAAATATGAGCCGCTTCATTACAAAAAGTCTGCTTACCGTTTTTAAAGCCTGCTAGCGCTTGTGCATTGATACGAATAGCCTCTACCGCGTTTTTAGCTTCTAATATGACTAAAGTTGCTGGTGCGCCAACGGTGATATTGCTCTTAGTCGCTAGTAATTTAGCAGCATTTTTCGTGATCATATCAAAGGTATCGGTAAGCTCATCATCCGTAGATAGTTGTGCGATATTGGCATACATGTTGGCCATTCTAATTAATGACGCATCACCATAAGGTGTAAAGGCGTTCAAAATATTATTGCTAGAGATTGTTGTATTAAGTCCCAACGCTGCAAATTGATTTGCATTGACTGTGCCTCTAGGTATCAGGGCTTCATAGTTGCTACCGTTGATATAGATATCGGTAGCTGGCAGTACAATCAAGGTGATGTCTGCTTGCTTGAGCAATCCTGCCATCTCACCGCGCTTCATTTTATCCATAGCTGACAGTTTGGTAACGTGACCGATAGAGACGCGGCCTTGATAGCCACGCTTAATAGTCTCTTCTACTACTTTTGGAATGCTTGAACCTTGTGGATCTAAATCAAAATCCAAATGAAAGTCGACATCGACATCAAACTGCTCAGCGATATCGAATATCATCTCGATATGCTGGTCTGGATTTTCATCCTTATACGGGCAACCGCCTATTAAATCAGCGCCTTGCTCAAGTGCTTGCTGCAACAGCTCATGAGTTTTGGGTTTGGTAGTGAGACCCGACTGAGCAAAGGCGCATATCTCTATATTGATGACAAAAGCGTACCTATCTTGCGCTCTTTTTATCGCCTCAAAGCTACGTAATTCTGTCTTCTCATCAGTCTCTACAAAGGTACGTAGACCTACTGTGCCTTTTTTTATTGCCATCTCAATGACTCTTGAGGCGCGCTCAAATACGTCTTGTTCGGTAAAATCTTCTTTAGCTTTACCTGTCTCTTCAACCGCCTCCTTAAGTGTACCTTCTTGTACGCTACACCTATCTAAAATGCAGGCTTTATCAAGATGAATATGACTTTCAAAAAACCCTGAGCATACAAAGTTGTCTTTAGCATCGTAAACGTTTTTGGAAGTTTTAGACTTTTTGTCCGATTCGTTATCAGTGATATCATCTTTGATAACGTCTATACTAGCAATATGTCCATCTTTTATGTGAATATCGACAGGATACTGATAATCCATTAGTCTGGCATTTTTTATTGTTAAATCGGTCACTGTTATTATCCTATTTTAAGTAGTATTCGCTTATTGTTCTTTGCAAGACTGTCTTGACGATTTAATAGAATAGAGTATTGAAAAGACATCCACTATCCGTTGTTGTTTTTTTTAAGTGGGAGTTATGTAGACGTGATAGGGCAAGGTAGATTATTTTGCACAAAAAAGCCAAGCAATGTGCTCGGCTTTTCTTATCGTACTTGACTAGTAAATGACTTATTTTTTCATAGATAGGGCTACAGTCTTATTACCTATCCAATTCACCCATTTCACTGGGAAAAAACGCAGCTGTAATCTTATTAAGTTTGCCATTACGCCTGGCACTACTAAAAATTCGCGATTTTCTACGCCTTTTAGCATGGATTTAACCGCGCCTTCAATTTTGAGCTCTCCTGCTAGTTTTTTCATACCGACGCCAGCTTGCGACATAACGCCGACCTCAGACTGGGTAAGCGGTGTATCTATGGGCGGCGGCGCGAATACGGTGATATCGATACCCAATGGCTTCCATTCAAAGCTTAGCGACTGCATCATGCCCCAAATGGCAAACTTTGACGCGCTATAAGAGCTGTAGCCATAACTACCAGTGAAGGATGACATGGAAGCGGTAACCATGACTTGCTTGCCACGTGACAAAAACGGACGCACGGCAGCCAGTACGTTGCGCGTACCAAATAGATTGATATTCATCACTCGCTCAAACTGCTCTTGGCTCATATCATCAAAAGTCCAAGGCCCTGTAATCCCAACAAAATGCATTAAAATGTCTGGCGATAAGCTTTCGGCAGCCGTAGCGATTTGCTGAGTGGTCATATCCGCATCGGTCACATCCAACTGATAGGTTGCAATTGAAGCGTCATTTTTATTCATAGCTTGCAAGCTTGATAGCACCTCATCAAGAGGTTGTACGTCAAACAATACTAAGTTGGAATCTTGCTTGATGAGCTGTCTAGCAGTCTCAAGACCAATACCAGAGGCTGCGCCAGTGATATAAACCGTCTTATTGGTAAAATAACTCATTAGGCACTTTCCTTTTGCAATGCGCTATTTTTCGGGGCACTTGTTTGTGCTGAGCGACTTTCTGCCGATTTTTTCTGTAAGCTGCCAAACTTTGCTTCACCGATAAGATGGCTGACTTTATGACCGGGAATCAGCCAATAAGGAGTCGCTTCGCTGCTTGAAGCGCAGTTAGGAAAGTCAGAATTTTTAGAGGGACCGGCGATGGTTTTTTCGACGACCATTGAGATATATTGCTCATTACTACCTTCTAACGTATTGCCGTTTAGGATCACCTCCATGCCTGTTTCTTTAGCATAACGATGGATGGCATTCACTTTTGAGTTCATAGGCGCATAAGCATCAGCGCCGACGCCATTTTCTGAGGTGACTCTTATCCCATCTGGTACGCGCGCGACTAGTGAATGGTTGCCCTCGGTATGGCCTGGAGTATGCACCAGTGCTAAGCCTGTGCCTAATTGGATGCTACCAGTAAATTTAATAACTTTATCAGGGTCGACACCTTCGATGCCATTGGGGCAATACCAATCCGCTTGTACTGGTAGCAAAGCAGTGGTGCTTAACCATTCTTGTTCATGAACTAAAATCTTGGCATTATGGAAGTAGGCGGTTTGATCTTTGGTGCCAAGCCAACGACGTATATCTTGAGTATGTAGATGATCGTAGCTGATGTAGTCAACATCTTCTGGTGCTAAGTCGACTTCGGCGAGTGCCCCAGCCACATCACGGATGACAGGCGCGACTATATTCTCAAGCGGCGACCAGTTAGGCATCTTGTCCGTTAGGCGCTTAAAAAACGGCGTCTCGCGATCCGCTTCGATATCAGAAGGGGAGAACAACAAGGTCTTTAATTCACCTAAAAAGTCATAATATTGAATGATGAAAATACGGTTTAGGATATGAAGATAAGGGAATTTATAAGTGCTTTGCGTATAGACGCCGCTGTAAGCGTACCACGTTGGATAGGGTACTCTGACCATGTCCGCGCTTTGATAAAATTGAACAGGTGGCTCATCCATAAAGCGTTCTCTAAACGCGCTTGCCTGCTTGCGAGCTGCATGTAAGCGCTCTTGAGGTAGGGGACTTTGGCGTACATTGTCAAAGTCACTAATCGCTTTCATGCCTAGTGCTTGCAAATCCATAATGCATCTCCTTATGATTGATGGATGTCTTGACACAATACTAGCAACATTGTTTTGGGGTTTATAGCGACTTTAGAAAACTGTTGAGGCTTATTAAATTAGGCTTGCTTGTGTTTTTTTTATCAGAAGTCATCCCAGTAAGGGTCGTCTCCAAAACGCTCTGCAATAAAGTCAATCAAATAACGGCAGCGCTGTGATAAAAAGCGGTTTTTTGGATATACCGCATAGGCGCTTAGTGTGGGCAATTGGTATTGCTTAAGAATAGGTAGTAGCTCACCTTTAGCCAGTTTTTGATAAGCGATAAAGGTTGGTATAAAAATAATACCGTGATCTTTCACTGCCAAATCTACTAAGAACTCACCGTTGGTGGCTTTGATTTTTGCGTTTATTGTATAATTATGCCTTTTTCCTTGCTCATCAGTGAGCTCTAGATTGCTTGTTTTACTAAGACCATACTGTAAAAATTCATGTTCTGCCAAGTCTTCGAGCGTCTCAGGCGTTCCCATTTTACGCAAATACTCAGGACTGGCACAGAGCGCATAGCGAATCAGCGCTAGACGCTTTGCCTGATAGCTAGAGTCTTGTAGCTCTCTAATACGAATGGCTAACTCATATCCTTCCTCAATTAAGTCCACATGCCGATCAGAAAAATCCAAATCAAAGCTTAGATTGGGATGTTGATTGGCGTACTCATCAATCACATCATTTAGATGCATAAGCCCAAACGACAGTGGCGCTGTCATCTTGAGCGTGCCTTCAATACGTGTGGGTGCACCACTGGTCTGCTCATTAAGTGCATCAACTTCACTGAGGATATTGTTCGCCTGTCGATAATAATGTTCGCCAGCCTCGGTCAAGTTAGACTGCCGCGTGGTCCGACTTATCAACTGATTGCCCAAGCGAGACTCTAAGTCTTTTAGTCGCCTACTTACGGCCGATTTGGCAATATCTAATTGCTCAGCGGCTTTGGTGATACTACCGGCTTCGACAATGCGTACAAACATTGCCATATCTTCTAGCTGTCCCATTTTAGCTGTCCTATCGTTGTCCTAACTCATCGCTCTATAAGGGAGATTGTCTGCATAACACTCCCATGAACACTTTTATAAAATCAATGAAGCTGGGTTAACAAACCCAGCTTCATTGTAGTACAGATTGTCTTAAGTGGACGAGCCATTGTTGTTTAAGGTCTGCTTATTTAAGATCCGCTTGTTTACTGCCTTCTACCTGAATGACCAATTTGACATCTTTCATCATACCGCCATCTGTATAGGTATCGATACCCCATTTGGTTCTGTCGATAGTGGTTTCAAAATCACCACCACAAGCTTCAGCATTTAATAAAGGACTGTCGTAGCAGTTAAATTTAGTAGCTGTTAAAGTCACAGGATGAGTCTGGTCGAGCAGAGTCAAATCACCTGTGACTGATTTGACTTTATCACCATCGAACTGCCACTCAGTAGATTTAAAATAAGCAGTGGGGTACTTTTCTACATTAAAAAAATCAGCAGACTTTAGATGACCATCAAAGGTTTTTAGCCCGGTACTTAAACTGCCCATGGGGATTGTAATGCCGATAAAACCTTTTTGCTCTTCAGGTGCGTACTCAAGAGTACCCGATAGATTATGAAAGCCACCAGCGTTGGTCGTGGTACCAAAGTGATCTACATAGAAGCGTACTGCGGTATGTTTGGGATCAAGCTCGTAAGTCGCTGCATGACCTAATGTGCTAAGCATACCAAGCGCACTAATGGCTGCAAAAGTCATGGCACGATTCGCTTGTTTGATAGATTTTAAAGTCATTATAAATAATCCTTTTTAGATAAGTAAATTAGGTACGTTTAAGTGTGTACGTATAGGTAAGTAAGAGGTTTAGTAAATATAGTATTTGCTTTGGTCGTCAGCATAAAACTGATTGAATCTGAAACTATATTATTAATTACTGCTTATACATAGAAGTAATAAGTTTAGCAAAGAACTACTTTATTTAAAGCCAAACACTATCAAGAGATGTGTAATTCCGTTATTTTTTTGTACTTTTTATAGAGTCTTTAATACTTTCCTAACTAAACTCTGCTACACAAGTGAATAGGTTTTAACCATCTTACATAGGACGTTTTTCGTAAATGACTCACTTATAAAAGTTCTTTCGTGAACAAGAAGTTGATAAATGTCTAGCTATTGTTCTGATAAAAAGAACATATATTTGAGATTATTGCTGTTTATCTAAGTATAGTCAATGTCTACAATGAGCGCATTAAATAACCGAATCAACAATACTTAAATATATTTATTTTCATAAATATTTTAATTTACACTTTTATGGAGAGTGGCAATGGATAAATTACAAGACATAAGCGCCCCTATCGGTCGTCTGTTTTTATCAATGATTTTTATTTTTTCAGGGTTTAGTAAGATTACAGGTTATGCGGCGACAGCAGGCTATATGGAATCGGTGGGCGTACCAGGTATCTTGCTACCATTAGTGATTGCACTTGAGTTATTGGGCGGAATCGCTATCTTGATTGGCTTTAAAGCACGTCTAATATCGTTGCTGTTTGTCGGTTTCAATATCGTTTCTGCACTTCTTTTCCATCAATTTTGGAATGATGAATCACAAATGAACCCATTTATGAAAAACATCGCTATGGCGGGTGGTTTTTTAATGATATTTGCTCATGGTCTAGGTGCTTATTCAGTCGATAAAGACCCTGCACCAAGAAGAACAACGTTACACTAATAAAAATTATAAGTAACGGTTTATCAAATATTACTAAAACAATTAATGCACAGTACGAAGGAGGTCATCATGAGTACATCGACAAATGTAGCCCTTATTATTGGCAGCTTGCGAGAGGCGTCGATCAACCGTAAGTTTGCAGAATTTATAGTGTCGCAGTTACCTGACAATGTTACGGCGACAGAAGTGCATATCGCAGATTTGCCTCTTTATAATCAAGATTATGATGACCAGACGATTGACAGCTATGATCGTGTCCGTAAGCAGATTAAAGATGCTGATGCAGTATTAATCGTCACACCAGAGCATAACCGTACGATGCCCGCTGCTCTAAAAAACGTCATCGATATTGCCTCTCGTCCTCATGGCGATAGCGCTTGGACAGACAAAAAATTAGCCGTAGTGACAGCATCTCCTGGCACTTATGGTGGCAGAGCTAGTGGCCTTGATGTCCGTAAAAGTATGCAGATGCTATCAGCGCAAATGATGATTCGCCCTGAAGTGTACTTGGGTCATGCAACTGACAGCTTGGACGATGAAGGCAATGTTAGCGAACGTACGCAAAAATTCTTGCAAAAGTTCGTTGACGAGTTTGTCATATTTGCCAGAAATACCAGTGCATAACAGCGCCTCTCACGATACTGAGTCTAACGATACTTCAACTAAGAATAATAAGGACGGCGTTCAAAATAATAATTTGCCAAGCTTTTGGCAACGTTATCAAGCGCCTGTGTTGCTGACAGTCGTTGGTGGCGCTATCGATACCATTGGTTTTATTACCTTGTTTGGGTTCTTTACTGCTCATGTGACCGGAAACTTGGTGCTGGCGGGTAGCGGTCTGGTGAAAGGCGAAGATGGACTATGGATTAAGCTTGCATCTGTACCGCTATTTATTTTGACGGTAGTAGTAACGAAGATCTACATAGATAAAAGTAAAAAACAGCAGCTGTTACTGAGTCACTTATTATTAGCTGAAGCAGTGTTTTTAACCGCATTTATGATTGCAGGCTTGTCTTTTCAACCTTTTATCGATGCAGGCGGTATTACCGTTGCGATAACTGGAGGTTTGGGTTTAACCGCGTTGGCGATTCGTAATACTGCTAGCAAAACAGTCATCAAGCACATGAGCCCAACAGTACTAATGACTGGCAATACGACGCAACTAGGGATAGGTCTATCGGACTACTTATCAAATAGAACGTCTGAAAATGCTAAAAAGTTGGGACATAGCTCAGCGCTGGTTATTAGCTTTGTAATAGGCGCATTGTTAGGCGCTGTACTATATGTCAAATTAAGCTATTGGGCTGTTGGTTTGTTTGTGCTGCCTGTACTCTATTTGTCATTTTTGGCCAGAGACAAAGACTTTTTACAAAATATTGGTTAAAAGCTTTCTGTGTTGTTAAGTCGCTCTGTGAATTTATTATTTGCTAAAGTAGGGCTATTAAGTCCCTAAAGTCTAATCTTTAATGAGCAAACAATTAAAAGCAAAAGTTTCTGTTAAAAATTAACAGTTTATCGTTAAATCAAAAACGCCATGCTTTCTAGCATGGCGTTTTTTTGTCTTTAAAAAGTGGTGTTTAAAATATGAGTTAAGGCGTAGCGTTATGAAACACCGAGTTATCTTGATACTCAGGATGCTTATCGATATAAGACTTCACATAAGGACAAGTTGGCTTAACACGTAAACCTTTAGCCGCTGCATCGTCTAAGATGTATTTGACTAGATACCCTGCAATACCTTGACCACCTAATGACTCTGGCACTTCGGTATGCTTATATTCAATGCCTTTTTCACCTTGACTGGTGGTAAAAAATTCATAGTCTTCAAGGGCAATTTGATCATCGATATGAATCTCAAAACGCTTCTTATCTGTGTTATTGATAACTTCATAGTTTAATGTTTGTTTGTCAGACATAGTATGATCCCTTTTATTATAAATGATAGAACACTAACGGTCTGTTATGCTCTAAACCTTAGTTTTAATATGCTAACAGTTTATGGCTAACGTTCTGTTAGCTTTATATTACTTGGTATTGTTCTAAAAATAAGAATATTCATTTGCTATTTACCATGTTTATCTCTTCTTCAACAACAATTATAATAACTCCATTGTTTAGACAAGTTCGTTAATAGTATATTTTCAAACATGTTTAACGCCTCAATTAATAAGGATAAATTATGAAAACTATCTATCATGCAGCAGATTCTCGTGGCGATGCAAACCATGGCTGGCTCAAAAGCCGTCATACTTTTAGCTTTGCCAACTACCACAATCCAGAGCGTATGGGTTTTGGTGCACTACGCGTCATCAACGACGACTTTGTGATCGGTGGTCAAGGGTTTGGTAAGCACTCGCATCGTGACATGGAAATTATCAGTATCCCGTTATCTGGTAAGCTCGGTCATGGCGATAATATTGGTAACAATGGCATTATCGAGACAGGTGAAATCCAAGTCATGTCTGCTGGTACTGGTATCACGCACAGTGAGATGAATGGTGATGACAAAGAGGACGTAAAGTTTTTACAGATTTGGGTCATTCCAAATAAAATGAGCGTAGCGCCTCGTTATCAGCAAATACGCATGGATGACATCATGCAGCCAAATGAGTTCAATCAAGTACTGTCACCAAATGCGGACGATGCGGGTGTATGGATTCATCAGAATGCTTGGTTTAGCATGGGTGATTTTGATAAAGGCGTGACGCAGACTTATCAGCTAAAAGACCCTAACAACGGTGTCTATATATTTGTCATTAGTGGTAGAGTAAATGTAAACGGTAATACTTTAGATACTCGTGATGGCCTTGGTGTTTGGGATACTAAGAACTTCACGATGGATGTAGAAGAGAATGCTAAAGTACTACTAATGGAAGTGCCGATGAGTTTATAAGCCACTTCGAGCTTATAAGATACGTCTCTTTAAATGATAATATTTAGAAGGTGTTAAAATTATAAAGTACGATAATTAAAAGTAGCGTGGTGAGATGTTTAAAATATTTATATTTTAGCGCTACTTTTATTTCTACCTACTGTATATCAGGCTGTATCAGTTTCATTACATTGACTATCACATAATAGATAATAAGAGGTGAACCATGAGTATCAAAACCCTAGAACCGCGTTTGGCAGATGTTGGCGGTATTCCAATTGCCCGTCTTTTACCTAATACAGGCAAAAAACCGATTGGTGCTTGGTGCTTTTTGGATCACGCAGGCCCTGTTGAATTTGATAAAGGTGACTCAGGCATGCAAGTCGGCCGTCATCCGCACACCAATTTACAAACCTTTAGCTGGATGTTAAATGGCGAAGTGCTACATAAAGATAGCTTGGGTAACGAGCAAGTCATTACCAAAAACCAAGTCAATGTCATGACTGCAGGGACAGGCCTTAATCGCGGTATCAGTCATACTGAGCAAAGTGTCTTTCCAGATACGGGCGGCTCACCAGATGCAGCGCGTGCGATAAGCATGGTACAACTATGGATTGCACTACCGACCGATCAAGAGATTGAGCCAAGTTTCCATCATTATCCAGAGCTACCAACGTGGACGGAAGATAGCGCCCAGATGATTCTGACGACCGGTAGCTATAACAGTATCACAGGGGAGCGCTATGAGGCGCCAACCATACAGTACTCAAAAATGGTCGGTATCGATGTGTACTGGGTCGAAGACGGTGAAGTCACGCTAAACTTAGAGCCAGGTTTTGAGTATGGGATTTTGGTTACAGAAGGCGAGATTGAGTCTGAGGGCAAAGTCTGCCCACAAGATCAGCTATTACGCTTTCACGATAGCGATGTTGCTAATAATGAAAGCATAAAGCTTGTCGCCAAAAAAGACACGCGTGTCATGTTTATTGGCGGTGAGCCCTTAAATAACCAAGTACTGCTTTGGTGGAACTTTGTCGCAGACAATAAAGAAGAGATTGAGCAGTCTATCATCGATTGGAACAACGGTCACGAACGTTTTGGTGAGGTTGATTCTGATATGAAGCGTTTGCCTGCCCCAGAGCTGCCGGATGGCTTTAAAGGGTAGTTTGACATTAAAATGATAAGTTAAATTATCTATTAAAAGACACTTTATAATTAAGTTTTATTACAAAAAGGAAGTATGGATATAATCCAGTTTTCTTTATAATAAATTGGATGAATTTAGGGTGTGGTTATCAGATATGAATTTTTAATCATACTCATCTAGCGTTTATTTTAATCAATACACATTAATAATTTGGAGAAAATCTATGTCAGACCTAAAAGATCTACAACAATTGGCTGAAAAACGTCGTTCTATCTATGCCCTAAGCAATAAGCTGCCAGTGTCTAATGATGAGGTCGTTAAACTCGTTGAGCATGCTATTTTGCACACGCCATCAGCGTTTAACTCTCAGTCAGCGCGTATCGTTGTATTATTCGGTGACGATCATCAAAAGCTTTGGGATATCACTGAAGAGACCTTGAAGGTTATAGTTGGTGATGATGAGAAGTTCCAAGGTACGAAAGATAAAATCGCAGGCTTTAAAGCAGGCGCCGGTACGATATTGTTCTTTGAAGACAAAGGCGTGGTCAGAAACATGCAAGAAGCAGCGCCTTTATATGCGGATAAATTCCCAATTTGGGCACACCAAACCAACGCCATGCATCAGTATGTGATTTGGACGGCATTGGCAAGCATCGATGTTGGCGCAAACTTGCAACATTATAATCCAGTGATTGACCAGCAAGTTGCCGATACTTGGAATATCGCTGATGACTGGGAGTTGAATGCACAAATGGTGTTTGGTGCAATCGAGCAGCCAGCTGGCGACAAAGAGTTTAAGCCAGTAGAAGAGCGTATGAAAGTATTTGGTAAATAATACCAAAGCTCAGTAATATAAAAGATGAAGAGCTAAAAAAAGCGCCATCCAGTTAATGGGTGGCGCTTTTTTAGGTATAAAAACTATCAATACATAAGTTGTGGCTACATAGCACGCTAAACATAAAGCATTGCGCTGTTAAACGGTGGTTATTAGCTGTTTTTGCCACCCATAAGGCTGTTGGCCACCCAAGCAGGGCCAATCAATAAAAACTGTAAGTCTTCAAAAAACGATGGTTTTTTGCCTTCAATTTTGTGACCGATAAACTGTCCAATCCAAGCGACAATAAAAACACCTGCCCAAATCTTAAAACCCCATGGCAGCAAGCTCATCACTGACAGACAAATAAGAATGAAAATTCCCATCGCCATAAATAGTGGCGTAGAGAGTTGCATATAAAATAGTAATACCAAAGCACTAAGTACCAGAGTAAACCAGACTGAGAGCGACATTCCCATCCCTAAAAGGCTGACAAAGATAGTAGGAACGCAAAGCCAATGGATTTTCTTATTGACTAAGTTTTGGTGGCTGACAGAGTACTCAGTGAGCCATTGTTCGAGTGTGCGTTTGGACATACCTGTACGATTGATACGCGACATACTAACCTCCTTGTTAGTGTTTGAGTGCTTACGAGTAGTTAAGTCTGTACTGAACCATCAGTTTTAACACTATTTATGACAATCTACCACATTATCAGTTAGACCATACAGTCATAAGGTCTTGTTTTGGTAGAAATATTTACTGTCCGTTTGTCTAGTATTCTTGCTAGACTCAGACTTCTAACGTGTTTTGTTCACTACGGTGCCACTCGTATAAGCCAATAAAAGCATTAACTTGATAGACCATGGTTTGAATGGCAAAGATATAGTTGCCAGACATCAGATTTACGATGAGCCAGACGAAGTTGACGATAATCCACAGCCACCAGTTAAATGAATAGCGCAAAATCATAGCCGCTTGCGCCGTAATAGACAGTACAAAAGCTAAGACGTTGATCCAAAAAAAGGAAATGATGCCCAAAAACTTGCTGTTATCATCTTCTACAACAGCATAGCCATAGCTTGCTAGTATGTCATTGACTGTCGGAAATAGGGCCAAACCAATGACAATAAATGTAGCAGTGATAAGCCATACCCACTTACTGGCCGACTTAGGTATCATGTCACCATCAAGGTCGGTGTGCTTAGACCAATAAAACAACCCATAGACGTGGGTAAAAAAGTTAAATAATGGCGCGAGCATCAAACCTACTGCACCAGACGTTGCTTGTACGACCACCTCACCAGCGGTCGCCGCCATACCAAGGCCATTACCCATGACGTTTTTGCGAAATGATAGCGACACCACGCATATTAAACCAATAAAAGAGACACTCAAATAAAACATATCGAGGGTCGTGTGTTCTGTAGTAAGCCAAAAGCCTGTAGATAGTGCAATCACGCCGCAAATGAACCAGACGACAATCCATTGCATGGCCCATTTTCCAGTAATGTTGTCCAATAGCTGAATGCGCATAACTTGTTTTCCTAAAAATGTATCAGTGAGATACTGATATAAGCAATATTATTATAAATGTGGTATTCGGAAGTTTTTGAATTTTTGGACTACGATTTTGGTGTGTTCTTACCATAAATATAGTGATCGATAAATTTTAACGCTTGATGATAGCGGGCGTCATAATCGGGCTCATCAATTAGATGCGGTGCTATACTGTGCCGTGCAAATATATTGACAAGACGCTGCTCAAAACGTCCACGTGCATCAGGATCTCCCAGTGAGCGCATGCCATCGGCAACCCATGGCGTGTTGTTATCCAGCATAATCGTATGGTCTAAGCGAAACTCATCAATACAGGCAGTGACAAACGGGTGAGTGCGCCCTTCATATTCTTCACAAAACGCTTGTGTGGTCACAAAATCTGTATCAACAATAGTAACAGGAGCAGTTGCCGCAGCAGTAGCATCTCGGATAGCTTGTGCATGATCAAGCGCAATAGGCGCATAATCACTGTATTGTAGACCAACTTCACTACCGCCCAAGTCCGTCCCTACGTATAAGCGGCCCATCTCTAACGCAAAGCTTGCTCCATAATAGTTGGCAAGCTTATGGACTAAGGTCGTTTTTCCTGAGCTTTCACCGCCGACGATAGCGACCGTCTTTGTGTAATCACCGCGCGCTTGGGGATGAATCGTTGACCAATGTGCCACAGGGTCGCGGGCGATAGCATAAGAGTCAAACTCAGGCTGAAGCGTCGTCGTAACCACTTTCATCGTCAGCTGCTCTTGAGTGTGACTTTGCGCTAAAGGGTGATTGTCTGCGACAAATAAAACCGCTTCTGCGGGTAAGTTGAGCGCAGCGATTAAACGTTGCAGTCTGGCATTGCTGGCTGGGACATCAATCTTGATATCATCAAAGCTATCATGAAGTGGTAGCTCAATCTCGTGGGTTGTATGAATGTGAATAAAAGGCAAGT
The DNA here is from genome assembly GCF_947495825.1 of uncultured Psychrobacter sp. GTDB lineage: Bacteria > Pseudomonadota > Gammaproteobacteria > Pseudomonadales > Moraxellaceae > Psychrobacter. The sequence goes on from NZ_CANMAH010000005.1 coordinate 98,415, forward strand.
CAGCACAGGCCATTTGTAGCCAACGCGCTTTATCCTGCAGCGTAATAGTGAAGTTTGGATGCGGTGACGGGTGAGCGGTGATGACGATGTGTAGAGACTTTGCTTGTCCTGCAGCGTCTAAAATACTACGCATTTGCCCTAAGTGTAGCGGTTCAAAGTGTCCAATTATCAAGCCATTATCATACATATTATTTCCTAAAAATCTCTCTAAAAGCGACTTATCAAATATTTTATTGCACAAATTTTTTATTTGTTATTTATCACGTGTTATGTGATGCAGAGTTTTATTAAGTACAAACTATATAAAGCTTTTTACTTTGATACAGGTGCCTTATTGTAAACTACTGCTTGGTTTCTGTGAGTCCATTTAAATATTTTAGTACATTAAATGATAGGATTATTCAGGGTTAGCTGACTACCGTTTTAGACGAGAATTATTAGAGCAAACTGCCAGTAGAATAAGAGAAAGAAAAGCGCAACAAAGTGTCCGCTGAAACATTTTGAAATACTCTTTTAAAATCAGGTATTTAGATGAGATATGTGACAGATTAGAGCAAGTTTAAGTAGCATAAATTCACAAAGCATACCTACACTACTAATAGTAGATAGGCAAAACATTGTTATAATCATCTTAAGTTAAAAAGAACAAAAAATGCGTAAACAAAAATTATTAGAATATTTTTTAAAAGTCGATTTGATAATGGTTTAGATTTCTAATAAGCATCCATATAATAGTAGTTAAGTATTTTATAATAATAATATTAATCAGAAGTAACTGAAGAAGAGGTATGAGTTTTGGGTAAATTAACAAAATTACATCGTTCACAAAACAGTCGCATGATTGCTGGCGTGATGGGAGGCATTGCAGAGTATGTAGGTTGGTCACCAACTTGGGTACGCCTTTTATTTGTAATCATCTCTACGCTGAGTGCAGCAGTACCTGGCATATTGATTTATATTGTATTATGGATTGTCATGCCGAAAGCTTCTCCTCAGTCTTATCGGTAAGATAACTAACCAACCCACTAATATACAGTCAGTTGTACAGTAATATTAAAGCTAATAAATTACAATAATAATAAAAATACCACGCTATAAACGTAGCTCATAAGATATAGAAGGCTTAAATATAATTAGTAGCTACACAGTTTTCCTCCTGCCCAGATGTTAACTCATCTGGGTATTTTTTTGTTGTACGGTTTTATATCCTATAATAATTATGGCGTCTGTGATTATCTAGATATCCTCTTATTATTCGACACAACTTACTAGTATGATAAATTTAGTTGCTGTAAATATGGATAAAATATCTGTTTTTTAGTAAGGTGAGCAGGCAAATAGATATGTAGCCAGAGGCGCTACACGAACAGTGAGTATAGATGTTTATCACGTTCGGTCTAACCTTCTTAATTCCATAGTGATTTTCTTATGAATTCTCAACCGATGACTTTTCAAGACTTAATCTTAACCTTACAGAATTATTGGGCTGATAAAGGCTGCGTAGTATTGCAGCCTTATGATATAGAAGTTGGCGCGGGTACTTTTCATACCGCGACTTTTTTGCGCTCGCTTGGTCCTGAGCGCTGGAACGCCGCTTACGTTCAGCCGTCGCGTCGCCCAACAGACGGCCGCTATGGTGATAACCCCAACCGTTTGCAGCATTATTATCAGTTTCAAGTAGTGCTAAAACCTAACCCGCCCAATATCCAAGAGTTGTATTTGGATTCACTACGTGCCATCGGTATCGATCCATTAGTACATGACGTACGTTTCGTTGAAGATAACTGGGAATCACCTACGCTTGGTGCGTGGGGTCTTGGTTGGGAGATTTGGCTCAACGGTATGGAGGTGACACAGTTTACTTATTTCCAGCAAGTTGGCGGCATTGAATGCTTTCCAGTCACAGGCGAGATTACTTACGGTCTTGAGCGCCTAGCAATGTATGTACAAGGCGTCGATAGCGTTTATGATTTGGTTTGGGCAGATGGTGAGTTTGGCCGTGTCACCTATGGTGATGTCTTTCATCAAAACGAAGTTGAGCAGTCCACTTATAATTTTGAGCATGCTGATGTGCCAAAAATGGGCGAGTTTTTTGACTTTTATGAAGCACAAGCAGATAAATTGGTTGCCGAAGGCTTACCACTACCAGCGTACGAGATGGTGCTAAAAGCTTCGCACGCCTTTAACTTACTGGACGCTCGCGGTGCTATTTCGGTCACTGAACGTCAGCGCTTTATTTTACGTGTGCGTACCTTAGCACGCAAAGTGGCTTTTAGTTATGTCGAAGCACGTGCCAAGCTTGGTTTTCCATTGGCAGATGACGACCATCGACAAGCAGCGCTTGATAAGTATTTGCCAAAGGATGAGACTGAGACGGCAACTGAAACTAAAGAATCAAACAAAAACCAATCAACTGATAATAAATAGGAGCATCCCATGAGTACTATTCTATTTGAATTGGGGTGTGAAGAGCTACCTCCAAAAAGCCTAAAACCTTTACGCGATGCCTTAGAGAGCAGTGTCAAAGAACAGCTGAATGAAGCTAATATTAGCTTTGATAGTATCAAAGCCTTTGCCGCACCGCGCCGTTTGGCGATTCAGATTGAAGGGATTGCAGATAAGCAACCTGATCGCACGGAACAAAAACGTGGCCCTGCGATTAAAGCGGCATTCGATGCCGATGGCAACCCTACGCGCGCGGCGATGGGATTTGCCAAAGGCTTGGGCATAGATGCCAGCGAGCTTATCACTATCAATACCGACAAAGGTGATTATGTCGGCTACGAGCAGACCATTCAAGGTCAAGCGACCACCGAGCTGCTACCGAGCATCTTTCAGACGGCATTAGACAATCTGCCGATTGCCAAACGCATGCGCTCAGGTAGTAGCCGTGATGAGTTTGTGCGTCCAGTACAGTGGGCGGTATTGATGCAAGATGATGCTGTCATTGATGCCACTATCCAAGGACATCAAACCGGCACGCAAACTCGCGGTCATCGCTTCCATAGTCCTGATTATCATAACATTGCTCATGCCAATGATTATGAGCAGCTCCTTACTGACCTAAAAGTCGTGGCTGATTTTGATAAGCGTCAAATGCTCATCAAAAATCAAGTCAAAGCACTAGCTGATGAAGTCAATGCTAATGCCATCGTGCCGCAAGACTTGCTTGATGAAGTGACCGCACTGGTTGATTTTCCGATTGCGCTACGAGCTGACTTTGAATCGCGCTTTTTGCAAGTGCCGCAAGAGGCGCTAATCTCCACCATGCAAGCGGATCAAAAGTATTTTTGCTTAACCGATAAAGAAGGTAAACTGCAACCGTACTTTATTTTTATCACCAATATTGAGTCAAAAGATCCCAATCAAATTATTGAAGGTAATGAGAAGGTCGTACGTCCGCGCTTGGCTGATGCCGAGTTTTTCTTCTTGCAAGATCAAAAGCAGCCATTGTTTGCGCTAACTGAAAGTCTAAAAACCCGTGTTTTCCAAGATAAGCTGGGTACCATTTGGGAAAAATCTGAGCGTATTGCCAAGCTTGCCGCTTTTATCGCTACCTTAATGCAGCAGCAAGGCCATGACATTGAAGTTGATAACACAGTGCGTGCTGCTATCTTGTCCAAAGCGGATCTAGCAAGCTCGCTGGTCGGTGAGTATCCTGAGTTGCAAGGTATCGCAGGTACTTATTATGCGCGTCTAAATGATGAGCCAGAAGCCGTTGCCGCCAGCCTACAAGAGCAGTATTTACCTAAGTTTAGCGGTGATGTATTGCCGCAGACGCCGATTGGTATTTGTCTGGCATTGGCTGATCGTTTGGATACGCTCGTTGGTATCTTTGCGATAGACCAAGCGCCAACAGGTTCAAAAGATCCGTTTAGCCTGCGCCGCTCTGCTATTGGTATTTTGCGTATCTTGATCGAAAAACAGCTACCGATTAACTTGGTGGCTTTGGTTGAGCAAGCGATTAAAGGCTACAGCACAAGCGATGGTAGCAAAATTGCTAAGATGGGCGATACCTTCACTCAAGTAATGGCGTTTTTGAATTCGCGTTATCGAGCAATGTATACAGAACAAGGCGTCAGCGTCGATACCATCCAAGCTGTGCAAGCGATCAACCCGCATATGCCGCTGGATTTTGATCAGCGTATTCGCGCGGTACAAGCATTTAGTGAATTACCACAAGCTGAAAAGCTGGCTGATTCGAACAAGCGCGTGGCGAATATTTTAGCCAAATCAGAAGTAACGGTCGCTGACAAAGTCGATGAGGGATTGCTAACTGAGGCTGCCGAGCAAGCACTATATCAAGCGGTGCAGCAAGCCCAACGCGACGTTGCGCCACTGCTTGAAGCCGCTGACTACACCCAAGTATTGCAAACGTTGGCCCGCCTCGATGCGCCTTTGATGCAGTTTTTCGATCATGTCATGGTCAATAGTGAAGATGCAGCATTAAAGAACAACCGCTTAGCATTGCTAAAGCAAGTACGAGCGCTGTTTTTAACGGTTGCTGATATCAGTGAGTTGCAACTGTAACCCTGTTGTTTAAGCTCTCTTAAGTTATTTTTGCAAAATAGAACACTGAGAATAAAAAAACTGACTTATTACAGTCAGTTTTTTTATGATTCATCAAAAGATATTGTTAAAAGTGTTTTTGCGCTTGGTAATAATGAAACAGACAGTAAACAGACAGAGCAATGATTGTGCTTATAGCTCGATTTACAGTACACTTTATATCGTATCTATTACTATAGTACACAAACTATTGATCTAAGGAGCATGACCGTGGCGGCTGCTATTATTATCATCATTCTTATTTGGGTCTCGATGTGGGGATTTTATAAATTTATGTACCCACGAGCGCCCAAAAGTATGATGCCGCAAGAAGGCGATGTAACCACACCGCGCAATTGCGATTTTTGTGGACACAGTCTAGCCGAATATCGCGGCGTTCTTGAAAGCTCGCCTAACTTAGCTACAGATAGTGATAGCCATACTGTAGCCAATAAAGAGCTATTTTTTTGCAACTATGAGCATCAAACAGACTTTCATGCCGGTAAAAGTTATCAGCCAAGAGGGTAGCCTGCTATTTATAGATTTACAAAATAGATTGTGCATCCTTCATTATTTTGCTGAGTAACGCTTCTGCTTTTTTAGACGCTTGTGCCGTTTCTTCATCTGATTTTTTATGCGTATGGATTTTTTCATAAAGGTTTAAGCAGCATAATACTAGTAAGTTCTCTTGACTTAAATTCGGTGCATCCTTTTTGATGTTAAGCAAAAAGTCATTGATATAGTATACCGCTGAGCGTAACTCTGCTTCTTCATCTGCTGGACAATAAATCTGATAGGTTACTCCAGCAATAACGATGTCAACTTTTTTCATTTGTGGTTCAGACGTCGCAGGTTTTGCGCTCATATTAGAGTCAGAGCTACTAGAAACTGGATTATCAGAAGTCAAGCTTGCATTGTCAGTGCGGCTATTTGATTCTTCATTTTGGTTCTGCTGAGGTTGCAGTTTGTCTTTTTGAGTGGCGTTGCTATTGTTATCAGTCATAAAGGATCCCACAAGTTAACGTCGTTAGAATAGTATTATTGGCGCGGACATCATCAATACATGACGCACCGCAGCATCATTTAATTAAAGCATGTATGCAAAGTGTACTTAGCCTTCCATCTGATCAATACGCGTCAATCGTTTTAGTACGACCTGCGTACGTTCGGCAGCGAGCTGGTTTTTTTCTTGCAAATCATGGTTTTGTTTTTTGATATCGCTATTTTGTTGCTTAAGTTCATTGTTTTGCTGTTGTAGCTCATTATTCTTACGCTGCAACTCATTTATCTGTTTATGCAATTGGTCCTGTTCTTCGCCAATCATATGGTGTGCTTCAGCTAAGCTTTGATAGCGTTTATCCAGATCGCCCAATTGTTTTTTGGCATTGTCATTTTCAGTTTTAAAGCTATTTAGCTGCGTTTTGAGCGCTGCTAATTCTTTAGGGTCGCTATTGGGCTTTTGTTTGAGGCTGCTAAGTTCGCTACTGACGAGCTGATACTGTTTTTTTATATCGAGTATCATTTTTTCTAAGGTTTTGAGTTGATCATACATAGTCAGTTTTTATCCTTAACAAGTGATGCGTGGAGGAATTTTCTTCGTTACGTTTAATAATGCCATAGGTGACCGCATAATATCTATATCAACAAAGTAATTGCACGTATTGTGCTTCGTTTTTTGCTTTTATGGGCTGTAATCTTATAAATAGTATGAAGTTACAGCTATCTTAAATTAATAAGTACTAACTAATTGATAGGACAATTGTTATGAATGACAATATCTCAGGCTGGAATACTTGGTCAAATACGATTGGAGATTGGACTGATGTCAGTATTAGCGAGCTACACGGCTTGATGACTGGTTTGATGACAGCTTGCAATGCTCCTAGTGAGCAAGAATGGGCGACTGTCCTTGCAGAGCTGAGTTTTGCACCATTGCCAGAGGCAGCGCTAACCTTGTTGACAGAAGAGGGCGAAGATACGGTATTTCAGCTAAAAGATAAAGACGATGCCTATGCATATATGCCATTAGTGCCTGATGATGAACACAGTTTATACGAACGTGTCATGGCTTTGAAACAGTGGGCAAATGGTTTTATGACAGGTTTTGGGATTACTGATTGTAGTCTGAGTGCTGAAGAAAACGAGATGCTCTCAGATTTGGCCAAAATTGGGGCTATTCGTCTAGAAGAAGATGAAGAGTATGAGGGCGGTGAAGAGTCCTATCTTTATATTTATGAGTTTGCGCGTATGATACCTGTAAGCTTTGCTACCCGTAAACGTAAACCAGTTAAAGAGTTAGCACTGATCTCAGGTTTGGCTATAGATGCTAAAACGACAAAAGAGCTACAAGCAGAAGGTAAGTTGCCAAAGCCTATGCCGCCTGTGCTCAATGTTATGAACCAAAACAATCCATCATAAGTGTTTTGCTGTCTATAATGCCAAGTAGCATAGGGATGTTGATTTGCCGTAAGATGATAAAAGGGAGACTGTAATGATAACGGATAGTGACATGCAACATTTGCGCCGCTGTGTTGAGCTTGCTGCTGAAGCGGTAGAAGCGGGCGATGAGCCATTTGGTAGTGTATTGGTCGATGTCGAGGGTCGTGTGTTGCATGAAGATCGTAACCGTGCCAATACAGTCGACGCAACTTATCATCCTGAGATTGCCGTTGCAAAATGGGCGGCTCAAAACATGGACCCCGATGCGCGTGCAAAAGCGGTGGTCTATACCTCGGGCGAGCACTGCGCTATGTGCTCAGCGGCTCATGCTTGGGCAGGATTGGGGCGTATTGTTTACGTTAGCTCATCGAAACAATTGGGCGAATGGATGGAGGAGATGGGCGTCGAATCCTCCTCTCCTATCAATACCTTATCGATTCAGGAAGTGGCTCCGAACATACCAGTAGATGGCCCAGTTGCCGGTTTGGATGACAAAGTAAAAGCGTTACAACGACGCGCGCTCCAAAAAGGCTAATGCTTGTTTATTTTATATCGTAATAAGGATGTTTTATGACTATAAAGAATAGTAACGACGATGACGTCCAAACCTTGTCTCATGTGACGTATCCTGCGCAAAGCATCGATTGGCTAAAGCGTCTGATAGGCTTTGATACGGTCAGTCGCCATTCCAATTTAGCGTTGATCGAAGATGTACAAGCCTATTGTGAGCAATTGGGCTTATCGGTGGATTTGACCTTTAATGAGGCTAAAAATAAAGCCAATTTATTTGTCACTGTGCCAGCAGGAGCTAACGCTGATGAAGTGAACCATGGGCTTGTACTATCTGGTCATACAGATGTCGTGCCTGTCGATGGGCAGGACTGGAGCTCCGATCCATTTAAAGCGACGATTCGCGGCGATAAACTCTATGGACGCGGGTCGTGCGATATGAAAGGCTTTATTGCCTGTAGCTTAACGGTGCTACCTAAAGCAGTAGAATTATCTAAATCGGGTAAGCTGAGCCGTCCGCTGCATCTGGCACTATCCTTTGATGAAGAGGTAGGCTGTTTGGGCGCGCCGCTGATTTTAGCGGATATCGAGGCGCGCGGTATCACTCCTGATTATTGTATCGTCGGTGAGCCAACCAATATGACGGTGGTTGTGGCACATAAAGGCATTGCTGTTTATCGCTGCCGCGTCCATGGCAAGTCTGCGCATTCATCATTGACCAAACAGGGCGTCAATGCCATCAGCTATGCCAGTCGTCTAATCGGCTATGTCGATGAGTTGTCGGAAGAGATTAGTCAGCGTGATGACAACGATGACATGTTTGATGTGCCTTTTTCAACCATGTCAGTGGGTACAATAAAAGGCGGCACGGCGACCAATATCGTACCCAATCTGTGCGAGTTCACCTTTGACTATCGTAATTTGCCGCACATGACGCAAGAGGATATTGTAGCGCCCATCCAAGCTAAAATTGCCGAGCTAAACGCGCAGATGCAAGCGCGGTCTCCTGAAACCGGTATCGAGCTGATACAAGAAGAGGGCGTACCAGCAATGAACGATAATAATAATGATGAGCTACAAGCGCTGATAGCGGCACTAACGGGCGATGATGAGCGTCACAAAGTGGCGTATGCCACCGAAGGCGGGCAATTTACTAACGCTGGCATTCCGACCATTATTTGCGGCCCAGGGAGCATTGAGCAGGCGCATAAAGCCGATGAGTTCGTGGCATTGAATGAGATTGCGCGCTGTGATGAGTTTTTACAAAAACTGCTCAACAGCTGTGTGGCCAGTTAAAGCAGTAAGCAGTTCTTTTTTGTTATGAAGTAGCATAAAATATACCGTCTTTATGGCGGTATTTATTTTTTGCTTCTTTTGCGTTTATGCCATTTATTTTAAATAAAAGAGTAGGGGTTGGTTGATGTCTTGGCATCTGTTTGCGGTATTTTTTGCAAGTACGTTTTTTATTTCAGCGACCCCTGGTCCCAATATGTTATTAGCGTTCCAGTATGGGATGAACTATGGGGTCAAGCGGACACTATGGACGCTGGCTGGGTTAAGTCTTGGTTTGTTTATACTGCTATTATCGACTTTACTTGGATTGGATGTGATCAGCCGCCAGTCCCCTTGGCTACTTACAGTGATTAAAGCAGTTGGCGCAGTATATCTAATTTATTTGGGTATCAGCTCGTGGCGCGATGCTAGTGAAGGCAGTTTGATGAGCGATGCCCGTGAGATAAGCGAGGAGGTGGCAGCTGACTATCCCACTACTATGCAACCTACGGCTGATATGCCCAGACCGCGCTCGCTATCTAGCGCAGCAGTTAAGGTCTCTCCGAGCAACACGACCTTGTTTCGTACTGGTATCTGGGTATCGCTGTCTAATCCAAAAGCCATTTTGTTCTTTGCTGCGTTCTTTCCTAAGTTCCTCAATTTTAGTGCGCCTTTGTGGCCACAATATGTGGTATTGACTATAGGTTTGTTTTTGAGCGAGACAATCTGGCAGATAGTTTATACCCTAGGTGGTACAAAGCTCGCAAGCTGGCTCGATGTTGGAAATCGCTTAGTGTGGCTTAATCGTGGTTGTGGGGTGATATTTATATTAATTGCGGCAGCGCTATTGGCTGAAGTGCTCAATAGCTTTATGGTTTAAAATAAGTCGTTTGTTATTTAGAAACTTATCATTGCGTCATAAAAAAGCCGTTCACTATTGATAGTTAACGGCTTTTTTATTTTATTGCGATAGCTTTGAATCAATAGCTGTCAAGCCAAAACCTCAACCAGCTCACCCTTGACCATATGCGGACTTACAAAGTCAGTGATGCGAACGCTAACGATTTTGCCAAGTAGCTGATCTATTTGTTCCATATCATAAGGGAACATAACAGTGCGTGTATTATCCGCTGTGCCGATTAGGCAATCTGGATGACGATCTGCAACTTGTTCAACCAACACGCGAGTCGTCGTGCCGACCATCTCATGAGTTTTAGCAAGCGTTGAGTCAATGATGACTTGTTGAAATTCAGCCAAACGCTCTTTTTTGGTGGTAAAGCTCACATCGTCAGGCAACTCTGCTGCTGGTGTGCCCGGACGCTTAGAATAGATAAAGCTATAAGAGTGATCGAAGTTTAGCTCTTTTGCTAAGTTTAATGTATCTTGGAAGTCTTGATCGGTCTCACCAGGGAAGCCAATGATAAAGTCGCTCGACAGATGAATATCAGGACGAATAGCTTTGAGTTTATTAATCTGATTGATATAAACATCGATCGTATGATTGCGTTTCATCGCTGCAAGGATATTGTTTGAGCCGCTTTGCACAGGTAGATGCAGGTGGGATACCAGCTCTGGTAATTGCGCATAAGCATCAATGATATCATCAGTAAACTCTAGCGGATGGCTTGTGGTATAGCGAATACGTTCAACGCCATCGATATGTGATACATAGTGCAAAAGCTCAGCGAAACGGCAAATACTGCCATCATCTTTTTCACCGCGATAACCATTGACGTTTTGACCGAGCAAGTTAATCTCACGTATACCTTGCGCAGCCAAACTGTCAATCTCAGCCAATACATCGTCCAACGGACGTGACAATTCTTCGCCGCGTGTATAAGGAACCACACAAAACGAGCAATATTTTGAGCAGCCCTCCATAATAGAAACAAAGGCCTTATAACCCTCTACCTTTGGCTCAGGCAAAAAGTCAAACTTTTCGATACTAGGAAAAGAGATGTCAATGGTGCCAATGCGGTTTTTGGGCGAGATATTACGTTGCTCGCTTGATTGATCATACAGTTCTGGCAGACGGTGCAAGGTCTGCGGCCCAAATATCATATCGACGTAAGGGGCGCGTTTTTGAATATTATCCCCTTCTTGCGAGGCCACGCAGCCACCGACGCCGATAACTAAGTCTGGACGTTTCTCTTTTAATTTACGCCAGCGACCCAATTCTGAAAAGACTTTTTCTTGCGCTTTTTCGCGGATTGAGCAGGTATTCATCAAAAGCACATCAGCTTCATCAATGTCTTGTGTCACTACCATGCCGTGTGAGTCGCCCAGCACATCGAGCATTTTGTCAGAGTCATAAACGTTCATCTGACAGCCTTGAGTCGTGATAAATACTTTTTTACTAGCAGTTGAGGCGGTTGCTGGATTTGTCTCTACGAGTGCATTGATAGCAGGCGCAGTGACATCAGTTTTAGCACTAGCGTCAATGATGCGGGGGTCGAATACAGAAACACTCATAAGTTAAAATCCACAATTATCAAAAATTATCAAAACATAGCGGCGATAGGCCATGAATGCGTGGCGTATTTTATCATAACCATCTGCTAATGTGAAAAGTAACCGTCGCGTATCAACCATAATTGGCATAAATTATTTATAATACTATCAATTGCTTATCAGAATTTTTTTAGGTATTTAACACATATTATAAAGTTGGCGTCATATCATCTCTGTGTTACACGCCACTCTCTTATTTATTAACGAATAGTAATGGCGCTGGTTGCAGGTCAGATGAATGTAGTATGATGAATGCTATGCTATAAACACAGTACATTGTTCTGGTCTTGATTCAATTTGATAAATAATAGGTTTATTATTATATGAATGAAAAGATAGTCAGTGTTAACATAGATAGCATTTTTAATTTCAAAGCTGAGTTTTTAAAGTTAGCACAAAAAAGTTAGTGCAGATGGAAGAGCCAAAGCGACATAGATAGTCTTGGCGGTAAATGATGATTAAAACACAAAGAGAGCAAGTATGAGAAAGCAGTCAGCTGCCAACCGCATTCAGAACGACAGTCAAGTTAATGATTTTGCTATGTCTAAACCTAAACGCCAATTGACTGCTATGGGCATGCAAACTCGCTCACTACGTATCGGTGCGCTAAGCTTAGTTACTGCCATGAGTGCGGCTGGGTTGTCACAGGTTGCCTGTGCGCAGCCTGCGACATCTTATGGTAGTAGCTACCAGCAAGATAACAGTGTGGATTATTTTACGTCGGCTGCACAAGCGGCAGATCGCGGGGACATTAATGCACTGTTCAATTATGAGCAGTTGATGAGTGGTGGATTATTTGCTATGTATCCGACCTATTGGCGTATGAATCTGGACTTGGAAGCGCAAAGCCCTGCTGCCGTGTCGCAGTTCGTTCGTCAGTATCCTAATACGGTAATGGCTGAAAAATTGGTCGCTGATTTTGCCGAAACAAAAGCAGCTTTAGGCGACTACGCTTCGGTACGTCAAATTGCTAACTTAGTAACAAATGGCGATCGTAGCGAGCGCTGTGCAATTGCACTTGGGTTTAATAATGGCGGTGATACGATGCGTGCGTTGGCAGAAAAGCCAGATGTTTGGTTGAACACCCTTAAGCAGCCTGCACTGTGTGATCAGCTCGCCACTGAACTTAATAATAATGCACTTGTTAGTAATCAAGACCGCGCCGCCCGTCTCAAACGTATGTTACGTAAAGGTAAGACAGGCGATATCATGGCACTATCATCACGTCTTGGTACGCCGATTCCTTATTCTACCCTAAGTGAAATTCAGCTTAATCCAAGTGCTTATTTTGGACGATTTGGTATGCAACCAAACAACCAAACCAATCAGTATTTATATCTATATGCTATAGGACGACTTGCTGAAAAATCATACCGCGAAGCTGCTCTGCAGTTGGATTTTGATATAAAACAAGACAATCGACGTTCAACTAAGTTATTGAATGATGACACACGCCGCTACGCTTACCGCATTCTTGGGGTAGAGCGTATGAGCCATACCACTGATGATGGTTTTAGCGCTGAGGCTATCGACTGGTTTCGCAACAGCTTAGACGATGATTTTAACTTTGAAGAAGCTGAAGATTATGCTAAAGCGGCTATTCGTTTTAGTCGCTGGGATGATGTGATCGAATCTATCTCACAAATGGATGCTGAGACTCAAAAACTCAATCAGTGGCAATACTGGTTGGCTCGCGCATACGAACAATCAAGTGACAGCAGAAAGCGTAATACGGCTAAGAAAATGTATCAACACCTAGCCAAAAGTAACGATTATTATGGTTTGATGGCAAAAGATAAAGTTGGACAGCGCTTTAATGCTAGTAGCTTAGGTGGTAGTAACTTGCCGAACGTAAGTACTGCTGACAGAGCTCGTGTTTTACAAGACCAACATTTTGCACGCGCTTTTGCTTTATATAACGCTGATGCTAGCCGTGCCTATGCCAACCGCGAATGGAACTGGGCAGTTAAGCAAGCACGTGATAACCGTGATGATGGTCTAATTATTGCAGCGGCTCGTCAAGCGCATGATATGGGTTGGCTCGATCGCGCTATCTATGCAGCGGACAATACTGAGAGAGTAAACAGCTTGGCGCTATCGTATCCAATGCCGCATCAAGATGCAGTAGTACGTTATAGTCAGTCAGCAGGTATTGATCCAGCGTGGGCTTATGGCATTATGCGTCAAGAGAGTCGGTTTGTGACGTCAGCACGTTCTAACGTTGGTGCTAGTGGCCTTATGCAAATCATGCCAGGCACCGCAAAATATATCGCACGTAATCTAGGCGAGTCGTATAGTGCCAGTCGCGCCAATAGTGGAGATACTAATATCCGCTATGGCACATGGTATATGAGTGATATATTAGGTAAACTAAATTATCAGCCTGTACTGGCAACGGCAGGTTACAACGCTGGCCCTAACAACGCCAAACGCTGGCAACCTACTTATGGTCCACTTGCTGCAGATCAGTATGTCGAATCGATAGCCTATCCTGAGACTCGCAATTATGTAAAACATGTAATGGAGAATGCCACTGTTTATAGTAGCTTGTTAGGACGTACTAAGCCGATTAGTGAGCGTATGGGGACAGTTCCAGCAGCATTTTAGATTTAACAGTTAACCAGTTTTTTCTTATACTCATAATATGGAGTCAAAGGTTTGCTCAGTGGTAGTAAAGACCAAATAAAGTAACTTTACTACCTTGATTATAGTCGTCATTCTTTACAAAGTTTTACTAAACGGTTTGTTCAGAATTGTTGCTTAAATTATTAGCATTTTACGTTCAGAAATTAGCTGCATTTTACTGTATGATGTTGCCTAAATGCTGCTGTTCATGTTTAATAACTATTGAGTATCTTTTTAATTATGATAAATAATGGCCCCAATCGACCTGCGCACATATCCACCGGATTTCAATTATCTGCTCGAATGTGTGTGCGTCAGTTTATGCGGGTATTTGATTTAACAGCTCAGTTATGGCGAAGTGCTATAAAGAGTAATGAGTTACAAAGATATTGGTCGAGCAAGTATGAGAGCCGCAGCTTTGATAAAAGGCATCAATTAACCTTAAATATTATAGGTCTAATATTACTACAAGGCATATTGTCACTACCTGCGCAGGCAGCAAATGCTGTGCAATCTGGTCAAAGGGTGCTGATGATTGAGATGACTCCAGCGCTATGTAACCTACAGCCTTCAAGGGCTCGCATGCGCCAATGCTTAGAAGGTTACTCTTTGACGGTATCTGGGTTAGATATGGGATACGGTGAGCGCTGCGGCCGTGGTAGTGATCCGCGCTTGACGCCACTGCAGTTAAAAGTCGTTAACCGTATCATGCCAGATACGACCGTACGTAGCCAAGCATGGCAACATCATGGTGCTTGTAGTCCGCTTAGTGCCAGTAGCTATTTTCGTCAAATTACCAATTATGCAGGCGCCTTAAAGCTCCCTAGCGAATTAAATACAGGTAATAGTTATACGGTCTCAAAGTCTCGTTTTATCGGACAAATGCTACGTTTAAACAATGGCATGTCCTCTACTAGTATTGACTTAATTTGTCAGGCAGGTAGACGTCGTCAGTCTATCTTAACTGATATACATGTTTGTTATGATGGTAGTCAGTTTGGTAAATGCAACGAGGTCATCAACAGTTGTGGCAGTAACTTTATTATTTCAGGTGGTAAATAGTCACTATTATATCGTGCTGATGGTAAGTACGAAGCTTATAAAAGATATCGATAAACAGCCAATCAAAGCAGTTTTCAACTTTTACAGTTCTTTTTTAATGAGACAGTAATTTTTGCTGACAAACTTTTGTATGTATAAAATGTAACAATATAGACATTGCTAAGCACCTCGTTGTCCCTAGACGGTTTACCAAATGAAGTGCTACACTAGCTTTCGGTTTGTGACCGCTACCATTGAGCAAGTCTATATACCTCATTGAGCAAGTCCATATCTATCATGCCTGTCTGTATAATGATGACATTATCTAATAATTAATTAGGGAGTATTCTATGAAACAGCCTTTACGTGTTGCCGTGACTGGTGCTGCTGGTAATATCAGCTACGCGATGCTATTTCGTATTGCATCTGGTGAGATGCTAGGTAAAGATCAGCCAGTTATTTTGCAATTGCTTGAAATCACGCCAGCGCTTGATGCCCTAAAGGGTGTGGTTATGGAATTAGAAGATTGTGCATTCCCATTATTGGCAGGTATCGTCCAAACTGATGATGCAAATGTGGCCTTCAAAGATGCTGATTACGCGTTACTCGTCGGTGCCCGTCCACGCGGCCCAGGTATGGAGCGTAAGGACTTACTAGAAGCCAACGCTGCGATCTTCTCAGCACAAGGTAAAGCATTGAACGAAGTGGCCAGCCGCGATGTAAAAGTATTGGTCGTCGGTAACCCTGCCAACACTAACGCGCTAATCGCCCAGCGTAATGCACCGGATCTTGACCCACGCAACTTTACTGCCATGACTCGTCTAGATCATAACCGTGCAATGGCACAGCTGGCCGAAAAAACTGACAGCACTGTCAATGACATCAAAAACATGACCATTTGGGGCAACCACTCATCAACTCAGTACCCAGATCTGACCGCTTGTACAGTCAATGGTAAGCCAGCACTAGACTTGGTAGATCGCGACTGGTACGAAAACACTTATATCCCAGAAGTACAACAGCGTGGCGCGGCAATCATTAAAGCGCGCGGTGCCTCATCTGCTGCTTCTGCTGCCAATGCTGCCATCGCGCATATGCGTACGTGGGCACTAGGTACTGATGAAAATGATTGGGTATCGATGGGTGTTTACTCAAACGGCGAATACGGCATCGCTGAAGGCCTTATCTACTCATTCCCATGCACGTGCAAAAACGGCGACTGGTCTATCGTAGATGGCGTTGATGTGTCATCAGATTTCTCAAAAGAGAAGATGGCAGCGACTGAGCAGGAGCTTAGCGAAGAGCGTGATGCGGTAGCACACCTACTACCATAAGTTGTTCATTAGCTTAAATTATTATATAGAGTAATTTAAAAGCCCTCTTATACGGAGGGCTTTTTTGTGCCTTGGGTAGGTATTAATACAATTGATAACGTTAGATAAACGTTGATTAACAGCGAATAAAAAAAAGCTTGCTACAATAAATGTGTTCGTTGAAATAATAAGTACAATCAAATTTGCATCATTTAAGGAGAGACAGTATGTTGGGTGAACCTGAATATAGTATGAATGAGTTATTTGCTCAGTTAGGGCTGGATAGCTCTGATGAAGCGATTGAGCAGTTTATTGAAAAAAACAAATTAGCGAAAGACGAAGAGCTAATCGATGCTCATATTTGGAATGACAATCAGCGAGCTTTTTTAAAAGAAGAATGGTTCAAAGACGCAGCTTGGGTTGAGACTATTGACGAACTAAACGTACGCTTGCATCCGGATGCTTAAAAAGACAGTAGATTGATTAAAATAAAAACCCACAACCTTCAAGGTTGTGGGTTTTCATTTATATACAAGAAGCACGCTTTAACTTATTTGTTGATGTTCTCGCCATTCAAGTAAGTCTTTAACATCTTGCTGAATACCTGCTTTGAGTGCTTCTAAACCCTCGTAACGTCGTTCGCCATGCAAAAAGTGCAAAAAACGTACTTGTAAGGTCAGACCATATAAATCACCTTGAAACTCTGGAAAATGTACTTCTAAGCGCCAGTTATGGGCTTTATCAACAGACGGTCTGATGCCAATATTTGCAGTACCAAACAAACTATGCGGACGTAATCCTACCACACCGGCTTTTTCATCAGTGGCCAGTTCTGTTAAGCCGTGGGGTATTACTTCTCCGGCATCATCAAGATTGACCACATCAACAGCAAAAACCCCATGAAGAGCAGGCTTTAAACGATCCAAATCTATATTAGCGGTAGGAAAGTCCATTGTACGCCCAATTTTATCTCCATTAACGACCAATCCTGTCATGGTATAGTCCCGACCCAGTAAGGTATTGGCCCCCTCAATATCACCTGCCAACAGCAAGTCGCGAACGCGAGTGGAGCTGATGCGTACCGCTTCGCTGCTGTCATCTGTGACAGTATGTAGATTGGTCACATCTAAGCCATAATCCCGTAAAAACTGACTGTCACCTGTACGATCATGACCAAATTTAAAGTCATCACCCAATACCAGAGCCTTGACGTTTAGACGCAGTGCTAACAGATCAGCGAACGCTTGCGCTGATAGCGAACGAAACTCACCATCAAAGCTTGCTACGATTAGAGTCTCAACGCCATGTTCTGCTAGCAAGGCTTGCTTTTCTGCAAGGTTGGTCAAGCGTGCAGGAGCCGTCGCTGGTGCAAAAAACTCACGTGGTTGGGGCTCAAATATCATGACGGCAGAGTGAAGGTTTTGCATATCAGCGATGTCACGCACTTGTGCTAGCATGGCTTGATGACCTAAATGTACACCATCGAAGTTGCCAATAGTAAGCACACAAGGTGCCAAATCTACTGGGCTGGTATTTATAGGCAAAGTGCTTGGCGATGCAATCAGTTGCTCAAGAAAATAGGTGTTCATAAATTTCAGCTATGATAGATAAGACCAGATAAAAAACAAAAAACACATCTGTAAAAAAATCAGTGTGTCTAAAACAAGCCATTATAAAGTAAAATAGCCACACTAACATCTATAGTCTGCGGATAATACAAGTATAGTCAATCTACTATAAAAGCTTTACATCGCCTTACTACTAATTGTGTCATTAGCTATGGAGACTCTATGACTAATATCGCTTTAAATGCTATACCGCCTAACTTATCAATACATAACCTTAATGATCAGTTTATTGTGCATCTTGCCAATAAAGAGGATCTACCAGAGATTTTGGCGATTTATAATCAAAGTATCGCTGGCAAGCAAGCTACGGCAAATCTGACGCCAGTGACTTGTGAAGAGCGGGCAAGTTGGTTTGATGAACATCTAAGCAGTCCTACGCGTCCCATTTATGTGGTTAGAGCGGCGATTAGTTCGTCAGCTAACGCTAATAAAATTAATGCACAAAAAAATTCACCAATCGTAGCGTGGGGCAGCTTTAGTGACTTGTATGCTCGTACGGCTTATCATATTAGCACAGAGATCAGTATCTACCTGCATCATGATTATCATGGAAAAGGTTTGGGCAGCTTACTGACTCGCTGGATGCTGGTGCAAGCGCCAAATCTTGGTATTCAAAATGTCGTTGCGCTTATCTTTGCTCATAATAAACCAAGCTTGGGATTATTCCGTAAGCTTGGTTTTGAGCAATGGGGCTATATGCCAAAAGTATGTGACATGCAGGGGTTTATCGCTGATGTGGTGATGCTTGGTAAAGCAGTGACCGCAGATGATATCTTAGAGAAAAAAACTGAGACGCTTTAATCTCATAAGTTTTAACCTAAGATACTTTACTCTAAAACATCTTAACCCAGAATCTTCCATTGGCCGTCTATTTTTTGTAGCTCATAGGTCAGTGGCGCAGGCTCACTTTGGTCTTTTAGCATCAGCTCGCCTGTGATAGTGGCCCGCGTTTTGTCATTATTATATTTGGTATCAGTAATAGTGACGCCATCGACAGTTTGCTGAAAAGCAGACTGCGTATTGGCCAGCTCTTCTTCAAAATTCGCCATATCTACTTTGTAGTAAGAAGCAGCTTGCTTTATATCACCATCATACAAACTGTCTAAGGCTTGCTTCACAGCATCTTCTGGCGTACCAGCTTCGGTTGGATTAGTCACCAAGCTTTTTTGCTTGGCAGAGGCGGTAACAGGATTGACATTATCACTATCAATAGTGGTTTTATCTTCAGTATTGGTCGCTATCTGCTCACTTTTAACGTCATTATCGCTATCGACTGTCTCTACCGAAGTCGTTAGGTCATCCTCAGACGTTTTGGCAACAGTTGCCGTGTCTTCAATAGCTGCTGTGTTTTCAATTTCACTGGTTGCATTTGCATCATCTGTGTCTACATTATCATTATTGCTACAACCACTCACAAGTAAACCGGTGCTTAGAACGCCAGCAGTGAGTAAGGTCGGTAAGCGTAATAAGGTTGATTGCTTAGTTGTCATATTGTCCCTCAAAATTTACATATTCACTAAACGTTAATTATCACAACTATCAGTATCGTGTTCTGTCAATTCTCATACTAAGCTTGTTTTGGTTTCGTAAGTTAGCGTCCTGCTTAATTTTACCCATGTTTGAGCTGGCGAGGACGAAAGCCTGTGGCTAATAATACTGCGCCGTATACCAGCGCGCCAATCGCACACATGATAAGTAACGCTGCAATACGTCGCCATTGAGCGTCATCAGTTGGAAAATAGGGTAGCATGACATAAAGCACAGCAACCATGGCACTTGTAGCAATCGCAAACTGAGCAAACAGCTTTTTCCAGTGACTACCAAAACGGAATATTTCGCGTTGATATAAGAAATAATACAACAAGCCGGCGTTGACAAAGGCGGCACCTGTAGTCGCTAACGCTAAACCACCATGCAGCGGCATATCCAAAAAGTAAAATATCCCAATAAAAATCACACTAAAAATCATATTGGCAAAAACGGATATGATACCGATTTTTACCGGCGTCCTGGTATCTTGCCGCGCAAAAAACGCAGGCGCAAAAATCTTAATCAGCATAAAACCTAAAATACCGCCCGCCATACTACGCAGTGCCAGCGCACTCATCTGTGAGTCACGCAAAGTAAACTCTCCGCGCAAAAACAGCGCTTGCATCAGCGCATCTGCGAGTATGAATAACGCTGCTGATGCTGGCACACCCACCAAAATGATAAGCCTTGCAGCCCAGTCAAGGGTCTTTTTAAAGCTAACATCGTCTTTTTGTGCTTCGCTCTTTGATAAGCTTGGCAAAATCACCGTCCCGATAGCCACACCGATTAACCCTAATGGTAGCTCGCTCATACGCTCGGCTGCATAGAGCCAAGAGACTGAACCGCCTATCATAAGAGAAGCAAATACGGTATTGAGCAGTAGGTTAATCTGAGTGACAGAGACACCAAAGATAGCGGGGAGCATCAGCTTTAAAATGCGTTTGACGCCTTCATGCTTGAAGTCAACCTTGGGTGCGACCAGCAGTTTTTGTTGCCATAACTGCGGCAGCTGTATTAAAAACTGTAACAAACCTGCGATAGCCACTGCATAACCGAGCGCCATGATCGATGTGTCAAACATCGGCGCAAAAATCAGCGCGCCACCAATCATGCATAAGTTTAAGAGTACTGGGGCAAAGGCTGGCGCGGCAAAGCGTCCGTAGCTTTGCAAGATACCGCTGGCAAACGCAGTCATGGAAATAAACAGCAAATAAGGGAAAGTAAGACGGAGCAATTCAGCGGTGATGGCAAATTTATCGGGTTGGTCGGCAAATCCGGGCGCAAATAATGTCACTACCCAAGGCGCGATTAAAATCACCACTACCGTCAGCATAGATAACACTAGTAGCAGCGCTCCTGAGGTGCGGCTGACCAGTATCTGTACCTGTTGCAGGCTATATTTTTCTTTATATTCGGACAGAACAGGGACGAAAGCTTGGCTAAATGCGCCTTCGGCAAACAGACGCCGCAAAAAGTTTGGTATCTTGAAAGCGACCAAAAAGGCATCCATCAGGCCACCTGCGCCAAAGACACCTAATAACACAATATCGCGTACCAAACCCAAAATACGCGACAGCATGGTCATGCTACTGACCACCATGGTTGAACGAAATAACCGACTTTTTGCCATGAGAACCTATTTTGCCAAGTTGTTTACTGATGGTTGTTTGCTGATTTACTATTGTCAAAAAACTGACGGATTATAGCACTTTCATGGCACATCTATAATATAGATAAATGAATTGGATGTAGAAATGATAAATGCTACCTCTACAGTTGTTTAGCTACCATGCTACGCAACTTCGCCCATTCAAAATAATCACCAGGATCTGTCTTACGTCCTGGGGCGATATCGCTGTGTCCGGTTAGGTGACGGCGAGTTTTAGGGTAGGCGCTATATATAGCGGCGATAACGGCTGCAAGCGTGTCGTATTGCTCGGAGGTAAAGGACACAAAATCAGACCCTTCAAGCTCAATGCCGATGCTATAATCGTTACATTCAGGGCGGCCAAGGTAGCTGGATCTGCCTGCATGCCACGCACGATCGTTAAAATTGACAAGTTGTGTGATTGTACCATCACGTTCTATAAACAGGTGCGCTGACACTTCAGCGCCTTTGATCGTCTGAAAATACGGATGCGCCGCCCAGTCTAGTTGATTGGTAAATAACGCTTTTACATAATGCACGCCATCAGTGCCGCACGCGCCAAACTCATCAGGTGGTAGGCTGATATTGTGAATGACGATGGTATCAATAGTCGTATTGTCAGGACGGTTATTAAAATTAGGTGACGCAAGCCAAGTGGCTGCCGATAATAAACCACCGTTAATAGTCATTGATGATGGCGTGATTGAGCTTGGCATAATGTTCTCTTTGTATAATGATATTAATACCGTCAATGCGTTATAAAAGTGTTGATGCGTCAATCTTGCAGGCAGTATGACCTATACCTACACTTGACTGCTTTATCACGCTTCTAAACCAAATTGACGATAGCTTTTATAAAATAATAACGTGCGAGATTTTACCTCATGTCTATAAAGCCGACTTTTATATCTGTAGATTGTACCCTAGGCACTATTAGCCTGAGCGCACGTTTGCCTCTCGCTGTTGCAGGCCTGTTACTCTCTGCACAAGCGCAGGCTTTTTTGCCAACGCCAGTATCATTAGTAACGACGGGTGATCTGGCAACAAGCGCAGCTATCACCGATACAACTGCCAAAACTAGACAGACTATGGCAGATAATAAGGCCGACAACATACAGAATACTCAAAGCAGTGTAGCTGAACCGTTGCTAGTCAAATGGCGTAAGCAAGTACAGGCGCAAAATCTGTCTGAGCATACAACGTGGCGTCGGTTATTGTACTTTTTGGATGATAAAAAATCGCTCTTTAATAAAGGCGCGTCCAAGAGCCTCATCGATAACCCAGCGTTTTTTCTGAGTGCTGAAGGCCAGCACGACGCTGGCGCTGAACTGGATGCGATGCTAGTAGCGTTGAGCAATCAAATGACAGCGCCTAGCAACAATTCAGCCGTTTGCCGTTTTCCCGCGCGTACGCAATGGCTGACTGAGATGTTGGGTGTTGAAAGCTCGCGCTTGCAAGCGGACTGCCCTGATCTGACAGAATGGATGACGATGCTAAACCCCGAGCAGCTGTCCATTATGTTTGCCGAGGAGTACTTGGACAATCCAATATCTGCGTTTGCTCATACTTTGCTACGTATAGACTCACCAGCAAGCGCGGCAGATCCGAGTCAGATTTACCATGCCTATGCGCTCAATGATACCGTCGATGGTGACCCTGATGATGCTTTTGCCGTCTATGCTATTAAGTCAACCACAGGCGGTTATAACAATAGAATCGAGATTGACCCTTATCCAGAAAAGCTTGCCAAATATCTTAAAGACGATGAGCGTGACGCGTGGACTTATCAGTTAGATTTGACTCCCGCAGAGGTGCAGCAAATTATTCTGCATGTGTGGGAAACCAAAGATTTGGATATTCCCTATTATTTTACTACAGACAACTGCGCCTCTGAGATTCTACGCTTGATCGATGTTGTGCGTCCTGAGCAGGATTTGCTTAGCCAATTGCCTTATGTGGTCATCCCCTCCGATGTAGTGAAGCTACTTAACGACGAATCTCTATTAGCAGATGCACGCTATACACCGTCTGACAGTACGGTGCGCCAGGCTGAGTTAAATAAAGCCAAAGCCGCGGCCGCGCTTGGTTATCAACAATTAACCAAAGATGACGCGAATAATATTAAATCAGCAGAGCGCAATTTGGCATCGAGTATATCTGCTGGCGACTCTACGCCAAAAACAATTATAGATCATAGCATTGTAGCGTCGGACAACAACCCAATCGACAGGCATCTATTGCAAATGGCTCAGATCGGCATAGGTCAACGCGGTGACAACAGTTACCTCGATGTGGGGTTACGTTTGGGATTCCATGACACCTTGGATCGCGCCTCAGGGTTTCCTCAGTTTTTTAATTTAGAAGCGCTGGCTACGACATTGCGCTTTTATAAGACAGATAGCAGTAAAGACCATGAGCCAGATCGTGTGGTATTAGAAAACTTCACAATACTGCGTGGCCGCTCTTTCAATCCCGTCAACACTGCCAAACAAGGCAAGACGTGGGGCGCAAGTGCCGAGGTGACTCGCGTCAATGATGGTTCGCAAGAGGCAGGACACGACCATTTGGTCGGGAGCGTCGGCTATGAGTCCGGCTGGTCGTGGGCGCTTGGCACACCAAAAGCTGGTAGCGGAGAGATGCCACCGCAGCTGTGCTATGCGCTATTGTCAGGTACAGCGCAAGCAGGACGAGGCATTAATAAAGGCTTTCGAGTGGGCGTAGGCGTCAATGCTGGCTGTGATTATCAGATTAACAATCAGTTACGCGCGCAGGCCCAATTGCAATTACCATATTGGTATCATGGCAGCAGCGATGACCCCAACGTTCGCGGTCACTATTGGCAGCCAATCTCAAGCGTAGCTCTACAGTATGATATCGATAAAAACCAAGCTTTACGCATTAATGCTAATTATGACTGGCAAGATCGCGTCGATGCCAATGACGATGTACAGCTGTCATATAGACGTTATTTTTAATCGCTGTTATAACAGTCATACTTGGCAGATACGCCAAAAATCGTGACAAAAAACAGCCAACCAAAGGATGCATTATGAGTACGCAAAATCTACTGATTATCGGACAAGGTGATATTGGTCTGCCAGTCACTAATAAGCTTGCTCAGGATGGTTTATTGGTCACAGGTCTTGCGCGCAGAAGACGCGAACATTACGATTTGCATGATGATGCAACGTTTATGCAGGCAGATGCGTTGACACTTAGCGCTGATAAGCTGCAAGACTTTACGCATATGGCAATTATCGTCACGCCTGATGATTATTCAACCAGCGGCTATCAAAACAGCTATTTGGCGATTGCTCAGCATTTAGCCGCACTGGCTGATCAGTTGCCAAATCTTACGCGCGTCGTTTTTATTTCCTCAACAGGCGTTTATGGGCAAGATAATGGCGAATGGATAGACGAAGATACTGTGCCGACCTTGCCTGAGCGCGAAGCCTCTCAGATTATTTTGCAAGCAGAAAAGGTGCTGCAACAAGGCTTTGGTGATCGCGCTATTGTCATTCGTCCAAGTGGTATTTATGGACGCGAGCGTCTCATGCGACTGCGTAAAGCTCGAGAATCACAAAAAGAGCCAGTGGCAGCGACGCACTGGAGCAATCGCATTATGGATTGTGACTTGATCAATATAATCGCCAAGGTCTTGAGCATTGCTGCGCCAAAACCGCTTTATATTGCCACTGACTATGCGCCAGTCACCACTTATGAGCTTGGTGTCTGGCTCAGTGAGCAAGTGGGAGAAGTACCTCCTACAATAGATGATAAAAAAACCGCTGTTACGGGTAAACGTCTGCATAGCAACATTCCGTTAGCGTGGCTCGATTATCCTGACTGGCAAGTAGGTTACCGTGATATTTTGCGTCATCAAGCGTAAAATATCCTTACTATAGTCAATCTTAAATGAAACTGGCATGCACGATACTACACTACGCCACGTGCTACTGTTCTTTATTTTAAAGTAGGTTAACTATATTTCGCGCTTATTGTTTTTATCATTTATGGAGATTACATGACCCAGCCTTCTACTTCTGATAATCGCTTACCCAGTATCGAACATGCAGCAATAGGCGGTAAGCTGGCAGAAGGCAATACTGAGCGATCCTCTACGTTGCCTGATAGCAAACAGCCTGCGATCATGCACCCCAACTTTGATCCGAGTCAAGCACCACTTGATCCTGCACGGCCGCTAAGTGATATTCCAGAGCCTGCTCGACGCTTAAACGGTCAATTGCGTCGACTCTATGGAAACTCTGCGCGGTTCTATCAGCCTTGTGATGACAGCTTATCAAAGTGGGAGCTGATTGCATCAGAGGCATTGGCTGAGCATTTATCATTACTAAATGCGGCGAAGCTTGTCGAATTTCCTGACAATTTTTATCAAAATCATAGCGAGCAGCCGCTACTGTTACCGCTAAGCAATATGACGTTATTAGATATGTCAGATGTCCATCAAGCACTTCGGGCTTATCCAAAACTGAATCGTTATGGTTTTGCACCTGCTGACAGCTCGATAAAAACCAATGAAAATGATGGCGACTCTAACAACAATGTCTCTAGTAATAGCTATAATAACGATGATACTAAAGCGTCTTTAGCCTCGTTTCGTGCATTGACCAAACGTTATAACCCTGATGAGTTACTCAATAGCCTTTATGCCGATGACTGGCAAGTGATTTTGCAGCCACAGCAGTTTGAGACAGGTGAGGGCAATTTGGCGACAGACATCATGGCATGTAGCGTCGCTGTCCATGCGTTAAAGCAGTGTCATACACGCAAAACTATCAATCATAGCTATAGCGCGGCGCAAATCTGTCAGCATATCCGTAGCTATTTGCTTAGTCAGCTTGATCTTGAGCCAGCAAAGCGTTATCAGTATCGTCAGATTCGACTATTTGCAGGGCATATCGTTGTTGCCGCTTACCACTTAGGCTGGGACATACAGGTGAGTCATGATGGTCAGTGTTATTTTAATCTCTCATCGCGTAGTGGACTGCTCACTCGTTATCCTAATATGCAGGATTACAACATCAATGGTTGGTCAAGCTGATCAATAATGCGTACAATAATGCAAATTTTTTGTCCTTTATTTTGCTGATAGGAATATCATAATGCTCAATGCTTCAGTGCCCGATGCTCAACATACCCAAAACGCCTCTTTCTCATCTCATCAATTCATCCAGTTGGCTTTAGATAATCAAGTCCTAAAGTTTGGTGAGTTTGTGCTTAAGTCTGGCCGCATCAGTCCGTATTTTTTTAATGCAGGCTTACTTGCGACAGGTGAGATGTTATCGTTACTAGCGCGTGGTTATGCCGATGCGTTGGCCGCAGAGATGGCTAGCAATAATGGCACAGATGCGAGAGAGCTGGTCATTTTTGGTGCGGCTTATAAAGGGATTCCATTTGTTGCCGCAACCGCACAAGCGTTATGGCAACATCATGGTATCAATGCTAAATGGGGTTATAATCGTAAAGAAGCCAAAACTCATGGCGAAGGTGGTAACTTAGTGGGTGCTGATGTCAGTGGCAAAGCTGTTTGGGTACTCGACGATGTGATCACTGCTGGGACAGCGATGCGTGAAGTAGTTGATATTTTAGAGCAAGTGGGCGCAAGCGTAGCAGGTATTATCGTGGCGCTTGATCGTAAAGAAAAAGGCCAAGGCGAGCACTCTGCTATTCAAGAGTTGGCTGCGACGCTAGAAGTGCCAGTACGTGCACTTGTCAACATGGATGACTTAATCAGCTATTTGGCTGATGACAGTGGTGTACAAAACGGCCAGCATAAAGACGCGACCCAACTTGCAAAAATGCAGCATTACCGCGCGCAGTACGGTGTGTAGTTTGCCGCAAAGGGTTGTTATAAAAGCCTGACTATTGATGCTGCATAACTAGAGTTTTTTGTGTTGTACATGCCTGTAACTTCCCATAATTGCCTATTCATAATATAACGTAAGTGAGCCTTATCATGAGCCAAGAAAACCAAAAAAAATCTCTAAAAATACTCATCATCATGGATCCTATCGAGCAAGTCAATTATAAAAAAGACACTACCTTGGCGATGATGTGGGCCGCTCAAGATCGTGGTCATACGCTTGGCTATTGTCAGATTCATGATCTGTGGTTGGATCGTGGTCAATTGATGGTCGATACTCAGCCAGTGACGGTAAAGCGTGACCCTGAAAACTTCTATACGTTAGGTGATAAAGCGACAGGTCCAATCAGCGACTATAACGTGATTTTGATGCGTAAAGATCCGCCGTTTGATATGCGCTTTATTTATGCAACCTACATGCTTGATCATGCCAAAGCGGCAGGCGTGTTGGTAGTCAATGACCCACAAGCGATTCGCGACTGTAATGAGAAGCTATTTGCCACTTGGTTTAGCGACTATATGAGTCCGACAATTGTGACCAGCAAACAGGCGCATATTCGCAAATTTATCGCTGAGCAGCAAGATGTCATCGTCAAGCCGTTAGATGGCATGGGCGGTACGGGTATCTTTCGCTTGACCGCTGATAGCCCAAATATCGGTGTGACGCTGGAGATTTTGACCGAGCTTGAGACCTTACCAATCATGGCGCAGCGTTACTTGCCTGAGATCAAAGATGGCGATAAGCGTGTGCTCATCGTCGATGGGGTAGTGGTTGATTATAGCTTGGCACGTATTCCAGTCAAAGGCGAGACCCGAGGTAATCTAGCCGCAGGTGGTAGTGGTGTTGCTATGCCGCTTACTGATACTGAACGCCAAGTGGCAGAGCTGGTCGCTCCTATTGTCAAAGAAAAAGGCTTAATGTTCGTTGGTTTAGACTTGATCGGTGGGCGAATTACTGAGATTAATGTCACCAGTCCGACTTGCGTACGTGAGATTGATGACCAGTGTGGTACTGACATTGCGACAGACTTTATGATAGCAATAGAAGCTCGTTGCTAAAAACGATAACTTAGAAATGAGAGGCTATTAACTTTTTATTACCTCTCATTTTTATTGTTTTGCATTGACCATTAGACCTAGTAACTGAACGATAAAATGCTATATAAATCAGCGTAGATTCCTCTATAATGTGCAGGTTTTAGAGCATCATTGTAGAATGAATCGATTGTGTCAGTACGTTGATGGTTATTACCTAATAACTTAGTACAGATAAGTTCGTACAAACAAGAAAGGCAAGCGTTCATGAAAACACCGCACATATTGATGATGGCCGCTGGTACTGGTGGCCATGTATTCCCAGCACTGGCAGTTGCTGAGGAGTTGACCCAACGCGGTGCCATTGTTCATTGGCTAGGTACGCCAGCTGGTATGGAAAATGGTTTGGTCAAACCAGCTGGCTATGATTTTCATCCTATTGCAATGCAGGGATTACGCGGTAAAGGTATCACGCGCTTAGCCAAATTACCTTTTACCTTGCTATCAGCAACGATGGCTGCAGTCAAAATTATTCGTAGTAATCAGATTGATATGGTGGTGGGCTTTGGTGGCTATGTCACAGCTCCCGGCGGCATTGCAGCACGTATGACCAATACGCCGTTAATTATTCATGAGCAAAATGCCATCGCTGGTATGAGCAATCGTTATTTGGCTAAGATTGCGACTAAAGTACTACAAGCGTTTGAAGATACATTTGCCAACAGTCAGCAAGATGCAAAACTTGAAACCGTAGGCAATCCAGTACGTAATGCTATTTCGGGTGTCGCTGAACCGATTAAGCGCTACGATATCAGTGATCGTTCATCTTTAAAGCTATTAGTCGTTGGTGGCTCATTGGGCGCGCAAGTATTAAACGATACCGTCCCTAAAGCACTCTCATTAATAAACCGTCCTTTTGAGGTACGGCATCAGTGCGGTCGTAATAATGAGCAAGCGACAAAAGCGGCTTATGATAACGAGGATTTAGGCGCTCATAAGTTTACCGTGCAGCCATTTATTGATGATATGGCCGCAGCTTATAATTGGGCAGATATTATCGTTTGCCGAGCGGGTGCCTTGACAGTTACTGAAATCCAAAACGTCGGTATTGCCGCGATTTTTGTACCATTACCGCACGCGGTTGATGACCATCAAACTGCCAATGCTCGCACTTTGACAGCACAGAATGCTGCGATTTTATTACCGCAGTCTGAGCTGACACCGCAGCGTTTGAGTGATGAGCTTGCAGCGCTTGATCGTCATACTTGCTTGGAGATGGCAAAAAAAGGCCATGCTCTTGCCAATCGTAGCGCCACTAGCCAAGTTGCTGATATCATTTGGCAAGCCTTGTAACCTATATCTTCAGAAGCTACTGTTTTCATAACTGATTGATCCCCAACTAATTTAATAAATTTGTTAGCCTTTAATAAAGAGAAGCCCTTATGTCTACCTCCGCAAAAGCTCTACCTAAGCGTTTGATTGAAATACCAGAAATGCGCCGTATTCAGCATTTGCATTTTATTGGTATTGGCGGCTCGGGTATGTGCGGTATCGCTGAGGTGATGAATAATCAAGGCTACAAAGTTAGCGGCTCTGATATCGCTGATAGCGTGGTAACTCGTCGCCTACAGCAGATTGGGATTGAGATATCGATCGGTCATGATTCCAAAAACATTTCGAATGCAGATGTCATCGTTGTATCCTCAGCGATTGACCGTAGCAACCCTGAAGTAAAAGCGGCGTTAGAAGCGCGTCTGCCAGTGGTACGCCGCGCAGATATGCTGGGCGAATTAATGCGTTATCGCCACGGTATCGCGGTTGCTGGCGCGCATGGTAAGACTACAACGACTAGTTTGC
This sequence comes from uncultured Psychrobacter sp., assembly GCF_947495825.1. GTDB lineage: Bacteria > Pseudomonadota > Gammaproteobacteria > Pseudomonadales > Moraxellaceae > Psychrobacter. The sequence continues at coordinate 128,256 of NZ_CANMAH010000005.1, forward strand.
TAACCACCATGATGGCAGAGGGGCAGCTAGATCCTACCTATGTGATCGGCGGTAAGCTAAATGCGTCTGGTAAGAATGCCGCGCTTGGTAGTAGCCGCTACTTGGTTGCCGAAGCAGATGAGTCGGACGCATCGTTTTTATCACTGCATCCGATGGCGGCGATTGTGACCAATATCGATCAAGACCATATGGAAACCTATGAAAACAGCTTTGATAAATTAAAAGCCGCCTACATTCAGTTCCTACAAAACATGCCTTTTTATGGCTTAGCTGTAGTATGTGGTGACGATCCAGAGCTGTATGCGATGATTGATGATATTGGCCGTCCGGTATTAACTTTTGGGCTTGAGCCGTTTAATGATGTGCAAGCGATCGATGTGGTTAGTGAAGGCACCAAGACGCATTTTACCGTATTGCGCCGCGACCGCGAACCATTGCGCCTGACCTTAAATATTCCAGGCATTCATAATGTCTACAACGCGCTTGCTGCTATCACTATGGCGACCGATGAAGGGGTAAATGACGAAGCCATTGAACGTGCTCTACAAAAATTTGAGGGCGTCGGTCGCCGCTTTGAGCAACATGCCTCTGTTACTGTTGATGAGGGTGATGTCTTATTGATTGATGATTATGGTCATCATCCAAAAGAAGTCGATGCCACCATTAAAGCGGCGCGCCAAAGCTTCCCTGATCGTCGTTTGGTGATGCTGTTTCAGCCGCATCGCTATAGCCGTACGCGTGATTGCTTTGATGATTTCGTTGAAGTGCTCTCAAGTGTGGATGAATTGCTATTGTTGGACGTATATCCAGCAGGTGAAAGTTTGATTGCAGGTGCTGATACTAAAGCACTAGCACGTAGTATTCGTCTTCGCGGTGCAGTTGAACCTACGATTGTTGACAAAGACAAACTTGCGCCTGTGATGCAGCGTCTTTTAAAAGCCAACGACATGCTTCTTACTCAAGGCGCTGGTAACGTCGGCCAAATTGCGATCGATTTGGCTGCAAATGATTTATATCTTAAGTAAGTCTTAAAGGATTTTTGGAAACTGTACTCATGACTATTAATGACAATCAAGAACACACAAGCGCTCTCAATAATACTGACAATGAGGCTGATAATAAAAGCTTTATCACTAATCCAGAGTCAGCTTTAGCCGCCGCGCAAGCAAAAAAAGAAGGTATGGGAAATAACCAGTCAGACCATGACATACCGTTGAGTGTTACTCCAAGTAAAGTCAAAGATGCTCGTGAATTTGGTAAGGTGGCCGTCGTTTATGGTGGTAGTAGCAACGAGCGTAGCGTATCGCTAGACAGTGGCGCAGCGGTATTGCAGGCTTTGCAAAACCAAGGCGTTGATGCCACTCATTTTGACCCTAAACACCAAGATGTTACTGAGCTTCGTGGATATGATCGCGTGTTTAATGTGTTGCATGGTCGCGGCGGCGAAGATGGTTTACTACAAGGTGTGCTGCAGTGGTTCGATATTCCGCAGACAGGCTCAGGTATTTTGGCATCGGCACTGGGTATGGATAAAGTTCGTACCAAGCAATTATGGCAAGGATGCGGTTTATCGACAGCGCCATTTTCCTTGCTGACCGCCGATACCGACTGGCAGCAAGTGGTCAATATGCTTGGACTTCCACTTATCATCAAACCTGTTCATGAAGGTTCAAGTATTGGTATGACCAAGGTTAATAACCTCGATGAGTTGCCTGCAGCATACGCAACAGCAGTGCAGTGCGGTGATGCGGTGATGGCCGAGCGCTGGATTACTGGTCGCGAGTTTACGATTGTCATCATTGATGATGAAGCTTATCCAGTGATACGTCTTGAGCCTGCTGATATTACCAATTTTTATGATTTTGAAGCCAAGTATAATCGTAACGATACCAGTTATTATATTCCGTGCGGCTTGAGCGATGCTGACGAGAAGCATTTACAGGCGTTAAGTCTTGCAGCGTTCCGTGCGGTTGATGCAAAAGGCTGGGGACGTATTGATGCTATGCAAGACGAGGCGGGCAACTTTTGGCTACTTGAAATCAATACCGTACCTGGTATGACCAGTCACAGTTTGGTTCCTATGGCAGCCAAAGCTCGTGGCATGGACTTTGACAAGTTATGCTGGCATATATTGGCACAAACACTTTAATAGGTAGAGATTACTTATTATGGATTGTTTTATGAAAAATAAAATTTATTACAGTTTATTAAACTAAATTATTAATATTTCTAGTACTGTATTGAACAAAACGGATATAATGTCAATCCATATTGTATCACTAGCCCTGCTATAACACAGCTTCATGTAAACTTGTGTAAAAACACTGGCTGCAGCATGGGTTAGGCTATTGTTTACCATCAAAATACGTTAAGATTGTGATGATTGGCTTATGTTGATGATATTCAGCTCATTTTAAGCATTTTTTGTTATACAAAATGATAAAGCCATGATAAAAGGTGTTTATTGGAATAACAGTTATTCAATCAAATATTTATTAAGTTAACAACATATAAAAAGTATAGGGGCAAATGCGGCTATGGCTCAAACTGTCAATGGAACAACTGACTTGATGAGTGATGATGCCCGTCGCCCAAGATCTAACTTACAAATACCTGCATGGTTAAAATATTTTTTTACGACACTCGTAATAGGGTTGTTGTTGTTAATACTACTTATGGGTGGTAAAGCGTTACGTGATGCACCGCCAGCTGCTATCCACGTTGATACACAAGATTTGTCTATTGCTCAACATCAAGCATTACAACAAACCATGAACCAGCAAGCAGTAAGTAGTTTTTTTACGACTGACCTGCAGGCGTTACGAGATATTGCAATGGGCCTTGCTTGGGTCGATGAGGTTAGTGTGACTCGTGACTGGCAACGCGGTATTGTTATTACTGCACTGCCCAAACAAGCAGTAGCTAATTTTGGGACAGAGCGTTTGGTTGATGCAAAAGGTGCAGTATTCGTGCCAGCTGATAACGAAGAGTTGATCAGATCACAGTTTGCTACATTGCAAGGTGAGATAGGACAAGCGCCCGTTATTATGCAACAAATGCAACAAATAAATGACTGGTATGTTCCGCTTGATATGCGAGTAGAAGATATTATTTTAACACCTCGAATGACATGGCTGGTACGCTTTGACAATGGTCTACGTGTGATTGTTGATAATGAAAATACTGCACAAAAGCTTCTTAATTTGAGCCAGCTTTTGAACAATCAATTGGCTGATCGTCGCGAAGATATGCAATCAATAGATTTACGCTATAAAAATGGTTTTACAATAGCATGGAAGGTCAATGAACCATAAGCAGAGTCGTCGACGAACCAGCCTGTAACATAGAGGTTGGATATTATAGTCCGACATATGAGTAGGGTAGTTGCGCAATTTTTGTACTATAAATGATGGAATAAATCATATAGTACTGTTCTAGTGATTCAATAGAGACATTCGATAGTTTTCTATTTAGCGATAATTTGTTTGGTAACATGAAAAATACTGAAAATCTGGTTGTTGTCCATCTAAGTGCCACTGCAGTTTATGTAGTGATTGGTAGCGTTGTGTCTGCAAAAGACATACGTATCATGGGTGTTGGACAAGTCAAAAATAGTGATTTTTACCAAGGCCAAATTAAACATCGCGAACGCTTACAAGGTGCAATCAAACAAGCCATTCAAGATGCTGAGGATATGGCGAATTGTCGTGTGCATAGTGTATGGCTGACACTCGCTACGCCTGAATTGTCTAGTAAAAATAGCATTGGTAGTGTTGCGGTCGAAGAAGAGACGGTTCGCGCAAGAGATATGGTACAAGCGTTATCTAATGCCAAGTCACAAGATTTGCCATCTGATTACTATCTAATGCATTGTTGTCAGCAAGGTATCTACATCGATGAACAAGATACAATGGTTGATGATGCTATCGAGATGATCGCAAAAGATATCACCGTCATGTATCACATGATGATGATGCCAGTCTCCAGTCGTCAAAATATACAAAAGCTATTGCAGGGCTGTGATGTCGGTATCGATCATATTGTTTTTGATGCAGTAACGAGTGCCGAATATAGCCTGATGAACGAAGAGCGACAGCAAGGTGTTTGTCTAGTAGACATAGGTGCAAGTACTACTAGTATTTGTGTATACAAAGAAAATAAACTCATTTTTACCCACTGTATAGCCAGTGGTAGTCATGAAGTAACTATGGATATTTCAGCGGATATCGGTATTTCTATGATAGAAGCTGAAAAGCTTAAAAAATCACATGGTACAGTAGACATAAATAGCATAGATCCAAGCTCATTCTTCATCTTCAAACCACAAGGTTCAGGTGATGAGGTCAATGTCAGTCTTTATAATCTAGCTCGCATTGTCGAGGCTCGTTATATACAGATATTCACTGAAGTTATTCGACAGCTTCATGAAGCAGAGCTTTTAGGTTATATTGATCGAGGGATTGTACTTAACGGTGGTGGCAGTACCATTAAAGGTATGATACCTTTTGCTAAAAGGCTGTTAAAAATGCCTGTAGTATTATCTAATACTCATCCTGCTATTACTGCCTATAACCATTTTGATAATGAAGAGTCGTTCAAGCAGTTAAGTATGCAGGTAAATAACCGTGCTTATCAAACAGCATTTGGTACTTTGTTATATAGTCAAAGCGAACAGTTTCGCCATAGTGAACAAAGTGAACCTGATGCTATTAAACAAGGCCGCCTAAAAGGGACGTTCCAAAGTGTCGGTCAACGTTTTACCAGCGTCCTAAAAAAAATACTTTAAGAGTTTAAAATAAAGTATTTTAAAACATAAGTATTTAAATGGGCTTGTTGTGCGCTACTGCAAGTCAACGTTTGATACATTTGTTTTAGGAATATTGTAGTACTGCAAAACCACATTATTAGCGTAAAATGTTTAAATAGAAGTTTAATGCATATTCATTAAATCTTAACTTTTTTATTTTATTTGTAAGTATTTATATATAGTAAGTCGATAGTACTTTATGCGAGTGCGTTGTCACGTATCGACCATCACGCTATCTGCAACTGGAGAATCTTTTTTATGTCAAAATACACCATGCCAGATGATAACCAGCATCAAAGCAATGGCCAAGCTCGTTTTACCGTATTCGGTGTGGGCGGCGGTGGCGGCAATGCAGTAGAACATATGGTACAACAAGGTATCAAAGGTGTGACGTTCATCTGTGCCAATACTGATAGACAAGCTCTTGATCGTTTGACTGTACCGCACAAGCTGCAACTTGGTGCTAAAAGTAACCGTGGTCTAGGAGCAGGTGCCAATCCGGAAGTCGGACGCGAAGCGGCAGAAAGCGAAGAAGAAGCAATTCGAACGTTGCTTGAAAACTCAGATATGGTATTTATCACGGCCGGTATGGGCGGTGGTACTGGTACAGGTGCCGCACCTGTCATCGCTCGTATTGCTAAAGAAATGGAAGTATTGACAGTTGCTGTAGTTACGACACCATTTAAGTTTGAAGGCGGTAAGCGTAATAAATCTGCTAAAGCAGGGATTGAGCAACTAACTAACTTTGTTGATTCTATCATTACTATTCCTAATGATAAGCTTATGAGTGTGTACGGCAATATTTCAATGAAAGACGCATTCAAAAAAGCGGATGATGTATTATTGCATGCGGTACAAGGCATCGCTGAAACCATTGCTCGTTCGGGTCTTGTAAATATTGACTTTAATGATATCCGTACTGCAATGACTGCTAAAGGTCACGCCATGATGGGTGTTGGACGTGCGAGCGGTGATGATCGTGCGCGTCAAGCAACTGAAAAAGCCATTAAGTCTCCTTTATTAGATGATCTATGTCTAGAGAACGCAAAAGGTCTATTGGTCAACGTTATCTCTTCTGAGACTTTATCGTTAGATGAGTTTAGTCAGATCAGTGAGATTGTCGAAGGCATTACAGATACTGATGAAGCGAACATTTTCTATGGTTCAGTTGTCGATGAAGAAATGGGCGATGACTTACATGTTACTGTGATAGCTACAGGTCTGACCTTAGATGAGAAAATGGAGAAAGCGCCCAAAGCTCAGCAGCCTGTACCTTCAGTCACTAGTACACAATCAGTAGATCCAAATTTACATACCAGTGCATTAAATAGCCAAAAACATTCGCAAAATCAGACGTATCAAGATAGTGGCGTACGCTCTGCGCCTGCACAAGAGCAACCGCAGACTAAAACCAACAGCATTCAAGATTATCTAAAACGTCAACAGAATAAGTAGTTTATTCTAAGTGATTATTATTTTAAGTTACTACAATATTAACGCAATGTGTATTTTTACAATTATTTCTCGGTTAATGAAGTATGAATAAATTATTAGTAACGTGATAAACATAAAAAACCAGCGCCATTGTGCTGGTTTTTTTGTGTCTGTAACTGAGAAAGAGAACATGTGCCCCTTTTTTTGTAAAAATCTAAACCATCATAAGCATTTACAAATAGTTTTATAAATATTTCACATTGCTCGCTACATAACTATTTATTATATAAATCATAAGTATAAGAAAATTACAGGTCTATAACTATAGCGGATTAAGCCTAGCTAATGGTACACTATGGTAATTGTAACAAAATATGTGAGAAAGCAGCCATGAATCAACGAACCATAGAAAAAGCTATAGCTATTACAGGTATCGGTTTGCATAGTGGTGAGCCTGTCGATTTAGAATTTCATCCACAACCTATCAATACTGGAGTAGTTTTTGAGCGTACTGATATCATTGGTAGCGCGCCAATACCCGCCAGTGCTTTTTTAGTACAAGATACTATGATGTCATCAAATCTTGTCTTTGGGGGAGCACGTGTTGGTACGGTGGAGCATTTACTAAGTGCGATAGCAGGACTTGGTATAGACAATCTATTAATAAGAGTATCGGCGAGTGAAATACCGATTATGGATGGTAGTGCCTCGCCTTTTGTGGGGCTATTATTACAAGCGGGCTTTGTTGAGCAAGATGCGCTAAAAAAGTTCTTGAGAATTACCAAACCTGTGCGTGTAGAGGTTGATGACAAGTGGGCAGAACTGCGCCCATATGAAGGGTATGAGTTAAATTTTGAGATTGATTTTGATCATCCCGCGTTTGATAAAGACTTTCAACATGCGCAATTGGATTTTTCAACACAAAATTTTATTGAGCAACTAAGTGAAGCCCGTACTTTTGGCTTTTTGCAAGACATTGAAGCACTAAGACAAAACAACTTAGCGTTGGGCGGGAGTATGGACAATGCAATTGTCATTGATGATGCTCGTATTCTAAATGCTGAGGGGCTACGGTTTGCTGATGAGTTTGTTCGTCATAAGATACTGGATGCTCTAGGTGATCTATATTTAATTGGCTATCCTATTATCGGTCGTTTCAATGCTTATAAATCAGGACACGCCTTGAACAATATGCTAGTCCGAGAGGTTTTATCAGACGAAACTAACTTTGAAATTGTAACATTCGATGACAATGTAACTTGCCCTATCGAGTATTTACCATTAACAGGTCTGATAGTTGAAGGGTAAATACAGGATGATACACGAAGTATCGCAACACTTACGTAAGATTACACAATTTGGGCATAAGGATGCTTAAATTATAATCACTTTAGTAAATATACAGTTTTATATTATTTGATTGAGTCGCTGAAGCCTACGGAATACAGAAGCTCAAGATTTCACAAAAATCATCTGCCAGCTAAAATCCTTAATAGGATTCTATCGGGCAGATGATTTTTTTTGTTTATAAGATTACAAAAACCTAGCGCCAACTACCTGTTTTACTATTTTTATTTACATAACTTTACATTGTAATGGAGAGGATTTTACTCATTTATTAGCCGTAAAAGGGCTTTTTTGAGGTTTTTATCTGTGGTGACATGCTCTGCAGCCTGTGCTATAGTCCGCTTTGTGTTTTGGCTAAGAGCCTGATTTTTACCGATTTTATAGTAGTTAAGGTCTTTCATTTTTGACGATAGTTTTTGTTCGTATAACGAATTATCTGAACTGCCTTTTGAAACTATGACCCGGATTTTTTTAAGTTGTTTAAATGTAAGCGACTGTTCTGTCAACACTTGTAAATATGCACTTTGTAAGTAACGAATATGATTGGCTGCAGTAGCTGAGCCTACACTTAGTGTTAATTGCTCCGAGTTCAAACCAACGACCCAGCAGTGAGCAAGTATTTCTTCAGGCAGACAGTCGATTAAAAGTGTTTTTAACTCATGAGTCATCTGTGTATAAAGCTGCATATCATTAGCTAAAGCTTGAGGCAGGGCGCTACCAGCAAATGCCTGATGATCAATAAGTTTTGCAAGCTGATTAGGCTGTTTTTTTGACATCGTGTTTACGCATCCTTTGGGTGATAAAGGCCGATATATAAATTGAGTATGCTGAATTTTATCATGGTTACTTAATGATGCTTCTTTTAAATTAATTAATGTTTTGTCATGGATGACAAGCAAACTTGTATTAACAATAGGTAGTAAATTTATGAAACAAGCTTTATTAATTTTGTCAGTATTGGGAATGGGTTTAGCACAAACGAGTGGTGCTGCCGAAACCAACTTTCAGCCAAATAATACCTTGAGTCATACCATCACAAATATTTCAGTCTCTCAAAATTACGGCTCTAGCCGTAACATCTATAGCACTAACAGTGGTGCCCATGTTTTTAGTAATGATGAAATTAGTCAAGCTATTGACAACCTAAGTGCTCATGCTAAACAAAAAGAATATGAGTTAGCATCATTAACCAGTCGCTTATCTTATGAGCGTCAGCAGCAAGCAAGCAGTAGAATACCAGATAGTAATTCAGCCCCTGCTATTGCAGCAGCTCGTGCATCAAGAGTTGCTCTTTCTAGAAGCTCTGGTTATTGTGCTCGCTACGTGCGTAAAGCTTTGCAATCAGCTGGTTATGAGTTTACTCCAAACCCTTCAGCTTATCAGTATGCTACTCGTGGCACACTTGCCAATGCAGGTTTTACTAAAATCAGTAACGACATGACGCCTCAAGTTGGAGATGTCGTAGTCTATGATCGCAGCTCAAAACGTCCGCATGGTCATATACAGATCTTTGATGGTTCAGGCTGGGTATCTGATTTCCGCCAAAACAGTATTAGCCCCTACAGTGGTGTACATAGCTATACCACATGGCGTGATTCACGTTATGTTGATGATGCATCAGAGCGTGGTATCTACCTAGCTATGGCTGACAAATAAAAATAAGTAGGCTGCTTAACTTATAAATTTAGTGTTTTCTCCTAACTCAGTAATGCTCTTCGTGACATTGCTGAGTTTTTTTATTTTTATGATGGTTCAATCACTAAAACTATCTGCTATTAACCGATTAAACAGTCAACCATGGGCTAAAGTTAATTTGTATGGTAAAAATTATTTAGTGAGTGCAGCTTGCAAGTCTAGTGGTGTCCAGTAGCGACGTTGATGAAAGTCAGGCGGAGTAGCATGAGCAGGAGCAAAATATAGATTTGTTTTACCAAACTGTAGAATGACGCATGGGTGTAGTAGCTTTATACCAGTATCATTAGACAAGTAGCAATTATCACTGTCTAGGGAAAGCTGATCTAAAGACACTCCAAAACAGCGTTGATACTGATAGTGCGAAGTAAATTTCGTAGTGCTCAAGTCTACAAAGTGGTTTGTCAGTATAGGGCGGGGTTTTAGGTTGTTTACCTGTTCTACCTGTTGGTTTGAGAGGCGCTTCGCCCAAGTGATGTATGCCTTTGTAGTGCCATCTGCTTGCGTCAATGGTAAGGGAGGATATACCGACGGCGTACGATAATCATCAAATTTATAAAGAGCATACTGTCCATTTGGACTGGCGTTAATTTCTATATAGTTGGTTGTCTCATTGGCAATGTCACTACTCACAAAACATTCAATACAAGTGCGCTGCCACAGGTAGTCGGTAAAACGGACTTGTGATTGTTGCCATACAGGCCAATGCAGTTTTGCAGCTAGCATAGCAGATGGTAGATGGATTTGATAACTTAACCAAAGCTTTCGTTCGGATAGCACAAGTGAAGCTTTTACGCTAATGCGTATGTTTTGTAGCTCCTCAATACACACACCGATTTGTTCTGCATCAGCCGATAATGTTTCGGTTGCCAATCGTAAGGTAAATAGCTGGCTCATAATGGCTGTTTCTTAATAAAATGACCTAACGAAAATCAATAATATAGATTTGATAAAATAAAAGCCACGAGCCATGATGCAACGCAGCTTCTATAATTGTGGTGATTCTCTAGATCTATTTGATGTGGTACATAGATATTAGTTATTGAGCGTGGCGTGCTAAGTTTGACAGCTTAGGATTCGCATTTGGGTTCTGACGTAGTAACAACGCCATACGACCAATCGTATGAATCACATTAGCTTTGGCAGTGGTTGCAAGCTCAGTAGCGACTACATCACGGTCATGTTTACTGCCAGCTGGTAGTTTTACCTTAATAAGTTCGTGATCGGTTAAAGCGCGGTCAATCTCTTCAGTGATAGCAGGAGTAATGCCATTATTACCGATCATCACGATGGGTTTGAGCTCATGACCAATACCTTTTAGGCGTTTAATCGTAGCGTTATCAAGTTGCATAGTATTCCTAAATTGTAGTAAAAACAAAAAACAGTTCTAAAATGGTTGAATTGCCATAATAAATCATAATAAATAAGAAGCAATGTTATCTAAAAAAAGGTATGACTAAAACCATACTATTAAAAAGTTAATATCCATTATAAATAATCTATGACTATCTTGCATGATATCAGGGCCATTTTGCACGATTTTACGTGATGAAAATGTTAAACTGAATAACTTGTTGCATTATAAACGCTGCTGAATCATAAAGCTGCTAAATCGTTAATAATGTCTTTAAATTTATTCGGAAAATAAAATTGTCTTTAAGAATTATTGTCGAATGAGTTTATCTGCATAATATATTCATTACTAAGTTAAACAGTAAAAATTTAGTCAGTCGTTTATTGGACAGTCGCTACATCATAAAGTAATAGGAGCAGGTATTTTGGCCACGCGCATTGAAAATAAAGGTTTATCAAAAAGTAGCCGTGCTTGGATGAAAGAGCATATTGATGATCATTATGTAAAAAGAGCACAAAAGGATGGTTATCGTGCGCGTGCTGCTTATAAGCTGCTTGAGATCAATGAAAAAGCTAAGCTGATATCTTCTGGAATGACAGTAGTAGATTTGGGTAGTGCACCTGGTAGTTGGTCACAAGTAGCCAGTCAACTCGTCGGTGACAGTGGTACATTGATTGCTTCTGATATCTTGCCTATGGACGCTTTGGCAGATGTAACCTTTATTCAAGGAGATTTTAGAGAAGCGGATGTTTTTGACAAAATCATGGCTGAGGTCGGTGACAGGCAAGTAAATGTGGTATTGTCTGATATGGCGCCTAATACGGCAGGTAACAGTGCTGTCGATCAACCACGAATGATATATTTATGTGAGCTTGCAGTAGACTTTGCTTTAGAGACCTTACCTGAAGGTGGCGCGCTTATTATGAAAGTGTTTCAGGGTGAAGGGTCACAAGAATTACGCAAGCAGATGCAGTCTAAATTTAGTAAGATTCGTAGTATCAAACCTGCAGCATCAAGACCACGGTCTAAAGAGATGTTTTGGATAGCAATAAAATAACTTGCTATTTCAACAGGTTGTACCCAATAAATAGTTTATTATTAGTTTTATAGAATACGCCATATCACGTGTAAAACCGCTACAATTGCTAACTGAATAAACGCAGCTTTCGCTTGAATTGTGCAGGTTAAAACCATATATCATGATATATTAGCTTTGTTTTGTTTCAAATGTTTCAAGCAAAGTCGTCTAATAATGTATGATGAGTTTATATTACATTTTTATATAGGCGTTACGTGTCTAGTAAACACACCAATAAGTAAGGGATGGGAATAACTAGTGAGCGACATGGTAAAAAATACCTTATTGTGGCTGGTGGTAATCGGCGTTTTGGTACTGGTGTTTAGCGGCTTTGATCAATCATCTGAGCCAGATAACCTTAACTACTCTGAGTTTGTGACCGCAGTGTCCGAAAACCAAGTAGCCAGTGTTGAGATCGACGGCGAGCAAATCATCGGCGAAAAGAAAAATGGTTCAACTTTTGAGACCATTAGGCCAGCTGTGACTGATGAGCAGTTGATGCCACTATTACGTGAAAACCAAGTCGAAGTCCAAGGGACTGCGCCTAAACGTCAAAGCGTGCTGATGCAATTGCTAATAGCCAGTTTCCCAATCTTATTGATTATTGGTTTATTTTTGTTCTTTATGCGCAATATGCAAGGTGGTGCTGGCGGTAAAGGTGGCGGACCGATGAGCTTTGGTAAGTCTAAAGCTAAAATGCTGACTGAAGACCAAATTAACGTCAATTTTGAAGACGTTGCTGGTTGTGAAGAAGCCAAGGAAGAAGTCGTTGAAGTCGTTGACTTCTTACGTGATCCTGATAAATTTACCAAGCTTGGTGCAACTATTCCACGCGGTATCTTAATGGTTGGCCCACCAGGTACAGGTAAGACACTATTGGCAAGAGCCATCGCTGGTGAGGCCAAAGTACCTTTTTTCTCAATCTCAGGTTCTGATTTTGTAGAAATGTTCGTCGGTGTTGGTGCATCTCGTGTGCGTGATATGTTTGAGCAAGCAAAGAAGAGTGCACCATGTATTATCTTTATTGATGAGATTGATGCTGTTGGTCGTCATCGTGGCTCTGGTATGGGCGGTGGTAATGACGAACGTGAACAAACGCTTAACCAGCTATTGGTTGAAATGGATGGTTTTGAAGGTAATGAAGGCGTAATTGTCATTGCAGCGACTAACCGTGCAGATGTACTCGATAAAGCCTTATTACGTCCGGGTCGTTTTGATCGTCAAGTACAAGTAGGCTTGCCAGATATCAAAGGTCGTGAGCAGATCTTGAAAGTGCATTTGAAAAAACTGCCCAATACAGTAGCGGTCGATGCAAATGCCCTTGCTCGCGGTACACCTGGATTTAGCGGTGCACAATTGGCTAACCTGGTAAACGAAGCAGCATTGTTTGCAGCTCGTCGTAATAAAACCAGCGTCGATATGAATGATTTTGAAGATGCCAAAGACAAGCTGTACATGGGTCCTGAGCGTAAATCTATGGTTATTCGTGAAGAAGAGCGCCGCGCGACTGCTTATCATGAGTCAGGTCACGCTTTAGTTGCAGAGCTACTTCCCGGTACTGATCCTGTGCATAAGGTCACTATCATGCCGCGCGGATTTGCACTTGGGGTAACATGGCAGCTGCCTGAGCATGATCAGACCAGTATGTACAAGTCAAAAATGTTGAACGACATCGCCATTTTATTCGGTGGCCGTATTGCAGAAGAAGTGTTTATTAATCAGATGTCAACAGGTGCTTCTAATGACTTCGAACGTGCCACCAAAATGGCTCGTGCAATGGTCACTAAGTATGGTATGTCGGATGCACTTGGTGTCATGGTGTACGAAGATGACGACAGTTCACAAGGCTATTTTGGTTCTAGCAGCCGTACTATCTCAGAAGCCACACAACAAAAGGTAGATGAAGAAGTACGTCGTATGTTGGAAGAGCAGTATGACATTGCCCGTGAGCTGATTGAAGGCAACCAAGATAAGATGCATGCGATGGTCGATGCGTTGATGAAATGGGAAACGATTGATCGTGATCAGTTGCAAGATATTCTAGCAGGTGAAGAGCCGCGTCCGCCTAAGGTTTATCAGCCTGGCGTCAATCTAGGTAAAGGTAATGCTAAGCCTACGGGTTTAACGCCACCTCCGTTACCAGCAATGTAAGCTGAAATTGAGATGTTAGCTATTATAAAAAAGCCCTTTTCACAAAGGGCTTTTTTAGTGGTTTAAAATTGTTGATGCTAATTGCTGGTACTATAGTTCATAGCTATTCCATTAGTTTTTGTGTTTGTTCTACTATTAGATATAATTGGGATATCTTATATTACAGAGTATATTGTTTATATAATCATTGATGGATGAGTTATGTCATTATTTGACCCTTTACCAGCTTATACGCTATCTGGACCTACTAAAGATCTAGATTTATCTCAGCCCCATATCATGGGTATTTTGAACGTAACGCCTGACTCATTTTCAGATGGAGGGCAGTTCAATGCTATTGATAAAGCTGTTGAACATTGTCAGCATATGCTTGAATCAGGAGCAACTATCATTGATATAGGAGGCGAATCTACTCGTCCAAATGCTGACTCTGTGGCTACTACTGAAGAAGTACAGCGTGTAGTACCAGTCGTTAAAGCCATACGACAACAACTTGGCGGAGAAGCTTGGTTATCGATTGATACTAGTAATCCTATAGTTATACAAGCGGCTGTTGAAGCAGGCGCAGATATTTGGAATGATGTACGTGCCTTAAAACGTGAAGGTGCAGTCGCAATGGCGGCCAAACTTGATATACCAGTAATGCTTATGCACATGCGTGGTGAGCCAACGACGATGAGTAGTTTGGCCCATTATGACGACGTAGTCAGTGAAGTAAGGGCTGAGTTGACGGCTCGTATCGATGAGGTGATAGCTCTCGGCGTTAAGCATGATAAGATGATTATCGACCCCGGCTTTGGCTTCGCTAAAAACTACGAACATCACTGTGCATTATTGACCCAGCTTGAGAGCTTAAAAGCGCTTGGATTGCCGCTAATGTTTGGCGTGTCGCGTAAGCGTTTTTTAGCAGAAGTATTGGCCAATAGTGGCCTTGATCAGCTTGCGACGACTAAAGCCCCTGAGCGCGATACAGTAGGAGTTGCGGCCGGTTTATTTGCGCTACAGCAAGGGGCGTGTATTATTCGTACGCATAATGTTCCTATGATGCAGCAAGCGGTAGCATTATGGAATCAATTATCCGCTTATTAGCAAAACAAGGTCTAATGGCAGGAATGATTGTTCTATAATGCTACAACGTATTTTTATTTAGATTTATCCTTAGTGAGATCAAATTTATGACAGCAACGAGTCAACCAGAACCAACCAATGAGCAGCGCCGGATTATTTATCAAGCACGACGCGGCCTAAAAGAGTTAGATTTTTATATCGATCCTTACGTAAAAGAGCTTTACTTAACAGCAGATCCTGCTGAACAAGAAGCTTTTGCAAACATGCTCACTTATGAAGATCCTGATCTATTAGACTATTTTACCAATCAGGCGCGTCCAGATGATGAGGCTATATGGACACTGGTTAAAAAAATTAAAACGTGGCGTCATGAAAAAGACTTGTCATAACCACTTGGTTTTTACCGATGCTTGATTCTACTGCGGTACAAGTACCTGTAGATACGTTACGTATTGATACTGCCATTAGATATGGCAGTCGACTTCGTGCGTTGATATATACTGGATTGGCAGTCTCGATCGTCTTATTATCTTGGTTTGCCAAACTGTCATTGTGGCAGTATGTTTTAATGCTGATTGTAAGCGCAGCAGTGATAAGTTATTTGGCTTTAGCGAGGCCAATACTACTACATTTAAGTCAGCCTCCTTTACATAAGCATGTAAGTAAAGAATGGCAATTGCTTATGCGTACTGGCCGCGGTGATGAGTTATGGCGAGCTGATCTCCAAAGTGTTCATCGTTATCAATGGTTGTTAAATTTTGAATTTGTTACTACTGAACCTTTTAAACGTTCTTTGAGCATTACTATCTATCGTGATCAAGTCAGCTTTGATCATTGGCAACAATTAAATATTTTAGCCACTATAGTAGGCAAAAAACTGAATTGAGGCTAAATTTTAAAACTGATATCGCTTTATAAATTTTGTAGTGACCCTTCTTATGTCACGCTTGATAGCTATCTTACGAAGTACTACGTGTGATAACAAAATACCTATCCTGATGGTTAAAACGGTTTGTTATATTGGCTAACAAGACAGCTCATACTGTTAATAGCTATGATGTCATGTACGACAATACGATTAAAATAAGGAGAGGACAATATTATGAGTTTATTAGGGAACTTAATTACACAAGTTGCTAGTAGTGCAATGGACCCAGAAGATTCCAAACGTAATCCGGTCAATCAAAACATTAATCCACGCCGCACGGGTGGTCTCGGTGATATTTTGGGTGGCGTATTAACAGGTAGTCGCAATCAGACACGTGAGTATAATCCGCAGCGATATGACAATCAGTCAGCTAATGGGTTGGGTTTAGATGATATCTTAGGAGGCTTGACTGGCGGTAGACAACGCGGTGGTATGAACTCTGGTGCAGGTGGACTAGGTGATATTCTAGGTAGTGTTTTAGGCGGACAGCGTACGAGAGGTGGTTTTGGTGGTAAAGGCATGTTAGTCGCCGCTCTTATGCCTATGGTGCTTAGCTGGATACAACGAAACGGTGGTCTTAGCGGCGCATTGTCTAAAATTACAGGTATGGGTTATGACAAGCAAGCGCGCTCTTGGATGAGCAATCATGAACTTAATGACAATTTAGACCCCAATGACGTTAGTCGCTTGTTTGACGAGAGCGAAATCCAGCAAGTTGCTGCACATACTGGAGCCAATCAATCAGAAGTGCGTCAAGGGTTGGCTGAGTTGTTGCCAGAAGTCGTGAATCAATTGACGCCACATGGTAACCTAGATAACGAAACAGAAGCCAATCAAGAAATCGATCAGATTGTGAGTCAATTATCCAGTCGTCTTGGAACGTTGAAATAAGTAGGCATGTTTTGATTTTATTATAATGCAGCCAAAATATAGAGTACGTTTAATCACGTGCTCTTTTTTTTGGCTATTTTTAATTCAAATAATGAGCTGACTACACAGGCTAGTTAAAAGCGTTCATCTAGTGTTTCTGTGGTATAGTTGAGAGCAGCAAAGCATACATCGGCTTTAAACCCGCGATACTGTAAAAACCGTAATTGCCGTGCTTTGTCTTTTTGCTCAGTAGGGATGTCGTTACCATATTTTTTGGTACGAGCGACCACTGCGAGTTTCAGCCAGTCTACGCCTTCAACCAGATTATTTGGATCATCATCTACAAACTCACTAAACTCATCA
This sequence comes from uncultured Psychrobacter sp., assembly GCF_947495825.1. Lineage (GTDB taxonomy): Bacteria > Pseudomonadota > Gammaproteobacteria > Pseudomonadales > Moraxellaceae > Psychrobacter. Next base: position 145,348 of record NZ_CANMAH010000005.1, read on the forward strand.
GACTCTGTATTGGCCATATCAATAAGCTCGTCAATATTGCTTGGCATTTCAACTTTTTTGCGATAAAACTCTTGTTTAATACGACCACGACCACGACCTTTACGAATGCTTTCTCGAATCAGCATCAAGGTCGTACGATAATCACTTTGATAGCCTTTCTCCTCAAATTCATCGAGTAAAGTATCAATCTTATCGGGATCTTGCTCCTTATCCAAAAGTTTTTGTTTTAACTCGGCTTTGCCATATTCGCGGCGTGAAAGATAGTAAAATGCCAACCAGCGTAAGCGGCTTTCAGCTTTAATAGCATCAACATCCGCTTGTCGCTGCTCAGGTGTGCGTAAATAGGCTTTTAGCGCAGATGGTAAGTTATCTGTTTGATTATCTACTGCACTGTCTTCATTTAACTTTGTGACGTCGTCATCATTATGATCAATTGTAGCGTCACTAGTGTGATCTACAGCTGATTTTGCTTCTATATCAGACTTGTCGTCTATATTTTCTTCATGAACATTGCTTTTAACCTCCGCCAGTATCTCTTTAATACTTTGCGCTTTAGGTGGTTGATAGGTAGGTCCAGTGTTGGGTTCAGGCTCAAAGCTAGCCGCTGGATGAAAGCGCTTCTTACGCTTTTTGGATTTAGTCTTAGCGGAGGGGGCATGAGAAGAGGGCGGAGAAGTATGACTAAGGTTATCAAAGTTATCAAACGTCTCATCATCTTGTAAAGAAGGCTTAGGTGTGAATTTTTCAAACTTGGATTTAACGACAGAGTTCTTTTTTTTGGCAGGCTTTTTAGATAGATATTTTTGAGTGGCAGTCTTTGGCTTTAGAGCAGACGTACTAGCTGAGTCGGCTTCCGACTCAGCTAGAATTTCAGCTAATGTTTTAATCTTCATAACTATTAATCAGCTAAACAATAAAAGAAAAAATGCAGCCATTATTGAACTGGCGCTGCGTCAGTGTCTTCATCCATATCGTCTGCATCTGATGCTTCACTATTATCAATAGCACCAAGTTTTTCAGCACGAATCTTCGCCTCAATAGCTTGGGCAATCTCAGGATTTTCTTTTAAGAAGATAACTGAGTTGGCCTTACCTTGACCGATTTTTTCATCCCCATAGCTATACCACGCGCCAGCTTTACCAACCGCACCAACTTCGACACCTAGATCAATGACTTCAGCTAAATGGTTGGTACCTTCACCATAGGTAATTTCAAACTCAGCCTGACGGAATGGAGGTGCCATTTTGTTTTTGATGACTTTAACACGAGTCTGGTTACCGATGATTTCATCTCCGTTTTTAACCGCACCAATACGGCGAATATCCATACGTACTGAAGCATAAAACTTGAGGGCATTACCACCAGTTGTGGTCTCAGGGCTACCAAACATAACACCAATTTTCATACGAATTTGGTTAATAAACACTACCATACAGTTGGAGCGCTTGGCATTACCAGTAATCTTACGCAACGCTTGACTCATCAAACGTGCTTGCAGACCCATGTGTGAGTCGCCCATTTCGCCCTCAATCTCTGCACGCGGCGTCAAAGCAGCGACGGAGTCAACGACGATCATATCAACCGCACCAGAGCGTACCAACATATCAGTAATTTCAAGCGCTTGCTCACCGTTATCAGGCTGAGAAACCAATAGATCGTCAGTGTTTACTCCCAGTCTGCGCGCATAGACAGGATCAAGAGCATGCTCTGCATCAATAAAAGCACAAGTACCACCTTGCTTTTGACACTCTGCAATTGCTTGCAGCGTCATAGTGGTCTTACCTGAGCTCTCTGGGCCATAAATCTCAATAATGCGCCCTTTGGGTAGGCCACCAATTCCAAGGGCAATATCTAACCCTAATGAGCCTGTCGATACAACATCTACGTCAAGCGCTGCCGACTCATCACCTAGATGCATGATAGTATTTTTGCCAAACTGCTTTTCAATTTGACCAAGTGCTGCTTTTAGTGCTTTGGCTTTATTGTCGTCCATAATGGAGTCCTTGTCATAAGTTGTCATAAAAGAGTAATTTGAAAATATAGCAGGTAAGTATGGGAGGAATTCTGTTAAATCGGCTGTCTCAACTTACCTTTAATGTCATGGCTGTATAGATGAACGTGATATAAACATTTTGTCCCACTATACAGTAAAAAATACTGTTAATAAAAGTAGAATAAAGTTTAGAATAAAAGGGTTGGTAGATATGTGATTTGATGGAGTAATTATAACAAAATATAGATGCGACATCATGATATGAAAGGTACCAAACGACAACGGCTGTCGTGTGACATAAAAGGAGATTTAACTGTTTAAATAAGTAGAAAGTCTTACTGTTATTATGATAGATTAGACTCACTAACCACAGAAGATGTCAATAAAAATATTGAATTGTCCACAGAAAATAATAGGCTTTAGAGTCGATTTTGTGAAACATTAATTTGTATGCAAAATATTTTAAATTAATTTATAAAAAGTTATTTTTACTTTTATGGGAATGTAAGTTGTTGATTTAAATAGATATTTAAATTGTACAAAAATTAACCAATTTTACTTAAACCATTAGTTTATCAAGTCAAATACGTGTCAAGTAGTCACTTATCCACATACTTATCCACAGGGAATGGGGAAAACTCTGCAATCCCTTATGCTATCAATGTTTGCGCTAGTATTAAAAGTCATCTATCCATTCTACTCCCTTTTATTGAGGACGTTTTGGATAAAAATTGACATGATGCTTCTTCTTTTTTTGTCCATGTTTCACGTCATCGAAAAGTACAGTCTTCATGATAAACGCAGTCTTAAACTGTCAAAAATCCAAAATAGCAAAAGAGATTTCTATTAAAAAAGATAAACAAAAATAGCAAGGGTTTTTATCTTTATTTTTAGAGTGAAGCCGCATTCTAGAGCCAAGCAAAGAGTAACTAGGTCGATTAGGATGGTCTTGGTTAAGCGCAAAAACAAAATTGGTATTAGAACCAATAATATAGTCTCACAAAAAAGCGGCTAAGTTAATTAGCCGCTGTATATAAACCATCAAAGAAAATATAAGAATCTAGTCCTTAGTATATATCAAATCCCATACGCCGTGACCACGCTCTAAACCGCGACGTTCAAACTTGGTCATTGGACGAAAGTCAGGACGTGCTGTGAAGTTGCCTTTACCAGCTTGATTGCTAAGTCCAGCAAAGTTATCTAAAACATCAACCATCCAAAATGCATAATGCTCCCAATCAGTTGCCGTATGGAACCAGCCACCTTGCGTTAAGCTACGAGTGACAATAGCCATGCGTTCAGGACTAACGAAACGACGCTTATAATGACGCTTTTTTTGCCATGGATCAGGGAAGTAAAGCTGGATACGATCAATGTGGTTTTCTGGCAGCTGCTTTAGTAGCTGAATGGCATCACCATTGATGATTTTAACATTGGTTAAGTTCTGAGTACCGGCCATATAGGCACATTTGCCAATGCCAGGCTCGTGCACTTCAACGCCAACAAAATTACGTGCAGGATCGGCTGCTGCCATCTCAATGAACGAATCTCCCAGCCCAAAGCCGATTTCTAGGGTGAGTGGAGCGTCACTACCATTAGGTGTGTCACTAAACAACGAGCGCAGATCGTTTATGCCTTCAAGATTGCCATCACCAAAACTATTATTGACCAAATACTGAGCAAATTCTGGATCAGTTAGAGCCAGCTCAGCATTTTTATTCATATGTGTACGGCGTTTCATAAACGTATTGACGATACGTTTATGTTTAGTATTGGATGTGTCTGCATTAGATGCCATAGACTCATTGGTCTGTGTATCGGTGTCGGTGGAGACATCGGTATGATGCTTGATAGGACTATCAGTGAGAGAATGTTCATTCATAAGAGCAATAGAGTTCAGTTGGGTAGCGAATATGAGGGTATTATAAGTTAAATACCCCTATGTGTGAACGTGCAATATCATAATGCATGACTAAATCGTTAGTGACTAACCTACTTTGAGTGTCTCTTTAACATTTAACGTGAGGTTTACAATGGCTTATACACACTTTAATAGTCGCTATATCAACCTATACTAAAGTACATCGTATCTGCCGTTTTATTGTCATATAATAAAGAGCATTTATCGACACAATAAACCACTATTTGGTGTTCTAAATTCCAAGTAATTTTCAACCCTTACCAGTCAATAGAGCTTACTGCTATGTTATTTATTGAGACGGATTCGCCACCACCGTTTTATCAAGAACAGCTAACCCCTCTAAAGCGCAAAAAACTTGATCAATGGTTTATTGGTCATCGCACACAAGGTTATTATCTAAAACGCTTTGCACAATTTGATCAGCAAGGGTATTTGTCACCTAAGTGGCACTGGGCTGCGTTTTTTATGACTCTACCTTGGCTTTTATATCGCAAACGTTATATGGATGCGCTTGTCTATAGCGTTGCTGGCTGGTCATTTATTCAACTTAATATTGTCATTGCTCTAGTCACGTTTGAGTTTGTAGCGATGTCATATATTCCAGATGTCTATCAGATGGCAACACGTATCGGCATCGCCGCGATGATTTGGTTGTTTTGGTCATTTATGGTGGCGCGCTGGACAGATGCGTATTATTACCGCATGGCGAGGCGTGAGATTGCTGATGCTATCAATGACCATCCGCGTGATGAGGCAGCACAGCAAGCGCATTTACGCCGTGAGGGCGGGGTGAGCTTATTTGGTTTAGGTTTGGGGTTTGGGTTCTTTGCTTTTGCGCTTATGGTAATCAATGTGCAGTTTTTACCCATTCTTGCTAAGAAAAAAGAAAACGAGGTGTTATTTGATGCGTATGACATCACTAAAAATGCGCAGAATCGAGTCGCGCTAATTTATCAGCGAACAGGCGAGTGTCCGACCAGCTTGCCTCTTAGTACCGATGCTCAGCAAGTACGCATGCATATCACTACGCAAGTAGACGGCCTACCTGCTACTGACTGCGCAGTGATGGCGACAGTTCAAAACGTCAAGTTTCCTATACGCTATCTAAATGGTCAAACGCTAGTATTTCACCATAATCCTGATAGCGATAGTTGGAACTGTATAAGCTCACTTAACAAAAAACAAGCTCCCAAGCGCTGCATAACTAATTAGGATTAAGTATTTAAATATTAAGACTGCTAAAGCTAGGTTTGTAACAATCACTAGGCTTTAGGGTCAGTGGCAACGTCGCTTGAAGAGTCATCGACGGGTGTTGCTTGGCTTTTAAGTACTTCATAAAAATCGCCTAAGTCCATCTTGCGCGCTTTACCAATATCTTCGTCAAACAGGCTTTCAAGTTCTGCCATTGCCGATTGCGCTGATTCAATCAGCCGTGCTTCATCATCGTAGATAGCTTGCTGACGTTCAATCAAATCATCGTCGTAGTCGCGAAAAGTCTGAATCGTGTCACGCGCTTTTTCAGGTGATATACCAAGCAGCTGTAAGGACTCACGTGACATATCTAACGAAGATAAATAGGTCTCACGCCAGATATGACGCACGCCAACCTCACGTAAACGGTAATAATGCTGGCGGTCACGGGCGCGCGCCAACACAACCAAATCAGGATAGTTTTTGCGTAGATACTCAGCGGTGGTAATAGAGCGCTCTAAATCATCAACAGCGATGATAAAAATACGGGCTTTACTGATACCAGCCGCACGCAGAATCTCAGGGTTTTTTGGGTCGCCATAATAGACTTGGTTACCAAATTTACGCACAAAATCCACTCGGTTTGCTGAGCGTTCAATGGCCGTAAATTCGATATTGTGCATGCGTAATACGCGCCCAATAATTTGTCCGACACGTCCAAAACCTGCAATAATGACTGGATGCTCATGATCGGGAATCGTGTCGTGCTCGCGACTAGGCTTACTTTTGGCAAATAAAGGCTCACCTATTTTATCTAATAGTAAGAAGGCGAGCGGGGTGAGCGCCATAGAAATGGTCACGATTAAATTTAGCGTATTTTCCATTTCAGGCGCTAATACGTTTTGGGTTGCAGCGACGTTAAATAATACAAACGCAAACTCACCGCCTTGAGCTAAGGTCACGCCCAGCCTAATACTGGTCGGCCAGCGATTGCCTAGTACCTTTGCAATAGTGGTAATCACAGCGAACTTGATGAACATCAACGCCACAGCACAACTAATGATAAATACAGGATGTGCCATGATAAGCTTGATGTCAGTCAACATCCCTACTGACATAAAAAATAGACCAAGCAGTAAACCTTTAAAGGGCTCAATACTGGCTTCTAGTTCATGACGATATTCAGAATCCGCTAAGAGTACACCAGTCAAAAACGCCCCTAATGCCATTGATAGACCAATTTGTCCCATCAAAATAGACACACCCATGACGATAAATAAAGCGACAGCGGTCAGTAGCTCTGAGGCCCCACTAGATGCGACAAACTTAAAAAACGGTCGAATAACATAACGGCTAGCGAGGATAAGACCACCAAAGACGGCAAAAACTTTGGCAAAATAAATCAAATCGTAGCTTTGTTCGCGCACACCTGACAAAAACGGAATCACTGCCAATAAAGGAATGACGGCGATATCTTGGAACAATAAAATAGTAAAGGCTTCACGGCCATGGGTGCTAGAGAGCTGCTGTTTTTCAGTGAGTATCTGCAGGACAAAAGCGGTGGATGACAGTGCTAGACCAAAGCCGACGATAAAGGCAGTATCCAATCGTAGAGAGAAAAAATGATACATGGTGACCATTAATAGCGTGCCAGTAAGCCCAACTTGCAAGCCACCAAGGACGAATATAGAGCGCCGTAATGCCCAAAGCCGCGATGGTTGCAGCTCAAGACCGATAATGAACAGCAGCATGACCACGCCAAACTCAGAAAAATGTAGCAAGCTCTCAGCGTCACCTGCCACATCTAGCGCGCTTGGGCCTAATATGAGTCCTGTAATTAGATAACCAAGAACAGTAGCAATACCGAAGCGTTTGCCAAGAGGGACAAAAAGCAGCGCTGCACCCAAAAATATGGTGGCTTGTAGCATCAAGTTTGGAGAGCCGGCAGCGGCAGCGAACATATAACATCCTTAGCAATCAATTTAAAAGTATAACCAATGACATAGTAAATAAAACAATACAATTATTTTTTGCGATAAATTTTCCAAACGCCATTGTCTGCTAATGGATTGCTATAAGCATCGTTACGGCGCTTACGCGGCGTCTGTCGGCTATCAATTATTTTAAACTCAGGCAGCGCATGGACGATAAGACCGGTACGATAGAAGCGTACGCGCTCAGGCTCTAGCATCTCGCCTTTACTGTCGCGGCAAAACACATACGCACGTAGATCAATAAATTCACGATGAGCTACCAAACGTGCCTCGTCATCGTTATCGAATACTGCTGACATGCGCGCAATCTCTTCAGCACTATAATCGCCGCATTTATCAGTCAGGGCGCCGACTGAGCCAAAGCTTTTGGATTCCTTGGCATGGGTTTTGGTTAGATGTAGGCGCTGAACATGATAAATAAATTGGGGAATCTCAAGGCTGGCTGGCAGTGGTAGGTAGTCAGGTGGTAGGTTGGCTGCTGGATAAAAAGCCATCGCACGCTCAAGCAAAGTTTGCCAACGCTGTTGGTACGCTTGGACTTCTGCTAAGTTACCTTCATAAATGGGCATGTCACGGATTTGACGTAAAATGTCAGGCGGAAACTGCTCGTCACGAAACTTAGCAATATCTTCTTGCAGGGTTGATAGCAAAACCTTGGCGTGTTTTTTGCCATCTTTTGACGTAGGGTTGTCAATATAGTCTGGGGCGACAAAGGGCGCCGAGCGTCTAGACATAAGATTATATCGTCAATAAGTAGGTTAAAAAAATACTAATAAGTCTGCTTACCAATGTCAATCAGTATAATAAATAGTGGTTTATTATAGTTATTATAAACACATAAACCGCTTTAAGTTTAATTTGTTTAATGATTATAGTATTTCAAGCTATGATGTTAAGGCTTTTATTGGGTAGATGAGATGCGCTGTGATGCTAAAGTTTTTAGAGCGACAAAAACAAGATACTTGGATTGATACTACGCTAAGAATCTCTGTACGCTTTATAATTTTGGGTTTTATCCTAGCGTTTGGATTTGTGTCGATTATGGCATCAAACATGGGGCCAGCTTATCTACCTGATGTGTACAATGGCTGTTTAGATTTGTGGGTTAGAATGACGCTGTTAGGTCTTGGGCTACTAATTTGGGTCATAACTCCAGTTTGGTCAATTTGGCTTATATTACGTTACATTTATCGTTGTATTAGACGTAATCAATAATAGAATACGTCTATACCTCCTACAACTCTTCGATCTAACGGCTCCTAATTAATTATTCGTTACTAATGACTATGCCCAATATGACTATTATTATCTATAGGAATTTCTGAGACATCACAAACCAGTGCATCGCTATGGGTGCTGGTCTGCGGGTGCGATAAGCTTTCAACCTGAATGGTGGCGTGATGAATACCAAGCGCAAGCAAACCTTGTTCAAGATTGGCAATCAATACGCTGGCATCCGAGATTCTCATATCTCCATCGACCATCACATGGCAAGATAGCGCATTTAGCCCGCTGGTGATGCTCCAGACATGCAGGTCATGGACTTGTTTTACTTGTGGATGGGCAAGCAGTTTGTCCTCGACATTTACCAGCGATATACCTTCTGGAGTGCCCTCCATCAAGATATGTACCGAATCACGTACGACGCGGTAACCACTTACTAAGATAAGTACCGCGACGATCACCGACGCTACGGCATCGGCCCAAACCCAGCCAAACCCCATCATCAGTAATGCGGCGACAATAGCGGCCACTGAGCCCATCAAATCACTTAATACGTGCAAGTAAGCGCTTTGCATATTGAGGTTGACAGGCTCTTTTGAGTCAGCGCTTTTGGTTTTTACATGGTCTTTATTTGCTCCATGGCTGTGTGCGTGCCCATCGCCAGTGCTACTACCACGATGCATTAGCCAAGCAACCAAGATATTGACTAGCATACCGATGGTCGCGACGATCAGCATACCTTGGGTGGCAATCTCTGGCGGCGAGTTAAAACGTTTGATCGCTTCATAAAAAATCATCAAGGCGATAATTACCAGCGTCGCACCATTGACGGTGGCCACGATAATCTCAAAGCGTTTATAGCCAAAGGTCTTTTGATGGGTGGCTGTCTTTTCGCCGATTTTAAATGCCATCAACGTCGCGCCAAGAGCGATGGCGTCGCTGAGCATGTGACCGGCATCAGAGAGTAGCGCCAAGCTGCCAGTTAACAAGCCACCAATCGCTTCGATAAACATATAGCCTGTGATAATCACAAAACTAATCAATAACGTACGCTGATAGCCTTTGGTGTCTCTCGGCGCGGTAGTCTGCTTTAAGTGTTCATCATGATCATGAGCGTCTTGATTGCCAGCAGTATAGTTACTATCGCCATCTTTATGCACATCACTATGCTCACTTTGAGGCAAATGCTTATTTTGCTCATGATTGGGATCTTCTTGACTCATAACGTTACTCAAATTTATTAAGATTTATAGTAAATAACTTCAAGGATTAACAATAAATCTAACATAGTCGAGTATTAGAAGCTGTAACGACGAGGTAAAAATGCAGCCAGTAAAGCTATAATCGATTCACTGTAGAAATGACATGGTCTACTGGTATAAATTTTTCTTGCGTGCTGTTATCACAGAGGCTGCGCAAAATTCATTCCAGTAGCACTCTTCAATTTATAACCATGTTATTTTGAATTGACTATACGTTTAGTAGCCTAAGAATAATAAGAGGAAACGGTGATAAGTTCGAGGTGTCAGCCTACCAGCCAACAGGGTCGATATCTAAAGTCAGTTTTAGATATTTAGCGCTAGGTAGGGCCAGTACTGGTTGCCACCAGTGGCCCAATACATGGTGAAGCTGTCGCCGATCTTTGGCAAGTAATAACAGCTGCGCATGGTAGCGACTGTTTTTTTTACTCATGGGCGCATCGATGGGGCCGAGCACGGCCAAATTGTGGTTACTAGGCAAAATAGCGATGGCATCTTTGAGCGCCTGCATGGTAGCAGCAAGAGTTTTGCCTTCGCAGCGAATCAGCGCGGCATGGGTGTAAGGTGGCAGTCCCATCATTTTGCGTTCTTGTAGTAGCTCTCGCGCAAAAGACAGGTAGCCGTCTTTTACCAGTTTTAGCAGTAGCGCGTTGTCAGGCTGTAGCGTTTGGATTAACACGCGTCCTGCTTTGTCTCCGCGTCCTGCTCGACCAGCGACCTGAATCATCAGCTGCGCGGTATGCTCAGGCGAGCGAAAATCCGCGGATAAAAAGCCGCGATCGGCATTGGGTAAGCAAACCAAGGTAACGTTTGGAAAATGATGACCTTTGGCGACCATTTGTGTCCCCACCAAGATAGCAGGGTCACCTTGATTGATACGCTGATAAATATTCTCCCAGCTGTCTTTGCGCCGTGTGGTATCACGATCGATTTGAATAATGGGGTACAGCTCTTTGCTGGTTTGCGGATTGGCAAAAATCGCGTGCAAATTTTCGCTTAGTCTTGTCGTGCCTATACCTTTGGCATCCAAGTTTTGACTGCCACAATCAGGGCAAACGGTTGGAATATAAGCTTGCCAGTCGCAGTGGTGGCATTTTAGATATGAGCTATATTGAGACTGACTATTATAATGAACAGTCAGATGGGCATCGCAGCGCGGACAATCTGCTTGCCAGCCGCAAGCTTCGCACAATAAAACAGGCGCATAGCCGCGCCGATTTAGGAACACCAATACTTGATCGCCAGCTTCTAGGGTTTGCCGTATTGCCCCAATCATGGCGTCTGTCAGTCCTGTATCGTAGCGTGCGCCATCATCCGTCGTTTGCTGATGAGTACTTTGCAGACGCGCATCGATAAGCTGCATGGGCGCAGGCTTGGCATTGCCTGGTCGTGTCGATAGCTGACATTCTATGAGTTTGCCATCATCGACCAGCTTTAGATGTTCAAGAGAGGGGGTAGCGGTACCAAGGATGACTGGAATATTGTATTGCACGCCGCGATAAAGAGCGACGTCAGCGGCATGATAGCGCAGGGTGTCTTGCTGCTTATACGAGCCATCATGCGCTTCATCGACGACAATCAACCCTAAGTCAGCAAAGGGGTAGAGCACTGCTGAGCGCGTGCCAATGATGATTTGGGCGTGTCCTGTGCGACAATCTTGCCAGCCTTGCAGACGGTGGGTATTGTTCATACCAGAATGCAGCAACACAATATGAGCGGCAAAGCGACTGGCAAAACGAGCACGCGTCTGCGGTGTTAAGCCAATCTCTGGCACCAAGATCAAAACTTGCTTCCCTGCCTCGAGTACCGCTTGCATGACTTGTAAGTAAACTTCAGTCTTACCACTGCCTGTAATACCATTTAACAAAAAACCTGTGTAGCGCTGAGCTTCATGAGTAGCGATGATAGCGTTGACCGCCTGCTGCTGTTCTTCATTTAGATCAAGGGGCATTTTCGCTAACGTGACAGGAGTTGGTGCTTGTTTTGGCTCAATATAGCGCTCAATCAGACCTTTTTCTTCTAACGTCTTTAAAAAGGCGCGCTCCATACCTTCTAATAATAAGACGTCTTCGCTGGCACCGCGCTCGCCATGCAATTTGAGCATATCAAACTGCTGCTTTTGTTTTTTTGCATTGGCATGAAAGTCATCATCGCTTACATGCGGCAAAATTCGCCAATGCGTAATCAGTAAGTCCAGCGGCTTGCCCTGACGCACCAGCGTCGGCAAGATAACGCCAAATACATCGCCCAGTGGATAGTGATAATAGCGTGCCAGCCAGTAAGCAAGCTTTAGCATGCTGGCATCTAAAATAGGTTCAGCATCTAGGCATTTATTGATGGGTTTAAGCTTACCGCTAGGTACACTGCTATCAGCTTCAGCAATATGAGCGACTACAATACCGATTAAGGTTTGACGACCAAATGACACTTCGACACGGCTACCGATCTGCGGCAGAGAAACGTTTGATGAGACGTTGCTATCTGTTGATACGCTATAGTCAAATACCCGATAAAGGGGCACGGGTAGAGCAACTTGTACCAACATAAAATGCACCCTTAGCTTTTTGATATATAGCTTTTAGATTAAATTTTTAGATATGTAGCTTCTAGCTATTTAGATTATGGCATTGAGAATAAAGATAGCAATAAGCCCAAATAAACATATTTGGGCTTACTCTATAACTATCTTTTTAAAAGCATATTTTTTGACTTAAGCATTCAAGCATTTAGTCAAATGATATAGCGGCTTATTCAATATATAAAATGGCTTCAATCTCAACGACGCCACCTTTTGGTAGGGCAGCAACCTGTACGGCAGCACGGGCTGGGTATGGCTCGCTTAAGTTTTCGACAAAGACTTCATTAAGGACAGCAAAGTCATTTAAGTCAGTCAAGGATACGTTAAACTTCACCACATCGCTTAAGCTACCACCCGCAGCTTCACAAACGGCTTTTAGGTTAGCAAATACTTGCTTTGCTTGCGCTTCAAATCCGTCGCGCAGTTCCATCGTTTCAGGGTCAAAACCAAGCTGGCCTGAGATATATACGGTATTACCGACTTTTACGGCTTGTGAATAGGTACCAACAGCTGCTGGCGCTTTATCAGTTTGAATGGTTTGACGGCTCATGTTGTATCCTTGTCTTATTTTTACTGGTTTAGTTTGCAAGAGTTTTTGCTAGAAACTAGCAGGAGAGTCTAGCATTGTTTTGGATTTTTTTAAATTCATACAAAAGGTCGCATACGCTTATAGCTGGTATAAGCGCACGATATTAGGAAAGCCGAGTAAAGAGCGCAGTTCACGAATACCTTGCGCCAAATGATCGCGGCTACGGACAATCACATGAACGATGGTGTCGCTGCTACGTACATCGACAGTTTCGACGCCGATATTGAGCTGACGCAAATGGTAGATGACTTCACTAATTTGTTCATCGCTAAGAGCGATAGACAGCTTTAGGTAAGCTGGGAAACGTATCTTTCCACTTTGCTCATCCGCCTCACTTTGTTTGATCGCTTTGTCGCTACGCCAGCGTAACTGTATGACCTGATACGGATTGTCTTTACGAATATCATCAAGCGAGAAGCATTTGTGTCGATGGACGACCAGACCATGACGTGATAGATGTCCGACGATAGGATCACCATAGATAGGATGACAACAGTTGGCAAAATCAATCTCAACACCGGCAGCATTTGCAATCAGCTGCTGCGGTTGTACCATGCCATTATTGTGTCGTTGAGCCTGTAAGTTACTGACTTCATCACTGAACAAACGTGACACTACAAGTTGCGGCAGCAGGGTGCCAGAGCTTATTTGTTCAAAAAGAGCGCTTTTTTCTGGTAAGCCGCGCCATTCAGTGAGGTTTTGCCAGTCGCTATCCGTCAAGTCATCGAGGTTTTTTTGGTAGGTTTTTAGTGCACGATCCAAAGCTTGCTGACCATGATGTTGCTTGTCAGCTGCGGACAAGTCTTTAAACCAACGTAATATCTCTTCACGGGCTTTATTAGTAACGACAAACCCGAGCCATTCAGCTTTTGGTTCTGAATGACTATTGACTTCGATTTCGACCAGCTGACCGTTTTTGACTACGGTACCCAGTTTGGCTTTTTTGCCATCGATGTTGGCTCCGACCGCCACGTTACCGACCATAGGGCCTACAGCATAAGCAAAGTCTAGTGCTGTTGCACCTTGCGGTAGCTCATAGGCTCGGCCTTGTGGACTATAGCAAATGATCTTGCTAGAATGCAGATAATCCATCAGCTCGTTAATGGTAGAGACAGCCGCGGTAAAGTCAGGACTGTTTTCATCTAAGGACTCCTCGTCAACCAAGTCTTTCATGTTGCGTAACGAGGCTTGAATGACGGATTGACTCACATCAGATGCGTGTTCTGCTCCGATAACCCCAAGCCTTGCCGCATTTTGCATCTGTTTGGTCAAGATAGTGACTTTTACAAAATCATTATCACGTTCATAAATCAATGTGAGCGATTGATTGCCGCCAGGTAATGGCCTGCGAATATTATCCTCAATATGTGAGTCGTCAATCTGATACTTTTTTATCAGGTAATACGCAAGCTTGTCACAAGCTTCAATATTATCCAGCACAATCTCAAACGCATAATGGCGAAGTAGGGCATTGATTTCACCGCGATTGCGGAAAAACTGTCGGTATATAACCACGCGATTATCTAATACCTTTACATGACCGCCAAGCCCTAAATTATTGAGGACTATAGTCAGATAACGATGGATGGCTTCTCTTTGAAAATTACGCCCAAGACCATGCTGTAACAATTTATCAGATAACTTGTTATACATGTCAGAATTAAGGTTGCGATAACACAAGACTTCAATGTAATCAGCGATATCATTGAGACCCATCAAGCGTGCAAATGGCACATAAAAATCTAAGGTCTCTTGAGCAGTAGCGCGCTGCTTTTCAGGGCGAACCGCATCAAGCGTAGACATATTGTGCAGACGATCGGCAAGCTTAATGATTAGCACGCGTGGATCATTTAAAGTTGCAGTGAGGATTTTGTGAAAAGTAGCTGCTTTGTTTTGCTGCTTGTTATGAGTAGAGGACTTAAGCTTGGTGACGCCATCGACCAGTCTTGCGACAACCTTACCATACCGCTGTTCAATCTGCTCATCACTAACTTCTGTGTCCTCGACCGTATCATGTAAGATTGCTGCGATGATAGTATCTCGATCTAGCCGAAAGCCGGCCAGTATTTCAGCGACCGCTATGGGGTGAGTAATATAAGGCTCACCTGATTTGCGCCGGTCTTTTATGTGTGCAACATCGCCAAAGGCACACGCATCTATGATGTCGTGACGCTCAGCTGCACATAAATACCCAACCGAACGCAGTAAATTATACTGAGCTTCATCAACCAGATGGTGACTGAGTTTGGGTAAGTTTTGGCTCATAGAGTGGCGATCCTATTGTTCGTTACATGACTGGAAATTACGACTTAACCAGCTTTAATGCATCTGATGGCTTGGTGCTGTATATACGGGTTGGGCGATGGTAGCGGTGAAAATTATATCTATAAAGAGTAGTTAAGCCACACACTCTTCATTCTCTGTTTTCATGATTGCGACGCCACCCTCTAATTAATCTTAAATTGCGCTGAATGTCAACTACTAAGCATATAGACAGTTTAAAAACTTTCAAGCTGTAGTAATGGTTGAATGTTGTCTATAAATATATTTTGTTAACAATCGTTTAGAAAAATATGACCAGTATAAACGTCAAAAACCACAGTATGACACTGTGGTTTTCCTGTGGTTCTATTGGGGCTTTTATTATTGCAATCTTCGTTATAGCGTCTGATTTGAGCTTTAGTACAGATTATATGGCAATCGCTCAGACAAAAACAAGACTGTACTGCATAACTCTAGAAGCTATGATCGCCTGACAATGCTAAATCCAATGAGCTTGTAGCAAAATTATGCTCTGGCTGGTTTAGGATGTCGCGCGTAATCTTACCAACGGCAATCTCACGTAATGCTAATACTGTGGGCTTGTCATTATCGACTTCTACTAACGGCTCAGTAATACCTTTTGCAAGCTGACGAGCGCGTTTGCTGGCAACCAATACCAATTCAAAGCGATTATCAACATTCTCTAAACAATCTTCAATCGTTACTCGTGCCATAAATAGCTACCTCGGTTGTTTTTATCAGTAACGAACATTGCTCGCCACTCAATAAAAATAGTATCAAAAATATAAGGAATAATAACTGGCTATTATAGCATTTATTTACCCAAGCGCGCAGTTGCTTTTTATGTCTTGTAATTTAAACCTTATAGAATTAAATGTTTGACTTATGGCTGGTCAGCTGGGTCTAACAATAAGTTGGTGATAACGCGGCTATAACGCTGCTGTTGACGTCTTAGTGTTTGTCTGTCGGCTATGATGATGGATTTTAGTTCTGTCAACGCCACCTCAAAATTATCGTTGATCACCACATAGTCGGCATGTACATATTGTGACATCTCATTGACTGAGCCCGCTAAGCGCTGTTCAATGACATCGGTGCTGTCTGTTGCGCGTGTTGATAGACGCTGACGTAATGTCGCTACGCTTGGCGGTAAGATAAATACCATGATTGCTTCAGCAAATATCTTTTTGACTTGCAGCGCCCCTTGCCAATCAATCTCCAAGATAACATCGACGCCTGCTTCTAACTGCGTACGCACGCTTTGCTCTGAGGTGCCATAATAGTTGCCAAATACTTCTGCATGCTCCAAAAACTGACCTTCAGCGATAGCTTTGGTAAAAACATCAACACTAGTAAAGTGATAATGATGACCGTCAATCTCTCCAGGTCGTGGCTGGCGGGTAGTATGAGAGACACTGACAGTCAGATCGTTGGTGGTAGCAAGTAACTGTTTGACCAGTGAGGTCTTGCCAGTACCAGAGGCTGCAGTAATAATAAACAATGAACCTGTCATACAGTGTGTCCTAGTAATAAATGAGTAATCGAATAAGTAAGCAGATAAAGGCTGGTAAAAAAAGAAAATGCCATCATGTAAAACGATAGCAAGTACGACTAATAACAATTATGACTACTTTAATACTTATAAACTGCTTTTGTTATCGTCAAGTTGATGAGTAATTCTGTCAAAGTTATGACGATTGCGACTATGGTATTTTAGAAGGCAGTAAAAGCAAATTATGCTAAAGTAGCGTATTGTTCCACTCTAATTTTTTGAATTCAAGTTTAGAATCTAAATTATCTAATGATAGGCCATCTTATGCAAATTTATCTTGCTAATCCACGCGGATTTTGTGCTGGTGTGGACCGCGCAATTGCGATTGTTAACGAAGCATTAACGCGTTTTGAGCCCCCTATTTATGTACGTCACGAAGTTGTACATAATAAGTTTGTGGTTTCAGACCTAGCCAATCGCGGTGCCGTATTCGTTGAAGAGCTCGATGAAGTGCCAGATGGCTCAATCGTTATTTTCTCGGCGCATGGCGTCTCAAAAGCCGTTGAAGATGAGGCAACACGCCGTGACTTGACCGTATTTGATGCCACTTGTCCACTAGTCACCAAGGTACATATTGAGGTTGCAAGATTTGCGCAAGATGGTATGGATGCAGTGCTGATCGGCCATGCTGGACATCCTGAAGTTGAAGGTACGATGGGACGCTTTAACCGTCGTCATGGCGGGCAGATACATCTGGTCGAAAACGAAGGCGATGTCGAAGAATTGACTGTGCAAGATGCCGAACGTTTGGCGTTTGTTACTCAAACCACGCTTTCAATGGACGATACTGCGCGTGTCATCGACGCATTACGCGACAAATTTCCTAGTATTCAAGGTCCTCGTAAAGACGATATCTGCTATGCCACTCAAAATCGACAAGACGCAGTCAAAGATTTGGCTGGACGCTGTGAAGTAGTCTTGGTTGTGGGCTCACCAAACTCATCGAACTCTAATCGTCTACGTGAATTGGCAGAACGTATGAGCTGCCGCGCTTACTTGATCGATAATGCCAGTGAGATGAATCGTCAATGGTTTGAGGGGGTTGAAAGTGTTGGAGTAACCGCAGGCGCTTCTGCACCTGAAGTGTTGATTCAAGAAGTACTACAACAGCTGCAAGACTGGGGTGGTGATTTGCCTAGTGAGTTATCAGGTATCGAAGAAAACGTGACATTTAGTTTGCCAAAAGCGTTACGTATCCCGGTTACTCAAGTAGGTAAATAGGCAAAATGATATGAAAAAACAGAAAAAAAGATTTGTGTTGTCAGAGGCGACACTAGATGAGGTTAACAGGCAGTTAACAGTTAACATGTTTGTCATCGGGCTGCTGGTCATGTTGCTTGGTCTAAATACAGTACACTTTATGAAAGAGTACAATCTTTTTTATGGGCTTCTAATCGCCACTGTTATTTTTTTATTGTTCTTGATAATAAAGAGCCGCAAGATTCTCAAGATGAAACAACAAGAGCTTACTAAATAGGGCGTAGAGGTAGACCAACGCTCAAGTATTCTATAGGTTATACAACCTTGCTATATCTAAAAATACTTCACTTAAAAACTAAGGATGGTTATGTCAGCTTACTATAAATTTATAAAGCGCGAGCAACAAGCCGATGGTAGTTGTGTGGCACACTATCAACCAACCAAGCATGCGCAAGGTGCTTGGAATGAGCATGAGCAGCATATGGCACCAGCGACTGGACTGTTGACTGTCGAATTGGAAAAGTTTGTGCCGCAAGCCAATATGCGTATTGCCCGTATCAGTCTTGACATCTTAGGATTGATCCCGCTTGACGACTTTACCATTACTACACGTTGTGTTCGTCCGGGTAGAACGATTGAGCTCATAGAGTCAGTGATGAGCAGTCGAGGTCGCGACTGTATTATTGCGCGTGCTTGGCGTTTGATGACTCAAGATACTAGTACTGTCGCAGGACTAGAAGATCAAAAGGCCTTACATCAGCCGGATGAGCTGCCTGTCTGGGGGGATATGAAAGGTTGGCCTGGCGGTTTTATTGAAAGTGTGCGGTTGGTCGCTGCCCCAGAGCGTCGGCCAGGCAAGGGTATGGTCTGGATAACCAATGATATTGAAATGGTAGCAGGTGAGCCCACTGATGACTTGGTCCATCTTTTGGGTATGGTGGATACAGCCAATGGCGTCGTGCCAAGGCTTGGCATAGAGCTGTCAGCTGCCCAATGGATGTTCCCAAATACTGATTTGCAAATTCATATGCATCGCGCACCGAAAGGTCGCTGGCTTGGTATCGAAGCGGTACAGCAGTACGGTGATGACGGAATAGGGCTGACCAGTGCAGTGTTGCATGATGTACATGGGCCTTTTGGTCGCAGTGAGCAAATTTTGACAATTCGCCCAATGCCGCACTAGTTGTAACTGACATGTAGCTGATCGACCTGACTCAAATTGAGTACCGCAAGTTCTAGTAGCTAGTGATAGATCAGCTACAATTTTTATGAAATAATTCTTTGTTCTAAAAATTAAAACGAAAACATATGTTTAATTTATTATACTAATAGTTAAAAATCGGTTCTAATAGGAATAGTAAGACAATAAGTCATTTGTAAGATGTAATGATGGATGTCAGACTCTAATTTATTCCTTAAAGGAGCCCTACAATGAGCGATAAAAAATGTCCTTATGATCCTACCCAGCTCACCATGAGCAATGGTGCCCCAGTGGTAGATAACCAAAATAGTATGACTGCAGGTAAGCGCGGTCCATTACTGGCACAAGATTTATGGCTCAATGAAAAACTGGCTGATCTCAATCGTGAAGTGATTCCAGAACGTCGTATGCACGCTAAAGGCTCTGGTGCGTTCGGTACTTTCACTGTTACCAATGATATTACTAAATATACTCGGGCCAAAATTTTTAGCGAAGTTGGCAAGCAGACTGAAATGTTTGCGCGTTTTAGTACCGTTGCAGGTGAGCGCGGGGCGGCCGATGCTGAGCGTGATATTCGCGGCTTTGCGCTAAAGTTTTATACCGAAGAGGGTGTTTGGGATATGGTGGGTAACAATACCCCAGTATTCTTTGTCCGTGACCCGCGTAAGTTTGCAGATTTAAACAAAGCGGTAAAACGTGACCCACGTACCAATATGCGTTCGGCGACCAATAACTGGGATTTTTGGACACTACTGCCCGAGTCTTTGCATCAAGTGACTATTACGATGAGTGATCGCGGCCTGCCAGCTTCGTATAGACATATGCATGGCTTTGGCTCGCATACTTACAGCTTTATCAGTGCTGATAATGAACGTTACTGGGTAAAATTTCATTTTATCACTCAGCAAGGTATCAAAAACCTAACTGATGCTGAAGCCGAAGCACTGGTTGGAATGGATCGTGAAAGTCATCAAAAAGATTTGTATGATGCTATCGAAAACAAAGACTTTCCAAAATGGAAAATGTATGTGCAAATCATGCCCGAAGTGGAGGCGGATCAAGCGCCTTACCATCCTTTTGATTTGACTAAAGTATGGCCAAAAGGCGATTATCCGTTAATAGAAGTAGGCGAATTTGAATTAAATAAAAACTCTGCCAACTACTTTGCAGATGTAGAGCAAGCGGCTTTTGCACCTAGTAGTCTTGTACCAGGTATCAGCGCTTCACCAGATCGCATGCTACAAGCTCGCTTATTTAGCTACGCAGATGCGCAGCGCTATCGTTTAGGCGTCAATCATAAGCAAATTCCAGTGAACAAACCACGTTGCCCTGTGACAAGTAATCAGCGTGATGGCCAAGGCCGTGCTGATGACAACTACGGTAGCCTACCGCACTATGAGCCTAACAGCTTTAGACAGTGGCAAGATCAGCCTGACTACGCTGAGCCGCCCCTCAAGATTGATGGTTATGCCAAGCATTACGATTTTCGTGAAGACGACAGCGACTACTTTAGTCAGCCACGCACCTTGTTTAATTTGATGAATGATGAGCAAAAGCAGGTGCTTTTCGATAATACTGCAAGAGCAATGGGTGATGCCTTAGACTTTATTAAGTATCGGCACATTCGCAACTGTAACTGGTGTGATCCTGCTTATGGCGAAGGCGTTGCCAAAGCATTGGGTATGACCGTGGAAGATGCCATGGCAGCGCGGGATTCAGATCCTGCACGTCATTTGCCAAGCTGTCTATAGACTATCAATTATATGAATTTATCTAAAAGCATCGCCTTAGGAAACTAGGGCGGTTTTTTTATGACTAATAACTGTTTTTGCGCTATTTAAGCTTGAAATTTTTGCCCATGACCCTATCTGTTTAAACAGCCTAGCAGTGTTTACCGCGCAGTTTTATCTATAAGTTGCGTTTATCTGCTGGTACTTGATGTTCTTGTATTTAATCTGTGCTGCCAACAGCATTTTTGGTATAAATAATAGGAGTTTTTATGAGTGAACAGGTCCAAGCGGATAATAAAAATACTGATAACCTCAATACTAATAACAGTACCGCTAAAGAAAGCACACCTGAATTAAAAAAGCATACTTTTGAAGCGGAAGTCGCGCAGCTGCTCCATCTTGTGACTCATTCGCTATATTCTAATGCAGACATCTTCGTGCGTGAGCTGGTCTCAAACGCCTCTGATGCCTGTGACAAGTTGCGCTTTGAAGCGACTAATGACGATAGTCTGTATGAAGATGATGGCGAGTTAAAAATCCGTATTGCTGTCGATACCGATGCTAAGACTATTACCTTTACTGATAATGGCATTGGTATGAATGAGGCCGATGCCATCGAAAACTTGGGGACGATTGCCAAATCAGGTACCAAAGCGTTTTTGGATAAGCTGTCTGAGTCGCAAAAGCAAGATGGCCAGTTAATCGGACAGTTCGGTGTTGGTTTTTACTCAGGCTTTATCGTGGCCGATACCATCACAGTTGAATCACGAAAAGCGGGCGAGCCTGCAGATAAAGGTGTGCGCTGGGTATCAGATGGTACTGGTAGCTTCACCGTTGAGACAATCAACAAAGCAGAACGTGGCACCGCTATCACTTTGCACTTAAAAGAAGAGTATAGCGCAGGCGAAGATAACTATCTTGATCGCGGCAAAATCAAGCGTTTGGTCAATAAATACTCAGACCATATCAGCCTGCCAATTCAGATGCGTAAAGAAGTCTGGCAAGAAGATGTAAAAGAAGACGATAACGATGACGCACCTGCTGGCGGTGAGATGGTCTTGACCGACGAGTGGGAAACCATTAATAAAGCCAGTGCGCTATGGACTCGTTCAGCATCTGAGATTGAAGATGACGAATATGTCGATTTCTACAAAAACATCACTTATGACATGGATGCACCATTGACTTGGACGCACAACCGCGTCGAAGGCCGTGTGCAGTACACGCAGCTACTGTATATCCCCAAAAAAGCGCCGATGGATCTGTATACTCGCGAGCAGCAGCATGGTCTTAAGCTTTACGTCAAACGCGTCTTTATTATGGATGATGCCGAGCAGTTGCTACCGATGTATCTACGCTTTGTCAAAGGGGTTATCGATTCCGCAGACTTGCCATTGAACGTCAGCCGCGAATTATTACAAGAGTCACGTGATGTAAAATCTATCCGTGATGGTAACGCCCGCCGAGTTCTGACCATGCTAGCTGGTCTTGCTAATAGCGAAGACAGCGACAAGCAAGAAAAATTCGCTCAGTTCTATAGTGAGTTTGGCGATGTGATCAAAGAAGGTCTTGGCGAAGACATGGGCAACCAAGCACGTATTGCTAAGCTACTGCGTTATGCAACCAGTACGAACGATAAGGTTGAAACCAGCTTTGAAGACTACAAGGCACGTATGAAAGATGGGCAAAAGGCCATCTACTATCTAACGGCCGACAATCTGGCTGCTGCAAAAAACAGCCCACAACTTGAGCTATTTAAGAAAAAAGGCATCGAAGTTATTTTGATGACCAGCCGTGTTGATGAATGGGCGATGAATTTCTTAACCCAATTTGATGAGACACCGCTACAGAACATCGCAAAAGGCGCGGTAGATTTAGGTGACTTGCAAGACGATGAAGAAAAAGCAGAAGCTGAAAAGGCACAAGAGACCATGAAGCCAGTCGTCGATAAGCTAAAAACGACGCTTGGTGATCGAGCTAAAGATGTCAAAGTGTCAACGCGCCTAGTTGATAGCCCAGCTTGTTTGGTCGTGGGTGAGGGTGAGTTGTCACCACAAATGATACAAATGCTGCAGCAAATGGGACAAGAAGTGCCAGAGAGTAAGCCTACACTTGAGGTGAACCCTGATCATCCACTTATCCAAAAGCTTGAGAGTAGCGAGCAATTTGATGACCTTGCTCAAGTAATCTTTGATCAAGCGTTACTGGCAGACGGCGGTCAACTCGAAGATCCAGCTGCCTATCTTAAACGCGTGAATGAGTTACTGATGAAATAACGTCCGTTAATTGCATTAAAAAAGGTCTTGAATACAAGGCCTTTTTTTTGTCCAATCTTTAAGTCGATACTTTATGGGGAATTTTACAAATTATACTTATCGTCTTAACTGACAATCCGTTACAATCGCGATAGATTAGCAAGATAAACTATGAGGTTATGTTATCAATATGTTGATAACCATTTGTCTCGACTAGATAGAGGTCTAAGTCTTTGCCACTCTCTTCGCTAAAAACTGTTTCTCTTCAGCGCTTTTCACTCAACTTCGCTGCCAATATTATTGCTGCCCTTTGGATGCTGGTAGGGTCAACACGCGCGTTTTCTTGGGTAAAACCAACTTTTATACAGTTTGTTTTATTTGCCTCGTTAGCTTTAGGCAGCAACGTCTTATTTTCTTGGTTGGCTGCTGAAGCGGGTAGTGTCTTTAATGAACAAGGAATGGTCAGTTACTTAATTTGGCCCGCTATTATCTCTTTGGCCGGTATTGTTTTGGCGCGGCGTTCTGGTAATCATACGTTGGTGTTTGTACCAGTGGTACTATGGTTGGTTGCTGATACCTTATCTGCATTGTTGCAAAGTATGGTACAGGTTTTGGGCAGTCATGGATGGTTACCAAATTGGAGCTATTCTTTTTTACCGATATTGTTTTTAGTATTGTTCTTATGGCAAACATTAGCATTGTTATGGATATTTGCCCGAAGACTGCGTACCCCTTGGTGGGAGCGTATTATTATCTTATTGGGAGCAGTAGCATTACTAACCATTTGGCAGCGCAATGTCGCAGATCAACCTATCTTTAAGCAGATACCCGTACAGCCTGTGTTGGAGGAGGCAGCTCTGTACGAGCAGCCGCGTCTATTACAACAGGCATTAGCAAGTATCGATCCAAACGTACCGGGCCAAAATGATTGGTATTTTATGGGAGTTGCAGGGTTTTCTGAGCAAAATGTTTTTCGCTCTGAGATCAATAAAGTGCGAGAGTTGTTTGATGTACGCTTTGGCACTAGTGGTCACTCGTTGGCGCTCATCAATAATACTTATAGCTGGTTGGACGAGCCAGTCGCGACTAAGACTAGTATCTTACAAGGATTGAAAACAATTGGTCAGCAAATGGATGCTGATGAAGATGTGCTATTTATGGCGTTGTCCTCACATGGCGATCAAGACTTCGTTCATTTATCCAACCCACCACTTGAGATGGACAATTTAGATGCCACCTGGTTACGAGAGGCGCTTGACGCTTCAGGCATTCGCTGGCGCGTGATCGTAGTATCGGCTTGCTATTCTGGCTCATTTATTGATGAGTTAACTTCGCCAACGACTGTAGTGATAACGGCTTCAGCCGCTGATAAAATGTCTTTTGGTTGTACCAATACCGCTGAGATGACTTACTTTGGACAAGCTTTCTTTTCTGAAAGCCTACGTGAAAACACCAGTTTTGCCGCAGCCTTTAAGGATGCCAGTCTACGTGTCAGCGAGCGCGAAAATTTTATGGGCTTTGAGTCATCAGACCCGCAAATGGTGGTCGGTAGCCTGATGAAATCAGCCTTGCCAGCGTTTGAAAAAGTATTGTTTGATAAAGCGCGTGCCCCAGTAGGGCGCCTTACTAATAATACGGAAGCCAGCGGCGCAATGCTTGAAGATACTATTAATGATGATGCCATCAATAGTAATAAAAACACTGCTATGTACGGTGCAGAGTAATGAACCAGTGTCATTTGTTTAAGTCGTAGCAGTGATCTCTACTACGCCCACCATACTTAAAAGCTTGTGTAATCGCGCTTTTGATTTTGCTCACAATGACGTATCTTTTGTTTGACTTATCACTACGTCCATCATTTGTGAAAATGTTATCATTGTCTTATTGGTCGACGCGATAAAGCATGGTTTATTTTAAGTTTCATAAAAAAGGACAGTAATCATGAGTATTTCATATAACAACAGCTTACCTGCCAACACTCAGCTCACACAAAAAAGCGTGAACCGCTGCTTTGATGGCGAACAGCATTATTACAGTCATCAGTCGGCGGCGACCAAAACGCCCATGACGTTTAGTATCTACTTGCCAGACGAAGCGCTGGCAGGAAAGGTTTGTCCTGCCATGTTATATCTGTCAGGTTTGACTTGTAATGCTGACAATGTCACTCATAAAGCGCATTTCCAACAAAGATGTAGCGAGCTTGGCATGATATTTATTGCGCCAGATACTTCTCCTAGAAGTAGTGAAGATATTGAAGTACCAAACGATGAGCGTTATTTTGTCGGTCAAGGCGCAAGCTACTACGTCGATGCGACTCGTGCACCATGGGCAGAAAACTTCAATATGCAAAGTTATATCGTCGATGAGTTATATGATCTGCTTCGTTCTGAGTTTCCTATTAGCAGTATCGGTGTTACAGGACACTCTATGGGTGGTCATGGCGCATTATTGCTCGGTTTTAAATTCCCAAGTAAGTTCGTCAGTGTTTCAGCGCTATCCCCAGTAAGCGCAGCCAGCGAATCAGCATGGGGAGAGGCCGCTTATACAGAGTATTTCGGTGATGACAAGACGCAGTGGACGCAAGCAGACGCCGCTCAAACGATTAAAAGTGTTGGACGTCAATATTCAAGCATTTTAGTTGATCAAGGGGGCGCTGATAACTTCTTAGCGGAAGGGCAGTTGCAAACATCCAAACTCCAACAAGCTTGTGAAGAAGCATCACAACCCTTGACGTTACGTTATCAAGCAGGACATGATCATAGCTATTATTTTATCCAAACTGTAATCAATGACCATATTGATCATCACTGGCGTATGGCACAACTATGCTAGTTTATACTCTTATCGCTTATTTATAAGTTTATGATTAATAATCATTTATAAAGTCATTTATATGACTGTATTGTAGAGAGACTGACTGGTCAATAGTTTAATCAAGCGACATTATTACTATAAAATGGCGCTTGGTTAACTAAATGCACAAGGCATATAAGGTAAAAATACATGGTGTATCATCAAGCATTATGCGTAGATGAAAATTCAAATAAACAACCAAAAAATGAGCAATCATCACTTGCGACTATGCAAGCTGATATTAATGAAGCGTTACGATTAAAAAAACAGAGCCATGTTCAACCTCGAGATAAAGTCAATAAAGACGTTGTGAGCTCAGATCAGTTACAGTCGCAATCATCAAAGATAGCAAGTAATAAAGTATTGACCACCGTGCAGATATCACGTGTGATAGAGATGGCGTGGGAAGATAGAACACCCTTCGGCGCGATAGAGCATGGTTATGGGCTTAATGAGGCGTATGTCATCAAATTGATGCGTCAACAATTAAAGCCTGCCTCTTTTCGTTTATGGCGACAACGTGTGACTGGCCGCGCCACTAAGCATCAAATAAAGCGATCTTTTGAAGTTGGCCGTGCTTATTGCAAAACTCAATATAAGCCGCGATAGTAGTTTTCAAGTAGAAAGTTTATAAGCTTATCTGGCATCGATAGTGTTGAGATAAGCGTACTCGTTTTTATTAATTTATCAAAAATTTACTTAGGTAGCTCAATTATGATTAGTCCTTCTAACCAATATCTAATCGCCCCTTCTATCTTATCTGCTGACTTTGCACGCTTGGGCGAGGAGGTTGAGACGGTTTTAAAAGCGGGCGCTGACGTCATACATTTTGATGTAATGGACAACCATTATGTGCCCAATCTAACTTTTGGTAGCATGATTTGTAAGGCGCTGCGTGATTATGGTATTGATGCACCTATCGATGTCCATCTAATGGTCAGTCCAGTTGATGGTATGATTGAGCAATTCTTGGAAGCAGGTGCAAGTGTGATCACTTTTCATCCAGAAGCTAGTGCTCACGTAGACCGCTCGTTGCAACTGATTAAAGATGGCGGCGCAAAATGCGGTTTGGTACTCAACCCAGCCACGCCATTACATTATTTAGATTATGTCATGGACAAGGTCGATCAGATATTATTAATGAGCGTAAATCCTGGATTTGGGGGGCAGTCGTTTATTGAAAGCACGTTAGATAAGGTTCGCGAGGTTCGTCAACGTATCGATGCAAGTGGTCGCGATATTCGGTTAGAAGTAGATGGCGGTATCAAAGCCAGTAATATTCGCGCTATCGCTGAGGCGGGTGCCGATATGTTTGTAGCGGGCTCTGCTATCTTTAATCAAGATGATTATGAAGCTGCTATTACGGCCATGCGCCAAGAGCTAAACTTAGTAAATAGCGCGAATTAGTCAACATAGAGATACTGGCAAAAATATTCTTACTTCACATAAGGATGCATTATGAATAAGCCAACCTCACCAGTACAAAACGATAAGAATTCGTCTAATAAACAGCAAAAACGCAGTTTAGTACCCAAAGGAATCACCATCGGTTTAGCATTATTTTCGTTAATACTAAGCCTTGCTGGATATGGTTTTCGCTTAATGGTGGGGGATGACGTTGATAATGTATTACGTCATGCTGCAGTGGTAGTCCCTGCTTTTGTACTTGGTATTCCGTTACTTTTTTGGCTGGGTGCGCGTGTATTTAACAAGATTAATGGTACTGACATTGCAGGCTGGAATGCGATAAGTCTAGGCTATCTGACTTCCTGTATTGCAATGTTATGGTTGATGGGCACTTATAGCTAGTTTTCACGTTATCTATAAATTTTTTATCATTGTTAAGTCATGATTTTAGTCTTGACTGGAATTTTATATGCAAATTATGCCCACTCGTATTGCGAATATTATTTATCCAAAAGATTTACCCAACGTTTTGTTCACCAGTCTTATCGTCGCTTGTCTATTGTTGGGGTTGGCTTCACTGAGTCATGGTACAGGGTTTCAAGGCTGGTTACATGTCTTTGAGAGTTGGCTACTCATGCTCATTATTATACCTACTGCTACGGCCACTATTGCGTTACCATTTAAATACCGTGATCCAGCGTTAGAGCTAAAGCTTATGTATTACCTTGGTATGTTTGTCGCTTTACTCTTTACCTTAGCAAAATTGCGCTACTGGCGTTAGAAAATGGACTATTATGATCTTGTTGACTACTTGTTCATTGATAAGAGTTGCGTGATTGCCCTTGAATTATAGTGGCAAAGCGTCCATTGTATGAGTATGACACATTTACTCATATTGTCCTGAGACGAAAAACTCTATGCAACGATGAGACAGTATAATTGAGGACATATTAGATGCCATACGATATTGATAACGAGATAGAAGTAGATAACGACAATCAAGATAAGTTTGCAGGATTTGGTAAAGAAACGACTCTTGAATTGATTCAAAGCGATGACGGCAGGTTGTTGTTACGTGATGCTGAGCAAGACGATACTCCATTAATGACTATCGATTTTTCGGATAAGCTCAAAGAGCTGCTTGGTAGTGATACTCAAGCGATCGGTCAACATATGATTCACGCTGCTATTCAGGTGATTATGCAAAAGCAGATGAGTCAATGGCATGCGCACGTATATGACAAAGAGCCAACGCATTATAGTTAATGCGTTATGAGAAACTAAAGTAGTTATTTATAAAAGTTTAAATTACTGACCACAAAAAAGGGTTTATCAATTGATAAACCCTTTTTTGTTTTCAAATAATAAGGCAATCATTATTACTTGATTTTTGCTTCTTTAAAGATTACGTGCTGGCGTACTTTAGGATCAAACTTTTTGATCTCCATTTTACCAGGCATTGTACGCTTGTTTTTGGTGGTAGTGTAGTAATAACCAGTACCAGCAGTCGATACCAACTTGATTTTATCTCTCATGATAGCTTTCCTTTAAATGGTGGTCTACAAGCGCGTGGCTTAAACTTTTTGACCTTGTGCGCGTAGATCCGCTAACACTTTATCAATACCAACTTTGTCAATGATGCGCATACCTTTGGTAGACACACGTAGACGTACAAAACGGTTTTCAGACTCTACCCAAAAACGATGATTTTGAAGGTTGGGTAGAAAGCGACGACGGGTTTTGTTGTTTGCATGCGAAACATTATTACCCACCATAGGGCGCTTTCCAGTCACTTGGCAAACTCTAGACATGGCGAACTCCTAATCTATGAGGTATGAGATATTCTCATACCAGTCTGGGCAAGTTGCGCGTATTTGCGGCATGGACACAGCAAGCAGCAGCTTTGCACCAAACAAAACTATATGAAGGTTGAGCTGGTTTTCGCTGTTACATAAAGGCAAATAACAGGCAGACCAATTCAGAAAATTTTAAAGCCGACATTTATACCATAAAATCAGTAAATACTCAAATTATTTTACGATAAACATCGTCTTACAGAAGTGGCATTATACCTTGAATTGACACTGCTATGTGATTGATTACTTAACTTATAGGTATAATTTTTAGTTGTAAGTTACGACAAAAGTCAGTAAGGTTACTGTTATAATTTTAATACAACTTATATATACAGTAAACAGAATGTAAACTTATCTATTTTTTCTTACACATTTATAGATTAGGTATGATTCTTGCTCGTATTTTCGGATATATCTTCGCTGATTCGGATTCGGAGTCCAAAACATGTCACATAGCTCGCTACCCTTTACTTCTAAGCTGTTTCAACTTACTTCTTTGACTTGTGCATTGGCATTGGCAGGATGTGGCGGGGGCGGCGATAGTGACACAGTAGACTCTGTTGCGCCTGCACCTGATTTAGGTATTGAGCAGCCAGGCTCAGGTGGTAGTAACGGAGGCAATGGTAATAATGGTGGTGGCGAACAAGTTCCAGATAGTGAACCTGATTTCTTTTTACAAAAGCTTACTACCTTACCATCCATTATTGAGCTATCAGATGAAGAAACCCTCTTTACTGTTACTGTTAAAGCCGTTGAAAAAAGCTCTGGTGGGGCAATGGTTGGCAAAGCAGTTACTTTAAAAGTGAACGACTCTGAAACCAACGGCATTACTATCGAAGGTCAGAGTACCCAAACTACTGATAATGACGGTAATGCTGTATATACCCTCAAGCTAAATCCACAAGCAGTTGCTGATAAAGATGAGCTGATAAATAAAGGTTTTACTCTATTAGCCACTGCTAATAAAGCAGATGGTACAGCTGTTACACCGCAAGAGTTAAAGGTTTCAGTAAGCAAAGAAGGCAGTGGCGACGGCACACAAGTCACTGAGAGTAAGCTTGAAATTACCTCTTCCTTAAGCACAAGTTCAGTTTCTAATAATAATTTGAACCCTTATGGAGATAGTGCTCAACTGACTGTCATCGCTAAAAACAACAATGGTGCTCGTGTTCAAGATGTAAGAGTTGGACTAGGTATTGATAGTATTAAGGGTATATCTATCGTAGGTGGTAATGGTAAAGTTACTGATGCTAACGGCATGGCAACCTTTGATATTAAAATAGAAGAAAATATTTGGACAGATGAAGATGAGGATAAGCTTGAAGCATTGCAAGAAGAGCTCGATGCGTTGCTCGAAGGCGAAGGCATTGCATATGCTATCAGTATCCAAGAGCAAAACGGTGCTACTAAACAAGATACCGGCCATCTACCTATAGCGTTGCCTGTATCTGACTATGAATTAAGTATGACTAATAGCACGGAGCCGCTTAGCGCTTATGGTGATACCCAACAACTAACTTTTATCGCTAAGCCAAAAAACAGTAGCGTATCAACCGACATTAACGGAGCTAAAGTCGCTGTCAAACTCAATGATGCGCCTAATGGTGTGAGTCTAGCAACCAATCAGCTGATTTTAGATGATAAAGGTCAAGCAACTGTTGCGTTGACGATAGCACCTAATCTTAAAGAGTCTATACGAAAAACGCTTGCTGAAGATGGCATCAGCTATACAGTGACACTGTCAGAACCCAATCGTTCAATCACTCCACAAACATTTGAAAGTTCAGTTGAAATACCAGTTGCAAAGAACGTCGTGAGTTTTGAGGGAAGTGACAAAAAACAAATCTCAAGCTCTGGTGGTAGTGCAGTGATTAGTTTTAGAGTCAATAGCAAAAATGGGGGAGCAGTAGCCAATCAATTGGTTTCAGCGACTCTACCAACGGCTTTGACTAGTAAGGGCTTAGTGACCATTGACGGTAGTGCTGAACAGGCCACCAATGATAAGGGTATTGTAAGCTATATAGTACGTGTACCTGCAGGACTGAGTGAAGCAAAAAAAGCGACTTTAGAAAAAGCAGCCAGCTTTGTTTTAAGTATCAACGCTGTGGAAGATTCTGGCGTTAGTAGTACGGCAAGTAGTGAAAGCATCACTATTGGCTCGGACATTGGACAAAGCGATATTACCTTGACAGCCAAAAGCGTACCAGAGATCGTTAGCGTCTTAGATGAGCAGTTTAAGCTACAGGTTACTGGTAAGCGTAAAGACGGTAGCGCTGCAAATGATCGCTCAGTAAAGCTCATTATTAATAAGGGCGCAGGCGTGACTATCGTTGGTAATCAGCAAGACACTAACGACGCTGGCGTAGCGACATTCACGGTTAACATTGATCAAAGCTTGACAGCAGCTCAGCGTGATCAATTGATAAAGTCCGGCATCAGTTATACCGCTGTATTGACTGATAAAGATGGTACTCAATCCAAAATTACTCAGTCTATCAAGGTTGCACAACCAACCACTAGTATTGAGTTTGCCTCTATCACAACTCCAACAATCAGTGAGCTCGGTGGTAGCGGTAATATTAATATCAAGCTGACAAACAAAGGCGATAAAACGCAGGCCGTTGATAATCAAAAGGTTGCTATTCAACTAGGCGCTAAAGCACAAAACTACGGCGTTACTATCGCTCAAGAGGCGGCAATCACAGATTTCAATGGTGATGCAACCTTCGTTGTTCAGATACCAGACAATCTAACTGCCGAGCAGCGCGCTGATCTCAAAAGCGTAGGAATCAATTATCAACTATCCTACGTTGAAAATAATATTACTTATAAGTCTGAAATACAAAAAGTTAATATTGTTACACCTACTGTTTCTCTAAACATATTGAATGCAACGAATAATATCGACAATCAAGCTGGCTATATCCTTAATAATGCCGGTAGTACAACTAAGGTACAGGCACAGCTTAATAACCAATCATCTGGCGATCAAGTAGCCAATCAACCGATCAGACTTACCTTTGATAACAAATCATTGGCAAGTTTACTAACTGTCAACGGTCAAATTGGCTCCGCAAATATCACAGCTACTACAGATGATAATGGTTTGGTAAGCTTTAATGTTATAGTTCCAAACAACTTAACTGATGAGCAAAAAGAGTCCCTTAACAAGCAGGTGCTTACTGCGACCTTGATGGAGACCCTAACGGGTAAGCAACAGCAGGTCAAAATTAAAGTACAATCCATGACTGCTGCTATCTCTTTAATAGGCAGTGCTTCAAGATCACTTAATTTAAATGGTGGTGAGAGCCAGATTGAGGTTATTGCCAAGGATAGTAAAGGCAATGTTGTAGAGGGACAAAAAGTATTCCTTGCTCTGCCAGCCTCTATCGCTCGTCAAGGAGTAACCTTGGTTTCTGGCGGCAATCAAACCACTGACAACTCAGGCAAAGCGACATTTACTATAGCTGTACCTAACGACTTAACCACTGAGCAAAAAACGGCCATTAGTAACAGTTTTGTCGTGGCGTTATCAGCGGCTGATGCTAGTGGTAATATCACTACGCAGAGCGTTACTGTTAACACGGTTACGCCAACGGGCACTGCAGAGAGCTTGAGTATTGGTGCAAATAAGGTAGTTAACACTCAAGGGGATACGTTCAAAGTCTTTGTACGTGTGACAGATAAGAAGGGTGGTATCGTAGGCCGTGAAGTGCGCTTAAACGTCGATGATCCCATAAAGACCGGCGTGAGCATTGCTAACGGCAAAGCCACGACTAACAATGATGGCGTCGCTAGTTTTGATCTTACACTCACAGACGGTGCTAACGTCAATCAAGCTGTTTTAGAAGAAGCTGGTATTCGTTTAACTGCTACGACGACAACTGCTGAAAATGTTGAGTTAGAGCAAAACTATATCGTAGCTGTAGATTCTACCAGCATTGATAGCTATCAAATTTTAGCTTCTTCTGACAAACCTACTTTAAACACTGGTGGCGATCAAACGAGCGCCACTTTCCGCGTAACCGATAGCAGTGGTGGTATCTTAGTGGGGGTGCCTGTACAGTTAAGTATTGAAAATCTAGAAGCTAGCGGCGCCGCTCTATCTACTCCAAGTATGGTTACTACTGATGCTAGTGGCTTGATAAATGTCGGGGTACTACTAGCGGCTAATAATATCAATGCGCGCCTTAATCATAGCGTCGTGATTAAAGCCAAAATCGTCACACCGCAGTATGACGAGGATGGCAATGTCAGTATGCAAGTGCGTGAGGAAAAGTCATTGAGCTTATCAGCAATTGGCACAGAGATTACGCTTGCCGCTGCAGAAGCCAATCTGAAAGATGGCGCTTCTACGACTATCACGACCACATTAGTGGATGGGGCAGGACGGGCTATTGCCAATGCTGATATGGAATTAGTCGACGCGAACGGCGATATTATCCACTCTAGTGCGACTGCTATTAGCAATGCTGATGGCCAAGCAGTATTTAATATTAACGAAGCTGATTTGAGCTTTGATAGTAATGGTAACTTACGTGTATTTGCTCGCGCTTTGGGCGAAAATAGTATTAATACTCAACGTAGTCTAAATAGTATTGAGTTGGTTAAGATTTCCCAAGCAGGAATCAGCTTTATTAATATTGCAAATATTTACAATGTTGAAGAACCACAAGAGATTCAAATTCAAATCCGTGCTGATAATGCTGATCAAGCGAACGGTTTAGAAGGGAAGCAAGTAGAATTACAGACCTCTCTTGGTAGTCTCATTACCAGTTATATCAGTAAATTCGAAAATGATGTCATCGTCTCTAAGCCTATCAAAGCTAGTGACATTAACAACAACGTCATTACTGTTAAGTTTTGGCTAAAGTCTGAGCTTGCTGGCACAGCGGTACTACAAGCTAAAGTATTAGGCGAAACTCTACAAAATGGTGAGCCGCGCTATCAGACCACCGTCGATACACGCTTCCGTGCTACGACACCTGCGAAAATGCTGTTCCAAGCAGTAAAATCTGTTATTACGCCAGGTGGTAGTACTGAAATTGTTGCTACGGTGAAGGACAAAAACGATGTGCCAGTAGAAGGGCAAACGGTCGTCTTTAGCCGTGCGGCAGATTCATCAGCTGGCCGTTTATCAGCTGCGACAGCAGTTACAAATAGCAAAGGTGAAGCACGAGTTGTCTATAAAGCCAATGCCAGCTCACCTATCGGCGGTGTGATTATCAACGCGCGTTTATTACAAGACGATGCCAATATCGGTAGTAAGACCACCAATATTACCGTCTCAGAAGAAGCGGTCTATACCACGTTAGCCTTTAGTAACGTAGTTTCTTCTGATACGATTTATTATACGAAACGCGTTTCAATTTCAGTGATGGACGGTTCGGGACGTGCTGTGCCTAATCAGGAAGTGTCAATTAAGTCTTACGCTACTGAATATGCACAAGGTGTATATTGCCTGTTAGATAGTACAACTACTTATCAAGCTGCTGATATCGAGGAATTAGACGAAAATGGTAAGGTGATTCAGGTTACAACACCAGAGCCTCAAACGTACTCTGAGAAAACATCAGTACCGTTAAAGTCTGATTGGTATCCTACGGAAGATGCTAACTACAATTACACGCTAGATCAAGATTCTGACCCTATATTAAATGAAGATAAAAATTTTAGTGGTAAGCTTGAAGCTATTAATCCAGTCACTATTCTTGGTGGCACAGTTTCAGAAGATGGTTACTCATTTATCACAGATGATGAAGGTCGCGCTGACTTTGATATTCGCTACCCACTACGCTATTCGAACTGGGTAAAAGTACGCTTTGATGCATCAACCTTTGTAAATGGTAGTGAAAACACACAAAGTATTAACTACCAACTACCAACTTCAGTAGATGACCTAATAATAAATGGTTCTACCTTAATAACTCCTTGGATTAACAATGCAAGTCCGTTTGGTACGGGTGGTGCTACATGTACCAATAGCTTGAGTGTGACGATAAATGAGAATATACCGCGTACAAGAGTAACTTTATCTCCATATTCGCCAAATTACAACGTAACAATTAATGGTGAGCAATCAGGTAATCAGCCAAATGCAGGGTTTAATACATATATAATAGACTTCAACAAAGCGTTTGAACTTGGTTCAACTGTAACTGTAAATAACAACGGTTTTGGTTTTTCTAAAGTTATCAAAATTGAGCAATGATTTATAATATTTACTTATATCATTGATATTTAGTACGAACCCCCAACCTCGTGTTGGGGGTTTTAACATTCATAATCTCAGTAACGAAATACATTCAGCAAAATATAGCAAAAACAATTAGAATAGTGGATTTGCTATGATATTAGTAGTTCTTAAAACTCAGGCAGCAAACATTTTATTTTAGGTTAAGCGCACTATGTCAGATACTATAACGACGACTTCAACACATGCTTTATCGCAAGCCATATCTAGTGCTTCACTTCCTCTTCATATGATTGATACAGCCACGCTATTGATTAAGTGCCGCGACCAAGCAGGCATTGTGCAGGCAGTATCCGAGTTTATCCATCGCTATGGCGCGAACATCATTACCTTAGATCAGTATTCGACCGCGCATGAGGGCGGGCAGTACTTTATGCGTTTGGAGTTTGCGTTAGCAGGCTTAAGTGAGATCATTGATAACTTTGAGGCCAGCTTTGCTCATACGGTTGCCAAGCGCCACAATATGGAGTGGCGGCTGCATAACAACTCGGTCAAAACCAAAGTTGGCATCTTGGTGTCAAAGTTTGATCATGCATTATTAGATTTGCTATGGCGGCATCAGCGCGGCTTGCTCGATTGCGATATTAGTTGCGTTGTCAGCAACCATCCAGACTTACGTCAAGCGGTCGAAAACTTCGGTATACCTTTTCATCATGTGCCAGTGACTAAAGATAATAAGGTAGAAGCGGAAGAACAGATTCATACGCTCATGGCAGGCAATGATTTATTAGTATTGGCGCGTTATATGCAGATATTATCGTCTGACTTTATTGATCGCTGGCCGATGCAAATTATTAATATTCATCACTCATTTTTGCCTGCCTTTGTCGGCGCAGACCCTTATCGTCAGGCCTATGATAAAGGCGTCAAGCTTATTGGTGCGACGGCGCATTATGTCACTGCTGATCTTGATCAAGGGCCGATTATCGAGCAAGATGTGCACCGCGTGACTCATCGTCAAAGTGTAATAGAGCTACGTGCTATTGGCCGCGATATCGAGCGCAATGTATTGGCTCGGGCAGTGAACTGGCATGTACAAAACCGAGTTATAGTGACGGGTAATAAAACAGTGGTCTTTAATTAAAAAAGCCCATATTCTATAACACCAATTCTAGGACAAACTTGCTACCAACAAAGCCTACTGCTAACAAGATAAAGGCATAAAAGGTAATGTTGGCTGCTCGTTTGCCACGCCAACCTGCACGCCAATGACCTATCAATAGTACGCCAAATAGTAACCACGACAGCAAGCTAAAGACTGTTTTATGTGCAATGTGCTGCGCCATTAAATCTTGTACGTAAATAAAGCCAATGCCTAAGGCGATGCTTAGTATAATAAAACCTACCAGTATCATATCAAATAATAGGCTTTCCATACTTTGTAAGGGAGGTAGTTTGTTCACCCAAAAACGATGAATGGTGTGATGTTTCAGCTCACGAATCTGCAAACGCAAAAATAGCGCTTGTAGAGCAGCCATCAGCAGTACACAATAGGCGGCAAGTGATAATAAAATATGGGCTTCAAGTCCAATACTCACATCAGTCAAGGGCTGATACGGGGCGCGGCCAACATAACCTATCGTCATGCCAATAAGCGCTGTCGGTGCGGCTAGAATTCCAAGACTAAGAATAGGACGATATAAGCAAAACAGTACGTAAAAGAATAAGAAAAACAGACTGATGAGACTGATTATATTAAATAGGTTAAAATTTAATCCATATAACGTAACGACATATGGATACAATAGCGCGGCATGGGCAAGCATACCAACGATTAATAAACCAAGGCTTAAACCTTTATGAATAGGGTGACTCTTTGTCAGCGCCCAACTGATATGGATACTGACCAATATATAAGCCATACTGGCAATGATAAACGCAAGGTGCACTGGTAAAAAGCCTCATCCCATAATGAGCACAAAATCGCCGCTCAATTTAACGCTAAAGTGGTATTATTAGAATAATCGTCCAATTTATCATAAAATGAAGGCTAATTGAGAATCATCTCTATTATTCTTTATAGCTACTAAGACAGTAGTTGCCAAATCTACAGATGCTAAGGCATCAATTACGCGATAGTATTGATAAGTAGTTGTTTTTGGATAACTTGCATATAAAACAAGCGAGTAATATTCCAAACTATTTTATTTAGTCCATCTTTAATAAAGTGCTTTTTGACTGCATATATTTTAATAAGAAGCCTTTTGATAAAAATATTTTAACTGTTTAATTGAGAGTTATTTATGTTTGATACCTTAACAGAACGTCTGTCGTCAAGCCTACGTAATATCGTAGGGTCTGGACAACTGACTGAAGACAATATCAAAGACACGCTGCGCGAAGTGCGTATGGCGCTCTTAGAAGCTGATGTGGCGCTACCTGTCACGCGCGACTTTGTCAAACGTGTCAAAGAGCAGGCGCTGGGTGCTGAGGTGCTAAAAGAGCTGGCGCCAGGACAAGCCTTTGTCAAAATCGTCCATGATGAGCTGACCGAGATGATGGGCAGTGCCAACCAACAGCTTGAGATGACAGGCAAACCGCCGGTTGTGTACCTATTAGCAGGTCTACAAGGTGCGGGTAAAACCACCACCGCTGGTAAGTTGGCCAAATATCTACAAGAGCGCCAAAAGAAAAAAGTCATGCTGGTCTCAGCTGACGTCTATCGTCCAGCAGCAATCAAACAGCTTGAGCAAGTGGCTGGTCAAGTGAATGCTAAATTTGTCAATTCAAGTGTCGATGAAAATCCTATCGATATTGCCCGCCGTGCCATCGAAGAAGCCAAAATCCAATATCAAGACATTTTGATTATCGATACTGCGGGTCGCTTACACATTGATGACACCATGATGGATGAGATCAAGGCACTAACGGCAGCGGTTAATCCATCTGAGACGCTGTTTGTCGTCGATGCGATGACGGGTCAAGATGCAGCCAATACTGCCAAAGCCTTTAACGATGCGTTGCCATTAACTGGTGTTGTCCTCACCAAGACCGACGGTGATGCACGCGGCGGTGCTGCATTGTCTGTACGGGCGATCACAGGTAAGCCGATTAAGTTTTTGGGTCGCGGTGAAAAGCTAGACGCTTTAGAGTTGTTCCATCCTGAGCGTATCGCCCAGCGTATCCTCGGTATGGGTGATGTACTAAGTCTGGTTGAAGAGGTCGAGCAAAAGATCGACCGTGATAAAGCCGAAAAAATGGCGAAAAAGATGCAAAAGGGCGGTGATTTCGACCT
Source organism: uncultured Psychrobacter sp. (assembly GCF_947495825.1). Lineage (GTDB taxonomy): Bacteria > Pseudomonadota > Gammaproteobacteria > Pseudomonadales > Moraxellaceae > Psychrobacter. Next base: position 183,922 of record NZ_CANMAH010000005.1, read on the forward strand.
TGAGGATCTATTAACTCAGTTTCAGCAAATGAAAAACATGGGCGGTATGTCAGGCTTCCTCGATAAAATGCCTGGTATGGGCGGCTCTGACATGCAAAAAGCAGTCGAGGACGCTAAGCCTGAAGAAAAAGTGCGTGAAATGGAAGCGTTGATTAATTCTATGACCCCATTTGAGCGTAAAAATCCAGATAAGATCAATCCAAGCCGTAAGCGCCGTATTGCTGCGGGTTCTGGCCGTGAGATTCAAGACGTCAACCGTTTGCTAAAGCAGCATAAGCAAATGGCAAAAATGATGAAAATGATCTCAAAGCCTGAAGGTATCAGTAAAATGATGAAGTCGATGCAAGGCTTGATGGGCGGTGGCGCCGGAGCTGGAGGCGGTGGTCCTCTATTTGGTGGTGGTCAGCAGGGCGGCCCTAAAGATGTGAGCCCGCAACAGATGGCGAAGCAAATGGGACTTGATCCCAACAACATGCCTAGCACCGAAGAGATGCAAAAACAGATGCAAGAGTTGCAGGATCAAGCCCCTAAAAAGTTTAAGACGCGGTTTTAATAGTCCAGTAACAAGTTTCTGTTATTGTAAGTTTTCTTTTTAATGAAAACCCAAAGCTAAAGCAGTTTTGGGTTTTTTTGTGAAAATTATGAGCAAATATTTTCTAATAATTAAAGTATGAAAAACGTAGAAAGTCATAAAATCACTTATCCTAAATGCTATTATAGGCGCAATTTTATTGGGGTTTTTTTATATAGTCGTTTCAGTTTAAAAGTAGTATAAGTTTAAAGTGTTATAAAGCAACCGAGTGTGTAGGTAGTACTACAGACGAGACGCTATAATGTTTACAGCGGACTGACTATAGTGCCAAAAGTATAAGCCGAGGTTACGATGTTTTTAGCAATGGATACCGTGTTTGATCAGTGTTCGATCGCCGTTTTAGATGCGAGAGGGCAAGTGCTGTCGAACCATACCGAGACGGGTAAGCGTCAGCAGACTCAGCAAATCTTGCCTATGATTGATGCAGCGTTGTCTGAGGTAAATCTCAACCTTGCTGACATACAAGCACTTATCTTTAACCGTGGCCCTGGCGCATTTAGTGGTATTCGGATTAATACCGCAGTGGTACAAGCGCTATCAGTGGCGCACGACTTGCCTTGTGTCGGCGTGTCTAGTTTGCAGGCCATTGCTCAGTGTGCGTACCAACAGTATGGTGTGACAGAAGTTTATAGTGCTCTTGATGCGCGTATGCAGCAAGTGTATTTTGGCCAGTATGAATTAGTGGTTGACGACCAGTCGGGTCGTAACGTCATGCAGCCCGTATTGGCTAATGATAGCGATAGCACCGAGCAACTGTTAGATTATGACAGCCAAACTGCGCTTAATCTTGCTATCGTCGGTAACGGTGCGCCGCTATTAAAACTGTATGATGGACAAATATGCCATGACGATGTCTGGCCAGACGCAACAGTGATTGGTCAGCTGGGTATCGCTCAATTTATAAGTGCTGGTGGTACCGATGCGGCACATGCGCTGCCTAAATATCTGCGCAATCAAGCATGGAAAACCCTAAAAGAGCAAGGTAAGGCCTAAACGCTGCTAGTCGCTACAAACGATAACAACCTCTCAAACATTTATACTCAGTTACCTGTAAATCTGGATCTAGGAACACCATCGTGGATATCATTTTATTAATTCAAGCTGTCATCATGGGTATCGTTGAAGGTATCACTGAGTTTTTACCCATTTCTAGCACGGGTTATTTAATCTTATCTGCCGATTTGATGAGTTTTTGGACCAAAGACAAAGTCGATTTGTTTGTGGTGGTGGTGCAACTGGGAGCTATTTTAGCGGTCATTTATGATTATTGGGGTAGGCTCTGGCAAGCTTTTATGGGTCTACTGACTGGCAAAGCAGAAGGCATGAGTAACCCAAGACAGCTGGGGCTGAGTCTGATTGTCGCTACCATTCCAGTGATGCTCGTAGGCTTTACTTTTGCTGATGAGATTAAAACCTATTTGTTTAATCCGATCACAGTCGCCATCATGCTTATTATCGGTGGTCTGCTGATTTTTTATGTCGAGAAACGCCCGAAAACGATCGTTGCGCGTGAGGCTGAAGACGTCAGTCTAAAGACAGCGCTAATGATAGGTTTGTTTCAGTGTTTGGCTCTCATTCCGGGAACCTCTCGCTCAGGGGCAACCATCATCGGTGCGCTTTGGCTTGGGGTCTCGCGCAAGGCTTCGGCTGAGTTTTCATTCTTTTTGGGGATTCCTGTCATCGTGGGTGCTGCATTATTAGACTTGCTCAAACACGGTGATGTATTGAGCAGTCGTGAAGACTGGCTGGTATTGGGCGTAGGCACAGTAGTGTCATTTATCGTCGCGCTGCTTTGTATACGCTGGCTGGTGGCATGGGTCAGTCGCCGTGATTTTACGATTTTTGCATGGCTACGTATTATCACAGGAGTCATCGTACTGTTGGCGTCTTGGCTATTTGGCTATCAAATGGCAGGTTAAATGTGCGCTATGATTTGTGGTTATACAGGCAATAAATAGAGAGAAATAGTCATGAGCGCGTCGCGACCAGCCGCTAACAATCCTAATGTGCAAAGTTACTGTCAACTGTTTTATATCAGCGATAGCCAGCAAGCACAGATTGAGCGCTTGCAAGCATTGATAGTACAGCACCAGCTGCCCATTGTCTTGAATACTGAGCAATTGAGCGTTAAGCTCACTCAAAAACGTCGCCAGCAGTTAAGCCAAACCTTCACTTTGCCCATTTTAGTATTGGATCAAAAAGACAAGTTATCATGGCTGAGCGATGGCCTAAGCGTGGCGCCAGAATGGGACAAATTGCAGCGCCGCGTGGTAAGCGCTGGGCGTAAGTCTGAGCTATTGCTGCAAGCAGCGAAGGTCACAGCGGACAGCCGTGTGATTGATGCCACGGCAGGCTTTGGCCATGACAGCTTGATATTAGCCAGTACGGGTGCACAACTCACCATGCTCGAGCAGCAGCCGTTGATGGCATTGCTATTGTTAGTAGAGCAGCAGCGGATGAGTGCACAGCCCAATTGGCAAAAGCTGATGAGCCGTCTGCAAATTATCAACACCGATGCGCTCAGCTACTTTGCAACCTTACAAGCTGATATAACAAATGAGACTAAAGCCGTCGATGTGGTCTATCTAGATCCGATGTTTCCAGAAGACAGCTACCAAGACAGCAAGACTGGCAAAGGTGCTAAAGTTGGCAAGCATATGCAAGCGCTGCACCAGTTAGCAAGCCCGCCGACACTGGACGAAGAGCGCCAAATGCTACAACATGCGCAAGCTATCGTCAGGCAAAATAGTGACAAACAAGGCCGCGTGGTGGTAAAGCGTCCACAGCTTGCCCCAGCGCTTGCCAATCAACCGCCCAATGAGAGTTGGCATAACGAAGCAGTGCGCTTTGATGGTTATTTTTAATACAGCGATTATAGCTTATATTATTTGATTGGTTTTATTGAGGGTTTAGTATGTCAACGCTTATGATTTGGGTAATGGGTGCAAGTTTACTGCTATATAACATCGCGCTGCGTACAGAGCTACTGCAATTAAAGGCACGACTGCGTGAGCAGACAGGTACAAAAACTTATTTAGCTTATTTGCGTCAACATGCTGCCAAAGGCGATATGGCTGCTATGAAAGCCTTACGCAAAAAATATCCTGAACTATCTTTAGTTGAGGCAAAAAAACTATGGAATCAGTTATAAAAAAATGATTATTATAAGAATTGAGTAAGATTGATGTATAAATCAGCTGAGATGAGCCTAAAAGACAAACTGCACGCTTATATGCAATTGACCCGTTTTGATAAGCCAGTCGGTATAGAGCTGCTACTTTGGCCCACACTTTGGGGCGTGATGCTGGCTGCTATGGGCCATGCGCAGCAGCAAGGGGCAACGGCAGGTCTGCCTAGCCTAAAGGTATTTGTATTATTTGCACTCGGCGCGATTTTTATGCGAGCAGCAGGCTGTGCGATCAATGACTTTGCCGATCGGAAGGTCGACGGTCATGTCAGTCGTACCAAAGGCCGCCCATTAGCAGATGGTCGCTTGTCTGCCAAAGAAGCCATCGCAGCTTTTTTGATACTAGTATTACTCAGTGCCAGTTTATTGTTTTTCTTACCTATTGCAGTGTTTTATTGGTCGTTAGGGGCAGTCATATTAGCCTTTATTTATCCCTTTATGAAGCGCTACACTTATTTGCCGCAAGTGTTTTTAGCTGCAGCATTTGGCTGGGCGATACCGATGGCTTATGTCGCGATACAAGGTGCACCTGACATTTGGTGTTGGCTGTTGTTTATCGCTTATATGTGCTGGACGGTAGCTTACGATACCCAGTATGCCATGGCTGACCGTGAGGACGATCTAAAGATTGGGGTTAAATCAACGGCGATATTATTTGGCCGCTATGATGTCGTTATCATCTCGCTACTACAGATGCTATTTTTGCTCATTATGGGCGTGGTGATGTGGCACTACTTTGCGCCGACGTCGTTTGGCATAACGCCAGTATTTGGACTAGCGTTGGTCGCGATGATGTTTGCTAAGCAGAACAGCGCCTGTGCCACGCGTCGTGCAATGTCTTGCTTTCAGGCGTTTTTGGCCAATATCTGGGTCGGGCGCTATGTTTTTGCACTTATCGCAATTGCGTGTTTATGGACGACTTTTAATGGATAAATTTAAGAAGCTATCAAAGTCAAAAGCGAGAAAGCGGGCCAATCCCAATGGTCCAAGCGTCGATTATCAAGCCAAGCTTGCTGAACATGGACTGACGCGCGCGCAGGTCATCGCCACCGAGCGTAAACTGGCCAAATTTGCCAACACCATGGACTCATTGGTGCGTGTGCCATTTACCAAGCAAGGCATGGGCGCTGATGCCGCGCTTTCAACCATTCCGCTGGCAGGGGATTTGGCGGGGCTGGCGTTGACCAGCTATGCCTTTATATTAGGTCGTCAGCTAGGCGTACCGGCACATAAGATGACGCCTGCAGTGAAACTGGCATTGATCGATATGGTGGTAGGCATCGTCCCTGGTATCGGCACATTGCTGGATATCTTTATACGTCCCAGCCGCAAAACCTTGGGCATCGTGCATGAGCATCTACATGATGAGTATGGCATCACCGAAACCATGCATATGGATCGGCCGTTTTTACATCAATCATTAGAAGACAAGCAGCAGCAAAGTCGCTTTTGGCGTAATCCTATTGTGGCTTGGGTGTATCTGCATATCCCAGACATCATCGGCCTTATCGTCATCGCGATGATCGCGTGGGGGCTGTGGGCGCTTATTAGTTGGCTGGTCGAGGTATTTGGCAAGACAACGGGTTTTGGCTAAAAATAAGCAGTCATGAAAGAGGCGGCAAACGTGATTATCGTTTGCCGCCTTTTTTATTGCTTAAAATATTATTTTTAAGAGGCTTAAGCTGTTTGTTTTTTAATAAGTTGCTCAGTTAATAAATTACCAGTTGATAATTTATTCAGTGACGACTTCAGCATCAGCGCTGATGGCATCAAAGCTTTTGACTTTATCGTTTTTAATCAGGTCGATACTGCCGCCACCTGCATGACTGACCAATTGGACATCACTATCGCTTGAGCGATACGTTGGGTTATTGCCTTGGCCTTCTGGTGCGCTTAGGGTCATCGTTGAATTATTGGGCAAAGTGACAATGGCATTGAGTACGCCTGCAGCGGAGGTCTCAAAAGTGACGGATAATGACTCGCCAGCTGCGCTTTTATAACGCACGTCGGTGATCTGCGCGCCTTTAATGGCTTGCTTGGGATTGGGAGTCGCGGCTGCTGTATTTAGTGCTATTTCTACCGTTTTGATATCGTCTTCAAGTTCGTTTAAGCTAATATCGTTCTCTGAATCTGTGATGGAGTTAGCCAGGTTTTGAGAATTATCTATTTGAGCGCCGTCTATTTGATTAGCGTCTATAGATGCATCAGTACCACTATTATCATTAACAGGTGTCGTTTGAACGGGTGTTTTTGCTTGTGATTCATGAACTGCTTCAGGTTCTGGCGACTTTTGGCAAGCAGTTAGTATCAGTACACTAAACAAAATGACGGGAAAAACACGTAAGTAGGACTTGGTTTTTAATGAAGCTAAAGTAGGGGCTTTCATAATGAGTTTATTATCCATTAAGATGGGTTATTTGAACATAGTAAGCAGTAATCTGCTGTTCAATGGCAACCTATTACTAGGTGCTTACGGTAATAACTAGCTTTCGCTGTCCGCCATGTTTATCAAGGTTGTCTCGATGCTCGCATAAATATATACCTTGCCACATACCAAGCCCTAATGTGCCATTGATAAGTGGAACGGTTAAGCTGACCCCAAGCATTATACTTTTAAAATGGGCGGGCAAGTCGTCTGAGCCTTCTAGCGTATGGCGATATTCAGGCTGGTCGGCTGGTGCTATTTTATTGAGCCAATCTTCAGTATCTAGTCTGACATCTGGATCAGCATTTTCGTTGATAGCGAGACTGGCTGAGGTATGCTGTAAAAATAGGTGGACTAGGCCTGCTTTAGATGAGTTAGGTATTAGCTTATCAAGTGCATCTTCAATCATTGGCGTTATGATATGAATGCCGCGCGCATAGGCGGGTAGGGTAAGCGTGGTTTGGTGATAGGGCATTGCATACCTCTTGTCATTGGAATCAACTTTATAGATTCATAATACAAGATAGCCATGAGCGTGAAAAGCTCAGTCATAACAAAGCTGAAACTAGGTTTGGGCTTTAAGTAAGCGGCGTTTGCAAGCGTGTACGATTAGGCGATAGGCGTGCGAGCATCGCTGCCGACAACGGTGCAAACGAGCCAAGCATCATATCTGCCAAGGCCTCAGCACATATGGGGGCTAATGCATAGCCTTTTGCGCCCATTGCACTCATTGTCCAAAGCCGCTTACTATCTACCAATAGCCCAACCATTGGGTGATAGTCAGGCGTTTGCGTGCGAATGCCTGCGCGTCCATGCCATAGACTGGTATCTGTTGGAATCACTGCTGCTAACTCAGGAATAGCAGTGACGAGCTTTTCGCGGCTAATCTGATGCTCTTCATCACGAATATCGGTGCCTGTGTCATTACGCACAAAGCTTGCGCCTAACAATAAATGCGTTGCACCTTCTACCACATCATTTAACTCGTTATCGCCAGCGTGCGCGGTAAAGGGGGCACAGTAACCGCTGTATTTGAGTGGTACTTTCGGTAAGTTTGTAAGCTCGGCGGTGGTCGGCGTAAACCAAGAGAGCTGACCGCGAATCTTACGGCAATCAAAAATGCGTCGATCTAGCTTATGACTCTCAAATGCGGCGCAAATCACCACGTTATCGGCATCAAGAGAGACGGTGTTGTTTGCCTGATCATTACCTTTAATCGTAGCGGTTTGCGCCGTCTCGCTAATATCGTAAACGTCTATTTGCTGAAATTGAATGAGCGGGTGCGACAGTATGATGTCTTTTAAGGCATGCGGATTGACCAAGCCAGACTGCGGTAAATATAAGTTTTCTGTTAAATCTTGCGCGGTTAGTCCGCTGATGCTTTGAGCCTGCGGCAGCGATAAAGTGGTGGCCATCTCGTCCGGATAGTCTGCAATTTGCTCGGTGCCAATATTGGCTTTTATCAGCAAATCTAGTGCGCCTGTTGGCTCAAGTACTGGTGCTAGCTGCTGCTGCGTGGCCTTGTCATTAAGCGTTTGATATAGACGGCTGCTATAGAGATAACCGATGCTATGCAAATGCTCGTCGACATGATGAATCGGGGTCATTTTAGGCGCGAGTAGGGCGCGAGGATTGCCCGATGCTCCTGCTAGAGGTGCTGATTTGTCTGTCAAGGTAACCTTGATACCGCGATTGGCAAGTGACCATGCTGTTAGCAGACCAGAGACGCCAGCGCCAATAATTACAGTATGGGTGCTATCAGCAGCTCGATTATTAGCATGGTCGTGAGCGTTGCTATTATCGTCTGCTAGGTCAGTAGGCATAGGTACGATAGCCGTTAGCATTTCGCGCTTACGACCAAAGCCTTTGACTTTTTTGATCTCAAAGCCGCAGTCTTTTAGCGCGCGTTTGACGATACCGGCGCAGCTATAAGTGGCAGCGGTCGTGCCAGAGCGGGAGAGACGCTGAATTTGTGCAAAGATGTTTTCAGCCCACAATGTACTATTGCAAGAAGGGGCAAAGCCGTCCAAATACCATGCATCGATATAGGGCACGGACCGTAGAGACGTGTCTAATGCCAATTTGGTTAAGCTATCCGCAGCATCGCCCAACCATATATCGACCGTTAAGTTGTCATCAAAAAAACGCAAACGATGACAGCCTGCGATGAGTGGTGGATAGGCGGCCAAAAACTGCTCAATCAGCGCAGACAGCTCAGGCGCACGCTGTGCCCATAAGGCTAAGATTTGAGTGATATCCGTGAGCGGTATCGGGTGCTTTTCTGTGGTAATAAAATGCAGCTTCGCTGTTGCTAAGTGCGGATGCATTTCACGCAGCGCACGCCAGAGCTGCCACGTTGCCAAAAGATTAAGCCCTGTGCCAAGCCCCAACTCTGCGATGCTAAAACACTGATTTGGCGCAAGATTAGTCAAGCGCTCAGCCAGTTGATTGTGTGCCAAAAACACATAACGCGACTCTGCGAGACCGTCGGCATGCGAAAAATACACATCACCAAATTCACCAGATACCGGCACTTTATTACCCGTATCATCCATCTGCCAGTCGATTTTGGCAGGAGTGATAGCGGATGCAGAGGTACTGGGATCGGTAGAGTGCCGCGCAAGCGTCGCAGCGGCGCTATTATTTTTGGAGGCGGGGTTAGACATAGACGATCACATTCGACAAAGCAAAAAGACGATAAATAAAGCTACCAGCGCTCACGGCGAACAAACACAAGCCACGAGATAAAAATACCAACAAGCAGGCTAATCAAGACGGTAAACGCACCGTATAAAAACAGCTGTCCTTTGCTCTCATAAACCAAAACATTCACTTGCGTCTGTAAGTCATTCACTTGCCGCTGCAATTGCGCATTACGGCTAAGTAGTTGCTGATTGGCCGCAGATAGTGCTTGGCTTGATGGCTGAATCTGTGCGGCTAGAGTATTGCTAGCTGGCAATGTTTGGTTAGCCGCTGGTTGATTTGGCGTTGACTGAACAGAGGTGTTTTGATTGGTGGCAGTCGACATCGCTACCGTATCAGTATTTGTAACCGATGGCGCTGCCTGCACTGACATAGCGATGGCTAGAAACACACTAGCTAAGCTATATTGATAGCAGCAAGTTTTTAATGACAATTTACGCTGATTCACGACTTCGCTACTTTATTTAAGATGCTATCAACTGCTTTTGGCAAGGTATGGATAAAGGGTCTGATATCCACATGACTGTATACACCATCTCGTAAGTAAGGCTCATCGTTTGCCCATGCTTGCGCGTCTTCCAAAGACTCAAAGTCAGCGATGATTAAGCTACCTGACATCGCCTCCAGGCCATGCTCGATAGGTGTTGGGCCTGCGATGATAAGGCGGTTTGCACGGTCTAAGGCTTGCAAGCGTTCGACATGTTCAGGACGAGTGATTTTACGTTGTGCACTGCTATTGGCAACGTCGTGACCGATAATAGCAAATAAGGACATGATTCTTCCTTTATTAGTAGTAGGAATAAAAAGTTATAAATTATAATAATGCCAACTTAATAACCGCTCAATATCTATTACAAAATGGCAAATAGCAAAATAAGCGTCATTTATCATACTCATATGTAAGTACATAAAATATAGCTATGCTTCTTTATTTTGCAGACTTATCAGTTAAAGCTGGATTTAAATGCTTTTTTAAGACTGCAAACTGAGCAATGACAAACACCAACATAATCGGAATCCAGCCATAGGTTTTAAAGTTGATCCATGCTTCATCAGACATCGTAAATGCCGTGATATAATGTAAAAAGCCCATAAAGGCAAAAAATAGCCCCCAAGCGATGGTTAGCTTTTTCCAGCCGCTCATCGTGAGCGAAAAGACATCTTTCATGGCAAGCTGCATCAAGGGTTTATTAATCGCGGCACTGACAATCAGTGTTAACGCAAAGATACCGTTGATAATCGGTGATTTCCAGCGCAGATAGATGTCATCACGCAAAAGTAGTGTGCCGCCGCAAAACAAAATAGTTAGTATCAATACAACCCATTGCTGTTTATCAAATTTGCCTTTTTGGCGCACAAAATGAATTGCATAAACGACGATGGTTGCAATAAGTAAAGCACCTGCTGCTGCCAAAATACCACTTTGACGAGCAGTGACAAAAAAAGCAATCAAAGGAATGAAGTCTAGTAAAGCTTTCATAACAAATGGGATGTCCAACAAAAACGTAGTGAGTAGTTTACACGTCTACTGCAGCAAAAAAAAGCAATCAACATCACAAACATACTGATAATAAGGGTAAGTGTTAGAGAATCTCATTAACGTTTTCTATTGAGCTACTATCTATTCTTTATAATCCTATATATTCGTAATAAAATCTAAGGCCAACCTTATGAAAATCGACTTACATTGCCACAGTACCTGTTCAGACGGCACGTATGCACCAGCAGATGTCGTGCAGCGTGCTCATGCTGCTGGTGTTGATGTACTGGCATTGACTGACCACGATACGCTACTAGGCATTGATGAAGCTAGAGCGACAGCCACAACATACGGAATGACACTTATCAATGGTGTTGAAATCAGCTGTGAGCATACGCTCAGTGGCGGCTATGGCAAAAATAAATCGACCAATAAGATCATTCACATTGTCGGGCTTGATTTTACCGATTTAGATAAAATGCACGCAACGCTGCAGCAGTTGCAAGATAGCCGCGCTACTCGTGGTCAGCGAATTACTAAAAAGCTAAGCGAGCTATTAGGTATCGACTATGACGAGCTATGGCAAGCGATACTCGATAAAGCAGGTGGTAACCCACAAGGAGTAGGACGTGCGCATATTGGTCAGGTGTTGTTTGAGCGCGGTGATGTCAAAACCGTGCAAAAAGCCTTTGATAAATATCTGGCTGACAACAAACCTGCTTATGTGGCGATCGATGCTTTGAGTATGGCTGAAGGTATTGAGCTGATACATGCTTGCGGCGGTAAGGCTGTGCTTGCGCATCCAACGCGTTATCAGCTTTCAGCGACGCGTGTACGTAAGCTCATCGCCGAGTTTGCAGCGCTGGGCGGTGATGCTTGTGAGTTGCCAGCGACCAGTGAGCCGATTAGCACCCGCCGGATGGTCGATCGTAGTATCGCTGAACATGGACTTGCTACCTCAATTGGTAGTGACTTTCATGGTAGCAATATGCCATGGCGCCGTATTGGAGATGTGCCAGAATTATCAACTGAACAACAAGGCGTTTGGCAACTTTTTCAAAATACCAGACATTGATTATTGAGCAATTATTAACCATATGTCATATATAGAGACCATTGATAACAATCATATTGCCAAATGATTTGAAAGTTGCCAAAATCAATAATAAACATACTAGAATTATACAGGTAAGAATTACGTTCACGAAAACGAGTATAGTGCTGCGTCAATTGACGGCTTATTTAAAATTACACTGTATATCAACCATTTAAGGTCTAATCTAATAAGTATCGTCATCTACCATATCCTAAGTTCAGTACCAATGTAGTAGTAATCAAGGCATAAGGCCTTTATTGCTTTAAACTCATCTATCAGTCTGTTAGCACCTATTCACAAACCATGTTGTTTGGATTGGTCTTGGTGACAGAATGAATAAATATGCACGTGGTAACGCGTATATGGTTACATCGATATACCGAGCAGGCTACAAAAAACTTTCTCAAATGATTTTTGAGTGGCAAGCTGCGGATAGAGCGTCATTGTTAGCCATATTCATTGTGATGGAAATCATCATGCATTGGCTATGGTTTCTATTTGTCTGGTTACGACAAGATGCGTTAGATAGTTATGTGGATATGGCTCTCTTATATCCAATATGGATTATCATAACGCTCATAGGGATATTCTTTTGGTGGATGGTAGGTCACTTATCTCGTATCAGAGACGATTATAAGCGTCTGCATAATTGGCAAATCGTACTCATCTGTGTGTATGGTTTATACATTGCAGTCATCGTTTTGGTCATGGGTCATAGCAGCTTGGTTTCAGGAGTATCGCTCGTCGGCGGTACGATGCTTGCGATGATGCTAGTACGCCGTCGTTACATTTGGTATGCGTTCTTGTTTCAAGTTTATTTGATTGTATTGATGGCAATTTTGCCTTATTTGGGGGTCACTTTACCCAGCATGCGTCAATTAAATATTACCTCGTTACCGCTTGGTACCTATAATTATCAGACCTATAGCGAGATGACGAGTATCGAAAACGCGATAGAAGCCACTATTTTTCAAGATGGTACGCTTAGCTGGGATAGTATAAACGAGATTCGGCGCTCTTCAGTATTCTTCTGGCGTGCAACGCATATGTATTTGGCATTGCCCAAAGCCATTTTTATGGTATATATTTTTAGTACGCTGTTGTTGATTTTGGATAATAGCAAAAAACAAATCGTACAACATGCCAATCATGATGAGCTGACAGGTCTAAAAAATCGCCGCTATGGCCTAACTAAAATGCGCCAAACGCTAGCCAAACTCACCAAAAATCAAGATTATACCGTAATCTTACTCGATTTAGATCTGTTTAAAGACATTAACGATAATTATGGTCATGATGTCGGTGATCATGTATTAAAAGAAGTTGCAAATACCTTAACAGATAAGCTCACTGAGACAGATATTGTCAGCCGTTACGGTGGTGAAGAGTTTTTAATCGTCTTACCTGATATAACCCATGATCTGGCGATGGCTATTGCAGAACAGCTGCGTTGCGATATTGCGGCTCATGTGTTTCAAATAGATCATAGCTTAAGCTTTAGTGTAACGGCGAGTCTAGGGCTTTATACACTGACTCATACGGAGCGAGCATGTATCAAACAAAGATATACGGCTATAAAATTGAAAGAGACGATGACCACGTCATCATTAACGAAGTTGCCAGCGATTAAGTCACGTAAGAGCAATCGCGCATCTATAACAGCATCAGAGCTGCGACGCGCCCAGTTGCCTAGTGATATTTGTCAGCGTTTGATTAGAATCGCAGACAAAGCATTGTATGAAGCCAAAGATCGCGGTCGTAATCAAGTCGTCAGTGCCAACGATATGATAGTAGCAAAAGACAATATTAAGCCACTATATAGTAGCCGAAAAAACAGTAGCCAAAAAACAGGTACTTGATTGGTTATGATCAGTATGGCTCAAAAAAAGCAGCTAATCGTTATACACTCGGCGATGAGATGTTTAGCTGTTGTACCAAGCTTGCCAATACACTGGTCGCAAAGCTGCCAGTCGTCAAAGTAAAGTTTAATACCAGCGTTTGCTTATCACTATTTTGTTCCTCCTGCCACTCCCAGCTTAGCGCCTCAATTGGTAATCGCAGCGCGCGTCTTTGGGCTTTGACATCGCGCTGCTCTAAGCCTGCTGCTAGCTGCGTCAGCAGTGGATTATTTTGTATCACATCATTTTCAAGCTGAGCTGCTATGCCGCTGACTTTGCCATTACCCACGCCCCAAAGCACACCAGTTGGATGAATATCACCACTGGCAACACGCGCACACAGCGACTCGTCTATCTCTTCACTGGCAAATATCGAACCTGAACCATCTAAATTAAACACTTCACCGGCAAGTCCGGTATTCCAGTTGCCTGCGCGGACTCTGGCTGCCAATATCTCATTAAATAGTAAGCTGCGCGCGGCAGATAGCTCCATCGCGTTTTGCTCGCGTGGTACGCGTTTACGTTTACTCTTTTTTGTCTGAGGTTTAAAGGCAGGTGCTGGACGGGCAAACAGTCTCAAAGCCTCTGTGATATTGTTACCATGCCATCCAAAGCGCTGCGGGCCAAAGTAATTGGGCACACCGCTTACGCTGATATTTTGCAAATGCTGATCTACTGATGCCTTATCGCTACCTTCTAATTCAATATTACGTAAGGTGATAATAAACTGATTGGCCCTATGCGTGCCGCGACCTAATTTTTTATTGTGCCAATGCTGGGCAATGATAGTGACCGACTCGTTGTCACCGATATCTGTTGGCGCAAACTCAGTCGCAGGCAGCAGCTTTTTGGGTATTCGCAGGCTAAACCACTGCGTCGTCAGTGCGTGACGGTCTTTGAGGCCCGAATAACCGACATCACGCAACGGAATCTCTGCCCATTCTGATAGCAATTTTGCCAAATACGCCGTATTTATCCCTGATTTTTCAATATGTAGCCATAGATGCTCGCCTTCGCCAGTGAAGTCGAGTGGCAAGAGTTCGTTGACAACAAAATCTGTGTTATAGGACTTGTAAGTCGCTTGTTTGATAGGCGGCGGTACTGGCTGCGGGAGCTGTGCGGTATCTGTTACGGCTTTGATATCGATGTGTGCAATATCATCATTTGTAACAGCCAGCTCGTTAGTAGAGGGCTGACGGTTTAAGTTAGGTTGAGAAATAGATTTATCTGTTATTTCGTTCCGGTTTTCTTGAGAAGTCATAAAGTCGTCTTGTATTTTGATTATGAGTTTTAGCTTGAAAGGGTAGAGCTATTTGTTAAAGGCTAGTAAGGATTAGGGAATTACGTTTTGCAACGCAGCGAACATACAAATAAACAGCGTGCGCTAAGTGTTATTGCTACTATCAATATATCTGTTTTTTTAAATGTATAGTTGATACTAAATAAAATGGATAGATGACACTATGATGCGTGACTGGTACAAATTTTCTCACTTGCTGCAGCTAGTAGACAGAGGCTTCATAAAATTCATCTCAGTAATGCATGGTAGTTTGCACGAACCCTGTGTTTTTAAAGTATATCGACTATCTTCACACGTTTTATTTAGGACGCAATGTTAACTGTTAAGGATAACCTATGAGCCAAGTCAATAGTAACCAAGACGATAATAAAATCGCCACCAAAAATCTAGTAACCATTAATAAATCTGATATCCCAAATGGCGGTATGAAATCCTACAAACAAGATGACGATAGTATCATTTTAATTACCCGTGATGAGGATGAGTTTTTTGCTTTCGATGGCAAATGTCCTCACGTTGGTGCAGATTTAGGTGATGGCATGCGCTATGGTAATCGAGTGGTCTGCCCATGGCATCATGGCACTTTTGATAGCCGTGATGGGAGGCTGTTAGAGCCAGTTGCTATGCGCGGGCTGACCCAGTATGAGCTGACAGATGAAGGCGATAGCTTGACTGTCAATACATCAGCGAAGATAGATAAACGAGTAGAGAATGATAAGCTGACCGATACACATACTATTATCGTAGGCGGCGGCGGTGCGGGTTTTATGACTGCTCATCAGCTACGCCACACCGGTTATGGCGGCAACATTACCATTGTTAGCGCTGACGATAATGCACCTTATAATCGCCCATTATTATCCAAAGCATTTATGGCCGGACAAATAGACGAAGATAAACTGTTTTTTGGTGGTTCGAATTGGGCTGATAGAAATAATATTAAGCTACGTTTAAACCAAACAGTTAGTGAAATCCAGCCTAATGAGCGTACGATCGTCATTGAAAACGAAAGTGGTGAGAACGAAAGACAAACCGCAGACTTTTTAGTCGTAGCGACAGGGGCACAGCCAAAAATACCACCATTTAAAGGCGCTGATGCCAAAGGCGTTTATACCTTGCGCAATTTAGATGATGCCAAAGCCATTAAAGCGGCCAGTAGCGGTAAACATGTCGTCATCGTAGGTACGGGCTTTATCGGTATGGAAGTGGCGTCATCACTGGTGCAAGCAGGAAACGTCGCCTCTATCACTATTATCGGGCGTAGTGCTCGGGTTATGAGTAATATCGTATCAGAGAGCATCAGTAATGCTTTGATTGATTTGCATAAAGAAAAAGGCGTCACCTTTGCCTTTGGTGCAGGCGTCGATGCTATCAATAGTGATAATGGTGAAGTGAGTGGGGTAGTGTTGTCTGATGGCAGTACGATTGCAGCCGATATGGTTATATTAGGTACAGGCGTAGCGCCGCGTACCGATATCATCGATGATGTCAACGATCCTGATGGCGTGCAAGTAGATGAGCGTTTGCAGCTGCGTGATGGAGTGTATGCACTCGGCGATATTGCTAAAGCTCCCAATCAGATGGGGCGCATGCGTATCGAGCATTGGCGGGTAGCATTGCAGCACGGTATCGTTGCGGCAGCGGCTATCTTGGGTGAAGATAATGTCAATGCTTTAGAAGAGCGTATTCCGTTCTTTTGGTCGGCGCAGTACGGTAATAGCCTGCGCTATAGTGGTCATGCAGCGACTCCTGACAATGGTATTGTATTTGGCACGCCAAGCAAGTTTGACTGTATCGAATACTACTTTGATGATGAAGAGGAAAACTCTCGTGCAAGCGCTGCCATCTCACTTGGGCGGGACAAAGAGTTGGTCGCTTTTAGTGAGCTGCTGCGTCGTGGACATGCACCAACGCGGGCACAAATTAATGCAGGGTTCGATATTATCACACAAGCGCAGGCGTTATCGCGCTAGCATTTACAGGCGAATAAGGTTTACTATTAAAGCTGGCTTGATTATTCAAGTCAGCTTTTTATATCGTAATAGTAAAAGGATATCACAGAGTATGAATAAAGAGATTATAAATAAAAACCATAAAAGTAAGGACGCTGTGTTTTTACGGCAAGCCAAAGCGGATGATATTGGCGCACTCGAACAGCTATTAAATCGCTGCTATAGAGAAACCGCAGGCTGGACCAATGAAGCGGATTTAGTTGGCGGCATTCGCATCACTCAAGCTGAGCTGGCAAGCATCATCGAGAATCCAAAACACTATCTGTTTGTGTATCCAAAAACCACAACAGGCACGCGCGATGGCAATGAAACTGGTGAGCTGCTTGGCTGTATCGCCGTCGATATAAAAGACGATGCCGACTCGAATAAAGACGATCAAAATACGAGCGCTGATAAGGATAAAGCGTACATCGGTATGTTTGCGGTACATCCAGAGCTGCAAGGGAGCGGTGTAGGCAATGTGATACTACAAGCGGCAGAGTCGTTTGCTACGCGGCATCTAGCAGATAACGGCCAGCCAAGTCGTTTGACCATGTCTATCTTAAGTCATCGTCCTGAGCTCTTGGCCTATTATCAGCGCCGCGGTTATCAATTAAATGGTAATAAAATGCCGTTTCCAGATGACGGCAATAATGGCGAGCCAAAGCGTCAAGATTTAGAGTTATTGGAATTAGAAAAAGTGGTGAGTACGTAAACCCTAACCCCAAAAATGTCCAAAGGTCATAAATAAGCCAACGCTGAGCAAGATAAATGCCACGATGATCAAGCGCTTAAACCAGTTAAAAGCGGGTAAGCGTGTGGCATTATCATCAGACATTAGAAAAGCAAATAAGCATAGTAAGCTGCCTGCTAATGTCATAATCCCAACACCTATGGGTAAAATATACAGATATACCTGCCACGTCACCATTATAAAACCATCTCGCAACTATTTATGTTATTGGCATCATAGCAGTATCGTGCTTGGGCTGTCTGTATGTGGTTTTACACTAAAGTAAAAATAGACAATAAAAAAGGCCATTTCGTTAAAAATAGCCTTTCTTCTAACTCTGTCTGTCTAGCGCATGGTCACAAACTCTTCTGCACCCGTTGGATGGATGGCAACGGTATTATCAAAGTCAGCCTTAGTCGCGCCCATCTTAACTGCCACTGCAAACCCTTGCAGCATCTCATCGACACCGTAACCGATGCCATGTAGGCCAATGATTTTTTCGTCATCACCTAGGCACACCAGCTTCATCACGCATTTTTGACGATGCTGCGTCACCGCGCTATACATCGAGGTAAAGGTTGAGGTGTAGCACTTGATATTGTCTTTGCCAAATTGGTTGACCGCATCGATCTCAGATAAGCCAATCGTCCCAATCGCAGGGTGAGTAAAGATAACCGTCGGTATCAAATCATAAACCAGATGCTCATCGGTCTTGTCGTTAAATAAGCGCTCAGACAAACGCCTGCCAGCGGCAATGGCTACTGGTGTCAAGTCGATGCTATTTTCGATAATATCACCGACCGCGTAAATACCATCGACATTGGTATTTTGGAACTTATCGACTTTGATTTTGCCAAACTCGGTGGTTTCTACGCCTGTCACTTGCAGGTTGATGTTGTCGGTTGAAGGCGCGCGCCCAATCGCCCAAATCAGGCAATCGACCGTATCAAGCGTGCCATCTTTGGTACATAACTCTAAACAGCCATCTTCCTTTTTATTGACTTCCGTCAGTGTGGTGTTGGTATGCAAATGAATACCGTCTTGCTCCATCTCTATCAGTAGTGCCTCGACGATAGTATGATCAAACGAGCGCAGCGGTGAATGCTGACGGACATATAAATGCACCTCAGCGCCGAGGCTGTTGAGCACGCCTGCGATTTCAACAGCGATATATCCTGCACCCGCGATAGCGACCCTTTTTGGCAAATGAGTCAATTTAAAAAAGCCATCAGAATCGATACCGTGCTCTGCGCCTTTGATATTAGGCTTAATAGGGTGACCACCCGTCGCGATTAAGATATGATCGGCAGTGATATGCTCGCCATTGACCTCAACCGTATTGGTATCGACAAATTTAGCAAAGCCTTTAATCACTTCCACGCCGTTTTTGGCCAGATTGTTGTCATAAGCGCGGTGAATGTTTTGGATATACTGCTGGCGGCTTTGTACCAGTTTTTGAAAGTCAAAGTTTTTTAATTCCACATCAAAGCCATAATCTGGCGCATACTTCTCAATCGCTTCGGCCACTTGCGCGCCGTACCACATCACCTTTTTGGGCACGCAGCCCCAGTTGACGCACGTGCCACCGAGTTGCTCCGCTTCGATAATGGCGCATTTTTTGCCGTAGCTTGCTGCGCGGTTGATCGAGGCAATACCACCGCTACCGCCGCCAATGGCGATATAATCATAATGCTTTGTCATTGTTATGTCTCTTTATTAAGTTTCGGTACAGTTTTGAACTCTATTGTAATGGGTATGGATAATCAATCTTACAAGTTTTTTATCATAAGGGTGTGCCAGCTAGCATCAGTTTGTAAAAGTATTTAAACAAAAATAGCCTAACACATAATAATCTCATTTAAACCTATCTAAACCTGCCTAGACTATGGCGCGACGTCTATAAAATAACAGCCCCGGAATGGACAGACCCAGCACCAACCCTGAGGTAACAAACAAGGCTTCGAATAAATACACCATCATTTGCCCAAATAACTCATCTGAGAAACCAAAATAGCCTATCTGTACCATACTGACCATTGCCTTATAAGCAGCGATACCGGGCATCATACAGATGACACTAGGAGAGATTAGCGCTTTGGGCGGCAGGGTGTATTTTTTAGAAAAGTACACACCCAAAAAGCTGGCAAGCATCGCCCCAAAAAAGCTGGCCACCACCAGATGGACGTGCTGATAGACGAGTGCTGTCTTTAGCCCAAAACCAAACGCCGTCATCAGCAAACACGGCAAAATATAGCGTTTGGGCACGCTAAACATCAGCGTCCAACCAAGGGTTATGATACATGACAGCACGATAGTTTCAATGAACCACATCTTAAAACCCCCAATGCTGTATTTGTAGTAATATCAGCGCCATAACGATGCCTACGCACGCGGATAAGGTCAGCATATAGGTAAAGACCGCCCGCCCAACGCCAATATTGACATAGCCTTTTAGAATGTCTGAGAAAGAATTAATCAAAGGAAAGCTTGGCACCAATAACAGCACGCTAGAGGCAACCGCAATATCGGCATTATTACCAATATCAAAATAATAGGTTGTCGCGCCAATTAAAGAGGCGATAAAAGCTGTCACAATGACGGTAATAAAAGGATTAAAATGATGCTTGGCTAAATAAATGCGCGTAAACATCGCTACCATGCCCGCGACGAATGTTACCCCAGTAATCGACCAACTGCCACCATTTAGATAAGCAAACGCGGCACAAGACGCCCCAACGAATATGCCCACCAGCCATGTTGGGTACACTGCCTTATCTAATTTATCAAACGCATGAATGGTGCGGTCCGTCAGCTCAGACTTTAGCTTGTCATTACGCCTTGCAGCTTCGGTTTTATTAACGATTTGCTGAATCTGTACCAGTAAATTGACATTGATACTTTGGTTAATGGTGTCTCTGGTAGTGGTGATACAGCGCTCATCGCAGATGGTGGTCAAGGTAATGGCATTAAAGTTCAGCGAGCACTCGACGCTA
Organism: uncultured Psychrobacter sp.; assembly: GCF_947495825.1. Classification (GTDB taxonomy): domain Bacteria; phylum Pseudomonadota; class Gammaproteobacteria; order Pseudomonadales; family Moraxellaceae; genus Psychrobacter. Next base: position 204,320 of record NZ_CANMAH010000005.1, read on the forward strand.
CTCATTCCCAAAGCCAGCCCCAAGCGTTTGGATAAATCCACCACCACGGCAGACTCCGCGCCATATTGCATAAGAAGTAGGCCGCAGCGCACGCATAATCGAGTAATACGCTGCTGCTGTATGTAGCTGGTAGAGGTCATTGGAGGAGTATGCATATTGGCTGAGATATTGATATGGACAGAGGTAAAGATAGCATAACTTGCCCTGCTTATTTGCTACTATTATAAAGCGTAAACCATTGCCGCAAGGAGAACAAAATGCACATTGCTATCTTAACCCTGACTTTTGCGCTACCCGGATGTAGCTCACTTAAAGAAAAGCGCCAACGAATGGGCGGCTTGCACGCGCGCTTTGGCAATACGCCAAGCGTCGCCGTCTGTGAGAGCGGCGAGCGCGATCGGCATGACGCCAGCGAATGGACATTTGTTATCGTTGGATTATCCAAACGTGAAGTTGAGTCGCAATGTAGTCAAATTGAGGAGAAGATAGAGCGGACGGTGGATGCAAGAATGATGAATGTTGAGAGGGAGTTTGTTTAGGTTATTAGCTTTCACTAGCCTACGAGCTAAGTTAGGTTTTCTGTTAAATTATTAGTATTATCTAACCACATTTTTATAGAAGGTTCGTTGTTCGGATTATCAACAATGTTCTCTTGCAGTAGTTCCAGTATCCATAGTCTAATTTCTTCACGTTTACCGTTAATCTCTCCTAGACATGGATGTAACAAAATTGAATGGATAAATAATTTACGATATCTTTGGTCATTTTCAATATCTGCCCAAATCACCTTTCTCAAAATATCTTTATCAATTAACTGAAGAGTTTCTTTATCATCGGGGTAATGTACTCTACGACTCTGTTTATGAAACTTTAAAAAAATTGAGAGAATAGTATGAGAGTTAAAGCTATTAGCCTTAAAACTCTCTATTGTATCAATAGTAAAACTATAGAATCTATCTTTAGACTTTCTGCCAAACGAATAGAAGTCATCTACAGATATATGACCTTTAGATGACCTAACTGATTGTTCAATATATCTTTTAATATGGCTTTCAAGTTGAGTAGCCAAGTCTGACCTATTGCTAGTTTCAAGAATATCACAATAAAAGCTTAAGTTACTTAATTGATCTGAAGATAGACTGCTACAAGCTACATAGTATAATCTTTCAGGAAATCTTGGTTTTATATCCAAGTTATGAAACTCTTGTAATACTTGGGTCTTCAACCTGCTATCTTCTAAGTTTTTTTCATTAAGAATATCTTTCTCATTTAGAAGTTTCGCCATATTACTTTTTAGGTCTAAATCTCTAACCAATGAAACAACGAAGTGACCCCAACCTGAAATAATGAAATTTGAAATGAATGGGTCGATAATATCTCGAATTTCGTTAAGTTTTTCAAACTGTTTGAGAGTGTGTAAGTCTGCCTTAGATGATATTTCACTGGAAGATGATTTTAAGTCGATGAGCAGATCTGAAAAAACTGGATTATTTTCATCAAAAATCGTTATAAATGAGTCAAAATTTATCTCTAAACCTAGTGATTTAGGCATATCATGCGCAAACATAATTACTAAAAGAAACTCTAATATTTGTTTCTTACTGGCGAAAGACAGTTCACTACCTGAGCTATCTATTATAATCTTGAAAGTGTTCTGTACACGTTGATAAAATCTTAAGTTCTTGATATTTAATGTTTGATAGAAACGCTCGTATATAGAAAGCAGGTCATTATCATTAACTATATTATTCTTAATAATGGTTATTGATTCGCTTAGAGTTAAGACTTCATCAAATACTTTTTCTTTGTAATCCTGAAATTTTTTATCAGCTTCCTTCTCGTGTAGTAAAACAATAACTTTGCATTTCTTTTCTAAATTTAAATGATTAACCAGCCCCATCACGTCTTTAATATCTAATTTGTCTGATATTCGCTCAATATCATCTATACATATTAAGGTCTCATTAACCATATTAGATATAGTACTAGTAATCATACTTTTGCTAAGAGATAGAGCAACACCACTGCCTTCAATCTTAGGTAGATCAACTGCATCAATTGTGTTTTGAAAAACCTTCTTTATTCCAGATAAGTTATCACTGCTCTGTGATGTAGAGTAAGATTTGATAGCTATTTCAAATTTCAAGGCATCCAATGAATCAATGCCGAATAAGGATACATAAGCAATTTTCTTAACTCGGAAATTCTCCCGATATTTTTTACAGAAACTCTTCCAAAAATATGTTTTTCCAACCCCCCATTCTCCAGTCAGTGCAATAGCAAAAGAATCGTCAGTATTGACTAGCTCTAAAAGCCTCTTCTCAAGATTTTCTACATTTGCCATTACTCATTACCTTACAGATGTTTTTAAAATAATAATTATATTAACACCGAACCTGAGGCTTACCCAACAAAAAAGACCACCCCCTAAAGAGCAGCCTTTAAATTAAAACCAAACAAATAACCTATTAACTCACTTCTTTCATCGCCTGTTTAAGCATCGGCTTCAAGAACTCACCAGTATACGAGCCTTTGACTTCTGCCACTTCCTCAGGCGTACCTTCAGCGATGATCATGCCGCCGCCTTTACCGCCTTCAGGGCCCAGATCAATCACCCAATCGGCGGTTTTTATGACATCGAGGTTGTGCTCGATGACCACGATGGTATTGCCTTTATCACGCAGCGCATGCAAGATATTAAGCAACTTATCGATATCATGGAAATGCAGGCCAGTGGTCGGCTCATCCAAGATATATAGCGTTTGTCCCGTGTCACGCTTGGCCAGCTCACGCGCCAGTTTGACTCGCTGCGCTTCACCGCCCGATAGGGTAGGCGCGGATTGACCAAGACGAATGTAGCTAAGCCCCACATCCATCAATGCTTGCAGACGACGATAAATCGCAGGAATGGCTGAGAAAAACTCAGTCGCATCCTCCACCGTCATCTCTAGCACATCGGCGATGGTTTTGCCTTTATAGTAAATCTCTAGCGTCTCACGGTTATAGCGTTTGCCGTGGCAGCTATCGCACGGCACATACATATCAGGCAAGAAGTGCATCTCAACTTTGATAAGACCATCGCCTTGGCATACTTCACAGCGTCCGCCTTTGACATTGAAGCTAAAGCGGCCTGCCTTATAGCCACGAGCGCGCGCTTCTGGTGTCTGGGCAAACATCTCACGCACTGGAGTGAAGACGCCAGTATAAGTGGCTGGGTTTGAGCGCGGTGTACGGCCGATTGGGCTTTGATCGATATCGACCATTTTGTCCAAATGCTCAAGGCCGCTGATACTGTCATGCTTGTCCGCAATAAGGGTAGAAGCGTTATTTAACTGAGTTGCAGCGATAGGCATTAAGGTGCGGTTAATCAAGGTTGATTTACCCGAGCCTGATACGCCAGTGACACAGGTCATCACACCGACTGGCAAGCTCAAATCGACGTCTTTTAAGTTATTACCCGTCGCGCCTTTTAGCTCAATACTCATCGGTAATTTTTTAGGCTTAGCTTTACCTTTGGCTTCCACTTCGATGGTTTTGGCTTTGTGACGTACTTTTGGGATTTCGATTTTTTTCTCACCAGACATATATTGTCCGGTCAGCGAGTCTGGGGTCGCCATAATCTCATCGATCGTACCTTGCGCGATGATGTGACCGCCATGCACGCCTGCGCCGACACCGATATCGATGACATGATCCGCTTGACGAATCGCATCTTCATCATGCTCAACGACCAGTACCGTATTACCCAAGTCACGCAGCCGCGTTAGAGTCTTTAGCAAGCGATCATTGTCACGCTGATGCAGACCGATTGACGGCTCATCGAGCACATACATAACGCCCATGAGACCAGCACCGATTTGGCTAGCAAGACGGATACGCTGTGCTTCACCGCCCGATAGCGTCTCAGCAGAGCGGGCAAGGGTCAGATAGTCGAGTCCGACGCTAACAAGGAAGTTTAGGCGCTCATTGATTTCTTTAAATATTTTTTCTGCCACTTCACCTTTGTGACCGCTGATTTTGAGGGTTTTATAATAGTCCGCGGCATCACCGATAGAGAGCTTGACGATATCGGCGATGGTTTGCTCATCGACGCGCACGTTGCGCGAGATTTCATTGAGACGCGCGCCATCACAGACATTACAGGTGGTGTCGGCCAGATACTTTGCCAGCTCATCACGCACAAGGTTACTTTGCGTTTTGGCATAACGACGCTCAAGATAGGGCAATACGCCTTCAAATGGTACCGTCTTATTGGTCTTACGGCCGCGCTCATCGGTGAAGTTAAAGCTCAGTTTTTCTTTACCAGAGCCGTGCATGATAAGGTCTTGCTGCTTTGATGATAGCGCTTGCCACGGCGTATCCATATCGATATCAAAGTGCTTGCAGACGGTAGAGAGCAGACCAAAATAATAAGCATGACGCTTGTCCCAACCATTAATCGCGCCTTGGTTGAGGGATTTTTCATGATGGGTAATCAGCTTCTCAGCAGCGAAATACTGACGTTTACCTAAACCGTCACAGCTTGGACAAGCGCCGTATGGGTTGTTAAAACTAAACATCCGCGGCTCAAGCTCAGGCACTGCTCGGTCACAGACAGGGCACGAGTGCTTCGACGACATGACTTGATTGGCGTCCCCGCCCTCGGAAGGATTGCCATCCATAAAGTGTAGCGTGACAAGACCTTGACCCAAGCGCAGGGCAGTCTCCAAACTTTCAGCGACACGGTTACCCAAGTCGTCACGGACTTTAAAACGATCGACGACGACTTCGATGGTGTGTTTTTTCTTTTTATCGAGCGTGGGTAGCTCATCAGTATCATAGACATCGCCATCGACACGCACGCGCACAAAGCCTTGCCCAATCAATTGCTCAAGCAAGACTGTATGCTCGCCTTTGCGCTCACGAATCACAGGAGCCAGTATCATAAGCTTGGTATCAGTAGGCAATGCCATGACTTGATCGACCATTTCAGTCACTGACTGGGCAACCATGGGTTCGCCATGCTCAGGGCAATAAGGCGTGCCGATACGGGCATAAAGCAGGCGCAAATAATCATAAATCTCGGTAATGGTACCAACCGTCGAGCGCGGATTATGGTTGGTTGATTTTTGCTCAATGGCAATAGCAGGGGAGAGTCCTTCGATGCTATCGACTTCGGGCTTCTCCATTTGTGATAAAAACTGACGCGCATAGGCGGACAGACTTTCGACATAACGGCGTTGTCCTTCAGCATATAGGGTGTCAAATGCCAAAGACGACTTACCAGAGCCAGATAAGCCTGTAATTACCACGAACTTATCACGTGGAATGTCCAGATCGATGTTTTTTAGGTTATGAGTGCGGGCGCCGCGTATTGCAATGTGGTCATTTGCCATCGGTTACAGGTTTCCTATTTGCTAAAAACGTTATTAAAACAACTATGTGTGTATGGTCATAAAATATGAATCAAATTAAATAACATAAGGATGCTACTTCATTTAAATATGATGCGTTTAATTGTAAGTTATAAAGTTTTATGGCGGCTACTTATGAAAATAGCTGCATCAACTATTTATCAAGTACTACTTATCCAAATGTTAAGCCATTCTATTTATCAAAGCACTAGTGGCTAAAATTAACAAAAGTTCAAATTAAAGTATGATTAATAAGATTATTGTTCGGTCACTAAGTTTTTGATGTTTTTTTAATCACTACATCAATTTTTAAGTTTATATAAAGTAATCAGTTAATACTCTAGTATTACAACAAGATAGACTCATATTAAAAAGATATTAGTAAGCCAATTCTATATTTTTAAATGTTATACAACACAGATTACGATAACATTGTTCGCATTCGTAAAATTATTCTGTTCGGATGTTTTTTTATCATATTTTGTATAACGTTTTACTTTATTGTCATGCAAGTGCCATTATTCAAGGTATGATTCTGTATTAGATGCACTTAGTAACAAAACTGTCTAGTAAGATAAATGGGTTGCGAATAGATAGTCTATGGTCAGTCTACTTTTAGAGAGAGGCGACTATAGGCTGCCTTGGTGAGCAGGTAAAAGTTTCGGCAACCAAGGAGCGAATGTTTTATACTGTGGGGCTTGATTGACAAGTTAGGCTGATCGCATGAGCCTGTATCGATGGCGCTACATAATCGACAGTCAGATAAAAAGGTCAGATCAGCGATGATAATATCAGTGAGGCAAGTATGAATAGCGTAGAAAAACGGGCAATTCTCGGGGTCGGTGGTATATTTGCCTTGCGGATGATTGGCTTGTTTATGATTGTGCCTGTTTTCTCTGTATATGGTGACAACTATGCGTATGCCACGCCGTTTTTGATTGGTTTGGCCGTTGGTATTTATGGGCTTGGGCAAGCGATTTTTCAGATACCGATGAGCCTTGCTGCCGATAAATTTCCGCGTAAACCGATTATCTTTTTGGGTCTGATATTATTTGCTTTGGGCGGTATCATCGCGGCTAACGCGACAGATATTTATGAGGTTATTATCGGCCGGGCGCTGGCAGGGAGCGGTGCGGTCTCGGCGGTGCTGATGGCATTGTTAGCTGATGTGACACGAGAAGAGATGCGCACCAAAGCAATGGCAACGATGGGGCTGACTATTGCCACCTCCATTATGCTCGCTTTAGCTTTTGGCCCACTACTGGTGGGTTCGCTTGGTATTTCAGATCTGTTTTGGCTGACATCAGGATTTGCTGTTTTGGCAATGCTGCTACTTTTTGTCGTACCCACGCCGCTACGTGTGCTCAAGCACAATTTAGACAATAAATCGATTGGTCAGCAGTTGGCAAGCGTGCTAAAAATTGGCGATTTAAACCGTTTGCATATCAGTATTTTTGCGCTACACCTGACCATGACGGCGATATTTGTGATTTTACCGCACCAGCTTTCTGAGGTGCTGGGTTTGTCGGTTCGTCAGCAGGGCTTGATGTATTTGCCGCTATTATTTATCGGCTTTGCGGTGGCGATACCTTTTATTATCATCGCTGAGAAGAAACGCAAAATGCGTCAGGTGTTTTTGGGTGCAATTGGTCTGATGACCGCTGCCCTTGCGTTACTGGCGCTGGGTAGTCAAGTGGGTGTCGGAATTATCTTGGGGTTGCTCTTATACTTTATGGGTTTTAACTTACTCGAAGCGACAATTCCTTCTTGGATATCCAAACGCGCGCCAGTGGCAAATAAAGCGACGGCCATGGGGCTTAATTCGTCCAGTCAGTTTTTTGGGGCATTTGTTGGCGGGGCGATGGGTGGCTTACTGTTGACGCAGCCAAATTTGCTAGCGTGGGGCATACTGGCACTGATTATGGGCGTAGCGCTACTTATCATTATTCCGATTGCGCAGCCGCCTTATTTGTCGAGTACTACCGTCACTATTCCCAAAAATATCGATATACAAGATTGGTCACGGCAGATGTTGGCGGTAGATGGCGTCGATGAGCTGGTGGTCATGGCAAAGGAGCAAGTAGCGTATCTTAAACTTGACAAAACCCAACTGACAGATTCTTCACGACAAGCGTTGTCGCATTTGGCACAAAGCCCCCTAGATATTTAAACAAAAATTGGTTAAAGTAAAATTAAATTACTGATAGTATGAATTGGTTTCAATAAATGACAGTTCACACGATCTATTAAATTATTCATAAGTAAAAGGACGGTATCATGCGCGGAGTTAATAAAGTTATCATTATCGGTAACCTTGGAGCAGACCCTGAGGCACGTCAATTTAATAACGGCGGTAGTGTGACCAATATTTCGGTCGCAACGTCAGAGCAATGGACAGACAAACAAAGCGGTGAAAAAAGAGAAGCGACAGAATGGCACCGTATTGCATTGTTTAATCGTCTAGGCGAGATTGCCGCGCAGTACCTTCGTAAAGGCAGCAAAGTATATATTGAAGGCAGTTTGCGTACGCGTAAATATCAAGATCAAAATGGCCAAGATCGTTATATTACTGAGATTCGTGCTGAGCAAATGCAGATGCTAGATAGTGCGGGTGGTGGTCAAAGCCAAGGCGGAGGCTATGGCAATCAAGGCGGTCAAAACAGCTTCGGTCAGCAAGGTGGGTACAACCAAGCTGGCGGTGTAGCAGCCCAAGGTATGGCGCAGGGCGGCAACCAAGGTGATTATAACAATCAAAACACTTATAACAACCAAAGTGCCCCTCAGCAAAACCCGTTTAATCAGCCTAATCAAACGCCAACCCAAAAGCCTACAGCGATGCCAGATGGCCCTGTCGATGATGATATTCCTTTCTAGGATATACCTAAGATATATCTGTAAAGCGTATTAAAAAGTATATAATTTCAAAACCAAAAGAGCCCATATTTATGGGCTCTTTTTTATGTAGATGATCCAATTTTAAAAGAACATAGTGTCACTAAAGGATAGTTATCAAATTAACGAACTTTTTATAATAAACTTATGTCTATAAAATTACTTCCTTATATGTCATTTAGCTGCTTTTGATAAAAGGTAACATTTTAATGTCAATGTCACACTCTACTATTAAAAAATTTGAACATTATTATTGATATTTAGTTATTCATTAAATAATAAAACTATGTTAATCTCGCACAGTTACTATAGCTAGCTAATTAGAACTAGCTAATTAGACATTGAAAATCATATAATAAATCAAATCGATTTGTATTAAGTCTGATTTGATTATTAATTTCAAAAGATATTAATAGTTATAAAGCAGTACTGCTAGTTACCTATCCTTTGCTTAATAAGTTGCAAAACCATATTGAGCTTATCTCTATTTTTAAGACTGAGGTTGTTATGAATAAGAATAATCCAATTGATTTAGATAATCTAAATGTAGATGAGTTACGTGCTATTACAGAGAACGCGCAACAACTTATCGCCAAAAAACAGCATCAGCGTTTATATGATGCGTATATGCAGTTCGAAAAAATTGCAGAAGACAGTAATAGTACGATTGAAGAGATTTTGAAAGCTGGTGAAAAGCTAGAAAAAAAACGCAGTATTAAATATCGCAATACTGATAACCATCAAGAAACTTGGACTGGCCGTGGTCGTAAGCCCACATGGTTGGTGGATGCACTAGCAGCAGGTCGTGATTTGGAAGATTTTGCTGTATAAAAATTGCTCTAATATGACGACGTATTTATAGTAGATGCACTTATTATATTGCATTAATTGTACGAGCTATTTATAAACGTGTTATATAATAAAGCTTTAATACGCCCATCTGATTAGATTCTAAAAACCAGTATCTTTGTTTGAAGATACTGGTTTTTTTGCTGTCATCTATAGGTAATAGTTTGTTATCATAATATCATTTTTACCTCCAAGAAGAGTAATCTAACTGTGTCCAAAGCATCTGCTTCGTCTTATAAGCGTCCTCGTAAGCTGTGGTGGCTGGTTGGATTTGTTTTGTTTGCTCTGTTTGCGTTAATGCAAATGCCAGCATCTTGGGTCGTTGAGAAGTACGCACCTGATTCGACTTATATACAACATGTCTCAGGCAATCTGTGGCAAGGTTCAGCAATTTGGCAGCTACCAGTAGCGACTGTTCCATTGACGGGATCGGCCGAATGGTCTTGGCAGCCATGGCAACTGTTCTTGGGTAAGATAGGCGCTGATGTCAATATTACTACCGGACAAACCCGTCTTGATGGGCACGTCAATATAGGAAGAAATTCTTGGCAAGTTGATGATATGAGCGGTAAGATCGCTTCTGACACGCTATCTAGTGTGGTTGATTGGCAGCTGCCAAATACACCTATTCAAGTAAATGCGGTCTCATTGCAGCGCCAATCAGGCGCAGAAGTGACTGGCTTTACGACAGCAGATGGTCAGCTCACATGGGTGGGCGGCGAAGTTGGTTATCCAAGTGGGGGCAAAGTGTTTTATATCACAATGCCAGCGACACGTGCCGAGCTAAATACAGAACAAAAAAACGATAAAAACTTGCTGCATATCAATCTATTAGACAATCAAGATAAGCGTCTGGGCGATTTATATCTTGATGGTGATAACATGCTAGATGTCAGCTTAACGCAGCGATTGTTAGAAAATATGCCCGAATATCAAGGTCAAGCACCAAAAGACACACCAGTAGTAAGTGTTCGCCAACCACTACTGACAGGCTTAGGGGCGCGTTAAATGACGAGTATTCCAGCACGCCTAAAGCCAGTGATAGACAACCTAAATAGGTTCTCAGTATGGTTGTTATTATTAGCGACTGGCTGGTTGGCTTGGACAATCGCGCGTCTATTGTGGCTTATACTAGCGCCGCCGACAGCACCTGCACTGCAAATGCAGCCATTACAGAATAATCCAGCATCTAATGCGGACACCAGCAGTTTGTTTGCGATATTCGCCGATCCCGAACCGGTAACTGCTGCTCCAAAGCCGCCACCTAATGTAAATTTAAAAGGGGTGCTATTGGCGATACCAGAGAGTTTGTCATCAGCGTTGTTAGATGTAGAGGGTGAAGTCAAAAACTACCGTATCAATGAGAGCTTACAAGATAGCGGCTATGTGCTGGTTGCTGTCGATTGGAATGCTGTCGTTATCGCTGATGCTAGTGGTAGGGAGACAGTCATTAGTATGGCGGACTCTATGCCACTTGATCAAAGCGATATGGCAGCAGGGAATGTGAGCAATCAGCGCTTACCAAGTAATGAACCAGTTGATGATTTGCAACCAATGCCATTACCTAATGCCATGTCCAATGACAATGTTGTCAATGCGGCTACTAGCTCCAATGATGGCTCTGACATCGACTCTACAGAAAGTGACTCTACGAATAATAACAATGGAACGGGCAACGCAAGCTCTGCCATTGATGAAGCTGTCACTGCATTACAAGACAGTCCAGCCAGTTATTTGAGTCGTATGGGGGTTATGGCTGCTGGTGAAGGCTATCAAGTCACCGCTGCAATGCCGGCCGGAATACGCAATCGATTGGGGCTAGAGCCGGGCGATCGAGTACTTACGGTAAATGGCCAAAACATCGGTAGCGATCCTATGCAAGATGCTGGTTTGTTGAAGCAAGTACAGCAATCAGGTGAGGCTCAGATTGAAGTAAAACGTGGAGAGCAAGTGATTACGATTCGTCAGCAGTTTTAAAAGATCTGATAGTGTTTAAATAACGCTGTTTGATCAAACCACTATTATCTTGACCATATAACAATATTGTTAGCGCTATCTTAGCAACGTTTCAGTTTACACTGAGTGATATCACAATGGGTAATTATAACCATGATAAGTTTTTATAAATTTTCAGTAACGCCTCTACGCCATTCATTGCAGCGTCTGCTGTATATATGTCGGCCATTGTGTTTAGCATTGCCGTTATGGGCTGCAACGTTTGGGTTTGCCAGTGCAGAAAGTTGGAAGGTAAACCTGCAAGATGCAGACATTAAAGCCTTTATTAACGAAGTGGCAACGATTACCAATCAAAACTTTGTCCTTGATCCGCGCATCAATGGCAATGTCACCGTGATATCTAATAAAGCCTTGTCTCGTGATGAGATTTATCAGCTGTTTTTGAGTGTCATGCAGGTCAATGGCATTGCAGCGATCGACTCAGGAACGACAATTAAGCTCGTTCCTGATAACGTCGCAAAGCAGTCTGGTGTCGAAGTCGATCTGCGAGGGGATAGTGTGGGTGAGGCTTTGGCAACTCGCGTCATTTATTTGACCAATACCCAAGCAGCAGAAGTACTGGGCGTTATTCGGCCACTGATGCCGCAATCTGCCCACGCTGCTGCTGTACCTGGCGTCAATGCGCTGGTATTGTCTGATCGCGCTGACAGCTTGAACCAATTAACCACCCTAATTCGCGATTTGGACAACAATGTTAATGATAGCTTGCAAGTCATACCACTGCGCCATGTAGACGCTGAGCGTATGATGGATCTTATCAGTGCTTTAGTTTTAAATACAGGAGGTCAGGCACAAGGAGGCGGCAATCAGCTCAAAGTGATCGCTGATACTTCTAGTGATAGACTGCTGGTTAAAGGCAGTCCTGAGATGATTGCTAAAGTACAAGAAATGGTCAATCAGCTTGATACCACGCCTTCGCGTCGCTTAAGTGGCTTGCGTGTCTTTCGCTTAAAATATGCCAGCGCTGGTCATATCGCCGAGATGTTACGCGGCTTACTTGCCAACCAGTCTATTAATAGCACGGGAGCGACATCGACTTTAGAGTCAGCTTCACTAAATAGTGCCAGCAGTACAGGTGGTGCATTGGGAAGTAATACCAACGATACACTAAATAATAATGGCTCAACTGGCAGTAATAATTTGACCTCATCTTCTACGAGCAGCTCAGGCGGGGCAGGCACGAGCAATGGTGGTCGGCCATTTAGCATTATCGCTGATGAAACGCAAAACTCGGTGATCGTCAATGCAGATCCTGAGCTGATGTTTGAGATTGAAGCGGCTGTTAATCAGTTGGATAATCGCCGTGCGCAAGTGCTTATTCAAGCTGCTATCGTTGAGGTTTCAGGCGACGATGCCGCCCAGCTTGGTGTACAGTGGGCACTTGGCAATGCAAACAGCGGCTATGGAGTAGTGAATTTCAATAACGTTGGCGCCAGCGCTGCATCGCTAGCAGGCGCAGTATTGTCTGGTGGTACATCAGGTATTAGCTCTGCGGCAGGCTCTATTGCCGGCGCGTTACTTGGTATTGGGGATAGTAGTACAGACAGTAATGGCAATACGCAGTTTTATGGCGCTATCTTGCAAGCGTTAGACTCATCTACTAGCGCGAACTTGTTATCTATGCCCTCTATTTTGACTTTGGACAATGAGAAGGCCAGCATTTTGGTTGGTCAAAACGTACCATTTGTAACGGGCTCTTATACCACTAGCGGTAACTCATCTGAAAATCCATTCCAAACTATTGATCGTCAAGACATCGGTATCAATCTTAATGTCATTCCACATATTGGTGACAACGGCACGGTACGTTTGGAGGTCTCGCAAGAAGTCTCCTCGGTCGTACCTAGTAGTGTTGGTAACGCTAGTGGATTGATTACTAATAAAAGCTTAATCAACACTACTATTCTAGCGGATGATCAACAGACCATCGCGCTTGGTGGTTTGATGCGTGACAACACGACCAGAAATCAACAAAAAGTCCCAGGTTTGGGTAACGTGCCTATTATCGGGCGGCTATTTCGCTCTGATAGTGATAGCACTCAAAAGAGTAACTTAATTATATTTTTACAACCAACTATTTTGCGTGATGGCGGTGCGGTCGCGAGCGTCACTGAGCGCAAATACAATCAGATGCGCGTACTACAGTTGGTCATCGATAAGAATGGAACGATCAAACAGCTACCTCTTAGCGGTACTGAAGGCTGGGATGGCAAGGTTGATGCTGATTATGAGTTGATGCCACTAAACCCGCTCGTACCTAAGCGCGATCAAAAGTCAAAACCGCCAGCGCAAGGGTTTACTAAGGTAGATGACCCAAGTACAGGCATTACGACATATCCGTTAAAGCGTTAGAATATAGCCGTCTAAGCTCATTGTTTGGCTTTTTTAGACTATGATAAAGGACCATAACAGGGACGGGAGAAAGGCGATGAGTAAACAAAAATGGCTGAAATTAGGTATTGCTGGCACGGCCTTACTGCTGCTACCAAGACGTAGCAGCTGGCAACAGACTCCTCATGCTAAAAACTTATCAGAAAAAAGAGATTTAAAGAATGACGCTTTAAAAAACAATGCTTTAGAAAAAGCCACTTCAAAAAAAGACAACTCGAAAACTACCAGCCCTCAGCAGACAGACCCGCAACATCAAAACTGTGACAAGAATAAATAAACGGTTAAGAAACAGCTTTTATACTGGCGAACTAAACTGCATACAGTAAAATCAATACAAAAAAATTAGCTACTTAATAACTCTGTATCAACACATAGATACAGAGTTGCTAAACATGTAAAAATTAAAATACTCTATCCTCATAATCATCTAACTGCTTATTTAGCACTTGTTAACCGACTATTAAAATCAACGATAAAGGCGGATTATGATTCATACAGATTCCCATTCAGCGCTAAACCATACCCCACTACCTGCCATTTATCCCCTGATCGATACTCATACCCATTTTGATGCGTCAGTCTTTGATAACGATAGACAACCACAGACGCAGCAGGCTTATGAGCAGGGTGTTCGGCATTTGGTATTGATTGGTTATTTACAGCGATATTTTTCTAGACTCTATGAGACGCAGCAAGCAATCGAGCAGATGCATCTATCTGAGGATAAGGATAAAACTGATCGTAGAGATGTATATCCTGTAGCTCACATTGCACTTGGCTTACATCCTTTTTATATCGAACAGCATACCGACGCGCATCTGTCTAGCATGGCGCAAATGGTACAAGAGCAGCGCCCATTGGCAATTGGTGAGATAGGGTTGGATACTTATACTGATGCTATGAAACAACCTGAGGTTTTTGCTAAACAAGAGCGTTTTTTTAAAGCGCAACTAGACATCGCTGTGCGGCATAAGCTTCCTGTCATGCTGCACATTCGTAAGGCTCATGCAGAGGCCTTGGCGTTATTAAAGGCACATAGCTATGATGCGCATAAACTTGGTGGTATTGCCCATAGCTTTAGTGGCGGCGAGCAAGAAGCCAAAGCTTTTGTCAAACTAGGCTTTAAGCTTGGTGTCACCGGACAAATCACCAATCATAACGCCAAAAAGTTACGCCGTGCTATTAAAGCTGCCGTTGATAACTATGGCATCGAATGTTTGGTCTTAGAGACTGATTGTCCTGATATGACACCTATTATGTGTCAAGAAGCTGACAATATATCAACCGGCCAATCAAATAGTCAATCAGCAGCGGGACAAAGTCCAGATAACGAATGGCAAGGTACAGATGGGCACAATCGTAATGTACCCGCCAATCTACCTTGGGTGTTAAAAGGACTTAGTGAGTTGCTCGATGTAGAGCCAGAAGTGCTCGCACCTCAACTGTGGCAGAATAGTTGCGAAGCCTTGCAAACTTCTTGGCCTTACCCTACATAAGGCATTAGTAATTACAAAATATCAGCATTTTTAAAAGAGTATTAACCCTAGTGTTATCAAATATAAGAGCTTCTTAGTCATTATGAATCAACAATCGCAATCCACAAAAACTAAGCATCAATCGGCTATTATTGAGTCGACTTTAGAACATGGCACATTAAATGCAACAACTCATACAGTAAGCGATACCGCCGATGCGGATTCACAATACGAGCGGCGCTTTCAAGGAACGCAGACATTATACGGTATGGCAGCATTTGATGTTTTTGCTGCAGCGCATGTTTACGTTATTGGGGTAGGCGGCGTAGGTTCTTGGGCTGCTGAGGCACTGGCACGTACCGCAGTAGGCAATATTACGCTAATCGACTTAGATGTATTGGTAGCCTCCAATGTCAATCGGCAGCTACCTGCGCTTGATAGTACGTTTGGACAGAGCAAGATAGCAGCGCTAGGCGCGCGTTTGCAAGAGATTAACCCAAAACTTACTTTGCACTTGGTAGATGATTTTTTGACTGCTGAGAATGTCGCTACGTTACTACCGAGTCGTAGTGAGGCAAAAGCTGCCGCAGCTGAGCGAAAGCCGATTGTTATTTTAGACTGTGTGGATGATATGAGTGCCAAGCTTGCTATTGCACTACATTGCCGTTTTAACAAGCTAAAGCTTGTTTGTGCTGGTGGAGCAGGAGGGAAGATAGACCCTTCTCAGATTACCGTCAGCGATTTGAAGGACAGTTATCAAGATCCGTTACTAGCGCGTCTACGTAATAAGCTGCGCCACGAAAAAGGCATCAATAGTGCCCTAAAAGATAAATTCGGTATCAGATGTGTGTATTCAACTGAGCCGCCACGTATAGACAAAAGCTGTCAGGCAGGCGGGTTACAATGCGGGGGTTATGGCTCTGCAGTTGCGGTAACCTCTGTAGTGGCAATGATTATGGTCAGCGAGGCGTTACAAATGCTGAGTAAGCAAGCTGGCGTCTGACCCATTACTTCCTATTAATTTGGAGACAGTTTTGTCGATTCATACTTATCCGCTAGCGCTAGATGAGCATTTACGTATCGCTAAGCTACATGAATACGACGTGCTTAATACTTGTAATGAGCCTGCATTTTCGCGTCTGACTGAGCTTGTAAAATTGTTCTTTGATGTGCCTATGGTAGCTATTACGTTTATGGATGAACATGTCCAGTATTTAAAATCCCCGCATGGATTTGGTGATCTGTGTACCACTAAGCGTGGCATAGCGATTTGTAATTACACGGTACTGTCTAATAGTGTTTTTACTGTACCAGATCTATCTCTTGATGAGCGTTTTGTTGATAACCCATTAGTAACAGAGGATCCTCATCTACGCTTTTATGCAGGGGCACCGATTACCCTAAAAGAAGATAACAAGATTTATCATTTAGGGTCACTTTGTTTGTTCGATACCAAGCCTAACCATACCTTTGATGATGATAAGGCTAGACTGCTTATACAGTTCGCTGAGATGGCGGCAGACGCGTTGCAGTTACAAAAGAATCAACGCCGGGCCAAACATGCCAATAAAATGAAATCCGAATTTTTGGCAAATATGAGCCATGAGATACGCACTCCCATGAATGGTATCATTGGTATGGTTGAGATGCTCGACGATACTGATTTGAATGTCGAGCAAAGAGTTTATGTAGACAACATAAAAATATCGACAGAGCACCTGCTTGCAATTATCAATGGCATCCTAGACTTATCTAAAGTTGAGTCAGGCAAGATGACTGTTGATGCCATACCTATGGACTTATCTCTATTGTGTGATGAAGTCGTCAGTTTATTTGCAGTCAAAGCTCGTCAGCGTGGTCTTACACTAGATTACAATTATAGTGAAAAACTATCGCCTTATATGCAAGGAGATCCAGTACGCCTAAAACAGATTTTAGCAAACCTAGTCAATAATGCGATTAAGTTCACTCGTGAAGGTGGGCATGTCAGTATTGATGTCGCTCATGCGCCGCATTGTAAGGAGAATGAGTGCAAAAGTTTGGGCATAAAAACTGATGAGATAGTCTGTCATGATATGACTGTTTGTATTGATATCAAGGATACAGGCGTTGGCATTAAACCTGAGTCACTAGATGCTATCTTTGATGCTTATAATCAAGCAGACAAGTCTACCCACCGCTTATACGGCGGTACAGGGCTGGGTCTGTCTGTTTGTAAGTCTTTGGTCAATTTGATGGGTGGTCATATTTGGGCAAACAGTGTGGTGGGTGAGGGGACTACGTTTAAGGTATTGTTGTCTCTAAGAGCTATTAGTCAAGCAAAGTATGATGACTGGCAACGCTCAAACACTATGGAAGTTAAGCCCAATTCTCAGTATTCGGGTCATATACTACTGGTCGAAGATGATAATGTTAACGCCATGATTGCCAAAAAAGCATTATGTAACAACGGCCACAAGGTCACCCACGTCACAGATGGACAAAAAGCCATAGAGCAGTTCTCAGCACACCCGCAGCGCTTTGATGTGATACTTATGGACCATCACATGCCGATTATGGATGGAATGCAAGCAACGATTAAGCTACACGAGATTTATGACCCCGCATCACTACCACCAATCATTGCGCTAACTGCAAATGCTATGGATGGCGAGCGCGAAAAATATCTGAAAGTTGGCATGCAAGACTACTGCACCAAACCTTTCAAAAAAGAACAACTCAATGCGCTGGTACAGTACTGGCTCATGCATCAACAAGCAACAAAGAAAAAGGCCGATAACAGAAGCCTAAAAGAGTTATCCTGACAGTTAGTTACTCATAAGGATGATCTAATAGTTAGTAAATAACTAGTCGCAATAATTAAAAAAGCTCAACCATCGTTACAATGGTTGAGCTTTTTTTATGAGTCTAACGACATTAGCTCACTCGGGTCTGATAGTCACCTGTGCGCGTATCGACACGGACGATTTCACCTTGTTGGACGAATAATGGTACACGTACGACTGCTCCCGTCTCTAGCGTGGCAGGTTTGCCGCCACCACCTGAGGTGTCACCGCGTACGCCAGGATCGGTTTCAGTAATTTGCAATTCAACGAAGTTTGGCGGCGTGACTGATAAAGGCACCCCATTAAACAAAGTAATCACGCAAAGCTCGTTACTGTTGTCTTTAAGCCACTTTGGCGCATCGCCAACGGCCGCTTTATCCGCTTGTAGCTGCTCAAAGCTCTCTGGATGCATAAAATGCCAAAACTCACCATCGTTGTATAGATAGTTCATTTCAGTATCCAATACGTCAGCCGCTTCTAAGCTGTCACCTGATTTAAACGTTTGCTCGAGTACTTTACCACTACGAAGGTTGCGTAGTTTAACGCGGTTGAAGGCTTGACCTTTACCGGGTTTGACAAACTCGTTTTCAAGAATGGCACAAGGGTTGCCATCAAGCATGACTTTTAAACCGGCTTTAAATTCATTGGTAGAAAAACTTGCCACAAGAGACTCCTAAGGGTTGTAGTAATTATACTGATAGGTTACTGCTTAATTATCAGCGCGTCGCCAAACCTGACATGATGATACTGATGCTCAAATACCTATCATATGAGCCAAAGTCTATGGATGGCAAGGGTAAATAGGTATAAACCATGATGTTTGCTTGGCATGCTTTGATAGTGCGCTGATTTACAGCGTATAATGTCGGTTTTTAGGCACACGCATTAGGTTGTCATGATAAACCATTTAATCACACAAAAAAACTGGCAAACGCAATTATCCGAAGCAATTACTTCAGTAGATGAGTTGCTTGAGATACTCAATCTTGAAACCTTGAGAACTCAAATTTATATACCAGCGCACTTTCCTTTACGTGTCCCGCGTGCCTTTGTCGCTAAAATGACTGTCGGTGATGCGCATGATCCCCTATTAAAACAGGTATTACCAGACACCCAAGAACAAATCGCTGTGACAGGTTATGTCGCCGATCCATTAGCCGAGAACGATCAAAACCCTATTAAAGGGCTACTACATAAATACCAATCTAGGGTGCTATTAACCGTCACTGGTGCATGCGCCATCCATTGTCGTTACTGCTTTCGTCAGCACTTTGATTATAATGCCAATATGCCAACTTCCACCGAACATTTAGCGATTGCTTCTTATATTAAGGAGCATCCTGAAGTAAATGAGGTCATCTTGAGTGGCGGTGACCCGTTAAGTGTATCTAATCGGCGACTGTTTGGCTGGCTTGACATCTTGGAGGCGTTACCACAACTGACGACCATTCGCTTGCATACCCGCATGCCGTTAGTGATTCCTGAGCGCTTGGATAATGCTTTGCTAGATCGCTTTAGTCGAAGCCGCTGCAACATCGTGATGGTTATTCATTGCAATCATGCTAATGAGATTGATACTAATACGGCGCAATATTTGCAGCGTGCACGGGCCGCAGGTATAGTTTTGTTAAACCAAGCTGTCTTATTAAAGGGTATTAATGACAGCGTTGAGACCCAAGTTACTCTCAGTCAGCGTTTGTTTGCAGCAGGCGTTTTGCCTTATTACTTACATGTACTCGATAAGGTTTTGGGTGCCGCTCATTTTGATAACGATGAGCAGTCTGCTATCGATTTGTATTGGTCATTGTTGGCTGGGCTTCCTGGGTATCTTGTGCCAAAACTGGTAAAAGAGTTGCCAAACCGACCATTCAAGGTGCCGATTAATATTTATAAAGACCGTTAAGGTATGCAGCACAGTAAGTTGTGGTAATATGTTTTGCTGAACATTAGTAACGCTTTATAATGCATCACATATACAAGTAATATCGCGCCTGTTCACTTGAGAATAGATGTTTTATTAAAGAGGGCTTATGATAACGTTGTCAGATTTTCAGGAACATCTATCACGTAAAGCACCATTAAAACAATCCTCGCGTAGATATGTTGACGGACAAGAACAACAGCTACGTAAGTGGGCTGCAAGCTTATCAATACAAACGGAGGCTCAGCAGGCAGTACAGATAGAGCAAGTGCTGACTGAGCTTGCGGCAGCAGACTTAGATGACAAACTGCGTCTTAAGCTTTTGATGATTGTGTCTTGTGCATCCGATCGCTTGATTACATCTTTGCACAAGCATTATCATTATGAGTTAGGCGCGCTTAGCAAGGCGCAGCTAATATATGTAGATCAAGTCAAATCATTATACTATTCGACCATATTAGCCTACGACAGCGTCATACAACGTAAAAGCCTAATTTTAAATGAGCCGAAGACCCCGGTAACAGGCCGAGGTTGGAAGCGTTTTTTGTCGTTAGCTACAACATCACCACTTGTTTTGGCCGCTGCTATTTATCAGTCACTCACTATTTATCAAAAGCTATTGAGTGAGCAAAATATATCCTACCAGTCTCCACCACCGCATTTATGGGCGGCATCTAATGAGCTATACGACCTAGCTTGTCAAATAAATGTGGCACATGCCGACTTAAGCACGCAAGTAGTTGCCAAGCAGGCCTGCAGCATTCACGACTTATATGTACAGATTTGCTTGCATAGTTTATTGAATGTCCGTGTCCTGCGACGTTCCAATATGCTCTTGCTCCAGCGTTTACTGCCATCATGGGCAACTTATGTTCATGCTACGATCGAACCGCAAACTGAGACACGTCTCTTTGTAGACCTACAAAGTGGCAATCCGCCTGATTATCTTACCGCCAGCTCCGCTATTAACCCCTATGAAGAGCACCATCGTTGTCTGTTTATCGAACTTGGACCACTAATAACATATCTACAGCAGCGCAAACAATCTTTGGTTGATAGTAATAACGCTGCGATTGAATATCAATTGGTCAACAAGGTACTAATGGCAATTAAGCATCGCTATGTCGAGCGGACAAAGGCAATATCAACCAAGTATCATTCAAAACAGCGTGCGACCGTTATTAGTGGTTTTAATAATATTCATTACAAGGTGGCTGGTGCACAGAGCTTAAAGCATCTGATTGCTGCCAAAAAGTTAGCAGATGAACAGCTACCACGCTATGATACACAGCCCAAAAAGGATAGGTTACAGGGTGAGCTTGAGGTAGAAGCGGTTGATAATACAGATATAACATCACAGCTTAGAACCTTACATTTATCATCTTCAGAAGATTTAATAGCATCAGATGTCGATACAGACAGTAGCGATAAGCTTGATACAGCGCCGCCACCACTTAGTCTTATGAGTCTGTTCTTATTAGATTATTCACATAACGACAGCAAATATAAATGGTCAATGGGTATGGTACGCTGGCTCAATCTTGATAATAAGCCCATTGAGGTTGAATGGCAGGTACTGGGTCATGAATTGACAGCTTGTGCCTTGCGTTTAGACATCAGAGACCATCGTGGACAAAGCTTTATGCCAGCTTTTATGGTAGCGGGCGATAAGGACTTACAGACAGAGTTCACCATTATAGTGCCTTCTTATCATTTTCAAGCTAATGACAAAGTCATGCTGCGTCTCAACGACAAACAAAAAGCGCTCTGTTTGCAGCAGTGTTTAATCAATAGTGAAGAGTTTAGCCAGTATAAAGTGATACAGATTTAATTGAATAAGATTGCTACAATCAGCACTTTTATACAAAATTAAGCATTGCTCAAGTCTACTCGTAATCTAGTATACTGTAACGACGGTTACAAGAATAAAAAGGCCCATTATGCGTACCAAAAACATCCTAAATCTCTTAGTTATAGACGAAGACCAGCTTTATGCTGAGCGTTTAGTCAGCTTATTATCTGCTTACTACGATGAAGTCAATCTTGGGTTTTTGGATGACAGAGAAGAGCTGTTAAAGTCGCTGCGGCATCAATGGGATGTCTTGGTATTTGGACGCGCCTACGATTTGAGTTTTACGGATGTGGTCGGTATTGTGCAGGAGCAAAACCTTGATCTCCCAATCATTGGTCTGATGAGCGATGAGATGGCGAAGACTGGTCGCAACGAAGATGGTTTGCCAGCAGTCATTGATGGGGTGATGGTAAAGGCATTACTCGCAGACAAAGAGGTACAAGTGGTGATGGCGATC
The DNA here is from genome assembly GCF_947495825.1 of uncultured Psychrobacter sp. Taxonomy (GTDB): domain Bacteria; phylum Pseudomonadota; class Gammaproteobacteria; order Pseudomonadales; family Moraxellaceae; genus Psychrobacter. Next base: position 226,391 of record NZ_CANMAH010000005.1, read on the forward strand.
TGCCTACAACATGCCAATCTGCGTAGTCTACGACAGCTTAATACCTTACGTCATGTACTCTCTGAGGCTGAGCAGCGCGCTAACATCTTAATTAAAAACTCCAAAAGTGCGGTCGCTTATATCGATCAAGGCATTCATATTTTTGCCAATGAGCCATATTTAAAACTGTTTAATTTTGAATCAATGGACGAGATTATTGGTTTGCCAGTCATTGATTTTATTGCTGGTAAAGATAACGTCAAAGGTTTTAAAGAGTTTTTACGTCAATTTGATAAAGGCAATCGTGATCAAGTTGAATTTAGCTTTGAAAGTAAACGTATGGACGGTAGTACTTTTGAGGCCAAGCTACAACTTGCAGTCGCTACGCTAGATGGTGAGCCAGTTACTCAGATTATTATTCAACAAAACAATAATAACAGCGCTGAGATTGCTGCGCGTTTGGCTGCAGCCGAACGTCAGGACAGCTTGACAGGACTGTACAACCGCCGCGGCTTTGAGGAGCGTTTTGAAGCTTTACATCAGTCGGTAGTAGAAGGTAAAGCGCATGCAGCACTATTATATATACAGTTAGATAATATTGGCAAAATCAGTAGTAGCTTGGGCTTGCAAGGGGTAGATACTACCATTCAGCAGGTGGCTCGTATGCTTGAGCAAACAGTAGCAGAGGGACACATTAGCCGCTTTAGTGATACGGCATTTACAGTGTTAATCGAAGACTTATCCTCTAAAGCGCTGGTCGATCTCGCCGAAAGTATCCGTCAACATATCAGTGATATGCTCATCGAAGTCGATAAACGCACAACCAGTACGACTGTGAGTATTGGTATCGTCAAAATAGAACCCAATGCTGCTGAACCACAAGTCTTGTTTGATCGTGCGGTTGATGCGATAAACCATATCAGAGTTGAAACTGCAAATCATGGTAACGCTTATCACTTGTATGACCCAAGTGAACATGCAAATAGTGACGATAGTGCTCTGGCCGAATATCTAGTAAGCGCTATCACGCACAATCGCTTTGAGCTGTTTTTTCAGCCAATCTATGATATCAATCAAGATCGTAGCGACTTCTTTGAAGTTTATTTGCGTCTACCGTTAGCCGATGCTGATAATACTGTACTGACGCCTGACAAATTTATGACAGTCGCCAAAACGCACCATTTACGCGAAAAAATAGATCGCTGGATATTAATCAATGCCTGCAAACAGTTAAATGAGGTGCGCAAGACCCATCCTGAAGCTCGCCTATTGATACAGCTCACTAGCGCTTCATTGATCGATAAAAAACTGCCAAGCGTAGCCAGTCAGTTGATCAAAGCGGTGGGCGGTGTATCTGGAGCATTGACACTTCAGTTCAATGAGCAAGATGTTGCCAATCATCTGACCATTGCCAAGTCTCAGTTTGCCGCTTTAAGCGATGTTGGTTGTCAAATAGGCATCCATAATTTTGGTACCTCAGCAAAATCGATTGAGATTGCTGAATTTGTACAGCCTGATATGACGCGCCTTGCACATGATTATGTAAATGAGATTAATAAACCTGACAATTTAGAGGCGATTAAGTCCTTAATCGTACGCACCAATGAGCTTAATATCGATGTGTTGATGCCCTATATTGAGGAAGCTGCTACGATGTCAGTGTCGTGGAGTGTCGGTGCGCGTTATTTGCAAGGGTATTATCTAGAAATGCCAAGTAACACGATGAATATCGTTTAAGACAGTTTTATTTCAATAAGGCTACGTGTTGTCAGCTCAAGCTAGAAACGGTAAGCTCTACCGAGGGTCTTGCTGACATCGATCTCTTTTGCTTATTACTCAGTAGCCAACTGCTAATGTGTTTTGTCAGCGTACGCATATCAGCTCATAGGCGTACCATCACCTCTGTAACCCCATCGTACGTCTGCTATCATCCCTACAAGCTGATAAACCGTCTCAATCCATAGATATAAAGAATATATAAATATGCTGATTAACGTCAATATTTCATTCAGTGGTATATTAATTGCAGTGCTTGTATCGATAATGCTTACAGCACTCACTGCTTGCGAGCGTACCCCGCCTGATTATCGTGATCCTGTTACCTTACCAGTGTATAGCGCAGGAGACGCTGATAATGGCGCTATCATTTATGAAGAAGCTTGTGGTCAGTGCCATCAGCTAACCCCAGGTAGCAATAAAAAAGGCCCACAATTGATGAATATATATGGGGCACCTGCAGCTGAACTAGAGGACTATGACTATGGCGCAGCATTAGCAAACTCAGGCTGGGTATGGGACGCTAAAACTTTAGATCCTTATATTGCTGATGCTCAAAAAGCAATGCCAGAGTCAAAAATGTTGTCAGACCCGATGCCAGACGCCAGCGAACGCGCTGATATTATCGCTTATCTATCCACTTTGCGTATGGCCACTCCTGCTGTCGATAGCAATGGAAAACCCATCAAGGCTGAGCATACAAAAATGAGTGATGAGCCAGTTGAGATAGAGGACGGCGTAGAAAACCAACCTGCTGCCAGCTTCTAATAAAAAGAGTTGCTCAAGCTTGGTTTATCTTTTTCATTGTTATTAGATCGCTTTTGCTTGTGTTTTTTATCTTATTAAAAAAAGCGTATTGGATATTACTTACCACTCTTGATGAGTTTATGTGACAATATTTTAGTACGCACTAATAAAGTTGGTAGTTTATTATGCACCAAAGCCATGCTTACGATGTCGCATCTCACAAAAATGTTGTACTTCCATTAGAGTCAGACTCTGGTTTAAGTGATTCAAACGATGTTACCGATAACTATCTAGCCAATCAGCGTCAAGTAGCACAGTTGCTTGTACAACTAAATCAAATCGTGCTTGATAAGCCGCAGGTGGTGAAGCTGGCACTGAGCTGCGTGCTGGCAGGTGGGCATCTACTCCTACAAGACTTGCCTGGCATGGGCAAAACGACGTTGGCTCAAGGGCTGGCGCAGCTACTGGGCTTATCATACAATCGCGTGCAGTTTACCAATGATATGCTGCCAGCAGATATTTTGGGTATGAGTATCTATAACCAAACCACGCAGAGCTTTGAGTTTCGTAAAGGGGCAATCTTCACACAGCTATTGCTTGCTGATGAAATCAACCGTTCTAGCCCAAAGACCCAAAGTGCGTTACTAGAAGCGATGGAGGAGCATCAAGTCACCCAAGATGGACAGACTTACCGTTTGCCTCAACCTTTCTTTGTCATAGCTACTCAAAACCCAATGCAACAAGCGGGCGTATATCCCTTACCTGAGTCGCAGTTAGATCGGTTTTTGATGTGTCTGTCGCTTGGTTATCCTTCACCAGCTGCCGAGCGGGAATTACTACGGGGACAAGATCGTCGCGAGATACTGGCAAGTTTAAATGCGGTGCTTGAGACAGATGCTGTATTACTTGCACGCCAAAGTGTTCAGCAGGTATATGTAGCAGATGTCGTATTGGATTATCTACAGCGATTGGTTGCAAAGACTCGAGTCAGCCAAGAGTACCACGGACTGTCACCTCGCGGTGTATTGTCGCTACAGCGTGCTGCTCAGGCTCATGCATATGTATCTGGACATCAAGAAGTAACGCCAGAGGATATCCAAGCTGTTTTTGCTGCTGTTACAGATCATAGGTTAGGCCAACGATTTGTACCGTCGCATGTCGTTGGCGGGCAAGGGGCACAGACTATAGCTCAGCGGATTATGCATAAGGTACCAGTGATTGTTTAAACTAAGATTTGAGCGCACGCTATAGTATAACCACAATGATAAGGCAGTTATGACTTTATTACCGCGTACCTTGACTCAGCCAATAACGCAAGCATTGGCACGCTGGTTTGCCAAGCGCGCTCCTAAAAGTGACAGTGCTAAGCTCAACTTGCGCAACGTTTATATTTTCTTTAGTAGAGAAGGCGTACTTTTCGCCGTTTTATTGATTATCACTTTTGTGGCTGGTATCAATTATGGTAACAACTTGGTGCTGGGCTTATGCTTTTATCTTGTGAGTGTATGGTTGATAAGCTTTCATATAACCTTTGCTCATATCTCAGGCTTACAAATCGATCTGATTGAGGTGACAACAGCAGAAGTGGGCTCACCTGTTTGGGTGACATTGCAAGTACGGAGCGAAAGCCAGCAACCCAGACGACAATTGACGTTTGTGTTTGAGCAGTTTAATGACGAAAAAAAGAAGGCCAACAAACGTACTGATCGAAATATAAACAAGTCCTATATTAGTGCAAAGGTGAGTGTGCCGGTATCACGTTTACACGGTACACAAGTCATTCGCTTGCCCATCATGACTAATAAGCGCGGTCAGCTTGAGTTGCCAAGGTTGAGAGTAAGCACTGTATATCCACTAGGAATCATGCGCGCATGGTCGTACGTGTATTTTGCGCGGGCAGCTTGGGTATATCCAAAGCCATTGGCATTTGATAAACAGGCGCAATATATCACTGCAAGTTTGGACGAATTACCGACGGGCGGTGAGTATAGTCAGCATATTCAAGGTCAAGATGATTTTGAGCGCCTTGATAATTATATCGAAGGCGAATCACTAGCAAGAGTTTCGTGGGCACACATGGCACGTGGACAAGGAATGCTTACCAAACATTTTGCTGATCCAGTCGGTGTGGAGCAGGTATTGGATTATGCCGATATGCCAGCTTCGCATCATGAACAAAAGCTTGCGCAATTAGCGTATGGTGCTATCACCCTTGGTAAGATGGGAGTGCCTTTTCAGATGCAATTGCCCAATGCAGGGCAGACAGCAGCTATTGGGCAAGGCGAGTCGTTTGCTCAGGCCTGCTTATTACAGTTGGCAAAAGTACCATGACTGACTCTAACCCAATCTCAAGTAGCACTTCTCATACTACTTTATCTTATTCGACTGTCCTTACGGACTCTGCAAGACAGTCAAGCTTTGAGCAATTGGCGCAAGGCCAACGTAACCATACATCTAACGATGTAAATGATATACAGCGCTCAACAACCAAAACGTGGTACCACAAACTGCTGGCGCTACCAGCTTATTATTGGGTACTACTGACTCAGATACTGGTTGTGCTGCCACATGCCGCTCATTTGCCACTATGGTTGATGGTTTTTGCTCTAGTCAGTATTGTGGCGCAGTTACCACGTGTCAAAGCTAGGTTTGGCCAAGCTTATCACTTCAAACGTATATATCGTAGCGTGCAAATGCTTGGGTTCTTGTTAGGACTGGCAGGTTTGTGGCTAACTTATAACACTGCGTTTGGACTAGACATGGGCGTAGCATTTTTGGTGCTGTGTCTTGTGAGTAAGCTTTGGGAGCTATATAAGCGCCGCGATGCTTATGTGGTATTGAACCTGTCGCTATTTGTACTTGCAGCACTGTTTTTGATGGATCAAGGGCTTGTTACGACCCTTGAAGTTATCGTAGGTACCATTGCAGTTTTGCTGGCATTTATCGCTTTGAATGACGATAGCAACACGCAAGGTGATGGACGCGTGCGTACACTTGGGGTGCTTGGGGTAGGCGCATTACCTTTATTAGTGGTACTGTTTTTGTTCTTTCCGCGTTTGCCGCCACTATGGTCAGTACAATTATCAGGACAACAAGCAACTACTGGTGTCTCAGACAGTATGTCACCTGGGGATTTTGCCAGCTTGAGTCAATCCACTGCGCTGGCTTTTAGAGTCGAATTTGCAGATAAACGTCCACCGCAAAGCGATTTATACTGGCGCGGCTTGGTATTTAGCGATTTCGATGGTGTGACATGGCAACCTAATCGTAGCATCCAGCAGCAGTGGCAGCCAGCGCGACGAATTCCTGTATGGATTGAGCGTGCGATTGCTACTGTTCCTAATAATGTACAGATTGCACCTGATAGGTATGAGGTACTTTTAGAGCCAACCCAGCAAAACTGGCTATTTGGTCTTGATTATCCATTTGCTCAGCGTACAGACGTCAGTGTGACATCAGACTTTACGTTATTAAAAGACAGTCCAGTGACTCAGCAGTTACGCTACAACGTCCTGCGTTTTGCGCCTATGCGTATCGACCCTGTGCTTGATGAGGACTCACGTCGTATCAACTTGACACTACCCAAAGATGGCAACCCACAAGCACGTGCACTTGCTCAGCAGCTGTTTTCGCAATCAGGCTCAGATCCTATCCGTTACATACAAGCACTTGAGCGCTGGATTAATCAAACGGAGTTTCGTTATACATTATCGCCGCCACGGTTAAATGAGAACCGCATCGATGAGTTTTTATTTGATACCAAAGCTGGGTTTTGTGAGCATTATTCTTCAAGCTTTGCTTTTATGATGCGTGCGGCTGGTATTCCAGCACGAGTCGTGGCTGGTTATCAAGGTGGTGAACCAAGTCGTGGCGGTGATGTGTGGGAAGTGCGACAGATGGATGCTCATGCGTGGACCGAAGTATGGCTTGAGGGTCAAGGATGGGTACGTGTTGATCCGACTGCGTTTGTCGCGCCGCAGCGCGTCGAACAAGGAATGGACGCGCTATCTCAATCCCAAGGCGCGTCGTTGTTTGGCGATGGAGCAGGTGCGCAGATTAGCTATCAACAGTATCAGATGCTACAAACCCTAAGGCGGTTTTCTGACCAAGCAAGTTATTACTGGCAAAAAGACATCGTCGGCTATGATCAAGACAAGCAAACAGGCTCATTATTAAAATGGTTCAACATCAGCTCAGTTATGCAACAAATCGTTTGGTTAGCTGCTGGTGCCATCGTAGTGATATCTATAGTGACATTTATACTATGGCAACGACGACGGAAGCGTTGGCATCCAGCAGACTTGCCTTTGGTCAGACTGTCTAAAAGACTAAGTAAAAAGGATAAGACACTTGCTCGCCATGATAATGAAGGACAACTAGCGTGGCTTGAACGGTTAGTAAATAGCCTAGCAGTGCCTGATAATAGTCTAGTGACAGACAACCTAAAGTTCACTCAACAACATATCGATAAAATTAAACAAAACTATCGACAGCTACGCTATGGGCGACTAAGTAGGCTTAGTACGAGTCACGCTGAGTATCAACAAGTACTTAAAGATCTTAAAGAAAATGCGCGTCAATTATTATAAACATCAACCTCATACCTGTCAGGATATTTACCACAATTGTTTTAGTTTTGACTGTAATTTAAAAGGTGTAGAAAGGTTTTGGCTGTCGAATAATACTTATTTAAAAAATAATTTCTGGTTTGGATAAAAAATGCTTGCAAAGTCTCAAAAACTTGCTAAAATGCTCAACCTAAATAGGCGTATAGCTCAGTTGGTTAGAGCGCTACCTTGACATGGTAGAGGTCGCTAGTTCGAATCTAGTTACGCCTACCAGATTCAAAAAGCCCCAATCTTTATGATTGGGGCTTTTTTTGTCTGTAAAATATGGGCTGTGGCGAAGAGTCTTTATAGCTTGAGCGATTCTCAGATATGATTAAAGTAAGCTTACACTTAGCATAAAAGATTGTTATCTCATATTGAAGCAGATATCGTCTTGAAAACATAACAAAAAGTTGTTTCCAATACTGCTTTTCACGACGCCATTCATTTACATCAATTTAGCATCTGTTTAAAAGAACATAACGCTCTTAAAACATGTCCAACTAATCTAACATGTCTACTTTTAATACGGTTGAACTTATCTTAGTCCTATCTGAATTTATCGTAACCAAGTTTTTAAACGTCTATTGTGTTTCCTTGTCCAATTAAAATTACTTTTGATGAACATAGGTTTGTTAAAATATAAGTATTATTTTTTACTTTAAACGTTACATCATTGATCATTATATTTTTACTTAAAAAATTTTGTTCATTCTAACCGTTGGTCGCCTTCTATGCACCGATAAGATCAGTTATCTGAATACTTAAAATTTAGAAAGTCATACTGTACGCGTACCATCTATAGCGAAAATATGGCTAATTTTATCAGTCTCTACACACACTTTAGCATTATCAGTTCAGTTACTTTTTACAATGTTACTTACCTTTAGTTTACCTGTGTTTGTATCCTCTAAGATTGATATGTATGCATGTCTATTTGGTTTTGCTAATAGAGATCTATATATTTGAATATAAAAATTAATAAGACTGTTTTTTATTAAATAAAATATTGTAAGAAGATAAATATAATAGTTTTGGGAATGTTATAAAATTAAATACTGATAATACTTTAATGCAAATATATCCATATTAATTAAAATTATTCTGAAGAGGATTCTGGGAGTGTTTTGTTGTCTTCAATATTATGAATATAATAAATTTGCTCTTGTTGTATTTTGTTTATTTTTTGCTAGTTACGTTTTTTGATTTCATTTATAGCAGAGCTAAGTTGACGATTTATTTCTTCTGTTTCAGACTTCAATAAAAGGTTCTCTTCTATTAATTCATCTTGATTAGTATTTTTTGGTATATCAATACTAAGAAGTCCGGTGTCTTTATTAACTTTTTCTAAATGACGAGTGTTGTTAGAAGTGGCAGATAAATTTTCCTTAGATACGTTATTTTCTATAGATTGACTTTTTTCTTCAGCTCCTTGATTAGATGGCTTCTCTACTTTTTTGATTTCTCTATTGTCATCATCAAGGGTGTCTTCAAAACTCGATGCCTGACGGTCAATAGTTTGTTTGAAAGCCACTGAAGGTGGTTTTGAGTAACTATCAGATGTGGAAATAGGTTCGACAATACTAAGAGTAGTCATATAATCTTTCGAATCTACGTGAGAGTCTTCATTGTCTGCAGTATTAGTAGTGCTTTGTTTAGAGGTGGTAGGCTCCGTGCTATAAACCGGATTGCTTAATCTTCTTGCATCAAAATTTACATACAAAATAAACGCTATGCCTAAGTGCAGAAATACCGCAAGTACTAGAGGTGATAGCCATTTGGTGTGCCATTTAATCACTATAAAAACTGCCTTGTTTAGATCAATATGTCTTATGGATTGACATGGTTGTAACTAGAACTCTCTGTACCTAGTTAAGTAGTTTGGAGGTAAGTCTAACTGACTTTCATCAGAGGATGATGATGTTCTTATTGTCGAGTTAGATGTTAGTAGCTGCTTGTATGCTGCTCAGATTATTATATTTTAGCCACGGATATCATTAGTAGCAACTAAATGAACAAAGCCTATTTTCTTCAAAAAAATTAACTAGGAGGTTAAATATTATAAGTAAATCGTTATCTTTAGCTAGTATGTGTTTTTTGTCTATAAAAAGTCAGACTAAATTTATTTTTATGACATTAACGTGACTTAGATATTGTATTCGGTAAAACAAATATATAAGTATATTAATAAAGGTTGAAATATTTATTTAAAAAATATGTTTGGTTATGATAAAGTTAGAGTGGGTAAAATAATAAAGTATTGGGATTTAACTGGAAAAATATTCTAAATGCAAAGATGTGTCGTTTTTTTAAAGTAGTAGGTAGACGCTTCCATACTATATATTCATTCGTTAGGACAAAGTGCCATGCACAGAAAAGTTATTTTACTATTGTCTTCATCCGCTATAGCAGCGAGTTTGATAGGTTGTCAAACTATAAAGAGTAGGGTTTTGACGCCCTTTGATGATGGTGGATATAAACAAAGCAGTCAGATTAAACAAGTTACTTGGAAAAAAAGTGGCGAAGTATTTAGTGCGCCTAACGATGAGGATTTAGATGAAGGTAAAACTAGACTCGTATTTTTTCGCAGTTCTAACGATGCTCAACAATCAAACAGTATTAATATAAATATAGGAGTGGGGGACGCTAAGCGTTTTCAAGCCAGTTTGCAAGATGGGCATCACTCAAAGGCTATCATCTGTAAAGACTCGCAGATTATTAGTGTAGAGGTACTAGATAGTGTTAGTAATGAAGTATTTTCTTACTCCAAAAACTATCACTTCGTCCCTCAAACGACGAATTATTTACAGGTTGGTTTAACCAAAAAAAGAACACCTTATATAAAACAAATGTCTGCTAAAGATGCCTTGCTGTTATTGAATGGCAGTAAACGTCAAACACATCAAATAAGTCGTGTCACATCAGACTGCAAAGTACCAAGTCAAACTTCAGTACAAGACACCATCGACCCCGCTCCTTTAGATAAGCAAATACCAGCTCAATCCCCTACAGAGTTCAATATATTGTTTGGCTTCGATAGCACAGGTATCAAAAATAATAACCAGGCTGAATTAGGTGAAATGGCTGATTTTATTCAATCCCATCCTAAAACAGAGATTGTATTAGAAGGCCATACTGATAATAAAGGCGATGAGCAATACAACTTAGAGCTTTCTAAGTCGCGAGCAGACGCTGTCAAAGATGCTTTAGTCGATGATTATAATTTGAATCCAGAGTATCTGAATACGATTGGATATGGTGAGTCCAAACCAGTTGACACCAATAATACTGAACAAGGGCGTCAAAATAACCGCCGAGTTGTTGCTATCGTTGAACAAGAAAATAATTAGATCGACTTATCGTTCTTTATGATTGTTTTTCTTACTTATACCGACTATTCAAGGATGATTTTATGAGCATTATTAATATTAAAATAAACGATCAAGCTAAAACTGTAGCTGAACATACTGTGGTTACGCAGAATGGTCAACCTACGATACTTAAGGCACTTGATAAAGTTAATTACGAGCTTTTTGATAAGTCAACTGGCCATGCTCCGAACCGCATTATAAGTAAACGTAATGTTAAAGACCTTCATGTCTCTTTCGAAAATGGTACCCAAAACCCTGACCTCATTATCGAAGGGTTTTATGACAGTGTGGATAGTGCCCTTACTGGTATCGCAGAAGATGGTAGTTATTATTATTATGTTCCTGATACAGGAGAGATTGCAGACTACGTTACTGAATTACAAGCAGGGGATACAGTCGGTCAAGCACTGGGCGGAAATGCACAGACGACGCCTTGGTGGGCAAGTGTCTCACAAATACAAGGAGTTAATGTTTTACCGTGGTTAGCAGGCCTTACAGGTGTAGGGGCGTTAGGCGCTGTTGCAAGCAGTGGCAGTGACGATAATAGTAACAGTAAGCCGGCAGCTGATACTCAAGCCCCTGATGCGCCAACTAATATAATAATCAGTATAAATGGCGTCAAGGTAACAGGTAAAGGTGAGCCCCGTACCAAAGTCGAAATTAAAAATTCAAAAGATAGTGTGATTGGTGAAAGCATTGTTAAGGATGATGGTACATTCGAAGTTGAATTAAATACATCGCAAACTAACGGCGAAGAGATAAATGTAACCTTAATAGATAATGCTGGTAATGTTTCTGCTCCTACGAACATAACTGCTCCAGATACCACCGCTCCTAATGCGCCAGTAGTTGACATCAATGCTGATGGCAGCTTGGTGACGGTGACGGGTGAAGAGGGTGCGACGGTGAGTCTCACCACGCCAAACGGTTTGATTGAAGGCACGATTGAAAACGGCAGCTTTACTGC
>NZ_CANMAH010000006.1 GCF_947495825.1 uncultured Psychrobacter sp.
GTACTTTTTTACTTAGTTTACAACGGGTTATCTTCATAAAAGTAGTCTAGCATAGTGCTTATCTACTACAGCCCCAAAAACTTTGTATCTAACGAATGGGTTTTAATACTGCATTAACTTATATATGACTGGTTATAAGGTTTTAATTTGTTTAATGAGTGCCATATAGGATAACAGTCTATACGTCCAAAAATGGTATTTTTTGTATGGATTGTCTGCTGTTATTTTATCAATAGTTGCTGGGTTATTGTTAAGCTTAAATTTAGTCTAAATCAAGCAATATTTATGCAACACAATATCTATGAAGCAGTATGTCTAAAGGAAGTAAGCACGGTTATGTCTAGTGTCTCATCATCAATACCTGCAATCACATCTCATGAAGACAGCTCTATCACTGAAGGCTTGGTATTGCCGCTTGCAGGTCACTGTTTTCATTGCGGTGATCCAGTACCGCAGCCACCGTTTCATGCTGAGATATTAGGTGAGTCACGTGAAATGTGTTGTATGGGCTGTCAACTGGCTTCTCAAAGCATCGTAGAAGCTGGACTTGAACAGTACTACCTTGACCGCTCAGAGATTAACCGGACAGCCAGTCTACCTACTCAATTAACTCGCCTTGAAGCCTATGATAATGATGAAATCAAGTCGCAGTTTGTCTATGCACAAGATGGTATGTCCGTTGCGGAGTTGTCTGTCAACAATCTACGCTGTGCAGCATGTACCTGGTTGATCGAATCGCGTTTAGATGAGTTAGACGGTATTCGTAAATGTCAGGTGAACTTGACCAATCAGCGCATGCGAGTGATTTGGGATGAAAGCAAGCTACCTATTAGTCGCATCTTAGCTGTCATCAATGAGATCGGCTATGAAGCAAAACCTTATCGGCAAGATACCCATGAGGCTATGCTGGCACGTCACAATAATCAGATGCTACTAAGGCTTGGTATTGCGGCATTGGGTTCCATGCAGGCGATGATGTATGCCGTAGCGATTTATTTTGGTGAATATAGCGATATGCTGATATTCCAGCGCGACTTTTTACGCTGGGTGTCTTTATTTGTTAGTACGCCTGTGTTTTTTTATGCAGGTATACCGTTTTTTACCTCGGCTTGGTCAGCGATTCGTGCACGCCAAGTCAATATGGATGTGCCAGTCAGTATTGCCTTGATTGTTACTTTCTTTACTAGTCTCTATGCCACGGTTACCGGTCAAGGAGAGACGTATTATGACTCGGTCAGTATGTTTATTTTCTTCTTATTGGCAGGGCGTTATATAGAGCATAATGCACGTCTAAAAGCGGCGACTATGGCAAATGACCTAGTCGTCGTCGAGCCGGTGTTGGTACAAAAAGTCGCTGAAGACAAGGACGCCGCTGCACAGATATTACAACAATTTGATCAAAACACTCCGATACAAGATGGCGTCAATAATTCTGAGAATGCTGCCCACTTCGGAGACGCGAGCGGTATGAGCAGTGCTAATAGCGCAGCAGATGCTGACGACACATCAAACACCATCGCGGATTTTACCCAAAACATGGATACCAGTCTACAGCAGCTGACAGTGCGCATCGCGCAAGCGTGGCAAACACAGCGCGCAAGCGTGGCATACGACAAAGAAGACAAACAGATGGTCACCGCGCATAGCTTACAAGTGGGCGATATCATCATGGTTGAGGCGGGTTCCGAGATTATCAGTGATGGTATTTTGCTAAGTCCAACTGCTACGGTTTCTCAGAGCCTATTAACGGGTGAGAGCAATTTGATTGCCAAAACTCAAGGTGACTATATTGTTGGCGGCGCTCAAAACGACAGTCAGCCGTTTGAGATGTTGATTACTGCACTGCCAGCAGACAGTCAAATAGGCTTGATTGATAGACTAATGAACCGTGCTATGAGTGAGAAGCCAAAGCTGGCTCAGCAGGCGGATAAGCTGGCACGTTGGTTCGTTGCGCGCATTTTAGTACTGTCGGCGTTGGTGTTTATCGGCTGGTATATCGTTGATCCAAGCCAAGCGATTTGGGCAACGGTCGCTGTGTTAGTGGCGACTTGTCCTTGCGCACTGTCTTTGGCCACGCCCATTGCTTTGACGGTTTCGACCAATCGCTTGGCAAGCTATGGGTTTTTGACGACTCGTGGACATACGCTGCAGACGCTTGCCGAGATTACCCATGTAGCCTTTGATAAAACGGGCACGCTCACTTATGGTAAGCCAAACTTATTGAATATTGAGCTGTTAGATTCTGTAAGCCAAAATAAAACTTATGATTTAAAGCTAACTGAGCAAAAAGATGATGTATTAGCAATCGCTGCAGCTTTAGAAGTAGGCAGCCGTCATCCTATTGCTCATGCATTGCTAACAGCGGCTCATCAGTTACACTTACCGCCTGCGCAAGGTTTGCAGCATTATCCAGCGGGCGGGGTGGAGGCGACTATTGAGGGCGTCTTATACCGTATTGGGCATATAGATTTTGCGTTAGATAGAGCCAACGATGTTTCTGATACGCATATAAGCTCCATGAATGATTCCATCATTGATTTGGACGCTCATCGTGCCAGCTCTGCAGTGGTGCTATCGTATCAAGCAAACGATAGTAGTACGTGGCAGTCGCTGGCATGTTTTTACTTCAATGATAAGATACGTGATAATGCCAGAGTGATGCTCGATACGCTAAAGGATTTGGGTATCGAATCCGTTATGTTGACAGGCGACCCAAGCTCGCAAGCGCTCGTAATGGCTAAAGATTTGGGAATGCAATCTGCTTACAACGGCTTATCGCCAACTGATAAAGTCAACCACTTACAAAAACTGCAAGCTGAAGGTGCCGTCGTTTTAATGGTCGGCGATGGTATCAATGATGCACCTGTATTGGCAGCAGCAGACGTATCTACCTCGATTGCTGGGGCCGCAGATTTGGCTCAAGTATCTAGTGACAGTATTATATTGAATGGTCAAATTGAAGCGATTACTGCTGCTAAGCGTATCGCTGATAAAGCCGAACGTATTATTAAACAAAACTTTCGCTGGGCCCTCACTTATAACGGTATGGTATTAATACCAGCGGCTTTAGGCTATGTTCCGCCTTGGCTTGCTGCTATCGGTATGTCACTAAGCTCATTATTAGTGGTGTTAAATGCGCTGCGTTTAAAACGGGCTTAACCTATATTTGCATATTGCTAATCTGTCTGTTCGTATTTGTCGTTATAATTCAAGTTTTAACAAGCCATCAGCTTTATCCATAAAAAAACCGCCTTTAATAAAAGGCGGTTTTTTTTAGCACAATTTTAATGAAATATCACTTCTGATTAGTCTTGCAGATAACTTAGCAGACGTAGGAACTCGATATACATCCATACTAAAGTAGCTACGATGCCGACACTAAATATCCATTCGTAGTCTTCAGAAACGCCAGCAGCAACACCGCGCTCAATGTTATCGAAATCCAATAATAGACTAAATGAGGCGATAACAACAACAAACAAGCTAAAGCCAATAGCAATCATGCCGCCATCAAATAAAAATGGTAAGCTTGAGCCAAACAACACAAAGCCCCACTGTACAACGTATAAAATCATAATCGCAAAAACTGCTGACATCATGATAGAGCGAAACTTATCCGTGACCTTCACTAGACCCGAGCGATATAAGCCCAACATAACCGCAGCTGTAACAAAGGTTGCACATAATGCAGTTAACGGTACGCTTGGATACATGCTCATAAATATCATTGAGATGCCGCCCAAGAACAAACCTTCTAGTAAGGCATAAGGAATGGCTAGAGTCTTAGCCATATGAGGCTTAAAGATCATAAAAAATGCTAAGCCGACGCCTGCAAACATACTAACGATTGCAGTCATATAAATAAAGCTACTAGATAAACCAGCAGCAATGGCATAGAAGAAAAAGCCTAAACCAGAGAGTGCCGACAAGCCCAATAGCATTGTTGTCTTTTGTACCACACCTTTGACGGTCATCGACTTACCGCCGACCGCAAGTTCTGCGCGACTGACAATAGGATTGGCCATACATGTATCCTTAATAAAAAATATAAATAAAATAATACAGATGTCAGCTACTTTAGCAAAACCGTTATTATTGTCAACTATGTTTGCGTGACACCATTTGCGCATTAGCTATAGAGGTTTTATGTGATTATCAAATCACTTATTGGCTAATATAGACGTACTATTTAGTAGCCAAAAGAAAACACCTAAAGAATGCGTACGATAGTTATTATATGGGGTCGATTATGACAGTTAACAACGATAATTGATAAAACATGCTAGTTTAAACGCTCATTTATCGCTATCATTGCTCTGTACTTTACAGTTATACCGAGTCGTTTTATGGAAAACTCAGCGCAGTCAGAAAGATTGCCGCATTTACATGAATCAGAGCTGTTTCATGCTATAAAAAACCCTGCTTTTAGACGTATTGGTCTGATGGGCCGTGCCGGAAAACGTAGCGTGACCCAAAGTCTTGTTCAAATCGCGCAAACCATCAATGATATGGGTTTGACGTTAATTATGGATGTACAAACTGCCAACTTGCCCACCCTTGATCTGACTGAAGTAGAAAAGGTCAAAATCGTCAAGCGTAGTCTGATAGGCGAGATTTGCGACTTGGTCATCGTCGTCGGCGGTGATGGTTCTATTTTACATGCTGCCGAAGCACTGGCGCGTTATCGCGTACCTGTGTTAGGGGTCAATCGTGGTCGACTTGGGTTTTTGGCTGATGTAAAGCCTGATGAAGCTGCCTTTAAACTACGTCAAGTGTTGATGGGTGACTATCAGCTTGATCATCGGTTTTTATTGACCATGGAGATAAGAGAAGGACGTGACATCCTTCATGAGGACATGGCGCTTAATGATATCGTGTTGCATGCAGGTAAATCGGTACATATGATTGACTTCCAAATGAAAATTGATGGTCAGGATGTTTATCGTCAGCACAGCGATGGTTTGATTGCTGCAACGCCTACAGGATCGACCGCCTATGCATTGTCGGGTGGCGGCCCGATTATTCATCCAAGTATGGATGCAATATGTCTAGTGCCTATGCATCCACATACGCTATCGAGCAGACCGATCGTGGTCAGTGGTAATAGTGAGGTTTGTATACGTATTCATGAAGACAATCGTACGCAGCCAATGGTCAGCGCCGATGGCAAACCCAGCGTGCCACTAGAGCAGGAGCAACGGCTGTATATTCGTAAGCATCCAGATAAGCTGACACTATTGCACCCGCCAGGCTTTGATTTTTATGAAGCCTGCCGTACTAAGCTACACTGGAACGTCCACGCTGAAGAATTTAGCCTTGATAGTGATGATGATATTATAGATGATGAGTAAGCATAACTAAAAATAATAGTAGAGAGTAGATATAATGGATAAACAAACAATCTTAGCAAGTCTAACGCCAGAGTTGGTTGATAAGTTTCGCGTTGCTATCGAGCTGGGTAAATGGGCTGATGGCACTAAGTTAAGCGCTGAACAGCGTGCTACTTGCATGCAGGCCGTAATGATTTGGGAGCATGAACATCTGGCTCCTTCTGAGCGTACTGGATTTATTCATAAACCCATAAAAGACGATGGTTCAACCGTTGGGGCTGAATGTGATGTGGAACATGAGCATCATTATCCTAATATGCCTAATCCTAAAGGTGCAATTCAGCCCGTCAAGTTTCGTGATAAATAACTTAATAATTAAATAGTATTGAGCGAGATAAGTTTGAACAATCTTAATCAACTGAACATAGAAAAGCCACGCTATCATAATAGTGTGGCTTCTTTTTATTGACTAAATACTATATAGCTTATAGTGCAGTAGTATCTACGTTTGGACGCAACGTTAGCGGATTTGTTTCCATTAGAAAACCTTGCCAGCCCCAATGTAAAAAATTACGAATGTTTGCATGGTCTGTACCATTTGGCGTAGCTTTTACCTTTTCGTAATGCTCACCGAAAAGCTTTAGGGTGTCTAATTGATCTAAGCCATGATGTTTAGCAAAGCCAAAAATTTTTGCACTACCTTCGTTTTCACCGGCGGCATTATGCAACAAGCCATTTACAAATGGCACTGGCGCATAGCGATAAAAATCATCAATAAAGCTGATAACATCATTGAAACCAATGGCTTTTTTGTTCAAACCATTAAGCAAAGCCGATACGTCTGATTGGCGGATACTCATAAGTAAATGACCTCAAAGCAGGTTAAATTAGCGATTAAAGTAGTCTTCGTCATCGAATGAAGGCGCAAAATTGCCTTGTTCAAGATGCTGCATCTGTGACTGTACTGTACGCTCTTGTTGGATACGCTGATAAATCTCTTCACGATGTACCGCAATATCTTTAGGCGCATTGACACCTATACGTACCTGATTGCCTTTGACGCCTAGAACAGTAACACTCACTTCATCACCGATCATTAACGTCTCGCCCACGCGGCGTGTCAAAATTAGCATGCGTCACACTCCTTATGTCGCATTAAAAAATTATTACTCATTACATTACATCTCAATTACAGATCATCACTGTATCGTTATAACATAAATCTTACTTACGATAACCATAAGGTAATACATGTACCTTATGCTATAGGTAAAGTGTTACACAATAAGTGATGATGATAGGTAGGTTCATTTAGCCCAAATGAGCCCCCATTATAGGTGGCATAATAGATACTGTCACGGGTTTTCATAAAACTATTGGGTAAATTCTAACGTTGACAACAATAAAATTATAAAAGGGGTGTAAAAAGTCTTTATTGAAGCAAATAATTACCAAAAGTAATCAATGGCTATTTAACTAAAAACCGTTAAAACAGCCTCGCAGTTTTAACGGTCTTAATGATGATCGAAGCTTATATAATCAAAGCTTAGTGTTTTATATTGTTTTTACAACCCAGCAATTTTGCTATCGCCGTCTTCACGGTCCAGACCAAATGCAGTATGTAATGATTTAACTGCTTTTTCCAAATGCTGATCTTGAATCAAAACAGAAACTTTAATTTCGCTAGTCGATATCATTTGGATATTGATGTTGTTTTCAGCAAGAGTTTGGAACATCAAGCTAGCAACACCTGCATGCGAGCGCATACCCACGCCTACTAAAGAAACTTTGACAACTTCGCTATTGCCTAGAATCTCTTTTGCACCAATCTCATCTTTAACCTCGTTGTTTAGCACCTTCATAGTTTTGTCTAAGTCAGTGCGATTGACGGTAAAGGTAAAGTCTGTTGTGCCTTGATCCGAAAGATTTTGTACAATCATATCGATCTCAATGTTAGCGCGACCAATCGGGCTTAAGATAGCAGAGGCAATACCAGGATGATCAGGTACACCGCGCACTACAATTTTTGCTTCGTCTCGGTTGAATGCGATACCTGAGATGATTGCCTGTTCCATGTTGTCTCCTTCATCTATCGTAATTAGGGTGCCGACATTGTCTTGAAATTCTTGATCAAAGCTACCGTCGGTATTTTCATCAAAGCTAGAGAGTACACGTAAAGGCACCCCATACTTACCAGCGAATTCTACTGAACGAATCTGCAAAATCTTGGAGCCAAGACTTGCCATTTCGAGCATTTCCTCAAAAGTGATTTTCTCAAGTTTTTTAGCTTTTGAAGTCACACGTGGGTCAGTGGTATAGACACCATCAACATCCGTATAAATTTGGCATTCATCCGCGCCCAAAGCAGCTGCAATCGCAACACCAGTAGTGTCAGAGCCGCCGCGACCTAGGGTAGTAGCGTTACCATACTCGTCGGTACCTTGAAAGCCTGCCACAATAACGATATTACCAGCGTCTAGTTGTTCACGTATGTTTTTATCATCAATGCTTTCGATACGTGCTTTGTTGTGCGCGTTATCTGTTTTGATCGCTACTTGATGGCCGGTGAACGAGCGAGCTCCAACACCAAGCTCTTTAATAGCCATAGCTAGTAGTGAGATTGACACTTGCTCACCAGTTGAGACCATTTGATCGTATTCACGAGGATCTGGTTGGCTGCTAATTTGACGAGCCAGATCAATCAAACGGTTGGTTTCACCGCTCATGGCTGAAACCACAACGACCACTTGATGACCGTTATCATGCCAACGTTTGACGCGTTTTGCGACATTTTTGATACGGTCGATACTGCCCATCGACGTACCACCATACTTTTGGACTATTAAAGCCATAAAATTTACCTATTATTCGACAATGGCTGTCTATAAGTTGCTAGCGTTAACCTACAATGAGTCTATTTATTCCTATTGCTCGAGGTAGATACTAATAACGATAAAGCCGGATGATAAAAACTGCTGTGCTGTCTATTTTTTTGATGGCAGACTGGTTTAAGAGCTGACCGCCATACTTTATACCACACTAGCACGCTGATTTTAAGTCGTAACAGCCATTAGATACATGGCGATTGGTTATAATGGTTATAACCAATCAGATAATTTACAAAAATCTGAGCATATCGCCTATCTTTAGCTAAGTTGTGACTCAATCCACGCTGGTAGAGCTTTGATGATTAAACCTGTGTTATCAGCTTTGGGTGCGCCGCCTTGTGCATAATCAGGCTTACCACCGCCTTTACCTCCTAACTCACTAGCAAGATGACGAACGATGTCACCAGCTTTAATACGAGCAGTGACTGACTTGGCTACACTGGCCGCCAACGCTAGTTGACCATCTTTATCACCCACTAAGACGATCACGCTGTCTGGTAGTTTGGACTTGATGTCATCCATTAAAGGGCGAATCGACTTGCCGTCAATACCCTCAACAGTACTAATCAATACTGGTGTACCTGCAATCGTCTGCACATCGTCTAATAAGCTCGCTGCTTGAGCACTGGCCATTTTTTGTTGTAGACGCTCTAGTTGTTTTTCTAAGTCGCGCTGTTTGTCTGCCATGGTCTGTACACGCTGAGCTACTTCAGGACGTTTGACCTTGAGCTGAGATGCTAAAGTGCTCAGCTGTTGATCATTTTGCTGGATATATTTTATCGCGCCCATGCCAGTAACAGCTTCAATCCGGCGAATACCTGCAGCAATACCAGACTCACTAATAATTTTGAAGGCACCGATATCACCGGTACGCTGTACATGAATGCCGCCGCACAGCTCAATAGAGAAGGGCTGACGCTGTCCGTCAACGACACTTTCAGTGCCCATTGTTAAGACCCGAACGTCACTGCCATACTTTTCACCAAATAGCGCTACTGCGCCTTTTTGCATGGCTTCATCGATGGACATATTCTCGATACAAGCAGGCACGTTAGCTTGTATTTGTTCATTAACTAAGCGTTCTACGCGCATGATTTCAGCGCTGCTGACGGGCTTGTCATAAGCAAAGTCAAAACGTAGCACATCACTTGATACCAGTGAGCCTTTTTGTATAACTTCATCGCCCAACACTACTTTTAATGCTGCATGCAATAGGTGAGTGGCAGAATGGTTTTTGGCACTAGCGGCACGAACATCAGAAAGTACTTGTGCGTCCGCCGTTTGCTGCACACTGACGCGGCCCATATTTACGACACCGTAGTGAATGATAGCTTGTCCAGACTTTTTAGTATCTTGTACTTCAAACACGCCTGTTGTTGTACGAATCTCACCAAGCTCGCCAACTTGTCCGCCACCTTCAGCATAAAACGGTGTGCGATCAATGATGACGACACCTTCTGCTCCTTCATCTAAATGTTCAGTAGACTTACCGTCTTGGTATAAAGCAATAACATTGACGTTGTTTTCTTCTAGTTGCTCATAACCTATAAATTCAGTAGGGCTTTCAACTTGAATAACACTGCTATAATCAACGTCGAACTTGCCAGCATCGCGTGCACGCGTGCGCTGTGCTTGCATATGCTCATCGAACTCAGCTTCATCGATCACAATACCACGCTCTCGAGTGATGTCAGCAGTCAAATCAAGCGGGAAACCATAAGTGTCATAAAGCTTGAAAGCGGCTTCACCAGAGAGGATATCACCGTCTTGTAAGTCGGTAAGTTCGCTGGCAAGCAAACGTAAACCTTGCGCTAGTGTCTTGGCAAATTGAGTTTCTTCTTTTTTGATGGCATTTTCAATCATGCTCTGCTTGTCTTTTAGTTCAGGGTAGGCCGCTCCCATTTCAGCCACAAGCGGCGCAACCATCTTAAAGAAAAACTCATTCTCTGCACCAAGCTTATTACCATGGCGGACAGCGCGGCGAATGACACGGCGTAACACATAACCGCGCCCTTCATTACTTGGCAGGACACCATCAGCAATCAAAAAAGCAACCGCACGAATGTGATCAGCAATCACTTTAAGCGATGACTGCTGCTCATTTTGGATATCTAAAATATCAGCAGCGGCATCCATCAAGTGAGTGAATAAATCAATCTCGTAGTTGCTATGGACGTTTTGCATAATTGCGCTAATACGCTCAAGCCCCATACCAGTATCGACACTAGGCGCAGGCAATGGCAGCATGGTGCCATCTTTTTGACGATTAAACTGCATAAATACGCAGTTCCAAATCTCAATGTAGCGGTCGCCATCTTCTTCAGGGGTCCCAGGTAAGCCGCCTTCAATCTCAGGACCATGATCGTAAAAGACCTCAGTACAAGGACCACAAGGACCGGTATCACCCATCGTCCAAAAGTTATCAGACGCGTAAGGTGCGCCTTTATTATCACCGATGCGAATGATACGATCGCTAGGAATACCAATATCTTTATTCCAGATATCAAAGGCTTCATCATCGGTTTCATAAATGGTCACGTACAAGCGATCCTTGTCTATCCCAAGCCATTCATCAGATGTCAAAAACTCCCAAATATAAGCAATGCCTGCTTGCTTGAAGTAATCACCAAATGAAAAGTTACCTAGCATCTCAAAAAACGTATGATGGCGTGCCGTATAGCCAACATTGTCCAGATCATTGTGTTTGCCGCCTGCGCGTACACATTTTTGTGAAGATACAGCACGTGTATAGTCACGTGGTTCCATGCCCAAAAACGTCTCCTTAAACTGATTCATACCGGCATTGGTAAATAGCAGTGTGGGATCATTATGCGGGATGAGACTTGATGAAGACACAACGGTATGCTGCTTGCTCACAAAAAAATCTAGAAAAGCTTGACGAATATCGGCTGAGCGAAATGGCTGACTCACAGCGGCTCCTTACTGACGAATAGAGATAAATAAAAAGGACAAAATAAAGAAAATAATTTTGCAAGCGATTTTAGCACAAACACATAAGGTGTGTTGAAGATTCACAAATAGACGCTTAGTAAACACCAGTCAAACCTATATGTAGCTTTTATAAGTATTAAGAGGTTCAGACTTAACACTACTTAGTCAAAATCGCAGCATCCGTTTCGTCAAGTTGATTCTGAATTAGAGGATCAGATTCGATTATTTTTACAGGCAGATAGCGCAATTGTAACTTGATAGGTAGGTAATTAGGAAAGTTATCTGCCATATCTTGAGTGATAACCGCTTCAATCTTTTGTACATCAGAGGAGGTCGGACTGTTTTCGCCACGAATGACAGCACGTACAGTCTGATAGCCATCAACTTTCACAAATTGCGTGTTGGTTAATACGTTACCTTTATCCATAAAATGGCTGTTAATAGCGTCTTTGACGTTATTTTCAAAGGCTTGCTGTTTGGCGCTAACGTTTAAGTTGATGGTCAAATAAATACCCAAGCCGACCAATAGTAATAAAGCGATGGCATTACGGCGAAAAAACGTCAAATAGGTGCTTGATTTGTAGTCATCATCGACCAAACGACGAAAGCCCAAAAACCAAAGCACCATCGCATTCGTAAACTGAATGGCAATAATGTTGGTCAAAGCGAGCAGGGCTGCACCAAAACCTAACGTGGTCTCTCCATTGGCAAATAAGATACCACTTGCTGCAAGGGGTGGTACAAGAGCAGTTGCAACCGCGACACCAACCACTGCGACAGACAGATGCGGTGAGACCATTGCATAAGCACCAGCAGTACCGCCAGCGAGAGCAATCATTAAGTCCATTGAAGTCGGCTGGGTGCGCGAGAGAATTTCAGAGGAAAGTGGTTGACCTTGATGTATATAGCCAACAATAAAGCCTACCAAAATAACTAAAGAGACGCCAGCTATAACGGTAAACAGCGTCCTGCGCAGTAGCGGCATGCGATAGTCAATAATAGCCAATGCAGTACCAGTAATAGGCCCTAACACCATAGCCACCAACATTGCGCCGATAACAACAGCCGCTGAATTGGTTATCAATCCATAACTGGCAATGATAGCGGAGAGAGTATTCATTATAAAATACATTTTGCTAGGTAACGCATTGGCCTCAATAGTGAGACGCACTTTTGGATAGTCTACCTTTTGATTGCTAAATTGCTCCGCTATAAATTGCTTATAAGACTCAAGTTTTTCTTCTTTTTCTTCTTTGACTTCATCGACTTTGTCATCGTCTGTTAGATGGTCTTCTGTGTCAGTATGGCTCTTTTTGTCTTCATCTTCGCCTGTATGTGAGTCAACATCGCTATCAACGCCATCGTTCAACGCTGAATTTAGCGCAGGTGGTGATGAGTTGTTATTGGGTTCTGCTGGTATTGTAGGAGACGTTTGAGACGAAGAAGTCTCTTCTGTTTTATTAGTAAGGTGTCCGTTATTATCTTTATCATCAGCTTGTGCTGTCGCAGTCGCTGTTTCAGGTGAGACGTTTTCGACAGAGGCGATGACGACATCTGGGCTGGGCGACGTCATGGTTATTTCAGGATCGGGATGTTTAGCTTCTGCTTTTATTTTACCTAAAGGTTGCCTATCATCTTTAACCAAATTATCGCTGTCCAATGGATATGGCTGTTTGGTCTTGGTAGCTTCGGTACTGTTTTTTTCGGTACTGTCTTTAAAGTCAGATACGTTCTTTTTTGACGGCGAAGGTTCAGAGGAGTCATTGATTGATGATGTCATGGCATTATGGCTTTGCAAGTCAGATAAGGAAGGACTGCTATTGTAATGATAAAACATGAAGAGCGTAGCAGTTTTTTGACAACAGTTACTATTTTAAAAAACATCAGATGACTAATGTTATAGGTAATTTATAGGCAATGTTGATAAGAATGGTACTGAGAATTGATGCATACAATAAGAAGGGGAGGTATAGATTTTATAGACCGACAAATAATCCCTTATAGTAACATGGTTTTATAGGTAAGTCAGCCGATATGTATGCTCTACGAGTACATGTTAAAAGCTTACTATTAGTGTGGATTTAACGTATAAAGGAGATATACCCACACAAACTATGAGGATTAGGTTATGAACTGGACACTATTTTCTATGATCTACTCAATGACGGCAACAGTTACCATCGGCGTACTTATGATTGCAGCATTGGTGTCAGGATTCAATGAAATACCGCATATCAAAATTGCTGTAGCCATTGGTATCTTAATCTCAGTGCCAGTCGCATTATTCTTCACCAAAAAGATAAGTAGTATCACAGGCAATGAGACAGGTTATAAAGCTTAAAAGGTCGTGACTACCAACTATGTTGCTGGTTTATACAATAAAAAAGACCTTTAAGATAAAGGTCTTTTTAAAATATTAACTAAGCATATTAACTAGTCGGCTCTTATTTAAGCTCAACTGTCGCGCCATTTTCGATATTGGCGTAAACTTCTAATACGTCCCAGTTGGTTAGACGTACACAACCCGCTGATGCTTGGCGACTGATACCTTCAGGTTTGGGTGAACCGTGAATGCCATAAGAAGGCTTTGATAAACCCATCCAGACGACGCCAACAGGGTTATTTGGCCCTGGTGGTAACATATGTACTTTCTTATCGCTGCCTTCACCGACAGTGGCTTTATACCATGGCATCTTAACTCTATTAATGATCTTAAAGGTGCCTTGTGGCGAAGGAGTGGCAGCACTACCAATCGTCGTTGGATAAGTAGCAACCAGCTTATCACCATTATAAGCATATAGTGTTTTGCTCGCTTTATCGGCAACCACGCGATTGATACGCTCG
The DNA here is from genome assembly GCF_947495825.1 of uncultured Psychrobacter sp. Taxonomy (GTDB): domain Bacteria; phylum Pseudomonadota; class Gammaproteobacteria; order Pseudomonadales; family Moraxellaceae; genus Psychrobacter. Next base: position 14,015 of record NZ_CANMAH010000006.1, read on the forward strand.
TTGAGCGGCTTGCGTGTATTTAGTACAGTAATAGTTTCGCCCGCTTGATAGTTTTTATTTTTATTCAACTTATCAAGATAGCGTATGTCCATATGGAAGCGCTCGGCAAGCATCTCTTTAATATCTTGATAATATAACCCTTTTACTTTTGACTTTGCTTCTGAGCCTGAAGGCGTGGTCAAAAAGTTGGTTTTGATATCATCATCAGTCAACGTGTAAGTGACTAGAACAGGCTTATTGGCAGGAATATTTTTAGTTAGCGCATCCCACGTTTTTTGATCCATCGTGCCAGTCGCTGGCAAACCTTTCATCGTTTGAAAGTTGATTAACGCCTTTTTACTATTCATGCCCCAACCGCCATCGATTGGACCAGGAGAAGCGTGGTTCCAGTCAAGCAATGCTTGCATCTTAATAGTCATCGCTGAATTGACTTTCATGTTCGGCGACCATGTAGCGTTATTTACTTGCTTAGCATAGTTTGACAAGTTGAGCGTGGTATATCTTTTACCATCTTTGTCTTCGATGTTTTTGATCGCAGGATCATTATTGAAGTCTAGACTCTTTTCGTACTGAGGCATCTCAAAAGTTGAAGGATCTGTTGCATCCATAGATGAGATATCGCTCGGAGCTGCTACCGCCTGACCTTCACTAATATCATCGGTACGATCAGATTGCTCGTCCTTACGTGTCAGCTCGGCTGCGCTCATGTTGTCCGCAGCGACTGGCTCGCTTGTTGATTGTGCTTTATTTTTTTGTTTAGTGTCGATCAGATCACTCATGCTATCAGTAGTCTGAGGCTGGATGTTCGGCGTAGCAACTGAGTTATTTTTATCAATTGAAGTGCTACGACTCTCTTGTACATCAAGACTTGCTAGTACAGCAATGTCAGGTAATTTGTCAGCTGTGCGTACTGGCATCGTGCGCGTATCATTATTGGTAGCAGCAAGAGCATTGAGACTCATACCAGCGCTAATAACAGCGATAGACATAGAGGTAATAAGAGGTTTTATTTTCATCATATTTGACCATAGTAGGTTATTACAATGGAGCTATTATGCGCACAATTAAGATTCTAAGCAAACTTTTGATACATCTTTTTGTGCCTGTAGAGTGCTAAGCGTCAACAGCTGACGTATGACATACAATATAGTTATATTTGGCTGATATTTTAGCTGGCATGTTGCTCAAACTGTTTGACCAGTAAGTTTTAAGTAATATTGTTGTCCCATAAAAAAATCTTAAAAAATGAAAAAATGCTGATTAGTTATTAAATAATCCTTAATTAATGCGTTTACTATAAATAGCTGTAAACTCTTATTTTGAGGTTTTATTAAAGTAAGGTTTATAGTCATTGGCGCTATACGGTGTTTACGTCTATAATGCATGCACAGCGTTTTATTTAATCCACTATCATGTGACTAATGAGCATGTAATCAACAAGGTGCGATATGTCAGAACACCAGACTATGAGTGCAGAAGAATTTCAAAATCAGTATTCTAACGATCAAGAGTCTCAAGATTTTGAGCAAGATCTACAAGATAGATTAGACACAGATGAGACGAGTCTAATCACTGAGGACAATCAGTTTGCAAACTTACATGGCGAGCTTGAAGAGGCGCGTGAACAGCTACTGAGCATACGTGATTTTATTCGTTTTTCAGTCACTCAGTTACGTAATTATGATGTAGTTGTGGCACAAGGTACTACTGACGAGTTTGCTGAAGCATCAGCGATAGTTTTGCATTCTTTGTCCTTGGATTGGGCAGCCAATGAGCAGATACTTGATTGTCGTTTGACAACGTCAGAAAAGCAGCTGGTGCTAAGCTTACTAGAAGAGCGTATTGCCGAACGTAAACCGCTAAGCTACCTCATTAATCTGGCTTATTTTTGTGATCTGCCTTTTTATGTCGATGAACGCGTTCTTATTCCGCGCTCGCCTATAGCGGAGTTGATTCGCCAGCAGTTTCATCCATACTTTGATGTCAATGAGCTTGCCAAGCCACTAGGTGCCACCATCAACGGTCAACCAGCTGTGTTTTATGATCATGGGCTTGATATGAAGCAATTATCACAACCAGAGCGCATTTTAGATCTATGCACTGGTTCTGGTTGTATTGCCATTGCACTTGCGACACGTTTCGTTGATGCCCTAGTCGATGCGGTCGATATTGATAATGGAGCGTTAGAGGTGGCGATGGTCAACGTTGATCATCATGATCTTGGTCATCAAGTCAACGTGATTGAATCAGATCTATTTGCGAAGATTCCAGCTGAAAACCAATATGAGCTTATTGTGACCAATCCTCCTTATGTTGATGCTGCTATCATGGCCGACTTGCCACCTGAGTTTTTGTATGAGCCTGAGCAAGCACTGGCTGCTGGACAAGATGGACTGGATTTGGTGCATCGTATTTTATTTGAAGCGCCAGAATATTTGAGTCCTGAAGGCTTGTTAGTGTGTGAAGTGGGTGATAGTGAGTGGGCGCTTAGACAAGCTTATCCAGACATTCAGTTTGATTGGCTAAAGTTTGCGCTCGGTGGTCATGGTATTTTTGCGATTACTTTTGATGAGCTGATGGCGCATCGTGAATTGTTCGCGCATTACGTACAGTTGTTAGATAACAGTCAGTAATAAGCCAGCGCTTTTGATCCATTAGTAAGTACATATAAACAGATTTTTATTGGTTTAGGGATAGATATGGCAGGTAATAGTATTGGTCAGGTTTTTACCGTCACCACTTGCGGTGAGTCGCATGGCGTAGGTTTGTTGGCTATCGTTGATGGCATACCTCCAGGTTTAGCATTATCTGCAGAAGATTTACAGGTAGATTTAGACCGCCGCAAGCCAGGTACCTCTAAGTATTCAACCCAGCGCCGTGAGTCTGATGAAGTTGAGATTATCTCTGGTGTATTTGAAGGTAGAACCACTGGTACCTCTATCGGTCTGCTGATTCGTAATACCAATCAAAAATCAAAAGACTATAGTGAGATTAAAGATACTTTTCGTCCAGGACATGCCGACTATACTTATAGTATGAAGTATGGCTTTCGCGACTATCGCGGCGGCGGTCGCTCGTCAGCCCGTGAGACGGCGATGCGGGTCGCTGCCGGTGCTATCGCTAAGAAATATTTGCAAGAGCGCTTGGGTGTACAAATTCATGGTCATGTAACTCAAATCGGTAATGAGTATAGTAACGTCACAGACCCTAGCCAAATCGATTGGGAGTTTGTAAATAGCAATCCGTTTTTCTGTGCCGATAAAGAAGCTATTGGTCGCTTTGAGACATTGATAGACAACCTACGCCGAGAAGGTACTAGCTGCGGCGCACGCTTAGAAGTTATTGCCAGTGGCGTACCAGTCGGACTTGGCGAACCCGTATTTGATCGCTTAGACGCTGATATTGCCCATGCAATGATGAGCATCAATGCGGTAAAAGGGGTAGAGATTGGTGATGGTATGGCGGTAGCTGGACAGTTTGGGCATAGCTCTCGTGATGAGCTGACCCCAGATGGCTTCACTGCCAATCATGCTGGCGGTATCTTAGGTGGTATCTCGTCGGGTCAGAATATCAGCGTCAGTATCGCCCTTAAACCGACCTCTAGCATTACTACCCCTGGTAAGAGTATAAATACAGACGGTGAAGCAATCGATATGCTAACCAAAGGCCGTCATGATCCTTGCGTTGGAGTACGTGCCACACCTATCGCTGAGGCTATGCTAGCAATCGTCTTGCTCGATCATTATCTGCGCCATCGTGGTCAAAACGCAGATGTTAAACCGCCGGTAGAGTCGATTACTTAAAACTGCATTCAAAGAGCTATCAGCCTTTTGTTGATTCTAGTCTAATCTAATTAGAAACAACCAAAGGCTTTTTTTGTGGAAAATTAAAAAATAAAGACCAAAACCGACTACAAAAACTAGTTCTATAGAAAGCATAAATTGTTTGTATCCATAATTTTATTCAAAGGAGCCTAAAGAATATGAGTAATTATTTAGATGCTGTCATTGTTGAGCATAACCCATCACAAAAAGAGATAGATAAAGCGGTTATCTGGTTACATGGCTTAGGTGCTAGTGGTCATGATTTTGAGCCAGTGGTACCGCAGCTTGGGCTATCTGATGATATGGCAGTACGTTTTATTTTTCCGCATGCACCCAAGCGTCCAGTGACAGTAAACGGTGGCATGGTGATGCCAGCATGGTATGATATTTTGGAGATGAGTCTTGAGCGTAAAGTCGATTTGGCTCAGATAGAGACCTCTTCTCAGCAAATCCATGATTTGATTCGTCGTGAGATTGAACGTGGCATTAAACCTGAGCATATCGTTATCGCAGGATTTTCGCAGGGCGGGGCAGTGGCTTATCATGTCGCTCTTGGCTATCCAGAACGTTTGGCGGGACTAATGACCTTATCTACGTATCTAGCAACCAATGATAATATTGATTATAGTGCTGCTAATAAAGAGATACCGATATTAATCGAACATGGCACTCATGACCCAGTTGTTCCTGTAATTTTGGGTCAGCAAGCACAGCAGTTGTTATCAGATAAAGGGTATGATGTTGAATATAATACCTATCCAATGGCGCATCAGGTCTGTATGCCGCAAATTCAAAATATTGGTAAATGGCTAAACAAAGTGTTGGTATAAAAAGCTATATTTAAATAAAGTAATAATAATAAAGTAACAATGCTAATTCCATAATCAACCTTATATTAACTCCATCCATAGTGATGGAGTTTTTTATATGTTCGTTAAAGTGCATCAAACTTATAACTTAGTAATTAACAGAATTTAACCTCATTTATGACTATTCTTTTGTCCAGTCACGTAAGATATATACTATAGTATATTTTTTGAACAACATTATCTGTGTTTTTAATCTAAGACTAAATCTAGAAAGTGTTTCTGGAGGCTTAAGATGAGAACTACTTATTTGGCATTTTATATCGCAGAGCAAGGAAAGTTATTAGACCGTATTATTAGTGCAATCGATGGTTCGCCCTATAGTCATTGTGAGCTTGTGATTAATGAGTTAGGCGAGCAACGTTACGACTGTATTAGCTCAAGTCATCGCGATGGTGGCCTACGACGTAAAACTATTCATATGGAGCCTAGTCACTGGGTGCTGACACCAGTTGTGTGTGATATTGACTACGCCATACGTTGGTTTAACAAGCGTAAGAACTTTAAATATGACTATTTGGCTTTAATCAGGACTGTCATTCCAGGGTTTTATAATCCTGAATATCGCCTATTCTGTTCTGAAGCATGTGCTGATATGTTAGAGCTGGTAGATCCAGCAAGTTATGGACTTGAGAAGCTATATCAATGGAGTTTGGATAATCCTGCTATCTAAAAGATGAGAAGCGAAAACTAGAAAATTTGCACATAAAAAAACCGACCATATAAAGTGGTCGGTTTTTAGTATTTGGTGGAGATGGCGGGAGTTGAACCCGCGTCCGCCAGCATTACGCTCATGAATCTACATGTTTAGTTTCTGTCTTTAGTTTTAATCCGCACCGATCCGACAGTCAGGATGGATTGGACGATTCTCTACTTTTGAACCCAAGCGATTGAGACAATCCCTTGTGGCGAACCTATATACGGACGCTTCAACTGGGCTAACCAACTATAGGTAATCGGCAGCGCAGTAAGCAGGGTTTAAGCTGCTAGAGCGTAAGTTTCGTCGTTTGCGACTATAACAATATATGTTTGATTAACGAGAGGACATACACTCTCGACATGCATCATTGAGTTTCATCACCAGCGTCGAAGCCAGAACATCCCCAATAGAACGACGTATTATAATATATAATGGTGGTTTTGGCAATGGCCTTATATGCGGACATTACACTTAATAACATACTATATTATACTAGCCTGATGAACACTATTGTTCGTTCATAGACCTATTATATGGGGCGTTTTTACGATAAATAAAGAGAGGTTGTCTACTTTCCTATTAATTCAAGAAGATGAATTACTAAACCATAAATTCTCATGCAACTTGCCTTCTTTATGAGGCATGGCAATATTAAGCGCGGTTTTAGCGAATATATCATGCGATGCCTTTGAAAAAGCCTGCCATTCAGCCCAGCGCTTTAGCACATAAACGGTCTTAGGTACATGCTCATCGAGACTATCGGTAGTCGATTGCAAGGTCTGTAGCCACCATGCTTTGTCATTATCACTTAGCTGATGATTGTTGGGTATATTTTTTTCTGCTTGCCAAGTTTTAAGAGCGGTAAGTGTATTTTTGCTATCAGGGTTACCTTGAATGATCATTGTAGCGATTAGTGCGCGAAACCAATAGGCCAGTGCCTGACGCTGTGCCATCTCATCAAGATGGGGTAGGACACATAATACGGCATGCAGACTGGTTAAGCCATGAACGATAAAAAACTCATTATCACTACCATATACAGCGCTCGCTGCAATCACAGTCAACTCTTCAATAGATGCGGTAAGATCACTCCCAATATTGGGCAGTCTTAATATCACGTTATCATTAAGAAACTGCGCCATTGGCTCATTAAAATTATCAAAGGTAATTAGGCGCTGCTGAAAGCTGCCTCTATTTAGCCGCTCGTAATCGTCGGTTCGACTGAGCTCATCTGCTCGTTTAGTCAACTGCGACACGCTATCATTAATTAAAATCTGTTTAAGCGCATCGATGGCGTTTGGCGCATCAGGCGACCATAATTGATGTTGACTATGGTGAGTGCCTGTCGCTAATGGTTGAAAGGCAGTTGCCATATAGGCCAACCCCTCGCTTGCCATGTTGTCGGACTCGACATCGACCGCCCAGCCAGTATGGATGACAGCATGCATTGCCGCTCCTGCCATGCCCTCTGATAACGCAGGGTAGTAGCGTTTTAAGCAAGCACTTAACCCAATCTTTGCTATCTTGTTATCAAAAAAGTCACGATAGGCTTCAAACGCAATGCGAGTAGACTGTATGTTATGCATCCAATTAACATCTGTTATTGCAGTATAATCAAGCGCATTATGACGTGGCGGCGCCAGCATTTCAGGCCCTTTTGCTGCGCTTGCAGTCCCTTTATTTATAGCATCATTAACATACACGTTTTGCCACCATTGCATCTTATCTTGACTGACGCCTGCAGCATCAAGCGCTATCCAATTATGAGTAATATGATTGGACAGATAGTCATCATACTCAATATGCCAATTGCGACCACGTTTAAGCCAGTCGTGTAAGTGCTTAGAATAATTTGGCTTTGAATAAAAAGTCATCTCCATGCTCTATGGCGTAATAACACATAAAATATAACATAAAAAAGCCAGTCACATAACATGACTGGCTTTTTAGACTAAGAACTAATCTTTCAGATATTACTCTTCAGAGTAATCTTCGTTCTCGTCTGCAACGTCTTCTTCAGCTGCGTCTTCGTTGTCGCCATCTTCAGACAAGATAGTGACCAAGATGCTAGCAGTAACGTCATGGTGTAGCTGAATATCAACATTGTATTCGCCCACTTGACGTAGAGTGCCTTCAGGTAGCTTGATTTCAGCACGGTCAACTTCTAGACCTGAGTTAGTCAATGCTTCAGCGATATCGCGAGTACCGATAGAGCCAAATAGCTTGCCTTCGTCACCTGATTTAGCACGCATGATGACATTAACGTCAGTTAATGCGTCAGCACGCTCTTGAGCAGTAGCGATTTCTTTTGCTTCTTCAGCTTCAAGCTCAGCACGGCGTGCTTCGAACTTTTCAATGTTAGCTTTGGTCGCAGGTAGCGCTTTGCCCTGAGGGATAAGAAAGTTACGACCGTAACCTGGTTTTACATCGACAGTTTCACCGAGTTTACCAAGGTTGACGATACGCTGTAACAAAATAATTTGCATGAGTCATTCCTAGTTAACGGTTAAATTACTGATGGTTGTCAGTATACGGAAGTAGTGAGAGGTAACGAGCTTGCTTGATAGCAGTGGCTAGTTGACGCTGATACTTAGTAGATGTACCGGTAATACGGCTTGGTACGATTTTACCATTATCACTGATGTACTGTTTTAGCAATTCAACATCTTTATAATCGATGTGAGTGATGCCTTCAGCAGTGAAACGGCAGAATTTGCGACGGCGATAGAAACGTGCCATGAGTATTCTCCTTTAATTAGTCTTCACTGTTGTCGTTGTCGTCGTTTTCACGATTGTCTGGACGACGAGTAGTTGCTTTGCGTGCGCGTTTTTCATCGGCATTCTTGGCTAACTGCGACTCTTCAGTGACAGCTTCGTCACGGCGCATAACTAGACTACGAATGATCGCATCGTTATAGCGGAATAATTCTTCAAGTTCAGCTAAAGTATCACCGTCAGTTTCGATATTGAAAAGGACGTAGTGAGCTTTGTGAATCTTGTTGATTGGATAAGCCAATTGACGGCGACCCCAATCTTCAAGACGATGGATAACACCACCGTTGTCTTGAACCAATTTGATATAGCGTTCAACCATGCCAACCACTTGGTCGCTTTGGTCTGGGTGTACGATTAACACCAGCTCGTAATGTCTCATTTGGACTCCTTACGGATTAGTAGCTATTAACCCTATGTTAATAGCAAGGAGATTTATAAGGTAAACTTGTTCTCATGTAGAGAAGTAAAGCTTAGGTTATAAAGCGCCGTATTATAGCAGTAGTCGAGTCCTAACACAAAGGTTAATACTGTTGTCTACTAATAAATAAAAAAGCAACGACTAAGCGCTGCTTTTTATGGGTCTATATGGTTTTGAGTGGGCAAATATAGTTATTTTACTACTGGTTGCTTTGCCAATTGGCTACTATCAGCTTTGACTACCAAGGTTTTAGCAACCTTATCATGCCATCCTACATTTTCAGGGCTCTTAGACGCCATAAAGTAATGAATGGCAATGACAACAAATCCTAAGAAGCTTGTAAATGAAAACAATAGGTTATAGATGATAAAGAGTAGTAAGGTACGCATACCGATAAGTTTAAGAAAAGATGGTATACGATGTGTGGTTTGATCGACGACACGAATGCCAGTGATAAGCTTACCAAGCGACTGTCCACGTAATGTGATAAATACCAATTGCAGCGCAAATAATCCAAAAACCATTACCTGTGACATCATTAATGTAGAGCTAGGTAAGCTCTCCATCAATGTCATTGAGTACTGATACGCGGCATCCATGTTCTGAATGTCTTGAAACTTTGAGTAGTCTATGTCCATTTTGGTCAATGCCAGCACTAGCGGAAAAATCGCTAATACATACAATAGACCATTAAGCGCAGTAGCTAATACTCGTGACATAATAGGCGCAAGGACGACATTACCAACCATCTTGTCTTTGTGCGATGCTGTCTTATTGCCAGTCGACTTATTTAAGGACAGGTTATTATGCGGCGTTTGATGACGATTGGTTGTCATGTCCGCTTTTGTATTTTTGGCTGTGTCTTTTGGACGTTCAGGCTTGCCATACAGTCTATCTAGTGATACTGATTTGCTGTCTTGAGTGGTGCTAGACTTGTCTTCTGGAAAGACCGTCACGTTATTGATAATAGAGTCATTAGAGGTAGAAACATCAGTAGGATGGTAAGAATACTGATTGCCCGTTAGATCCCCAATACGCTGCCATTTATCTAAGCCTTCATGCCATATCAAATCATCCAGTACTACTTCACCAGATGTCAGCATGATATTTAACTGATCCAAAGTATATGGACCAGCTTGTACGTTATTTCGAGCAAGGAAAATCTGCATAATTGCCTACATGATTAGTCATATCTTAAGTCATTATATTAGGGTCTATTCGAAAAAATCAAATAGACCCTAATCGTTACAGCTTTAATGACTGTGTAAATTGTTGCTGTGACTTAACGTGATGGCTTATTGTGCTTCTTCACCTGCTAAAAAGAACCAAGTGTCTAGTACTGAGTCGGGGTTAAGTGACACTGAGCTGATCCCTTGCTCCATGAGCCAAAAAGCAAGATCTGGGTGATCTGACGGCCCTTGACCACAAATACCAATGTACTTATCAGCTTTGCGGCAAGCATTGATCGCCATAGACAAAAGCTTTTTAACTGCAGGATCACGCTCATCAAATAAATGTGAGACGATACCTGAGTCACGATCAAGACCAAGCGTTAACTGGGTCAAATCGTTTGAGCCGATTGAGAAACCATCGAAGTGTTCTAGGAATTCTTCTGCTAGTAAGGCGTTGGTTGGTAGCTCACACATCATAATGACGCGTAGACCATTTTCACCGCGTTTTAGGCCATTTTTCTCAAGTAATTCGATGACTTCTGCTGCTTCACCAACGGTACGTACGAAAGGAATCATAATCTCGACGTTAGTCAAACCCATCTCATCACGTACGCGTTTTAGTGCTTTACACTCAAGCTCGAAGCAGTCACGGAAGTTGTCAGACACGTAACGGCTGGCACCGCGGAAGCCTAGCATTGGGTTTTCTTCTGATGGCTCGTATAATTTACCACCAAGCAAGTTGGCATATTCGTTTGATTTAAAATCTGACATACGAACGATAACTGGCTGATCCATAAAGGCAACGGCTAGTGTTGAGATACCTTCGACCAATTTATCAACATAGAAATCAACAGGTGAAGCATAGCCTGCGATACGCTCGTTGATCGCTTGTGATATCTCACGTGGTAAGCTGTTCATATTAAGCAGTGCTTTTGGATGCACGCCAATCATACGGTTGATGATAAATTCAAGACGTGCAAGGCCGATACCTTCGTTTGGCATTTGTGTAAACGAGAAGGCGCGGTCTGGGTTACCCACGTTCATCATGACTTTAAATGCCAGCTCTGGCATAGACTCAATAGAGTTGGTCTGAACTTCAAAATCGATCTGACTCTCATAGATAAAGCCTGTGTCACCTTCGGCACAAGAGACAGTAACGTCTTGACCGTCGACCAGTAATTCAGTGGCATTACCACAACCAACGATAGCTGGAACACCTAGCTCACGGGCAATAATGGCAGCGTGACAAGTACGGCCACCGCGGTTAGTAATGATGGCTGAAGCACGCTTCATGACAGGTTCCCAATCTGGATCTGTCATGTCTGATACTAAAACGTCACCGTCTTGTACTTTATCCATCTCGTTTAGGTTGCTAACGATACGTACTTTACCTGCGCCAATGCGTTGACCGATTGAGCGACCTTCGCACAATACTTTAGCACCAGTCGTATCAATGACATAGCGCTCCATAACGGTGCTGTCTTGACGACTTTTTACCGTTTCAGGACGGGCTTGCACGATAAAGAGTTCGTTAGTATCGCCATCTTTTGCCCACTCAATATCCATGGCTTGACCATAATGCTTTTCAATAGTCATTGCTTGTTTGGCAAGATCAGTCAGCTCTTCAGTGGATAACGAGAACTGCATACGATCTTGTTTTTCGACATCGACCGTTTTGACTGATTTAGTCGTGCTGCCTTCATCACCGTAGATCATCTTCTTATGTTTGCTACCAAGGTTACGGCGAATAATTGCAGGTTTACCATCAGCAAGTAGGCGTTTTGACAAGTAAAACTCATCAGGGTTCACAGCACCTTGAACGACCATCTCACCCAAGCCATAACTTGATGTGATAAAGACCACTTGATCAAAGCCACTTTCGGTATCTAAGGTGAACATAACGCCAGCTGCGCCTGTTTCTGAGCGTACCATACGTTGTACAGCGGCAGAGAGGGCCACACCTTCATGCTCAAAACCTTTATGTACACGGTAAGAAATAGCACGGTCATTATATAAAGAAGCAAACACCTCTTTAATAGCGAGTAGTACATTATCAATACCGCGAATGTTCAAAAAAGTCTCTTGTTGACCAGCAAATGACGCATCTGGCAAGTCTTCGGCAGTGGCAGAAGAACGCACCGCGACAGCGATGTCTTTGCCGCCGCTCATCTCTTCAAATGACTGGCGAACTTCTTTCTCCAAATCTTCTGGTAGCTCTTGTTCAATAATCCAATTACGGATTTTTTTACCTGTTGCCGTAAGCTTATTTACATCGTCAACATCTAGCGCTTTAAGTTCACCATTGATTTTATCAAGCAAACCTGTTTCAGTCAGAAAACGATTGAAAGCATTTGATGTTGTCGCAAAACCGCCTGGAACGCTAACGCCCAAATCAGACAGATGACTGATCATCTCGCCAAGCGAGGCATTCTTACCACCGACCATATCAATGTCGTTTTTTCCTAACTGATCAAGATTGATCACAAGTGCTGTAGATTGCGCTGCCATGATAACTCCAGAAAATAAGGTTATTTAGTAAAGATTATAACGGTAAATTATACCGCTATATTTGGATAATTTCGAGGGGTTAAACCAAAAAACTTATGAAAAAGATACAAATTATAGAGTTTAGCAATAATTTATAAGTCAACAATCGAACTATTGTCTCACTTATCCGAATATAAAGCAGCCAACTCAAGATAAATATTTTTGTAAATGATAAGCATATGTGACATATACAACCTCTACTATGTCTGAATTCATACAGAAAATTGTAGTAAAACCCATCGTCTAGGTTTTATCGCTGTGCTAACTTTGATTCCTATTAAGTGTCTATTATGAGTATAATGTATGGCATAAAGTAACAAGCACGTTTAACACTTATGACGTCTGCTACAGTAGCTAGAAGTAGAGCTATTAGCATAACGAGTCAGTAGTCCAAATATGCATGTTATAACCCCTAATCAGATGTATGCTGTCTAGCGATTCAATTATAAAATTATCACATTAAATATAATGAGTCGACTAAAGCTTACCATTGAGGTTTACACTAAGGTTTTCAAGTTATGTATTCAAACAGTCTGTCTGAGCAAGATAAAATGACTATTCAAAATCGCCATGCTTTAGGTTTGGACAACTCCCAGGCGATAAGAAGTGCGTTTTTTATCTCCGATGGTACCGCCATTACAGCTGAAACGTTGGGTCGTTCTATATTGAGTCAATTTGCTTCAGTACCATTCGAAACACGAGTGTTGCCCTATGTCGATAGTATTGAGCGTGCTGAGGATGCGGTTGCGCAGATCAACATCGCTTATCAACGCGATGGATTATTGCCATTAGTGTTTGATACGATTGTCAGTCCTGAGATTCGCGAAAAGATTAACTCGGCTCATAGCTGTAATTTAGATATGTATGAAGGTCTAATCGGACGTATCGCGGAAGAAACGGGTATAGAGCCAGATGCCCATTCTGGTCACGCTCACGATAATGTTGACTCTGAGACTTATAAAGAGCGTATCGATGCGGTACATTTTGCTTTAGATAATGATGATGGCGCTCGTACACGTCATTACAATATGGCAGATATTATATTAATTGGCGTATCACGTTCAGGTAAGACGCCAACCTCACTTTATTTGGCTTTACAGTTCGGTATTCGCGCTGCCAACTACCCACTGACCGAAGATGATCTATACGACAATCAGCTACCAAAAGCATTGCGAGAGCATAAAGATAAGTTGTTTGGCTTATTAATTGATACGGATCGTCTAGTAAAAATCCGTCAAGAGCGCCGCGCAGGTAGTCGCTACTCTAGCTATCAGCAGTGTCAGCAAGAGCAGCGCGCTATACAAGGTATCTATACTTCACAAGGTATTCAAAGTCTTGATGTCTCAGAGATGTCTGTTGAAGAGATTGCTACCCGTATTTTGCAAATGACTGGCCTAAAACGCCGCATCGGTTAATCTGATATATGTGTTTATCATCGACTATTATTATCATCATATAATGTACTTTATATAAGTATTGCTATACATTTATCATCACATAGAGAGTGTTATGAGTCTATCCCATCAACATCAACCTAAAAAATCTTCTTTATTTTTGCTGGGTCTATTAAGCAGTGTCACGTTACTTAGTGCTTGTCAAACGTCACCTTTTGCACGCGAACCGGTGCCAGAGCCTCGCTATATACCTACTATTGTCTTAGGTGACGCGCAAACGTTAACCATTATGCCAAACCGTGTGGCCTGCGCCTCAGCATTACCGATGCAATGTCTACTAGCCAAGTCCAATAAAGATGGCTCAGTATTTCAAATCCCTTACGATTGGATCGATGGCTTTACGCCAAGCCTTGGTACAGAATATGTGATCAGCGTGCGTCCGCAGGTTGATGAAGGGCGTCAGAGCCTAAATGGACATTGGACATTGCAAAATATTTTGTCACAACGTATGGTGGGCACGCCGTAGTACTGGCTACTGACGCGTGAATGTATTGATTCACGTATAGATGGCTTCATAACTGGTATGAGTAAACTGACAGACAAATAAGTAAATAAATAATTAAAGAGGTTATCATGGGAAGCAAACGCAAAGATGATGCAACTAACGATACTGGTCGTGACACACAGACCGAAGTATCAAACAAAGACAGCGGCGCTGCACCTGCTACATCTCCTGAGCAGACCAAAGAAAAAAACAAACAAGAACAAATCGAGCAAACCCACGAACAAGTCACAGAAGATGTCATGCATCATCCCGATTTGGTCAATCCGCTAGATGACACGCGTATCGATATCAAATCAGGCTTTACTAAAGATTCGCAGCGTATAAAAAGCGATCAGCATAACTTTGAATACGATGCTGTCGTACTAGGTGCAGGCCCAGCTGGCGAAGCTGCAGCAATGAAGCTTGCTAAGTCTGGTAAAAGAGTAGCTGTCGTTGACCCCCGTAATCAGGTTGGTGGTAACTCTACGCATGTTGGTACGATTCCTAGTAAAGCGCTGCGTCAATCCGTATTTAACTTGATCAATTTTCGCCGTGACCCTATGTTTACCAAGGCGCTTGAATATGAACAAGTACCACTGAATAAGGTGCTTGCCAATGCTCGTCGCGTGATACGTAGCCAAGTTAATACCCATACGCGCTTTTATGAGCGTAACCGTATTGAGGTTATCCATGGTTGGGCAAGTTTTGCAGATGCCAATACCTTGCGTATTGAAACTGATGAAAACATCTTTGAAACGGTTACCTTTAATAAGGCGATTATCACAGTTGGTAGCCGTCCTTATCGTCCTGAAATTTTAGATTTTGATCATCCGCGTGTCTTTGACTCTGATAAAATTTTGCAAATGGATTATGTCGTCAAAAAAATCATCATTTATGGCGCAGGTGTAATCGGTTGTGAATATGCTTCAATTTTTACCGGTCTTGGTTATAAAGTTGATTTGATTAATAACCAAAACCAGCTACTAAGCTATCTCGATAGCGAGATTAGTGATGCTATCGCGCATGACTTTAGACAGTTTGGTGTCCTTATCCGCAGCAATGAAGAAATTGACCATCTTGAGACTCACGACGATTATGTAATTTTGCATCTCAAAAGTGGTAAAAAAATCAAGTCTGATGCCATTCTTTGGTCAAATGGTCGCTCAGGTAACACTGAGGGATTAAATTTAGAAGCTATAGGTTTAAAGGCCAATGGCCGTGGTCAGCTCAAAGTAGATGACACTTACTGTACAGACGTTAAGAATATTTATGCCGCTGGAGATGTGATTGGCTGGCCGTCTCTGGCTTCTGCCGCCTACGACCAAGGGCGCTGTGCGGCAGCCTTTATGGTTGGTGATAGCGATGCAGAGCCGGTATCGAGTGTGCCAACTGGTATCTATACCATTCCTGAAATCTCAAGTATTGGTAAGACTGAGCAAGAGCTGACTGATGAAAAAGTGCCTTACGAAGTGGGGCAGGCGTTCTTTAAGCACTTGGCACGTGCGCAGATTATTGGTGAGCGCTCTGGTGTATTAAAGATATTGTTCCATCGTGAGACGCTTGAAATCTTGGGCATCCATTGCTACGGCAATCATGCTTCAGAGATTATCCATATTGGACAGGCTGTGATGAAGTGTAACAATACCCTTGAATATTTTGTCAATACGACGTTTAACTACCCAACGATGGCAGAAGCTTATCGGGTAGCGGCGTTAAATGGACTCAACCGAGTGTTTTAGATTTTTTAGTGCACTTAATTGCTATTATAAAAGCGTCTGTTAAACATCTAACAGGCGCTTTTTTTGTCTAGTCATTTCTTGAGCCAGTGTTTTATAAGGCGTTTTTACAAGTCAGCTTTCTAACTAAATATTTTTCAACTAAGTGTTTTTCAAAGTAGGCGGTTTTGTATCCGTACGCTTGCGCATAAACAATAATAAAATAAAGTAAAATAGCCATAAGCCAATTAAGGCATAAAAACCTGTAGCGACTTGCGAGAGACTGGCGCCCATTTGATTAAGCTGTACTGAAGTATTGATCGCAGGGGTGGTGGGTATCAACCAGCGCAAAATTTGTAGTACTTCTGGCAACTGGTTGGCAGGCCAAGGATAACCACTCATAAAAAACATCGGTAGTGAGCTAAAAATCAATATTTGCATACTACGTTCACGCAAGCGAAACCATAAGCCAAACACGCAACCAAGCGTCGCTACTGTCGGACAAAAAATCATCAAAAATAATAAACTCCCAAGCATGTTTTGTCCACGTAGATAATGGTGCAGCTCAAAAGTCCAGCCATAATAAAAGCAGCCAACTGTGAAGCTAAGTACGCTCACAGCTACAATTCTTCCAAGCCAGCCGCGAATACTGGTGCTATGACGCCGCTGTTCATACCAAGTACTGATCAGCATTGCAGACGCTATTAACAGAGTCTGTTGCAAAATAATAATAGATACTGCTGGTACTACATATGCACCATAGCCCTCAGTTTGATTATACAAAGGCATAATCTGTAATGGGACAGCCTGAGTGTTTTGCGCAGCAGTAGGTGCATAAGCCCCTTGAGCCACGTTTTTTTTGACTTCAACTCCCGCTGATACCGTACTAACCGCTTGTAAGAACCCCATCTGCACGTTTTTATTTAATAAAAAATAACCACCATTACCGAGCACACTGACGCTGGCTTCCTTCCCAGATAGCACTTGCTGCTCAAGTCCGCTTGGAATAATCATGTAGCCTGCAATTTGATCTGACCAAATGGCTTCTTTGGCTGCTTGTTCGTTAAGAAAGCGTTTGGTGTTTAGCTGTGGACTGGCGCTGCTATAACGCACAATCGTACGCGATAAGTCACTGTTATCGTAATCGACGATACCGACCGGTACATGATTGACCACCTCAGATGAATAAGGCCACGGATAAAAAAAGCCATAAATAATAGGCGCTATAATCAACATCAAGAGCACGCCTTTATCAGTAAACACATCCTTAAATGTTTGGATAAAGTTTGCCCAAAACGACTGTGGTACTGGCAATGTCGTAAGGAAGGTAGATGTTTCTGCAGCGTTGGTTTTAGTTGATTTTGACATTAGCGTGCTCCCCAGCGCTCAGGACGCGATAAGGCACGTTTGGTCAAAAAGACCATTAAAATTATCGCAATAACAGTTACTAAGAGTAGGCCATAAACAATGGGCAGTGATACGGTAAGGGGAGCTTGCATTTGTAGCTGCGCAATGTGCAGCTGTAGATAATGCGTCAATGGTAGTGCATCAGCCCAATATTTGGCGCTGTCGGTAATGGCAATATAAGGGTAAGTCACGCCTGCGAATGCGTAGGAGGGTACGGAGATGAATCCAGTAGCCGATAATCCCATACGTAATGAAAATGAGCCGAGTGTAAAGACAGCACCAAGCCAAAATGAGAGAATTATTAATAACACCAGACTCATATAAGTGATTAACAACGATACTGTGTCCACGCTTTGTTGCGGTGTGGCTAGCCATAATGCCAACGCTGACCAGATACTATAAGCCAGTATGGGCCAAAAATACTTACCTAATAAGCCTGCGAATAATACGGATAAGCTCGCTTTTTTTATGTTGTTCGAGCTTTCCGTATTATTGTTTTTATATTGACCACTATAATTAGCCAATATTAAGTCAGGCGTGCCTATATCGATAAAACGAGACCAACGTCCAAGCTGCTTATCGCGTAGCTCTCGGCCAATTGTCGTTGCCCCAATCACCATTGCTAAAATATGCAGTAGCGCAGGGATTACTGTCGATGCCAAAAACTGCTGATAGTTATTAATGGTATTAAATAGGCTGGTACGTTGAATAGCGATAGGAGAGTAGTTGATCGCTGCTTGTGAAGGCGCCATGCCTTGCTTGATCATACGTTGTATTTCAACGCCTGCTGACAAAGTACCGGTGACTGCTTGTACGCTGGTCTGAATGATGCCTGAATGCGTGCCATACTGAGCATTTACTTGCAAGACAACAGGTGCTGGTTTGCTGGATGAAATATTACGTGAAAAGTCCTCAGGTATGATGACGACTGCATAAACATCCCGTTGCAATATAGCCGCTTCGACTTCTGCTGGCGAGTGGTACTGCTCATGAACAGTTAGCTCAGGACTGGCTTCTAGATAGCGAACCAATGTATTGGCCACCGGACCATTGTCTTGATCAACGACCCCGATAGGCAGATCTGTGATTTGAGTTTGCGAAAATATCCACCAAACGAGCAAGACAGTTGCTAGGGGTATCCATAGCACCATTGCCAAATCCCACTGATTTTTGGCTAAGAACCGCCGCTCATAAGCAGCACTGCGTACAAATGCTTTTAGCAGACCCATGGTTTACTCTTGAGCCTGAATAGCATCAGTCGGGTCAATCTGTACAATGACACTCATACCGGAGCGAATACGACTGTCTGGGTTTGAAGGTCTTGCTTTGATTTCAAAAGTGCGTACATCAAAGCCATCATCGTTATTGGTCGGTCGCCAAGTTGCGAAATCAGACAGTGTTGAAGTCGCATAAACTGTAAACTCTTTATTATAGGGTTTATCTGTAGATGACAGCGCTGGAATCGTACCCGTAAACTGTTGACCAATAGCAAATTGATTTAAGTGGTTTTCGGTAACATTTAACACGACCCACTGCTCGTCTGTATTGACCAAAGTCAGTATTGGTACACCTTGTCCAATGACTTCACCTGCGCTGACGATGACATCATCCACAATACCAGCAATCGGGCTTTTGAGGTTGGCTTCTTCTTTTGCGACCAGCGCTTCATCTAGCTGAGCGTCGACTTGCGCGACTTGTGCGGTGGCAGCAGACTTATCTTCGCTGCGCGCGCCTTCTAATGCCAAGTCATACTGCAAACGCGCCGCTTCAGTTTGGTCTTGCGTAGCCAAAAACTGCGCATAGGCTTCATCACGCTTCTGCCTTGCCATAAGTCCTTCTTCATAAAGACGATTGACACGTTGGTAGGTGTTTTGTGCCAAATCAGAAGCGGCTTTATTGGCTTGCCAAGCGGCTTTTGCTTGCGCGATCTCTTGCGGGCGCGCACCGTTTTCTGCTTTATCCAATTGACTTTGTGCCATTTGCTTACCAGCACGAGCTTGAGCAATCTTTGCGTTGATTTCAGGTGAGTCCATCTCAATCAGTTGCTGACCGACTTCAACTTTATCGCCTTCTGTGACCAAAATCTGTGCGATACGTCCCGGCACCTTTGTTGCGATGGACGTTTGCTGCATCTGCATTTGCCCCTGAAAAGTCACCGTATTGGGCGCGCTATGCTCATTACTTATTATCAGACCATAGCCGATGAAGCCCAGCACAATAATAACAATAAACGCGATGATGATTTTTTTTAAGGTTTTATTGGCGTTACTTTGTTTATGATACTCAGGAACAGTAGTGGTATCCTGCGAGGTTTGCACATCGGTTTTGGCATTATTTACATCATTAGCGTTATTTAAATTATCAGGGGCATTATAAGGGTCGGGCATGACAATAAGCGTCCTAAAATATTACGATTAAAAAAAGCGCGTTATGAGTACACACGAATTGCGTCGGAGGCACGGCGTGTGGTCATCTCATAGTTAAACATCGCCCCAAGCGCGATAATAAAGGCGGAATAATACAGCCACAGCATAATCACTACGGCGGCTGAGAGTGCCCCAAACGTAGCGCTATAGTTGTTAAAGTTTTGTACGTAAATGGAAAAAATACCGGACAACAAAATCCATAATACGGTGGCTAACGCCGCTCCGGGAATCAATCTTTTGATAGGAACAGCGCCGCGATTGGGCGCAAAACGATACAATCCCAAAAAGCTTAAAAAGATAATAATGGCAAGTATCGGCCAGCGGCTCCAAAGCACAATGGTCTCAAACGGTTGCCCGAAAGAAAAAAACTGTGCCAATAAAGGAATGGCGGCGATCGTTGATAGTGCTACGATAAACAAGATAAGCGCGGCAACGGTTAATAAAATGGCTCTGATAATACTGACGATAAAACTGCGCCGCTCGGTGATATGAAACGCCAAATTAATCAAAATCACCAAGTTTTTGATACCGCGTGAGCCTGAATATAAAGCTAAAACTGTCGAAAACAATAGCCCGAAAGACAAGCGGGTAGTGGTGTTCTGCGTCAAGCTGTCTAAACGCTCATAAATGATGTCATAAACAGAGGGCGGTATAAACGGCTCTAACATGGCAATTTGCGCTTGCATCTCAGCGGGTGAAAAAACCAGGTTATAGATGAGTACAAACACCGCCATAATCGGAAAAATGGACAAAAACCCAAAAAATCCCACACTGGCGCAGTGTGCCCAAACGTTTGGCGTGTTGGCAGCACTCCATGTCTGCATTAGCAATTGCCGCCATTTTTGAGTGGGAGATATTGTTGTAGGTGTCGTCGCGTCTTTCATAATGTGTCCGTATCTTTGTTATTGTTTATCAAATTTAAAGCGAAGATATTCAAGTATTTACTATTAATAAGGTATTACTATCAAGGTTTTGTCATCTAAACCCTCTAAAGTCCAAGCATTTTAAACAGACCTTTTAAATAGGACATCCTTAACAATAGGGTAAGGTAAAACGAGCCGATTACGCACGCTTTTTTGTGTTTTTATGGTTATTGTTGATATAGCGTAGGCAAGCGAATGTCAGCAGCGTTTAGATAAGCATTAAAGGCGAGTGGCGTACCGCAGCTTTGCATAAGAGCTGCTAGCCCCTGTACGTAGTCGTTTGCAGCCTGCGCTTGTTCGGTGCGGGCTTTGAGAGCTTGCGTTTGTGCTTGTACGACTTCGATAGTAGTATTCACACCTTCTTGCAGTCCAAGGCGACGCAAGCGTAATACCTCTGCGGCTAAGTCGACATTGCTTTGGAGGGCTTGATAGCGCGACTGAGCATTGTTCACATCGTTCCAGTTTTTTTCGACTAGCAATAATAGGTTGTCACTGACTTCGATTTCGGACAAATCCGCTTGGCGTATCTTAGCATCATTTGATGCTAGAGATGCTGCTTTATCGAGCCCGCCCCACAGCTTCCAACTGGCCGACACACCTGCAATCCAGCTGGGATCTTTTTCAACTTGTCCATAACCGTATAGCATAACAGTTGGCTTATAACCAGTATCGGATAGCTTACGTAGCTGCTCAGCTTGCACGCGTTTAGCGGCGACTTTTTGTAGTCCAGGATGATGTTTTAGTGCCAAGTTTTGAAAGTAACTGACATCTGGTAGAGGACGACTGGACACAAACAGTGGAGTGGTTGGCTTAATACGGTAGTCTGTCCGCAACAGACGTTGTAATGATATCATTGCAAGGCGAGCATCATTATGGGCATTATCTGATTCACTCTTAGCATCTGCCAGAGCAGATTGCGCCTCCAATCTATCAACACGCGAGATAAAACCTTCTTCATATAAGCGTTTGGCCATATGGTCGGTCTGCTGCAGCGTATCGTAAGCGTCTTCACGCAAGTAAGCGGCAATAATCGCTAGTTGCGCCTTGAAGTAACGTTCAATCAACGTGTTATAAAGCGCATTTTTATCGAGTATGCTGTCCGCCACTGCTTCTTGAGTACGGGCATCTGATGCTCCAGTGAGTGCTGAGGTGCGCCCAGCAGTATAAACAGGCCAAGCAAAACCGAGACCTGCCCCTGCTGTAGAGCCTGAGCGCTTAAAGTCATAGGAGTCTGGAATGCGATCGCCGACCATCTCACCAAAGTTTGGTAAATCTGGTATAGGAGGAATAACGTCGCCAGTATTAGCGCCAGCGTTATTCACACCGTTGATCACCTCGTTTTTGAGCGTTGATAAGTCAATATCTTCTTGTACATTATAGGTATTGGCTGATAGCTGCGCGAATACAAAAGGATTATCTATTGTCTTGAGAGCATCGGTTTGATATTCGCTGGCTACAATGGCAGCTTGATTGGCAGCAAGTTTAGGTGAAACTTGTAATAATATTTCTTGTGCTTGCTCAAGACTCAAAAAGCTAGCCACGTCTAACGGGTAGCTATTAGCGACTTTTTTATGGGTAATAGGGTCAACAAGAGTGTTTAGAGTAGGATCGCTTGATGGCGGTGATAAGTCCGCGTGGACTGGATCGGCATGAATCGTATCCATTGAGATAAGGTTTTGGTCAATA
Organism: uncultured Psychrobacter sp.; assembly: GCF_947495825.1. Classification (GTDB taxonomy): domain Bacteria; phylum Pseudomonadota; class Gammaproteobacteria; order Pseudomonadales; family Moraxellaceae; genus Psychrobacter. The sequence continues at coordinate 36,412 of NZ_CANMAH010000006.1, forward strand.
TCCGTGTTTATAGTATGGTCGTTCGCTGCGGTATGAGTTGAGATTCCTATTAGCATAACAGTTGCAACTGCACTAGGCAGAGATAAGATAGCAAATTTCATGGAGTATAAACCGTTAATTAGGAAGCAAATTGTCGTCGTATATTAAGATATTGCCATACAAAATACTTAAGTAAAAAACAATTAAATCAATTGTCATCTATAGTATAAGTCTTAATAGGGATAGCAAAGCGTACACTGTAGAGCCACAACTGTGATAGGTCAATGCTTATTACTTACTTGTCATTCATTCAGTGTTAAGGTTTTATATAATCTGTACCAAGAAGCAGGCACAATATAATATTATATCGCTATAAATTTTGTAAATTGTAGGTGTATGTTCTATTTTAGAACCTATTATAAAAAGAGACAACTATATAGCTAGTTTTAGTATAGAAGGTCTTAATATCAAATAGGTAGAGCCAACAGTATTGTTTGATAAGGTTGAGGGGGAAATATGGCAGGATATATATTGGCATTGGATCAAGGAACAACATCAAGCCGTGCGATTTTATATGATGATCATGCGCGTCCTATCGAGATTGCCCAGCAGCCCACCACATTACAAACGCCAAAAGCTGGCTATGTAGAGCAAGATGCGCGGCAAATCTGGCAAACTCAAATTAGCTGTGCGCACGATGTCATTAATCAAGCAGGGTTGTTGGCAACTGATGTGACTAGTATTGCTATTACCAACCAGCGCGAATCTATCGTCGTTTGGGATAGACAGACAGGTACACCGCTTGCTCCAGCGATTATTTGGCAAGATAGGCGCACAGCAAGCTATTGTGAAAACTTGGCCCGTGATAGTACTGATAATGTGACAACGCAAATTCAACAGATTACTGGTTTACGACTAGACGCTTATTTTAGTGCCAGTAAGATTGCTTGGCTGCTTGAACACAACCCTAAGATTAAAGTGCGTGCTGCAAGTGGTCAGTTGGCAGTAGGTACTATTGATAGCTGGTTGATTTATCAGCTGACTGGTGGCGAGCACGTCATCGATATCACCAATGCTTGTCGTACCCTGTTGTATGATATTCATAAGCTGGCATGGTCAGAAGATCTGTGCGCGCGCTTTAATATTCCAATGAATATATTGCCAAGAGTACTGCCGTCAGACGGAGAGTTTGGCAAGACTAAAAAAGGCTTGTTTGCCAAGCAAATTCCTATTCATGCGGTACTAGGAGATCAGCAGGCAGCGTTGTTTGGGCAAGGTTGTCTTAAGCCTGGTATGGCCAAAAACACTTATGGCACTGGTTGTTTTATGCTGATGAATATTGGTCAAACCCCCAAACTTAGTGAGCATCAACTCCTAACTACGATAGCTTGGCAACGTAAAGCACCCATAAATCGTGTCGATAACTTAACTATCAGTGAAATAGTGCAATCTGGTAAACGCATGATACAAGCTCCCACCTCCTTTTTTGGACGTGAAGTTACTTATGCGTTAGAAGGTAGTGTTTTTATGGCAGGGGCTATCGTACAGTGGCTGCGTGATAATTTAGGTATGATTAAACAAAGCTGCGATGTTGAAGATTTAGCGCGGCAAGTAGACAGTAGCGAAGCTGTCGTATTACTTCCAGCCTTTACTGGGCTTGGCACACCTTACTGGCGCTCTGATATACATGCTAGCATCAGTGGTATGAGCCGCGGTACTACCAAAGCCCATATCGCTCGTGCTGCTCTCGAAGCGATTGCCTTTCAAACTTATGATGTGCTTATCGCTATGCAAAAAGACAGTCCGCATCCATTAACAGAACTACGAGTCGATGGCGGTGCGGCAAACAATGATTTGCTCATGCAGTTTCAAGCCGATTTACTCAATGTTCCTGTCTTACGTCCCAAAGATACTGAAATCACTGCTAAAGGAGCAGCTCTATTAGCTGGTCTAAAAAATGGTCTGTATGACGAGCAAACTATAAAAGAGTCATGGCAAGTCGACCGTGTCTTTGAACCCAATATGCTATCTGAGAGACGGGCACAGCACATTGATAAATGGCAGCGAGTTATTACTAAGGCATTAATGGAAGTTTGAGAGATACATAGACATATGACGATGTTCTTAATTACTATTTTTAGCACGTGTTTATATAGTCAAGTTATAACTATACATCTTGTAACGTAAGGTCATCATGACCTCGACATACTTTACATAAACGTTCTATCGATAAGTGTCGATAGTTTTTTATACTTTAACAGTGATTAATTAAGCACTTAACTTAATCCAAATTTATAATTAATAAGTAAATAATAATCAATTTAAGGATGAAATTATGAGTAACCGTGACAATGATCTTATCAATGATCGAGTAATAGACCCGAATGATCGTGTTATAACCAATGATAATCTCGTTGGTGGCGACAAAGAGCGTATCATAGATGACAATGCTCGCAGAATGGCAGGTTCTGATCGTGTGGTAGATAACTCTGATCGTGTCGTAGATGATAGAGTCATCGAAGATCATGACAATATTGATCGTGATGAAGTTAAACATATGTCTAAAGAGTCAAAAGAAGATCTTAATGCCGATCCTATTACTGGCGAGCCAGGTTCTCATCCAGTTGGTACAGGTGTTGGCGGTGTTGGCGGAGCAGCAGCAGGCGCAGCAATTGGTACGATGGCAGGACCGCTCGGTACTTTAATTGGTGGTGCGATTGGTGCTGTTGTTGGCGGCGGAGCAGGACATGCAGCAGCAGAAGCTATTGACCCAACACGTGAAGAGGCTTACTGGCGCGCAGAACACGCCAATACTAGCTATTATCAGCAAGGTCATGATTTTGACCGTGATTTACATCCAGCCTATGCGGTAGGTTATGCCAACAGAGCGCGTTATCCTGCTGATGCACGTTTTGAAGATCATGAAAATGACCTAAAGCGTTCATGGGAAGAGGTAAAAGGTGATTCACGCTTAGCATGGGATGAGGCGCGTCATGCATCACGCGATGCATGGAACCGAGTCAGCTAATTTTTGTGGTCTATAAAATAGATTGTGTTTAGCAGTTTTTATGTAGATGCGGCTTACTTCGTTTGTAAATCGCATCATTAGATACAGTACTATTACTAATTAGTAAATTGTGTTGACTATCATGTATAGAAACTTGCTGGTTTGTGAATTACAAGGTAACAAATGTATATGCAGTATAACGGATATACCCAACTAATGTAATTTGTGCTATGTTGAAGCTTCCAAAGGCAACTTTGGAGGCTTTTTTGTTTGTATTCAAAACCGGTAAATTTGAAGAATAATATATTAAAATAAAATATAATATTTCAAATAATCATTTTAAAACCATATAAAAATAATAATAGGTAATTTATGGATCGTCATACAAGCAACGATGAGCGAAAACAATTCTATATAGCTACTGCCAACTTACTCAATTTTGCCAATCCAAATCGGATCTATTATGATAATGCACCCGCTTACAATCAAAAGAGCTACCTAGATAAGTTACAAGGAATAACTGGATTGCTTACTAAAGCTCATGCAGACATTATTGCAGTACAAGAAGTATGGGATAGTGAGGCATTAGAAGCGTTGGCAGTCTCATTAGGTTTTAAAGCTGAGCATGTAATTATTCCGCTTGCTAGCAATGATAGTACTAGCAAGTATACGCAAGGCCACGGCGCACAAAAGACGCCAGCTGTTGGTTTTATTAGCCGTTTTGCTCCATTAGAAAGCACGTTATTAAAAGACATAGTGCCTGAAGCTATCATCAATGTTCCTGATGTTGGACCTTATCTTCAATTCAATCGTCCACCATTATTATTACGGGCTGATGTGCATGGTCAACCAATAACGATAATCACGGCTCATCTTAAAAGTAAACGGGCTTACTTTTTAAGAGATGAGTCTGGTAATTTGTTAGAAGATATGGATGATCCTAATATCCGTGTGCGCGCTAAGTTACGCAGTTTATGTATGCGAGCGGCAGAAGCTGCATCGATACGTATGTCTATTATTCAGCGGCTCCAACACACTCGCGAGCCATTGATATTATTAGGGGATATGAATGATGTCACTGGAAGTGTAACTACGCAATTAATGGCTGAGACAGGAGAAGTGAACTATGATAAAAGTATGCGTGACATAGCGTTATTCGATGCAGCTCGTATTCAAGCTCGTTATGGCTGGATGAAAGATGTTGCTTATACACATATCCATCAGGGCATGCCAGAGGTTATTGATCAATTATTCGTTTCAGAAGAATTTTTGCCTGATAGTAAATTTTCGTTAGGTCATGTGGAACGCGTGGATTATTTTAATGATCATTTGAAGTGGGATTATGCTGACAGAGTTATCGATCATGGCATTGTCCGAGCAAAAATAAGACTTTACGATTAACCGTACAATATAACGAGTCAAATTATCAATGGGTACATTATCATCTAATCCATTCACGCCCCTTGTTTGATAATGTGCAAGTGTTTATGATGCTCCCTCATTGAGTTTAGTAGCAATAATACTTACTACTAAATTGACATTAGTATGCTGGTTTAATGTTAATGTCATTCGATGAAGATCATATTTATACATAATAGGGCGTAATAACAAGAGGTTCATAATGAGTGATCATAAAGACGACAAAATAGAAGACATTTTGGTCGATTCAGAATTGGCTAAGAAGTTGGTACCAAACAAGTTTAAGTTCACAAGTCAGCAAGGACGAGTACGCCGTCAAAAACTGTTAATGGGTGCAAAAAAACTGAGTGAAACTCGCTCTATTAACGATATTAGCTTAGCTGATGTGTGTGAAGAAGCCGGTATTCCGCGAGCTTCTGCTTATCATTTTTTCCCAAACATTGAAGCGATATTTTTGGCATTGCGTTTTTTAAATGCAATCGAGATTTTAGAAATATTAACGACCGTCGAGACAGTGGATTACGATAGGTGGCAGGGTTACTTGACGGCTCTTATCCAGCGCTGCGTAAGTATCTTTCATGAAGATCAGACCAAAGCCAAACTGATTTATGATACCAATACGCCAGATTTTGAAGGCGATGGTTTTGGTGAAGATATAGATCATCAAATTGTCGAGCTCGTCTATAAGCGTTTATCAGAGCGCTATGAGATGCCAAAATTTGAAGACATACAAGACACATTGTTAGTAACTTATAGTATCATCAATGGTATATTTACTTTATCGTATCGTCGTCATGAGCGTATTACAGATAACTATCTGCAAGAAGCGACCACCGCATCTATTGCTTATCTGCGTTGCTACTTGCCAGAGAAGCTACCGCGCAAAAACCGTTAAGTCTCGGTTGTGCTAATTTGAGCTTCAGATAATCATAGAGGTTACCGTCTACTATGAATAGATAATGAAGTAATCACTACCAATAAGCTGACGTCATGTCGGCTTTTTTGTTTTATAGAGCTATGATTTAGTTAATGAGATGTTTTATGGTCTCGTGACCAATATTATATTTTGCAGTTGGCATAGTCATGTTTAATGTTATAGATGGAGCCAACGGCGACTTTTTGACGTCATTACTGTTTGTAGTATTGGATATCAGAGGTAGGGAGTGACCACGACAACTATCATCTTGCGGATCTAATGGTACATATCGCTTATAGTAATCAACGATCGAGTTTTCGAGTGCTACGTTGGTCTTTGAATCATGAGCATTAACATAGGCTTCACGTGCCTGCTCTAACCAACGTTCAGCCATTCGAAAATGCGTACCGGACTGATGTCTGTCATGAGCACACTGATCAGCTGCTGCCCAAATGAGAGCAACCTCACTAAATGCCAACTCACGTGGGGCAATGATCTCACTATTACTGTTGTTTAAAGTGCTACCTTTTAGAGCGCTTATTGTTGCCCATAGGTCAGGTCTCATCAATGCAGACGTCGATGGAATATCAGTTGTTAAACTCAAATCTTTATCAGCATTACTTTGTAGCTTTTGTAAAATAGTAGCGGCAGCTTTTAATGCGTGACTGCCAGCAGATGAGTGGCTTTTAATACTGTTCTCATAAGAGGCGTAGTTGAGCCAAGCTTGGGCTTTATAAGCAAAATATTGCTGACGTGTGGTTAGGGAGTTTTGTTGGTAAGCAGCAAGCTCGGTTAGCATACAGTCGATAGTTTGCTGCTCAGACTGCTGAGAGTTTGCGTGAGCATTTTGTGCGACTTTATCATCATAACAATAGCTGACTGTACTAGTAGTATCATGAGCTAGGTTTTTGTTACGGTTATTATCTGCAGCCTGTGCTAAAGGTAAGGATGCTACTAGCATTACTGCAGACAGTGCAGTACGTGTGCAAAGCTTATAGACAGATACTATCGTCAAAACGTTTGAAGTATTTAGCATAATGCAACCCTTGTTGTATGGTCACTCATCTATGAGCTAGCATGTAAATTGTACAAGATATCGTTATATATGAGACGGTTTTATTAAACAAATATACCCTCAATAATAGGTGCTTTAGGTCTCAGGTTCAGCACTTATGCGTTTGTTTTTACGAGGGTCGTTGCGTTTAAATAAGTCTTCATCAAACTTAAAGCGTAGTCTAAAATATGCGCCCTCTTGAGTGCTGTCATCATAAGCGATATCTTCATCTTCAAAACCCATGAAATTATAACCAAGCGACAACCATAGGTTGGTCATTGGACTATAACCAACTTCTGCCCCTAACATATAAGCCATATCATTGGCTTGATCGTTCCAATAAGTACCCGCTTGTACGCCAATGTCCCAGCGCTCACTGATATCATATAGACTACGTACATAAGCTGCATGTGCGGTGTTGTCGCTCTCAAGGTTATCTGCTTCGTATTGATTATACTTACCAGCATAATGTCCAGATAGCGTTAATGGACGTGTTGGATGGTAGTTACCACTCCATGACCATATTAGCGAATCTTTTTGATAGGGGTCCGTGCCTGTATTGTTATCGTCTAAACGATACTCAAGCTTTGCGAGCATATCTAACTGATTGCTATCATAGTCACGATATGCTGCACCAAGCTGGAAGCGGTTAATGGTACGATGACCATCATTATAATCGACACGTGAATAAATGTCTTTTGCCAGTAAAGTGACCTCATCGTTATAGCGATAGGCAATACCTGCGCTACCAAGCAATGTGTCACTAGTTTCGCCCCAGCGCTTTTCTAGACGGCCTGATGCCTTGTAATCTTCTTGAGCCAAGTATTCAACACCGAAACCAACAGCAGTTGCATTACTGTCTGCTTCCCCTTCAAGTGACTCGACACGCTCTAATAAGGTATTTAATGTTAGACCTTCTTGAACATACCATTTGTTTTTTAGGCCAATAGCAGCTTCGGCTTCACGTGCGCTAATGGCATCACGGGCACGGTATTCACTATAGACTTTACCATCTTTCATATAAGTAGCATCAAAACCAACGACAGTACGCTGACGCTCATCAGTATCATCAAGACCATAACTACCTGACAAGCTATTGATTAGATCATGACGTGCGTATAGTCGACCCAAATTACCCAATGGAGTTTCACCGCCAATAGACGTTGCGTTGCGTGCACTGTGCTCAACATCTTGCTCATATTCAGCAAATACCAAGGCTTTATTAAGCTTAGGCAGACGCGCAGTAACGCGAGCGCGAGCAGTCATGCCTTCGATATCTTTTTCTAGAGTATTGACACCGTTGAGTGCTGACTGATTAATCAGACTGTCATTAAATATTGGATTCTCATCTTCATCTACGATATCAGTGTCTATGACATCAGTTGCAGCCTGCGTATTACGCGAAGCAGCAGTCGCTTCTTGTTTATAATAACGTAGTCCAATCTCACCAACGATGTTTTGGCTTAAGCGCTGCTCAACACTAGCCTGTATGCCTTCGCGACTGGCATTGGTGGTATGGTCTTTAGTACGTATGCCTTCAAACTTTAGCGCAGTTTTCTTATTTTTAAACTTGTGACTAGCTTCTATCCCAGTTTCAGTACGTCCAGCAGTTAGGGGAGAGGCACCAGTCACAAAGCCTTCGTCGGCTTTATTGTAGTAAGCTTTAGCGCGAGTGCGGTTTTTATCATCGTAGTTTAGCTCGATACGTAGAGCGTCACCATCAGTGTCATCGCCTTCTTCAAGCTCTGTTGCATTGATCTGATTACTAGGCTCGTAGTTAGGATTACTCGCTTTGCTTTTGGCATACTCTGCCACCAGCTTTAGCTTATCGTTGAACTTAACAACACTATTAATGCTGGCAAGCTCTTCTTTGTTTAGTGGATCATCGCTATTGATATAGCTACCACCAACAGAGATTTTGTTGGTTAATTGCTGTTTGCCCGCCACACCGCCAACCCAATAGTTTTCGCCGCCTTCATCTACTTCAACAGTGACACGTAGGTAAATAGGATTGCCGTCGATATCTTGACTGGCAATAGGGGCTTTGAGATATAAGCTGCGACTAATAGGGTCAATCTCATAGTCAGCAAAGCGAGTTAAGGTTTCACGGCTTACGATAAGACCAGGATTGTTGGCATCGCGAGTAATGACTTCGATGGTTTCAGAGTTTTCAAGTACCGCGTCAAAGTCGCCCGCGAGTGGATAAGGGCCTGAAATACCGAGACCACGCGTTTCGTTGACACGTTGTGATGAACTGGTTTCAGCGACGAAAGTAGTAAGGCGACTATCTTCATCCTCAAATTGGGCTTTGATACCTGTTAAGGTGCGACTGTATTTACCCAGTTTGATGCCCTCATCATTGTCGATCTGAGTCTTTAGATCACCGTACATAGCAAATGAACGGCCTTTATCTAGGCGAATATATAGCTTACTAGTAGACTGAGCATCAAAACCCTTGGCTGATGAATCGCCGTAGACTGGATAGTATTCACCAGGCTCGATATCACGAAACAGACGTTCGCCTTTTTTGTCGCTATCATAGGCTAGGGTTAACAGATAATCACCGCGTACTTTACCCTTCAAAAACATCGCTGCACGACCAGACGCTGAATAGTCATCACTACCTGCAAACTCATGCAACTCTTGCTCAAATGCGCCTTGAGCATCTGTGATGTTGCCGCTATCGAAATCTTTTAATGATATAGCGCCTTCTACAATCCCCACCGCGATAAGTGGGCGTAGCTTGGCTGTAAACTGTAGCGGAATCACCTGCTTACTGCTACCAGTATCAATAATTAGCTCACCTTTACCAGGAGCGTTTGGTGCAATCACTGGAATCAACAGCTCGCCTCCTGAGACGCTAAACTGTGTACCGGCTTGATCTTTATTACTGTCTTTAAGATTGATACGGCCAATATTGGTATCGATGGTAATAGGGGTCGATGGAGTATAAGGACGGTTGTCACGATCTTTTAGACTAATGACGACTTGGTATTCGCTCACACCATCAGCTTCAATCAAACGCTCTTGAGTGCGATAATTAATCGCTTGCAAGCTATCGGGTGCAATAACCTCGATAGTTTGCTCTGAAATAACTTTACCTGTGACGTCAGTTGCGACACCGCGTAAAGTATTGCTACCGCGCTTAAAATCGACAGCATAATAATCAAAGGCGGTAACGCTTTGATTCGCTTGTTCTGCTGTTTTACCGATCTTCTCTTCTGATACCGCTTTGCCATTAGCATACAAAGTAAAGCTCGAACCTAGCGGTGCTTGAACTTGAACCAACTGCTTGTACGAATTTAGCTGTTGTCCTGCGCTCAAATTAATAAAAGCAACCTCGTTATCAGCCACCTTTTTTAAGTATTCTTCAAGCTCTTTTTGTTTGGGTGGTGCGATGGTATTGACCGTTAGCGTAGTACGCTCATCAATAGGATTGACCATATCCGCAACGATTGCTGAGTCACATTGAATACCACGGTCTAGCTCGTCGTTGGACTTACAGCCACTAGCATCGACATTATCATCGTTGTCAAGGTCGTAGTCAGGCTCCAAAGTTAGCTCGCTCTTGACCGCTTGCTCTAGCGCATCATTCTTGGCACTGATACTTTTGCTACGTGTGACAAGCTCTTGGTTTAGGCGCTCAGTACTATCGCCCATGCCGCCTACTAGCGCAAAATCCGCACGATGCATCTCGCCATATTTTAGGTCGACAAAACGGCTGCCCGCATCGCCTGCGTTACGGTTGCTTTGAGCAATGAGCTCGGTACCCACAGGTAGAGTCGTGCGATCGACTTTTAGTACATGAGTCTTGGCACTGACACCATAGAAGTTATATTTACCTTCAGGATCTGTGACGATGTAGTTACCGTTCTCCATATAAATGCGGACACCAGCGATACCTAACTCGCCATCTTCTTTTTGCTGAATACCGTCGCGGTTGATGTCATGATATATTTTACCAATGATGATACCATCGGTATTCATGACACCGCGGCTGACATCGATAGGCCACTGCGCCTCCAACGACGCCAATGTGTTGTTATTTTCATCACGGCCATGAGCAGTCGCGCGGTTGATACCGTCACCGCCTAACGCTGATGAGCCAATCAACACGCGATAATTAATATTTTTGCTCTCACCAATCGCCATGTCGCCGAGACCCAAAACTTGGTATTTACCAGCGGTTTTAAACTCAGTGGTTTGAGCCTTGTCAACACGTAGGCTACCAGTTACATAATCAAAGCCACGCGGTAAAGCATCTTTTAATTGGACATCGTAAGCAGTTGCCGCCCCATCATTCTTGACAGTGATACTATAATTGACATAGTCACCAATCTCAGCAGTTTTGACATCAGCTTCTTTGGTCACTTGCAAGTTAGGAGATTCATTGGTGATAGCAATCTCGCTACTGATTTGCTCATCAATATACCTAAAATTAGCCCCATTAGGCTGCTCGTCTAATCCAACTTCTTTATCAATACAGGCAACCATTTTGGCTTGTAGCGTATCGCCCTTTAATGTTTGGATGATATTGTCATTGATTGCATTGGCATTATTTTGCGTTGGTGCTGACAAACGGTACTTACCCGTGTTGTCACCGGTTTCGATAGCTTTAAGAGAGTAGGTGTCACCAGTTGCAGGAGAAGTGATGGTGACCCAAATTTGATCTGGTTTGTCGGATTGTACGTTACACTGTGCATAGCTGGCTTCGACATAAACGTCATTGCCAATTTGCAATGAGGGTTGATCACTGTCAAAGGATTTGTTTTTAAAACCAATATCTGACTTAACGATGACTAGGCTGTCAGTCTCTGTTACGGCTTTTATTGACGGATCTTCGACGACAGTTGCACCAAGCTTGATATCAATGGTTTCACCGTCTGTTGCATTGGCATCTGTTAATGCTTGGACGATTAGCTGAATACTTTCACCTTGTCCTAGTTTAATTTGAGCTGTTAGATTATCTAGTAAAAGTTGCTGATCCTCACCATCAACGATGCCGTTATTATTTAAGTCCTGATAGATTTTTATATTAGATAAAGTATCAGGTACTTTCAGCGTTAGATCGACAGTTTGAGTATTGTAACTGTTGCTTGTAAGTACGTTTACCCAACTGGCAGTATCGCCTGGTGCTACAGTTTTTAGAAGTGACTTACTTAAGTTGATACCATATTCAGGTAAGTCTGAAGCTTTAACTCGAACTTTATTTGATTCAGAGCTCAACGTCACACCAGTTTGGTTGTTAACGTTATAGCTTGCCTTAGCGATATTATCAATGATGCTAAGTAAATCAGACGTAGCTGCTGTAGCGGAATTTGATTGCATAAACAGTATAGCCGCAGTTAATGCAGATAACTTGGCTGCTTTAGCTGATAGACGAGTAGACTGAGATTTACAATGAAATGTCATATTACGTGGTTATCCAATCAAATCCAAAAAAGGGACTGTCTTTGCTTACTTTTATAACTATAACGATCTAAGCAAAGACAGCTTTTGTGTTATCTATAACCTTAGTCACAGATAACGGTAGAGAAAAACAAGTAATTTACACAATCCTAAATTGAGCCAGGAGCAGCACCATCAGGATTGATTTTTACTGAAAATATGAGTGCTGCATACTTTTGTGGGTCTAAACTTGGCACCGTACCACTGATAGCAGTAGAGCCTGCCGCTGCGCCATAAGTATTGTTTGCAGGTGAGTCGTTTGCATTGTCTACTTCAGCAAGCTTGACTGCAAAAGCAGGAGTAGTACTAGAGGTCAGTACCTGAGCTTTGTCATTAAAGCGAGCAGTAGTATCCGTTATGACCAAATCAGTGAAATTAAAACGAGCGTCTGAAGCTTCAAAGTTATTAAACGCTGTAATTTTATAGACGATACAGTCGCCAGGCTTAGCACCGACATCAGCCTGCGTAAAGACTAGCGACGCATTAGCATCACAAGTTTCGTTTAATGCTTGTTGCTTAACCAGTTTGAGACCTTTGACGACAGTCGTGTTTTCAACAGCACGCGCACCTGTAGAAGGAGCATCCTGCCCACCAACGACCAATGTAACTGTGGTTTTTTCGGTTGCATCAATAACAGCTTGTGTAGACTCTACTTTATAGTTGATGGTGACACTTGAGTTCGGTGCCATGCCAGTCCATGCTGCTCCGCCATTTTTAGGCACGGCTGTACTTAGATCATAATCGCCGTTACCGTCTTTTGTGACAGTATAGGTAGTATTAGCTGTGGCTGGGTTATCGTCAGCGTCGTATACCACTTCTACCGTGTTCGGTACTTGAGTGATTTGGTCATTGGCACCTTCAGTGATGGTAAACTTAATTTCACCGAGTTGATCGCCTTCGGTCTCTCTACCTGTATTTCTGATGACAGCTGAATGTGTGATTTGTGTGGTGTCGTCAGTAGTAGTTGGAATACCTTTGGTAGTAGGTGCTGTGATGCTGACAGCACGTTGGTTTGCGACTAAGGGAGCCGCTGAGTCACTACCAGTAGTTGTGCTAACAGTACCGTCTGTGACTTCACTATCATCAGCAGCTGGATAGAAGTTGGCAGTGTTTTGCTTAGGATCAGTGCTATCTGTCGTGTCGTAGATGGTCTGATTTTCACCAAGATTGAGGGTGACAGAAGCATGATTGATGATGTTTTTTGGGTCAGCAAGTGGTTCGGCTTGATCTTTTTGCACATCGAACGTGATTGTGGCTGTTTCACCTGGTAATAAATTTAAGAGAGTAACTCTGACACTATCGTTTGAATTACTGGTACCTTTACCTTCATTACCCGGTACGATAGTGGCATTATTACTGACACTTAAATTTGGCTGATCTGCTAAACGTAAGCCTTCTGGTAAGCCATCAAAGACAACGATGTTGTTGGCAGCAGCGGCATAAGGAGCCGTATCATCATTACGCACCGTGACGGTATAAGTCACCTTAGAGCTTGGATCATTCAAGTTTAAGGTGCTGTTTACCTTACTGGTGATTTTAAATACCGCTACTTTAGTAATACTGTTGTCAATGTTCGTCAGTGTTGCTTTGGTGGTATCAGCATTTGTAAAGAACTCACTGGTTGCTGATAACGTTAGATTCTGTGAGTCACCGCCGACGTTTCCAGCTGTTTTTGCAGCGATCGAAATGTCAGCGCGCTCATTAGGTTTAAGAGTAATATTGGTATTTTGGAACACAGTGCCAGTAACAGTGGTCGTGCTCTTTACAGAGTCATCTGCATTATAGATAGTGTAGGTGACATTGGTCGTGTCCAAATCGTATGAGCTGGCGTCTTGCGGGCTACCTGGAATAGTGCCACCTTGCGCCAAGTTAAGCGTATAGGTATCCTCTACGTTACCTGAGTTGGTTAAGGTATGGCTAAAAGTCACTCGACCTTTAGGTGTCACAGTCAAGCCACGGTTATAGTCATCAGCAGCGTTATCATCATCGTTTTTAGCTGTTAAGCTAAAAGCTGCACTTTGCGTGATGTTGACAGTTACTGGATTGGACTGAACAGCCGTTTGTGCAACTGTACCTATCTTATACGTCGCACTTGCTACGTTTTCAATAGTAGGAGTCGATGCAGCTGTTGATTCAGCGGCATTTGTAATATTATTTAAGCCAAAGGCTGCTACGATACCGGCTGTTAATACTGAGTATTTAAAGGTGCTGGATTTCATCCAGTGATGCTCCTGTGTAAGTAAATGAATAGCTAAGGTCAAAAGGTTTAGTTAACAGTCGTGTTAAGTGATACATCCGCCGATTTGTTCGCAGGAAGTAGTTTAATATTCCAGCGCAAGGCTTTGTATTCAGATAGTGGAACTTTAACGATTTTGCCGTCTACTTTGCGCATGAGCGGCATATCAGCATAGTTTTTGCCATCGATAGTCGCTTGTGCACTGTTTGGTTTTGCCTCACCAGTAAATACCATGTTGGTAGGGATGGGGAGAGTCACAGCGACATCATTGATAGACTGATCAATAACGTTAGTGTAAGTGGCGCGATACTGTATCGTTTCACCTTTTTGAGCATTCGATGCTGCGATGTAACTGACTTTACCATCAGCGGTTTTTACGATTTTATTGGCCTGTAGCTGCATTTTTAGAGCATCTGCTGCATACGATATATTGATTAAGCATGCAGACACTGTAGTGGCAATAAGCGCATGACGTAAAAATTGAAATGATTTCATATCATATTCCTCATTTGGATAATCTTTACATGCAATATCCTTGCCAACTTTAAAAACACGAATAAAAACAAATGTTTGCTCTAAAAATTCTCGACTTTCTTTGTATTTTCATTCTCACAAAAAACACGCAAATAATCACCAAAGAACCGATAAACGACGTTTATCGGTTCTTTAATGGATATAAGAGAATATTTAAAGAGTTGAGACTTTAGACTTCTAAGAAACAAGTCGATATAAGTTCATTTAGGGGGCTGTGTTTCTGGTGCCATATTTAGTGTTGAAATACAAAGTAGCTTTGGTCGGCTTTGTTGAAGATGCAGACGTTTTTAACAAATTAAAACTATCAGATATGATGGTCCCATTTTGGCCGATAGGCGCTGATGTATTGGTGCTTTTAAATACTGATGAAGGGTTTCCTAAAGGTTTGGGTAGATTAAAGACCGACTCAACAGGGGAGCGTTGTATAGAGTCGCTAATGCTAACTTCACTCAAGTCCACATGACCGCGATTATAGGCTTCTAACTTATAAGCAATACAGTTACCTGGCTTGACATCATTTGCAGGATTGGTGCTAAAGCCCGTCGTTGGTTGATTGGTAGTGGCAACATTGGGATAGCTGAGCGTGCTATCACAAGTATGCACATATTGAAACTTTCTAAGTACCAGGGCGGTGTTGTCTGCTTTTACTTCACCAAAATCAAGGTTACGGGTGACAGTACCAGAGCTGTTTTTTTCAGTTTTATAATTATAGACATTAGCGACAAGCGTAACTTCTTGAGTATTAACAGTCGTATCTTCGCTATATTCCCAAGGGTTTGGTTCAGTTTGGATCAGACAGACCTTTGATCTACCTACAAGCGCATTTTGACTGACATTGAAACTGTATCTACCTATGCTGGCAGCTGCACTTGAAACAGTTTGAGGGTTAGGTGAAGTCGATACGATATTGTTACCACTGCAATCAGTAAGTCTAATCTGTAAACCACTAGCAAAAATCCCTGATTCATTGCTATCAAATATACCATTGTAGTAGTTGTTGTTACTTGTAAAAGTAGACGAGATATCTTGCTTAGTACTGGCGTTAGCAGTGATACCACCGTTGTCATTAAAGACGATACCTGCAAAGGTATAATTAAATGGCGCAGTAGCAGATTGGCTATTGGTAATAGTACAGGTAATCTCATCCCCATAAGTGGCGTTGGCAATAGTAAATGAGCGGGTTTTAGCACTGGCGTTATAAGTCATCGCAGTCGTAGGCATTATGGTCGTACTGCCATTTGTCGCGTTGTTACAAGTGTAAGCGGCATCATAATTAATGATATCGCCGTTGTTTTGATTGTTCGTCACGCGCTCAGTAACCGTATAGGTCGTATTGGTCGCAAGCTCTACTACGCCGCTATTGTCATTAGTCACGACTTGTCCTGTACCAGTCGTTTCAAACGTTTTTAATGACGTCGTACTATTACTGATATTGATTGCAAACTGATCGCGATTAACATTAGAGTCATTAACCCGATTATCATTGAGTTGCTTTTTTACGATTATCTTAGGAGGAGCAAGACAGAAATAAAAGTCCGAATAACCAATAGCATGAGGGCTATTTCTTTGCGTGAACGTATTGCTATGCTTTAGATTGAGAAGAGCATCAGCAATGTTATAATTCCAAGCCGCATCAATAGTACATTCTCCACTACCACAGTTCAGTCCTTCACGAGCTCTTACGATATCATTAGCAGTATTGATAGTGTGGAAGTTAGCATTAGCAGTTAGTTGTCCTTTATTAGCAGAGACATCGACTTGTTCAATATAGGGCACTTGACCAGAGCTGCCAGTTGAATCCAAATCCTGTATTTTGTAGCCCATTTTACTTACTGGACGATTGATACTGATATCCAAATTATGATTGGTTCTGGTAGTAGGGGAGTTGTGAATTAAATTGATCGCTGATGTAGTAGCACCATTGATAGATCCATAAAAAGGAGGCGTACCGCCATAGTTACTATTTAAATCCAAAAGCAGCGGAAAATTAATCAAAAAAGTCTTATTACCAGATGGCTCTACAAAGGTAAAAGTATTAGAGGGATTGCCTGTTGACCAATTAAGGGTTTGCGAATTAATCGGGCTATATGCTGGTGGATTTGCGCCAATGTAATACATTTTATGGGTGGCGGGGCAACTGCCTACTGCCGAGCTTGGAGTGGCTGCTGGCAAAAATGGGTTGGCAAGTACGTTTTGACTATGTGTGCTTAATCCTATAAACAACATAGTAGATGTCGTCAAACCAAGCGCTATCCGAGCGTTTATATATGCTTTATACATAGGGTGGCTGCTTTTTTGCATCTTATTCTCTCGAGGCTAAATTTACTTTGGACATCGCAATGTTGAATGGACAAAGTATTTGTGTCGTAAACGGTAGATTGTCAAAGGCAAAAAGTCGCCAAATTCAAATAGACCATGCAAAATATATGCCACTAAATAAATATCGATCTAGCTCGTTACTATTAGAATAAAACGCTCGAATAAATCTGAAGCTTTTATCCTAAAAAGATGAGGGTTGATTAGGTATAAAGGTATGAATGTGAGTGCTGAACAGAGCTAGTAAGATGTTAAGCTTGAAAACAGAAATTAAAAAAGTCTTCCTTAACCAGAGATTAGGGAAGACTTCGTAAACTTTAAATATCGTACAGAAAACCGGGCTAAGATTAATTAGTACCTGTTTGAGAGATCTTCGCAGAGAAGTAGATAGTACCTGTCTCACTTGCTGCTAGGCTACCGAACGTGCCTACCAAGTTTGGCGCATTATAAGTTGCTGTAGCTGCAGGTGAGCTGCCTGAAGTTTCAGACGTAAAGTCGCCTTCGTAGATAATCTTAGGTGTCTCTAACGTATCTGTTACGGTAAGACCGTTAATCACTTTTGTCGTATCGGAAAAAGTATTCTCGGCAGTAATTTTATAATAAACGCAGTTGCCTGGTTTGGCTTCACCACCACTAATAGAGTCAGTTGTCCAGCTAAGTGTGCTCAAATCTGCTTTACAAGCGGCTACTGCTTGATACTTGAGTAGATTGACTCCTTTCATAGTAGTAGTCGAGCTTACACTGGTGTTAGCAGGTGCAGGAGTACCGGCGACTGGACCTTGTGGTAGTACAGTAATAGCCATCGTTTCAGAGTCATCGATATTGTTGGTGCCACCTGTAAGATTGCTGCCTGAACCATTTGTATTTACTTTTACACCGATTTTCACAAAATCATCGGGTGCTAGACCAGACTTGGCTGCTTCATTAAGATCATACCCATTAGCCGTTTTGGTCAAAATAGTTTCGCCACTATCATAGCTACCATTATCATTAGCATCAACGAACACTTCTGCTTCATTAATAGTGATGCTGTCATCATTAGCAGTCGGGACAATTGTAAAATAGACTTTGTCTGTATCAGCAGCTTCGACTATATCTGTACCTTTATTGGTAATAGTATAGATATAAGTATTGTTTTGGCTGATGAGGGCAACTTCTTTGTCTAGAGTGTTGCTTTCAATCGCGAGGTTACGGGTCTGGCTACTGGTGGTAATAGTAGCGTTAGAGTTGTTATCTTTACCTTTGTAATTAGTAGCAGTGGTATCTTCATAGGTTGTTTCAGTAACACCACCTGCCGAATCACCTGAGCTATCAACAAGATCATAAGAACCATTACCATCAACATCATCTTCAACGAGTGCATAGTTGGTGATATTGGTGCCAGTAGCCGGCGTAGTCGTATCTTTCTTTGCACGGAAAGTAACGGTGATGGTTTCATTCATTTTGATATCTTGACCAATAACAGTTATCTCTTTGCCATTGGTTGAAATATTTGCATCCTTAGCTGTACTTGTACCAGACGCGACTACGGTAGGCGCTATATAATTGTCTTCTCCAGACTTTATAGCCACCAAACCATTAGGTAAGGCGTCAGTAATTCTTACTGCTGTACCATTGATATTACCTTCGTTTTTTACAGTAATTTTATAGTCAACATAGGCGCCGGCATTATTGGTATCGAATGTTTTATTGCCAAGGTTGGTGGTCGCAGATTTGGTAATGGCGTAGACAGGAGTGGTTGTAATAGCGTTATTGGTGTTGGTCGCTTTTTTATCTGCTGCCGTCTGACCTTTATCTGTAAGATATTTACTAGTCGCTGTAACGGTAAAGGATGTGTCATTACCGATAACGCGATCAGAGCTCGTGGTCGCAATAATAGTAATGTCAGCAGTTTGGCTTGGCTTAAGCGTTATCGTCCCACCAATTGCAATGGTCTCAGAGTTACCGACATTGGTATTGCCTTCTTTTATTTGATATTTGATGGCAGCGCTAGCAGGCAAGCTGTTTGACGGATTCGCCAAACTAATAGTATAGGTATCAGAGATGTTACCATCGTTACTGAGCGTATGATTGAAGTCTACAGAAGAACCAGCGGCAGGATTGATAGCCACGTCTTCGTTTAGGTCATCACCAATGTTACCATCATCATTTTTAGCAACTAAGCTAAATGCACCCGTTTCAGTCACGTTGACGATGACTTCATTCGACTCCGCTGTTTGTTGATTGGAATTGTCTGCGACTGTATAAGTAGCTGTTGCCTTGTTCGCCACCGAAAAAGCATCCTTCTCGTCATATACTACCTCAGCCGCATTTGCAGCAGTCATACTCATGGCGGCTACGATGCCAGCTGTTAATACTGAATGTTTGAATATATTAGTTCTCATATGATAACTCTCCTAAAAGTACTGCAAAAAGTGGTTAAAATTATTAATTGATAACAGTATTAAGGGACACGTCTGCTAGTTTGTTTGCTGGGAGCCATTTAATGTTCCAGCGCAGCGCTTTATATTCGGTCAATGGAACCTTGACGACTTTGCCATTTACTTTGCGCATCAGAGGCATATCTGCATAGTTTTTACCATCAATAGTTGCTTGAGCACTTTTTGGCTTTGCTTCACCAGTAAAGGTCATGTTGGCAGGTATAGGCAGAGTCACAGCGACATCACTAATCGGTTGATTAATCGTATTGGTATAGGTTGCCCGGTACTGTACTGTCTCACCTGACTGAGCGTTTGATGCAACGACATAACGAGCTTTACCGTCGGCGTTTTTTATAATTTTATTGGCTTGTAGTTCCATCTTTAAAGCGTCTGTCGCTTGAGCG
The DNA here is from genome assembly GCF_947495825.1 of uncultured Psychrobacter sp. GTDB lineage: Bacteria > Pseudomonadota > Gammaproteobacteria > Pseudomonadales > Moraxellaceae > Psychrobacter. Next base: position 56,145 of record NZ_CANMAH010000006.1, read on the forward strand.
CTATGAAAACAAGCTATAGATGCTATCGTGGTTGTCATTATTATTTTTAGGTAATGTTTAGCTGTCATGATCATAATTAACTCCTCTCTCAATTTATTAATTGGGCGGTGTAAAAGTCTAAATATAGAATGGATCTAACTTCTTTAAAGAAAGCTAACTAGCCTTGTACGTTTCTAAAGACAAAAGATATACGTACATCTTATGTTGTAAAATGTATATTTATATTAATAAGACTCGTTAAGTATTGTTATATAGCTGATGGAGAATATAAACGGAAATTACCCATAATGCGTCCGAAATCAGATGGATGGAGTTTTGGACTTGTTAAGCGGTAATGGCTAAAATCCAGCCTTGTTTAAGTATTTATTATCAGTTCTACATTTATAGTCTTTTAACTAAAATGATAAAAATGATAAATCTGACTGAGTTAAATATAGATGTTGCAAACTACTTAGACTGCGTTGAACCATACTGAGTATTAAAATAAAAGACACGTTTCTCTCTTTTAGGTAGAGTTGCAGATACAGTCTTGATCGTGCCATTTTGTCCATTGCTTAGACCATCACTAAAAACCCCAGCTGCTCGGGCTGGAGCAGCTAGTACAGAAGTCACAGTAGAATCTGCAGGGTTGTTAGGGTCTTCTCGCTGTAGGATGTCTTGCATGACAAAGTTATGAATAGCAATATTTGCTCGATTGGTTGCAGTGATTTTGTAGGCAATGCACTGACCGGGTCTAATGTCTGTACCTGCTCCAGTTGTGGAACTAGAAAGCGGGTTTTTGCTATAGGTTAGGTTGGCAAAATTAGTAAACTTACAGTCGTTTGCAGCTTGCTCTTTTTCTAGTACTAGGGCGGCATTGTTGGCAACGACTCTTCCAAAGTTATTGTCCGAATAAACATAATTACCTTCACCTAAAGAGAGATTATGTTTTTGAGTAGTTGTGCGAATAGAATAGGCTGGGTTTGTACTATTGTTAGTTTCAATAATGCAGACAGTCTTGTTACCAGTCAATTCAAAACCAGTTAATGTGATTTGATATCTGCCTATATTGCTCCCCGAGTTTTCTACAGTTTTTGTGGCATAGACTGTAGTAGTGTCGGCACAGTTCACCAAACTAACGGTACTACCAGCTATTCCAGTTTCTGTAGTATCAAACAGTCCATTAAAATAAAGTGTATTGTTATATGCACCACTATCTATAGTAGCGTTTCTAATGTCTGCCTGAGCTTCAGTGATACCACCGTTATCATTAAAGACAGTACCTGAGAATGTATAGCTCGCTGGACCGTTGGTAATGGTACAAGTGATCTCATCACCATAAGTAGTATTGGCAATAGTGAATGATCGAGTTTTGGCAGCTGCATCATATTGCATCGCAGCAGTGGGCATGACGGTTGTGCTACCAGTTGTGGCATTAGTACAGGTGTAAGTCGCATTATAATTGGCTATATCACCAAGCATAGATCCGTTTATGACTCTTTCAGTAATCGTATACGTTGTGCTTTCGGCTAAATTTATGACGTTGCTACTATTGCTAGTAATCGTTGAGCCTGTACCCGTGGTTGTAAAGCTATTGCTAGCGACAGAACCACCAGTTACTTTTATTTCAAATTGGTCGCGTTTGGCATTACTGTCATTAACACGCGTACCGTTCAAGACTTTTTTGACAACTAGCTTTGGTGGGGCAAGACAGAAGTAGAAGTCTGAGTAGCCTACGATATGTGCACCATTAATTTCTCGCTTTGTATTGTTATGTTTTAAACTCAAAGGAGTATTAGCAATATTGTAATTCCAACTAGTATCAATGTTACATTCTCCGACCCCGCAGTTTTCGCCCTCTCTTGCCGTTACTATATTATTATTGGCATTAACAGTTTGAAAAATACTATTAAATGTCAGTTTTCCATTATTGGTAGATACATCTACTTGCTCAATATAGGGTGTAAAACTGAAAAAATAGTAGTTCACCTTTGTAGAGTCTAGATCTTGTATTTTATAGCCTGTTTTACTTACAGAACGATTAATACTTATATTTAAAATATGATTAGTTTTTGCGCTAGTAGAATCATGAGATAAGTTAAGGGCAGACGAAGTAACACCGTTGACGGATCCATAAAATGGTGGTTGACCATAGTCATTGTTTAGATCTACTGCTAGAGGAAAATTAATGTTAAAGATTTTATTACCTGTAGCTTCAGTAAATGTAAAATCCTTCGTGATACTTCCTGCGCTCCAACTTAGAGATTGAGTTTCTATAGGAGTATGTTTTGGTGGACTTGCGCCTATATAATACATTTTATGTCCAGATGGACAGCTAGCTATTTCGGAAGTTGGGGAAGACTCAAAAAGGTTGAGGTTAGCTACAGATAAGTTACTCACTAACAGAGAAATGATAAAAGCTATCAACGCTAGTATTCGGTATATATAGTGATTAAATGAATAGCTACTAATTAAATCTAAAAAGCGTTGAACTTGATGCATAGTATTGTTCCCAAACCAAATATAGGTTTAATTTGTATACTTATTTATTATTTCTATACATATTATTTAATATATTATGTTAGAAGATATGTAATATAGCTTCCATATATATGGCTACCAGCGGTTGATTTGATACGATGAGGGTTGTTTAGTTATAGGGTAAATACAGTTGATGCCTAAGAAAACAGAATGGGAATAGAAGAGATGAAGTGTATTTTTTATTATCATTTTTAAAAAAACTAATCGCTATTTATTTATAAAATACTTGTTATGTTGTCATTTCTCTACAGCCATAAACATTTGCATCATAAGCGCTTATAATAAATACCTATCCCTGTTTTATAATCATACATATAGGTATTGTAAGTATGGTTGATAACTGACGTTAATGATCAAAGAGGTTGGGCAGCCAATATTGTATTTGAGCTTGTTAACCCTTTAATTACAAAGAACATTATTCGTATAACTGCATGAGACAATCAAATGCTTAAGCGCAGTAAGGACGTCGTAAAGTAAACCATATCTCATCACACACTATTTAATAACGACCTACCATAAGGTGGGAATGACTCATATAAAAGGACAGACAAAGATGAATTATTATAAGGATGCTGATAGCACCGAAACGCAAGAATGGTTGGAAGCTTTTGAATCCGTCATTAAGCATGCCGATAAAGATCGGGCGCAGTTCTTACTCAAAGCTTTATACAATATGGCGGTACAAGAAGGGCTACCATTTAACCGCCTAGATACGGCCTACATTAATACGATTGCAGTCGAAGATGAGCCTATGTATCCTGGTGATCTGGCTATCGAGCGTAAGATTCGTGCTTTGATTCGCTACAATGCCTTGGCGATGGTCATGCGTGCGAATAAGAACGATGATGATTTGGGTGGTCACTTGGCGACATTTGCCTCTAGTGCGACTCTTTATGAGACTGGCTTCAACCATTTTTTCCGTGCCGCTAACGACCACTTCGGTGGCGATATGGTCTACTATCAAGGTCACTCAGCACCAGGTATCTATGCCCGCTCTTATTTAGAAGGCCGTTTGACAGAAGAGCAGCTTGATAATTTTCGTCGTGAAGTCGGCGGTAAAGGTCTATCAAGCTACCCACATCCATACTTAATGCCAGACTACTGGCAGTTCCCAACTGTATCAATGGGTCTTGGACCTATTATGTCGATCTATCATGCTCACGTGCATCGCTACATGGAAAACCGCGGTTTGCTAGAGGCTGAGGGTCGTAAGATTTGGACATTTTTGGGAGATGGCGAAACTGATGAGCCAGAAAGCTTAGGTGCAATCTCACTTGCCGGTCGCGAAAAGCTCGATAACCTCATATGGGTAATCAACTGTAACCTACAGCGACTCGATGGCCCAGTGCGTGGTAACGGCAAAATTATTCAAGAGCTTGAGTCTGTCTTTCGCGGTGCCGGCTGGCGCGTAATTAAAGTTATTTGGGGCGGCAAGTGGGATACGCTACTGGATAAAGATGAAACTGGCGTACTAAAACACCGTATGGAAGAGGTGGTCGATGGTGAGTACCAGCTTTATGAAGCACGCCAGCCTGAATTTACCCGCAAAGAATTTTTCGGTAAATATCCAGAGCTTGAAGAGATGGCAAGTGAGCTAACTGATTATGATATCTCACGCCTAAACCGCGGTGGTCATGACCCAATGAAAGTGTACGCTGCCTTTAGTGAAGCAATGAAAACCAAAGGTCAGCCGACCGTTGTCTTGGTTAAAACTGTTAAAGGTTACGGCCTATCTACCCAAGCGCAAGCGGTCAATAAGTCGCATCAGATCAAAAAGCTGGATCAAGACTCGTTGATGTATTTCCGAGATCGTTTTGAGTTGCCGTTTACGGATGAACAATTAGAGACCTTACCATTTTATCGTCCCGAAGAAAATTCACCAGAAATGAAATATCTAAAAGGGCGTCGTGAGGCCTTAGGTGGTCATCTACCAAACCGCCGTAGTGGTCATATTCCGCTTCCTATTCCTGACTTGTCTATCTTTGATCGAGTATTAAAAGGCAGTAACGGTAAAGAGCAATCAACGACGATGGTGTTCGTGCGTTTATTATCAGCGATGTTAAAAAACAAAGACATCCAAGACCGTGTGGTACCTATTGTACCTGATGAAGCACGTACGTTTGGTTTAGAAGGTATGTTCCGTCAATTAGGTATCTACTCAGCTTCTGGGCAAAAATACACGCCTGAAGACAGTGAAGCTTTGATGGGTTATAAAGAAGCCATCGATGGTCATATGTTAGAAGAAGGCATCAATGAAGCGGGTGCGATGAGTACTTGGATTGCACTAGCAACCAGTTATTCTGTCAACGCCTTACCGATGATTCCTCTATATATTTACTATTCTATGTTTGGTTTCCAACGCGTTGGTGACTTGGCATGGGCAGCTGGTGACTGTCAGGCACAGGGCTTTTTGTTAGGAGCAACTGCTGGTCGTACTACGCTAAATGGTGAAGGCTTACAGCATCAAGATGGCCATTCACAAATTCTCTTTAACGTCGTGCCCAATTGTGTGACTTATGATCCTTGTTTTGGTTATGAGCTAGCAGTAGTGATGCATGATGGTCTGCGCCGGATGTATGGCGAAGGGGAACGTGTTTTTTATTACTTAACCCTAATGAATGAGAACTACGAGCAACCTGAAATGCCAGAGGGTGTTGAAGAAGGCATCAAACGCGGTATGTACTTGCTTGAAGACAATGGTTCAAGCCAAGTTCAGCTATTAGGTTCTGGTGTTATCTTACGTGAAGTACAAAAAGCATCAAAAATACTAAAAGATGAGTTCAATATCACATCTAACGTATGGAGTGTGACCAGCTTTAATGAGCTGACTCGTGATGGTATGGCTTGTGATGATTACAACCGTTTGCATCCTATGGAAGAAGAAAAGGTATCATGGGTGACAGAGCAGCTTGCACCGCATGAAGGTATCGTGGTTGCAGCAACGGACTATATGCGCAATTACTCAGAGCAAATCCGTGGTTGGTTACCGGATAACCGTCCTTATACTACTTTAGGTACAGATGGCTATGGTCGCTCAGATACGCGTGAACAGTTACGTAGTTTCTTCCACGTAGATGCTGCTCATATTGTAGTTGCAACGCTTAAACGCTTAGCTGATGAAGGTGAAGTGGAGATGCGTTTGGTCAAAGATGCTATCTCAAGCTTTGATATTGAAGTAGATCAGCCGCCTGCATGGCAGCAGCAGCCTTATTATGATCATTTCCCAGATGCGCCAGCCCCAGCATCTGACAACGTTAATCCAAATCCTGTACCTGAGTTTGATGATGAAGATGACGATGAGATTAGCACAGAAGGCCGCGCTGAAGATCAAGCTGATGCCAAATTACTTAATGATGGTGACGTCGAAGAATAATAGCTAAATAATAACTATAAGACGTTGTAATCATAAGACCAGGAGAAAAAAATGGATATTAAAGCCCCCGATTTAGGTGTCGATAGCGCCGAAGTCAGTGAAATTATGGTAGAAGTCGGTGATGTTATCGCTAAAGACGATAATATTATCTTAATAGAATCTGATAAAGCCTCAGTCGAAGTGCCCAGTTCTGCTGCTGGTAAGGTCACTAAGGTGAATGTTGCTGTCGGTGATCAAGTCAGTGAAGGCATGGTACTTATCGAACTCGATAGCGATGCTGATACTGACAGTCAAGATGATAGTCAAGGCGTGGATAAAGACAGCGAACAAGCGCCTGCAACTGAAAAGCAAGATGAGCAACAAGCTACTAAGAAAGAAGAGCAAAAAGACTCATCTAAATCTACTGATTCTGACTCATCTAAATCTACTGAGAAGACAGGAAAAGCAACGACTCATGCTTTGCCAGATATGGGTGTTGATGAGGCGCAAGTAGCCGAGATTATGGTCAGTGTTGGTGATGTGGTCAGTGCCGATCAATCAATTTTGCTAATTGAATCTGATAAAGCTTCGGTTGAAGTACCAGCGCCAGAAAACGGCAAAGTTGAGAAAATACTTGTCGAAGCGGGTGATATGGTCGCCAATGGTCAAGACTTCATTGTCATCGTTGGCACTGGTGGCAGTGGCAGTGATGATACTAGCGATGAAGAACAAGCGACTGAAGCGCAAACGCAGCCCAGCTCAGATAATAAAGATGCTAGTTCTGACGCTTCTAGCAAGAGTGCTGCATCATCTGCCAAGCAAACGACTGGTGAGCCCAAGCAAGCTGAGGTAAAGTCGACTTCTGCGAACGCACAAGGTGGTAAGCTTACAGAGTCTCAGGTTAATGAGAAGTTAACCGATGTCTATGCAGGTCCTGCAGTACGTAAGCTCGCCCGTCAGTTAGGCGTAGACATTACTCAAGTAAATGGATCAGCTCTAAATGACCGTATCTTAAAAGAAGACTTGTTTGCGCACGTCAAAGAAAGTTTGAGTACCCAAAAAACTGCACCTGCTAGCGGCAATGTAGTGAGTTCGAGTCTACCAAACTTACCAGACATGAGTAATACCGAGATTTGGGGCGAGACTGAAGTACAAGATCTTAGCCGTCTACAAAAAGTCTCAATTCCGCAGCTCAACTACAATACTTATCTACCTCAAGTGACCCAGTTTGATGTATCAGATATTACGGAAACTGAAAAGCTACGTGGCGAGCTAAAAGGCGGTATGAAAAAAGAAGGCATTGGTCTGACTATCTTAGCCTTTATCGTTAAAGCAACTGCTTACGCGCTTACTCAGCATCCACGCTTTAACAGCCACTTAAGTGATGATAATACGCAAATTATCTTGCGTAAAACTGTCAATATGGGTATTGCAGTAGCGACTGATGATGGTTTGATAGTCCCAGTGATTAAAAATGCGCAAGACAAAGGTATCAAGCAGATTGCGATTGAGATTGGTGAGCTGGCTGCGAAAGCGCGTGACAAAAAGCTCAGTACCAAAGATCTGCAAGGTGCTAGCTTTACGATTTCAAGTCAAGGTGTTTTGGGTGGTACGTCGTTTACGCCACTAGTCAACTGGCCACAAGTAGGTATATTAGGCGCCTCTGAAGCAACGATGCAGCCACGCTGGAATGCCGATAAGCAGACCTTCGAGCCACGTCTGATGCTACCATTATCATTATCTTATGATCACCGTGTCATTAATGGTGCTGATGCTGCCGTATTTACGCGCTATGTCGCAAGTTTACTGGCTGATCCACGTCGTATCCTATTGTAAAGCTAGCAGATAATTCATGTAATACTTAAACAAAAAGACTGTCTTTGGATGGTCTTTTTTATACTTGTATGTATTTTATAATCTGTCTTTTATAGCCTATGCTAGTTTTTATTAAATAAGACAAACAAAAAAGCCAGCATAAAAGCTGGCTTTCTTATCTAAGGTATTTGGCTTATAGTAGTTGTCTATATTAGAACTGTTTTACAAAAGCAACGCCGTACACCCAAGGGCTGATGTCTACTTCACCAATATCAGTGCCATTTAAGCTAGCATCGGTTTTGATGTCCATATAACGCGCATCAATACGGAAAGACTCAGTTGGAGCAAAAGGAATATCTAAGCCAATGTGACCTGCAACGCCAACACTATCATCTAGCTCTAGATCATTGCCATTATTAAGATAAATTCTTTCTTTAAAGAAAGTTGTATAATTGACCCCAACACCAACGAACGGTTTTACATTCATAGGCATGTTATAGCCGTCAAAATGATATTGTACAGATAGAGTAGGTGGTAGATGCTGGGTTTTACCTTCAATTTCACTACCATTAGCATCAGTTAGAGTAATGTCATGATGAAACGGAACAGCAGCTAGTAATTCGACACCGATATTGTTCGCAACAAAGTACTCGCCGCTTACAGTTGGACGAATGTCGCTGTCTACATCTACAGAGTAAGCGCCATCTAATACTGTGCCATTGTCGCTTTTTGGGTCAACATAGTGTGCACCGGCAGCAACGGTCCAAGTACCTGCAGGAACTGCAAAAGCAGTAGTCATAGTTAACGCAGCAGCAGTCGCCAAAACTAGGGATTGTAGTTTCATCGGGTGGTTCCTTGAAATAATAGATAATAAAAGGTAAGTATTTAATGAGGATTACATTAATTACTTATAAAGAATAATCACATTTATTTCATAAAATGTAACTAATCTGTTTCATTATAATACATTTTCATTACTACAAATAGGGTTATAAAGCGCAATAAGCAAAATACCTGATGTGTGGTAGCAAATTTGTCTTTAGTAGTGCCTAACGTCTCTTATTTCGCCAATATTATCTAAATTTTATTCACAGAGCTAAGAGTTAAGGTTGGAACAACTACCTATTATTATGCAAATTGTCTATTGTATGAATTATCTGTGGTAACAGATATAAGAGTGTTATAGGCTATACGTGTTGATTTTAGTGAATATTTTCTATGTTTATTCAATGTAAGTAGGGACATTTTGTAAAGTAATAAAAACTATTAAATTATTTTTGCAAAACACTGTGTGAAAGGGATGATAATATATTTATGACTGGCTATTGTAGTAACTCTCCTATGCGTTGTACGAACGCATATTCGTTGATTATACTGAATCAAGCTGATAATAGTTGTTCTGAATGCGGGTTATCACTGGTACCTGCGGCAAGCTCAAGTAGTAGCTCTCGTATGGAGCTACAGTTTTTGCATATAAGCTTAGCTATTACCATTTTATTACTGCTGGCTTTGATATATATATCGTACGTAAATTTTGTATAATTCATTCATTTAATTACGGTACTCTACCGCATAGGGACGGCATGCTATTCCAATCTATACGGCGCCTGCGTCACTTTGTATATGATGTCTTGCAAAACGAGGATCACGACACCTTATTTAGTCGTTATGTCGATTATTTTTTGATTTTTTTAATCATGACCAACGTCGCAGCAGTGATTGCTGAGTCTGTTGATCAATGGTATTACCCATATCAAGAATATTTTACCTTGTTTGAAAATTTCTCAATTGTGGTGTTCTCTATTGAATATTTGCTGCGTTTTTGGAGTGTGGCTGAAGCTAAGCCAGATAATACTACTTGGCGTCAGCGTTGGGAGTGGATAAAAAGCCCAACAGCTTTGATTGATTTGATAGCGATCGTTCCTGCGTTTTTAAACTTCTTTGTCAGCTTTGATCTGCGCTTTCTTAGAATCCTACGTTTATTTAGAATCTTAAAGCTCACACGTTATTTTGCCTCGATGCGCATCTTGCTTGTGGTTATTAGTAAAGAAAAGGGCTCATTTCAAGCGGTCATTTTTATTTTAATAATCATGATTGTAACGGCCTCTAGCGGTATTTATTTGGTAGAAAACCACGCGCAACCAGAAGAGTTTGAATCGATACCCAAAGCAATGTGGTGGGCTGTGGTGACACTCACAACTGTCGGTTACGGTGATGTGACGCCAATTACCAATGCAGGTAAGATATTAGGGGCGATCATTACTATATTAGGTGTGGGTCTGGCGGCACTGCCAGCAGGTATTTTGGCGACAGGTCTGGCTAATGAGCTTGCACAGCGCCGAGACGAACTTGAGCAACACTTTCGTGAGCAGCTGGTGGACGGTGATTTTGACTTAGTGCAAAATCAAGTGATGATTGATAAGATACGCCGTGAGCTTGGGTTAGACAAAGAGCAAGCACAAGATATCGTGTTACAAGTATTACGTGAGCAAGAGCTTGAGCGCCGCGAACAAGAAGTACGTAAAAAGAATTTTTGTCCTAATTGCGGAGAGCCTTTGGACTAGCGTCAGGCTTTATAAAAAAGGGCGATAAACTAGTGAATAGTTTATCGCCTTTTTTAATTTAAAATACTGTCATTGACTTGAATCTAACATAGCGTTTGTCTTAACATCATTGGGCGCTTCAATTGGTAGCATGCGATGCTGGGATAGGCAAAGCACGCGCCAGTTCATGGGCGACTTGTTGCGCTGCTTTTTGCAAGTCAGTTTCAGAGAGTGGTAGGTTTTGCAAGGTTAAATACCAATCGTCGGTTTCACGGCGTAAACCTGCGACCCAAACTGCACTGCAATCACGCGGCAGTTGTTTTAGGTTGACTTCAAACGCATAGTTACCTTCATCATCACTCAAATGGATTTCACCAGCCTTTAACTTGCCGAAAGGCTCTCCATGGTATGAGCTTGCAAGCAGACCTATATGACTGATGTGAGCTGGTATCTTATCTAGATACAGACGAATCTGTTCTTGATCCATCGGCGCATTATACAACGCTTGCTCGCCACGATCTTTGCCATTAAGACTATCGCCTTGATGACGGATAGACTCGGCTTTATCGCGCAGTTGCTTAAACCAGACTATATCACTGATCGTACAATTGTCATCGTATAGTACGCAAGCAATATCGATATCTATTGCGCTTTGACCCTTTTTAAAGCGCTTCATCATACCTTTGGTTTCGGTTTTGGTAAACTCGTAATTCAGCGAAAAAAACAACATATCGGCAGTCAAGCCTAACGTGCTTAAACTCTCTGAAAGTAGCGGTGCTGAGGCGGTAGATGACATGGTATTCCTTGTTTATACTTAAATTTTTATTGGTTGATTTATTGCTCGTTATCTGTTGTTTTATCCAACACTACTTGATAAAGAAGCGGCGGTTTGGCGTCTAATAAGCCTTTTCCAAAACCGCGCAGCCACCAAACCAGTTGTGAGGTCAGATTGACAGTCGCATGAATCGTCAAGGTATCGTCGTCATTGAATACCACGACTTGATCATCACTAAGCTTACTTTCGGTCAGGCTTTTGCCAGCTCTTTTGGTAAAGCGCAGTTCGATAGGGGTATTCTTACCCCGCTCAGGTAGCTGACTCAATAAAGGATGGGTAAAGCCCATGCTACCAGCGTCCAAATAGCTGTCTAAGTGAAAGTTGTCTGGTGTCACCGCTGTGCTATCTAGTATCTCAACACTAGCGAATCGATGCAGCGCAAAGGTGCGGATAATGGCTTCTGGATCATCGGTTCGAGTGGCAAGCAAATAGATAATCACGCCACGTTGAATGATGGCAATAGGATTTAAGACATACTCACTGGCCTCTGATTTATTACTGCGTGTATAACAGGCTTTGATCTGTAATTGATAAAACAGAGCATGGTAAATGTTATCTTTACTGTCCAAGTCAATATGCGGGGCAATCAATGGCTGAGTTGCTGTCTCAATACGTACGCGATCTATCCATGAGTGCGTGACTTTGCTGTTTTTAAGCTGTCGCCGCGCCAAATCAAACCATGGGAATAGCTCATCTAAAACAGCAGGCGGAAGTAGCTGAGTAAGATTGGCTTCCACCATATTAAAGGCAACCGCTTGCGATAAATTCATATGTGGCAAGCTTTGCAATGGGGCGTCGTCTTTCCAGCGCCAGCCTTGTGGGTTGGCGTTATTTTTTTCAATTGGGAAACGTTTGGCCAAAGCGTTCAAATCTCTTTGTACCGTACGTAAGCTAATATCAAACCCAGCGAGCTTGAGCTGCTCATAAATATGAGTCGTGCCTACCCAGCGGTTGCGCTGGAGCTGGGATAACACTTGCCATTGCCGCGCAGTAGTTGCTGCTCCATGACGGCTAGCCGCTGTATCGTTCGCTAGATTCTCGGAGCTCTCAGTAGCTGATAAAACAGGCTGTTCTGTCTGCTCATCAGGAGCGTTAGAGGTAGAGATGTCTGTTGCGTTATCGGTTTGCGCAGTCATTGAGAGATAACCTATATAAAGTCTGTCATAAACAGTAACATGTTAAAACATAGCTTGCTTGGCATAAAAGACGTTTATCATCGCAGAAAATAGCTTAAGCGTCTAGGAGGTTTGAGTTTGGCTTTTAAATATTGTTATTTGATAATTTTTCTAGACATTCTAACAAAATAATTTTAGTAAAAAGCATGAGCGCAAGCGATGATCATAAAGGACAGTGCTACCTTTTCACTATTGATTATCACCATCGTTCTCACTTTTGCGCTGTTTTTGTTTGTCTTTTTTCTTACGGCGTTTAGACTTACGTTTCTTATTGGCTTTCTTTTTAGATTCTTTGTCCTCAATCGGCTCGTCTGTATCTTGATTTTCGTCCCATAACATCAATCGATGCAAGACTTTCCCAAATAAGGTGTTTTTACGATAACGACCTTTTTTATTCATCGTATCGATCGGCAGGCCTGTCATGAGTGTTAAGGCTTCACTAATCGTATGTACGCCATAAATAGAAAAGTCACCTGCCTTAACTGCGGCGATAATATCATCTCGCAGCATCAATTGGCTGACATTGGCCATTGGTATCACCACACCTTGTTGACCTGTCATGCCTTGCTCGCGACAAGCATCAAAAAAACCTGCAATTTTAGCATTAATGCCGCCGACGGCTTGCACTTCACCTAACTGATTCATAGAGCCTGTAATAGCAAAGGCTTGATTGATAGGTACATCCGCTAAAGCTGATAGGAGCGCACAAGCTTCACTGACTGTCGCACTATCGCCATCGATATGAGCGTAGCTTTGTTCAAAGGCTAGAGAAGCACTAAAATTTAGCACATGATGCTGACTAAACAGAGCTCGTAAGTAGCTGGTCATAATCAGCATACCTTTAGCATGTAAGCTGCCGCCCAAATCGACATCACGTTCGATATCGAGAATCTCGCCTGCCCCAAGGTTGGGTTGAATCAAAGCAGTAAGACGTGCTGGCATGCCAAACTCACTATCAGCATAGCTGACGACAGTGAGAGCATTAACTTGACCGACAGCCTCACCTTGAGTATTGATGAGCTGCTGACCGTTTTTTAGCTCGTCCCAGTATAGATCACGCAAGTAACCTGAGCGCTCATCCATGTCACTGATAGCTTGAGCGACATGACTGGCGTCGACAATGCTTTTTTCGCTCAGACGTGCATGACGGTTCGACTCATGTAATAGCTTGATGAGACGATCGCTGTGCAGGCTAAGACGGTCTTGATCTTCAGCTTGTAAGCTTAAATGCTCAAGAAGAGCCGCCTGGGCGCTATTATTAAAAGGATAAAGGTCGGCATAATCGATAATATCGGCCATTTTGGCGACCAACGCCAGCTCGTGCTCAGGTGTACGTGTGACATCGTCATGGAAGTCGGCACGAACTTTGAACACAGCATCAAACTCTGGCTCTAGCTCTAATAATTCATAATATAAATCTGCTTCTCCAAGCAAAATTACTTTAACATCAAGATCGATTGGCATCGGCGCTAACGATAAACTGCCTGTTAAAGTGAGCATTTGCTCAAGGCTGGATAGTTTAATTTTGCGTGATTGTAAAGCGCGTTTTAGACCTTGCCAAGCATAGGGGTGCTCGAGTACATGACTGGCTTCAAGGAGTAGGTAACCGCCATTTGCTCGGTGAAGTGCGCCTGCTCGTATCATACTGACATCAGTGGTTACTGTACCCAATTGAGTAATTTGCTCGACATGACCCAGCAAATTAAGATGAGTCGGTAAGTCTTCAAATATGACTGGTACGCCACTTTCAGGCTCATGACTCACCATGACATTGACAGCGTAACGGCTAGGGGTGGTTGCTAGTACAGCAGGAATAAACTCTTCGTCATCGCCATTAACGATACGCTCTACATGAGTCACCATATCAGCGAATATCGCATCAAGATAACTCACAACATCTGGCAGCTTAACGAACTGCTCTTGTATGGGAGCAAACAGGGGTTGTAACGCACGGTGGGCAATACTACGATGTAGCGCTTCTATTGCGTCATTTGCCTCATCCTCTAGCCTTTCTAAAGCGATGGTAAGCTGGCTAAGACGCTTTTGCATGTGATTTTTGTGTGCAAAGCCATTTAGCTCAGACTCATAGTCACTTTGTGTCGCAGCGTTTGTTGGCTCAGTCGTATCAGTGAATACAGGTTTGGGGGTGGTAGAAGTCGCTTTATCATTTTCCTCTATGGGCAATTGACTTGGATGCACAAACATCGCTTTATTATCAAATGAGCGAAACGTCAATGCCAAGTCGTATTGTTTGCCTTCAGCATTTAGGGCGTCGTAAGCAAGGCTCTCTTTTTGATGCGTGTCATTTTTGATCGCTTCGATCTTGCTTTGATACTGGTCACTACGAAAACGTTGACTGAGGCGTTTTTTTGCCTGTGTCCATAAGTCGCTAACTTGCTGTTGTAACAATATTGCTTGCCCAGCAGGCAATCGTATCGCTAAAGGTGTGCGAGGATCGGTAAAGTTGTGCACATAGACCCAGTCATCTGGCGTCGGTGCATCCATAGCGATGTGCTTTAAGAAACGGCTAATAATGGTACGTTTGCCAAGTCCATTTTCACCAGCGGCAAAGACGTGATAGCCACTGGCCTTTATATCAAGTGCAGTGTGCAATGCTTTGAGTGCGCGCTTTTGCCCAAAACCAATATCTAAGTCAGGCGCAGTACGGGTGTCAGTAGGCAAGATATCAGTAGCACTATAACGCTTCAATTGGTTAGCGGCGATAAGACAGCGCTGATTAACCGCTCTAAATATCGGATGGGGCGATGAGGCATCTTGTTTTTCTTCTGTATTTTTTACTTTTGCTAATATAGGGTCTGTCACAACAGTAGTTGTCGTCATCAATTCATTATCATCCGAAGGTTGCGTTGTACAGGCAGTAGGCTGTTCAGTCATAGGCGTATGGTCAGTCGTTGTATAAGAATTTATAAGGTGAAAGGGATAAGTTGTAATAGCGACATCTTACAAGATGTCTTGATATTTTAAATCGGTCATTGACGTCAATTTTGTATCATGCAAATACAGGTCATAGTACCAGTAACAATAAAAAAGTAATCCTATCTAAGGATATAAAAATAAATAACGGTCTAATCCTAGCGCCGATAGTATAAGATGATGGACATTAGCGCAATCTGCAACTATTCAATATGTAACCTGCATGATAAAATAAAAGGTTCACATGCCAAAACTGGATGATTCGTCGTATGTCAGCTTCTGTCAAAACTTCTCTGCCTTCTACTAGCGTAGACAATATCAGTATAGATGCTACTGGTTTTACAAAACTTGGTAAGCAGTTACCGATGCTGGCCAATATCTTGGCTCAAGCAGTGCAAGAGCTTGATCTAACGTTGAGCCAAACGCAGCAGCGCACGTTATTATTGTACTTAGATCAGCTTTTATTATGGAATAAAGCGTATAATCTGACCGCGATTACTGATCCGGTAGAAGCCTTAATTAAGCATGTCATTGATTGTTTGGCTATTATACCGCATTTGCCACCAGGTGCACTGCTAGATATCGGTACAGGAGCGGGGTTGCCTGCGGTTATTATTGCGATTTGTCAGCCTGAACGCTCGTGTACTGCACTCGATAGTAACCAGAAAAAAATTCGTTTTATTAAGCAAATCAGTAGTGAGCTTGGTTTGAATAATGTACAACCAATTGCTGCACGTATTGAAGCCCATGAAGCTACTTATGAAGTGGTCACCTCTAGAGCATTTGCAAGCTTAACAGACTTTGTTGAAGTGGCGCAGCCGCGATTGGCGAATGGTGGTCGATTGTGCGCTATGAAAGGTAAAATACCAACGGATGATGAGCTACAAGTTTTAAAAGAAGAATGGCACATCAAAACCATTATTCTTGAAGTGCCACGTTTGCATGATAGTCGTCATTTGATTGAATTATCTGCCAAAAATGTCTAAGCTATGGGCACATTAGTAGCTATGAAACATTTGACGTAGCCAGTTAGGTTTAGATTTAGCATAATGATTAAAGCGTAAGACCCTAATTTTATAAGGCTTTCTAGCATTGATTTTTATAGCCTATAATAAAATTATGAACAGATTGTTTGTGAAGTATGATAATAAAAATGCAAAGTTAAAGACTGTTAGAGCAAAAACAAGCAACAGACCTTAATCAAATTGAGTAAGTGTATGGAAATCATAGCAATTGCAAATCAAAAGGGTGGCGTTGGCAAAACGACAACGGCAGTAAACCTGACTGCCAGTTTGGCGGCAAAGCGTAAACGCGTACTGCTAATTGATTTGGATCCACAAGGCAATGCTACTAGTGGTACTGGTATAGATAAAAACGATTTAGAGTTGACAATAGCAGACGTCCTACTTGATGATGTGTCACTACAAGATGCTACTGTTATGAGCCCAGCAGGTTTTGATGTGATCGGTGCTAACCGTGAGTTGGCAGGTATGGACGTCACGTTAATGGGACAAACCAACAGTCATGAGCTGTTACAGACTGCAATGACTAACTTAATAAATGCCCAATCTGGCTCTGAAGAAGGGCCCTACGATTATGTCGTTATGGATTGTGCCCCAAGTTTAAACCTGTTGACGATCAACGCTTTGGTAGCGACCGATGGCGTCATTATTCCAATGCAATGTGAGTATTATGCATTAGAAGGTTTGGCTGATTTATCCCAAACGATTGAACGCCTAACTGAGCTTAACCCCAAATTATATATTCGAGGGGTGGTAAGAACGTTGTTCGATGCACGCAATACGTTAGCGCGTGATGTGTCGGCCGAACTTGAAGCTCACTTTGGCGATATTATGTACAAAACTCATATTCCAAGAAACATTCGCTTGGCTGAAGCACCTGCGCATGGACTACCAGTGATTGCCTATGAGCGATGGTCAAAAGGGGCGCGCGCGTATCAAAAACTGGCAGCTGAAGTGATCAAACAAAGCCGTTAGTAGAGGCTAACATTAAGAAGATATAGCAAACGTAATCATCAGCTGGCTGGGCGATAAAGTACTAAGTCGCATATTTATCAGTGAGCATTTATTAATAATCATTTGGCTTTATTTAGCGTTAGAGGATAGGTAATCATGGCGAAAAAACGAGGATTGGCTGCCAATCGAGGTTTAGATGCCTTATTAGGATCAATCAAAAAAGAAAAGCAAATTACCGCCTCTGCTTTACAAGACGATACCGTTATACATGATGGTGACGAAACGGTCGCTGCTACTTCTATTGCTCAGATGCCAGAATCATCTGCTACCCCAAGCAAAGCTCAGACGACAAAAAATGATAAAAAAGTAGCTACAGACACAAATGAGCGTACAGCGCCGCGTACTACCCGCAGCAATACAAAAGCTCGTCATTACCCCAAAAAGAACACTAGAACCACAAGTGACGCAACAGACAACAGTATCACTGAAGATCAAATCAGTTTGGTGCAAATTGCAGTGACTCAATTGCAAGCAGGTAAATATCAACCGCGTCGCGATATGAGCGAAACGGCGTTAGCAGAGCTTGCATCTTCGATCGAGCAACATGGAGTGATGCAGCCAATTGTCATCCGGCCGTTGCTTGCAAATGAGGACAAAAGTACAGTCGATGTGACTCACGAAATCATCGCAGGCGAGCGTCGTTGGCGTGCAGCAAAAATGGCAGGTAAACCAGTCATTCCAGCGATTGAACGCGCTTTATCTGATGAACTGGCAATTGCACTTGCATTAATTGAGAATATTCAGCGCGAAGATTTGTCAGTTATCGAGCAAGCAGCAGCATTACAGCGCTTTCACACTGAATTTGGCATGAGTCATGCAATGATTGCAGATGTGGTAGGCAAAGCGCGAACGACTGTATCGAATTTACTACGTCTTAATCAGTTGCATGACGCGGTAAAAGATCATCTGGCAAATAACGCTTTAGACATGGGACATGCGCGCACACTATTGGCGTTATCCTCTGAGCAGCAGCCTATCATTGCACAAAAAATTATTGATGGTGGGATGACTGTAAGAGAAGCTGAAAAGCTGGTCAAGTCAATCTTAAATCCTGTATCTAAAGCCGATCGTACTGAAAAAACACAGTCTCACGATGCTGAGCGTTTAACGCAGCACCTAACAGATATGCTAGGGGCGGAAGTAAAACTTAAGCATAAAAAAGATGGTCAGGGTAGTGTAGAGATATTTTTTCACAATCAAGATGAGCTTGCAGCGTTAATCAAACAGCTAGAAACGCAGCGCTAATGCACTTATTTAAACTGACGTACTAAAGACAATATACTTAATCAGCATGTAAGTATTTTACTTACATACTGAGCTAGAAATGACTTTCATTACATAATGGTCGCAAGCTTTTGGACAGGTTAAACGGTATACAAGAGAGTCATTATGTGGGAATTGGTAAAAGCAGGTGGTTGGTTGATGATGCCAATCGTCATATGTTCGATAGTTGCACTTATCATTATCATTGAGCGCAGTAGTACGCTACAGTTTAGTAAAATCGTACCTGGCAGATTACGTGAACAACTAATAACGCGCCTACGTGAAAATGGCGATATTGGTCGCACTCAGCTAATGAATGTTAAAGAAAGAACCCCATTGGGTGATATCTTAGCGACAGGATTGGTATATCGTCAGTATGGTCTAGACTCAATGACTATGCACATGCAAAATAGAGCCAGTGTACAGATACATCAGCTCGAAAAAAACATCAATATGCTCGGTACCATAGGAGCAATTGCTCCACTACTTGGTCTATTGGGTACTGTGCTGGGCATCATATCTTCATTCTTAGCCATTACAGATGGAGCAATGCAGGATCCTACTTTGCTGGCAGCCGGTGTCTCGCAAGCTTTAATTACGACGGCGGCTGGTATGGTCGTTGCGATACCAGCGCTCGTCGCTTATCGCTATTTTCAGCGCCGGATTGTAGACATTAATGCTAGGTTTGAGACTGAGGCTGGACTTATGATTCAAGAGCTTTATGACTATCAGTTATTGGCTGATGCGCATTTATCACTCAACAAACCGTTCGCTGCGATGGTAGAAAGTCGGCATACAGACGATGAGCAGTTAGGTGCTACATCGGGGTTTGATACTGAAAATACGCACCAACCTGCATAGAAGATACTTGCGTTTTCGCCTTCTAGCCTTACGTCATCAGAGAATTAGCCATGCGTTTTAGAAAGCCTACCGTCGAACCATTAGAAATCAACTTAACACCCATGATTGACTGCTTACTGTTTTTGATCGTGTTTTTGTTATTAGCAACATCATTTAACCACTTCAGCCGCTTAAATATAGTTTTGCCTGAAGCGGAAGGTGTCGCACTTGTTGAGCAAACCAATAGTATTGAGGTGGCTGTACAAGAAGATGGTAGTTATATGGTCAACGGTATGAGCCTTGCTAACAATAGTGAGGCTGAGCTGACCAATATGTTGCAACAAGAAGCAGGCAGTGAGCGCGATATCTTGTTTGTTATCGCTGCCGATGCCAACGCTACCCATCAATCTGTGGTAAAAGTGATGGATATTGCGGGCAAATTGGGCTTTTTGAATTTAAATATCAGTACCGTCATGCCGCTCGGCCAAACACTGCCGCAGTAGACAGAGGTAAGCTATCTATTTTCTCATTATTACATCTGCATTCTTTTGTATATAATGACGCTGCCAATACTACGAAGCTACGAATGTCACAAACCCATCTACCAATATTTGACCCGAGGCTTTTATGAGTCAATCTGACGTAACTAAAACCTCTGCCAATCTTAAGCTTGCCCAGCCATTGACTCCGCCTAAGCATAAGACGCTGCTACGTTTGTTAAGATATTTAAAACCATACTGGTGGGCGCTTCTTTTAACAGTGTTAGGCTTTGCTATTAATGCGGCAACAGAGATCTGGATTGCCAAACTATTACAATATATCACCGATGCTATTAATCAAAACGATCAGGCAAAGCAAAATTGGTTTCCTGCTTTAATTATTGGGCTGTTCTTTGTGCGCGGTGTTGGTAGCTTTTTAGGTAACTATTATTCTGCGTTAGTCTCACGAAATCTGGTTTATGAGCTACGGGTTCAAGTGTTTAATAAGTTATTACGCTTGCCAAGCTCTTTTTATCTGGCCAATCCTGCAGGAACCATCTCTTCCAAACTAATATTTGATGTCGAACAAGTAACGGCTGCTAGTACCGATTCTATGAAGACTGTGTTGCGCGATGGTTTGACAGTCGTCGCTTTGATTGGTTTTTTGCTTTATAGCAATTGGCGCTTGACGTTGATTCTATTTTTGGTATTACCACCGATCTTATGGTTGATTCGTTTTGCCTCTAAACGTTACCTAAAGCTGTCCAAAGGTATCCAAGAAACCATGGGTGATGTGAGTCACATCACTAACGAGGTAATTGGCGGTTATCAAGTAGTAAAAAACTATGGCGGGCAAGCTTACGAGGCTGAACGCTTTAACATCACATCAAAAAAAAATCTGCGTCAAGGCATGAAAGTGGTCGTCACTAATAGCATCAATACTCCAGCGGTACAGCTATTAATGGCAATGGCGATGTCTGTGGTAGTATGGCTTGCTCTGCGTCCATCGGTGATTGACAATATCTCAGCAGGTGAGTTTATATCTTACATTGCAGCAGCAGGTCTTCTGAGTAAACCTGTACGCTCATTGACCGATGTCAACCAAAAACTGCAAAAAGGTATCGCTGCTGGTGAGTCTATATTTGCATTACTTGATGAGCCTGAAGAGCGCGATACTGGTACGCTTAGTCCGTCACTATCAGGTGAGATTCAATTGGATCACGTCAGCTTAATCTATCCTGATTCAACTGTCGCGTTGCAGGATTTTAGCTTGAATGTACGAGCAGGTGAGACTGTCGCATTGGTTGGTCGTAGCGGTGCTGGCAAGTCATCATTAGTCAATTTGCTAACGCGTACCTTAGCCACGACTTCAGGGCAGATTACGATGGACGGTATGCCTATTGAAGACATTACTTTAGAGAGCCTGCGTGCGCAAATTGCCATGGTTAATCAACAAGTGGTGTTATTTAATACCTCTGTTTTTAATAACATCGCCTATGGTAGTTTAGCGACCAAGTCGCAGGCTGAGGTTGAAGCTGCTGCTAAAGATGCCTTTGCTCATGACTTTATTATGAAAATGCCGCAAGGTTATCAAAGTCAGATTGGAGCAGAAGGCTTGCAGTTGTCTGGTGGACAACGCCAGCGCCTATCGATAGCACGAGCTCTGCTAAAAGACGCGCCAATTTTAATATTAGACGAGGCGACCAGTGCGCTTGATAATGAGTCAGAGTATTTTATTCAGCAAGCGCTCGACAATGTAATGAAAGATCGTACTACTTTAGTCATTGCGCATCGTCTCACAACGATTGAGTCAGCAGATCGTATTGCCGTGATGGACGGCGGACGCATCGTTGAGATTGGTACCCATAATGAGCTTATGCAAAAGCAAGGTTATTATGCGCAAATGTATGATCGGGATTTTGAGTGATAACAGTTTGAATTACAAATTACGGGCAAAACTGGATGGATGCTAAATAATGAGTATTGAGACGACAATTACTCGTGCTTGGCAGCGAAAAGAAGCTTGGCTTTGGTTACTATTGCCTATTAGCTGGCTATATGGTTTGCTTGTTTTTTTGCGTCGTCAGGCGTATAGACTGGGCATACTGTCAAGCTTTCGTGCGCCTGTGCCGGTTATGGTTATCGGTAACGTTACGGTTGGCGGTAGTGGCAAAACGCCTTTAATTATCACTTTGGTCAGTTATTTGCAAAGGCAAGGCATAAAGGTTGGTGTGATTAGCCGTGGTTATGGCGGCGATACATCCCAAATGCCAGCGTTAGTAACCAAAGAGAGTTTGCCAAGTACAGTAGGCGATGAGCCGTGTTTGATTGTCAACAACACTGCTGCGCCAATGGCAGTATGCCCAAACCGCAAGCAGGCAATTACGACTTTGCTAAACGCGCATCCTGACTTACAATTAATTATCGCTGACGATGGTTTACAGCATTATACGTTGCAACGTGATATCGAATGGATAGTAGTAGATGTTGCACGTGGATTTGGCAATGAGCAGCTATTACCGACAGGGTTTTTACGTGAACCAATGTCACGGCTAAAAGATGCAACCGTTATCTATCATGAAAAACCCAACGGAGTATCGGCTCTTAACGATAGTGAAAACTTAGCTCAGCGTTTAACGATGCAGTTACAGCCAGATGAGTTATACCCCTTGTTGTCTGATGATGAATTAGTCGAGTTGAACGTTTCAAACATAATCACACCTTTGTCAGCTAAGGTAGTACCGTCAAAAGGTGATAAGGTACATGCGATTAGTGGTATTGGCTATCCTCAGCGCTTTTTTGCCACACTGAGCACGCTTGGTTTTGATGCTATAGGACATCCTTTTCCAGATCATCATAACTTTAGTCTGAGCGAACTACTACAATACACTGAACATCCTATGATTGTGACGACTAAGGACGCTGTAAAAATTAGAACATTGCTAGTAGCAGGAATCAGTAAAATAGGTGCTATAAAATCGAATGAAACCATTGATATTGATAGTCACAGTGGTAATGATATTAGAGCCTTGATAAACAGGCTATGGGTATTGCCTGTGACTGCCACATTATCTGATGCTTGCTATCAGACATTGCAGCAGCAATTGACCGTACAGGGTATCAATATGGTTGGGTCAAGTTATGATCATTGAGTTGGTCGATGCGTATAGTTGATTTTATGTCTAAGCGTATGTCTAAATTACCCGCTTATTTATACATTACCTATTTAAATTTATGAACTATTTGTTATAGGAAGTATTTATGTCGTCTGCTTTAGCACCTGCCAAAACTCATATCGTTATTCCTGCACGCTTTAAAAGTACACGTCTACCAGGTAAACCTTTGTTAGATATTCATGGTAAACCTATGATACTTTGGGTCGCTGAAAAGGCTCAAGCCGCGCATTTTGCCGATGATATGTGCATTGCAACCGATGATGAACGAATCGCTAAGGTTTGCTTGGATTCAGGATATGAGGTGGTGATGACAAGTGCTGACCATGTCTCAGGTACAGATCGTTTGGCTGAAGTTGCGACGATTAAAGGCTGGGCTGAGCACGACATTATCATTAATATGCAAGGGGATGAGCCGCTAGTGCCACCGTTACTGCTCCAGCAAGTCAAAGACTTGTTGGTAAAAGATGATGACAGCGTTATGGCGACTTTATACGAGCCCATTGAAGATTATCAGACGTTTATGCGTCCTTCGGTAGTCAAGGTTGTGAGTACAACTGCTGGTGACACTCAACGCGCGCTGTACTTTAGCCGTGCCCCAATTCCTTGTGATCGTGATATTGCGTTGGCAGTGGCTGCTGGTAATTTAGATACAGCGGAGCTACCCGCCCCAAAAGAGGCTTACCGACACTTAGGGTTATATGCTTATCGGGTAAGTTTATTACAGCAATTTGTCCATTGGCCTCAAACGCCGCTTGAAACGCTTGAGAGCTTAGAGCAATTACGCGTTTTAGAAAACGGTGGCAGTATAGCTATTGCAGCTGCAAAAGTTCAGCTACCTGCTGGCGTGGACACGCAAGAAGATTTGGATCGTTTAAATGCAATGAGTATTAATAAATTTACAAGCGGTACATAATAAATAGCCTAAGCATATTATTTACATTTAATGCTTAAAAGTAACTGCAAGATGAACTGAGATGAGTGCTAAACCCAGTGAATTTTAAATAAAATAGTAAGCGATAAGCGTGAAACATATGACAGACAGTATTTACTTTGCGCCACTATTACCTTGGCAGCAAGCCTTGTGGACGCAGCTTACAAGTCGTGTACTATCACCCCCACATGATCTGCCGCATGCCTTACTTGCTGCTGGTATGCAAGGGATGGGTAAACGTGCTTTTATTTGGCGTCTAATCGCTTGGCTATTGTGCCAAGAGCGTCATCAGCACCCGCTTGGTGCCTGTGGTCATTGTCAAAGTTGCCAATGGCTTAGGTCTGGCACGCATCCAAGCTTACAAGTATTGCCTATCACCAGTATGCCCATCAGCACTGAGAGTCAGGAATCCAATCAGGCTGTTAGTAATAATAAAAAAACCAAAGCCAATACTAAGTCGGCAAAAGCAACCAGTAGTGCAGTGTTGACAGTAAAGGTAGATGATATTCGCGCGTTGCAGCCTTTTATCTATCAGGGCGGACAGGGGATGCGTATTTGCGTGTTAGATCATGCTGAAAAAATGACTATGGCAGCGGCCAACGCGCTTTTAAAAACATTAGAAGAGCCACAGGCACAAGTCCATTTGTTTTTAATCAGTGACATGCCAGCAAAGCTACTTCCGACGATTAAAAGTCGCGTACAGCAGTTACCATTGCAAAGGGTAGGACCAGCTGTTGCAAATGATTATGTTGCTCAAAAGCTTGGAAATACGATCAATCGTGAAGTAGTGAGTCCGATACAAATTACGCAGTTGCTACAGTTAGCAAATGGTGCACCGCTTGCAGCAATAGAGCTGGCACAGGCTCCATGGTATAGCAAACGCGCACTATGGTTGACCACATGGCAGGCGCTACGTAGCGGTAAGCGTAGTAGTATAGCAGCTAGCGATTATTGGCAAAGTGTGATTGATCTACCAGACTTTCTCAAACTGACTGAACTTATGCTGATTGATATTCGGCGCGTTTGTCTCGGTCTTGATAGTAGTCAAAAAGATATTGCTTTAACAGTAGCGTTAGAGCAGTATCGACCTACAGACAGCGCATTAGACACACTACTAAGTCGATTGCAGCAAACAAAAATAGCGCTTCAACAAAATGTGCAAGAAAAATTTGCCTATGATAAGCTGATGCAAGACTTGGCTCGTCTATAGAGTCTAACTGAGCATATAGACTCAATCTAGTAAAACTAAAGAGACAATCAAGCGATATCTAACTGTAGATTAACATTAAGGATTTTATTATGGCAATGCCAGGACGTGGCGGTATTATTACCTGTCATATTGAAGATGTCGAAAAACTATATGCCAGCTATCTATCTTTTGTAGATAATGGTGCCCTGTTTGTACCTACCAATCGTGTACATGAGCTGGGTGATGAAGTCTTTATTGCTATTACTTTACCCAATTCTAGCGAACGCTTACCGATGAATGGCAAAGTCGTTTGGATCAATCATAAAGCTCAAGCTAACCGTCCTGCAGGGTTTGCCGTCCAAATCGGTACGGATGTTGCGGGACAAAAAATAAAGCAAGAAGTTGAACGCTTGCTAGCAGGTAAGATTGATAGCCAGCAAGCGACTTATACTATGTAAGACGGACTATAGTGTAAGGCAGACTATAAGGCCACATTATATAGGTAAACGTATTATCAGTTATTGACTGTGACATTACAAAGGTCTAATAACGTGATGGAACGTACATATCGTCTGGAATAGGCTCTCGATAGTATTCGTCATCGCGCTTACGTTCGGGCAATTCTACTTCCTCGCGCGGCACTTCTTTGTAAGGTATCTGTTCGAGTAGATGAGCAATGCAATTTAGACGCGCCCGTTTTTTATTATTGCCCTCAACGACCCACCACGGTGCTTCTGGAATATGAGTACGCTCAAACATAGTCTCCTTGGCTTTGGTATAATCCTCCCAACGACGCCTTGATTGCAAGTCCATTGGCGACAGTTTCCATTGTTTGAGTGGATCATGAATCCGGCTCATAAACCGTGAATGCTGCTCGTCATCAGTGATAGAAAACCAATATTTGACTAACCTAATACCGGAACGCACGAGCATACGCTCAAACTCAGGTACAGATTGAAAAAACTCCTCATACTGGGCATCGGTACAAAACCCCATTACGCGCTCAACACCGACACGGTTATACCAACTTCGATCAAACAACACAATCTCGCCAGCTGCTGGCAAGTGCGCCACGTAACGCTGAAAATACCATTGTGACTGCTCACGCTCGGTTGGAGCCGGCAGGGCAGCAACTCTACAAACGCGCGGATTGAGACGTTGAGTAATACGCTTTATAGCGCCGCCTTTTCCTGCTGAGTCACGTCCTTCAAATATGACGACAATGCGCTCACCGCGATCGACTACCCAATCTTGTAATTTGATCAACTCACGCTGCAAGCGCACCAGTTCTTGAAAATAAGTACGACGATCAAGCTTTTCTTGCTCTGTCATCTCAAGTCCATCAAAACGAAAATCACGTACATAATCGTCTATTTCATTTTCAAGCTCTTCATCATAACCGTCGATCAAATCCTGATGCATCTTACGACGTAGCTCATCATTAAAGACCTCTTTGTCCATGCGTGTAATGAAGTTGCCTTGTTCAGGTTTGCTTAGCTCAGCATGTTCCTGCGGTGTCAAAGACTTTGGGTCAATTGCCGAGGGAATCTTACTCATAGAAAACTCCTAATAAATATTCTTATCATTGTATTAATTATGGTCTTTACTTTAGCATATCTGATGGTGAAGCTATGCGGTGACTGCGTTTTATTATTGTGCGGTGCATCCTTGTATGGCTCGTTATCACGCTCGCAGATTTGTCACTGCTTTTAAAAATAAGGGAGCATAAAAAACACCCTCTAATCAATCGATTAAAGGGTGTCAAAAAACCAAAATATTAAGCTATTTGTCCGCTAAGCAGATAAGCACCAGATTATTTTTCTAGGATACAAGTGACGCCTTGACCGCCAGCTGCGCAAATAGAGATAAGCGCACGACCTGAGCCTTTTTGATCTAGTAGCTTAGCTGCTGTCGCAAGGATACGACCACCAGTTGCTGCAAACGGATGTCCAGCAGCAAGTGATGAACCATTCACATTTAGCTTGCTACGATCAATAGAGCCCAACGGCGCCTCAAGTCCTAGGCGCTCTTGGCAAAATGTCTCATCTTCCCAAGCAGCAAGGGTCGATAACACTTGTGAGGCAAAGGCTTCGTGAATCTCGTAAAAGTCAAAGTCTTGTAGGCTTAAACCTGCACGCTCAAGCATACGCGGTACTGCATAGGCTGGTGCCATCAATAAACCTTCTTTATTGCCAGATTTACCGATAAAGTCAACAGCCGCTGTTTCTTGGTGAACGATATAGGCTAAAGGCTTCAGACCGTGTGCTTCTGCCCACTCATCATTGGCTAGCAATACACAAGAAGCACCGTCAGTTAGTGGCGTTGAGTTGGCCGCTGTCATGGTTGGGTTAGCGTTTTTTTTACCAAATACTGGTTTTAGTTTGCCCATCTTTTCAAGAGTAGAGTCTGGACGTAGGTTGTTGTCACGAGTCAAACCTTTATATGGCGTGATAAGATCGTCAAAGAAGCCTTCATCATAGGCACGAGCCAAGTTTTTGTGGCTATTAAAGGCCAATTCGTCTTGATCTTCACGGCTGATATTCCATTCAAGAGCAGTAATCGCTTGATGTTCACCCATAGACAAACCAGTGCGCGGCTCGCCGTTTTGTGGTGATTCAATTAAATCTTTTGGGTTCAGACCCATCAGGGCTTGCAAGCGTTGCTTATTGTTTCTTGCCGCTCCTAATTTTAAGATGACTTTACGTAGGCCATCACCAACCGCGAGGGGCGCGTCTGAAGTCGTATCGACACCGCCTGTGATGGCTGAGTCGATTATACCTAAAGCAATTTTGTTTGCAGAAGCAAATGCAGATTGTAGACCAGTGCCACAAGCTTGTGAGACATCATAAGTAGGTGTATGTGGGTCTAAAGCGGTATTTAAAGCAGCTTCACGAGTTAAGTTAAGATCGCGGCTAAGCTTCAAAACAGCGCCAGCGACCACTTCACCCACACGCTCATCTTGCAAGTTATAACGTTCGATAAGACCATTAAGTGCAGCGGTTAACATATCGATGTTGCTAGCATCAGCATAAGGACCATTTGAGCGAGCAAATGGAATACGATTGCCTCCTAAAATGGCAACGCGATGTTGGCCTGAGCTTAGCTTGGTCGCGCTGCTCTTTTTAGAGGCAGTATTTGGCTTGCTAGTCTTAGCCGCTGCCTCATCGGTATCATCATTACGATCATCTGATTGCACTGACTGGCTCTGTGTGTTGCCTTCATCTGTCTCGCTCGCTTCGGACTGCGCTGTAGTATCAAATACATTGAGGTCTTCAGGCTCACTAAGATCAGACTCATTAACTAAGTCTTCTTTAATTTTTGCTTTTTTCTGGGCCTGATCGTTTTCAGCATTGCCATCAGCATCAACAATGTCAGTTGCTTCTTTTAACTCAGCGATTGAGTCGTAATGAGCATTATTCTCTTGATCATCTTTGTTTGGTTGAGTATTTTTCTGTGTGCTATCCGCCGCTGGAGTGTTACCTTTAACAACCGTACTCTCGACGATAGGGCTGTTTTTTTTGTTACTCATAAAGTTATCCTTAAAACGAGTGAATGTAGCAAATGATAAGGTAATAAAATATCGTGATAAACAAATTAGGTCATCAATATATAAGATGTTAGCCGTTTATCGTAATAATTTTTACCCTGTTATTGTATGTCTTTAGCAAGTCTGGTAACAGAGGCTCAGATTTACGTAAATGGCAAATACATAGACTGAGCAGTATTGCTTATTAGTATTGCCTAACTAGGCATCTGATAATATATTGTTATCAGTATTTGATTGAGTCATAACTTCTAGGTTTTATTTTAGCATATAAGTTTATTTTTCAAAGAAAGAGAAAGTAACTGCTGCGTTTGTAGGTCCGTCCGCTTATCCATGTTTATACCGTTGACTTTTGGACTTGTTTAGCTTAGGCGTGTATAGTTGTGTCAACTTTGAATTCACTTACTAAAGTCTCATTATTATTATCCGTGTTTGCGGAGATAATAAGCTTTTATAGTAAGGGCGTTAAGATTAATGGACCCATCCGTTTTCATTCATTATTTATTGTTCTAATTTTAGATACAGGAGTATTTTATGTCAGACCGTTATGGTGATTTTGTTCAATCCTCGATTGGTAAAAAAGTGGCTAAAAACTTAGGTCTACCGCTACCAGTAAGTCTCGATCGTTTTGAGAGTGGTCAACGTCTTGTACGCGGTAGTGTGCTCGTTGGCTCAGCCGCTGGTGATGACAAGCGTGTTAGTGAGTCTATCGCTCGTATCTTGTCAGAGTTGCATGCTGAAGTGTTTGTTAATAGCAGAGACAGTATCAAAGATGCGCTTGCTGATGCAAACGTAGAAGCAAAAGCCAATACGGGCAGTGAAGATAATTTTAAGGTATTATTGTTTGATGCCAGCAATATCAGTAATGCAGATGAGCTCAAGCAAGTTTATGAGTTCTTTCATTTTGTAGCACGCCGCGTAGAGAAGTCAGGGCGCGTCATTATTATTGGTCGTCCACCTGAAGAAATCATCGATGTAGAGACAGCATTAGCCCAGCGTGCGCTCGAAGGTTTTGTTAAGTCGGTTGGTAAAGAGCTTAAACGCGGTATTACCGCTCAACTGATTTACGTTGCTGAAAACTCTGAAAGCAATCTGGATTCAACATTGCGCTTCTTTACCTCAGCGCGTTCAGCTTATGTCTCAGGTCAAGTAGTACGTGTGAGCATGGGTGATGCGGTTGAAGTCGATTGGACACAGCCGTTGGGTGGTAAGACCATGCTGGTTACGGGTGCGAGTCGCGGTATTGGTGAAGCGATCGCTCGCGTATTGGCTCGTGAGGGTGCGCATGTCATCTGCTTAGATGTACCACAGCAACAAGCTGATTTACAAAAGGTTGCAAGTGAGATTAGTGGATCGACTTTGATGGTTGATATCACCAGTGATGACGCTGGCGAGCAAATCGCTGAAGCTGCCAAAAAGCGTGGCGGTCTAGATTCTATCATTCATAATGCAGGGGTAACTCGTGATAAAACACTTGCCAAAATGGATGAAAAAAAGTGGGATATGGTCATCAATATCAATCTTGCTAGTATCGCTAGGTTGAATCGTTATTTGCTTGATAATGATGTACTAAAAGAGAATGCGCGCATTGTTTGTGTGTCTTCAATCTCAGGCATCGCAGGTAATCTTGGTCAGACCAATTATGCCACCTCCAAAGCTGGTGTCATTGGACTGGTAAATGCAACTGCTAAACAACTGGCAGAAAATAACAAAGGCATGACGATTAATGCGGTCGCTCCAGGCTTCATTGAGACTCAGATGACCGAAGCAATCCCATTTGCTATTCGTGAAGCAGGTCGCCGTATGAACTCAATGAGTCAAGGTGGATTACCAGTCGATGTGGCTGAAACGATTGCATGGCTTGCCTCTCCTGCATCAGGTGGCTTAAATGGCAATATCGTACGTGTCTGTGGTCAAAGCTTGTTAGGTGCATAGTATTTATACGCACAACAGGTGTTTATCGTACTTAGAGATATAAATATATTGATAACTTTCTAAGTCGATGATATTACTAGTGATTTATTGTATACATCATTGTTACTTACGACAAATTTGCTAACTTATTGTAATAAAGCTGCCTATAGGTGGCTTTTTTATGTTAAAACCACAAGGCTTATAAGGTAAATTAAAAGTATTGTTTTTGATGGATATTTTTATATATGTCTTTAGTTTTGCTTATTTAGTAACTTTTTAGTTCTGTATTTTTGGGTTAAGATGTTGCAAAATAAGCGACTAAATAGCCAATGGATGTGCTAAAAATTCGCTTAAGCCTCAATCAGGATAGATTTATGTCAGATAAACACTATGATGCGTTGCCAAAAGCGCATACCACTTACGCTAATATAATAAAGAGCCTGTTGCCTATCGGTGACAACGCAAAAGTTGGCAAAGATGAGCTGCCGCAAGCGACCTACTATGTGGATGATCTGCACATCGATCAAAGTAATTTAGAAGATTACCGTAATATTTGCGGTTTTGCTGATGACGGAAAAATTCCAGTTACTTACTTTGCCGTGCTCTCTCAAGCCTTACAAATGAACATGATGGTCAAAGAACCATTTCCTTTTGCGATGTTAGGGCTGGTGCATGTAGACAATAAGGTCACGCAGTATCGTCCTGTAGGCGAACGTGAGACAGTGGCTATGTCAGTGTCATTCGATAACTTACGTGACCATGCGCAGGGTCAACAGTTTGATTTTGTGACTACAGTCAAATCGCAAGACGATGTCGTTTGGGAAGGGGTATCGACGTATCTAGCCCGTGGTAAAAAACCCGCCAGTAATGCAAGTAGCAAAAACAAGCCGCGTCCGGTAACGGTTAAACCAATGGTCGATGAAGAAGGTACCCATGCGGTCTTTGAAGTGCCAGAAGATATCGGACGTCGTTACGCCTTTATATCTGGGGACTTTAATCTTATTCATTTACATCCTTTATCGGCACGAGCTTTTGGATTTCCTAAAGCTATTGCCCATGGAATGTGGTCTAAGGCCAAATGTTTGGCAATGATGGGCGAATTACCTGATGCCTATACTGTTGAGGTATCATTCAAGCTACCTATCTTTTTGCCATCTGAGGTGGAGCTTATTGCCGAATCGGTGGCCAAGCTTGATACTACTAACGATCATTGTAACTTTGGCTTATATAGTGCCAAAAATGACAAGCCGCATCTTGCTGGTGTGGTGAAGCTAAATGAAACAGAGTAAGCAGTAAAAGCTTGTTTTTAACCTTTATATTCAACTAACATATATATGACTATGACTTTAAATATAGACGCCCAATCTTCCACCGATGTAGATGCTG
The DNA here is from genome assembly GCF_947495825.1 of uncultured Psychrobacter sp. GTDB lineage: Bacteria > Pseudomonadota > Gammaproteobacteria > Pseudomonadales > Moraxellaceae > Psychrobacter. The sequence goes on from NZ_CANMAH010000006.1 coordinate 88,077, forward strand.
CTCCAGCATCAGTAGCTGATAATGGTATTAATCTCTCAAAGGTACTTGAGCCTTATTTTCGCCCTGATGAACAGACAATCGTTTGCGGTGCGCTTGATGAATCCAAGGTAAAAGCGTTAGCAGTTGCAGGGGTTGAGCTTGTCATTAATTTGCAGCCTGATGATGAGCTTAGTTTTGATGAATCAGAGGCAGTAACGCGCGCTGGCATGTATTATGAACAGCTACCTATAAGTGGCGCTCAAGATTTAAAGCAGCTTAACATCTTAGCGTTTGATAACATACTACGTCAGTATCATGGCAAAAAAACCGCATTGCACTGCGGGTCGGGAAATAGAGCAGGGGCAGCAATTGCCTTGCGTGCTGGCTGGTTACGTGGGCGTAAGATGGATACGGCTATGGCGCGAGGTCGCAGTCATGGATTGGCTGGTCTTGAGCAAGAAGTACATAACCGCCTACTAGTGCCGCGTTAATGTGATAGTAGGGTTAGAAGTGTGTTTTTAGAAGGCGACCAGTGGGTGGCCTTTTTTATTGTTGTCTGATAAAACTATCTATCATCAAAAACCAAGTGATAATCAATAAGTGAGTGAAACGACAATGCAAGATACTACTAACAACTATGATCGAAGCGGTAGGATTGATACCAAAATACAGCAGCGCCTGCAACAATTGCTAACCGATCTACAGCTAGATGATGCCCCAGCAGGTGGATCACTGATCGTTTATCAAGCTGGCAAGTGTATTGCGCAGGCCAGCGTCGGTATGGCACAACCTGATATCTTATGGCAACCGGAAACTCTATCCCTAAATTTTTCAACAGGCAAAGGGATATTAGCAACGTTGGTTCATGTCTTAGTGTCACAAAAACTACTGAATTATGATACACCAATTGCCAACTATTGGCCTAAGTTTGCCTCTAATGACAAAGCTGATATCACTTTACGCATGCTAATGTCGCATCAAGCCAATTTGTTTTCGATCAACAGTATTGATGCTGATAGCGAAACCTTGCTCGACTGGGACAGTATGCTTGCTAAGGTCGCTGCAATGCCCATAACTTTGCCTGAGGATGCAACGCGATATGACAGTGCTTATAGTGCGCTGGTTTATGGCTGGATATTAGGAGGTGTTATAGAAGCGGTCACCGATATGACGTTGGCCGAAGCATTACGTCATTATCTAACGGAGCCGCTAGGTATCGCTAGTAGTTGCTATTTTGGTGTACCAAGCGATAAAGCAGATAAAGTGGCTATATTGGTAAAAGATTTTAAAACCCTTAAGCAGGATCATAGTGTAGAGCGTCCCCAGCTGCGTTCTCGTCGAAATAAGCCTGTATTAAAACCTGACTCTAAAAATACATTGCGTACCTATGCAAATCTGTCAATTTATAAATGCTGGAAGCAACATGCTATAAAACTTCAAACAACTAAAGAATATAGTAATGACGAAAGTATAGATGAATTGTCGATCTTAGATACCGCTCAGATCAACCGCTTATACCTTAATACCAGTCAGTTAAACTTAAAAAACTATAAGGCTGCACTCATACCGGCCAACAAGCAACCTATAGATTACTATAACCGTCAAACGCTGCAGGCAGTTATTCCAGCCGCAAATGGTGTGGCTTCAGCCAAAGCCTTAGCGACCATCTATGCTATGTTAGCAAACGGTGGTAAATGGCAAGGGCAAACTCTAATCGATGAAGCAACATTCGAGCAGCTATCTACTCCGCAAGTCACAGGGATGGATGCAGTAATGCCTGCTCACATGCATTGGCGCTTGGGTTATCATCGTCTGTTTAGCGTTTGTGCTAATACCGAAGCGGGTTTTGGACACATGGGCTACAACGGCTCAGTCGCTTGGTGTGATCCTACTCGGCAGCTGTCTTTCGCTTTTGTACACAACTTTGATGTAACTATGCTAAATGATGTCCGCCAGTTTGCACTGACGGAAGCGGTATTAGATTTAATCAATACAGATTGAGCATACGAATTAAGGTTACAAACTTGAACTATGAGCGTGGTTTATTTGCTGTCATTTTTAGTAATTTGGGCGCACTTAAACCATGCATAAAGATAGAGGATAAGATAACAATAGAGCATACCACCCAAAGCTTAAGCGCGTCTTCTTCCCCAAAAAATCCGTGATTAAGGGCATAAGACAAATAATATAAAGTACCAATGCCTCTAATACCAAGGGCAGATATTGCATATTTTTCTGTTCGAGGTAGGTTTAATCCTGTCAGTGCGATAATACCCCCTAGCGGACGGATGAGTAGTAAGAAGGTAAAGCTTACAATATAGACCCGCCATGTCAGCTCAACACCTGATTGCAACCCTTGTCCAATAAGTATGCCAAAAGCTACCAGTACTAAAGACATCAATAGACCTTCTGATTGCTCAGCGAAGTCATGCAGTTTTTCATGATAACTGTGTTCGTGCTCTGAACGGCGAAAGGCAAAAGCGGCGATAAAGACAGCAATAAAACCATAACTGTGTATATACTCAGCCAAGCCATAAGCTAACAATGTCAATGCAATGACCACGTAACCTTGAGAGATGGTAGTCTCACGAGTATGCTTAGAAAACACCACTTTTGCCAAAGTCTTTCCAACGACTATACCGACCACTAAACCTGCACCAATCTTCCATAATACGTCATGTGTAAACCAAGTCCAGAGTAGCTCGCCTGAGAATCCTTGACCTTCACTATAAGCTTCAGCTATCTTGATGGCTAAATATACAAAGGGAAATGCCAAGCCATCATTGAGTCCGGCTTCTGATGTCAAGGTAAAACGCGGGGCATCTTCACCCCCAGTATTAGGCGGTCCAACTTGAATGCTAGATGCCAATACAGGATCAGTAGGCGCAAGTACAGCCCCTAGTAAAATTGCTGCACCTATAGTCAGACCAAACGCGTAATAGCCTAAGACAGCCATTGCAAAAATACCAACAGGCATAGTAATAAGTAACAACCGGGTGGTAGGACGCCACAAACGCCAAGATAATGGCGTATCGATTTTGATACCTGCTCCAACCAGTGATACAAGTACCACAATCTCGGTGAGTTTCTCGATAATAACGCCATGTTCCATAGGGTCCAAAAATGACAAGGAGAGCCATAAATAGCCAATCACAATGCCAAAAGTAACTTGAAGCATGGGTAGAGATACAGGTAGAGGCTTAAATACGATAGGAAAAATGGCACCAAATAAAAAGGCGATGCCGCAGACTAATAAGAATAAATTATAATTTTCAATCATAAGGTTTGTGCATGCCGCTTGGTCCATTTAAAATATTTATGAGCTTTTAAATAGAAAGTTGATAATAGCTATCTCTAAAAGTTGTAAGGTGTAGGACGTAAATGTAATCTATGAAAGCGTTCAAAAACCTATAGTGACGAAAAAACGCAATGAGTTTCGCAAAAAATCGTTATCAAAACGACAGCTGCGTTGTTTTTTAGTGAAAAAAAGCCAGCATGAAAGCTGGCTTGATTTGAAAAATTAGTTCATTGCTCTGTAGTTAGCGCTCCACTTGACTCACATCTCGTATCGCACCAGTGTCCGCACTGGTAGTCATAGCAGCATAAGCACGTAGGGCAGGCGTGACATAACGCTCACGACTTACAGGCTTCCATGCATCGCGGCCGCGTGCTTCCATCGCCTCACGACGTGCTGCTAAATCTGCATCGCTGACCTGCATATTGATGGTACGGTTTGGGATATCAATATGGATGGTATCGCCTTCTTCGACCAGACCAATCGCACCGCCTTCAGCAGCTTCTGGACTGGCGTGACCGATAGATAAGCCTGATGTACCACCAGAGAAACGACCATCAGTGAGTAGCGCACATTCTTTACCCAAGCCTTTTGACTTAAGATAGGTGGTTGGATAAAGCATCTCTTGCATGCCAGGACCCCCTTTTGGACCTTCGAAGCGGATAATGACCACGTCACCTGCTATGATTTGATCATCAAGCACGGCCGCTACGGCTGCATCTTGTGATTCAAAAATACGCGCACGACCAGTAAAGGTTAAGATACTTTCATCGACGCCAGCAGTCTTGACCACGCAGCCACGCTCAGCGATATTGCCATAGAGTACGGCAAGGCCACCATCTTCTGAATAGGCATGCTTGACGCTACGAATACAGCCTGACTCACGGTTGACATCAAGGTTAGGCCATTCTTTTGACTGTGAAAACGCCTCAGTGGTACGTACGCCACCAGGTGCAGCAATGTAGCGCGCGCGCGCCTCAGTATTATCAGGATTCATGATATCCCATTTATCAATGGCCTCTTTCATTGAGGGGCTATGGATAGTCGGTATATCGGTGGTAAGTAACCCTGCTCGATCAAGCTCAGCAAGTAATGCCATCACGCCGCCAGCACGGTGTACATCCTCCATATGATATTTTTGCGAAGCAGGAGCGACTTTAGAGAGACAAGGGACACCGCGACTTAAACGGTCGATATCTGCCATTTTAAAATCTACTTCCGCTTCATTTGCTGCAGCCAATAGATGCAAAATAGTATTGGTCGAGCCGCCCATCGCAATATCTAAGCTCATCGCATTTTCAAAGGCGGCTTTGGTCGCGATAGAGCGCGGCAATACAGAATCATCGTCCTGCTCATAGCGGCGTTTGGCCAAAGATACAATCGTACGGCCCGCTTCTAAGAATAACTCGCGGCGTAATGCATGAGTTGCTAATAATGAACCATTACCAGGCAATGATAATCCCAAAGCTTCGGTCAAGCAGTTCATTGAGTTGGCAGTAAACATACCAGAGCATGAGCCACAAGTTGGGCACGCTGAGCTTTCAATAGCTAAGACATCTTCATCGCTAATGGTGTCATCAGCGGCATCCATCATCGCATCAACAAGGTCAAGCTTACGAATCGCATTGCCTTTACTATCAGTAGCATGTACGTCGCTGCCGCCATCATTGTTATGGCTGTGGGCAACGGTACTAGCAACAACTTTTCCCGCTTCCATTGGTCCGCCAGAGACAAATACCACGGGCACGTTTAGGCGCATGGCCGCCATTAGCATACCAGGTGTGATCTTATCGCAGTTAGAGATACAGACCAACGCATCGGCACAGTGAGCATTGACCATATATTCTACCGAGTCAGCGATGAGGTCACGGCTTGGCAGTGAATACAACATACCGCTATGACCCATTGCGATACCGTCATCGACGGCGATAGTATTAAACTCTTTTGCCACACCGCCCGCTTTTTCGATCTCACGCGCTACCATCTGTCCAAGATCTTTTAAGTGCACATGTCCAGGTACAAACTGCGTAAATGAGTTGGCAATCGCGATAATCGGTTTGCCAAAGTCGCCATCAGTCATGCCAGTGGCGCGCCATAGTGCGCGGGCACCTGCCATATTACGACCACCAGTAGAGGTTTTTGAGCGATAATCCATATGATATTCCTTACAAATAGGCGAGGCTCGTTAAAGATATAGCCTCAGCTTTAGCTTTGATGTTTATAGTGTGCTTTTTATATAAAGTGAATACTAGTGAATAATACTAAGAGGTTACCATACCATTAGATATGAATAACTAAAAACAATTCGTAGTTGATGTTAAGGCGTCTCACATAAAAACTTACGTCATATTCTTAGGCGATTCGTTCTAAAATAGCTGCTTCAAACCAAGGTAATTCTGCTTTATCCGCTTCTAATCTAGCAATAAGTGTCAAAGCATGAGTGGCTGACAGCTGTTGATATTCTGTACTAGCATCAATAGTGAGGAGCGGCTCATCGCTTGCGTTTTGCTCATCGATACTGACAAGGGCTTGTTTATCATTTTTATATAATACATCGACACGGCCAAAAAACTGCCATTCATTAAAAGCCGCTATCATCGCATCGTCTGCGTCCTTGGTGTATATCTGCTGCGTTGCTTTGCCCGTATTTGTCCAATGTAGGCGCACCGCTAATTGCAGAGCTTCGCTAAACACAACCAGCGAGCCCATGACTTTTACATGCCAAGGGCTGGTTACTAGCGCTTTATCAATACCGATAAGCTTAGCAGCCTCATCCGCTGTCATAAGTGTATTAAACTGAGCAAGTAGAGCAGGTGTCAACGGATGGGTCTGCTTGATCGCATCGTCTAAACTGTCGTAGTAATATAAAAACGCTAAAGGCTTATCTTGAGTGAGCGTTTTTTCACTAATTTTACAATTATGAATGCGCCAACTGATGGTTGTATCGGTTAGAGCGTCCGCCAAAATGATAGCATTTGGCGTGATGGTTTTTGGGACGGCACCACTTACTGATGAATCCATATAATCTGACGATGCAGATGATAGTTTATCAGAGTTAGAAAATGTATCGGCATTAGAATTGGATGATAAATGAGTAGGTAGGGTAGTCAAATTCATAAACCTAGCATTGGCAGAGTGAAGGCTTAATATAACATTTAACGCACATACATCGCGAACAAAATAAGCATTTAAACGATCGATATAGCGATTTAATATTTGATAAATACGCCTTGTTATAAACGATAATAGTGAGAAGGTATCTTGTACTCAAGCTCTATTTCGTCCACTATATATGGCAGATAATAGGTAACTAGATAAGATGATGCATTAACCGCTAATGAGTATTTAAGGAGTAATATAATGAGTCAGGACAATCAGGTAGTCAAGTACGATGACAATAACATCTTTGCTAAAATGTTAAACGGTGATATTCCGCACCATAAGGTGTATGAAGATGATAAAACTCTCGCCTTTATGGACATCATGCCGCAAGCAGAAGGTCATGTATTGGTCATCCCTAAGCAAAAGGCCGTTGATTTGGTGGATCTTGAGCCAGAATATGCGGCAGCTGTTTTGATGACCTCAAAAAAGGTCATGCAAGCGCAGCGTCAGGTCTTTGCACGTGAAGGTATTATTCAGATGCAACTAAATGGCGCGCAAGCAGGTCAGACGGTGTTTCACTACCATGTGCACCTGATACCAGGGAATATACATGAATTGGGTATTCATGCTGCCAAGCAAGCCGATAGCGATGAGCTTGCCCATACTGCACAGCAACTGGCCGCGGCGATTTCAGATTCTTAATATAGTGCTATTATTTTTGGGCTATATAAATTAATTACATCGGATAAAGGCGTTAAGTCCTAGTAAACTTGTCATAAATATAAAAAGGTAGCTAACAAGCTACCTTTTTTATTGCTTGGTAATAATCATGTAACAAGCGTTAAATTAGTGTTACAAGCTATAAGTTCTTCTGGGGTTTGGTACAAGAGTGTGGTAAAAAACATGCTTTATTGGGCGCGTTTGTACTACTTCATCTATACGAATGAGTTTTTCGTTCGATAAAAGTGCCTTTAATTTGAGGACTATATCTTTTATGAGTAAATTACCTCGCTCCACTATTTTGTTGCCAGTATTTGTACCAGCTGCTGCCATTATGCTGTTATTGGTAATTGGTACCGCAATTAATCCAGAGGCTGCTGGCGAGCTATTTAGTTCAGTACTGGCATTTACCACCGATACTTTCGGTTGGTTTTATATGTTGGCAGTTGCTATATTTTTGATGTTTATTATTGCTTTGGCTTTTTCGCCTTATGGCGGTATTAAGCTGGGTCCTGACCATGCGGAGGCTGAATACAATTTTCTTGAATGGTTTGCCATGCTATTTTCAGCAGGTTACGGCATTGCGTTGCTATTTTATGGCGTCGCTGAACCTGTGCTACATTTTGCCAGTCCACCACTCTCAGAGCCTCAAACGATTGCTGCTGCTAAAGAGGCGATGCAGATTGCCTATTTTCATTGGGGATTCCATATTTGGGCGATATATGGCGTGGTAGGTTTGTCATTGGCATATTTCTCTTTTCGTCATGGGTTGCCATTGTCAGTGCGCTCAACGTTATATCCATTAATTGGTGACAAAATCCATGGACCTATTGGGCATACGGTCGATGTGTTTGCGATTGTGGGTACTATGTTTGGTATCGCCACCAGTTTGGGTTTATCGGTAGCGCAAATCAATGCAGGTTTGAACTACTTATTGCCTAATATGGTACCAGTAAGCACGACAGTGCAAGTCATTATTATCGCTTTGGTTACTGCAGCAGCGCTCGTCTCTGTACTGGCTGGAATGGACAAGGGTGTTAAACGGCTGTCTATTCTAAACATGGTCTTGGCAACAGCACTGATGATATTTGTATTTGTCGTCGGTCCATCAGTATTTATCTTAAATGCCTTTATGGAAAATACGGGTAGTTATTTGGGCAATATCGTTGAGCGTACTTTTAGTTTGCAAGCCTATCAATCTAGTGATTGGATCGGTAGTTGGACGTTATTTATCTTTGCCTGGACGATTGCGTGGGCGCCGTTTGTCGGTTTGTTTATTGCTAAGATTAGTCGTGGGCGTACCATTCGTGAGTTTGTACTGGGTGTCATGTTAGTACCAACGCTGTTTACATTCTTTTGGTTTTCAGTATTTGGTGATACGGCGCTACATATGATTATGGTTGATGGTTACAATGCTTTGATTGGGGAGGTGCAGAATAACCAAGCGATAGCGTTATTTAAATTGTTAGAGAATTTGCCGTTTACACAGATAGTTTCATCATTGACCGTACTATTAATTATCACCTTTTTTGTGACGTCATCAGATTCAGGGTCGCTGGTCATTGACTCACTTGCCGCAGGCGGACGCAGTGACACGCCGTGGTGGCAGCGTTCGTTTTGGGTGGTAACCGAAGGTGCAGTCGCGGCAGCGTTACTTATTGCTGGAGGTCTGAGCGCTCTACAAACTGCTGCTATCGTCAGCGCGCTACCTTTTGCAGTCATCATATTGATCTCTACATTTGGCATGTGGCGTGCGCTACGTATCGAGGGGCATCGCAACGAGAGCTTAGCCAATGACAATCATCTGCCACCGCATTTACTCAAACTAGATGCATGGCGTGACCGTATTGATTATATAACTCATCAACCAACGCGTGACAAGGTACTGGACTATATTAAAGGCACGGTTTTATCTTCAATGCATGAAGTTGCAGAGAAGTTTGAAGAGACAGGTTGGTTGCCTGAGGTGAATTATGATGAGGTTAATGATCGTGCAGTGCTTGAATTAAGACGCGGCGAAAACGTTGAGTTTTGGTACGAGGTTCGTTTGTCCGAGCATGAGATTCCTGATTATTATACTGAAGATATGGCCAATACATTACCGCAAGAGCATCACCATCGTGCTGAGGTATATCTGCGCCGTGGTGGTCAAACCTATGATTTGTATGGTTATCAATCAGAATCGGTGATTAACGATATCATCGATCAGTTTGAGAAATATCTACACTTTGTTAATGTGTCGCCAGACATTCTGCCTTGGCGTATGCAAGAGCATGATGATGATATTACGCTTGAGCAAGGTAGTGTGTTTGATAAGTAAGTATCGAATCATTTGATTGTCACTAAAGGCAGCTAGATGGCTGCCTTTTTTGCTATAGAAAACGCCCTTTTCATTATAGTTTAAAAGCGCTATGGTTAACGCTATTTTAAACTATCGCTTACTGGGCTTATAGATGAATGAATTGTCGACAAGCGTTATTTGTGCATACTAAAGACATATAAATACTTTAAAAAAACAGATGTTATATAAGCGTATCATACACCTATTCAAATTTATGATTTTTGAGAACCTTTTATGAGTAAGCTATCTCGTTCGACTATTTTGATGCCGGTATTTATACCGACTGCTGTGGTCATGGTATTGTTGGTGATCGGTGCTTCGGTCAATCCACAACTGGCAAGTGGTTTGTTTGCACAAGTGCTGGGCTTTACCACCGAGACTTTTGGTTGGTTTTATATGCTGGCCACAGCGCTGTTTTTGATGTTTATCGTGATTTTGGCGTTTTCGCCTTATGGTGGCATCAAGCTAGGACCTGACCATGGCACGGCGCAATATAATTTTATTGAATGGATCTCTATGCTGTTTTCGGCAGGCTACGGTATCGCTTTATTGTTCTATGGCGTTGCTGAGCCTGTAATTCATTTTGCCACACCGCCGCTGTCAGAGCCGCAAACCATTGCTGCAGCCAAAGAGGCGATGCAAATTGCTTATTTTCATTGGGGTTTTCATATTTGGGCCATTAACGGTGTGGTGGCACTCACCTTAGCTTATTTTGCTTTTCGACATGGTTTGCCTTTGTCGATGCGCTCGACGCTGTATCCGATAATCGGTGAAAAAATCCATGGCCCCATCGGTCATGCGGTTGATGTATTTGCTATTTTAGGCACTTTGTTTGGTCTGGCAACCAGTTTGGGTATCTCTGTCTCGCAAATTAACACCGGCTTGAACTACTTGATGCCGAGTATTCCAGTTAATACCACCGTACAGGTTATTGCAATCACCGTAATAACAGGCTTGGCACTGATATCAGTATTGGCGGGTATGGATAAGGGCGTCAAACGCCTGTCTATTTTAAATATGACACTCGCGACCTCCCTCATGCTGTTTGTATTTATCGTCGGTCCTTCAGTGTTTATTCTAAATGCTTTTATGGAAAACACAGGCAGCTATCTGGGCAATATCGTTGAACGTACCTTTAGTTTGCAAGCCTATCAGCAGGGTGACTGGATCACCAGTTGGACGTTGTTTATCTTTGCATGGACGATTTCATGGTCACCGTTTGTTGGTATCTTTATTGCCAAAATTAGCCGCGGGCGTACCATTCGTGAGTTTATCGCCGGTATAATGCTAGTACCGACTATCTTTACTTTCTTTTGGTTTGCCGTGTTTGGTGATACGGCGCTAAACATGATTATGGTACAAGGCTATGAGTCACTCATTAGTGAAGTACAGAACAACCAAGCTATCGCTCTATTTAAGCTGCTTGAAAACCTACCATTTACTCAAGTGGTATCTGGTCTAGCGGTCGTACTTATTATTACCTTTTTTATCACTTCTTCTGACTCTGGATCGTTAGTGATTGACTCGCTAGCTGCAGGGGGACGTAGTGACACGCCTGCATGGCAGCGTACGTTTTGGGTGGTGATATTGGGTGTTGTCGCCTCGGTGCTGCTGCTGGCAGGTGGGCTACAAGCACTGCAAACGGCAGCCATCGTTAGTGCCTTACCGTTTACGATGATTATCTTGATTGCAATGTTTGGTATGTGGCGGGCGCTGCGTATTGAAGGTCACCGTGATGAAAGCTTGGCAAATGAAAACCGTTTGCCACCGCATCTGCTTAAGCTTGAGTCATGGCGCAATCGGATTGATTACATCACTGAACAACCCAGCCGTGAAGATGTTTTGGGTTATATTAAAGGGACGGTCATGTCATCGATGAAGGAGGTGGCAGAGAAGTTTAAGGAAACGGGATGGCATCCTGAAGTCAATTATGATGACACCAATAACCGGGCGGTATTAGAACTACAGTATGGCGATGATGTAGAGTTTTGGTATGAAGTGCGGTTGACGCACCAAGACATACCTGTTTATTATAAGGACAGGGTCAGCAGTGAGATATCGCAAGATCACTATTACCGTGCCAAGGTCCACTTGCGCCGCGGTGGTCAGGTTTATGACTTGTACGGTTATCAATCAGAGTCGGTGATTAACGATATCATCGATCAGTTTGAAAAATATTTGTACTTCTTAGAAGAGTCGCCGAACAGCCTGCCATGGCGTATGCAAGAGCATGACGACGATATTACACTTGAGCAGGGTAGTGTGTTTGATAAATAGTTGGTTTCATTGTTAAAACTGAGTATTAGTTGTTGCAAGTTATTCGCTTGAATGGCTTGCAATAAAATCAAGAACCCTTAGAATAACGGCTTGTTTTCTATGCAAATCAAGCCGTTTTTTATGCTTATAAATAATCCAGCTCATGCTGAATCGGTCGTACAACCTATCAGCGCTCATCCATTATTGCAGCCTCTTAATATTGGCGGTCTGACGATTGAAAACCGCCTTATGGTGGCACCAATGGCAGGCGTGACAGACAATCCTTTTCGTAGGCTGTGTAAGTCATTTGGCGCAGGTCATGCAGTTAGCGAGATGATAATCGCTGATACGGCGCTTTATGCGCGCAAAAAATCTCTTTATCGGGCCAATTTTGACAATGAAATCGCGCCAATTTCTGCCCAGATAGCAGGAGCTGAGCCGGATAAGCTCGCTGAGGCAGCGCGTTATCAGATTGATAATGGTGCGCAGATTATCGATATCAATATGGGTTGTCCTGCCAAAAAAGTCTGTCGCAAGCTGGCGGGTTCTGCACTATTACAAGACGAAGATTTGGTTGCGCGTTTGCTTGATGCTGCGGTAGGCGCAGTCGATGCCCCTGTCACCTTAAAGACGCGTTTGGGGTTTGAGAATGGACGAGAAAATATTTTGCGGGTGGCAAAGCGAGCAGAGCAAGCGGGGATCGCAGCGATTGCCATTCATGGGCGCACGCGTGAGGACATGTATACTGGCGTAGCACGTTATGAGCTGATACGAGAAGTCAAAGAGAGTATCAGTATTCCTGTCATAGCCAATGGCGATATTGATAGCGCGCAAAAAGCGCAGCATGTCTATGAGATGACAGGATGTGATGCGGTGATGATAGGACGCGCCGCCCAAGGGCAGCCGTGGTTATTTCGTGATATTGAGCATTTTTTACGTACTGGTGAGCGTCTTGACGCGCCAAGTATCGGCGAGATAAAAGACATCGTACTGGCGCATCTACAAGAGCTATATGATTTTTATGGTGAATACTCAGGTTGCCGTATTGCCCGTAAGCATATTGCTTGGTACACCACAGGTATTCCTAACTCTAATGCCTTTCGTCAAGCAATGTATGGCGAGGAAAGCACCGCTGGGCAGTTTCGCGTGGTCGAAGATTTTTTGCAAACGCACGAATGACTTAAATAAATGTCATACCAAGAGCATTATTTATAATGCGCACTTCGAGTCTGAGCTTAAGGGTCTAACTCTGAGTTTGATTTATCAAAATTGTCATTATAAAGTTTTTGATTTACACGCTGTGCCCCCTGCGGTGATTTTTCTTTTTGCCACGGGAAGCGTCCTTCTAGCTCGACTTGTAGTGATAAGCTCAAAAAAGTTCGAATGAGTACGATAAAACCCAATACCAAAACGCCGCGTAACGTCGGCTCTGTGACCACGGTTGCCATAATGTCGGCAGCGATAAGTACCTCTAAGCCTAGTAAAATAGACTTACCAACGGTCTGTCTAATCTCGACATAGGTATCATGATTGAAGCCATTAGATAATCGAATGCCGCGATAAAACGCAAAGAACAAACCGAAAAACATAATAAGTACACCAATGATCTCAACTACCTTGGCAACCAAATCGATATAATGAGCTAGCATTTCTATCAAAATATATCCTTATTATCAAAAAACTTAGTTAAGTAAAAAACTAATTAACCAAAGACCCGCCATAATATCCAAAACAATCCTGCCATAATGGCTGCAATCACTAAAAGCCTCTTAGCCCAGTAGGGGACAAGTGATTTTTTGTAGCCTATATCATCCAATTTGCTATCGACGCCTCTTTGTAAGCTTTTAAAACCTTGTTCAGATTGCGTTGTTTTGACGCGGTGCTTGACAAGCGTTTCAGGCGTGGTCTCTACTTCTGGTTCTCTATCAAAGCTGAGAGCTTCATTTGGGATGCCTTGTTTATTGGCAATTGTAGTTAGGTTTTGATGTTGTTTATTCTTAATCTCGGTCTCATAGGCGTCAATACGTAATTTTGCTGCGTCCATGCTGATGTTTTCGTCTTGAGCCAACGTCTTGATGGCCATCACTAGATTGCCTTTTTCGACCATCATACCAATAGACTTGGGTAGCTTTGCACTGGCAGGTTTTGAGTTTGAGTCGGAGTTAAACATGATAGTCCTTGCTATTTAATGACGTTAGAGCGCTTGTTAAGAATGTCAACCATTATAGCAATGTTATCTCTATAAAATTATTGTTCGATGGTATCGTTAATACTAAATCAATTGAATACACCAGATTATGACGCGAGACTGGGAAAATTTTTCTTGCGTGCTATGTCTCTTTTATATTAGCCTGACTATGAGGCAAGACCTTTATAACTTGATAGTTTTTCAATATGACCTAAATTTACACAAAAAAATACCGCCGTCATAGAGATGATGGCGGTATTTTAAATGGTGCTTGTTGACTATCTAAAGCGACAATTTACATATCTTTCCAGCGCTGGATAGATTCTTTGATGACTTCTTTCGCTTCGCTAACGTCACCCCATGATTCGACCACGGTAGTACCTGCTTTTTTTAGATCTTTATAGTGGCTAAAGTGGAAGTGTAATTGCTTGATGAGCTGTTCTGGTAGATCTTCTAGGCTGTTATAAGCGTTACCATTATTACGATCATCAGCTGGTACGACGACGATTTTGTCATCCACTTCGCCATCATCAACGAACTTCATCACACCAATGACTTTGGCTTTTAAAAAGACCCCGGTCGTTAATGGCTGCTCTGTAATAATCAATGCGTCAAGCTCATCGCCATCTTCATCAAGGGTTTGCGGGATAAAACCATAGTTGCAAGGTTTGGCAAAAATCTGTGGATCAATACGATCAAGCTCGAACACGGCCAGCTCGCGATTCCATTCAATTTTGTGACTGCTGCCGGTTGGGATTTCGACTACGACATTGATAATGCCGCCATCAACATCGCCTGCGTCTAAGATTTTATTGAAATCTGCCATAAAATACTCCTATTTGCTTTTGTTATAAATGCTTGATTGGCTAAAAATGTTTACAGGATGATATGCGGCGTAGGATGTGTATCACTACGCCTAATTTGTGCCGCCTGCGAGTATAGCAAGTTTGACTTAAATTTTCTTGTTAAGCTTAAGTCTAAGAAGGCACGATATTATGCAAAATAAGACTCAATACTTTAGATTGGCATAAAATAATTAATATAAAGTAGTAAGACAGCTGCTACTTATAAGAAGTAATCGGGCGCAATTCGATCAAACCAGCATGACGTTTGGCGACGTTATCAATAAGCTTTTGGGTAATTTGCTCATAACTCAATGCTGCGCCTATTTGCTGATCTTGCTTTGCATCATTATTCATTGCTACAAAATCCGCCAATCGCAGCATTTGCATGCCAGCATAACCGCAAGGGTTGATGGCATTAAACGCCGACAAGTCACAATCCAAATTAAGCGCAATGCCGTGATAACTAAAACCGTGTTTAATCTTAAAACCTAGTGAAGCGACTTTTCCTAGCATAATGGCATCTCCTGCTGAAGAGACGGGTTGATGGTTTTTGTCATCGTCAGTATCTCTATTATGAGCATGAGACATATCAGCATATAGATAAACCCCTGGTGCATCACGGCGCGAATGAGCACTAATAACATCGTTACTATTCGATGGCGGCAGGCTTTTTAGACAGTCGTTAACGACATCTTCTATCGCTTGTTCAGCATGTGATACCAGATTTCGAACACTCCAGCCAAGACTGTGTAAGTCAAATAGCCAATATACTACCAGTTGTCCATGGCCATGCCACGTCACTTGTCCACCGCGATCAGTCTTGATAATGGGTGTGTCCGTATGCTGTAAGATATGCTCTTCTTTACCTGCCTGACCTAGAGTATAGACATCATTATGATCGACTATCCATAACTCATCAGGCGTACGTAAGCTTTGCTCTTTTTTCAAATTGATGCGCTCAAGTGTGCGCTCAAGCATGGCATCGTGAGTGGCATTATAGTCTGCAGAAGATAACGACTTACTAATGAGCATATCGCTTATTTGCGACGTTTCTTGTGAGGTTGTTTGCATGGTTTCTATAGTGGGATTTTTCATGAGAGTCAGCTTCTTATTGTCATATAAGCAATTTGCTTAGGATAAATAATGTTACTAGCGAGTTTAGCAGTTTTTGCTATTATCACCCAACCTATAGGCGAATGCTTCTTTCCTAAATAGGTAAATAGGGACAAATGCTACTTTAATAGACCGTTTATGCAAACCTGCCAGTATGTGAATCGACCTTTTCATTCCCTACTCGATACGCTACATTAAATAGCAACTGGCTAGGGTGCGTTCACTTTAGCGTGTATGACAAGGAAGAAACATGATAGATCATGACCAGACTATAGACGACCAAGCTACAATCAATCAAGCAACAACCGGCTCTAATAAGCCGCTGAGTACTATTACAACGATAGAGCAATTGCAAAAAAAGTTTTCGCGCATGCAAACCTTAAGCCGTCATCAGCCTATTACTGATTGGGCCACGCGTGAGAGTCAGTTAGACAATCTAGAAGCGCTACTAAGCGATAATCAAAAAAACTTAGCCAAGGCTATCAGTGCAGACTTTGGTCATCGTAGCGAGTCAGAAACGCAGTTTGCAGAGCTGTTTCCAAGCTTTACTGGTATCAGTCATGCCAAAAAACATGGCAAAGCATGGATGAAAACCCGCCGCGTTTCTATTTCAGCATTATATATGCCTGCACATAATGAGATTCAGCCGCAGCCGTTAGGCGTGGTCGGTATTATGGTGCCATGGAATTACCCATTGTATTTGGCAATAGGACCGATGATTGATGCATTGACGGCTGGCAATCGGGTAATGATTAAAATGAGTGAGGCTGCACCAAAGTTCGCTGAGGCGTTTGCTAAAGCAGTTGCGCATTATTTTTCACCCGATATGGTCTGTGTCGTATTGGGCGAGGTTGATATTGCGGAAGCTTTTAGTAAGCTGCCGTTTGATCATCTGCTTTATACTGGCTCTACTGCGGTCGGCAAAAAAGTCATGGCAGCCGCCGCACCGAACTTAACGCCAGTGACACTTGAGCTGGGCGGTAAGTCGCCAGTCATCGTACTCGATGATGTGAATTTAGAGAATGCAGTCAATCGAGTAATGATGGGTAAGACCCTAAACGCCGGTCAAACTTGCATTGCGCCTGATTATGTATTGATTCAGCGTCAATATCACGAGCGCTTTATCAGCTTAGCAAAAGAGTGGATGCAAAAACATTATCCTAATATTGGTAACAATCAAGACTATAGTCACATTATTAATGACGACCAGTTTAAGCGTGTAGCAGGTTATCTACAAAAACTGCCAGAAGATCGTGTGCAGCCGCTCACCGATGTTGAGGCAAGTCTCGATACGCGCTTGATGCCTCCGGTTGTCGTCACTGATCCTGAGACGGACAGTGACGTGATGCAAGAGGAGATTTTTGCACCGATTCTGCCATTGATGGATTATGAAACGCTTGATGATGCCATTCGTTTTATTAACGAGCGTCCTCGTCCATTAGCATTATACGTATTTGGTAACAACGAGCGCGATGTGGAAAAAGTACGCACGCATACGGTATCGGGCGGTGTTTGTATTAACGAGGTCATCTTGCATGTTGCCCAGCATGATATGCCATTTGGCGGAGTAGGTCACTCAGGTATGGGTGCTTATCACGGTAAAGCAGGGTTTGAGCGCTTAAGTCATATGAAGCCTGTCTTTGTACAATCAAAACTTAATGGTATGAATTTGTTGTTGCCGCCTTATGGTGAGCTATTTAAAAAAGGTATGGCTCTGCTGTTAAAGTAGTTAATATTTAAACTTAATTATTTAAAGTACCAAAGCGTCTATTGACATAGGCGCTATTTTTTTATTTGAAATATAGTCAGTTTTTAAAAAAAGAGCTAAAACCATTAGCATGTACTACCAAAATAAGCTTTTTTTGGTCAAAAAAAGCATTAGTGATGAATAAGTAAGCGTTTGTCATCAATACTATAAATCGCTACACTTCGTAATATTACTAGACGGTAGTTGTGGTAAATTTATATTTCTGATTAGAAACAAGCTTTGGTTTTAATAATGAGCGTCTACCCAATTGACTGGTAAATCATTAATAATAACTCGCTAAAATAACGATAAATAGGACATAACATGCGCCAATGGATTGCGTTAAGTTTACTTTGTATGAGCGCGTTGTTACTGCCAATATCGGCGTCAGCAGCCTGCCAATCACCTATCAAATTTGGCGCACTAACATGGGAGAGCGGTCAGTTTATCTCTGGTGTGCTGAAGTACATCACTGAAGATGGCTATGACTGTACAATTGAAGAAGTGCCAGGAGCAGGGCCTGCGCTCGAGACGGCATTGTCACAGAACGACATCCAAGTCATTGGTGAGCAATGGGTTGGACGCTCGCCAATTATGGAACAAGCCATTGAACAAAACAAAGTAGCAGTCATTGGCGATACACTCAAGGGCGGCGCAACCCAAGGTTGGTATGTTCCTAAATATGTCCTAGAAGAAAACCCAGGTCTACGCAGTTATCAAGATTTGCCTAAGTATGCTGAGCTATTTCCAGACCCTGAAGAACCTGGTAAGTCACGTTTTATGAACTGTCCATCGGGCTGGGCATGCGAGGTTTTTAATACTCGTTTGCTTAAGAATACGGGTTTGGATAGTGTTTTTAACAATGCCCATCCCGGAACCGGTGCTGCTCTCGATGCCGAGATTGCCTCTGCATTTGAGCAGCACAAACCGCTACTATTTTATTACTGGCAGCCTACGGGTTTGATGGCAAAATATGACTTTGCGTCATTAGAGTTCCCTGCTCATGATGACGCTTGTTGGCAAGATTTGTTACGAGCTGATGGTACAGCTGATTGTGTGTCTGGCTTTCCGGTATCACCTTTAGGTATTGCAGTATCGACGCCTTTTATTGAGTCTAATCCCGAGCTGGCTGAGGTATATAAACGTATTCAGTTTACCCCTGATGAGCTTAATGGCGCTATCTTAGAGATGAGTGAGACTAAGCGTAGTGGGGATGAGCAAGCGTTAGCGTTTTTACGTGATAATCCAAATGTTTGGCAAGAGTGGTTGTCTGATGAAGCAGCTAAGCGTCTAGCTGCTAAGTTAGGTATAAGCTTAACAGGCGCGGCTGTTGCTAATACTGGTGTTGCTAACAATAGTACAGGCAGTGACAATCAATCAGGTCTAGCATCAAGCTTTCCTTCGTGGTCACTTGAGACTCCGCTGAATAATACCTTGGCAAACGTTGTTCAAAACTATGGTGATGTGTTTCGTACCATCAGTACGATGGCGCTGACCTACTTGTTGCTCCCTATCGAACGTCTGTTGACCGTTATTCCACCATGGATCATTATCGCGCTCGTGACGATACTTGGATGGTTTGGTGTTCGCAAAATATGGTTTGCCTTGGCCTGCGGTGCGGGGCTATTTTTGATTGGTGCTTTTGGTCTGTGGGGCGCGCTCATCGATACCTTAGCGCTACTGATTGTATCGGTACTGGTTACGGTGGTGATTGGTATTCCAATTGGTATTGCGATGTCAGGTAGTAAGATTCTGCGCAAAGTTGTGACTCCTGTACTAGATGTGATGCAGACCATGCCAAGTTTTGTTTATCTCATTCCAGTGCTGATGCTGTTCGGTATCGGCAAAGTGCCTGCGCTATTTGCTACGGTCATTTATGCACTGCCGCCACTGATTCGCTTGACGACTCTGGGTATCACCCAAGTCAATCACGAGATGATAGAGGCAGGACGCTCATTTGGTAGTACTCATTTGCAGCTGCTTATCTGGATTAAGTTACCGCAAGCACTGCCTAGTATCATGGCGGGGATTAACCAAGCAGTGATGATGTCGCTTGCTATGGTAGTACTAGCTTCCATGATTGGTGCACCAGGTCTTGGCGAAGATGTCTTGCAATCTATCCAAACGCTTAATATCGGCCAAGGCTTGCAAGCAGGTACCGCTATTGTCATTGTTGCTATTATTATCGACCGTATTACTCAAGCATTTGGTCAAGGTAAGCGGGCGCGTCAAAAAACTATTGACGCAGGTAAACGCCCGATTGGTTAGGAGTTTGCTTGGCGTTAAGGTGAACATAACCAGTTAAAAATTGAGTGTAACAAACAGCAAAAATGACAGTAACGACAATAATAAATACCAACAGCGAGAGCAATGATGAATCATATCCAATTAGAGAATATCAGCAAGATTTACAATGCCAATAGTACGCAAGCGCAGTCTGTATTGACGTTATTGGCTGAGGGTATGGACAGCATTAAGGTGAAAGAGCAAACCGGCTATTCGGTTGGGCTATATGATATTAATCTAAACGTTAAAGCGGGTGAGCTGCATTGTATTATGGGATTGTCAGGCTCTGGCAAATCGACATTGATACGTCATATTAACCGCTTAATCGATCCAACCAGTGGCAAAATATGGGTAGATACTTCTATCAATACAAAAAATATTAATGCAAAAAACCCTGCTAATATCAAAAAACCTAACAATGATATTCAGTCAACTGCAACGACTACTGACATCAATAAAGCACCAGTGGGAAACGAAAAGTCATCTTCTGCGATTAATGTATTAGAGCTTGATGATAAAGGGTTGCAGCACTATCGCCAGCAAACCGTTAGCATGGTGTTCCAGCATTTTGGCTTGGTGCCTCATATGACCGTCATGCAAAACGTCGCTTATGGTTTGCGTGTCCGTAAAATGAGTGTAAGCGAGCGTCATGAGGTTGCTCGGCACTGGCTTAATGAAGTTGGACTGCCAAATTTAGAGCACAGCTATCCTGATGAGTTGTCAGGTGGTATGCAGCAGCGTGTTGGGCTGGCGCGCGCGCTGGCAACGGACAATCCTATTTTGCTAATGGATGAAGCATTTTCTGCGCTTGATCCACTTATCCGTGCTCAATTGCAGGATCAGCTGCTTGAGCTACAAAAACGGCTAAATAAGACCATTGTCTTTATTACTCATGATATCGACGAAGCAGTAAAAGTCGGTCAACGTATTAGTATCTTAAATGGGGGGCGTCTAGTGCAAACGGGTACACCTCATGACTTACGCCACAATCCAGCCGACGACTATGTCGCCCAGTTTATGAGTGCTAAAGCCTAGAGCAGGTTAAACATTTATAAATTTAAAAAATATAAGTCAGCTAAAAGCAGTTTTTTAGTCTTTGAAAAAGCGTATAGCCAACAAATAAATTTTTCTCAGTTATGTATGTTTATCTGTTTTATTTAGGGCTGACGATATCGATGGTATTGAATAGTCCAAAATGAAAATTAAGGAAATCATCATGGATAATTTTGAAGAGCTAAGACAGCAAATGATAGATCGCCAACTTGCGGCTCGCGGTATTTACGATCAAACGGTGCTTCGTGCGCTGGGTACGGTACCACGTGAAGCTTTTACGCCTACAGACCTTGTCGAATTTGCTTATAGAGATTCACCTTTACCTATTGAAGAAAACCAGACTATCTCACAACCCTTTATTGTTGCATTGATGACGGCGGCCCTTGAATTGAAGTCAGATGATCGTGTACTTGAAGTCGGTACAGGTTCGGGATATGCTGCAGCCGTGCTTGGGGAGATTTGTGAGACTGTTTATACCATTGAGCGCCACAAAGCTTTGGCAGATACTGCTCAGATAAAACTCAAAGAATTAGGGTATACCAATGTTCAGGTCAAGCATGGCGATGGGACACTTGGTTGGGTAGATCATGCCACTTTTGATGCCATTATAGTTGCAGCAGGAGGGCCTGAAGCGCCGCAAGCCCTCAAAGAACAGCTAGCCATCGGCGGGCGTATGGTCATTCCCGTAGGCGCATCTTTGAATTCTCAAAAACTGGTTCGTATTCGGCGTATCAATGAAAATGAATATGAGACAGAAGATTTAGGAGGTGTTCGTTTTGTACCTCTTATTGGCGTAGCAGGTTGGCAGGAGAAAAACAATGAAAGCTAATAGAAGTTTGTCTGAATTGATTGGTCAATCAAGTGAGCATTTTACGAGTATTAATGATGTTAACCTAGATAATCTCATGGAGCGTATCGGAGATAGTCGTGTAGTACTGCTTGGTGAGGCGTCACATGGTACGGCTGAATTTTATGAAATGCGAGCTCGTATAACCAAGGAGCTTATAGAAAAGAAAGGTTTTACTATTGTCACTGCTGAAGCTGATTGGCCAGATGCGGTGCATATTAATCATTATATTCATGGTAGAGAGCATGATGCTTTGCGGCAAAATAAACCTTTTTCTAGGTTTCCTACTTGGATGTGGGCAAATAAATCAATGCTTGAATTTACCCACTGGCTCCATGACTATAATAAAAAAACTGAATCTTCAGAACAAAAAATAGGTTTTTATGGTTTAGATTTATACAGCTTATATAGCTCTATTGACAGAGTATTGGATTATTTACAAAAAGTGGATCCTAAGACGGCAGAAATTGCCCGAGAGCGCTACGACTGTCTGATGCCTTGGGAAGACGATCCTTCTTTATACAGTCGTGCGATGATAACCGAGCAACATAAAAGTTGTGAATCAGAAGTACTCAACAATCTACAGGATTTACTCAAGATAGAGTTAGAGTATTCTGCCACCAATGGTGAACAACTTTTTGATGCCAAACAAAATGCCAAGCTAATAGCCGATGCCGAACGTTATTATCGTACTGTGTATTATGCCAAAAACAACTCATGGAACCAGCGTGATCAACATATGTTTGAAACATTGCAGGCGGTGCTTGAGTTTAGAGGCGCTCAATCAAAGGCTGTTGTTTGGGCACATAATTCCCACCTTGGTGATGCTCGAGCAACCCAAATGAGTGCACGTGGCGAATTAAATATAGGCCAATTGGTGCGCCAAGAATATGGTGACAAAGCCTACAATATAGGTTTTGGTACCGATCATGGTACGGTTGCTGCTGCGTCTAGCTGGGGCGGACCCATGGAGATAAAACAAGTACAACCATCACATGTTGACAGTTATGAACGTGTTTTTCATGAGGTTGCTACTGACAATTTTCTTTTACCATTGCGCCATCCATTGCATGAAGATATTCGTAAAAAACTACTCCCAGAGCGTTTAGAGCGAGCGATAGGCGTCATTTATAGACCTGAAACGGAATTACAAAGTCATTATTTTTATGCCTCTTTGCCAGCCCAGTTCGATGAGTATATCTGGTTTGATAAAACGCGTGCCGTTGAAGCGTTGCCAAAACAGCGGGAGGAAGGATCATTTGATACATTCCCGTTTGGTTATTGAGGACACACTCTAGCCAATCGTAGTAATTTTGCTGTAATCAATAGCGAGTTCTGAAAAAAACAACAAACTTCGTTATACTTGACCTTTTATTGATGACTCATGAGCAGTAAGTGTTCTGAGCTTATCGATCACCTATTATGTCGCTTTAAGTGTTAGGTGACGTTTATTTCTTATTTTTGCGTTTTTAAGGCCCTAGCATGACCGTTACCTATGCACCTATTATTACCTCGTTACTTGATAACGATTTGTACAAATTTACCATGTTACAAGCCATGCTACATCAGTTTCCACAGACACACGGGGTTTATCGTTTTCGCTGCCGTAACAATAAAGACACCGCTTATCCGCTAGCAGATATTAAAGCGTCACTAGAGCAACAGCTCGACAGTTTGTGTGAATTGCGGTTTTTAGAAGAAGAGTTGGAGTATTTACGAGGGTTGCGTTTTATTCGTTCAGACTTCGTTGATTATCTTGAGCTGTTTCAGCTAAAGCGTCGATTTATTACGGTAAGTACTGACACAAAAGGCAGGTTATGTATCGATATTGAAGGACCGATGATACAAGCGATGTTCTTTGAAGTGTTTGTGTTAGCAATAGTGAATGAGCTGTATTTTAATGCGTTGTCCGATCCTAGTGTGATTAAAGAAGGTCAGCGTAGACTGGATGCAAAAGTTGCCTTGTTGCATCACTATGCAGCAGAACAAGCCCAATACAGCCATGATACGCCGCCCTTTATTGTCGCTGATTTTGGTACTCGCCGGCGTTTTAGCAAAGCTTGGCAAGCGCATGTGGTTGAGACTCTACACAAGGCTGCCCCAAAGATAGTGGGCGGTACCTCTAATGTATATTTGGCAAAAGAGCTGGGAATGACACCAATCGGTACGATGGCACACGAGTTTATGCAGGCGTTTCAAGCGTTAGATGTACGTCTTCGTGATTCACAAAAAGCGGCTCTTGAAGCATGGGTTCATGAGTATCGCGGCGACTTAGGTATTGCTCTAACAGATGTCGTTGGTATGGATGCATTCTTACGCGACTTTGATTTGTATTTTGCCAAGCTATTTGATGGCCTGCGTCATGATAGCGGAGACCCTTATATCTGGGGTGATAAGGCGATCGCTCATTATAAGAAGTTAAAGATAGATCCTAAGACCAAAATTTTGACCTTTAGTGACGGTCTGAATCTTGATAAGGCATGGGAGCTGCATCAATACTTTAAAGATCGCATCAAAACCAGCTTTGGCATTGGTACCAATCTCACCAATGATATGGGCATCACACCAATTAATATCGTTCTTAAACTGGTTGAATGCAATGGGCAACCAGTCGCTAAACTGTCTGATAGCCCAGGCAAGACCATGATCAATAATAATACCTATCTGGCGTATTTGCGCCAAGTTTTTGAGGTTGATGAGCCAGAATAACGACTGTCTAAAGATCGTTAGTCTCTGTTTTCTCTTCTTCAGCAAAAGCTGCATCTAGTGCTTGTTGCACGGCATTGATACGGGTTTCGCACACGCGATAAGCAGCGATCGACTCTTCTACCGTTGTCATCAGATTATCAATGTCTGGCTCGTCTTGCTGTTGTAGTTCAGCTGCATTGGTTTTTAGAATATCGTAAGCCGCCTTAAAGGTTTTTGGGGCGGCTTTTTTGCGTCGGCGAGTAGGGGTTGTCATAAGGTTTCCTAATGTTCAAAAGTAGGGTTAAAAAAAGGGAGATAAAAGTTACTAAAATTCGACTTATGATTCGGTTAGTGTGTCAGTAGATTCTGTCATCTTGTTGTCAGTTTTAATATCAATAATCTGTGCTTTTGCTTTACCATCTTTTAAGACGATATGAATGGTCTGCTCAGGATAAAGCTGCGTACTGCTGGTGAATATCTGCTTATCTTTTGCATCAGTCAGCATGGTATAGCCTTGTTTAAGTACGCGAGACGGACGGTGCAGTAGTACAATATCACGTAAATGTTCGCTATTACGTTGTGCTTGTATGACGCGCTGCTGAGCACTTTGCATAACAGTTTTTTGATAATCTTTACTATCAGTGGCAGCGATTGTTAATTGCTGATAAGCCAAGGCTTGAATCTGCGCGCGTAGCTCGCTTGTTCGTCTTGCTGCTTGCTTTACTTGGCGCTGGGCGCTTTGCTGAATGCTTTGCCACGCATAATCACTGTCTTTTTGTAGTGCGGTTAGCTGGCCGATGGTTTGCGATTGTATTTGGCTCAGTTGTCGTGACGTTTGTTGTTCAGCTATATTCAACTGCCGCTTTGCTGCTTGCTTGATTTGTGCTTGATATTGCAAAGTCTGAGTGACTAGTTGGGCTAAATGACTACTGATTGCGGCGATTACTTTTGATGGAGTGTCAAAGCTGGTATGCGCCACCTCATCTAAGATAACTTTGTCACGCTCATGACCGATACCGACCCATACAGGAATAGGCTGCTCAGCCACCAATGCTGCTAGCTCATAATCATTGAGGTAGGCCAAATCACCAACAGCGCCGCCGCCACGAATAATCACTAACAAGTCTGGCAAACGCTGATAGGCATCATAAAATTGTTGTTGGGCGCTGACGATAGCTTGGCGTATCTCGCCTGGTGCATGATTGCCCTGAAAGGTGGCATGATGGTAATGAAACTGACACGCACCGGTACTGGCTAAGCGATCTGCATCGGCTTGAAAATCTCCCAACCCTGCGGCCTTTTCGGGTGCGATGACCAGCACATGCTCGATATCAAATGGCGTAGGCAGCTGCTGATTTAGGTGCAACAAACCTTCACCGGTCAAGCGGTCGATCATCTCTGCATATTGCCGTGCCAAGTCTCCCAATGTATAGCTAGGATCAATATCTTCGATAGTGAGCGAGAAGCCATATTGTGCATGAAAACCTGCTGACACTTTAAGAAGTACCGTTAAATCACGCTCAAGTGGCATACCCGTTGCGCGCTCAAACTTTGCTAAGACGCGGGCGGCTTTAAAACGCCATAGGTTGCCACGGCAGCTGGCAATAACTTTGCCATCGTCGTCTTTTTCTGCCAGCTCAAAGTAATAATGTCCGCCTTTGCTAGACAGGTTGCGAATCTCTGCTTTTACCCACACACGATGATTAAAGGTTTGTTTGATGACCATCTCAACTGCTGATAGATAATCGCTAAGCCGCAGAACAGTGTCTTCTAAATTGACTTCAGGACTGTTTTCTTGCTCAGCGAGTTCAGCTTCCAATGTCGCCAAATCCTTGGCCGGTGCCAATACTTTCGCTTGTTTAGTATTTGAGAGATTGGGTTTGCGCATAATAAGAAACCAAAGGTAAGAAGAGATTAAGAGCTGGGTGTCTGTAGTCTGTTTGTTTATAAATTAATTTTTTAGACTAAATAAGGTGGGGTTAAACATTTAACACGATAGTTTAACCCAAAAACGGACATACAAAAAGAGAGGACAGTGATACTGCAATTAATCTATTTTGTTTGTTATAGACTTATTGGCAATCACTGATAATTACTGGCAACGAAAGTTGATCTTGTACTCATAATCGTCGCTACGGGACAAATCTGGCGTACCAGTGCCGAAGATTGAGCCGATAACCGCACCAGCTTGTCCAACCATACGACCAGTACGCTCATCCAAGATACCGTTATACGTCACTTTGTCATCCACGATAATCACTTGCTTACTCTTGCAAGTCTTTTGCGCGCTGTCTATCGCATTTTGCTGCGCTTTCACTTTTGTATCTGCAATACCAGTCGTCTCATAAATAGAGTTGGCACGCTGAATGACAGGTGATGAAGGCGTACTTTGACAAGCGCTTAGGGCGAGGGCGGCGGTGACAGTAGCCGTTAATAGTATGGTTTTATTAAAAGTATTCATAAATTATTCCCAGTTTTTATACGTTGTTTTTATACGTTTTCTATACGTTAAGCACGAAAATTCATTAATCACTCAAAACAATTGATTATAACAAGCAAGAGTCAAACAAACATCAACAGTACACAGCAAATCACTTGAAATATAAATCATATCTAGGATAATTAACATATCTATTCTTAATTAATAAGTAAGTCTATGCAATTGATTCCTGCTCCAGCTGGTGTACTTGAAGTTGACGCACTATGGCAACAAGATAACCCTAATGATCCAGATACCGATACAGTGGCGCTGCTTTGCCATCCTAATCCACTTTTTGACGGTACGATGAACAATAAAGTGGTCACGACTATGTATCGTTTTGCTCGTGACAACGGTATGCATGTAGTGCGTTTTAACTTTCGCGGTGTTGGGCAGTCGACCGGTGAACATGATTATGCCGATGGTGAAGTAGTAGATGCAATGACCGTGTTACAATGGATTGCAGAACAAAGCTCTGCACGTAAGCTATGGCTTGGTGGTTTCTCTTTTGGTGGCTATGTGACGGCGCGGGTCGCTGAGCAAGTACTTGAGGCCTCTCATATTTGGGGGTTGAGTGATTTTGAAGTTGCAAAAATCGCCCTTATCGCACCGTCAGTGGAAAAGAACGACAGCAGCGATCTAGATTTGCCTGCTGATAAAACCTTTGAGATTTATGGTAATGCTGATGAGGTGATTGAGCCTCAAAACATGCAGGCATTTGCTGAACGCTTAGGTATTAGCGTCAGTGTGGTAGATGGCGCAGGTCATTTTTTTCACGGGCGTTTGTCTGAGCTTAAGGGTTTGTTAGAAGAGCACAGCTTTGGGAGTGGTACATAGATTTTACCTAATAGTTTTATTTATTAGCATGACTATTAATTATAACTGGTTCTCAGTTTTCCTGCGTTATGGGGAAGCAGAGTTAACGGGTTACTTTATTATTTATTTTGTCTAACGATGAGTCGTATTATGAGATTATCTCCATTGCAACGCTACGAGCAAGCCATCAGTACTGATGAGTTTACTCGAGATGAGCAGCAATATCAGGCTATGAGCTACCTTGATGAGCTTTACCATCAGCTCAATAGTAGCGCTGAACAAAAAAAGGGCTTTTTTAGCTTTTTAAAGTCCAAACCTGCCGCGCCAAAAGGTCTGTATATGTGGGGCGGTGTTGGCCGTGGTAAAACATGGATGATGGACATGTTTTATGACTCTTTAACGATTGAGCGTAAGATGCGTCAGCATTTTCATCATTTTATGCAGCGCGTACATAGCGAGCTAAATACGTTACAAGGTCAAAGTGATCCGTTAGAAAAAGTCGCTGATATTATTCATTCAGAAGCGGTGATTATCTGTTTTGATGAGTTTTTTGTCTCGAATGTCTCTGATGCGATGATCTTAGGGGATCTGTTTACCATGTTGTTTAACCGCGGTGTTACCTTGGTTGCCACCTCTAATATTGAGCCATCGGGCTTGTATAAAGATGGCTTACATCGCGACCGTTTCTTGCCTGCCATTGCTGAGGTTGAGCGTCATACTACCGTGATGAATATTGACTCGGGCATTGATTACCGTTTGCGTGTATTGCAGCAAGCAGAGCTGTACAAGTCGCCGATGACCAAAGCCAATCATCACTGGCTTGCCAACCGTTTTGCCAGCTTATCTAATAATCAAAAAATCAGTAATGAGCCCATCGTTATCAACGGTCGTGAAATCAAAATTAATGCTCGTACCGAAGATATCTTATTTTGTGACTTCCGGCATCTATGCATGGAGCCGCGTTCTGCCTCTGATTTTATTGAGATTGCTAAGCAATTCAATACCGTACTGGTCAACGCAGTACCAGCACTAGATGATGACTTGCGTGATCCTACTCGTCGTTTCATTTATCTGGTTGATGAGTTCTATGATCGCCGTGTCAAGCTATTGGTACGAGCTGAACAGTCGATTCTAGAGTTGTACCAAGGAGAAAAGTTAGCATTTGAGATTGAGCGTACGCGCTCACGCTTGCTTGAGATGCAATCAGAAGACTATCTAAAAATGGAACATCGTGTTGAAAGCGTTGATGCTGCGTGATTGTGTCTTTTAGTATAGCTATTAGAATTCAGCTAGTAAATTAAGTAGTCATCTATAAAATAACACAAGTACTGAACAATAATAACTAAGGACAGACGATGAATGTATCTGACGATAAAAAAGATAAAAGTAATGAAGAGATGCTTGTTGACAATACAGACATCAATGACACAGGCTACACCAGCACTCAATTGATCGATTGGATTAATTCAAGACGCAGTATGGGGAATCTAGACGCGCCAGCACCAACTCGTGCTCAAATCCAACAGGCTATCGAATGCGCTGCAACAGCGCCTGATCATAAAAAGCTTCGCCCATGGCGCTTTATTGTGACCGAAGGCGATGCTCGTCATGAGCTAGGCCTTGCCCTTCTTGAAGCTGCACAAGCAAAGGCGGTGCAAGATGGTGAAGAATTGACCGAAAAGACCATCAAGAAAACCCGCAACATGCCATTGCGAGCACCCCTTATCATTACCGTCGTGACTCAAATGCAAGCACACAAAAAAGTCCCACCTTTTGAGCAAATGTTAAGCACAGGGGCTGCTGTGCAAAATTTGATTTTGGCTCTAAAAGCGCAAGGCTATAGTACTGTATGGCGCACTGGGTTACTGTGTAACGAGCCTGCAGTAAAAGCGTATTTCGATGTCGGTCCAGATGATTATGTCACCGCTTTTGTTTATACTGGCACCAGTCCTAAGGATGAGCCAAAACGCAAACCTATTGATATCGAACCGTTAGTACGCTTTGAATCATAAGCGTCATTTATTAGATTCAATCATAGCTGGTGTGGTGATGTACAAAAACTAAAGCATCATATAACGCTATACCTTTTTATGCAGACAGTGTAATCTGCCTCAATGATATAAGCAGTCAACACGGATAATTAGATATGACAAGCTCTACTGAAAACAATTCATCTAACAAAAAGCCAAATAAAGAAGCTGTCGATAAAAACGCTTCTAAACAAAAGACAGATGATAGAAGTTCGGATCAGGTTAATACTGAAAAATCTAGTGGTTTGCTGGCAGGTATTATTGAGCGCGCGACTAAATCAGGACTTGGTCGAAGAAAGCTTAATCCTAGTGCGGTTGAAGCAGATGTCGCCAAAAACATGGGACAAGTACGTGATAATCCAGACCAGCTGCGTTTGGCGTTTTTGGGCGGTGGTAGCTTTGGTACAGCGATGGCAAATTTGGCAGCACGCAATGGCTGTGATACCACCCTTTGGGTTCGTAACAAGCGTACGGTTAAATCTATGGCTAAATCGCAGATGAACAAAAAATATCTGTCCGGTTATAAGCTAGATGAAAGCCTTAAATACAGTCACGATTTAGAGTCTGCCGTCAAAGACAAAGACATTATTTTTCTTGCAGTACCAAGCATGGCATTTCGTGAGACACTTAAGAGTATCGCCCCATTTATTACGGGACAGTCGGTTGTGTCTCTCACTAAGGGCATGGAAAAAGACACCTTTGCGCTGATGAGTGACATCATCAAAGAGGAGCTGCCAGAAGTAAACTTCGGTGTTATGTCAGGGCCAAATCTCGCTATTGAGATTATGAAAAACATGCCCTCAGCGACAGTAATAGCCAGTCATTCTGAGCCTTTGCGTCATGCAGTGCAAGCTGCACTACATAGCGCGTTTTTTCGAGTATTTGCCAGTGATGACATACGCGGGGTAGAGCTTGGCGGAGCGCTCAAAAACATTTATGCCATTGCTATGGGTATGGCTGCTGCATATGATGTAGGCGAAAATACCAAAGCCATGCTACTAACCCGAGCGTTGGCTGAGATGAGTCGTTTTGGGGTAGAAGCTGGCGCCAACCCTTTGACGTTCTTAGGCTTGTCAGGCGTTGGGGATCTGTATGCTACCTGTAGCTCAGAGCTTAGCCGTAACTATCAAATTGGTAATATGCTTGGTCGCGGTATGAATATTGATGCAGCCGTCAAAAAGCTGGGGCAGACTGCCGAAGGAGTCAATACGATTCAGCAAGTGCATGAAAAGGCATCTAAAGACGGTATTTATATGCCGATTACCCACGCTCTATACGCTGTTATTTATGAAGATAAGGCAGCGCTTGGCGTAGCACTGCACTTGATGGAAGCAGGGTTTCGTAGCGATGTCGAGTTTGTCATGCCACACGATTATAGTAATGCTGCGCTTACTGCACAGATGCAGGCGGCGGCAAACAACCCTCAAGACGATAGTGATAACTCTGACAACAGTTCTGACACTAATGACTCGGTTCACCACAAAACCGCGCAAAACACTGATAAAAATGACAATTTTGATGAAGAAGATACCGACAAAGACAAAAAATAAGTTTGCTAAAAGTTATGTATTAAGTAGTAATAAAGGGGTATTATGAAGATTATATTAATGCGTCATGGACAAGCAGAAGATGAGACTCGGCCAGATAGTGCACGGCAGTTGACTGACTATGGTCAACAGCAAGCAGCACAAACGGCTGAATATATTATTGAAAATTATGCGCCAGACCACTTTGTAGTGAGTCCTTATAAACGCGCGCAGCAAACGTTGTCCGCCCTACAATCGCGCGCTCCTACAGTACCGTGTATAGTACAAGACAATATTACACCATCCGATGATGCTCACATGGCATTGGCAGATATTGCAAAGATTGAAGCCGAGTGTTTGGTAGTGGTTTGTCATATGTCTATCGTTGCTTATCTTGCCGGTTTACTAACAGGCGATAGTCCTGAATCATTTGCTTTGGCTGAAGCACGTGTCTTTGAGATGGAATTTGTCATGACGGGTATGGCAAACGAGATAGACCGTTTTGTGCCGCAGCAGCCGCGTTAATATTATACATGCGTAAGTCAATACTAGGCTTTGACTTAACTGGCAACCATGATTAAATACCAAAATATTTGATGGTTGGTTTTATTTTAATAATTTATCTCATAAGTTAAGTAAGGACACGCTTGGTGTTACATGTTTGGATAAGATCGCAGCATAGTCCGTTAGCAGTTTGGCATGCTAACACAAAAGAGTGGCAGTCTGTAAGCGGCTGGCAACAGCTGTATGATATATATGGCAATAGCAGAAACAGCTCTACATCACTTTGTCTTTATTTTCCCTCCAGCCATTTGTTGCAAGTCGACACAAAGCTAAATGCAGCTCAGCTCAAGCAGCTTGGCAACACAGGTAAACAGTATTTATTTGAAGAGACCTCTTTAGCGCCAGTTGAGCAATTGGCAGTCAGGCAGATCGGCGATACTCATGCGCATTATCTTTATGCGTTGGCTGAAAACGACATAGAAGCATGGCAACAAAGTGCATCTTTGGTCGGCCTAAGCATCAATGCACTACTGCCAGACTTTTTACTGTTGCCTATTCCTGAAGAAGGCGCTGCTCAGCAAGTAACCTTATATCAAGATCAATATACTGCCTTATTACGACAGTCACAATATCAGGGCTTGGCAGTAAATTACTTACCGCTTATTTTTGAGCGCTTACCGCATTTAAGTGAAGTTTGTATATTGCCTTCGATACAATCGATTGATCCAGCGTCTATCAGCGCTCCAATTGATTCATTTGATGACTTGGCAGATGATAGCAGCAACTTGCAAAAGACTAACTTAGAGTCAGGCCTTATATCAGACTCTACAACAGAAACAAGTATCGCGACAGAAACAGCTACTTTGCTGGCAGAACAGCAGATATTATCAACGCCTTTATCTATAGTCCCTATACCAATAGAGATACCAGAACGTCACGCGCTTAACTTTTTTGTTAAATCTTCAGAGACGAAGCTCTCACCCTACTTACGAGTGGCGATGATGGTCGCATTGTCAGCATTGGTGTTGCAAATGGCAACTGATGGCTTACAAATTTATCGTTATAACCTTGCTGCAGATGCTACGCAGAGGGCAACTGCAGAGCAGTATCAGTCATGGTTTCCAGATGAGATACTCAATACCAATCGCACTAAGCTGCAGGTACAAATGCAACCAAAACTGCGTAGCGATAGTCAAGAGTCAGCATCGCACCTAGCAGTACTCGGTCGAATATCACCGCTTATTAAGCAGTCTTCGTTACATGCACAGTCGCTGGTTATGGAGCCATCTGCTTTAAGCTTTACCTTAATAGCGCCAGACCGGGGAAGTCTTGATAAATTCGCCAGTACACTGACTGCGCAAGGTATTCAAGCAAGTCTAGAGCGGGTCAATAGCAATGAGCAAGGGCAGTTTAGTGGGCAGATAACCGTCGATGTTGAAGATGATCCTGCGGCTGTAGATAACGTGGCTCAATCTTAATTTTTAGTTTGTAAATTTTATACCATCCATCAAGGTCAAGTGATGAAACTATTACAGCGCCGCACTACCCAAAACCCGTTAGCAACCAAAGCCTTGTCAGCACGTGTGAACAACTACCAAAATGCGCTATGGTCACGCTGGCAAGCGCTCTCTTCTCGTGATCAGATGGCATTGGCTGTTTTGCTGGTGTTTTTATTGTTATTTATCGGTGGTTATGGCGGTTATAGCGTCCATCAAACTGCCAAAGAGAGTAAGTCTGATTACCAAGAGCAGGTCAATGATTATTTTTGGCTACGCTCGCAGGCAGGTAATATCGATCCTAATGCATTAAATGCTACCAGTAATCAAGACGGTGCTGATGCGGTGCCACCAGCAAGCCGTGTGAATACTGCGTTAAACAGCTCAGGTATTGATAATGCGCAAGTGGTGGCCAATGGTGCAGGGGTGCAATTAAGCTTTAGTCATCCGAGTCAAGCGACTGTCAGTGCTGCACTTGGTAAGCTTGAGCAACAAGGCTGGCAGTTTACAAAGCTGTCGATGCAGCAGGACTTGGCGACCAAGCAAGTGCAAGTACAAGCAACTATCATCTCTTAATAAAATCTATTTTCAAAATTTGTCTCAAAATTTTTTTATATCTATCCATGTTTAACCTCTGATATAGGTCAAACTATAAGGAAGTGATGGTTTTATCTTGAAAGCGGCGCTATTTGCCACAATTGAGTACTTAATGGCTACTGTCAGTTATGGATAGAAATTATGAACCAGTCTTCTAACAATAATTCCGATAAGCATTCATATACAAGAACGCAGACTACCGAACCTTTTATTGACTCACAAACGACACACAGACTTATGCAGCAAGAGAGACCACTGTTGACTCAAAAAGAGCAGCGCTCATTAACCACCTACAACCACATTACTTATCTGCTCTACGTGATCAGCTATTTTACGGCAGGATTATTATGGATTGTGCCAATCATGATGAACTATGGCAAACGTCGTGATGCTGAGGGTACTTGGCTTGCGACGCACTTTGACTGGCAGATTAAAACTTTTTGGTACAGTATTATTTTTTTCGTTATAGGAACGATTATTATAACGTTTGCGCTCGGTGGTTTTGGCGTTAGTATGTTGGCTGATAGCGGTAATATAGCTATCGGTTCATTTTTGTTGGCTGGGTTTGGGGTGTTGATAATGCTCTTTACCTTTATCTGGCATCTATACCGTATTATCAGAGGCTGGATTGCGCTTACCGACAGTCGTCCTGTACCGTAAGTTAGTTAACTACCAATGCGTCTGTTTATGTGCATTAAAGCGCAGCTAATACTTAGGTGCAGTCGTTGATATTAGGAATGAAACTTTGGTCTTATTATTATTAAGCTGATATAATCGCAGCGTTTTATGACACTCAATTTTTCATTCGTGTTGTCCCATTCATTATTTTTATCCAGACCGGGTTTATCGTTATTATGTCTTATGCCTTGCTTCGCCCTTTTTTGTTTAAGATGGATCCTGAACACGCTCATGATATGACTCTATCTTTATTGGCTAAAGCTCATAAGGCGCGCGCTTTGGGATTGGTCTATGGTCAGTCTATGCAACCAACCGATTGTATGGGTTTGCAGTTTTCTAACCCAGTTGGACTGGCTGCAGGATTGGATAAAAATGCCGATTATATCGACGCATTGGCTGAGCTTGGTTTTGGCTTTATTGAGGTAGGTACGGTCACACCAAAGCCACAAGCTGGGAACGATAAGCCGCGTTTGTTTAGAATAAGACAAGCAGACGCTATTATTAATCGTATGGGTTTTAATAATCTGGGTGTCGATTATCTGATTGAAAATGTCAAACGCTGTAAATATAAAGGTAATATCGGTATCAATATTGGTAAAAATGCCAGTACACCTGTCGAGCATGCTGCTGATGATTATATTTATTGCCTAGAGCGTGTCTATCCTCATGCCTCATACATTACAGTCAATATCTCATCACCCAATACAAAGAATTTGCGTGACTTACAAAGCGGTGAGGCATTGACACAGCTGTTAGACGTGATTAAAAACCGTCATAGCCAGCTGGCGACAGAATACGGGTTCTATGTGCCGTTGGTATTAAAGGTCGCTCCTGATTTAGATCCACTACAAGTTGATTATATCTCGCAGCAATTATTGGATTTTGAAATTGATGGTTTGATTGCGACCAATACAACCTTAAGCCGAGTAGGGGTTGAGGATCTTACAGATGGCGATCAAGCAGGCGGTCTATCTGGTCGTCCAGTCAGTCATATTAGTACTCAGATTTTGCAACAGTTCTCAGATCAGCTAGATGGTAAAGTGACTATTATAGGCGTCGGTGGCATTGATAGCGGTGAAAAGGCTGTCAAAAAGATCAAGGCTGGGGCAGATATGGTTCAGCTTTATACAGGTCTTATCTATCGCGGTCCAGGCTTGGTGCAGTCTTGTATTCAGGCCATTGGCGGCTACTATGATGCCCAAGAGATTTAGTTAAATCGGTTTTATAAAGTCATAAGGCGGTAAATATGAGTGGTCTAGATATCGTTATTGCCATTGTTGTCCTTATTGGCTTATGGCGCGGTTTTCAGATAGGACTTGTCAAGACAGCTGTCGGCTTAGTCGGCTGGTTCATCGCTTTGATTATTGCGACTCGTTTGGCTGGCCCTGTTGCGCCGCAGCTATCAGGGTTGACCCAAAGCTCTGTATTACAAATGGCGATGGCTTTTTTGCTCATAGTAATCGTAGTGTTAGCTGCGATACATCTAGTAGCGTTTGTATTTTCAGGAGTACTTAAAACTTTACGCTTGGGTGTGGTAGATAAAATGGCAGGCGGTGTATTGGGGGCGGCCAAAAACGTTCTTGTGGTTTTAGTCGTTCTTAGTGTCAGTGCGCCGTTATTAGTGCAGCTTCCGCAGTGGCAAACTTCTGTGCTGGCTCCTGAGCTACTTCCTTATGCGCCAATGGCAAAAACGCTTGCATCCGATGTATTAGGCAGTGCGTGGGAGCAGATTAATCAGTCATAACTATTAATAACTATCAACAACTATGGTTAATATCAAGTAATATAGTCAAACATACCGTGTAAAACATAACATAGTATATAGCCTTGATAAATTGGCATTTAACATCATTTAGCATTCATGATGTTTATAATATAAATTGTTATGGTTGATAAAGTTTAAGCTAAATATCATAATTTATATGCCATTATATACAGTGTATTCATTCTTATATTCATCAAATCTTAGCGTGAACATGACGTTAATAACGAACAAGTATCGTTAACTAGATATCATCAAATCCTCGGTTAGCTTATAGGTAACATCGCTATTAAGCTTACCGTTATTGCGTTACTAATATGTGGTTTTAAATAGGACATAAATATGTGTGGAGTCGTTGGGGTTGCAGCTCATGAGCCGGTCAACCAAATTCTTTATGATGCCTTAACTATGTTGCAACATCGTGGTCAAGATGCGGCAGGTATTGTGACCTTGCAAGATGGGCGCCTATATCTGCGTAAAGAAAACGGTATGGTTCGTGATGTCTTTATGAACCGTCATATGATAAGACTGGTGGGTAAGTTTGGTATTGGTCATGTTCGTTATCCCACTGCAGGCACCTCAAGTAGTGCAGAGGCACAGCCATTTTATGTGAACTCGCCTTATGGCATAACTTTGGCTCACAATGGCAATTTGACCAATGCTGAGAGCTTAGCTAAATCGTTATATCAAGAAGATCGTCGTCATTTAAACACTGACTCAGACTCTGAAGTTCTATTAAACGTTCTTGCTCATGAGATGCAAAATCTAGGTAAGACTCATCCAACGTCTGACGATATTTTTGAAGCGGTAAAAGCGGTCTATGCTCGCTGTGAAGGCGCTTATGGCGTAGTAGCGATGATTACTGGTCATGGCTTATTAGCGTTTCGTGACCCAAATGGCATTCGCCCATTAATCTTTGGTGAACGTTTGGCTGCCAATGGCGGTACAGAGTACATGGTTGCTTCTGAGTCAGTGGCGCTAACTGGTTGCGGCTTTACTATTATTCGTGATGTCAAACCTG
Organism: uncultured Psychrobacter sp.; assembly: GCF_947495825.1. GTDB lineage: Bacteria > Pseudomonadota > Gammaproteobacteria > Pseudomonadales > Moraxellaceae > Psychrobacter. The sequence continues at coordinate 125,446 of NZ_CANMAH010000006.1, forward strand.
GTGAGGCCATCTTTATTGATTTGGATCATAATCTACATACATATCAATGCGTAGAGCAAAAAGAGTACACGCCTTGTATCTTTGAGTATGTCTATTTTGCGCGTCCAGATTCTATTATGGACAATATCTCTGTCTACAAATCGCGTCTTCGTATGGGCGAAAAGCTGGGACAAAAAATCCTCGATGAGTGGGGTGATGACCACGACATCGATGTTGTGATTCCCATCCCTGATACGTCGCGTACTTCAGCGATGGAGCTGGCACTTAAGATGAATATTAAATACCGTGAAGGGTTTATGAAAAACCGTTATATCGGTCGTACCTTTATTATGCCAGGTCAACAGCAGCGCAAAAAATCGGTCCGTCAAAAGCTCAGTGCCGTGCCGTTAGAGTTTAAAGGCAAAAATGTCTTGTTGGTTGATGACTCTATTGTCCGCGGTACTACCTGTCATGAGATTATTCAAATGGCACGTGATGCGGGGGCGAAAAAAGTGTTTTTTGCCAGTGCGGCGCCACCGGTAAAATATCCTAACGTATATGGCATTGATATGCCGGTACGTAGTGAGCTTATCGCTTCAGGACATAGCGTAGAAGAAGTACGTAAAATCATCGGTGCTGATCGTCTGATTTTCCAAGATTTAGATGATCTTATCGACGCGGTAAAAGATACGAAGCATAGCCGCGTTGAAGGCTTTGATTGTGCAGTATTTAATGGCTGCTATATCACTGGACAAATCAATGAAGCTTATCTTGACCATTTACAAGAACAGCGTAGTGAAACCGCTAAAACTGGCAAAAAAGGCGTACAAATCGTCGCGGATACGCCTGTTGATATGATGGGTGTCGAAGAGTCTTAAATAATCATTTTTAGTCAGTATAGTCGATACCGAATAAAACCGATACGTTGTAACGTAATGCGCCACTGGTATAAATTTTTCTTGCTTGCTGTGTCTACGCTGACAGAAGCTGCAAAAAAATTATACCAGCCTCGCTGTATCGTTTTTATAGCGAGTTAACTATAGTATGACTTAAAGGTGATTATATAAAAGTAATGATATAAAATAAAAGGCTGGATTCGATTAAGAATCCAGCCTTTTATTGTTTTTATTTAATTATTATTGAGTAAGACCTGCCAGCTAATAAAGACTATCAACTTAGAACGTTATTTAACAACCAAAGTAGGCCATTAATCGCTGTAATACCCACAACCATGCTTATTAATAACTGACGACTGATGTGATAAACCATTAATACCAATAGCAATGCGCCAATTTGAGCAAGTAATAACTGTACCTCGGCGCTATTTAGCCCAGTACTGGCAGATATGTCTTGATAGGAGAGACTGGTGAGAATCAATAAGACCATGACAGATAGCGGCAAGCTCTCGTTAAGGCGATGTAGCCAAGGAGTATCAAGAAGCTTTTTGGGTATCAATGCTGGAATAGCGCGAGTAATAAAGGTAACTCCAGCCATCGCGAAAGTGGCTGCAATCAAATAGCTACTATTCATCGTTCTCTCCTGTCACTTTATTCTGTATCCAAAAACCACGTCCCAAAATCATAAGCATACAAATGGTAATGGCTACCAACAGTAACCAATTACTGGTAAACAATGAGGCAATAGCCAAAGCAACGATCGCAATCCCAATAGGGAAGTAACGTTTAATACTTTGAAACTGCTCGTAAGCCAAAATTGCAAACAGACAAACCAACGCAAAGTCCAAATGCGGCACCAAGTCACTAAGAGTGCTGCCGATCATCACTCCAATAGCGCCTGCTAACACCCACCAACTTTGGTTAAATAGACTAATAGGCAGTATCAGCGCCTGTCTCGACTCATTGGGCAGGCTGGTCATCACCGAAAATGTTTCGTCCGTTAAAGCAAACAAACAGTAGGTTTTGGCTATTTTATTTTTGGGTAAAGACTGCAATAACGGCATCCCATAAAATACATGACGCAGGTTAATGGCTGCGATATTTGTCGCAATATTACCTATCGGCAAGCCGGCGCTGAGCATGGGTAGACAAGCGTATTGAGCTGCCCCTGCATATAGTACGACACTTAGCATAATCGTCGCCCATATAGGCACACCAGCCACCTGTGCCAAGACCCCAAAAGCAATACCTGCAGGTAGATAGCCCATGGCGACAGGAATGCTTTTTTTGAAGCCTTCAGCCCATTGATAGGTGGAGTTTCGCTGTTGTTCAGAATAAGTATTCACAAGATATCCTAAGATCGTCAAACTTAACTAGTTGGTAAAGAGGTCGTTTTATAGACATAATGACTTATAAACAGTGGTTTTTGCTATATGCATCAATAATATCGATAAACATGTATTTAATTGTTCATTAAATTGGCTGTAATTCTTCATAACTGCCGGTTCTATGCGCATGATACAAAAAACCGCTAAGAATAAGCATACGTAACAATAATAAGCTCCAAACACTAAGCCAAATACCAGTCATATCCCACTGCTGATATAGTAGCCAGCTAAGGGGAAAGAAAATGATAGCCAATATTAATGCAGCATTGCGAATAATATGGCCTGCTGTCAAACCAAAAAATATACCATCAAGCCAATAAGCCCCCACACCAACGAGTGGTAGCAGTATTGCATAGCCTTGATAGCTATTGGTTAAGGTAAAAACCGTCTCAATATTGGTCATCAAATCTAAATAAATTGGCATAACAAGCCACCAAATCGAACTTAATAGTAGAGCAAGAGTATAGCTGACGACGCCTGTACGCTTGACAATAAGACGAAAACGCACCCAATCGCGACGTCCCGCTGCTTGTCCACTCAAAGTTTCAGCTGATACTGCTACGCCATCAAGTGCAAAGGCTGAAATGCTCAATACTTGCAATAAAATGGCGTTGGCGGCCAATACCAGATCGCCGCTTTGAGCAGATAAGCGAGTAATCCACGCAAAGCTCAATGTTAGGATAAGTGTGCGAATAAAAATATCTTTATTCAAAGAAAATAGCCTAAGCATTTTTTCTTTAGTAAAATGCTGTGGATTAACTTGAAAGAAAATAGACCAAGACAATTGCAGATTTCGGCGACTAAGCCACAATGCCAATACCACCCCTGACCAAAACGCGATGGTAGTGCCTAATGCAACGCCTGCTATTCCCAGCTGCATACCGTAAACAAAAAACAGCGTCAAAATAATGTTAAATACGGCAATAAAACCTTGCTGATAAAGCATATAACGAGTTTTACCTTGACCTGCAAACCAGCCGATAAAAGCAAAGTTCATCAGCTCAGCCACAACGCCCCAAAAACGCACATCCAAATAAACTTTTGCAGCAGCGCCACTATCAGGATTAGCTGACAACGCCTGCAAGCCAAAATCAATCAGCCAAGGCTTTGCTAGTAGTAGTAGAAGACCAATGATAATGGCCAATAATAGCGCGCGCTGTAAAATCGACAGTAGTGGTGACAGCTTATGTTGCAGATTAGCAGAATCATTGCGATCTGCAAGCTGCCCCAAAGCTTGTGCAGACAAACCAGAAGACGCATATTGCAAAAAGTTAAAGCTAACGAGTAACAAGGACAAAAGCTGTATTGCCAGCCCCATACCTGCAAGCTTCGCTGCATCATTCATGTTGCCGACTATAGCGGTATCAATCACACTTTGTAGTGGCATAGCCAGATTGGCCAGTAAGACTGGAACGGCAATCGCGACAATACGCCTGTAGCGTGTATCAATGGGCGGCATGGCTTTTGGTGAGGTAGTCGTTGGCATAAGAGGATCACTTCTGCATAAACACAGATAATACCCGCCCGTTTACTACATGGCTGCGGGATGAGCTTTTGCTATTAAATATATTGGATGGTCATACAAAGATAAAAGCACCTAACGGTTAGGTGCTTTTACTCGATTCTTTAGTTGTATCTTAGTATGTGCTACTACTAAACAGTACTATTAAAACCAATATGATCCAAATAGGCGTTTAATATTAATCTTGTTCAAACATCTTTGGGTCATTAAAAGTCACAATCTCTTCTTCAAACTCAGGCTTCACTTTTACCACGAAATCATCGCGTGATAGACCCATTCTAAGAGGAATAGAGCTTGCAATATAGGTTGATGAATAAGTACCAGCAAGCAGACCAATAAACAGTGCTACTGAGAACCAATACAACCCATCACCGCCTAAGAACATCATGGCCAAGACCACTAATAATACTGTGGAAATAGTCATAATAGTACGGCGCAGTGTTTCAGTTAATGATAAATCAACCGTCTGACTAGGACTAATACCGCGAACACGGCGGAAGTTTTCACGTATGCGGTCATAGACGACAATGGTATCGTTTAGCGAATAACCGATCAATGCTAATATGGCTGCCAATACGGTTAAGTCAAAAGGGAAGCCAAACAATGCAAAGACACCGATGGTGACGATAGCATCATGAAATAATGACATGACCGCGCCAAGTGACAGCTTAAACTGAAAACGTAGAGCGACATAACCTAGCATACATACTAGTGCTAGTCCTAACGCCATGACTGAATTTAGATAAACCTCGTTACCGACTTGACTGCCGATAATGTTGACGTTACTAATGTCAGCGGGGTTATTAGGTAAGGCTAAAGCTTGAGTTAGGCTAGCACTCAGACCATCAATGTTATCAGATTGTGGTGGCAATCGTACGAGCAGCTCTTGGCGGGTGCCTAGATACTGTACGATAGCATCATCGAAACCATTATCCGCCAATGCTTGTACAACTTCAACTTGCTCAGCGGGCTGCTCATAACGTACATCTGCTGAAACCCCGCCTGTAAAGTCCAAACCAAGATTAAGACCATTAACAGCGATCGCAATAACACTAGCAATGACCATAAATAAAGATAAAATTGCCATAGGCTTTTCTATCTTCATAAACGGAATAATACGCTGATTACCAACTGCCTTGATACCGCCTTCTTTAGCAGCAGCGTCATCAGCAGCGCTATCAATAATTTGGTTATGATCGTTATCGATAGCAGCATTAGATGCTTGAGTCGTTACTGCTTGCTCATTCTTTGAACTTTGGTTGTTTCGGCGAGATTTGCCTTTACCAGTTTTTGCTGTTGTAGGGTTATTGGCTTTGGCGTTGCTGCCTTTACCATCACGGCGCGGCTTACTACGGCGGCGACGTTTTTGGTTGTCATTAGGACTGTTACCTGCACCGCCTGAGCTGCTAGACGTCGGCGTGTTATTTTCAGGATTGTTATTTTGTTCAATCGCCATGTTATTCTCCTAGCCGATACTCAAACGTTTGATAGATTTACGCTTACCATAAGCAATTTGTACTAGTGCGCGTGTCACCAAAATTGCGGTAAATAGCGAGCTGACAATACCGATCGCTAAGGTAATTGCAAAGCCTTTAATCGGACCAGTACCAATCGCAAATAAAATAAATGCAACCAATAACGTGGTGATATTTGCATCAAAAATACTACTAAAAGCACGATCAAAGCCTGCCACGATTGCAGATTTTGGCCGCACCCCGTTTGCCAGTTCTTCTCGTATACGCTCAAAAATTAGCACGTTGGCATCTACTGCCATACCGATGGTCAAAACCACACCAGCGATACCAGGTAAGGTAAGTGATGAGCCTAAGATCGACATAATCGCAACAATAATGATGACGTTGACTGCCAGTGCTACATTGGCAATGACCCCAAACAGGCGATAAAAGATAATCATAAAGACAAAGACTAATAGGTAACCGATCTGAGTTGAAAACAGACCTTTAGCAATGTTCTCTTGACCTAATGAAGGCCCAATGGTTCGTTCTTCGACGAAATACATCGGAGCTGCAAGTGCGCCCGAGCGTAATAGTAGAGCAAGCTCAGCCGCTTCAGCATTGCTATCTAATCCGGTAATACGGAACGATGAACCTAATACTGCTTGGATATTAGCGCGGTTAATGACCTTGGTTTCAGAATAAGGGGTACGTACTTCAACAGACTCGCCTGTAGCCGGATCTTCTTCATATGCGATTCTTTGTTTATTTTCGATAAACAATACCGCCATTTGATCGCCAACAGCGGTACGGGTCGCATTTTGCATAAGCTTACCGCCAGCGCTGTCCAAGGTAATATTGACCTCAGGGCGACCGCTTTCATCAAGACTGGTCTGAGCATTGGTAACTTTATCACCAGTAACGATAGCTTGACGCTCTAACAATACAGGCGGACCATCAAGGGTTCCAAACGGGAAAGCTTCAGTACCAGCAGGAGGAATACCGCCCATGAAGTTTTCGCTGTCTTTGGCAACCAGACGGAACTCAAGGTTTGCAGTACGGCCAAGCACACGTTTGGCTTCAGCGGTATCTTGTACGCCAGGTAATTCGACGACGATACGGCTAGCACCCTGAGACTGTACTAAGGCTTCGGTCACGCCAAGCTCAGCAATACGATTGCGCAGGGTGGTTAGGTTTTGGTTGACGGCATAGCTGTTAATTTCATCCAATGTCGCATCATTATAAGCCATGATGAGCGCAGGACCTTGCTCATCAATAGAGGACTGTAAGTTGAAGTTGTTGCCCATCGAACCTTGCAGAATATTTTGTGCACGGTTACGAGCATCTGTATCAGCGAAATGCAATACAATACCTTGTGACTCAGTCTTAATACCTTTAACTGCAACACGCTGTGCACGTAGCTCACGGCGTACATCGCGACTGGCACTTGTCAAACGTTGCTCTAAAGCTTTCTCCATATCAACTTCTAGAACGAAACGTACCCCACCGCGCAAGTCTAAGCCAAGCTTCATCGGTTTTGCACCGATATCGCGAAGCCACTGCGGCGTTGTCTGTGCTAGGTTGAGCGCTACCACATAATCGTCACTAAGGTTCTTTTTGAGGACTTCTTGTGCTTTGAGCTGAGCGTCTGGATTGTCTAAGCGGACCAGTGCGCTGTTGCCCTCAAAAGTGCCGTCATGATGGCTTATACCAGCCTCTTCTAGCAGACTCTCTGACTGAGTCAAAATACCTTCAGATAGCTGTGTACCTGCTGCAGCACTGGTAATCTGTACAGCAGGCTCATCAGGGTAGAGGTTGGGCGCAGCGTACAGACCAGCGATGATCAGTACGACGGCGATGAGTAGGTACTTCCAAGCGGGATATTGCATAATCACTTCTTTAAGTTGATAAAATACTGGCGATGCAGGCCACAGGTTGGCAGATGGAGTATTTACATTTGCAATGAAAAATGACCACAATCAGGGAGCATCATTTATCATTGCAAGCATCCGCTATGATAATAGAACGTAACGCTAAGCATTATAGAACGACTAAATTTTGAGTCGTAATACGCAGACAAAAGGTAAGTTTGCTACAGTGAACCGACTAACTAGGAGGTAATAAGTTAACCTAAAAACTAACAAGTAATAAACATATCGTTAATTTGGTAGTCTAGTAGCAGAAAATGACCGTAAAATATCAACGGTCATTTTTATCGATGCATGAGTCAATACAATAATGATAAACGTTAAACGTGACGAGCCATTATCAATACTTATACGCTTTCTATAGTGCCTGCAGGTAATACTGAGATGACAGAAGCTCGCTGTACTTTAATGTCAGTATTGCTGTTTAAGCTGATAATAGCGTAGTCGCCTTCAAGGCTTTTGATACGACCCATAAGCCCACCAGCGAAAATCACTTCGCTGCCAACAGTCAAAGCATTTACCATGGCACGATGCTCTTTGGTACGCTTCGATTGAGGACGAATGACCAAAAAGTAAAAAATCGCAAAAAAAGCTACCGGTAATAGAATCTGACCAAACAGTGATGCGCCGCCTGCGGCTTCAGGAGCAGCAGCATGGGCAGCTTGAATAAATAAGCTCATAATTTCTCTCAATAAGTCATAGGGAACGATAAAATTAAACGCATAGTAACAAAAAATCCCAATCTTGGTAACTGTTAATCATGGGATGAGGGTATTTTCCTTAATGTACTGGCATACTAGCAGCCGATATCTAGCGCGACAATCTTTTTAAGCACTAATCTATTAAAACAAAACAGCGGTATATTAAAATATATTAAGTAAGTAGATATTGAAGTTAGGTCAATCTAACACCACCAAGAAGGAAGTCGCTTGTACAGTCTTCTATCTATGTTTTTTATTAAGAGTAGGTTGTTTTTTGGACAGGTATATAGCATGACATTTAATTGTTAAATATAAGCATCAGTGCTAATATCAAATGATTGACTATAGCGTCTGTCAGTACAGATAATAGCGGGTTTATCGTTCTTGTTATATAGAGCTATTTTATCAGCTAAGTTTTATTGATTAAGAGTTGAACGCAAGTAGTCACTGTATTTACTAGCAATAAAGCTTATTGTATTTTATCCTTTTTTATTCTTTTTCTTTGTTTAGGTTACCTAACTTGTTCACCATTTTTTCGTCTACACCTCGTCTATGTCGTCCACGCGCTTATCAAAAAGAAGCGCCTGCCGAACCTCCACCGACGACGCATTATTATTGTCCTAGCACAAAGGTAGTATTTGGTCTATCAGCACTGATGACTGTATTAATCACTATTTTACCTCATCCAGCACAGGCGGCTTTATCACAAGCTGCTGAAACCCCAGCGTCAGCGGCACCAACAGCTACCAGTATCGCTCTATTAATACTCTTTGTTGCTATTGCTATTGGCGTATCGTTTATTTGCTCTTTAGCAGAGTCCGCATTACTCAGTATGACCCCTTCATATATCGCTGATGTCGAAGAAAGCAATCCTAACAAAGCAAACATGTTAAGACGCTTAAAGATTGACAACATCGATCAATCGCTAGCAGCTATTTTGACATTGAATACGGTCGCCCATACGCTAGGTTCGATTGGCGCTGGTGCACAAGCAACCATTGTCTTTGGCAGCGCATGGTTTGGTCTGTTTTCTGCGATTATGACTTTGGCGATTTTATTCTTATCTGAGATCATTCCAAAAACATTAGGAACTGTCTACTGGCGTCAGCTAAGTGGCATAGTGGCTTACTTTGTACGCGGTATTATTCTTATCCTTTATCCTCTGATTTGGTTTTCAGAGCGTTTGACAAAGTTACTGGTGCGCAGTAAAGAGACCCATGTCTTTAGTCGACGTGAGTTTGCTGCTCTTGCTAGTATAGGTGAGGAGTCAGGTCAGATTGATCCATTGGAGTCGCGGATTATTCGTAACTTGCTCGCTTTTGGCGCTATCAAAGTCGAAGATATTATGACACCGCGCTCAGTGATGCTGGCGTTTGAACAGAACAAAACAGTCGCTGAAGTATTGGCCGATCGCCCAAAATTGACGTTTTCGCGGTTGCCCATTTATGATGGAGATTTGGATAACATCACAGGTTTTGTCCTAAAGACGGACATGCTATTGGCGAAAGTTAATCATGCAATGCATAAGCCCTTGACCCAATTTGAACGAGAAATTACGTTTGTATTCTCAAAGATGAAGCTGTTTGATTTATTAGAGTTAATGCTAAAAAATCGTATTCATATTGCTATTACTGTGGGTGAGTATGGCGAAGTTAAAGGTCTGGTGACTTTAGAAGATGTCTTTGAGACTCTATTAGGCCTTGAGATCGTTGATGAAATAGATCGGGTTGAAGACATGCAGGCATTGGCACGTCAAATGATGGATAGGCGTGTGGAGCGCTTAGGTATGAAGCTTAATGACGATGAAGAGATTACAGATGACAATACTAGATCCTAGTGAATGTATAAAAAATTGTTAGTGGTCTATAAAGGTGCGGATAGATAAGAAAATTAGGGTCAAGCAGTAGGATACTAGGTAGGTACGCATGCAATAATTACACATGGCGTTACATAGGTGTGAGTATTTAGTGATAGGCTAAAAATACCATCAATAAAGTATAAATCACTCAACATAATTGGATAATTAGAAACTACCTTAAGGATTGCAATGAAACAACTATGGAATAAAGGGCTATTAGCTCTCTTCATAAAAAGTGCGAGCGTCGCTACGTTAGCAGCGGTGGTTGGTACTGCTGCTGTTACTGCTCAAGCTGCCACCATGAGTGAAGACTTGGTACAAAACTATGCTACTGCGATGAAATCAGCCGCCAATAACAATAACATCAATCAAGTTGCGCGTTTGGTATCTGATGATGCACTGATCTCCTTATCTAGAAAGGGCAAGTCAACCAGCCTTGATAAAGATGCGTATTTAAAACTATTACAAGACAGCTGGAACCAAACTTCAAATTATCATTATGATATTAGTATCAATAATATCGTTACGACTGGCTCACAAGCAAAGGCCAACGTGAAAACCGTTGAAAGCTGGGTAAAAGATGGCAAAAAAGTCTCATTTGTGACTACATCAAGAGTCACGCTTACTTTATCGACTGGTAACGCTGTGCTGTTACGTGCAGTCTCTCAAGTAACGATTGATTAATTTAAATTTTGCAGATCATCTTCTATAGAAGTATGGTCTGTCTCTTGTATTGTATATTATACTGTCGATTGTCCTCATTACTTCTCGTCGCTAGGAATCTTCTATCATCATGTCTACTGTGTCATCAAAAACCCAATCATTTATAGCCTTGCCATTGACACTTGCGGTGTCAACCTTGCTTATCAGCGCATGTAGCAATACGTCAGCGGTAAAAAATACCGGTGCTACCAATAGCTCGTCTGTCGTGAATAAACGTCCAGCCAAACAGTCTGGAGCTGCTCGCCCAAGTACGAGTGATGACTACTCAACTGCATTTTTGGATGCAGAAAGCCTAGATGAGTTGGCAGACTTGTTAGAAGCGACTGATATGACCATGGTTGAAGACAACAAACTGGCTATTCAGCAATACGGTGATCTGTGGAATCGTCTAAGAGCTGGTTATCGTATGAACGGTGGTCAGCCTATTTACAACCAGCGTATCGAAGGGCAAAAGAGTTGGTTTACTAGCAGGCAAGATTATTTAAACCGATTGACTGCGCGTGCCAGTCGTTATATTTACCATACAGTACGCGAAGCTGAGCGTCGCAATATTCCAACTGAGCTTGCTCTATTACCAGTAATTGAAAGCTCCTATGATCCGAGTGGCACCAGTAGTGCAGCGGCAGCAGGTTTGTGGCAGTTTATTCCAAGTACTGGCCGGATTTATGGTTTGAATCAAAGTAGTACCTATGATGGTCGCCGTGATGTGATTGAATCGACACGTGCAGCCTATGACTTTTTGACAGCATTATACAATCAATTCGGTAGTTGGGAGCTGGCATTAGCAGCCTATAACGCAGGCCCTGGCCGTGTACAAAAAGCCATCGATGCCAATGCCGCTCGTGGTCTGCCCACTGACTATTGGTCACTTAGACTGCCTACTGAAACGATGAACTATGTACCACGCTTTTTGGCGGTGGCCGAAATCGTCGCTAAGCCTGAACAGTATGGCGTGTATCTACCAGCTATTGCCAACCGTCAGCATTTTCGTAGTGTGCCGGTGAACTATGGTGTCAGTTTGGCTGAAGTGTCACAAGTGACTGGTGTCAGCTATGATGAACTAGAGAGACTAAACACGGCTCTTACCTCAGGACGTGTTGATGCTTCAGGCCCACAGCGTATCATTATCCCCAATGATATTAGTACCAATCTTGACGCCAAACTTATATCGCTAAGAGGTAATGGCACAAGTAATGTCATTGCATCAAGCAATACGAGCAGCTCAAGCAGTACTACTGCGCCAAGTTATAACAGTCAGCCGTATACTAGCTCGTCATTACCTTCTACTGGTAGCGGCTTGGCAGATTACGCGGCTAGTGCAAGCGTGCCGCAGCAAACAACCAGTTATATCTCCCCGACATCGTCTCGTGGCTCTGGATATAATAGTAGTTCAACAGCTCGCACCGAACCGCCTATTACAAGTAAAGAGATCAGTAAGATTAATGCTGAGCTACAAAGCAGTAATAGCTTACCGACGACTTCTGCACAGATTACCCAAAACAATACCATCGTCCAAGAGCCTCCGCTTAGTAAAGAAGAGCGCGACTTCATCGCCAATCAGATTCGAGCCAAAACGCCTGAAACCGACGTTATCAATGCTGATGGCAACATCAATCTGTCAGCAGTGCAGACGCAGCAGTCTATTTTGGAGGCCAGTGGGGAAGATAAAAAACTTAGCTTTGCAAAAACGCCAGTCAGTAAGCCAAAACCTCAAGGTAAACGTACGACTTATACCGTAAAACGCGGTGACACCTTATCAAATATTGCCAGTCGTGCAGGCGTAAGCTGGCGCGATATCACTGAATGGAATCAGATCGATGCCAAGGCAAAGCTACTATCTGGTAGCACTTTATATCTGTACGATGCCAAGCCCATTGAGCCATTGAGTAGTGCAAATACACAGACCAAAGACCAGCCAGACAGTTACATTGTACAATCGGGTGACACCCTTATCGGTACGGCAAACCGCTTTGGCTTATCAGTGACACAGCTAGCAACTTACAATAATTTGAGTAGCCGTTCTGATTTATTAAAAGGTCAAAAACTGTGGTTAATACCAGGCAAAGTTACCGCTCCAGCCACAACGCCTGCTGCACCCTCTACTAAAGCTCGTAAATCTAGCACTGCGACTAAAAACTACAGAGTAAAACCTGGTGATGGTCTCATTGCGTTAGCGCGTCAGTTTGGTATGGCAGCCAATACGCTGGCCAGTCTCAATGGTATTCGGGCAACAGACTCTTTATACGTAGGTCAAACGCTCAAAGTACCTGATAGTGTCGATCTTTCTGCCAATAACAATTCTAGTAGTACAAATACGAGCAGTGCTAATAGCTCAGTCTCTACCAGTCGCTATACAGTAAAGTCAGGAGAGACACTAATTGGTATTGCTAATAGTATTGGTGTCAGTGCAGAAGAGGTCGCGGCAGTGAATAGCAATTTTAATGCTAAAGCTCGCTTGCAACGCGGGCAGACAATTAAGGTGCCTGTATCAAAAGCAGAAGTAAATCGCCAATTAAACAATCAACCCATAAGCTATAAAGTACAATCCGGTGATAGCTTAACAGGGGTGGCCCGTCGCTATAATATTGGTATCAGTGACTTAGCAGCAGCCAATGGTCTGAGTACGACTTCAAACTTAATACGTGGTCGTACTATCACTATTCCAGCCAGTGGCAGTGCCCGCGCTGCTAGTAATAATACCAGCTCTAGTAGCCAAAGTACGGCAACCAGCAGTAGTGGCAAAGTGCTTGGCAACACTGAAAATTATAGAGTACAGTCAGGCGATGGTTTGATTGCTTTATCACGTCGTTTTGGTATTGCAGTAGAGGATTTGGCAGCGACCAATAATATGGCGACCAATGCTCAGCTACAGCGCGGCCAAACCATCAAAGTCCCTAAGGCTACGGTGCGATATACGGTTGGCTCTGGTGATAGTCTTATCGGACTGGCTCGTAAGTATGGGGTCTCAACCCAAGAGCTTGCTGATATGAACAATATCGCGGCAGATACTATGCTACAACGTGGTCAACGCCTGACAGTACCTAATCGCTAACCTGTCATTGCTTACGATTAATATAATGCAATAATAAAAAAGCTGCTCTTATTTAGGAGCAGCTTTTTTGTGTTTTTCTATAAGCTTATTTGCTTAAACCATACGAGTTTTAATCGTTTCAAGATAGCTTCTGATATTACTTACATAATGCATCGCCTGTCCATAACGACTATTGGAAGCTCTGTTTTCTGACAAATACGTATAGACGTTCGCCCAGCTTTTATCATCGATACCTGCATCACTTAATTTGCGCTGTATACGTTTGACCGCATTGGGGCCCATGTTATAAGCAGCAAGCGCAAACCAGATACGGTCAGTCTTTGGCACATCAGCAAAGTCAGCTTTCATCTGCTCTAAATAACGAGCACCGCCGCCGATGCTTTGATAAGGATCGACACGATCTGAGACGCCCATTGCTTTTGCAGTGTTGTTGGTGAGCATCATCAAACCGCGTACGCCTGTCGGTGATACGGCATTGGCATCTAGATGCGACTCTTGATAACCCATCGCTACTAGCAACTCCCAATCATGATTATAATTGCGGGCTTGTTCTTCAAAAGAAGACTGGTAATCAGGCAGCTTTTCTGTCAATGTCTTTTTAAAATGATCTTGGCTATAAGCATCTTTTAGTAAGTCTTGATTATAAAATGCAGCAAGCTTTTGGGTGTTTTCAAGCTTGATACTATCACACAAGAAGTAACTGGCTTTTTGGGATAATGGATCATCCGCTTGGTTAAATGTCCAGCTAACTTTAGGATGTAAGCCATTTTTTGTTAAGCTGGCATCATAACCGCAACTGACATTAATAGAGGACAAATCTAGCTGGCTTTTTAGCTGCGTACTCGCCGTTGTCAATGCCATATCAGCGTCACCTGATTTTAGCGCTCTTAATGCTGCCTCTTCGCTAGCATAAGCTTTTAAGTCAATCTCAACGCCAAGCTCATCAGCATAACTACGTACTAGGTCAAAACCAAAGCCGTGTTGAAAGCCATCGGTCGCAAAATAAGTGCTGTCTCCTGGGACAGCTGCGATCGTGAGAGTCTCCTCGAGCATCACTTTCGCATAAGTTGGTACTGCCGAGTCCATCATGGTGAGACTTTCAGCAGGCAAAGAGAGAAGGGCAATACTAGATACTTGTGCCATCTTTTTCGTTTTGGCAAAACGGGTCAACTTGGTAGGGGTAACGGATGAAACGATGTTACTTTTGGTGCTAAGTGAGCGCTTGGATGGACGCAGTAAATAAGAAATACGGCGTTTAGCACCTTGCGCAGATACTTTTACACGATAAGTAATACGCTGCATGGATGTCTCCTGATGTTAGCCATCCTGCTTACCGCAAAGCTGCCATCATATTAATGTTTACGTAAATAATAAGTAGACATTTCGAGGGTAGCTTAGATGTCATACAGCTCGTAAATTCAGATCGTTAATAATACGGATCTTAATGTTATAAGCATTACAACATCCCAATCAATATAATAGTGAGTTTATAAAACAGCATCATAAACCGTATGCCACAGCCTTAAGCATGTTAAAAATAACATCACCCAATTAAAACGGCATAAATAAAGACAAAGGACAATGACAGTTACGTCCCCTTCATCAATAATGGCTGAAAATATGCTTAAAACATTATATTGACTATAGGTAAGGTCATGAGTAAGTTATTGAGACAAAAATTAAATAACAACTTGCCATAAAATCAAACAATATAAATCATAAATGATTGATTATATTGGCAATGTTATGCTGTCCAGCAATGTTAATAATTAATCGTATGAGCTTTGAGATATCAATTATTTATAACGTAAATGCTATCTTGTCTCGTACAATTAAGTTATAAAACTATTGCAACGTCACGCTAAAAAAGCATCAATCGTAATTTATAGTAAATACACAAATTATCACTTATTAGCTTGGCGCTATAACCGGAGGCCATAGTAAATGGGAAGTTTCATGACAAAACATTCTCTTGTTAGTTGACTTTATATGGCTTATAAGGCCATTATTCAAGTAAAGTTAATTAAAGAGTGATAAAACTTAACAATTTGGTAATAGACGGTCAAAAACAGCCATTATATTCATGTAAACGAATAAAGTCTATTTTATCGACAATTAAACGGTACTACATTAATATTTTTTAAGAAAGCTCTACTTTTAAGAGAGCTCTATGGTGTAGGTTTAAGCAGGATTATCGATATCGATAAATGTCACTGGTAGTCCAAAGTGCTGAGCCACCAACTCTCCAAGCGCTTGAATACCACCGCGTTCTGTCGCATGATGTCCACAAGCAAAGTAGTCAATCCCAAGCTCGCGCGCGCTATGTGTGGTACGTTCAGATATCTCACCAGATAGATATGCATCACATTCCATCATAGCGGCCTGCTCAATCATATCCTGCGCACCGCCTGTACATAAGCCTATACGTTCGATCAGTTTTGTGTGGTTTGTCTCACCTTCGTTTGTTAAGCGACAGTCATTTGGTAGAGAGTCACTTAGTGAGAAATCACTTGAAATATGTAGAGGCACGCGCCCTAGTGCTTGAGTAATCGTTTGGATTAGGGTTTTGGCACTTTGCGGCTCACAAATAGCGATATTGCCAACAGGATGGGATTCATGAGGGTAGAGTGCTTCCGTGATAGTCAATCCTAGCATCTCAGCGAGTTTGGCATTATTACCGATGATAGGGTGCGCATCAAGAGGTAGATGATAGCCAATCATAGAGATACCGTGCTGCATCAATTTGCGAATGCGCCGACCTTTCATACCAGTGATAGTTTCAGGCTCACCTTTCCAAAAGTAGCCATGATGTACCATAATCGCGTCGGCTTTTGCCTCGATAGCAGCATCGATCAAGGCTTCACAAGCAGTAACGCCTGTCACAATACGTTTGATAGGTTGCCCGCCATCTACTTGCAAGCCATTTGGGGCATAGTCTTTAAAGGCGTTTGCAGATAAATAGTCATCGCAAAACTGTGTTAACGCTTGGGCAGTAATCGCTATATTTAACGAGTCGTTTAATGGGTCTTTGGCTGGCATTAGGTGTCCTTATCATGTAAGTTTAGAAGTCGTTGTTTTAGTTAATCAGATAATCGAAGTACATAAATTTTGTAGTAAACATTTTAGCATGATGTTGCAAATGAGTAGATAAACCCCATAACTGAAATGGTACACGATACGTTACTATTTTAGGGTATGGCCAGTTATAATTTACATACGTGAGCCTGCTGAATGAAACGCTTTTGACTGATTTTGTGGTAGCTGGTAGTAAACACAAATAGCAAGCATAGATTAGTCATTATCCTACCGTATTTAACACTGTTTGATTAAATTTATAGAGGTTTATATATGTCGTCATCTCCGAACACCAACAACAAGGCAACGCTATGGAAGTGGTTGCCTTGGGTTTTATTGCTGATAATAGTTGCAGCGTTTGTCTGGTTGTTTATGAGTATGAAGACACCATCAGAGACGACATGGGAGCCACCAAGAACGACAGCGGCTGAGCAAGAAGCCATAGCACCTGCGTCAGATAAACCTGAACCTATCGCTTCTTATCATAACGCGGTGGCTCGAGCCTCGCAGTCAGTGGTCAATATTTATACCACCCAGACGATGGCCGAACATCCTTACATGGATGATCCTGTCTTGCGCCGCTTTTTTGAATTCAATGGCGGACCACAAGGTCAAAGACAGGGACCGACCAATCTCGGCTCTGGGGTCATCGTATCAGAGGATGGCTATATCGTCACCAATGCCCATGTGATCGAAAAAGCGGATGAGATTACAGTGGCTTTCAACGACGGACGTAAAAGTCGAGCCAAAGTCATCGGTACCGATCCCGATAGTGATTTGGCCGTGATTAAAGTCGATATGACAGGGCTTACGCCGCTTGGCTTTCGTGAAAAACCTAGTCGCGTTGGTGATTTAGCATTAGCTATCGGTAATCCGTTTGGTGTCGGTCAGACTGTCACCCAAGGGATCATTTCAGCGACTGGTCGTACGGGTCTTGGGGTCAATAAGTTTGAAGACTTTATCCAGACAGATGCCGCTATCAATCCAGGTAATTCAGGCGGGGCACTTGTCGATGCTCGTGGTGAGCTGGTCGGTATCAATACAGTGATCTTTTCGCGCTCTGGTGGCTCGATGGGGATTGGCTTTGCTATTCCAACCGCTATCGTTGAGCAGGTTATGAATGCCCTTATTAAAGATGGTAAAGTCAGTCGCGGCTGGCTAGGTATCGAGATCCAATCACAACTACGTGACCCAACTCGCCTTGAGACCTCGACAGGGGTAGAAGTCTTAAATGTCGTCGCTCAAGGTCCTGCTGCCAAAAGTGGGCTAAGAACCGGTGATATTATTTTGACCATCGATGGTGTCGAGATGACGGATGCCAATACTTTAATCCAGTATGTAGCGCGTAAGGCACCAACGACTGAGCTAAACGCTCAAGTACTGCGCAATGGCCAAAATAAGCAAGTTAAGATTATGCTCGAAGAGCGTCCTGTTCAAGAAGTCGTAGAAGTTCAGACACCTAGAATCTTGCACGATGACAGATTAAACGGTCAAGGCGGTACAGGGGCTCAAGGTGAAGAGCATTACTATGATGATCCAGATGCGCCTATGATGTCAGAAGAAGAACGCAACCGTATGCGTGAAGAGCTGTTAAAACTGTTTGAGCAAGACACTGCGCCGCAATAAGCAAGACAGACATAGCTATTAATATAAAAGCGCGCTATCTTATCTAAGGTAGCGCGCTTTTTGTTGAGTGCTTTTATTTTAATAAACGAGTGATTACTTCACGATAGGCTCATGATTGATATAAATGACGCCTTGCACACGGCAACAGCAAGGCAAGATTTCATCTTCTTCGATCATAGCAAGCGGTGCAAACGGATAGTCAACTACATGTGAGCTGGCTATACGCTTGACTCGGCAGCTACCGCAATAACCTTCACGGCATTGATAATTGACCTCGTGCCCTGTACGCAGCAGCCCATCGAGCAAGCTTTCATCATCATGCAAATAAAACTGTTTTTTACTGGTCATTACCCAAGTCATAGTCTATCCCAGTAGTACTTTATTAACACTATATCCATCTATTTAGAACGTATTTTATCCTTAAGACGTAGAGTTACCTTTAAGCTCAAAGTCATTTAAAGCTCAAAACTATCTTAAAGCTCAAAGTCATCAAAGTCGCTTTCTGATAGATCCGAATCAATCTGCCCGACTAAGTACGAGCTGATCTCTGTCTCTTGCGGGGCAACCTGTACGTTATCAGACGACAACCATGTGTTGATCCATGGAATTGGATTGGACTTTGAGTTTGGGAACGCTGATGGCAAGCCAACCGCTTCCATACGTAAATTAGTAATATATTCGATATATTGACAAAGGATGTCTTTATTTAGGCCAATCATCGAGCCGTCTTTAAACAGATAGCTGGCCCATTCTTTTTCTTGCTCGGCCGCCTTACGGAATATCTCTACACTTTCATCATAGCACTCGCTTGCAATCTCGACCATCTCAGGATCGTCTTTGCCGTTGCGCATTAAGTTGAGCATGTGCTGCGTGCCAGTTAGATGTAGCGCCTCATCACGAGCGATAAGCTTGATAATTTTGGCATTACCTTCCATCAATTTGCGCTCAGCAAAGGCAAACGAGCAGGCAAACGACACATAAAAGCGAATGGCTTCTAAGACGTTGACCGCCATGATGCACAGGTACATCTGTTTTTTGAGCGATTTCAAATCAACGGTGACTTGCTCGCCATTGATATTATGCGTACCTGGACCGTACAAGCTATATAGCTGCGAGTTACGGTACAGCTCATCATAGTATTTGGCAATGTCGGACGCACGTTCCAAAATGTGCTCATTTTGCATAATGTCATCAAAGATAATATTTGGGTCATTGACGATATTGCGAATGATATGGGTATAGCTGCGCGAGTGAATGGTCTCGGAGAACGACCACGTCTCAATCCACGTCTCAAGCTCAGGGATAGACACCAGTGGCAGTAGCACCACGTTTGGACTACGACCTTGGATAGAGTCGAGTAAGGTCTGATACTTGAGGTTGCTCAAAAATATGTGCTGCTCATGCGAGGACAGATTGCTAAAGTCGATACGATCGCGTGACACATCAACTTCTTCTGGACGCCAAAAAAACGATAGCTGCTTTTCAATCAATTGCTCAAAGATTGGGTGCTTTTGTTGGTCATAGCGCGCTACGTTGACGGGCTGACCAAAGAACATCGGCTCTTTTAGCGCATTGTTTGGCGTTTGAGAAAAAATCGAGTAAGTCATGGGACTGCCTTTATAAGTGTTACGGTTATTAATTTATATGGGTTTGACTGGTTTTGATCTGATGCTATGACACATTTTTGGATTATAGCGTTTTAGCTTAGAGGTTCTCTAGAGATATCTGTGTCGCTTCTTGTCCATCGTTCATATAAGCTTTAAAAATCTCACTCAGCTCACTATCATCGAGTGCTTCTAATTCATCGAGCGCGCTTTTGCGTAGGGTACTCACATCCGATTCTTCCGCTATTTTTGTGTCTTTTTTAGCCGCTTTTGATGCTGGTTTTTTGGCTGCTTTTGCCACGCTTTTTTTGGTGATGGCTGCTTTTGGTGCTTCATCTGCACTTAACTGCTGACGCACCTCTGCAATATCAACCTCGACTTGTACGATGTGTGAGCTACCATCGTTTAGGTCTGAAAATACGTTTGGGATAAACAAACCACCGTCTTTTATGATTGCGGTATATTGCACGTCTATGACCTCCGTCATTTTTATGTTGTCTGTGTTCTAATTATAACAGTAGCCAATCCCGCCTACCGCTTGTATCTGCTTAATCGCCATTATCATCAGCAGGATAGTTGCTACAGAATTTGCGAAAATGCAAATTCTCTTGCGCTCGGACGAAGCATTGCTTCGTTATTTCCTCGCTCAGGACTAAATGACCATGTTAGGGCGTCTTTCTTTTTTCTTAGCGACCTTGCTATTTGAGTTTATTTTGTAGGGTGCGTCTCGCGCACCTTTAAATATAAGTTCTATATCATCGGTGTGCTGAGCGCACCCTACAACTTAAATTATCTATCAAATGTCTTTCACCCATTTTGCTACCCATTTCTCAATAGATGAAGATGAGTTTTTCTGTATAAAACTTAGCCAGTGTTTTCTCTCATCTTTAGGTAGGATTTGTGCCGCTCTAATAACAGCTAGTTTTTCCTTATTATTAAAATTTTGTATTTCGTCCTTTTTATTTCTTATCCATGATAACTTATTTAGTTTTATAGCTGCTTTCGATTGACAATTGATGCTGGTGTTTGCAAATACAAAAACCTCAATTTGCGGTATCTTAAGAATTTCTATATTTCGAGATATGTACCACTCGAACCATGTTTTTACAAGATTTCGCTGCATAAATGAAGAAGTTGATAATCCTATAATTTCATTTTTCCACTTGTCAATGAAGTTAGTATCACTTACTTTGTCTAGATATAGGAAAACATCATTCACTACAGGTAGAAATAAATTGAAATTATCAAAGATAACCTGTGCTGATTTTTCTATTTTATGTTTCTTTGACTTTCTAATAAAGTATCTAGCTATTCCTAAGTCCAGATGCTCATTATCTAGTATTCTTTGAGAAACCAAGTCGATTTGCTCTTCAAAAGAGTGATTTTCGTCTAGAAACGGATTATCCATTTCTTCAAACTGCTCAGAATAAGGATTGAATACTTCAATTTTTCTTATAATTTCTTGCTTTTCAATTTCATAACTATTGAACATAACTTTGTTAATATATTCTTTACTTCCCATAATACCTGTTTTATCAGTAGCTATGGTCAATCTATGGCTCTTGTAAAGATACAACGTTAAATTTTCTAATACTGAGGTGAGTTTTTCTTTATTATTTGAGAATATTCTATAGTCATCTACATATCTTGTATGTTTAATATTTTGGCCAATTAGATATTCATCTATATCTAGTAGAATGGCTTCAGCCATCAGTACACTGGCAGCAGGGCCTACGGGGATACCTTGAGAAGTTTTCCCATTCAAGGTAGATAAAAAGTACTCAACATCTTCAGCCACTTTTTCTAAAGTATGATCAGCATAAGAAATAGCGTTACACAGTCTATGGAGATAGATTTGATTATAAAAATCTGTTATATCAGTATAAAGAACATAATCAAACTCAGAAGCCAAACTTTGAGATTTATCTATATATTCCTGAAATCCATTACCATTCGAAAAAAAACTACCATTCTTAATTTCTATTCTATATGAACAAGCTACTTTAGATTCTTTTGGAACTCTCTTATTCTCAATAGCTTCTGCCACTGTATAGGCTAAACTTATATATATTAAAGTTTCTATTGCGTCTAGCTGTTGAACTACACGGAATCCACCTTTAGGCTTGGTCGAAGTAGATGTCGTAGGACTATTAAAAGACATGCTTTTAATACTAGTAGACATTAGTTCTTTTTTTACTTCGTCCCATGAATGCCATAAAGCTTCATATTCTTCTAGTTTCGGGAAGAAGTCAGAATCATAATATTTTTCTATATGTTCTCTGGCGAATTCTAAAGATTGATCAGATAGAAAGCTCATTTGATATGTCTCTGATATTGTTACTGATGATATAAAATAGCTAAGACTACAATAAGTAAACAGCGAGCTTAACTAAAAAGCCAAACCCGCCATCCATCAGAGCTTAAATCTTACAAGCCCCGCCAGCACAATCATCTTCCATATCCGCTTGGGCATCGTTCGCACCATCACGAGTGTTGTGGTAGTACAACGTCTTCACACCCATTTTATAAGCGTTTAGCAAGTCTTTTAGCAATATCTTCATCGGTACACGGCCACCTGCATAACGAACAGGATCGTAGTTAGTGTTGGCAGAGATACTTTGATCGACGAACTTCTGCATGATAGCGACCAGCTTTAGGTAACCATCATTGTTTGGCATTTGCCATAGTAGCTCGTACTGATCTTTTAGGGTAGCAATCTCAGGTACGACTTGCTTTAAGATGCCGTCTTTTGACGCTTTGATAGAGACCAGACCACGTGGTGGCTCAATACCGTTGGTCGCGTTGGCGATCTGACTAGAGGTCTCAGACGGCATCAAGGCGGTTAGGGTAGAGTTGCGTAGACCGTGCTCAGTGATCTCGCCGCGTAGCGTTTCCCAATCGAGATGTAGCGGCTCTTGGCAGATTTTATCCAAGTCGGCTTTGTACGTATCAATCGGCAAGATGCCTTGTGAGTACGTAGTTTCATTGAACGCAGGACAAGCGCCTTGCTCTTTTGCCAATTTGTTTGAGGCTTTTAAGAGATAAAATTGCAACGCTTCAAACGTCTGATGGGTCAGACCAAGCGCGCTGTCGTCAGAGTAGCGTGCGCCATTCTTAGCCAAGTAGTAAGCATAGTTGATTACGCCCACACCAAGCGTACGGCGACGCATGCTGCCGTTTTGAGCGGCTTTAACTGGATAGTCTTGGTAGTCGAGCAGGGCGTCAAGCGCACGGACGATTAGCTCAGCTGGCTCTTCGATATCGCTGACGTTTTCGACCTTACCCAAGTTGACCGCTGATAGCGTACAAAGGGCGATTTCGCCTTCTTCGTCATTGATGTTATCCAGTGGCTTAGTCGGTAGCGCGATTTCCATACATAGGTTTGACTGGCGAATCGGCGCAATGGCCGCGTCAAATGGGCTATGGGTGTTGCAATGATCGACGTTTTGGATATAGATACGACCTGTGCTGGCGCGCTCTTGCATCATTAGGCTGAACAAATCAGCAGCTGGGATTTGACGGCTACGGATGTTAGGATCATTTTCGTACTTGGTATATAGCTCTTCGAATTTGTCTTGGTCTTCAAAGAACGCATCATATAGGCCTGGCGTGTCACTTGGTGAAAATAGCGAGATGTCTTGCCCTTTGATGAGGCGCGTGTACATCGTTTTGTTTAATTGTACGCCGTAGTCCATATGACGGACACGGTTGTCTTCGACGCCGCGGTTGTTTTTGAGTACCAGTAATGACTCAACTTCCAAATGCCATAATGGGTAAAATAGGGTCGCAGCACCGCCACGGACGCCCCCTTGTGAGCAACATTTCACCGCTGTTTGGAACAGTTTATAAAATGGGATACAGCCAGTGTGCTGCGCTTCACCGCCACGGATAGGGCTACCAAGGGCGCGGATACGACCTGCGTTGATGCCGATACCAGCGCGCTGTGATACATAGCGTACGATGGCGCTGGTGGTCGCGTTGATTGAGTCTAGGCTGTCACCACATTCGATCAGTACGCACGAGCTAAACTGGCGCGATGGCGTACGTACACCCGACATGATAGGCGTCGGTAGGGAAATCTTAAACTGTGAGGTCGCATCATAAAAGCGTTTGACATAGCTTAAGCGGCTGGCCTTGTCGTAGTTGGCAAACAGGCACATACCGACCAGCATATACAAAAATTGCGGGCTTTCATAAACGCGCTTGGTGACGCGATCTTGTACGAGGTACTTGCCTGCCATTTGCTCAACCGCTGCATAGGCAAGGTTCATATCACGCCAGTGGTCAAGGTATTCTTCTAGCTCATCAAATTCTGCACGGCTGTAGTCCGCTAGGATATGCTCATCATATTTGCCAGCGTCGGTTAGCGTTTTGACGTGATCATACAGGTGCGGCGGCTCAAACTGGTTATAAGCAATCTTACGCAGATGGAAGATCGCCAAGCGCGCGGCGAGATATTGATAGTCAGGCGTGTCCTCTGAGATGAGGTCGGCGGCTGATTTGATAATGGTTTCGTGAATATCACGAGTCTTGATACCTTCATAGAACTGGATATGGGATTTTAATTCAACTTGCGATACCGACACATTGTCCAAGCCATCAGCCGCCCACGCTATTACCTTATGAATTTTGTCTAAATTAATAGGCTCTAAACGTCCATCACGTTTGGTTACTTGGATTTTATCAATATGTGTCATGTTAGCCTCTATTTTGATTGCTTATAGTGATGCTGCGCGCCAAAGGAGCGGCAGACATTCTTTATGACGCGATTGTAGTCGATGGTAGCAGCAGTTTTTTGGCAACAAGCAGCCACTACCCATAGTGATAGCAAAGATCACTGAGTACTACATGTAGCGTTTTTCTTAATCGGTAGGCACAATATAGCGGGAAAATTTTGAAAATACTATATTGATTTTAGGATAAAACTATGTTGCTACAACGTTGTAGACGGTCCAAATTTTGGCAAAGGACGATGGGATAAGGGTTAGGCGCAAATGAGGTCGATCATAAATTTTTTGTAAAAATAGTGCGGCCATTTGCTTTTTATTTTCTCAGCGATTGTCGCCTGATAACCATCATCGTGGCGGCAATAATGCGGGCGCAGATTGTACATCAAACCACAAAAAATCGCCACCCATATGTTATTACTAGTGAGTGACGATCTGGACTAAAAAGGTGCTAAACCTGCCTGAACGATTTATAAAACCATGCGAACCGTTTTGGCATTATCAAGAGACGCATAAAGCTTGTTTACTTGATCGGCCTCTGTCAGATATAAATTAACGCGGGCTGAATGAAAGCGACCTGTTCTAGAAGGTTTTACCTCGATAGAGGCCAAATCAAAATCAGGGAACTGACTGCCCAAGATGAGCTTGATTTCATTAAGCAAGCTCTCGTGCTCGCCTTCATGACCAATGATGCTGAGTGGGTAGTTCATCGGGAACTCCCAAAGCTCAGGATTTTGAATGTCTGTTTTTTTGCCTTTTAAGACGCCTTTATTTGGCGTCAAATCAGTGACTTTCACTGATGGCTGATTGCTGGTTGGGTTATTTACATTGTTGTCGACGTTGTCGTTGTTATTTTTTGAATCATCACTCATGATATGAGCCTCGCTTTTATAGATAATATTTTTGAATAAATCAGCTGGTTATAGTAGAGATTTTACCTACAGTATCTTTGTCTACTATTTATAATGGCGTGCGGTAGATTATTCAAGTTACGTTTGCCGCTCGTTTATTGTATGGCGCTTAGATGACGGCAATATTTACGGCAAATAACCATCAATAGGCATAATATCAGTCGGCAGATTGGTTTCTCCTAGCGCTTCTCGCAGATTGATTTCGATCGTGCGGGACAATGCCGTCAATGGAAGTTGGTTGGCTGCCAAACCAAACGGCTCTTCTAGCTCTTCACTCAATGCATCTAACCCAAAAAAGGTATAAGCAATCACGGCACAAACCAAGGGCGTTGCCCAACCAAGCGAGGCAACCAAGCCAAAAGGCAGCATGATGCAATACAAGTAGGTCGTACGATGTACCAGCAGCATATAAGCAAAAGGTAGCGGTGTGTTATGAATGCGCTCGCAGGCTGCCAAGACAATCGTCATAGAGGTCAGGCGCTCATCCATGTTTTGGATGACTTGCTCTGAGACCAGTCCTTGACGCCGAATATCGCCGAGATGCTTACCCATGAGGCGCATTATATGGTCAGGGACATTTTTTGCTTGATGCATACCATCATGATCTACCGCTGTGACAAAAGGCTTAATATCCGCCCAAGGTGGCGTACCACGCAGCCTGTGGCGCACCGCATGTGCAAAAGCAATGGTCAGATATACCATGGTGCGCTGAGTCTCACGACCATGCTCGTTGTCATCATCTATAAAGGATAGGACTTGACGGGTTAAGCTGCGAGCATCATATACCAACTGGCCCCATAGCATCCGTGCTTCCCACCAACGCTGATAGCTGGCGTTATTTCGAAATCCCAAAAACAGCGATAATGCGATGCCCAATAAGGTAAAAGTGGCGATACCATAATAAGGAAAAGAGTCAGGAATCCAGTGTTGAATAATGGTAATGGCTGTACTAAGGATGGTAACTAATAGCAGCTGCGGATATATTTTTGGAATGATTGAACCGCGCAGCGCAAAAAATATCTTAAACGGGTGGGGTGTTTGCCGGACAATCATGTCAGCTTCCTAGCGATGGTATGTATATATTTCTGGCATATTATATAGTGTAAGATTGCACTATAGGGTAAAAAACTACTAATTTTTCTCGTTAGTTAATCTATTAAAAACTGACATTTTATAAGCTTTTTAAAAGAGTAGATAAAGTGTCTGTATGCTTGTTAAGCTGACGAAGAATATTTGCTTATAAGAAAATTTGGAATTTATATGTCGAGTTATATTGAAGTGGATAGACAGTTTTCAGTTGTTTCTAAAGATAAAGATGATTTACAAGATATTGAAAATTACCTTAAATTTAATACTGGACAGTCTGAGTCATGGAATTCGCTTCTCAACGAGCTTCGTTGTATAGTACTCGCTGAAGCAGGTGCAGGAAAAACGCTTGAGTTCAAGGAAAGAGCTTCTTTGATGAATCGTAAAGGGGAGTATGCATTTTTTATTAGAATTGAAGATATTGATCGTCATTTTTATGACAGCTTTGAAGTTGGCGATGAGGAGGCGTTCGATAGTTGGTTAGATTCAAGTAAAGAAGCATGGTTTTTTCTGGACTCTGTAGACGAAGCTTTGCTTGCCAGTCCAAGGGCATTTGAAAAATCAATACGGTGTTTTGCTAGAACGATTAAGAGAGGTCAGCTTAGAGCACACATATATATTTCTAGTCGACCTTATAGCTGGAGAGCAAAGACTGATCAAGAATTAATGGATGAAGTTTTACCGCTAAAAGATAGTGATCATCAAAAAAGCGCTACCAGTAATGAGCAAAAATCTAATGATACGTTTAAAGTTTATAGCTTGCTTCCTCTAGATAAAGAAAGAATCACTACATACTGTCAAAAAAGAGGGGTTGAAGATACTCATCAATTGTTGGATGAGATTGAAAGACTTGATCTTTGGAGCTTGGCCGAAAGACCGTTTGACTTAGATACCATAATCGATAAGTGGAAAGATGATAAGTCACTCGATGGACGCTTAGAACTTATACAACATAATATTGATCTACGGCTTAATGAGAGTCATAGCGCTGGCTATCGCCTTGCATTAAATACAGATTTTGCGCGCAGCGGGGCACAGCGCTTGGCGGCAGCTTTACTATTGACAAGAAATGCAGAAATTAATGTGCCTGACTCGAAGCATTATAAACAGGGCATTGATGCAGAAACCATACTATACGACTGGGATAGAGGTGATATAAAAAAACTATTAGAAAGTGGGTTGTTTAACGATATCCTATATGGCGCAGTACGATTCAGACATAGAGATATACGCGAGCTATTAGCGGCAGAGTTTTTTAGTTCGCTACTAAAAGGTAACTATAACCGTTTACAAATTGAGTCCTACTTTTTCAGAGAACCTTTTGATGTAAATATTATTACCCCTTTGCTTCGTCCAGTACTGTCTTGGCTGATTCTATTTGATGACAATATTTACGCTAAGGCTTTGAGTATAACACCAGAAATCCTCATTGAAGGTGGTGACCCGTCTAAGCTAGCTATGCATTTAAGAAAGCAAGCAATCTTAAAGCTTATCGACAGTATAGATAAAGATCGCTACAAAGCATACATAGGAAGCAATACAGCAATTGCCAATCTTGCCCAGCCTGATTTAGAAAGTGATGTGCTCGAACTTATCAACCATTATAAAGGTAACGACAATATCATTCTATTTCTCAGCCGATTGGTGCTTCAAGGAGCACTGTCGAAATGCGTTAATACATTGATATCTGTTGTTATTGACGAGGATAGACAGAAGTATACGAGAAGAGTAGCTGCCAGTGCAGTTATGTCAGTTGGAACTCAAGAGCAAAAAAATACTGTATGGCAAGGTATTAATAATTCTAATAAGAAGATCCCAAGATGGCTATTAGCAGACTTAGTCCTGTATGCTGAATCAACGATTTCAAATGTTGATTTGATTATCCATAGTGTTGTTAATTTATCCGAACCAAACGAATTTACGCCAACAGCCTTGTCTGGAGCAGTGTCTGGATTTATTGAGCGTACAAATAATGATGTTACTGTTCATCTATTGAATAAGCTCCACAGCCATCTAAGCATACAGGTGTTGAATGAAACAGAAAGGGACGAGGTATCAAAACAAGATAAGTGGCTGATGAGTATAGCGCTAAAATGTATAGAAAGATTGATTTTAGCAAAAAATAAATATGCTCTATCAAATACATCCCTGTCAGTATTGGCTCGTGCAGCTGAGTTAAGATTCTATCGAGAAGTGCGTTTTGATGCTTGTGAAACGAATTTGCAACATATATTACCTCAATGGACTGAGTTGAACGATGCCCTGTACTGGTACAGTATAGAAGATGAAAGAACAAGAATGAGTAGTGCTGATCAATCTCGACCTTTGAATTCTGACTTCCTTCTATTTTATAGAGATAATTACTGGAGGTTTGAAACGTCTGATTTTTCAAGAGTGCTTGCGTACGTCGGGTCACGAACGCTAGATGATGATAAGCTAGTCGCACTTGGTAATGCGTATCGAATATATCATCAGAGCGATTGTCCCACTGAAATGTTGGACGATTTGCGCAAAACTGTATCAGGAAGTGATGTACTTGAGGATAAGTTAGAAAGATTATTGAATCCTGAAATCAGTGAAGCAATGAAAAAGTATGAAGAAGAATCAAAAATAAGGTGTGAGCAAGCAGACAAAAGAAAAGAAGAGTGGGAAAAAAGTAAGAAAAAATGGATAACGCATTTACGCAATAATCCATCCGAAGTTATTACACCTTCAGTAGAGGAAAGTGAAATCACTAATAATCATGTATGGCTATTAGATGAGATAAGAAAAAATAGCGTAGATGCCAGTTGTCTATATTGTACCAACTGGAAAAGCCTGATTCCTGAATTTGGTAATGAGGTTGCTTTAGCATACAAAGACTTTTGTATGAATTATTGGCGGTGTTATAAGCCTCGGTTAAAATCAGAACAAGACGTTGATAATTCAATTTCTAACGCTTTATTAATTGCTTTGTCTGGTCTGGAAATTGAATCCAATGAAGTCAGTGACTTCCCTAACTATTTAGATACTAATGACCTGAATACAGCATTGCGTTATATTACTTGGGATATTCATGGTTTTCCCAGTTGGTTTGAAAGAATGCATAGAGCATTTCCAAAAGCCACAGAAGATGCTATGTGGAAAGAGCTAGTTTGGGAGCTAGAAACCTGTAGTTCTGAAGGTTCTTTGAGTCATATTTTGCAAGACTTGATTCAACATGCTCCTTGGCTTCATGAATTTATGGCGGGCAGAGTATTAGACTATTTGATGGGTCGTACCAGTCCACTTACTATTCGTAAAGAATACTGTGTGAAGATATTGATTGAGGCTGGTGTTGAATCTGGAAAGCTGGCCACACTAGCTGATAAATATATAGCACTTAATGCTGATGACTATAAAGAAGTGGCTTGGTGGTATGCACTATTGGTTGATAATGATGCAGATAATGGTCTTCCAAAGCTTGAGCACTGGCTATCTGGTTTGAATAATACAGATGCTCAGCAACAAGCTGCAGCTATATTTATTACAGGCTTATTAGGCGGAACTTATACCCAGAAAAAAGTATATAACGCAGGAAAATTTAAGATAGCCCCTCATTTAAAGACCCTTTATGTGCTGATGCATAAATATATTAAGCTAAGCGATGATATACAGAGAGCTGGAGAAGGTGTTTATTCTCCTACCATTCGTGATGATGCTCAAGATGCTAGAGATAGATTATTAAGTTATTTGGTAGAGACACCAAGCAAAGAGAACTATTATGTTCTTAAGCAAATTTCTAAAGAGCATCAAGAAAGCTCACATAAATTGTTGCTGCAAAAACGCGCTTACGAAATGGCGGAAAGATATGGAGACATAACGCCATGGTCTGCCCAACAATTTAAGGACTTTTATAAATCTAAAATGTTGTCCCCTCAAACACATAGACAGCTTTTTGAGTTGGCAGTACAACAGTTAAAGGCGCTCAAAAATTGGGTCGAAAATGGCAATGACAGTCCATGGTTAACTTGGCAAAAAGCAGAAGAAGAAAATGAGGTTAGAACCCTTGTAGCGGGTTATCTAAATCAGCACAGAGGCGGTCACTATACCATTGCTGAAGAACCTGAACTGGCTAATGAGCAACGAATGGATATTTGGCTTGCTAATCCAAAAATTCAATCGCCTGTACCTATTGAATTGAAACTGCTTGATAAAAGCTGGAGTGGCTCAAAATTGTGTGAGCGATTGAGAAATCAGTTAGGCGGTGATTATCTGAGAGAAGAAACGTCGGGGTGTGGTATCTTTCTTCTAGTCTCCCTGAATCAAACAAAGCGTTGGATAATTGACGGTAAAACAGTCAGTATTGATGACTTGGCATCAGCTTTGAAGCAGTATTGGCAAACTATCTCTGATCAATATACGGGTATCGAGGAAATAGAAGTTATCGTCATTGATTTAAAAAAACGAGCACTAGTTTCTGATGCATAAGCTGTTAGATATCAAACCGTGATCTTTACGCACTTTAAGACCCGCAATACTTAACTAGAGCCTTTAAAGTATAAAAAAGCCGAGATAAACTCGGCTTTTTTTATTTAGCTTCATTGAATATTAGTCATTTTCAAGGAAAGAACGTAAATGCTCAGAACGTGAGGGATGACGCAGTTTACGCAACGCTTTTGCCTCAATCTGACGGATACGCTCACGCGTAACATCGAACTGCTTACCAACTTCTTCTAGAGTATGGTCTGTCGGCATATCGATACCAAAACGCATTTTTAGCACACGCGCTTCACGCTCGGTTAAGTTACCAAGTACATCACGAGTGGCTTCTTGCAGGCCAGCGGCCGTTGCATCGTCGACTGGGCTTGAGATAGTACCATCTTCGATAAAGTCACCTAGGTGTGAATCTTCATCATCACCGATAGGCGTCTCCATAGAGATCGGTTCTTTGGCAATCTTAAGCACCTTACGGACTTTGACTTCGTCCATCTCTAAACGCTCGCCTAATTCCTCAGGCGTTGGCTCGCGGCCCATTTCTTGTAGTAGCTGACGTGAGACACGGTTTATTTTGTTAATGGTCTCAATCATATGCACAGGGATACGAATAGTACGTGCTTGGTCAGCGATAGAGCGGGTAATCGCCTGACGAATCCACCACGTGGCATAGGTCGAGAACTTATAACCACGGCGATACTCAAACTTATCTACCGCTTTCATCAGACCGATGTTACCTTCTTGAATCAGATCCAAGAACTGCAGACCGCGGTTGGTGTATTTCTTCGCGATAGAAATAACTAGACGTAAGTTGGCCTCGACCATCTCTTTTTTGGCTCGGCGTGCTTTGGCTTCACCAATCGCCATACCGCGTGCCACATCTTTCATGTCGTTGATTTCCATGTCGAGCTTTTGCTCATAATCACGGATTCTACGTTGTAGTAAAATAACATCATCAGTGACTTTTTCTAGCGTGCCCGCAAATGCAGGCTTACCTTTTAAACGTTCAGTGAGCCAATCGACATTGGTTTCGTTACTTGGAAAAGTCTTACGGAATTCAGAACGCGGCATACGACCACGGCGAATCACCAAACGCATAATCTGACGCTCTTGCTTACGTACGTCATCATACACATCATGCATGATAGCCATGACTTGATCTGACAGACGGTTGTTAAGCTTTAACATCATAAAGCGGCTGGCAAGCTGTTCATAAGCCTCGTCAGCTTGTGCGCTACCACGACCATAATCAAGCAAGGCTTGTTTGGCTTTAAGAAATAAATGTTCAATCTCTTCTAACCGCAAGCGTACTTCTTCTGGATCGATACCACCAGTCTCTTCTTCAGTATCATCGCTGTCGTCAACATCTATATCATCGTCGTCATCATCATCGTCATCTTTTTCAGCCTCAGCTTTTGAATTGGCTTTAGCCTTCATGACTAGGATTTGTTCTTTTTCTTCTTTAACTGCTGCGATGTCTTCATCTGTCTCAGGATCCAAAAAACCAGTAATAACGTCAGAGAGTTTCTTTTCACCATCTTGGACTTTTTGGTATTCATCAAGAACAAATTGTACAGTACCTGGCCAGTAAGCCATCGCATGCTGCACATCACGAATACCTTCTTCGATACGCTTGGCAATAGCAATCTCGCCTTCACGAGTTAGCAAATCAACTGTACCCATCTCGCGCATATACATACGAACAGGGTCAGTGGTGCGACCAGGCTCAGTTTCGACAGAAGCCAATACGGCTGCCGCTTCATCAGCTGCCATATCGTCATCGCTTGAATCATCGTTCATCAAGATATCATCAGCATCAGGCGCGGCCTCAAAGATTTTGATACCGACGTCAGTGAGCATTTGGACAATGTCTTCAATCTGGTCGCTTTCTGTTATAGAGTCAGGCAACTGGTCGTTCACCTCAGCATAGGTAAGATACCCTTGCTCTTTGCCCATTTGGATTAAGGTGGCCAGTTGAGATGTGGAATTGGAAACTGACTTATCGCTCATAAATACTCACTTGCTTGCGTCGGGCATTTTCGTAACATAACAGACTATCGCTTGTGCGGTGCGCTGAT
Organism: uncultured Psychrobacter sp.; assembly: GCF_947495825.1. Classification (GTDB taxonomy): domain Bacteria; phylum Pseudomonadota; class Gammaproteobacteria; order Pseudomonadales; family Moraxellaceae; genus Psychrobacter. Next base: position 158,509 of record NZ_CANMAH010000006.1, read on the forward strand.
CTAATCGGTAGATTGATCACATAAAAAGCGTAGAAATTGTCAATAATAACGAAAATGAGTTGATATGAATAAAGGCTCAAAAAACTACAATATAACGGCTAAATAAAAACTTGCTAAAAACACTACTCAAAAATAAAGCAATATAACTGTATTTGAAAACCACTGTATTCAAAAATAATGGTACTTAAAATAACAGTCAATATCGACAGCGGCATAGTTTAACACAGACCATCGCTATCAAGCACAAGACAGCCAATCAGTTGCTGTTTATATCATAGTCAATATGTGCTTGCCATAATCATAGATGATGGGGTCAATAGCCAATGTTTTAAAGGGTCAATATTTTATCTGTTATTGAATAACCCAAAGTGGTCTTCAATTGGGATTAAACGCTTATCATTGATGCTGATTGCTCTGCTTGCTGCGCGCGCAACCAGTCATTTAGTAGTTGTGTCTGTTTACGTACGATCGCAAGTCTAACATGATCTGGATTTTTAATGAGATCTTGCATCTTTTTTTGCATATGGAGCTTAAGTAACTGCATGACTAAGTTTTCGATCAGCTCATCGACGCTCAATATGTTTCTTGTGGTTAATGTCTTATAAAAAGGGCCCCAACTACGGCTTAGTGTCTTTTGAGTAGTAGGCTGTACGTTTGACATAATAAAATGTGCAGCAGCGTTTGCATCCGTTGGTAGATAGGCCAAGCAGCGTTTAATCGTATTGACAACATCGAGCAATGGCGCATCATGTAAGTCTTCCCATGCTAATGGCCGACATGCATCCAAAGGCGCTTTTTGTTTGATATGAGCAGGCAGATTTAAACTATTAATACCTGCTTTTTGCCAGATTGACTCGATGGTGTCTTCTTGCAGTACGCGGGGCTGAAACAAAAAACACAATTGCAACTGCTGACTGATGGTCATATCACCATCAAAATCGAGCAGCGCGTCTTTGGCTTCGACATTTTGGCTGCGCTTACCACCCAGTTTTTGGTATATATCGTTATTAAGCAAATACCGAAAACTACTGCCTTTAGGTAATGCAGTGGTCAATGAGCGCACTTGTGACATCAGCTTGGCTTTACCTTCTGCCAATGCCAAATCGTAACGCTCACTTAGATAGGCAAAAATGTATTGTGACAATGGCTTTGCATTGACGATTTGTTCACGCATGGCTTCACTGCCATTTGCTTTAATAAAGGTATCAGGATCATGACCATTGGGTAAGGTCAAAAATCGCAGCTCTTTATCGTCGGACAGTACTGGTAGGGCCACTTCAAGAGTGCGCCAAGCGGCTTTTTGTCCTGCGCTATCACCATCAAAACTGAGCGTTAATGTTGGGTTTAGAGTGAGTAGGCGCGAGATTTGGCTCTCATTGATGGCGGTACCCATAGAGGCTACTGCGCCATAAATGCCTGCTTGATAAAGGGCGATCACATCCATATAGCCTTCGACCACAAGCCAGTGATCGGCACGCTGCTGACGCGATTCATAATAGCCGTATAGTACATGCTGTTTATGAAAGACAGGTGAGTCAGAGGAGTTGATGTATTTGGGCTTCACGTCATCGTCTAATGCGCGACCACCAAACCCAATCGTGCGTCCTTGATTGTCGCGAATCGGAAAGATAACCCGATCGCGAAGCAAGTCATAATCGCGTCCAGACTCCGACTGTCGCACTAAGCCCAAGGCTTTAAGTCCTTCAATGTCTTGTGGAAACTGATGCTCAAGGTGCTGCCAACCAAATGGCGCATAACCCAACCCAAAAGTTTCGAGGGTCTCTTCGGTGATACCACGGGTCATAAAGTAGTGCTTGGCATGAGGGTGCGTGGTTAGATTATGCTGATAAAACTGCTGAATTTGATCTAATAGCTCATATAAGTTGCCATCTTGCTCAGCATTGCCGCTGCCGTTATCGCCAGTCAGCCTCACATTTGTCTCTGTCAACCAAGCAGGCGGATAGCCATTTTCATTATCGTCTTGATAATCTGAGCCATAAGCATCTATTGGATAGGGAGCTGAATCGTAAGCGTCTAATGGTGGATAGTCATCGTAACCAACATTGTCACTATAGACAGGTTGATCGTTATAGCCGAGTTGACTTGATCCTTGATTCCTTAAGTCAGTTACGACAGAAGGAGTATGAGCAGTCTGTGCTTGGTTTTGCGGACTAACAGTCGGACTAGGCGCTGATGGAGCTACCGGCTTGGGTGCACGACGTTGATAACTGACGTTACGTTGCTCATCTTTTGGCACTTCAATGCCAGTTTGTTTTGACAGCTCATTGACCGCTTCGATGAAGGTTAAGCTTTCATAATCGCGCAAAAAGCTGATGGCATTACCACCGACATTACAGCCAAAGCAGTGATAAATATTTTTTTGTGGATTGACATAAAACGAAGGCGACTTTTCGCCATGGAACGGACAGCACCCTTTATATTCACTACCAGCACGTTTAAGCGTGGTATGGCGACCAATAATACTGATCAAGTCAGCTTGGCTGTTTAATTGTTCAAGAATATGATTGGGGATACTCATGAGAAAAGACAGTTTATCATAGAATAATGCAAAAGTTATTTTAACATTTTTATTGTTTGCAATAAGTACTCATAGATTATGAGTACCTTACTTTATACCAAAAAATAGCCTAAGCGACTAAAAGCTTAAACTTATTAATAACGATTTAAATTTAACTTATCATCATGTAAAAGACAAAGCTTAATCAACGACCAAACGATGACAAATGGATCACTTAAACCAACAAGCAAATAAGACCAACTATACTATATAGTTGATCTTATTTTTAATGGGTCATAGACGATTGTAAGAATAGCAGAATAAGTACAGCGAGCGTTTAGTTGTTGTCGTTCAGCTCTACCGTATTACTATTATTATCATTTGGTAGTGTGGTACGGCGCATCGGGTTCATGTTTTGTGGATCGACACTGGCCTCTCTAGCAGTAGATCCTGTGCTGGCCTGATTGGTCACGCGCTCGGTTGAACTTTCAGGTAGACCCAAACCTACATTGACACCGCTGTTGCTACGGGTTGGTGCGCCGCTAGTAGCGGGAGCAGCTGCATTATCAGCTGGCAATCTGAGCTGAGTTGCCGCTCGAACGATTTGAGTTTTGGTGGCGCCAGTATATTCACCGTTATTCATAGGCACATCTTTTAAGCTTGCACGTCCAAGCTGGCCAAAGGTCAGTTTATTTAACCAAGAGCGGTCCGCTTTGGTAGACAGTCTGACACGGCCATCATTAGTGAGCCATTCTGGGTAATTGATTTGGAGCAGAGTTTTATACTCTTGTGCCAAGTCAGTCAATCCTAGCTGCTGATGGCTATAAGCAAGGATGGCGATCGCTTCTGGTACTGCTTCACTAAGTGGATAATACTGAAATACCCATTTGGCACGGTTGACCGCGGCGACATGCGCTTTGCGTTCGATATACCAGTTGGCTGCGGCCAGCTCACTACGAGCAAACTGATTATAAATAAAGGTCATACGCTGCGCTGCATCTGGCGCATATGGGCTGTTAGGGTATTTATTGATGAGCTCTTGGAAGTTGGCAAAGGCAATACGCAAATAGGCAGTATCGCGCTCAGATTGGTCCATCTTGAACAGTCTAAGACCCTCAGATGAGCCTTGCATGTTGGCCACACCGCGTACGTAGTATGCATAACTTACTTGCGGGTTAGCAGGGTAGAGGCTGATGAATCGATCCGCACTTGCTGCTGCTGTCTCAAAGCTACCACTTGCATATTGAGCATACATAATATCAAGCAGCGCTTGTTCAGCATATTGTCCCGTTGGATAAAAGGTACGTAAACTGGTCAGATCCTCTATCGCCTGTATATAGCGGCCTTTATCAATCTGAGTGATGGCGTCGTTATAATAACCTTGCTCTGATTTTTCAGCCGTTTCGACCGCGTCGCTGTCTGTATTTGTCAGGTTTTTAAAAGTCTGACAGCCGACCAAGTTTACACTTAGAGCAAGTAAGGTCACTGATGAAATTTTGATAAACGTGTTGCCAATAGGGCGCATACTTCTTCTCCGGCACAAGGCGCGCAATAGCGGTGACGCTATCGCACTAATAACAAAGTTGATGATAAAAGGCTGATTATTAAATTATAAGATAACAACGTCCAAAACAGCAAAGCAATAAGATATAAAGTAACTAGCGGCTTATAATCGAACATAGCATACAGCAAAATCACGTTTACTTTATAGAATAACGTCTGCTTCGTCTATTTTTTCGTACGCTATTTTGTAGTCAGATAACAACGTAGCAGGGTCTGACATCATAAATTTTGGATAGTTTAGCATGAGCATCTGTGCTGAGCGACGACAAATGTTGCTATTCATCTTTAATATACAGTAAATTACGGCAACGTTATATTATAGAGAGTTATCAATATACCCCTTTATATGACGTGCTCTTAGCAATAAAGAAGAGATAACTGTGTGTAAGCATAGGGTGAAAGGTTCTTAGCATGGTACACTATGACGATATTTGACCAGCTTTTTGTTGGAGTCTTTGAGGGGTATTACTTAAATATCCAATAAATCGCGGCTTTATAAAGTTAATCCTTATGACCTAATCGTTTATGAATATGGTCACCTACGAATCTGCTATGAACAATAATGCTATGACCACAAACACAACACCGAAACAAACATCAGAGACTAAATTGTCAGCGCAACAGTCATCTATGCAAGATGAATTGACAACCAATGGCTCGAGCCTTGATGCTGATTTACTTGATGAGAGTTTGTCTGATGATGAGTTAGCATCTGCTTATGAAGAAATCGACGACGATGAAGATCATAATGAATATGATAGCGATGTTAACTCTGTAGCTGGGCAAGCCATACCGCAAGTTATTGACGTGACGCATACGGTTACCGAAAAAGAAGCAGGTCTACGTATAGATAAGCTTGCTTCGCAGGTTTTTACCGACTTTTCGCGAGCGCAGTTACAAGGCTGGGTTGGCGATGGTAGCTTGTTACACAACGGTAGCGTGCAAAAGCCTAAACAACGTGTCAAAGCTGGAGACGTCATACATCTGTCTACGACATTGCAGCAGCATAGCGAAGATCAGCCAGAAAATATCGATATTGATGTCGTTTACGAAGATGATGATGTGCTGGTGATTGATAAGCCTGTCGGTATGGTGGTCCATCCTGGGGCTGGCAATCAGACAGGCACTTTGGTCAATGCATTATTATATCATTATCCTCAGCAGCATCACTTACCACGCGCAGGCCTAGTGCACCGTATTGATAAAGATACCTCAGGTCTTTTGCTGATTGGTAAAACTAAGCCTGCGCAAATGGCTTTGATGGAGCAGCTAAAAGACAAGTCTGTTTATCGTCACTATCAGTGTGTCGTAGCAGGGGACGCGGCAAGCTTACTGCGTCATCGACGTATCGATGCACCAATTGGACGCCATCGTAATCAGCGCACAAAGATGACGGTAATGACCGCTGGACGTGAAGCTGTAACGCACTTATTAAATGTCACACCGCTCAATGACAATTACTGTTTACTGGACGTCGGCCTTGAGACTGGTCGTACCCACCAGATTCGTGTACACCTAAGCCATATCACTTATCCGATAGTCGGTGACCGTGTCTATGGCGGACGTCGCCAACTGCGGGCAGGTTTGACAGAAGCGCAGCGCCAGGCGATTAGCAATTTTCCAAGACAGGCATTGCACGCATATACTTTGGGGTTTGTGCATCCAACGACAGGTGAAGATATCGAAGTGACGACTCCCATTCCTGAAGATATGCAAAAACTCATATCAGTGTTAACTGATGGCTACGATGACGAATAAGATATGACAGACAAACTTCCATTAACGGTGTTAGCGCAGCTCGATGATGTGACGGTATTTCAAACAGCCGCCTATCAAACGGCTGGTTTGGAACATGCTGATATTAAGCATAGAGAGCTAGAAAAGCCTCAGCAAATGCTGCAAATAGGTCAAGCAAGCTACGGTGAATTAAATCTTGGACTGCACGTCGCTGATAATCCTACTCAGGTATTGGATAATCGTATGCGTTTGCTAGCGACTATCAACCAACAACTAAAAACGCAGCAGCGTGCGCCCATCGGTCGCTTATGCTGGGTAAATCAAGTTCATGGCAAGCAGATTTATGATGTAGATGCAGGCCCGCTTAGTATGCGTCCGGTAGATGCTGATGCAATGGTCAGTCAGCAAGATGGTTTGGGACTGGCTATTATGACAGCTGATTGCGTTTCAATCGTATTATACCAACCAGCCAGCGGCCAGATTGCAGCGATTCATGCTGGCTGGCAAGGGCTTGCCTGCGGAGTTATTTCAACGACAATAAAGCGTTTTACAGAGTCTGGCGAAATCAAAGCGTGGATAGGTGTCTGTATCAGCCAAGAGAACTACGAGGTTGATAGGCAGGTTCGAGATAAGCTCTTGACAGGTTGTATCGACAATCAGTCATTATTAGCACAAGACATGAGTAATACTGATCGCTTCGATCAGTTGTATGCGGTAGATTCTAACATTCATAGCTCGACTAATACGGAATCACATACAGACAAAATTAAGCTTGATTTACCAAAGCTGGCTGCTGATCAGCTAAGCGCTGCTGGTGTGATATTAGAAAATGAAACCTCGATAAGCTGTAGCTATGCTGAACCTAGGTTTTATTCGTATAGGCGCCAGACACATTTGCAGCAGCCAGCGACGGGGCGTATGGCATTGATTATTGTGCGCAGTTAAGTGGTTTATCTAAAGCACTGGTAATATTGACAACAACACCATTAGAAAGTGCCTGGAAAAAAATGTCGAGGCGGCAATAAAAAAAGCAGGTATTAGCCTGCTTTTTTTATTACTGCTTCGATATGCTCATTTATATTAGCACACAGAGTCATTGGACTTTGGTACTGAAAGCCCAAATAGCGGACGTAGGTACAGAGCTAAAAAAGTGCCTGCCATAGCAAGTATGCCCCAGATGTAGCCGTGCAAGCTAAAAGATGCGATGCCGCCGAAGTAGGCGCCAATGTTACAGCCAAATGCCAAACGTGCCCCATAACCCATCATCAGACCACCGATGACTGACGCTGCAAAATTACCCATAGTAATCTGAGTAAATCTAAACAGACCGCCCGCCGCCGATGCAATAAAAGCACCAATGATAATACCGATATTCAATACGGTCGTTGAGTCTGCAAAAATAGACGCATCAAGCGTCGCGGCATTCGCCCCTTGCCAATAGCCCCAGCTAGCGACATCAACGCCCAAACCGCTCGCTATCTTGGAGCCCCATAAAGTAAATGCTGAGGTAATGCCCCAAGGCTGACCACGCGTCAGTAACGTCAAGGCATTGAGTAGAGCAAGAACAATCGCTGCTGCAAATAGGGGCCAAGAACCACGAAAGATGCGCTTCCAGCCAGACTCAGATGGTACAGGTGCCATCTTAGGTGCAGCTCTTTTTTTCTCAACGATCAATGTAACCCAAGCAATCAAACCAAACAACGCAAGCGATACCAGCCAAGCACCTGTATAACCAAGACCTGTAGAAGTGGCTAATGAATAGGGGGCATAAGCTGGCATCTCCTCTGTCCAAAATGGCAGATGATAAGCGCCAATCGTAGCGCCTATTATAAAAAAGATAAAAGTGATGAACATAACCGAACGTCCACCGCCTATCGCATAGAGTGTACCAGAAGCACAGCCACCACCAAGTTGCATGCCGACACCAAAGACAAAAGATCCAACTAATAGACTGACACCCAACGGCGCCACATAACCTGCAACTGGCCCGCCAAATATTGTAGTGCCATAAGCAAGAATGGGAGCAAACAATGTCACCGCGACTGCCAGCATTAGCATATGAGAGCGCATCGCCTGTCCATTACCAACAGCCATGATACGTCTAAATGCTGAGGTAAAGCCAAAACGCGCATGAAAAAGAGTATAACCTAGCAAAAGACCAATACCCAGTAGCAAAGATTGGGAGATATGCTGAGTGTCAAGTAAGTGAATCAGGAGTAGCAATCCTGCTATCACTCCGCCTGCTATCAATGCTTTTTGCGGGGCATTAAGTGCAAGAGTGCCTCTTGCAATGGGATCCTTTGCATCATTTACAGGCTGGACTCTAGTGGTGGTATTTAACGTATTCAAGGCAATAACATCCTTCTCCGATGCATGTGATCGGATGTGATTTGTATAAATATTTATATGAGAATAAAAAGTAGAGTTATAGAACTCGTTTGGTATTTTTAATAGCGTGTGAGTAAACGCTCCATCATAATCCTATTATCATTAAAGTAAATATTAGCGTATTAGAAGAATAAGAATGATGATATAACAATATGGAATATAGATAAGTTGTTTAGCATGGACGATTTGTCACTATATTTGTCATTAGTAGGCGGGCACATTGCGTATTAGGTCTTTGCTTACTGAGGTATAAAGAGTAGTAACTATTGTAGTAACTATTACAGAAGGATAATTGATAATGCGCAAAAATTCGCTACAGTGTGCATTAATAGATAATGCGCAGTAATAAGCTGGTACTCATCAAAACATGCCTGTTACAATATGCTTGAACTTACTGAAGTCTACCGCATATCAGGTAATAAACCTCTTCACCAGCTGTACTGATAACTTTACCGATCCTACGTCAAGGGTTTTGTAGCTACAATATCCTACTGCTAAATTATTTACTTATCATCCATTATTAGAGTTTGTATGAATACATCAACCGAAGCATCTTTATCATCGTCTTTAACTACAAAAAACGCGCCTAATGTATCGATTGCTGTCATTTTCCATAGTAACTATGGACATACCAAGCGTGTTGCACAAGCGATTGTACAAGGCGCTCGCAAACAGCTGCCAGAAGCTCAAGCAAAAGCAATCGATGTCCATGATGTTGATTGGGATTTTGTAGATCAAGCTGATTTGCTGGTATTTGGTAGTGCAGTATATATGGGTAGTGTCACTGCCGAATTTAAGACCTTTATGGATGAGACCTCAAAGCGTTGGTATCATCGCAAATGGGAAGGCAAATGGGCGGCGGCTTTTGCCAATTCAGGTGGACTAAGTGGAGATAAGCTTGCAGTATTGCAGCAGATTTCTTTGTACGCTATGCAACATGGAATGAACTGGATTGGTCTGCCATTGATGCCGACAGGTCATGAGGCTCATGATTTAAACCGACTATCGAGCTTTTTAGGTTTGATGACTCAGTCGCTTGATGGCCCACCTGAAGAGACTCCAGGAAAGGGCGACATTGATACTGCTATTTGGTTTGGTGATCACTTGGCGAAGACGATTATCAAACATCAACCAGCCAGCTAACCCACATAAACTAAAGCTTTGTACCTTCGTACTTATAAATAAGCAACTATTAAACTATAAAAAGCAGATGTCAGTATTGATGTCTGCTTTTTTTTGAGCTTTATTTATCATTATCTATATCAGTGTGGGATGAATTAAGACTGGAAGTCACAGGGATAGGGCTATCAAAAAGTAGCAAGGATTGACAGCCAGTAAGCAGCAGCATCGGTATTAGCATGCAAAAAAGATTAAAGGATTTCATAGTAGTTTTTGGCATACCTTTTATATGGCTGGAATCGGAGCTTGAACGTGAATCTGGACTATAGTATCGAAATGATAAATTCAAATTATGTCCTTTAGAGCTACAAGGTCTAGATAGCTTCCATCATAATCCAAACTTATTATTATGCAACCATATACGGTCGCTTAAAAGTTTTTGTTGCTAAAAATAATCAACTTAACTTAAAAGAGCATTTTCTGTCTTTTTAGGTTGTATAAATTAGGAATTTGTGATTGTTAATTTTTCGCTAAAAAATCATCCGCAGCCTTTGTATATACTGTGTATCCGCTGTTTTTACTAAAATGGATATAAGTGAACAAAATTGTGAGATTTAGGTAGCTGCTAGGCATTTATTTAACAAAAAACTGGTTAGCTATTTTTCTTAGTTTATGTTTTTTAAGGTTTTTTTATCTAAGTTTTTAATATTATGTATTTTTTATTATAGATTCGGCGGTTATAGAGCGTCCTAATGTGGATTTTTAATTTTTGTAAAAAAATGAGATGAATAGGTTAATATTTAAGCAATACTAGCGAAATAGTTTTACCTTTATAAGAATAAACATAAGCTAGTTGATATACAAACGTAATAATCAATGGAAACTAGGTGTTTATACATGAGCAATTAACACTTGAGGCAACATAAGCTTTAGCCATGTTCTCCTTAAACTTACTAAAATTAAAATACTACTAAGCTATTAACTATTAGAAATTGCTGGTTATCTTGCTACTGTCTTTATTGGACAGCCTTAGTTTTTGCCAGCCACTATATGCCAGCTATATGAGGATATTATGAAGCCACTTTCTATGATGTTATCGGTGCTTGTGATTGGTTTCACTTCCAGTACGGTAATGGCTGAAGATGTTAACCTATCAAGCGCTAGCCTACCCAATGTAAGCCCAGCCAATAGCGATTTGGTCAATCGAGGAGCGTATATTGCACGCGCAGCTGACTGTATGGCTTGCCATCGTGAAGATTATGCTGGCGGTGTCGCACTTGAGACGCCAATGGGTGAGATTTATGCAACCAATATTACCCCATCGAAACGCTATGGTATCGGTAACTATACCGAAGCCGACCTAAAAAAAGCACTGCAAAAAGGTCGTGCACCCGATCATATGCTTTATCCAGCCATGCCATATCCTTCTTATAATGGTATGAAAGATGAAGACATCAGCGCATTATTTGCCTATCTACAGACGGTTCCCATCGTAGATGAGGCCCCTGATTACGAAACCAATCTACCGTTTCCGTTTAACTTTCGCAGTCTAATGTTAGGCTGGAATGTTCTCAATGTTCCTTCTACTAAAAGCCGTGAGGGATTGACGCAGACGCAGCAACGCGGAGAGTATTTGGTCAATAATCTTGCTCATTGCGGTACTTGTCATACTCCGCGTAATAGCACAATGGGTTTTGATAACGACAATTATTTAGCAGGTGCCCAGCTTGGAACATGGCATGCGCCCAATATCACCCCCAATAAATCGAGCGGTATAGGTAACTGGAGTGAGCAAGATATTGTCACCTATCTGCGTACAGGCGAGCTGGATCAACGAGTCTTTGCTGGTGGACCTATGGGAGAGGTGGTATCGCACAGTACTCGCTATTTAAAAGATGCGGATTTAAACGCTATTGCTTCTTATCTTAAGACCGTACCTGATGTTCAAACGGACGATAAGGTACATCCGGTTGATGCGTCACGTTTACCAACCCCAATCAGTGAATCAATCACTCATGACCTGCTTGCTCAAAAAGACTACTTAGCACAGGCAAAAGCCGACGTTCAGGGTGGCAGTAATTCACCAGAAGCATTATATCTTGCTGCTTGTGGTAGCTGTCATGGTGTCGATGGTTATGGCCAACCTGACGCTCGTTATGCACCTATTGTGGGTCTAAGCAGTATCCGCCGCGAAAAGCCGGATGGTTTAATCAATGTTATTCTTCATGGTGTTGATGGCGCAACCAATACCAGTCCTAAGATGCCTGGCTTTTCAGAAGAGCTAAGTAGCGAGCAAATCGCTGGTATTAGCAATTATGTACGGGTGAACTTTGGTAGTTTAGATAGTAGTGATGTCAGCGCTGCTGATGTCGACCGCGTGGCAACTACAGGCGCTAATCAGCCTTTTTTGATTAAGTACGCAGGTCTGCTTGCGATACTAGGTCTTATCGTAGCTATCGTCATTATCATATTTATTGTGCGAGCGTTCATACGTTCTAGGCGTCATCGTTAGTTGAATCAATGAATTTAACTAGTAAAACAGGCAACTTAACAAATGCGTGTTAGGCGCTTATTATAAGACATAGATTCAGTGTAAGTCAGTAGAGTATTAAAGCTTAGCGTCATAGACAGATTATATGAGCTGAACCAATAATAAAAGTGAATGCCTACCGCCATACACGAAAATCTACTTTAAGGATATTATTATGAAAGACATGCTTCAATCACCAACGCGGCGCCAACTGCTCTCGATGATCGGTAAAACAGCGGGTGCAACTGCGATGTATCAAGCAATGACTACCTTAGGATTTGCTTCTGAGTCTAGCTTTAAAGAATCGATGGACCTAAAAGGAGCGCCTCCAGGAGCGAGTATTGTCATTCTTGGGGCAGGTCTTGGCGGTCTAACCGCTGCTTATGAATTACGTAAAGCAGGTTATGATGTTAAGGTACTTGAGTTCCAAAATCGAGGTGGTGGACGTAGCTGGACGCTCAACAGTGGTGACAGATATACTGAGCTTGGCGGTGAGGAGGTTACCTGTGATTTTGAAGAAGGTAACTATTTTAACGGTGGGCCTTGGCGTTTACCAAGTCATCATTATGCAGTATTTCACTATTGTAAAAAATTCGGTGTTGAGATGCAGCCTTTTGTGCAGACTAACGACCGGGCTTATCTGCATCGCTCTACGCACTTTGGCGGTGTACCGCAGCGCCTAGGAGATGTAAAAAACGACATACAAGGCAACATAGCTGAGCTACTATCAAAGGCGGTCAACGTTGGCGGACTAGATCGTTCAGTGAATACTGAGGATAAAGAAAAGCTGCTTGAGGGCTTAAAAGGCTGGGGCGTACTAGACAAAGACTATCGCTACAGAGCCAGCAATGAGACTACCAAACATCGCGGCTTTAGCGTCTTCCCTGGCGGTGGCCTTATGCCCAATGAAAAACCCTCAAAGCCTCTACCTATTAGTGAGATATTAGACTCTGGTATGTGGTCAGACATTTATGCCAATCATATGACCTACGGCCATCAACCAACGATGTTCCAGCCAGTAGGCGGTATGGGCAAAATCGGTGATGCGTTTACTCGTGAGTGCCGCGATATGATTGAGTTTAATGCCAAAGTCACTAAGATTCATCAAGATGAAAGTGGTGTGACTGTCAATTATGTCGATAGTAACAGCCCGGATGGTGCGACCAAGACCATACGTGCTGACTGGTGTGTCTGTAATATCCCGCTTACCGTATTGACCCAAATCGATATCAACGTCTCAAAATCGATGAAAAAAGCAATGGCAGCAGTGCCGTACGACACCTCTTATAAAGTTGGTCTCGAGTTTAACCGCCGCTTTTGGGAAGAAGACGAGTGGATTTTTGGCGGGGTCACTTATACTGATATGCCCATTACACAAATCGCTTACCCGTCAGAAGAGATGTTCAAAACAGGGACAGGGGTACTGTTAGGAGCCTATGGTTTTGGCCCAACTTCTTATAAGTTTAATACATTAACGCCAAAGGAGCGTATTAACGCCGCCCTTGCTTATGGTAAATACATTCATCCGCAGTATCCAAAAGAGTTCCGTACAGGTACGTCAGTGGTGTGGCACCGTATACCATGGACCTTAGGTTGTTATGGTATTTGGAGTGAGTCGAGCCGTGACCAATACTATGATCAGCTATGTAGTATCGACAACCGTATTGTACTGACAGGCGAGCATTGCTCACATATTCCTGCATGGCAAGAGGGCGCTATTTTATCCGGCATTGATGCAGCCAATCGTCTGCACAAAAAGGCAAAAATGCTTGGGTAATGTTGATAACCATAATAAATTCAGAGGCTGTCATGGACAATATAAGCATGAAAAAAACGACATTTAAAATGCTAACTGTGATGTCACTTAGTATGATAAGCAGTGCAGCATTGCTAGGCTGTAGCCAAAAATCAGAGGATGTAGAGACAATAGCAAGCAAACAAGATGCTGTACTACCAGTTAATAATCAAGCCAGCCGTAACACTGGCGCTTGGGGCGGTGTATATATGACTCGTGATGAGTTAAGAGCGCCAAATATCAACATCGTCGACGATAGCTCATTGCCAAATATGGAAAATGATCCCAGCCTTACAAAGTGGGAAGCTAAGTTTGAAGGTCAAAATGCTTTTGTTACTACCAATGGTAAAAAGCTATATCATGATTCATGTGCAGGCTGCCATATGCATGAAGGCGAGGGTGCTCAAGGTGCAGGCTATTACCCACCATTAGCAAATAACAGTAAAATGCAGTCGAAATACTACATTATTGATATATTGATTAATGGTTTTCGTGGCATGCCGTCATTTCATATGATGATGGACGATGAGCAAATGGCCGCTGTCACTCAATATGTCGTCAATGATTTAAACGGTTTTAAACAGACTGTTACTGCTGAAGATGTGGCGCAGCTAAGACATGCCAATCCACCAGGTTATGATCCAAGCGAATAAGTGCATCACAACCAACCTTAGGTAATAGCTACTAATAGTCATGTATAAAAAAGCGCCCGATCATATGATTGGGCGCTTTTTTATGTGTGCGAAGCAAGAAATAAGCTGGTATTAAGGCGACAAGTTTATAGAGCTGAAGGCTTATTTGGGGCTTGATGACCATACTGGGGAGCGGATAACGCCTTGACCAGACTTACCAAATGACGAACCTCCATTTAGGGACTTAATGGTTAAGACCCCATTACCGCCTTGGGTGGAGGCATACACCACACGCTTGCCATTAGGAGAGAAGCTTGGGGCTTCGTCAATACCTGTGTTACCAAGGTTTGCAGTTATAGCACCGTTACTGTTCATAATCGCGGCTGATCGCCCACTTAAAAATGCAATTTGTGTGCCGTCACTACTAAATTGCGGGCTGGTTGCATAACCGCTATTAGAGACTTTGGTCGTTCGACCTGAGCCAAACTCATAGCGATATATCTGCGGTTTGTTAAAGCCTGCTCTATCAGAGACAAACACAAAAGACTTACCGTCTGGTGCATAGTTTGGTTGGACTTCACTGCTTGGCCAGTTTGTCAGTTTTTTAAGGTTACCACCACCTGCACTCATCTCATAAATATCAGCACTACCCTCAAAGCTACTAGAGAAGAGTATCTTGCTACCATCAGGGGAGAAAGAAGGGCTTAGGTTACTGCCTTTATAAGGGGTAACAACGGTCGCTGCACCGCCGCTGACATTTTGCACATAAATCAATGGATAAGATTTATCGCGCTGTACGGTATAGGCGATACGCGAAGCATCGGGCGACCATGTAGGCGAAAATATGGAGCCTGCTACCTCAGTAATGGTTCTGGCGTTCTCGCCATCGGCATCCATAACTTTTAGGCGAGATATTTTGTCTTTTCCGCGTCCTGTCTCTTCAATATAAGCAATACGACCTGAAAAGTCACCTGGTGTACCAGTGATCAGCTCATAGACTTTATCAGCGATGACGTGCGCGGCATAACGCAAGCTTTCTTGATTATTATCAGCGCTTAAGCTTTGCTTTCCTTGAAGTACACGACCAGATTTGACATCAATTACCTCATAAGTAGTCTCAATTTTACCGCGATTGGTACGGGTGCTACCGACTACTAAATACGGAATACCTAAGCTTTGCCACACTGGTAATGTCTCTGCCAGCTCACTACTGCTGCGCGGTTGCTGAGGCAGGTCTTTGCTAGTCACATTGAGCTCAGTTCTACTCAAATCATTTAAGATAATGGGTGATAGCACAGAGTCGCCAGCGAAAGGCACGAAGGCGACTTGGTTTTGTTGAACTGGAATCTCGTAGTCTAACTCTAATACGACGGGAGCCGCGTATACGCTAGGAGCAATAAGTAGACTTGAGGTGCTAGCAAGTAAGCTAAGCAACAGTTTTTTGTGAGTACGCATGACTGGATTTGGCTCCTAAAATGATATGACAATCGTTTTTTATATACTTTAATTGAGTATTACGGTAAGACAATATTGCCATTGGTGCAAGTTTTTTAAGATAAAACCAACAATAAATCAGCCGTCTATCCTCTTATTAATTGCTGCCTTTAAATCGTATGGTAAAGGTGGGGTATTTGGGATCGTCAGTATCAATCGGTAAATTACGAGTATTTAATACCGCTTGTTTGGCCGCTTCATTGACAGCTGAATCAGACCCTGAGACAGAGACGTTAACCACATCTCCATTACTATTGACCGTTATGGTCAAGGTTGCCTGCTGAATTGAGCCTTTAGCTGCTACCGGTGGATTATAGTTGCGCTTAATTAAGCTTACGATCTCACTATTGCTTGCACCGCGACTACTCGTCGACGCACTGCTATTACTGCCTGTTGATTGCCCTGAAGTGTTGGGGCTTCCAGATACTGTCGATTTTCCATCTGCTTCTAGGCTAAAATTTTTGCCAGCATTATTAGTATTACCCGTTTCTATCTCCAAATTGGCCTGTGTATTGTTGGGGCGTTTGATTTTAGGCGGATTATTCTCTGTATAACGAAAAGACTTTAAACGTGCGCGCTCAGCATGAAGCTGGTTTTGTTTGTCTTGTTCTACTTGGTTCAGCTCTTCTAGGGCGGTCTCATCTAGCTGCGCTGCCAGCTCGGCCATATTACGCTCATACTCCTGCATCTGCTCAATACGCCGCTGATGCTGCTCCTGACTCATTAGTACTGGTTGGTCCGCTGGCGCATCGGAGCGCGTGAATACAGGCTCTCTTTGCAGGTTTGATGATGCATTTGTTTGACTAATATTGCTATTACTGTCTGTAGGTATAGGCTCACTGGTCGCTGTATTACTAGTACTACTCGCAGCCTGAGCTTGCATCGCTGCACGGTTGGCCAGTATTTGTCCTTGCATCTCAGCCAACTCTCCTGGCGTGACCATAGTGGTTTCGATATTGCCAACGGTTTCTAATTCGGGCTGCTGGTAGGTATAGACCAGCAAGCCAAGTACGATGCCATGAGCCAATAGACTTAATAGCAAGGGTAGGGTCAGCCCATTACCTTCGGGCGGAGTTGGGATATAGACGGCAGGAGCATTATTCATGATTGTGATACTCATTGACGTGTGTCATCAGGTTGCCTACTGGATTCAATCAAGCGTATATAAAGAATAATTGTTTTTGATTTAAGCCTATTATAACGTAGGCGTAGGTAGAGGAGCACCTGTTAATAGCCCCACCTTCTGAATACCTGCTTGTTGCAAATTGGCCATCAAGGTCATGATTGCACCGTATTGATTGTTTTGATCAGCGTTAATCATTACCTGAAGCGGTGGCATGTCAGCGTTACTATTTTGCGATTGCAAGTTGGCTAAGGTGTTGATCAATTCAGGCTCACTAATAGGCATGTCTATGTTGTTTTCATAGCTGATAAAAATCTCACCGCTACTTGTCAATGACACGATGACAGGCAGCTGGTTTTGGCTCATCGTATTGGTCTGCTCTTTTGGTAAATCGACATCGACCCCCGTGGTCAGCATTGGTGCTGTCACCATAAATATCACCAGCAGCACCAGCATAACATCGATATAAGGTACGACATTCATCTCAGCATTAAGTGCTTTTTTCTTGCGGCTGTAGGGGTTTGGTTTCATAGCCCTGCCACCTGACCTTCACCAGCTCTACTCTCATTATTTTTATGCGCTTTATTTAGTGCATTTTGAGTATTGGTCTCACGCTGTAGCATTCCTGTCATCTCATCACAAAATAAGGCGCGCGACTCGTATAGCTGGCCTGACTTTGCTGTAAAGTGGTTATACGCTAATACGGCTGGAATAGCTGCAAATAGCCCCATCGCCGTGGCAATAAGTGCTTCAGCGATACCAGGGGCGACTGAAGCAAGGGTCGCTTGTTCTGTCTGCGAGAGACCCAAAAAGGCATTCATAATACCCCAAACCGTACCAAATAAACCCACATAAGGCGCTACCGAACCGATGCTGGCAAGGGTGGTAATACCGGACTCAAGTAGCTGCTGCTGACGACCAAGTCCAACGCGTAGCTTACGCTCGACGCCATCGATAATGTCATCTTTGGGTTGACGTTTTTTGTGCATTCTTAAGTATTCAGAAAATCCAATATAAAAAATCTGCTCAAGCCCTTGACGCTCAGGCGAGCCTTGGACACCCTGATAAAGTTTGGCCAAATCCTCACCTGACCAAAACCACGTTTCGAACTGATCATCGAAGTTTTTGGCAGTACCGAGGCGCGCACTTAGACGAAAGATAATAACCCAACTAACCAAAGAGGCTAGTAATAGCAATCCCATCACCATCTGCACGAGCAGACTTGCTTGAGTAATAAGATCGATAATGTTTAATGATTCAGGCATGTAACAGGCTCACTGATGATTAACAACAATTGACCAAAGCTGAGGCCCTGATCAAACAACCCTAAAAGATACAATTTATGTTTGTTGTATGATAGCTAATAAATATATTTTATTATTTATTTCAACAATTTAATAAGAAGACAGCGTTTGGATAATAGTATCCTCTCTATGACAATAATATCTCAACCCCTTAGTTTACTGTTAAATAGACAAAAGGTCATTATTAATATGTTTAATGGGTAGTAGAGAGTTTTTGGATTAATAGTTTGATAATGTGTTTTTACCGTGTACTATTGTTTGTAGATCACATTTAATATTGATTTTAGGCGTGTAAGGCATGGGTAATGATTGAATTTGTGCACGGGTTTCTCTAGAATGTTGCGCTTTGTTACCGCTGTCTTTTTTTATGACGTCATCATTGCTTTGTTGACGTCATCTTTATTTTAGACACAAATAAACTTGTTCTTTTCACTGGCCAGTTGGGATTGACCCTTATGAATGCAATTGAGCGCTATTTTGGAATTAATGGTGACAATACGACGATAAAAACGGAAATTGTTGCCGGTATAACGACATTTTTAACGATGGCTTATATCATTTTTGTCAACCCCAATATATTAGCAGAAGCGGGCATGGATAAAGGGGCAGTGTTTGTTGCTACTTGTCTTGCCGCTGCGATAGGCTGTTTTATAATGGGTCTTTATGCGCGTTTGCCAGTAGCTTTGGCACCCGGCATGGGTCTTAACGCCTTTTTTACCTATGGTGTGGTGTTAGGGATGGGTTATGCATGGCAGACAGCACTCGGTGCTGTTTTTTTGTCGGGGTGCATATTCATACTATTAAGCTTATTTAAAATTCGTGAATGGATTATTAATTCTATTCCGATTGCTCTTAAACAAGGGGTTATCGCAGGTATCGGTGCATTTTTAGCATTTATTGCACTGCAAAGCTCTGGCGTTATCGTTGGGCAAGATGCAACGCTAGTGACTCTTGGTGATATGACATCATTTGGTCCTATGATGGCATCCATAGGTTTCTTTGTTATCATCGGGCTATCGTATAAAAAAGTTCCTGGTGCTGTGACGATTGGCATTTTACTGGTCGCCTTAATTAGCCTGCTAGCAGGTCATACTGAGTTTGCTGGGATTATATCTACGCCGCCCTCCGTTGCGCCAACCCTTATGCAGCTTGATATTGCTGGTGCGTTTGATGTCACGATGATCAGTGTCATTTTTGCTTTTTTGTTTGTCGATTTATTTGATACCGCAGGTACGCTAGTGGCGACGACAAGCCAAGCGAAATTGATTGATAAAGACGGTAACATACCTAATATGGGCAAAGCACTACTAGCAGATTCGACAGCGACGGTGACAGGTGCGATGCTTGGTACTTCATCGACCACCAGTTACGTTGAGAGTGTGGCAGGTATTGCTGCAGGCGGGCGTACTGGACTTGTGGCGGTAACGGTCGGAGTGATGTTCTTATTAAGTACTTTTTTTGCACCGCTGGCTGGTATGATTCCAGCGTACGCTACCGCTGGCGCTATCTTTTACGTCGCTGTACTGATGTTAGGTACGCTAAAAGACATCAATTGGGCGGATTTGACAGATGCAGCACCCGTTGTCGTCGTGTTGTTATTTACGCCGCTGACATACTCTATCGCTGATGGCATTGCGCTTGGTTTTATTACCTTTACCGCAGTTAAGCTGATGTCTGGCAAAGTCAATGAAGTGACTCTACCAGTATGGGTGCTAACAATCATCTTACTTGTTAAGATTATATGGCTATAACTTATTTGGACGTTTATTTGTGCTATGTCTGTCGATATTTAAACCAAGGCAGGTTGAATATAGTGTAAACATACACTGCCAATAGACATTAATGACAACTACTTTTTACCCTCTTTATCTTTGATTGATAAGGAGGGTTTTTTATGCAAAGTATAAAGTTTTTGACCAAAGGATTAACATTATGGCTGCAAAAAACCTTATTAAATAACCAATAATCAACAAAAGACCATCAATTAGAAGCTAGCTATAATTTCATACCGCTAACTATTTGTTTTTAAATAATATATTTATTAATATAAATGAGCGATATTGTTAGTTCGAAAAATTGTTTCATGATAATATGGCGGGGTTAAGCGCATCACCTCAATCAACGCCGTAGAGGTTTTTCTTACAGTGAATTAGCGTCATACAAGATGATAATTTTGGTTCAATCAGCTTATATAAAAGCCATTAAATGTTGATCGCACTCCTTTCACTACAGACAAGAAGAAGGCACTAATGCCGCTTAACTGTTCGTTGTTGCCTTTGAATTGTTAACGTAGCACTTTTTTTAACAATCGAACGACCTACTTAACCCTCTCCAGCTTATGCTGGATTTGCTCGTTTTGTGATGGTGCCGTTTGGTCTCCTATATATAGCTGTTATTGGTTGTTTATCACTGCTATTTGGCGGAATGTTTAATTGCTTTATTCTAAATATTTGCGTTATTAAGAGTCCACAAGCGCCATTTATTATGGTTTTTTTAACGATAGTTATGGAGTTGGTATGAACCCAATAGACCAGTTTACCCCCAAAGAGCCTATTTTATTTAATCCTATCGATTTGCTTGCACCTGAGTATATTACTCAGTCTGCAGATGACCTTTATGCGCGTATATCACCGTTATATAGTGTCGATGAAGACCGCTGGTTGGACAGATTGCTACCGCTAGCTAAGCCTAGTGATAAAGAGCGCGATGATGCTAGCGAGCAGACACGTAAACTGGTTGAATACGTGCGTAACGATGGTAAAGCGATCAAGATGGTGGATTCATTGCTACTTGAATATAGCCTTGATACTCAAGAAGGTATCTTGCTAATGAGCTTGGCTGAAGCGTTGATTCGTGTCCCTGACAGCTACACCGCTGATGCGCTAATCCGTGACAAAATGAGTGTAGCCGACTGGAAAAAACATCTAAAAGATGACAACGGTTTTATGGTCAATGCCTCAACATGGGGCATGATGATGACTGGCCGTGTTGTCAGTATTGACAGCAGTACCACCGCCTCTGGATTTTTGGATCGCATGACCAAAAAGATGGGCGAGCCAATGATTCGCGGTGCGATGCAAAAAGCCATGCGCATTATGGGGCATCAGTTTGTATTGGGTGAGACCATTGAAGAGGCCAATAAAAACAGCCAACCTTATCGTAATAAAGGCTATACCTATTCGTTCGATATGCTAGGCGAAGCGGCTATCACTAATAAAGATGCTGAAAAGTACTTCAATGACTACCTACATGCAATTAAAGCGACTGCCAATGTTAGAGTCAAGGAAGGCATGCCTAAGCCCTCTGTATCTATCAAGTTGTCAGCGCTACATCCACGCTATGAAGCAACGCAAGAGGCACAAGTCTTAGGGCTACTACGTCAGCGCTGTTTGCTACTTATTGAAGCGGCACGCGAAGTCGATGTCGATATCAGTATCGATGCAGAAGAAGCGGATCGTCTTGAGATTTCCTTAAAGTTATTTGAATCACTATATCGTGACCCATTGACCGCAGGCTGGGATGGCCTAGGACTAGTCGTTCAGGGCTACTCAAAACGTGCGATTGCGATATTTGCATGGCTTGCTCGTTTGGCCAAAGAAGTGGGCGACCGTATTCCGCTACGTCTAGTCAAAGGCGCGTACTGGGACTTTGAGATTAAGCTTGCGCAGCAAAAAGGTCTGTCAGGCTATCCAGTTTGGACCCGTAAAGAGGGCACAGATACCGCCTATCTTGCTTGCGCACGGTTTTTGTTATCAGAACATTTACGTGGTTTAATTTGGCCACAGTTCGCAACTCACAACGCCCATACTTTGGCATCTGTCATGACCATGAGTACGCACAGAGACTTTGAGTTCCAACGTCTACATGGGATGGGGGACGCGCTTTATGATCATATTTTACAGTCATACAGTATACCTGTACGTATCTATGCCCCTGTTGGCGCTCATCAAGACTTATTGCCATACTTAGTGCGCCGCTTGCTTGAAAATGGCGCGAACAGCTCATTTGTACACCAGTTATTAGATAAGTCATATCCAATTGATAAGCTTACAGTACATCCATATGACAAGCTATTGGCCAATGAGACTCTGCATAATCCTGAGATTCCGTTACCCCTAGACATCTATGGCAATCGCCGTGCTAGCTTTGGGCCCAATATATTTGTAGAGTCGCAATGGCAGCCGTTCAAAACGGCGATTAATAGTCATTTGAATAATACATGGTCAGCAGCGCCCGTTATCAATGGTCAAGCAGTCAGCACATTTGAGCAGGATGGCACAAGTCATCAGCTTGAGAGTCATACAGTGCGTGCGCCTTGGAACCATGAAGTTGTGGCTGGCAAAGTACAATATGCCAATGCAGATTTGGCTCGTCAAGCCATCGATGCTGCTGTCGCTGGACAAGCGAGTTGGCAAGCAGTACCGGCTTCTGAGCGTGCAGCTATCTTACGCAAAACCGCTGATTTGTACGAAGAAAATTACGCTGAGCTAATGGCGTTATGCCAAATGGAGGCGGGCAAAACGACACAAGACAGCATTGATGAAATCAAAGAAGCGGTCGATTTTTGTCGTTTTTATGCCGATGAAGCGGAGCGCTTGAACGATATCACCCATGAATTTACAGACTTAGCTGGTAAGCAGTCACGCCAAGTTTATAAGGCGCGCGGCACCTTTGTCTGTATCAGCCCATGGAACTTTCCATTGGCTATCTATACAGGTCAAATCGTTGCAGCATTAGCAGCAGGCAATACGGTGGTAGCAAAGCCAGCAGAACAAACCAGCTTGATCGCACATTTTGGTGCTAAGTTGATGTATCAAGCTGGCGTGCCGAGTGAGGCATTGCAGTTTGTCACTGGTGCAGGTGAAGTAGGCGGTGCGCTGACAGCAGCAGACAACTTATCTGGGGTTATCTTTACGGGCTCAACGCAAACCGCGCAGCGTATCAACCAAAGCTTAAATGATCATGCGCAAACAAGTGGCGAGATACCAATTTTGATTGCTGAAACTGGTGGTCAAAATGCCATGATCGTCGATTCCACGGCATTGCCAGAGCAGGTGGTCAAAGACGCTGTGCTATCGGCGTTTGGTTCAGCAGGACAGCGCTGTTCTGCATGCCGTATATTGTGTGTACAAGAAGATGTGGCAGATGGACTGATTGAATTACTACAAGGTCATATGGCAGAGCTTATCGTAGGTAATCCAACTTACGTTGCAACAGATGTCGGTCCAGTGATTGATGCAGATGCTAAGCAGGGGCTCGAGAGTCATATCGAGCGTATGAAATCTGAGCCGACAGCGGCTATCTTGGCGCAAACACCTATGAGTGCTAGCTCAGTAGTCAGTGAAGAGCAATCTACCTTTGTATTGCCGACAGCGATTGAGGTACAAACCATCGACGTTATTGGTGGCGAGCATTTTGGCCCGATATTGCACGTACTGCGTTATAAGGCTCGTGAGTTGGATCAGCTTATCGATGCGATTAATGCGACAGGTTTTGGTTTAACCTTAGGTATCCATAGCCGTATTGAAAATATCGCTGAGCATATCGAGCGCCGCGCTGTTGTAGGTAATACTTATGTCAATCGTAACCAAATCGGTGCTGTGGTCAACGTTCAACCTTTCGGTGGCTGCGGCTTATCAGGGACTGGCCCAAAAGCTGGTGGTCCACATTATGTAGCACGTTTGATGAAGCTAAGCTCTGAATCTTTTAGCTCAGCAAAACCAAACGCTACAAAACTGGCTACCGAAGCATCTAGTACTGTAAACAATACGACATCAACCACTCAAACAGAGCTTGCATAAGGAGTAGCAACATGGCAAACGAATTCAAAAAAAATCATGCTCAAGTTTGTGAAGCTTGGCGATTACTTAGCGCAGTACAGCGTGCTACTTATCTGGAAGCTGCCATTCCTAAGCTGGCTTTGTTCACAGGGGACGCCAATAAAGCGCGCCGCTTGTTCAATCATTTGCTAAGCGCAGCACCCAGTCTTGATGAAGTACATCGTATGACAGGTGCTACAGGCGAGTCCAACGATCTTTATGTGACTGCCCGTGGTAAGACGATGGTTGTCGGTGGCGAGTCTGCCAGAACAATGGCGGTGCTCGGTCAGCTTATCGCTGCATTATTGACAGGCAATGAAGTCATCTTGCATTGTCCAAGCCAAGAAGAGATGTGCGTAGAAGCCGCAAAAGTACTCTATGATACGGGTATCAGTGAGGATGTTCTGAGTGTTGCAAACGACTCAAAAACGATTACTTTGCTACATATCGATCGTCTCGCGCAAGTAGCAGTTGCAGGTAGCGCTGCTGAAGTGCAAGAGATCAGTCAAACATTGGCTGATACTGATGGCATCTTAACTCAAGTGATTGCAGTGACAGATATGGATGGCTTATCAGACATGCTTACGCCAGATTATCTACATCGTTTTGTCACTGAGCGAGTGATCACTATCAATACCACTGCTATTGGCGGTAATGCAAGCCTGCTTGAGCTTGGAACATAATAAAAAGTAGTGTAAGACATACTAAGCAGTTAAGTGCTTAGTAGTTAGAATATTAATTAGTAGTATATAGATGACGGTTAGTGTTTATTTACAAGAGTTTTAAAACTTTTGGAGATAAGCGCTAACCGTTTTTTTTGTCAATTTTAAAGTGTTTTATGACTTATAAGATGTTTTCTAAAAGTTTTACTAAACGTTATTTAATCGCTTGTAGGTGAGCAATAGGGGTGATAATATAAATAAAACCTGACTAAATAGTCATCTTTATAAGAGTAGAAATTTGATGTTCTATTGTACTTTTGATCAGCATGTGTTCAGAATATAGTCATATTACAATATTTTATAAAGCTCAATTTTTTAGCCGAGTCCTGCTATGATTAGTTTCTATCTAAACGGAAAGCGTCACGAGTTAAACGACCTCAATCCGAATACAACGGTACTTGAGTATTTGCGCTTATATGAGCATCAAACTGATACTAAAGAAGGCTGCGGTAGTGGGGATTGCGGCGCTTGTACTATTATGGCGCAACGCCTGCCTAATCATGCGACGAGCGAGCCTAGCGACAGCACTCCTTTTTATACCTTCAACTCCTGTATTACTCTGTTGTCGTTGATGGATGGACATCATCTGATGACAGCGTCTTATCTAGCGGATAACCCAGCGCATCACCCAGAGCGGGCACTGTTACATCCTGCACAGCAAGCGATGGTCGACTGTCATGGCTCGCAGTGCGGATTTTGTACCCCAGGTTTTGTGATGTCGCTTGCAAATGTATATGAAAACCATCGCATGCAGCATAACCATGTTAAGCAAGTAACTGCCAAGCAGGACATCATAAATGGTCAGCCCACCAACAATGATTTAAGCTATGAGGATATTGTCGCTTCCATATCAGGGAATCTATGCCGATGTACTGGTTATCGCCCCATCATCGAAGCTGGTCTAATGATGGGCAAAATCGGTCAACAAAGAGACGCTGATCAAACAGCCGCAAAGGACTTGAGCATAAGTTTAGCGACTGATGTCATGGCAAACGACAAAAAATCGTTACCTAAAAGCATAGCAACAGATACAGTAGATCAGGTGTCAACTACTACGCTGGCATTGGCTAAAGGAGTACGACAGCTATTTATTCCAAAATCAATGAACGAGCTTGATGAGCTATTAGCCTTATACCCAAGTGCAACTATATGGGCGGGCGGTACGGATTTGGGATTGAGCATCACTCAGCACTTAGTTGACCATGAAACGATCATTCAACTATCGGCTATTGACGAGCTAAAATCATGGTCGTTGTCTGATTCTCATTTAGGCTCACACTTTGAACCAGACGACGCCGCTAATATCAATGATAGACCAGCACAAGCGTTGAGATTTGGTGCAGGTATGACCTATCAGCACATGCTGCCGATACTTGAGCAGTATTTTCCTACTTTTGCTGCGCTATTTGCCAGAATTGCTTCACCACAAATACGTAATATGGGTACACTTGGCGGTAATATTGCTAATGCCTCGCCCATCGGTGATCTGCCTCCCATTTTACTAGCATTAGATGCTCGCGTTCATTTGCGTCATTGTGGTCCTGATAATAACAATGATGATAGTGCGAAAAAGATTAGTGATAAAGATAAAGTCAACAACGATGAAAATAGTAAAAAGTCTTATGTTGACGAGATAATACCTTTATCAGAATTTTTTATAGATTATAAAAAGACCAAGCTGCAGCCAGGCAGTTATATCGTTGCTGTTCATATCCCATTGATGCAGGATAACCAGCACTTATTTATTCATAAAATTAGTAAGCGTTATGAAGATGATATTTCCGCTTGCTTGGTCGCCATAAGAATTGTTTTATCAACAGATGGTACAAGCATCGATCATGCAAAGATTGGTCTAGGCGGTATGGCGGCAATACCATTATTAGCAAAAAAATGTCAACGAGCACTTCTGGGACAGCCTCTTGAGGTAGCAAGCTTTGAGAGCGCTGCCAAAGCACTACCGATGGATGTCTCACCATTAACAGATGTGCGAGCCAGCCGTGAGTATCGCTTACATGTGGTACAACGTTTACTGCTTAAGTGTGGCAAACAGCTGTTAAGAGAGGTGCAGGCTGAAAACGCTTAATAGATTTATTAACGATAATTTTTAAATGATAGCTAAAACGCTAAAGGCTGAATTTGTAGCTTTTGCTCCATTTATAAAAGCACCAATATAGAGAGAATTATCATGAGCCATCAATCATTTTTATTTGACAGCTACAGTATTCGCCGCGTACGTCCGCCAAAGAACAAAATCGGCACTTCTGCCAAGCATGATAGTGCAATCAGTCACGTCATGGGAACGGCTACCTATGTGGACGATATTTTAAAGCCGCAGGGCACGCTACATCTAGCTGTCGGCAAAAGTAGTCATGCTCATGCTCGTATAACCAGTATGGATCTCAGCGCAGTCAAAGCGGCTGATGGGGTGATTGATGTTCTAAGCTTTAAGGATTTGCCTGCCCAAACGGATATCGGAGCGGTATTTGATGGTGAGCCATTGATGGTAGATGAGATCACACAGTACGTGGGTCAGACGCTGTTTTTGGTCGTGGCAACCACTCACCGTGCCGCCAAAAAAGCCGTACTTAAAGCCATGATAGAATATGAACCATTGTCAGCAATATTGAGTGTTGATGAAGCTTTAGAGCAAGAGCAATTTGTACGCCCAAGCCATTTTATGCAGCGCGGTGATACCGATGCAGCACTTGCGAATGCGCCCAAGCGTATTGCAGGCCATATTCATATGCTCGGACAAGAGCACTTTTATCTTGAAGGGCAGGTGTCGTATGTGGTGCCTTGCGATGATGGCGGGCTTGAAGTCTATACTTCATCGCAGCATCCAAGTGAGGTGCAGCAGCTCGTCGCTGAGGTGACAGATCTGCCTTTTCATGCGGTCAATACGGTTGTGCGCAGAATGGGCGGCGGCTTTGGTGGCAAAGAGACACAAGCCGCTGCTTGGGCATGCTTTTGCGGTATCATTGCCAAGCGTCACAATGTACCTGTCAGTATGCGCCTAGATCGGCAAGATGACATGGTTGTGACTGGTAAGCGCCATGAATTTGTCAATCGTTATGAAGTCGGTGTCGATGACTCAGGGCAAATCCTAGGTGTCGATATGCAGCTGGCTGGCTTGTGTGGTTATGCGCCAGACTTGTCCGATGCTATCGTTGATCGAGCGATGTTCCACTGTGACAACGCGTATTATTATCCAGCCGCACAGGTGGCAGGACATCGCTGTAAAACGCACACAGTATCGAACACGGCCTATCGTGGTTTTGGTGGACCCCAAGGTCTGATGACTGCTGAATATATGATGGATCAAATTGCTTATACATTGGGCAAAGATCCTTTGCAAGTGCGTTTGACGAACCTCTACCAAAATGGTCAAAGCACTCATTATGGTCAGCCAATCGAGCATTTTGATTTGGCAATGATTATGGATACGCTGGCATCAGATTGTGATTACGATAAGCGCCGTCAGCAGATTATAAGAGCCAATGAGCAAGCCGAAGCTACAGGTAGCGACAAGCGTCTTGGCATTGCCCTAACACCTGTCAAGTTTGGCATCTCGTTTACCGTGCAGACATTGAACCAAGCAGGCGCTTTGGTACACATCTATACTGATGGCAGCATCCACCTCAATCATGGCGGGACAGAGATGGGGCAAGGGCTATTTGTCAAAATTGCTCAAATCGTTGCCAATGAGTTTGCTGTAGATTTGGATACTGTAAAAGTATCTGCAACGCGTACTGACAAAGTACCCAATACCTCACCGACAGCGGCTTCATCAGGCACCGATATCAACGGTAAAGCCGCGCAAAACGCTTGTCTAACCATCAAGGCACGCCTTGTCGAGTTTGCCGCTGAGCATTTTACAGTGGCGCAAGAAGACATACGTTTTGAGCGCAATCATGTCTATATTGGCGACAAGGAAGACTTTACTTTTGCTGAGATGGTGCAGTTGGCCTATCAGCACCGCGTTAGTCTATCTTCTACTGGCTATTATAAGACGCCAAAGATCTTTTATGACCGTTCTAAAGCATGGGGTCGACCTTTCTTTTATTTTGCTCTAGGTGCTGCATGTACTGAGGTTGAAATAGATACGTTAACTGGTGAGTACCAAGTGCTGCGCTGCGACATCTTACATGATGCAGGACAGTCTATTAATCCAGCTATTGATATTGGTCAGATTGAAGGCGGCTTTGTACAAGGTATGGGATGGCTTACAACGGAGGAGCTGACGTGGGATAAAAAGGGCACACTAGCGTCTAATAGCCCCGCCAATTATAAAATTCCAACGTCGCACGATTTGCCAAAACAATTTAACGTTAAACTATACGATCGTAAAAACGAAGAGCAAACTATTTATAACTCTAAAGCAGTTGGTGAGCCGCCTTTTATGCTGGCGGCGAGCGTTTGGTGTGCTATTAATAATGCAATCGCAAGCTTAGGTGATTATAAAAAGAACCCAGGCCTTACGATGCCAGCAACTCCAGAGGCGGTGTTAAAAGCGGTGATGCGTATGCAAGGCGAGCAATGGGAGATTGACACAAACGTAAACTTTGATGCGCTTGAGAGTTTGACCGAAGATGAGGACAACTGTGGTATTGACGACGATAAAGTTAAGCCACAACTTGTACCGCATGCCGAAGATATCAATCCGCCAGAGGTCGAAGGTCAGACAGTCGATGACCAACCAGAAGCAATAGAGCACCCTAACGTGGCAGGTGCAAGAGGCCCTGCACATAGTGAACCTACGCACAGTGAGTGAGTTATTGGCAACTCCCACGCGCTGGTATGACGGTTTAGTACAATATCAGCACCAAGGTCTGGCACACGTGTTAGCGACTGTCGTTGCGGTTAATGGCTCAGCGCCGCGAGCACTACAAGCAAAAATGGTGGTCACACAGGATGGCTACTGCGATACGCTTGGTGGTGGCGGTCTTGAGCATGATGTTATCACGACAGCAAGGCAACTGCTAAATGGTGAGATAGATACAACCGTACCAAAAATATCCAAAAGAAACAAAAACGCTAATAAGGACATTGATAACGACAATAACGAAGATAACGACAATGAGTCAAAGCCATCTAAAACGGTAAGACGCGATGCTGTCTATACGAAGCATTATCCGCTAGGTGCAAAGCTGGCACAGTGCTGCGGTGGTAGTGTCACTGTCATGTTTGAATGTTTTAATATAACGCCGCCAATGTCGATATTGGTATTTGGAGCAGGGAATGTGGCGGCAGCATTAATGACGATACTAGCAGAGCTGCCTTGCCAGGTGGATTGGGTAGACAGTCGTCCTGAAATGTTTGAGCGTTATTTATTAGATAAATCTCATTTGCCAAACAAATCTATTCAAACCGAAGGTTTATCTCAAGGATTAGAAACCCAGTCTAGCTTAAATCAGCCTAAACTTTATAATCTTCCTGCCCATATCCGTGCGCATATTGATGATGATCCTGTTGATTTTATTTATCCGTTTATTGAACCATTTAAACAAAGCGGTCAGCGTTTTATCCTAGTGATGACCCATGATCATAGTCTTGATTTTGAATTGATACGTGCAGCTTTAGATGCTGGTTTAGACGCAAATAATAGTTTGGCGACTAGTCCTAATAATAATTCAGAAATATTAATGCCTTATATCGGTTGTATTGGCTCGGCAACTAAAGCCGCGCGTTTTAAAAACCGGCTGCTGCAACGTGACTATGATGAGAAGGTAGTTGATAAACTAACTATGCCAATAGGATTACCAATCGGTGGTAAAGAGCCAATGGCTGTTGCCGTATCTATTACTGCACAAATTTTGCAACATTATCATCAAAAATAAGTCATAAGCTATAGATCATCGATACTGATTTTTATCTCTATTATTAACTTAAATTCTACCAAAACGTTCGGTATAACCAAGTGACGGGAGATTTACCCATGACCCTACACATTTACCAAGCGCAGCTCCTGCACTATCTTACCGAAGATGATCTGAATCAAAGGGCTGAGTGTGCGCACGCTGAAAAATCTAACTCAACAGCTTCTAACTATTTAAATACAGCAACTGTTGATAATAATATAACGCTATTACCAGTTATTGCGGGCATGAACGTTTATCCTGAGTATATTGCTAATGGTGCGCTGGTCGTCGACGATGTGTCAGGTCACGTTGTAGATTATGGTAGTAACGAAACGATACTAGCGAATTATGCTCAAACTAATGATCAAGCACCGGTAGAGGTTCATGACTATCGAGATAAACTGATTATGCCTGGTTTTATCGATACCCACGTGCACTATCCGCAAATAGATAT
Organism: uncultured Psychrobacter sp.; assembly: GCF_947495825.1. Classification (GTDB taxonomy): domain Bacteria; phylum Pseudomonadota; class Gammaproteobacteria; order Pseudomonadales; family Moraxellaceae; genus Psychrobacter. Next base: position 189,565 of record NZ_CANMAH010000006.1, read on the forward strand.
GATTGCCGCTTATGGTGAGCAGCTCTTGGACTGGCTTAATAATTATACCTTTGTCACTGAAGCCAATTTTGCCGATCCAAAGGTTGCCCATGATACCGCACAATTCTTTTTAGAGCAGTTACTCGCCAATGGCACAACCAGCGCCATGGTGTTTTCTACTAGCCACCCTGAGTCCGCAGAAGCCTTTTTTACTGAAAGTCATAGGCTTAATACTCGCATGATTACGGGTAATGTGTTGATGGATCAAAACGCGCCTGAGCATTTGTGTGTGCCTGCTGAGCAGAGCATTCAAGATACGCAAGATATTATTGATAATTGGCATGAGCGTGGGCGTCAGCATGTGGCTATTACCCCGCGGTTTGCGATTACCTCAACACCAAAACAGCTGCAGCTGGCAGGCGAGCTATATGCCAACTACGACACTGTTTATCTGCAAACACATTTGGCAGAAAACCGTGATGAAGTGGCTTTTGTACGCAAGCTCTATCCCAATCATAAAGGCTATCTCGATGTCTATGCGGATATGGGGCTACTGGGTCGGTACACTACCTTGGCACATGGTATCTACCTTGAGACTCCAGAATATGAAAGGCTACGCGCAACTGGTACACAAATAGCGCACTGTCCAACGTCCAATCTATTTTTGGGTAGCGGATTATTTGATTTACCTAAAACGTTAAGTTATACCGGCGTTAGTATCGCTACTGATGTAGGAGCGGGGACCAGTTTATCGATGCTAACGACTTTAAATGAGGCGTATAAAGTTCAGCAATTACAAAACAATCAATTGTCCGCCCACCAAGGGTTATATCAGATTACCTTGGGTAATGCGCAGTCATTAGTGCTAGATGATAAAATCGGTAACTTTATGCCTAACAAGGAAGCAGACTTTGTGGTCATAGACATGGCAGCAACGCCTTTATTACAAAGACGTATGGCGCAGACTAAAACACTTGAAGAGCGTTTGTTTGTACTAATGATGCTTGGTGACGATAGGGTAATTGAGGAGACGGTCATTGCAGGGGTAAGTCGTTATAAATCGCGGTCATTTTAGATTTAAAGCAACTTAATGCTTATAAAGTAGCAGCTCAATTGACTTCAATAAATGTTATATTGGTTCGTAAAGACTGGTTTCGTAATGGCTATTGGTGATAGTCATAAACTTGCAGAGGTTTATGACGATAAAACTATTCTCTGTCAGTGCCATAATCGAACGCTCAACACGTCCAAAAATTTAAGGAAGTTACCATAATATGGCTTTAGATATGTACTATAAAAACGGCATGATTCGCAAAACGCGCTGCCAAATATCGAATGATCTGGTGCCCACTCTTTATCAAATTCATAATAATGCCAGCTTTCCACAGTTAACGTGGCTTATCGATAATCTTTATGAAAACCCGCAGATTGAACCTGACAGCGCACAAGCATTGGCTGATGAGATGGTAGCGTTTGAGCGCTTGATACTCTCGCTGCATCTGCCTTTTCCTAAGCTGTCACTACAAAAGCTGCATACTTTCTTTACAGACGCAGCGAGCCGTCAACAGACCATTTATACCAATAGCAATTGACCTTATTATTTAGAACGTATTTATTCACTTACAAGTAGGCATGACCAAGTTAACTACTGCTAATTAAATATAAGACTGTGGCTAAGAAGTATAATTTTTTTATTAAATATTTTGATAATGCTAAAAATCTTCTCATGATTTAACAATTATCAACCAAACACTACAGTCATCTTGAATCACAAACCACCTTGAATCACACCTGCATAACCTCCATAATCTAAGCACTTTCTTATAATAAATAGCCTAAGCAAATATGCCGAATCAAACTAAAGAATTGCAACATACCAAATCACAAACAGACACCACTTCTCGATTAGATATTGAAGGCGCAGCATCGCAATCTGCCGCTGATGCTATAAGTAAAGTCGATACTTCTAATCTACCAGTCCTTGCCAAAGACAGCTACTATCTTGGGCGTTTGGAGCGCGAGCTGGCACGCGCTGCTGTGGCTAAAAATAAAGCAGCCAATAGCGACTCCCGTAAAGAAAAAGACTCGTCTAAAGCGGTAGAAGTCCTGAGCAAAAAACGCGCGCAATACGAAAAAATAAAAACCCGCTCACAGCAGGCAGTGCAAGCGCGTATCGAGAGTATCCCAGACAATTTGCCAGCCACCTTAAACCTAGATCTGCCTGTCAGTCAGCGCGCTGATGACATCGTGCAAGCCATCATTGACAACCAAGTCATCATTGTCGCAGGTGAGACAGGGTCTGGTAAAACCACACAACTACCGAAGCTTGCGATGCTGGCAGGGCGCGGCATCACGGGGCAAATAGGGCATACCCAACCAAGGCGACTAGCGGCTAGAAGTGTGGCAAACCGTATCGCTGAGGAGCTTGGCGAGCAGCTCGGTAATACCGTCAGTTTTAAGATTCGCTTTAATGAGCAAGGATCAGCGCAATCGGTCGTGAAGCTAATGACCGATGGTATCTTATTGGCGGAACTCGGTCATGATCGGTTTTTGAGTAAATACGATACTATCATCATCGATGAGGCGCATGAGCGTAGTCTAAACATTGACTTTATCATGGGTTATCTAAAAAAACTGCTACCCAAACGCCCTGATTTAAAAGTCATTATTACCTCAGCCACCCTCGATACCAAGCGTTTTAGCGAATACTTTAGTCGTTATGACAGTAAGCTTAAGCGTAATGTCCCTGCGCCGATTTTTAATGTCGAAGGCCGCAGTTACCCTGTTGAGGTACGCTATCGTCCGCTGACCGATGAGCCAGTGGGTAGCTCAGATGACGACAGCTACGATGATTTTGAAGAAAATCTACCGCGCGCAGTGGTAGCTGCCGTCGAAGAATGCTTTAGCGATGCACAAAATAAAGGTCATGCTGACCAAGCAGATATCTTGATATTTGCGGCGACAGAAGCGGAAATTCGTGAGCTGCAAGATGTGCTTGTGCGTCATGGACCTAAGCACACCGAAGTGTTGCCGCTGTTTGCACGGCAGACTTATGAAGAGCAGCAGCGTATCTTTCAGCCGTCAGGTCGCGGTAGGCGCATCGTAATTGCCACCAACGTCGCTGAGACTGCGCTGACCGTACCCGGCATTCGCTATGTGATTGACTTGGGGTTTGCACGGATTTCGCGTTATTCGTATCGCTCACGCGTCCAGCGCCTGCCGATTGAGGCCATTTCGCAAGCGGCTGCCAATCAGCGTAAAGGCCGCTGTGGCCGTGTCGCGCCGGGCGTTTGTATTCGTCTGTATAGTGAAGAGGACTTTAGCGGTCGTCCAGAATTTACCGAGCCTGAGATACTGCGCACCAACCTTGCTTCCGTGATTTTGCAGATGGCCAACCTGCGTCTGGGTAGTGTCGATGATTTTGCTTTTATTGAGCCGCCAGATAGCCGTCTGGTCACCGATGGTCATAAACTGCTCGATGAGCTAGGGGCGATTACCTCTAAAAGCGACAAAGCACCCAGCCCTGCCAAGCGCTCCAAGGGTCTTAATCAGCTGCGCCTAACGCCAACTGGGCAAAAAATGGCACGTATGCCAATCGATCCAAGATTGGCACGTATGTTGGTGGCAGGTAGCGACTTTGATTGTATCCGTGAGATGCTCATCGTTGTGGCCGCCCTTGCCGTACAAGATCCGCGTGAGCGCCCCGCCAATAAACGCCAGCAAGCGGATCAAAAGCATGCCGAGTTTCGTCAAGATGACTCCGACTTTTTGTTCTATTTAAGCCTTTGGAAAGCGCTGTTTGAAAAGGATGCAGACGGCAATAAGTTGTCTGGTAATCAGCGCAAACAGTTTGCCAAAAAACATTATCTGAGCTTCCCGCGCGTGCGTGAATGGAGTCAGACCCATCGACAGTTGCTGCAGATGGTTATGGATCTTAAGCTTGCAGATGATAAAGGCGTTCAAAAAGGGGCGGGTAGTAGTGACCCTACCAGTGTAGAAGATGAGGAAGTCAAAGCGGTCAAATATGCCAATTTGCATCGCGCACTATTGACGGGGCTGCTCTCGACCATCGCTCATAAAACAGATAATCGCGGTGAGTATTTAGCAGCGCGTCAGCAAAAAGCCAAAATCTTCCCAGCCAGTACCGTGTTTAAACAAGTGCCGCCTTGGGTCATGGCCTTTGAGATGGTTGAGACCTCACAAGTGTTTATGCGTACCGTTGCCAAGATTGAAACTGAGTGGATCATCTCCGCGGCGGGCAACTTATTAAAGTATCATTACTTTGAGCCGCATTGGTCCAAGAAAACAGGCCGTGTCAAAGCTTATGCGCAGATTAGTTTGTTTGGACTTATTATCATCAGTAAGCAGCTAACCAACTACGAGCAGGTCAACTTGGCAGAGTCGCGGGAGATATTTATCCGTGATGGTTTAGTAACTGGTAACTTGGGTCGGCAAGCGCCGTTTTTGCAGCACAATATGGACAAAATCGCTCATGTTGAGCGTATTGAAGACAAATTGCGTCGCCGCGATTTACTCGTCGATGAAGAGGCGCTGTATCAGTTTTATGACAAAAAAATCCCCGAGCATGTCGCTAGTCGCAAAGCCTTTGAGGACTGGCGCGCTGAGGTAGAAAAAAACGATAGTAAATATCTGTTTTTTACCGATGATGACGTGCTCAACAGCCAAGCGCCGACCACAGGTGACTTCCCAGAAGTGTGGAAGCTGGGTGATTTAAAGCTGCCGCTACGTTATGTCTTTGATCCATCAAGCGATGATGATGGCGTGACCATTCGCGTGCCGCTCGTCGCATTGCCGCAGCTTGATGCCATTGAGCTGCTGTGGGGCGTGCCTGGTTGGCGCTATGAGCTGGTATTACAACTGCTAAAGTCATTACCAAAAGACATCCGCCGACAGATCGTACCGATTCCTGACACGGCAGACAGTCTCTTTGATGAGCTACAGCCAGAGGGCGAACAAGGTCTACTCAAGCAGCTATGCCAAGCGCTACACCGCCGCGGGATTATGTCGGTGACCGAAGCGAGCTTTAATCCGGCCAGCATTGATCGTTATTTACAGCCACAAATCTGCGTGGTTGATGACAAAAACCGCATCATCGAAAAAGGCCGAGACCTACAGACGCTACAGATTCGGCATGCTCAAGAGACCCGTCAAGCAGTCAATGAGCAGCAAGGCGCGCATACTGAATTCCCTGAGCACTTTGCCTTTAGTAAAAACCATCATAGCGCAGGCGTGGTAATGAAGCAGTTTGCTGCCTTGGTCGCAGATGAGGCGGGAGAGGCAGTATCGATTCATCAATACACCGATGTAAATGCGGCACTGCAGGCGCATCGTATCGGGGTTTTGACTTTGATCAAAGGCAAGCTGGGTGCCAAAAGAAAGCAGCTGACCAGTCAAATCGATAAGATATTTAAATTGGCCTTTGCCCCGCTGGGTGATATGGAAGCCCTAAAGACCATTGTGATTGATGCGACACTTGATGCCACGCTTGAGGAGCATTATGTCTTATTTGATCATAATGAGGATTTGCCTGAGAGCGCCGATGATGTGGCAGTTGAACTGAGCGAAGAGTTGCCCTTTACCCCAGAGGAGTATGCAAAGACGCTTGAGGCTGTGGTTAGCAACTTTTTATTGACGGGTCAGAGCGTTATCAAAACCCTCAAAAACGTCTATACGCGCTGGCAGCGTATTCGTCAGAGCTTACTCATGCTGGATCGGGAGATATTTGGCGAGTCTATCGATGATATCGAAGACCAGCTTGAGGACTTGCATTTGTCTGATTTTGTTTATCGGATGGATTACAGTCATTGGCAACAGTATCCGCGTTATCTAGAGGCGCTAGAGATTCGTATCGAACGTCTGGAGCACAACCTCGACGCTGATCTCGACGGGGTGTATGCGCTCGATGTGCATATGGAGCGGCTGGCAAACCGTGCCAGCGATGCGGCTATCAGTGAATATCGTTGGATGGTCGAGGAGTATCGCATTCAACTGTTTGCCCAGCCAATGAAAACGCGTATGGCAGTGTCACCGAAACGCCTGAGTAAGCTGTGGGACAAGGTGAGTTAATAAACAGCTCGTCGATTACATGCTTGCCTAACACAATAAAAAAGGCTGGACTAGCAAGCGCTAATCCAGCCTTTTACTTTATGAATAACCCTTGACAGCGCTAATCCTGTCTTTGTACAGATTATATAAGTAACGAGTAATAACATTCTCACGAACTTTGGTTGTTATCTCATGTAGCTATAAAGATAGGTGATCTCATCTTTAACATTGTGGTTCCTATTGCGCCTTACCCACGGTACTATAACTGTAATAATTAGCATGCTAAATAAAATAGAAAAGGAAAGCGACATGTGGAATGAACGTTACAGCAAACCAGAATATGTTTTTGGTACAGAACCAAATGACTTTTTAAAAGAGCAGTTCCAGCGCATACCAGCAGGGGGACGCGTACTATGTTTGGCAGAAGGGGAAGGCAGAAACGCGGTATTTTTAGCTGAGCAAGGCTATCGAGTTACTGCCATGGACTTATCTGATGTGGGATTAAATAAAGCGTTAAAACTGGCCATTGATAGAGATGTCACCATTACCACTCAAGTGGCCGATTTAGCGGATTATCAATTCGGTGAAAATGAATGGGATGGTATTGTCTCTATTTGGGCGCATATGCCTACAGACGTTCGCCAGCACATCCATACACAGATTGTCCCAGCGCTGAGACCAAACGGAGTATTTATCCTTGAAGCTTATACCGAGCAGCAACTGACCATGAATGCTGTTGGCGGCCCACCTGCTGCGCAAAAAGAGCGTTTTAACTCCCTTAAAAACTTACAGAACGAGCTTACAGAGTTAGAAGAAATCATTGGCGCTGAAAAACAGCGTATGGTATCAGAAGGTAAGCACCATCAAGGTCTTAGTGCAGTGGTACAATTCGTAGGTAAGAAAAATTAATAAGCGAGCAGTCTTTTTATTACTGTTTAAGGTAGAGCACAAAAAACCCCACGTAATATATTACGTGGGGTTTTTTACTGATTAATGGTAATGACTGTAATGATAACCTATTAGATATTACAGTTCACGCTATATTGTTGACCATTGTCTGAGCTAATTGTCATAATGCCAAAGTCAGCTTTGGTCTGCCAGTCATAAGTCGTTTTAGGATTAACGTCATTGATGTAGCGAGCGCCAGAACCTGATACGGCTTGTTTCATCTCGATGTCTGCGTTATTTAAACCAACCTTCGGTAGGGTAACGTTAAGTTTTGCAGCTTGACCATCGACTGCATAAGCGGCCGTCACAACGCCATCATCTTCACAAGTAAATGACTGTACCACTTGTTGCGTATTGGTAGTAGGGGCTGTCGTAGTGGTTGGGGCATTAGTTGCACATGCTCCTAGTAATACAGCAAAAGGCACAACGGCTAATAATTTTTTCATAATATTCCTCAAGATTTTTGTTGTTTGAGATGTAAAGCAGTATGTTACAAGTAATAAATTTATCTAACGTTATTGTTTGGCGTTAATATAGTATCTAAAGTGTTTCTGAGTGTTACGGGTCTGATAAGTTAAAAATATTTATCTAACTGTCTTAGTTTGGGCAGGGAGTTTAGGTGTTTGTTTGGTCAAGACAAATACTGAAACAGCACCCAAAATTACTATGGTTGCGATGATGAAACGCAAGGTTAGTTGTTCAGACAAAAACAACACACCTGCGATGGCTGCTAATACTGGCACACAAAACTGTACAACCGCGGCTTGAGTGCTTTTTAATAAGGGCATGGCCACATACCAAAGGCTATAGCCAACGCCAGAAGTAATGGCGCCTGACATGCTTGCCAATACGGCACCTTCTGTACTAATACCTGTCAAATAATTCATTCCTACCAAAAACAATAAAGGAATAGCGACAAGGCTTCTAATAAAGTTAAAACCTGTAGCACGAAGCGGGGATACGCAAGCTTTGCCGCGTATACTATAAATACCCCATGCGATACCGCTTATTGCCATAATCATCGCATCAAACAATGAGGGTACTGCTGCTGAAGGGAGCATTAAATAGACGAAACCTGCGAATGCGATAAAAAGAGCTACCCATTGTATAGTGCTTACTTGCTCTTTTTGATAAATGCCCCAGCCGATCATAGTAAGTTGAACGGCGGCAAACAAAATAAGCGCGCCAGTGCCAGTATCAAGCTCCACATAGGCGAACGAAAAGCAGAGCGCATAAATTACCAAGCTGAGACTGCTTAGCCAGCTGCCCTTATCTTTTAAAATAGTCTCTTTTAAAACATCTGTATCTTGATGAGGCGTACTTGGCTGCTGTAGACGACGCTGATGTACATTCATGATAATGGCCAAACAAACAGCACCACCCAATAAACGAATAATAGTAAAGTTCCAAGGATCAATATAATCCCCAGCGAGCGCCATTCTACAAAGCAGAGAGTTTGCAGCAAAGGCTATTAAAGCAGTTAACGTATATAGCGTGGCTTTCAAAAAAATTCCTAATAAACGAGAGTTTGAGTACAGAAATAGTAGGGTTAACGACTATTAAAATAAATTAATGGTTAATAAAATAGCCTAAGCAGAAATCATAAATGCTTTAAATAATTATCCACTCGTCGAATTCGCTCATCTCTGTCCCCGCCGATACGTCTAAAACTTTTATTATATTTATTCAATTGACTCTCAAAATAAGCACTAATCTCTTCACGCTCATACGGACTATCTCGCAAGTCATCAGCGACCCAAGGGATATCAACGTCTGTTAGCAGTATTAAATCATAATGATGCGCCAGCGCGGCTTGTTTTAGCGCAAGAGGACAGTCGCCATAATACCAATTTGAATAAACCATTAGCTCAAACAAACTGGTATCACAAAATAGATATTTTTGAGTGTCAGTAACAGTATCAATGTCAATGTCTAGGCGAGGTAGAAGATTTTGAGCCGCTTGCTGGGCTAGCGTATTCTCAAGTTTTATTTGACCTTGGGCAATGGGTAATAAATCGTCCCAAGTGCACGTCATCTGCTCGTTATCCCATTTTTCTTGCAAATAAATACGCATATACTCTGGTACCCAAGGGCTACCAAAATGCGTTGCCAAATCACGACATAATGTGGTCTTGCCAGTGCTTTCTGCCCCTAAGATGGCAACTTTGATAACTGATTTATGCGTATGCTGCGTGAGATTGAATGCGGTAGCGTCGTTGCCATTCATAATAAGCCCAAACTGCGATGAGAGTGAACACTACGTATTGTAATGCGGTAAAGGTAAGGCCTTTATAAAAATATAATGGCACTGAAATCGCGTCGGCGACTATCCATAGTAGCCAATGCTCAATTTTACGGCTTGCCATAAGCCACATAGCCATTAAGAATAATGCTGTAGTCAGCATATCGGTATAATCAACCCAAGTAAATAAATGCAGACCTAATATTGCACCATCGAAGCTAAAACCGTTGTTAATCACAGGGCGGAAATAATAAACCAGCGCCACAAAGCCAACTGTTCCAGCCGCCAATAGCGCCATTATTGGCATATCACTTGATTGAATATGCTCAATACTGATATCGTCTTGATTGGGATTTTTGCTTCTACCTTTGACTGCCGCTTTGTTTTTTGACCAATTAAACCAGCCATACAAGCCCATTACTGTGTAATAAGCATTGATAAACATGTCACCAAATAGCTGCCATTCCCATAGCAAATACACAAAGATAGCAGTACTAATTAGGCCAATGGGAAAGACTAATACACTAAGCTTGCGGGCGAGCAATACACTGGCAACGCCAAAGATAACACCGATGATTTCTAGTATAATAAAGAGTGTAGGATAATCGGCATATTGTCCAAACAACCAAATAAAAAGACCTTTCATTATGTTCCTTAACTACTATCTTGCCAAAATTAAGTGCGTTTAAGTGAAGTTAATTATATAGTAGGTAGGCGTCAATAGCGCGAGCCTTTGCCGATTATTGACATGAAATTGATTATTTGTAACAAAGTATTAGAAAAATAATAATATTCAGGCATAATAAAGACATTGATTTTAAGTTTACAGTTATTCACCGAAATTAGACTTGCGCTATTTTCTCCCTTTTTATGCTTATTAATAAGCCAAATAGTAGTAGACAAGGAAGCTTATCATGACGACTTGTATCACCGGTACTGGCCTGTATGTCCCTCCCTTTAGTATTAGTAATGAAGAGCTGGTAGAGTCATTTAACCAGTACGTTGACAATTATAACGAAGCGCATGCTGACGAGATAGCGAATGACACTATCCCGGCACTCCAGCATTCATCTGCTGAGTTTATCGAAAAAGTATCAGGCATTAAATCACGCTACGTGATGGAAAAAGACGGTATTTTGGACCCTGAAATCATGGCGCCAGTGATTGCCTATCGTAACTTGGGCGAGGAGCTGTCTGTCATGGCGGAGATGGGGGCGGCAGCGCTCAAAGATGCACTTGCTGATGCAGGACTTGAAGCCAACGACTTAGACGGTATCATACTGGCTTGCTCAAACTTTCAGCGTACCTATCCTGCTGTTGCCATCGAGATTCAAAAAGAAATCGGCATGGTTGGTGGCTACGCTTATGATATGAACGTTGCCTGTAGTGCAGCCACTTTTGGTCTATCACAAGCGCATGGCTCTATCGTGTCAGGTCTTGCCAAACGTGTCGCTGTGGTCAACGTCGAGATTACCTCCGCGCATCTAAACTGGCGTAATCGTGACAGTCACTTTATCTTTGGTGATGTCGCAACTGCCTGTATCGTAGAAGAACTGGATACGCCTAAAGGCTATGAGATTTTAAACAGTAAACTGTTTACCGAATTTTCAACCAACATTAAAAACGAATACGGCTTTATGGATCGCTCGGAGTTTTTGGCAGCCGAAACGCAAATGTATCCTGATATTAAGGAGCCAGTAACGGACAAGCTGTTTTTACAAAATGGTCGCAAAGTCTTCCGTGAAGTCTGTCCAAAGGTGTCTGAGGTCATTCTTGAGCATTTACAAGAAAATGATTTGGAACCTCAAGAAGTTAAGATGATGTGGTTACACCAAGCCAATGCCAATATGCTGGATCTTATTTTACGTACAGTAATGGGCAAAGAGGCGGATAAAGCTATCGTACCGAGCGTTATCGCTGAATTTGCTAATACCAGCTCATCTAGCCCTATGGTAGTTTTCCATCGTTATAAAGATGATCTAAAGTCTGGTGATTTGGGCGTGATTTGCTCATTTGGTGCTGGTTATTCTATCGGTTCAGTGCTAGTACGTAAGGTCTAAAGACAGTCTTTTTTTAATGGTCAAACCTTATAGTAAACAAAATAGCCAAGAGCAGTCTTGGCTATTTTTTATGGTTCAATTTTCGTCTTTCAAGCAAATTTAAAGTTATTTGACGTTATAAAGCCTAAGTTCAAGCAGTGATTTTAATTTCAGTGCAAAAATTTGCTATAATCGCATTCTTATTCCCCTTATTTATAAAAAGCCCTTTTATGAAAGAATCCTTGCGCTTGCGCTTAGACCAGATGGTAGACCGCTATGAAGAGGTTACCGCCTTATTGTCCGATCCTAGTGTTATCAGCGATAATAATAAATTCCGTGAGCTGTCGGTTGAGCACAGTGATTTGATGGACATCACTACCTTATGGCAAAACTATCTACGAGCAGAAGGCGATCAAGCCGATGCAGAGAGTATGCTAGCGGAAGCATCAGACCCAGAAATGAAAGAGATGATGCAGGATGAGATTGATAATGCCCGTCATACCATTGTAGAGATGGAAGAGGCACTCAATGTCATGATGCTGCCAAAAGATCCCAATGATAAAGTTCCGGCGTTTTTGGAGATTCGTGCAGGTACTGGCGGTGATGAAGCCGCGATTTTCTCCGGTGACCTATTCCGTATGTATCAAAAGTACGCCCAAAATCAAGGTTGGACGGTAGAGGTGCTATCGGCCAATGAAGGTGAGCACGGCGGTTATAAAGAAATCATCACTCGGGTTTCGGGTACTGGAGTCTATGGTCGTCTCAAGTTTGAATCTGGTGCGCACCGTGTCCAACGTGTTCCTGAGACAGAAAGCCAAGGCCGCGTCCATACGTCGGCCTGTACAGTCGCTGTCATGCCTGAAGTTGAAATCGATGATAGCGTTGATCTTAATCCTGCTGATATCAAGATGGACACTTACCGCTCAAGCGGTGCAGGCGGTCAGCACGTCAACACCACAGACTCTGCTGTACGTTTAACACATATTCCTACAGGTGTGGTGGCAGAATGTCAGCAAGAGCGTAGCCAACATAAAAACCGGGCAAAAGCGATGCAGATGCTCATCTCACGTATTCAACAAGCCAAAGTGCAAGAGCAGGTAGATACTGCAGATGAGATGCGCCGTGACTTGGTTGGTAGTGGTGATCGCTCAGAGCGTATTCGTACCTATAATTTTCCGCAGGGGCGTATGACTGATCATCGTATCAACCTAACTTTATATAAGCTTGATTCCATCATGGAAGGCGACTTAGATGAGTTGCTTGACTCGTTACTACGTGAACATCAAGCGGACTTAATGGCTAGTATTGGCGGTGAGTAGCACCGGTATTAGCCCTTAATCATTATATAATAACTATCGTCTATGATTATGATAATTAGCAGGTTATCGTAGTGACAACTTTATTGTTTTAATGTGTGTATTTAATCATCCAACCATTTTGAGAGTGTTATGTCAAAGCAAAGCAACCCAAACCAAGACCAAGCCCCGACTTTAGAAGAGGCCAACGAGCTTATTGCGCAACTGCAAGCTAAACTTGATGATATCAGTGCTTCAGGTAAACAGCCGTATCCTAACCAGTTCAAACGCACAGATTATGCCAAAGATCTGCAAGCGGCCTTTGAGGGTGTGTCAAAGCAAGAGATTGAAGATAATGTTGCTAAGGGTGACAAAACACAGGTTCATGTGGCAGGTCGCGTGATGCTTAACCGTGGCTCGTTTATTGTTATTCAAGATATGACGGGTCGCATTCAGCTCTACGTCGCTCGTAAAGAGCTAGATGAAGAAACACGCGCTAGCATTAAATCGCTAGATTTAGGTGATATTGTTGGCGTCTCAGGTTATATCGGTCGCTCAGGAAAAGGCGATCTTTATGTCCATGTTGAAGAATTCCACTTATTGACCAAGTCACTACGTCCAATGCCAAATAAGTTTCATGGCTTGGCTGATGTAGAAGCGCGTTATCGTAATCGTCATCTTGATTTGATGACCAATGAGACAACTCGTGACACCTTTGTGATTCGCAGTCAAGTGATCAGCGGTATTCGACAGTTTATGTTGAATGAGCGTTTTATGGAAGTTGAAACGCCAATGATGCATCCTATTCCAGGTGGTGCTGTCGCGCGTCCATTTGTGACGCATCACAATGCATTGGACATGCCCTTATACTTGCGTATCGCGCCTGAGCTTTATCTAAAACGCTTGGTTGTGGGTGGTTTCGAAAAAGTATTTGAGATTAACCGCAGCTTTCGTAACGAAGGGGTATCCACGCGTCACAATCCTGAATTTACTATGATTGAGTTTTATCAGGCTTATGCTGATTATCATGATTTGATGGATTTGACTGAGCGTCTGTTTAATAAGCTTGCGTTGGATATTTTGGGCACGACTGAAATCACTTATCAAGAGGAGAGTATCAGTCTAAAAGCACCGTTTGAACGCATAACTATGACTGAGGCTATCGAAAAATACGCTGAAGGCTTCGATATGGCACGTATCAATGATCGGGATTATTTAGTAGATTATGTGTCAAACACCCTCAAGCAGCCAGTAAAAGATGTCTTTGGTATCGGTAAATTGATTACTATCATCTTTGAAGAGACAGCAGAACATCAATTACGTCAGCCAACTTTTATCACAGAATATCCAGCTGAGACGTCACCACTGGCGCGCCGTAACGATGATAATCCTGAAATTACGGATCGTTTTGAGCTGTTCATCGGTGGTCGTGAGCTGGCGAATGGTTTTAGCGAATTAAATGATCCAGCTGACCAAGCAGAACGCTTTCATGGCCAAGTGGCTGAAAAAGATGCTGGCGATGTAGAGGCGATGCATTTTGATGAAGAGTACATCGAAGCCTTGTCTTATGGTTTACCGCCGACAGCAGGTGAGGGTATCGGTATTGATCGCTTAGTGATGTTATTTACTGACTCTGCTAGTATTCGTGATGTGATTTTATTTCCGCATATGCGCCGAAAAGCCGACTAATGATTAAGCGTCATTTGATCAAAGCTTTTTAAACAATATTCTTGGTTAAGAATCTACTGACTAAGCGGCTGTTAAGTTATTTTTGAACCGGTAAGAAGCCAGACGAATGCGCTGGCTTTTTGCTATAATAAAGACTCAAAAAGCATACTCAATTCAGCATTTTACTCATTTGGCAAAATGGATAGCTATGACGCAGCAATATCAAGTTCTAGCGCGTAAGTACCGCCCAAAAAACTTCCATGAGTTGGTCGGCCAAACGCATGTCTCACAAGCGTTGATTAATGCGATTGATTATAATCGTCTGCATCATGCTTATCTATTTACTGGTACGCGCGGTGTGGGTAAGACGACGATTGCTCGTATTTTATCCAAATGTCTAAACTGTGAGACTGGCATTACCAGTACACCGTGCGGTGTTTGTGATAATTGTGTCGCTATCGACCAAGGACGTTTTATCGATCTGATTGAGATTGATGCAGCTTCGCGTACCAAGGTCGAAGACACACGTGAGCTACTAGACAATGTCCCTTACGCCCCAAGTCAGGGTCGCTATAAAGTGTACCTTATTGATGAGGTGCATATGCTATCTACACATAGCTTTAATGCGCTACTAAAGACGCTAGAAGAACCACCTGAACATGTTAAGTTTTTGCTGGCGACCACTGATCCACAAAAGCTACCGATTACTATCATCTCACGCTGTTTACAGTTTGTGCTGCGCCCTTTACCGCAGACGTTACTCAGCGAGCATTTAGCAAACGTGTTAACGAAAGAGCAAGTTACTCATACCCAGCCTGCGCTTTGGCAGCTGGCGAGTGCGGCTAAAGGCTCTGTACGTGATGCGCTGTCATTAACTGATCAAGCCATTGCCTTCGGTCAAGGGTCACTTGATGATGTGACGGTCAATGCTATGCTAGGTCTGATTGATGCCGCTGATTTGGTCAGCCTAATCACCGATATTTATAACCATGACAAGTCAGCTGTTGCCGCTCATATTGAGCAGATGCGTGCACAAATGGTTGATGCAACCAGTATGTTTGACGGACTCGCTGAGCTGCTGCATCAATTGGCATTGACGCAGCTGTTGCCTGAAGTGGCTTTAAACGTCAATGAAGCTCAAGCTCAAAATATCGTTACACTTGCTCAGCATATTAGTCCCGATGTTTTGCAATTATATTATGAAATCGTAGTACAAGCGCGCGAAGGCATCAAGCTTGCTAGTACACCAATGCAAGCGCTTGAGATGTGTATTCTACGCCTCCTAGCGTTTCGCCCATTGTCTGTTGATGAGGTCTTAAAACCTCATTCGATTGAACCAACCGATTCAAACACGTCCACAGAGTCAACTGATTTATCTGAGTCTATAGCTTCTGTAGGGCACGTTGCATCGTTACATGAACCGCAAACCTATAGTCTTGATAGTGCGAGCTATGCTAATCAAGAGGCTATTTCTAACGAGAGTAGCGAGAGTGTTGAGCCAGTTGTTGAGTCGACGGACAATGACGCCTACTTTTCAAATAGCGAGTTTTTAGAAAATGTAGCTAATAGTGAAGAGCCTGAACCAATTTCTGAGCCTGAACCAATTTCTGAGCCTGAACCAATTTCTGAGCCTGAACCAATTTCTGAGCC
>NZ_CANMAH010000007.1 GCF_947495825.1 uncultured Psychrobacter sp.
GTCTTAATCTCGTCCTGTCCCTTAATGAGGTGCGTATTATAGACGCTTTAATTTGGAAGTCAAGAATTAATTTAAAAGATTTTAAAATAATTGGTTAGGCTTCGGTTCTTAGAATAATAAATCATTCCTTAACCTGCCTTCCCTTTCGACTGGGTGGCATTATACGCGCTTTGAGATGGGGGTCAAGGGGGATTAGATATTGTTTTTAATAATATTTGGCATGAAAACCAATATCTCATTCTAATCAATAAGTTAGCCATTAAAATAATTTTATTCTACGCCAAATAATACGCTATCAATGAATAATGCGCTTTTATACATATTATTTTTTCCTACAACCTCTCTCAGAGCACTTTATAACTTACCCATTTTTTCAAAAAATGCTCTATAAGCAGCAACCTTTTTGTCTAATGCCAACGGATAAGCGCGCGAAGTAGAAGGTAACCTATATAAGGTTAAGTCATTTGTTGAAGTCGCTGCTAGACTAGAATCATTGCCTTGCCATATATAAGGGTAAGCCATACTTTGATTGGTCTTTGGGTGTTTAGACTTAGGTAATGAGCTGCCTAATAAATCAATTAAAACTTCTGTGGCCTTCCCACCTGTTGTGAACAGCGCTTGCATTTTGGGAACTTGTGGCAAAATGTCATCTAAATTAACAGGCGTGACGACGGTTAAATTTTTATCAGAAGCATTACCTGTCTCTCGAATTGCTTGCTTGACCGTTGGGCATAACGCAATACCACGCTCAAATAAAAAATTGCGAATACGCTCAGGATCAAAGCGCTTTTCGTCCCCGACTCTAAAATAGTTTACGTCGTCAAAGAACACGCCTCCATAGATGCGCCACATGTCATTATAGAAATTGGGATAATGAAAGCGCATTGCCCATTTATCAGAGGTCGGTGGAAACGTTCCCATCATCATGACGGTAGCATTAGTTGGTAATACAGGCTTAAAAGGGTGGGTTTCTATTGGCATTGCTACTGTTTTTGTCGATACTGAGCTGGCATTTGCTTGATTGGGGTTGTTAGATGGTTGTTTGGTCATAAGATTCTTCATCGGAAAAGTGGTTTTTTTGGTATCATAACAGGCCTAAACACGACTTCACTTGCCATAGCGCTATATAGCCGAATAGGTTTGGCTTAAAACTGGTTATTTAAGCCTCAATCTTACTATTTCTATGCTTGGTATAGCGTTAAGTGCGGTAAGTGTTTGTATCTTTTATACTAATAGCGATCGCAGTATCTGCGTGAGCATCAGCCCAAAACCAAGAGAGTATTTATGAGTGACTTAAAAATTACTGTAATTGATCATCCGTTAGTCCGTCATAAACTCAGCCTAATGCGTGAAAAAGACTGTAGTACTTATAAATTTCGTACGCTAACCAAAGAGCTTGCCCGTTTGATGGCTTATGAAGCAAGTCGCGATTTTGAGATTGAAACCTTTCCTATGCAAGGTTGGTGCGGTGAGATAGAAGGTGAGCAAATCACTGGCAAAACTGCCACAATCGTTCCTATATTACGTGCTGGTATTGGCATGTTGGATGGAGTGCTTGACTTAATCCCTACTGCAAAAATATCTGTCGTAGGTTTGCAGCGCGATGAAGAAACCTTGCAACCAGTACCGTTTTTTGAAAAATTCGTCAGCCACATGGATAAACGCCCAGCACTTATCGTTGATCCCATGCTTGCCACTGGCGGTTCGATGGTTGCCACTATTGATATGCTAAAAAGAAATGGCTGTAAAAGTATCAAAGCACTGGTGTTGGTTGCGGCGCCTGAAGGTGTGCGCTTAGTGAATGAAGCACATCCTGACGTGACCATTTATACGGCTGCATTAGATAGTCATTTGGATGAACACGGTTATATTATTCCAGGTCTTGGTGATGCAGGCGATAAAATCTTTGGTAAGCAATTATTTAACAAATAATTCAAAGAAAGTAGTCGCTACAAGAATCATGACCAAAGCTTACGACATCAATGATAAGGATATGAAATGAACGTATTGATTACAGGCGCAAGTGCTGGTTTTGGTAAAGCGCTGGCGGAACGTTTGGTTGCCAAAGGACATCGCGTGGTTGGTTGTGCCAGACGACTTGATAAGCTAAACACAATGGCTGAAACGTTAGGCGATTTATTTTTACCCGTCGTCATGGATGTCAATGATACTGCCTCCATTCCAAAAATTATTGCAGATTTGCCCGATGGCTTTGAGCAAATAGATGTCTTGGTCAATAATGCTGGCCTAGCACTTGGTACAGACCCTGCACAAACTGCCAATCTTGATGATTGGATGAGAATGGTCGATACCAATGTTAAAGGATTAATGGCTCTAACCCATGCTGTGTTGCCAGCGATGGTTGCACGCGATAGCGGTTATATTATTAATGTCGGCTCCATCGCTGGTAGCTGGCCTTACTTTGGTGGGAATGTTTACGGCGCGACCAAAGCCTTCGTCAAACAGTTTAGCCTCAATTTGCGCGCTGACCTACTTGGTACGCAAGTGCGAGTGACCAATCTTGAACCAGGTAATGTCGCGGGTACAGAGTTTTCAAACGTCCGTTATCATGGCGATGATGAGAAAGCGGCCAAGGTCTATGACGGTTTTAAAACCATGACAGGCGAAGATGTTGGCGATATCTTACTGTGGCTTATTGAGTCGCCGGCGCATATCAATGTTAACCGTTTAGAAGTCATGCCAGTTGCACAAACATACAATGGTTTAACGATTGCCAAGCAAGACTCTTAGCCTATAAAGTTTTATGTATAAACCATCAACGTAATTCATAATAACGTAGCACTACGGCGGTGTCATTTGGCATCGCCGTATTAGTTGGCGTCTCACTATTTAAAATCTGCTCATTTACCAACCGCAAATCGTTAAAGTCCAAAATAAGTACTTCATTACGAGTACGCTCGCTGGTACGCTTATTATGACGTATCGGAAACCCAATCACTTGCTTACCAACGACTTTTATCTGATTCACAATCAAGGCTTGACTGTTTTCTCGTCCTAGTCTTAGCGCCTCCTGCCTAAGTTTTTGAGCACTTAAGACGGCAGTAGCAGGGTTAACCGTGGTGGTAAATAACTTATCAAGTCGCGCGCTTTTGGGCATAGTACCTGCGACAAATAAAACTTGCTCTAACGGTAGGTACTGAGCATGACGCAGCAGCTCAGCGCGAAACAGCGCTGGCATATCCATATTAAAGCTGTCTTCAGTTTGTCGATAAAATGCTGAAAAACTACGCTGGATATATCGTCCAAATACAGTGGCGTTGATCCAATCTTGATACGTATCGTTTGCCAGTAGTCGTTTGGTGAAGTCTTTGGGTTCTAACGCCAGATCACCCATTAAAAGCGCCATTAATAAACCATGCGAATCTGCAAAAGTCAGCTGGCCCCAAGCTTGAGGATAAAGGCTACTATCAAGACTTGTTAATGTCGCTCTACTCATGAATTCTTATTTCCCTTTTTTGTTGAATTATTACATTGGCGACGTGGCTCTGATAGATATTTTTATACTTATATCATTGTTAAATTGGCTTTTTTTACTATAACACGCCTCAATAATATTAAAATGTTTTGTGCTTAGCATTTTCATATTAAAATTATTTGATAACCCCCTAAAAATAATAAAATCAAAACGAGATGATGCTGCCCATGATCAAAGACTGGTTAAAACTACCAACACCATACCAATTACAGACTTTAAGCATCATCAAGACTGACGGTACAATCATTCCTGTCTCTGTGATTGGCAAAGGCAGGCCTGTAATCTTGCTACACGCGTATGGCATGGATGCACGTGAGTTTTTGCCTTTTATACTGCCACTTATTGGCGAATATCGGTTTTATCTCCCGCACTTTAGAGGTTTTGGGGAAGCGAAATCGTCCAATTTGACGCAATTTGATTTTGTGCGCCAGTATGCTGACGATATCAACGCTGTGATTGAGCAAATCTGCCATGACCTTAAAATAGAATCTTTACCGGTTGCTGCTATTTCAATGGGCGCGCAAGTGATGTGGGCTTATTTTGAGCGTTTTGATATGTCACGGGTTAGCCGTTATATGAATATCGACCAAAGCCCTGCGATTCATAATCAGTCTGATTGGCAAGGTGGCCTATTTGGAGCACGGCAGCAAGAAGTCTTTGATATATTTCATGAAGTAGTGAATATAACACTGCCTTATGCCAATGTTGATAGCTTCACTCACTTGCCATTTACGATTAAACGTCGAGTCACAGATGTTGAACGATTGTTTTCCTTATTATCGGTAAATCGTTCACGCTCAAAAGCTATCGTACAATTCTTGACTTATCAAAATGATCATAAGTTGGTGTTCTATAATCATAGTACCTGGCAACAT
The DNA here is from genome assembly GCF_947495825.1 of uncultured Psychrobacter sp. Taxonomy (GTDB): domain Bacteria; phylum Pseudomonadota; class Gammaproteobacteria; order Pseudomonadales; family Moraxellaceae; genus Psychrobacter. The sequence continues at coordinate 4,372 of NZ_CANMAH010000007.1, forward strand.
AAAATGCGCTGCTTGCAAACATATTTAAAACTGGAGTACGATTTTCGAGCTGTCATAGAAAAAGTCACTATTCCAGTCGTGAACTTAATCGGTGGTCGCTCAAATCTCTATGATCCTAAGTGGCAGCAGGAAGTAACTCGTATGCTACCTAATGCGACTGACATCGTATTGCCACGTGCAGGCCATGCGGTACCGATGGATGAGCCAATTGGGTTTTATAAAGTGTTAAAGAGATTTTTGGGAAATGAGCTATAGATGATATGATGGTAAAAAGCTGGATCAAAAACTCAGCCTACGACAGCGACCCTTAAGTTTCTATTCAGGCTTTCTATTTCAAACTAATCAGCTAACGCTTTAATCAGTTCAAATCTAGGCACTTCTTTGCCGTCACGCGTGACTGTCTCACTAAACATCGACAGCGGTCGTACCCAAACCCCATATTCGCCATACAGACAGCGATAAACGACTAGCATTTCCTCGGTCTCAGAATGCTGCGCGGTATGCAAGACTTGGTAGAGATTGCCTTTATAATGACGGTAGATGCCTTGTGGAATAGATTGGTTCATAAGTAATTCCTAGCCTTCCTTATAAATGTATGAGCTAAATGCTGTCTCGTTATGTTCAAATAATAGAAATAGATAAGGCCGACAATCAATGTCGACCTTATTTATGCTCTTGATATTAAAAGCCCTATTATCCTACCGTTACTTTTGCATAGGCCTTTTTGCCCGCTTGAATAACGACGCTTTGACCTGACGTTAAGCTAAAGCTGCTATCAACCACTTCGCCATCTACTTTGACCGCGCCACGTTTGACCATGTCTTTGGCTGCTGAGTTGTTTTTAGCAAGTGCTGCTTGGTTCAAGATTTGGGTGATAAATAGCGCGTCCGTACCTTCTAGATCTAATGTTACCTCTGGCAGATCAACTGGTAATTCACCATCAGCCAACACGTTGCCTGCAGATTTATGCGCATTAGCTGCCGCATCAGCATCGTGGAAACGCTCGATTAATTCTTCGGCAAGGATACGCTTGATTTCTTGTGGATTGCGACCGTTTTCCATCTCTGTCATCAACACTTCGACTTCTTCCATCGGCTTAAAGCTTAAAAACTCAAAGTAGCGACGAATTAAGGTGTCGGGCATGGATAGCAGTTTTTGGTACATGGTGCCTGGCGCGTCATAGATACCGACATAGTTGCCAAGTGACTTTGACATTTTATTGACGCCATCTAGTCCTTCTAAGATTGGCACGGTAATACAAACTTGCGGCTCTTGGCCATAACGACCTTGCAAAGTGCGACCCATCAAGATATTAAAGGTTTGGTCGGTACCGCCCAGCTCGACGTCGGCTTTTAGCGCGATAGAGTCGTAGCCTTGCACCAACGGGTATAAAAACTCATGAATGGCAATCGGGGTTTGTGCGGCATAGCGCTTGGCAAAGTCATCACGCTCAAGCATCCGTGACACAGTAAGCTGGCTACCCAACTGAATCATATCGCCCGCTGACATATCATTAAACCATTCGGAGTTAAAAACAATCTTAGTTTTTTCTTTATCCAAAATTTTAAAAACTTGCTCGGCATAGGTCTGTGCGTTGATCTTGATTTGCTCGTCACTGAGTGGTGGACGCGTGCTATTTTTGCCAGAAGGGTCGCCAATCTTGGCCGTATAATCACCGATAAGAAAATAAATCTCATGACCCAAGTCTTGGAAGTGCTTAAGCTTATTGATCAGTACCGTATGTCCCAAATGCAGGTCAGGCGCGGTAGGATCAAAGCCTGCTTTGATACGCAGCGGACGGCCTAATTTTAGCTTGGCAACCAAATCCTCTTCAGATAAGATTTCTTGCGTGCCGCGCTGGATCAAGGCCAGTTGTTCTTCGATGGTTGAGGATTGCTCAGTCATGTCAGTCATGATGTTCTCTTTATAGTCTTTTTGAGGAGAGATGCCTTTACAGGTTTAGAACCTGATAGGCGTATAAAAATGATAGAATTTGGCAGATATACTAGCGTTTTTTAAGGTAAATTGCCATGACCAACCCTGCCCAGCCTACGAATGAGCTTGAAAACACCGAATTTTTGGTTGACTCACCTGATTCAGTAAATAATGACGACGATACAAACTATGCTTCACTAACTGAAGCACTAGAGCAAACGGTGTTTGAAAGCTTTGATGATGGTCTATATATCGGCGTAATGTCAGGCACTAGCTTGGACGGTATGGATGCGGTACTTTGTCAGTTTGATCATGAAGATAGCACCCAACAACCGATGCAGCTATTAGCCACTTATAGCCAAGATTTCCCGCCGCGCCTGCGTGAGGTGCTCTTGGCCTTGTGTCAGCCAAATGGTGTTCAAGAATTAACGCCAACCGCTGACGAGACAAACCATCAGCTAAACAGCGAATTAGACTGGTTTGGCTGGGCGAGTAAAGCTTATGGCGAGTTTACGAGCGAAGTGGTCAATAATTTATTACAGCAGTCAAATACCGATAGTGAGTCGATACTGGCGATTGGCTGTCATGGGCAGACGGTACGTCATCGTCCGCAAATGAGCTTTAGCTTACAACTACTCGATGCTAATGTCATCGCTGAGCAAACGGGCATTAGCGTCGTCAGTGACTTTCGTCGCCGTGATATGGCGGTTGGCGGACAAGGGGCGCCTTTGGTTCCTGCTTTTCATAAGGCTTTATTTTCCGCACCTAATAACACGCGGGTGTTATTAAATTTGGGCGGTATTGCTAATATAACCGTCTTGCCAGCTGTTGATAGTCCTGTTGTTGGTTATGATACAGGCCCTGCTAACTTATTACTTGATGCATGGACCGCGCTACATACCGACAATGACTATGACGCAGGCGGTGCATGGGCGCAGTCTGGCCAAGTCATTGAGCCGCTACTTAATCAATTATTAGAGCATCCGTTTTTTGTGAAACCTTATCCTAAAAGCACAGGACGTGAGGACTTCAACCTAGAATGGCTACAAAGCGAGCTACAAAAATTTGATCAGATTTCTGCCTCTACTCGCTACTCAGCAGCAGATGTACAAGCGACATTGACAGAGCTTACTGCCATTAGTGCCAGTGCACAAATCAATGTGTTTATTAATGCAAAAGTTAATAGCTCGGTGTATGTCTGCGGCGGCGGCGCATTAAATGATTACTTAATGGAGCGCTTGCAAGCGCATCTACCCCATTGCACAGTAGAGACTACGGCAAGTCTAGGACTTGATCCAACTTGGGTAGAGTCTGTGGCCTTTGCTTGGCTGGCACGCCAAACTTTGATGGGTGAAACAGGTAACTTGCCAGCCGTAACAGGTGCAAGTAAAAGCGTGGTATTAGGACAAGTATGTTTTGCTTAATCAGTAAATAGATTATTAGATTTATAGAGTATTTATACACGTAATGACTAGTAATATAGCAGCATCACGCTAACTTTTATTTTATCTTACTCTAGCGTCATCATTCTATGAATTATTAAGTTTACAGACGTGCACTTATGTGCTTTATAATGGTTGCTAAAATAGTAAGATAACGCTATAAATAACATTGAGTAATGCCAAGATAGCTACAATAAAATAAATAGTCCCATTCCTTTAGGATTGCAAGTACAGGATATATCACATGAGCCAAAACAGCAGTACATCGACACCGCAACATACCAACGCTGAATCAAAACTGCGTCGTAAGCCTCCTCATCATGAGCGTCCTGATGAGATGCGTGTCGTCGTTACTGGTATGGGCGCTGTTACCCCTCTAGGTGTGGATGTTGAGAGTACATGGACACGATTACTCAATGGGGAAAGTGGTATTACCACAATTTCGCATTTTGATGCGACTGATTACCGTGCTCAAATCGCAGGCGTGATTAAAGATTTTGATACTAAGCAATATATGAGTGTCAAAGACTCGCGTCGCTACGATGCATTTATGCACTATGGTGTCGCTGCTACTGCAATGGCATTAAAAGAAGCAGGCTTTATTGAGGAAATTGGTCCAGAAGATACGCCAGTACAAAACGTCGATCAAGAGCGTTTTGGCGTCGTCCTAGGTTCAGGTATTGGCGGTATCCAAACGATCGAAGACAGCTGCGCTATGCTAACTGAAAAAGGCGCTAAAAAAGTATCGCCATTTATCGTGCCGGGCTCCATTGCTAATATGGCTGCTGGTCTGGTAGCTATCAAACACAAACTCAAAGGCCCCAATCTAGCTACTGCGACCGCATGTACGACGGGGACACATGCTATCGGATTGGCTGCACGCCTAATCGCTTATGGTGATGCTGATGTTATGATCGCAGGTGGTAGTGAGAGAGGTTCGAGCCCACTAGGTATGGCAGGTTTTGCAGCCATGCATGCGCTCTCTACTCGTAATGATGAGCCAACCAAAGCATCCCGCCCATTTGATAAAGACCGTGATGGCTTTGTGCTGGGCGATGGTGCAGGCGTGTTGGTACTTGAAAGCCTTGCCCATGCTAAAGAGCGCGGTGCAACCATACTTGCTGAAGTCGTCGGCTTTGGTATGAGTGACGATGCCAGCCATATTACTGCGCCCCCTGAAGACGGTAGCGGGGCAGCACGAGCGATGAAAAACGCGCTCAATGATGCTGGTATCGAGCCTTCCGCAGTTGGCTATGTCAATGCTCATGGTACCAGTACGCCTGCTGGCGATGTCGCTGAATCGATCGCGATTGAAACCGTCTTTGCCCCTGTCAAAGACAGCATCTTGGTCAGCTCAACCAAATCAATGACTGGACACTTACTGGGCGCGGCTGGTGGTATCGAAGCTATCTTTACCATATTGGCTTTGCAAAATCAGCACGTACCGCCAACGATTAATCTAGATAATGTCGAGGATAACTGTAATCTAGATTATGTAGCCAATCAATCACGTAAAGTTGAGAACCTCAACTATGCTGTCTCTAATAGCTTTGGCTTTGGTGGTACCAACGGCTCAGTCATTTTTGCACGTTGGTCATAATTAACGTAGTCGTTACAGTTATTGGGTCTTAGATGCATCCTATATGAGCCGTAAGAGCGAATAATATTATCAATGTAACGCTGGTAGCAGTTTTGCTACGTTTGTCCCCTTGCAGCCCCTTATCATAGTTGCGTATGATAAGGGGTAATTTTTAGGAAATTTATGGAAGAGTCTATGTCAAGCTATTCGTTTTCGCATCAATTTTATCAGCGTTGGACTCGTGCGCCAGAGCAGATACGTGCTGCCATCGTTCAAGAGTTAACGGATATCACGACTCTGCTGCAAACAGACACTCCCTATGAGAGCTTTACGTTTAGTTTGCCAGACTTAGATGCACACCTCGATGAGCTATATAGCGCGCACAAAGCTGAGCAAGCGGCTGCAAAAGAGCTTGCTGATAAGCAGGCCGAACAACGTGCCGCTGCTGAACAACAACGCTTGGCAGAAGAAAAAAAGCTTGAAGAAGAAAAAGCACATGCTGCAAAAATTGAACAAGAAGAAGCCTTACGTCAAAAAGAAAAACAACAAGCAGAACAAGCTCAAAAAAACGCAGATGAACAAAGCCGTGCTGAGCAAGAGAAGAGCGATATTGAAAGCGCTACGAACGACAAGCAAACATTGGCTGAAGCAGACGGTCCTAGCATTGATGAGAAAAACAACGTCAATGGTCACTCTCATACGATTAATCAGACTGAAAACACTATCGTCAAACCTCAAAAAGGCGCAGCAATTGACTTGTCTTTTAAAAATCCAGAATTAAGCGCTGCCCATGAAAGCTTAATTCAAGAGCTTGAGATGCATGTAGACGACTATCTGAGTGAGCAAATGATGCAAATATCTGAGGATCTAAAGTCGTGGTTACGAGCTGAGGTGAGTCAGCAACTCGCTGGAATCACAGACAAAAACCAAGCTGTCGAAGACATTGTTCAAGAAAATATGACCAAAAAACATTAGTCTGTTTAGCTAATTTATCGAACACTTTTAGATATCCGTTAAAGAGCTCCATTAAAAAAGCCTCGTAAATATTTTTACGAGGCTTTTTGTATTTCGATTAAGCATTTAGCAATTTTTATTTTAAATAGCTTGTGTACGCTCAGTCAGCCAATCAAGCGCTGTGCCATCAACGCGATCTTTTAGCTCAGCATAGACTTGGCTATGATAGTCGTTGAGCCAATCAATCTCTACTTGATCGAGCAATGATTTATCGATCAAACGGGTATCAATTGGGCAATAAGTGATGGTTTCAAAGTTTAAAAATTTACCAAACTCGGTCTCAGTAGGGCTCGCTACCGGCATATTGACCACCAAGTTTTCGATACGAATACCCCACTTACCTTCGCGGTACAAGCCTGGCTCATTACTTGAGATCATCCCCTCTTTCATCGCGCGCTCTTTTGGTGTACTGGCACTATAAGCAATGACTTGCGGACCTTCATGGACATTTAAGAAGTAACCAACGCCATGACCAGTACCATGACCATAGTCCATTTGTGCCTGCCACAATGGCGCACGGCAAATCGCGTCGATCAGTGGCGAGGCAATACCATCAGGGAGGCTGGCACGTGCTAGCGCAATATGAGCTTTGAGTACCGTGGTAAAGTCACGTTTGTGCTCATTGGTGACTGTGCCAATACCGACCACACGAGTGATATCAGTGGTGCCGTTTTGGTACTGCGCACCTGAGTCAATCAGTAGTAAGCCGCCCTCGCCCTCAGCGACATCAAGGTAGCTAAACTTCTCTGGCGTTGCGCGATAATGCGGCAATGCGCCGTTTTCATTAAACCCTGCAATCGTTGGAAAGCTTGGTGAGACATAATGTGGCTGCTGACTACGTACCTCAATCAGCATACTATCAACATCCAGCTCACTCAAACGCTCACCGTCTGCTAAACGCTGCTCAAATGCAGCAAAGAACTCACTCAATGCCGCCCCATCTTGACGCATGGCCTCACGTACATGCTCGATATCAGTGTCAGACTTAACAGATTTGAGCAGGGTACTAGGCGCCATTTGCTCAATAAAGCCCACGTCATCTGCCATTTTTGATAGCGTACCCACAGCAACTTTACTTGGATCTAACAGTAACAAGTCTTCTGGCGTCAGATCGCTTAGCGCATCTTGTATGGCATCATAATCAGCAAGGGTGATACCGCTATCTTGTAGATCTTTTGCAATATCAGAGCTGACTTTATTATTATCAACGAACAGCGTTGCCTTATCTTTACTGATGAGCATGTGTGATAAAAATACAGGATTATAATCGACATCAGCGCCGCGCAGATTGGTGAGCCAAGCAATATCATCTAAGCTTGATAGCAGATGGTGCGTCGCGCCTGCCTCAGCCATACCTTCACGTACCGCAGCAAGTTTTGAGCTAGCAGACTGTGCGACAAACTGCGCATCATGCTGATACAACTTAGCTGATGGGAGCGCTGGTCGATCTGACCATATGTCTGTCAATACATCACGCTCGGTAATTAAGGTGATGTCGTTAGCATCAAATGCGTTTAGTAGCTTATCTTGCTCAGCGATAGACAGTACATTACCATCGACGGCCACGCTATCACCCTCCGCCAAGTGCTCAGCTAACCAGTCAATATGGTTTGGCTGACCAGGAGCAAGCTTTTCTAAGCTGATACCTGTATCTTTTAGCTGATCGGCTGCGTGTACCCAATAGCGACTATCAGTCCACAGACCTGCAAAATCAGCCGTAACGACCAGCGTGCCGACTGAGCCTGTAAACCCTGATAACCACAAACGCGCTTGCCAATACTCTGGTAAATACTCAGATAAATGCGGATCAGCTGACGGCACAATAATCGCGGTAATATCTTGTTCGACTAGAGTTTTACGTAAGTTATCGATACGATCATGAATGGCTTGTTTATTCATTAAAGGTTTCCTTATTAATATTGATTATGGAGCGTTGATATTGTGAAGCGACTATGCATAGTCGTCTTATTCGAGTGGATAAATTTTTGAGTATTGATTAACGTTTAGTATTTGAATATGCATCAGCCACATTCGAAATACTGCGTATTAAAATGTCGTAAGTAACCAGACGACACATAAATGAAGCCAACTATTATTTTTAGAAAATAGTATTACAGCAGAGCATCTTAGATGTCTGGGCACAAAGTAGGCTTTCAATAGCGCAAGATAAATAACTTAACAAGTGAAATAATAAAACGTGCTACCAGTAATGGTAACACGTCTAAAGACTTGTCTTTTATTGTCGTGATAGCCCGCTTAAAAGTATTGTCAAAGTGCTATTTAATGGACTGCCTTATCAGCATGCTCGCTCTTTTTGAGCATACTATTGATAGGCTTTGCTAATACCAATAGGACGGCAGCAGTCACTACCAAAAAGACTGTCATTGTGGTAAATAACGTTGGCAAACCTTCAATCTTATCGGCTGAGACATTTCCACCGAAAAATGCCGCGACTAAGTTACCCATCGCTAAAGACGCAAAGAAAAGCCCCATCATCTGTCCTTGCATGCCCTTTGGCGCAAGTTTCGTCATTGACGATAGACCTACAGGACTAAGCGCCAACTCGCCAAGTGTCAATAGCAGCAAACTACCGACCAGCCATAAAGGTGATGCTAGGCCCGTATCATTGGACAAAATATTTTTTGAGGCGATAATCATCAAACCAAAGCCTGCGGCAGCAAGTAACATCCCAAGTGCAAACTTCACCATACTACTTGGTTCAAGACCTCGATTACCAAGCTTGACCCAAATAATACTAACTATGGGCGCTAAGAGAAGAATAAATAAAGGGTTTAACGACTGGAACCAAATGCTTGGAATCTCAAAACCTAAAACGTTTAGATCAGTATAGCGATCAGCAAATAGATTAAATGACGTCGGCTGCTGCTCAAAGCTTGACCAAAACAGTGTCGAGCCAATAATTAAAATAAAGCAAATCAGCAAACGCAATTTATCGGTTTTATCTAGCCTTGGTGAAATAAACATAACCACAAAATATAGTATCACCACACTTGCAATGATATAGGTCATATACTCTGCTACCATTTGTGGCTCGAATGGCATCATACCAGTCGCGACCAACAAAACGATTGCAACCAATACAGCCACAAAGCCTGCGACCCAGCGACCGATGTTGTTAAAACGGTCATTTGAGCGCTCCCACTCAGCAGTAATGCCCTTTGCGCGTGCATAGTGTATCAACGTTTTTTGGGCAGAAAAGCGGTAGATGAGTAGTGAGGCTAACATACCAAGTCCACCAACCCCAAAGCCGACATGCCACATGCCTTGCTCTTTAAACACCCCAACGATAAGTGCAGCTAGTAATGCGCCGATGTTGATACCCATATAAAATAAAGTAAAGCCACTATCGCGGCGCACATCACCCTTAGAATATAATGCCCCAACCATCACTGAAATACAGGTTTTAAATAATCCCGACCCCAACACAATACATATGAGACCGACAAAAAACAATGTCATACCAAACATAGCAGAGAGCGCAATACATAGATGGCCAAGCGCGATAATAATACTACCCCACCATAATGCACGCTCTTGTCCAAGCCAGTTGTCGGCTAGCCAGCCGCCAGGTACCGCTGCCAAGTACAAAGAACCTGCAAAGATACCATAGATAGCAGAAGCGGTGACCTCATCAAAACCAAAGCCACCGCTTCCTACTGTCGCTACCATAAACAATACTAATAGCGGACGAATACTGTAATAAGAAAATCGCTCCCACATTTCAGTAAAGAATAAAGGGCGCAGTGGTTTTGGGTGACCCATAAACCCATTGTCTAGTGCTTCTAGCTCAGCAGCACTAACTTCTGATTTTGTTTCCGTGCTCATAAGTTGTCTATTCCTTTGCTGCACTATGATAAAGATAGACCAAGCCCGACATTTCTAAGACGGACGGTCGCAAATGCGCGTTATTGTTTCATTAGATTATAAATATGTAAAGTAAAAGAGTGTTCATGAATTGAACAGTCATTCACAAAGTCCTAATACAAAAAAGCACCAAGCTATTATTAATAGCTCGGTGCTCTTTATAAACGCTACTACTTAACTATTCATCATAAAATGCTAATGATATGATTTAATTCTCTCATCAAACAATCTCATTAGATTATTGAGCAGCAGTCGTATCTTCAGCCGTACCAGCATCCAAATCACCATCAGCTTGCTCTGCGGTAAGTTCGGTATCTTCAACTGCAGCTTGACTCACTGTGCCAGAAGCAGTGGCTGTACCAGCTTCAGCGCTAACCACTGCCCCACTTGTGTCTTCAGTAGGCGTGACGGTAGCGTCAGCGGCAGTTTCGGTCGCACTCTCGCCCGCACCTACTGTCGCAGTTTCATCGGTATCAGTATCTGCTGACGCGGCTTCTGCGGTATCAGTTGCCGCTGTATCTTCAGCAGCGATCGCTTCTGCTTCATCAGCTGCCGCCGAGGCTTCAGTCGTCTCAGCTGTGATGTGCTCACCTGCTGGACGCAAGAATGCTGAGACACCAATAATTAAGACAATACCCAAAAACAAGGCAATGCCGCCCAAAGCATACATAAACTCTTTTTTTGGATTGTTGTTGACGATATCTTCTGACATACCTTATCCACCTTGCACAAAATATTTGAAATTTTAGCCTATTATATCGCAATTTGTACCAATGTGTTAAAACCCTTAACTATTTGAAGGAATTATTATTTAGTACCTGCTCATAAGCCATTGATGATGCCCCTTTTATCTACCAATACGAGCGCGATCGGTGGCGCGTTTGCCAAGATAGCCCAGCAATAATAATAGCGCAGTGATAAATAAAACTGGGTAATTACCAAAACGCATAAATGGTGTATTACCAACCCGCGCTTGTACATTACCTCGTAATACTGTGCGCTCAAACTGCGGTGCGCGCTCAACGATACGGCCTTTATGGTCGATGATAGCTGTCACACCCGTATTAGTAGCTCGCATAAACCAGCGGCCATTCTCTAACGCGCGCATTTGTACCATTTGTAGATGTTGCAGTGGACCTGCCGAAGTTCCAAACCAAGCATCGTTTGAGATGGTCAATAAAAAGTCAGTACTGATGGCGTTTTTACGAGTGGTATCAGGGTAAGCAACTTCGTAGCAAACCGCTGCGCCTAGATTGTGTCCGCGCACCTGTAATGGTAACTGCTCATCACTACCGCGACTATAACTCATGATGTCTTGGCTACCTGCCAAATTAGGTAATATATCTAATAAGCCCTCAAATGGAATATACTCACCAAATGGCACTAAACGCTGTTTTTTATACAAGCCTTCTGCATCAGCTCCTAGCGCAACGACACTATTATAAAATGGAGGATACTTATCCTGAGTTTCATCAAACGCCGCCTCATCCTTGTAAGGAATCCCTGTCACCCACGTAGTGTCAGTGGCTTTGGCCATTTTTACCATTTCATTGATAAAACCAACCGCTTCTGTCTGAAACATTGGAATCGATGATTCAGGCCAAAGGATAAGATCGCGCCCCCATTCTGTGCTCGTTAGTTTGGCATAAATATTGAGCGTCTCTACCTGATATTCAGTAAGCCATTTTAGATCTTGCGGTATATTGCCTTGAATCAAAGATACGGACAAATCAGGTGTACCCTTTGGCTTGGTCCACTGTGGATTGATCAACCACAATGACGTACTGATGATTAGCAATGCGATTGCAACCACCATGTAACCACCGCGGCGACGCAATAGCTCGACGATACTTGCTGCCAATAGGATGGCGACAAAAGAGATGGCAAACACTCCAGCGACTGGCGCAAGTGATGACAACCAATACTGCTCAGTAAATGCATAGCCGACGAACAACCATGGAAACCCTGTAAACAGCCACGTTTTCATCCATTCCTGTAGCACCCAAAGCGCGGCAAACGATAAAGGCTGCTTACCGACCACACGATTAAACAACAACGCTAAAAAGCCATGGAACAATCCCATTCCTAGACCCATAAGCGCAATCATAATAAGCGCAAGCCATACAGGCGTAGCCCCATAAACGTGAATGGAGGTATATAGCCAAAATGCGCCGACGCACCAAAGCCCCGTACCGTATGCTTGACCGATGATAAACGCACGTTTGCCAGTCATAGCTGGCAGTAATAAACCATATAAAATAGCAGGCGACAATAGCGCTAATGGCCAGATATCATAAGGTGCGAGCGCAAATATGAATATTGCACCTGCAAGCCAAGCAATCAAAATAGTCAACCCAAGCGATAAGCGCTTAGGCTTATTAGGGTTTAAACGCTTTTGTAAATCAACAGTAGACAGGCGCATAGCTATTATCCGAAATCTTATTATTCAAAACGTTAAATCTGAGATTACTTATTTGACAGTGGCTGTTTTTGACAGTAATTGGCTGTAAATTCTCAAAATTAAGAGTGCTTAAAATTAAATGCGCCCATGATACCAGCCTATATTCATTAATGGGTAAATTTGCGTAGCAAAAAGAACATATACTAAAAAGCAAAAAACACGACCGCAGTCGTGTTTTTATCAACCAAGCTTAATATGAATGCGCATGGCGCTTATCGAAGGTTATATCGACTATCTAATAATTGACTGTCTTAATAGACCCTCATCTAATAACTAGATTAACATCAATAAACTAATGGCTACCTATTAATAGACGCTGATCGTCAGTGGTTTTAGTCAGCTCTAGATTTTGAATAAAGCGACCTTCTGCGTTGATTACTTTGATTTTCCAATCATCTATTTGCACGCTTTCACCTTCTAGATCACCCACATAGCCAAGCGTTTGCATGACAAGGCCACCCATCGTATCGACATCGGTATCATCAAAATGACTACCTAGCTCATCATTACAGTCTTCAATTACCGTAGACGCTTGTACTCGCCAAGTATTCGGTTTTTCGGGATCGGCGATAATATTGTTAATATCACTGTCTTCATCAAAATCATCGTGTTCATCGACGATATCCCCGACGATTTCTTCTAACAGGTCCTCCATCGTGACCACACCAGCGAAGTTACCAAACTCATCAACCACAATCGCCATATGTACTTGAGTACGCTGTAATGAGCGCAATAAGGTATCAGAACGTGCGGTCTCACTAATATATAGGGGTTGACGTACCAAGTCTTTTAGACGTTTGCTGTCGATTTTTTCTTCTTGGTCGCGCACCATATGGACAAGAATAGGAATCAAATCTTTTGCGAGTAAAATACCGATAACGGCATCATCATCTTGACTGTCAAAGACAGGGTAGCGCGAATGGGTCGTATCAAGAATGATATCCATCACTTCAGCAAGGCTATTGCTTTCGTGCAAACCAATCACCTGCGGACGCGGTGTCATGATTTCGCGTACTTGCGTCGCTGGTAAGTCCAGTACGCCTTCGAGCATGTCAACTGTATCTGGCTCTAAGAACTGGCGAGAGTCTTGTACCAAACGACTCAATTCATCACGGGTTTCAGGGGCGGTCGATAGCCAGCGTTTTAAGCCGCGCATCGACCAACTACTCGGGCTTGGAGCGTCGTCAGACATGGCGATATGAGTTAACCTCTTTAGTTTAGAATAATTAATGTGTCTATAGAACGGATCATGGAGATTAAATAATAAAATAGATAAGCCTAGGTATCATTAATCAGAAGTATCGTTAATCATTAAGGATAGATAGACCAGTCTAAATTAGCTTCACTTTATCGCAAGCCAATCAGACATTCAACGACAAATTTATCCAAATTGTATTGTCAGTGTGTTATAAACTTTGCTATCGTCAACGACTTTACTTACCTAGCCCACACTTATGTCGCTTCGCTCTCTTTTTTCTCGGCTTCAATCATCACAAAAAGCTACTCTTGGTGCTTTTAAAGACAAGCGCCGCCCTGCGCGCCAGACAAACAGTTGGCGATACTATATTGTCTCTTTTTTGGTCGTTCTTAGTCTATTGCTATCAGCATTTTGGCTACTGATGTTAATTGGATATCAGCTCGGCGCATACAATCCCATAACTTGGCTTGCGTGTGCGTTAGTTATCGGTTTGCTTACATCGCTATTGCTCGTAAAAATTAAGCCAAAGCTTGCAAGTAAAGTTATTAATAATACGTTTCATCGACCCTTTTCACAAAGCACCATTATTACTTGGCTAGCAGGTCTGTATGCTGCTGTTTGGTTGCTGGGGTTTGGATGGTTTTTCTCTATTGAAGCCAAGCAAAGCCGCGACTGGATGCCTGAGGTTAGCCACAGAGTCACCTATGAGCGTGATGAGACTAACCCTGATTTGATCACTTTTACCAATGTGCGTAATTTTGATTGGCATACTAGCGAGGATGCGACTGAACGCTGGGAGACGCGTACAGTTGATATGTCTAAATTGTCCGGTGTCGATGTCACGAACTCTTATTGGATGGGACCGCTGATTGCTCATACCTTAGTCAGTTTTCGCTTCGAAGATGATAGGCCGCTTGCCTTCTCTTTTGAGATTCGTAAAGAAAATGGCGAATCATTTTCAGCGTTTGCAGGCTTTTTTAGACGTTACGAGCTCAGCCTCATCGCCTCAGAGGAGCGCGATATTATTTATACTCGTAGCAATGCGCGCGGTGAGCAAGTGTATTTATTGCCTGTTAGTCATTTGCAGCAGTCGGAAGTCAAGTCATTGTTTGAGTCGTACTTGACCGCGGCTGACGAGCTCAATGCTAAGCCTGCTTGGTATAATACGTTAACCAGTAACTGCACCAATATTATTTTTTATATGGCGCGAATTGTCAGCGGCGAACGTTTGCCATGGGATTATCGAATTTGGGTATCTGGCTGGTTACCAAACTATCTGTATGATGTCGGTATGCTCGATGCCAACCCAAAGGATAGTGGTCAGCCTTGGTCGATGGCTACCTGGTATGAGCGCGCCCATGTTAACCCAAAGGTTAGAGGTTTTGACAATCAGGCCGATTTAGACAATCAGGCCAATAGTAGTAAATTTTCAGCTCAGATTCGCCAAGGTATTCCCATACCACCGCTGGCAGATTCGCAAGCCAAAGCTGACGCAAAAGCTAAGTCTGCTGCCAAGGCTTCTAATGAATAGTGTTTTTAATAGCTAAAGATTTTGACAAACAAGGCGTCAAGACAACTAAGGCGTAACCCAGTTAACCACTCGCGTCTCCATCTCTTCATCAGAGATACCAATCTCAGAGACGCAGCGCCCTGCTACTCCGACATTGGCCGCGCGCATTTGCTGCTGCGTTACGACGGCATCTTGAGTTAATAACAGATGCCAGTCTGGTAGCGATTGACCTTTATGCAAGCGCTTGTACGCGCAGTGCGCTGGCAGCCACATCATATTGGGCAAATTCTCAATCGTCAATTGAATACAATCAGGCACGTATTCTTGGCGCGTATCATAATGTCTGCAGTAGCCTGTCGCGCAGTCCATCAGCTGGCAGGTCACATCCGTATACTCGACCAGCTCTTCCTCATCATCGTCCATATACTTAACTAAACAACAACTGCCACAACCATCACACAATGCTTCCCATTCACTGTGGTTTAATTCATGCAGCTTATATCTGGTCCAAAACTGTGGACGTAGCGTTGCACTATCGGCCTCGTCGGGCTTTGTACTGGTTGTTTTATCAGATACTTTTTTTGAAAATGAACTTGATGGATCTAACAAGTTTGGCCTCATGGAGTCATAATAGGGTTTTATAAAGTCACAGTATCATTTTGATAAAGAGCGTTACAGTATTATAGCTGTTTTTGTTGGACGTGGGCGTTAAGGTAGGACGAGTCAGACGATTGAATACGCACAAACACCTCTAAATAAACTTACAATATAAAAAAGGATAATAATATGTCCATTCAAACTTATGAATTAGTCAGCACGACAGACAATGGCGTTGAGCTCATTAGCTATGTTGCAATACCAGAAGATGCTTCTGATACCAACCCAGCGCCTGGCATTATGGTTGCACCAGAGTGGTGGGGCGTGGTTGACCATCCTAAGACCATCACCGAAAATTTGGCCAAAGCTGGTTATGCTGCCGTGGCAATGGATGTCTACGGTGAAGGCAAACTGACTGCAGATGCTGCCATGGCCAATATGTGGATGGAACAAGTGCTTGCAGACCAAGACATGCTGATGGCACGCTGCCGCCTAATCCTCAATGACTTTAGTAGCCAATTGGCAGTTAATGGCGATAATCTAGGCGCGATTGGTTACTGCTTCGGTGGTAAAGTTGTCCTCGATATGGCGCGCGAGGGTATGCCGTTGAAGGCTGTTGCTAGCTTCCACGGTAACTTAGCGCCAAAGCAGCCTGCAGATAATAACTTTAGCGCAAAAGTGCTCATCGCTCACGGCGCTGATGATTCTATGGTCTCTATGGACGCAGTAGCAGACTTCAAAAAAGAGATGGACAACGCAGGCGCTGACTACACTGTCGACGTTTATGATAACGCCAAACATGGCTTTACCAATCCAAATGCAGATGAGCGCGCTGCTAAGAACGATATTGATTTGGGCTACAACGAAAACGCAGCTAAGCAAAGCTGGGAAAATATGCTTGAGCTTATGAAAGCAAATTTAGGGTAATTATTTAACAGTCTCAACTGATTACAGTGATCATAAAATTCAAAGCGAAGCATGATATTCATGCTTCGCTTTTTTTGTATAAGAAACCCTTTATTAAGCGTGTAAATTCTTACCTAACCTAGACCTTTTTTAAGACGCACCTTTTGCAATAGTGCGTTTGGACAAATTAAAATAAAACAAGCAAACGACTTTAGACGCATTCAACCCTTCATTGTGTAGTAAACTTGACCTTATCATAAAAGTAAAAATATATCGTTCTACTTTTGGCACTCCATTTAAAGAAGGTTGTTATATCAATGAGTAACGCTAGTATCCAGTGGTTCCCCGGGCACATGAACAAAGCCCGTAACGAAATCAAAGAGATTATGCCAGAGATGGATGTCGTCATCGAAGTCATCGATGCACGCATTCCATACAGTAGCGAAAACCCTATGGTCGCAGCGCTACGTGGACAAAAACCCGTCATCAAAATACTCAATAAAGCAGACCTCGCCGACCCTGACCAAACGCAAGCGTGGATTGAGTATTTAGAAAGTCATGATCAAGTAAAAGCCATCGCTTTTGATGATAACAAATCCAACAACGTACATAAAATTGTCGAGCTGTGTAAGCGGCTAATCCCCAATAAAGTCGGTACGGGACGTCAGATCAAAGTGCTGATCATGGGCATACCAAACGTTGGTAAATCGACTTTGATTAACAGTTTAGCGGGACGTAGTATCGCTAAAACAGGCGATGAACCTGCCGTGACTAAATCTCAGCAGCTGATCAAAATCGATAACGACATCATGCTTTATGATACACCTGGTATGCTCTGGCCAAAAATAGAAAACCCAAATTCAGGCTACCGCTTGGCGGCTACGGGTGGTATTAAAGATACGGCTTTTGACTTTGCTGATGTGGCAGGTTACACCGCTGAATATTTAATTGAAGCTTATCCTGAGCTGCTTAAAGAACGCTACAAAATTGAAGATCTACCACAGACTGATTGGGAGTTTTTCGAAGTTGCTGGCCGTAACCGAGGCCTGTTAAAAAAAGGTGGCATCGTTGATACCTACCGTATGTCGGAGATACTCATCAATGAGCTGCGCAGCGGCATATTGGGGCGCATTACTTTAGAGACGCCAAAAATGCGTGAAGCAGAGCTGTTATTGGTAGAAGAGATACGCGCACAGGCTGAAGCGAAAAAAGAAGCTAAGTTAGAGGAAAAGCGTTTACGTAAAAAGCGTGCGCGGAAGAATCGGAAGTAGTGCTTAAGATTATTTAACAGCGCGCTGGGTTCATCCTACAAAAATTTGAGTTTATATATGAATTACGAGCTTAAGTGGTGGTTCCATGAAAATAGATTTTCATTCATTTATTATGGACTTAGTTTGGGTTTATTTCTAATTTTAAGAAGTGTTTTTTATAATACTGCATTGTATACAACTCTGTTCTTAACCTTTATCCCACCATTTATTATGTATTTCGTCGCAAAAAATGAGTCAGATGTTGGGAAAACAGTTTTTTATACTTGGCTGCTCACTTTACTATTTTTTATAACTATTCTTGTTTTAGTAGTCAAATTTCTTTACATGATGTTTGTTATAGCGTTGATAGTTGCTCAGGACATTGCATACAAAATAGTGCATTATCTCAAGTTTAGGGAGTTATTCAAAGTTTATGAGTCACACCCTATTAGCGATTATATTTTATACTCGATTCCCTTTTTAAGTATCGTAGCAATGGCTGCATTCAATTACCCAAGTGATATTATCGAACAAATAAATATAACTTCATTAAGTGAAATTGTTATTAATAATTTTGAAATTGAAGCATTATCTGATTTAGCCAATGTTGTTCATAAGTATGGTATAGATAACCTTAAATCCTTACGAGAGAATATCCTTAAAATTTCTGGTTACGCAGCATTAATAAGCGTTTTGACGTATGGCTTCAAATTCATCAATCCTTTTGAAAACTTTAGTATGTAAGCTGCATAGAGAGCATGGTGCTTTGCTAATAACAGTACAGTATCTAATCATTAATTCTCATAGTAAATCATACAAACCCAACTCATAGAATATGTAGTGGTAAAATAGAATTAATAACCTCAAGTGATAATTAAAAAATCCTATGACTCAAACAACCGTTAACTCAGAACCCTATTTCAACTATGCATCCAAATCACTAAACACCTTTGCCCCACGCCTTCTCGATTGGTTTGCCGAAAATGGTCGCCACGATTTACCTTGGCAACAGCATCAAACCGATACGCCCAATCCTTATGTCGTTTGGTTATCGGAAGTCATGCTCCAGCAAACACAAGTGACTACTGTACTACCCTATTTTGCGCGTTTTATGGCGTCATTCCCAACGGTGCAAGATTTGGCAGCAGCGGATTGGGATACAGTCGCGGAGCATTGGGCGGGTCTAGGCTACTATGCGCGCGCGCGCAATCTGCATAAAGGTGCTAAACAGTTAGTCGACGTAATCGATGAAACTGGCGAATTGCCGCAAACCTTGGCAGGTTGGGAAGCGATATCCGGCGTTGGGCCATCGACCGCTGGGGCAATTATGGCGATGGGACTACATCGTTATGGCGTCATCTGTGATGGTAACGTTAAACGCGTGCTGACACGCTGGGCAGCGATCGATGGCGATATTACCAAATCAGCGACGACTAAAGAGCTGTGGGCATTGGCTGAGCGTTTAACGCCAAAAGAGAGTTCAGGTTTATTTGCGCAAGCTATGATGGATATGGGCGCAACCTTATGTACGCGTAGCAAACCTGCTTGCTTATTGTGTCCACTACAAGATGATTGCTTGGCACATGCACAAGGTCGTGAGACTGAGTATCCTGTTAAGGCGAAAAAACAGCCCAAACCAAGCAAGTTTAGCAATGCGCTATTAATTAAAGATGCAGGTGGTAACATCTTATGGCTACAGCGCCCCGATAACGGTATTTGGGGCGGACTGTGGAGTTTGCCTTTGCAGTTTGTAGAAAAAATTGAAGGCAAAGTGAATAGCAAGACGATTGATAAAAAACAAGTTGCGAACGATGATAAGTTATCAAACGTAGCAAATGATGTCTGTAGTAATGAAAGAGTATACGAAGCGGAATTTACCACCGCTGAGCAAATCATTAATGAATGGCTGATGAAAAATGAGCTGGTAGCAAAATCAGTTAGTAATACTTTACTGACTGACGCACCGATTAAGCATTCACTGACTCATTTTCATTGGTATTTGACACCGCATCAGCTAACAATTGATTCTACAAAAGTAGTAGCGTTAAATGCCAAGCTAAATGCTGCCGAAATAGAGTTTAAATGGCTCACAGCGCAGCAAGCTAAGGACAGCTTAGGACTACCGCGCGCAATGGGGAAAATCATAGAAGGTTAAAATTTAGGATGGTGCTGCGCTTAAGACTTTTTAAGACTTAGGCACGCGCAGACGCATCAAGCCCTCTTGTTGCACAGTAGCAACGAGTTTGCCATCTTGCCAAAACTGACCATGGTTAAGACCCATCGCATTGGATGTTGTATCGCTCCACATATCATATAACAGCCAATCATTTATATCAAAACTGCGATGAAAGTGCATTGAATGATCAATGCTAGCCGCTTGTAGGCCACTGGTCATAAAGCTGATGCCATGGGACATAAGCCCCGTTCCCACTAGATAAAAATCAGAAGAAAATGCCAATAGCGCTTGTTGAATCGCAACTGGTTGCGAGCCTAATTCACGTATGCGTAACCAGCTGGCTTGTTTGGGTTTGGTTGGCACAGGATTTATAGGGTCACGCGGTTTGACAGGCTTAATCTCCACATGACGACGACGCATAAAACGAGCTTTGAGCGCATCTGGTACTTTGCCCACATAACTCTCTTTTAGATCTTGCTCAGTCTGTAAATCTTCAGGTGGTGGATAAACAGGCATGTTTTCTTGATACTCTAAACCCTCTTCCATTGGTGCAAATGAGGCAATCATCGAAAATATGACCTGTTCAACAGGCGGCTTACCACGGACTTGTTTATACTGAATCGCCGTCACTTCGCGTGCTGACAAGCTACGGCCGTCACGTAAGCGCCTTACTTGATAAATCACTGGTTGATTGATATCACCACCGCGCAAAAAATAACCATGTAGCGAGTGACAAGGCTTATCTGTATTCAATGTATGAGCTGCGGCCATCATAGCTTGAGCAAGTACTTGCCCGCCAAATATACGCGTACCAACGTAATCATGGCTTTTGCCTTCAAACACATCTGGACTGACTTCGATAAGTGCCACTGTAGCGAGCAACTCATCAATCAGTTGTGAATAATAGGACATGGCAGTAATTTTCCTTGTTTTTGAGCGACCATTACTGGAGAGCAGTGTTAATACGTGAGCGCGTAAGGGAGCTTGTTTGTCACTTAGAAACAGTGTTTGACTGTAAAATAGAAAACATCTTAACCAATATTGTAGGCTTTGACCAGTTGCCACACGCTTACTCACTCGCATTAACTTGACTACTTAGGTTAGAGTTTATTTATATGAATATATAAATAAACTCTACGTCATTGTAATATAAATTATTGAATGAATAATGATGTAAAAAAAGAGACGCTACTCAATACCTCTTTCGACCATGCTTACGATAGTTATGGCTTCACGGTAACTAGTACACGAATAGAATCCGGTACTAGTGATAAATTTGCTAGCGCTTGCTCACCTTGCGCTTGTAACTGCTCTAGACGCTCAACTTCTTCAGGACGCACATTAGGGTTAATAGTTTGCAGGTGCTTGAGACGTTTGATCTCACGTGACCATTGCTGGTTAAAGCGTGCACTTGCTTGCTCACCAATGTCCGCTAACTGTGCTCGTGCGATCTCCTCAGCTTCATAATAACGACTCTCAATCACATCACTGCGTACTTTGACGACTTGGCGCGCGCGGGTTTTATCCAAACGGTCAATATGTGGCATAATCATCTCGCTACTGATACGCGCAGACAAGTCACTTCCTTGCTCACTGATAAAGACACGAATGTTCTGAGTAGGTAGAGTAGCTGGTAGGTTAAGTAACTTTGGCGCAATCGCTTCAACCCTAAAATGAACCTCAAGCATAATCATACCTTGAGGAATGGCATTGCTCTTGAGCATCGCTACCGTCGTATTGCCAAAGGTACTCGTGCTGGCAAGCTCGTAAATCGATTGCATCAATGGATGCTCATGGGTGACAAAATCGATGTCTTCACGCTGCAGCGCAAGCTTACGATCAAAGGTCAACGTCATACCTTCTTCATCACCCAGTGGCAACCCTTCAATATACTCACTAACTTCGGTGCTATCAAGCGGTGCAAGCACCCAAGAACCATCGCGCTGGATGCTGTAATCGACATTGGCTGATGCCAAAAAGCGCTCAATAAAGGGTGGTAGTACATTGTGTGCATCAAAATCATGCATCGCATCTGCAATACGCCCAGCGACGCGTGGACGGCATGAGTTGTACTCAAGTAGACGATCACGCCCTGCTTGCAGCTGCGCTTCTAGCGCCAAACGCATTTGTAGTGCTTCAGCAATGAGGTCTTGTAAAGCAGCACGGTTTTCAGCGCTATCAGGGCCTTCAAGTAGCGGTTTGAGCGTTTGAATATACTGTTCTTGCACGCTTTGAGCAGTCGGAGATATCTGACTGAACATATTTAGTGCGCTGTTATACCACTGATATAGACGCTCTTGCGCTGTCCCTTGTACATAAGGTACGTGCAGCGTGATTTGCTGCGTTTGTCCAATACGATCTAGGCGACCGATACGCTGCTCTAAAGTATCTGGATTAGCAGGCAGGTCCCATAGTATCAGCTGACTTGCAAATTGAAAATTACGACCTTCAGAGCCGATTTCTGAACACAACAATATCTGCGCGCCTTCTCTATCGGCGAAGAACGCTGCCGCTTGATCGCGCTCAAGTAGTGTCATCTGCTCAGTAAAGATGGCAGTCTTAATACCAGCATGTAAACGCAATACTGCCTCTAAGCTTTCTACGGTTGCACCACTACGAGCAATCAGCAATACTTTTTCGTGTTTAAGCTCACCTTTTAATATATCAATCAACCATGGCACACGTGGATCATCCTCTAGCCAGCCGCCATCGGGCTGATTTTCTTCACCCCACAGCTGCTCACGCAGCTTGCCATTGGTTTGATAGCTGTTCTGCCACGCCTCAGGTAACGGTAAAGGATATGGCTGACTGCTACGTCCATAGAACCCTTTGACACTCTCACGAGTATTACGGAACAACACCCGCCCTGTGCCATGACGATCTAATAGCTCATTAAGGGCATAAGTACGTAATTTGTCATCTTCATTAATCGTTGCCAACTCGTCGGCACTCAAATCCAACAGGGCAGTTAATGCAGCGATTTGTCCGTCATTTAACGGCTTATCGTCAATCAAAACCCTAGCTACTGCTGCAGTTTCAGCAAAGGCTTCTTGACCGGCAATAAACTCATCCAAATCATCAAAGCGATCGGAGTCGAGCAAACGCAAGCGCGCAAAATGACTTTGTACACCCAGCTGTTCAGGCGTGGCCGTTAGTAACATCACACCAGGCGTTTCTTCAGCGAAGTCAGCTACTAAGTCATATTTCTCATTGCCGCCCGTTGCTTCATCCCAGTGCAAATGATGCGCCTCATCGATGACTAACAAATCAAATCCGGCCTCTATCGCTTGATCATATAAGTCAGGATGGTCAAGCAGCAGATCCATGCCAGCGATGATACATTGCTCAGTGGCAAACACATTTTGCTCAGGATCATGCTCTTTAATCGCTGCAGTACGGACCAAATCAAACAAAGCAAAGTTTAGGTTAAAGCGGCGACGTAATTCAACCATCCATTGATATTGCAAACTATCAGGAACCAATACTAAAACGCGCTCAGCTTTACCGGTTAAAAGCTGCTGATGAATAATAAGACCCGCCTCGATAGTTTTACCAAGGCCTACCTCATCGGCAAGTAACACACGCGGTGCAATACGCTTACCGACTTCGTGGGCGATATACAGCTGATGTTCAATAATATCGACACGCGCTCCCATCAAACCCTTTAACGGATGTCCTGCCAGCGCTGATTGCATACGCAATATATCTTGACGCAGCTCAT
This sequence comes from uncultured Psychrobacter sp., assembly GCF_947495825.1. Lineage (GTDB taxonomy): Bacteria > Pseudomonadota > Gammaproteobacteria > Pseudomonadales > Moraxellaceae > Psychrobacter. The sequence goes on from NZ_CANMAH010000007.1 coordinate 28,046, forward strand.
ACCAGTCTCCGCGCTCAATACGACCAGCCAACAGTCTTTCGAGCGGCTTTGCTAAAGTGATATTTGCCGCAAGACGAGTTTCCATGATGCCTTTTTCGTGCTCATCGACACTATATTTGAGCACGCCCATCACTTCATCAACCGCAGTGACCGTATAGCTATTTCCTTGCTGATCACTGATACTATCACCAACCTTAAACACGACACGTGACAACGGTGCAGAGTTTTTTGCATACACTCGCGTCTCTTCGCTTTGCGGGAATAAGATATGTACACAGCGGTCGTCTACATCAATAACCACGCCCAAGCCAAGCTCGGACTCAGTGTCAGATAAATGGCGTTGACCAACGGCGAATTCGGTACTATGCAATGAGGCGGTGGAGATAGTCATAAGGCGATGTCTTTTGTACTCAGATGATAAGAAAATGGGCGACAACAACATCGTACTAATCTTAAAAAGCACAATGAAGTTGTTACGATAGTCAGCACTATCGTTTGAAGATGCATATATTAACTTAGTTACGCGACGTTTTAGCGAAACCAGTCAAGTGCACCATTATATAACGTTACCGGCTAAATGCGTGCAATAAGTTGGTTTTTCAAGAGCAGATCAATGAGGAATATAGATAATAAAATGAGTGGCGTTTTACGAAACTTATGGCGAGGATGACACCTATAGCAAGAAGTTGCCATAAATTGGTAGTATTTGTAACCATTATGGCAACTAACATCCATACGCTTACTGACGTATTTTTCAATTTTTGCTCAAAGCATGCTACATTGAGTCGGTACTGATAAAAGCAGCACATAATAACTTGTTACCCAAGATAGTATGTTTTGTTTTATGAAAAATGTCCAAACACCACCTATTCTATTCATCGTCATAAAAACACTACAAGAGACTTTATAAATTAAAAAACTTTAAAAATAAGGATTAATTATGCGAGCGGTTTTTTTAGATAAAGGAACATTTTCTGATGACGTAAACTTGCCAGCACCTGCAGGCGTGACTGACTACATCACTTATGATGACACTTCTGCAGATGCCAACCTCATTATTGAGCGCTGCCAAGATGCTGACATTATCTTTACCAATAAAGTTCAGATTACTGCTGATGTAATTGCTAAGCTCCCTAAACTTAAGCTCATTCAGCTGACTGCCACTGGTATGAACAACGTCGACCAAGAGGCTTGCAAGGCGCACAACGTTACTTTATACAATGTCGCTGGTTACGCGGTCAAAAGCGTTCCTGAACATACCTTTATGCTTATGCTAAACGCAATGCGAGCTGGCATTTATTATCACCAAAAGGTGGCTGATGGCACATGGCGAGAGAACGGTAATTTTTGCCTGCTTGATGTGTCTCTTGTAGATTTAGAAGATAAGACTCTAGGGATTATTGGTGTGGGTACTATTGGTAAGCGTGTGACCGAAATAGCTCGGGCGTTTGGTATGACGGTACTGTGGGCCGAGCATCAAGGACGCACACCGCGTAATGATGACTATACCGCCTTTGAAGAGGTACTCGGCCAATCTGATGTGATAAGTCTGCATTGTCCATTAAATGAGCAGACTAAGCACCTTATCAATCAAGACACCTTAGCCAAAATGAGCAAACAACCTTTGCTGGTAAACGTCGCTCGCGGCGGCATCGTCGATAGTCAAGCCCTAGCAGATGCTGTTCATAATGAACAAATCCTTGGCTACGCAACGGATGTCTTTGAACAAGAACCTATTACCGCAGATGACCCCCTATTGAGTATGAGCGATCATCCACGCGTGATATTTAGCCCGCATAATGCTTGGGGTAGTAAGAGCGCACAAGAGACTCTCTGGCAAATATTAAGCAAACAAGTAGCAGATTTCGTCGCCGATTATCAATAAATACCTAGCGGGTAAAGTGTAGCCAGTTGTCTTCGATTTTACGGTATTTAAGCATAATGCGGTCACTTAAGTAGTTGTTCGTCACTCGCCATGGATAGCGATCGCCCTGCTTGGGTAGCTCATCTTTTGCACGGCGTACATAGCCTGCTGATAGCGCTCCAAGTACTGTATCTGGTTGCACTTGCACCTGCTCTTTATCGGTTATAGCTTGCGGGCAGACGACATGATAATGGTGCTTTTTCATATGTTTGAGTACTCTGACCACATATTGACACGCTAGATCTATTTTTAGCGTCCATGATGCATTGGTGTAGCCAAACATCATCGCGATATTGGGCACGCCCTCCAGCATCACAGCCTTATAAGTCATGCGCGCACCAACATCGATAAGCTCACCATCGACATATAGCGCAGCTCCGCCTAGTATCTGCAGTTTAAGCCCTGTTGCAGTCACAATAATATCTGCTTCTATATGCTTGCCAGAGGTTAAGGCGATACCTGTCTTGGTAAAATGACTGATTTGATCGGTCACGACCTCTGCTCTGTTGCCATGCAGTGCAGTAAATAAGTCGCTATCAGGTACCGCACACAGACGCTCATCCCACGGATTATAAGTAGGCATAAAGTGAGCAATATCGACGCCGCTGCCTTTTAGCTCTTTTTTGACGCCATGTTTTAATACTGCTTTTAAGACGTTAGGCGCATAAGTAGCAAATTGATAGAGCCCTTGTTGCATTAGGACGTTGCGTGTACGCAGTAAGTTATAAGCCTGATGCTTTGATAAAGGTGAAAACTTACCCGATAGCCAGTCAAGCGCGTAATCATCACCAGGTACACTGGCTACATATGTTGGTGAGCGCTGTAGCATCGTCACATGACGCGCGCATTGCCCATCATCTGGTTCGACTAACGCTGGCACCAAAGTCATCGCCGTCGCACCACTACCAATCACCACAATATTTTTATCGTTATAATCCACATCTTGCCAATACTGTGGATGCACGATATCACCTTGGAATTGCTCTTCACCTTCAAAATGCGGTCGATATCCTGTATCGTAGTCATAGTAACCAGTCGCACCAACGATGAAGTTCGCTGTCACCGTATACACTTCACCGCTGGCATGGTTTTTGACCATGGCGGTCCACTGTTCAGCGTTACTTGACCAAGATAGTTGCTGCACGTCATGTTGATAGCGTATATGTTTTTCGACCCCAAACTCGCGCGCCGTATCTGCTATATAGCTTTTGATGTCATCACCTTTAGCTAACATCTTATGATCTAACCATGGACGAAAACTATAACCAAAAGTCAAAGCATCAGAGTCCGAACGAATACCAGGATAAGTAAACAAGTCCCATGTACCGCCCAAGTCTGCGCGTTTTTCTAATATAATAAATGACTTGGTAGCTTTGCCTTTATCACGATTTTTTGCCTTATTGAATAGCTTTTGTTTATTTTGCTGCAAACGGCAAGCCATACCGATTCCAGAGATACCAGCACCAATGATTAAGACCTCATAATCCACCGTCACGTCCGGTTGAGATTTTGATCGCGTCAGGGCGCGCGTCAGGCGAGCTTTTGTCATATTTTTTATAGAATCAACACCGATCATCATCTCATCCTATGTTAGCAACTGATTATCCTCAATTCATAATATATAGCTGTTACTACTCTCTACGCTACTAAATCAAGGCACTAAGCTTGGTTTGTTATTTTCAAAATGCGCCACGTTTAAAACGGTATCGCGCTTTCCCAATCCATCCAAGCGCCAAGTACAGGATGCTTTAGACGTAGCTGCTGGGCGTGCAAATTTAGACGCGGTGCAATTTGTAGTGCCAGTCCTTCTGCATAAATGGGATCACCGATAATGACGTGTCCTGCATGCACCATATGCACGCGCAATTGATGGCTACGTCCTGTCACCGGTTTTAGCGCGACACGAGTGACTGCTTGACCATTACATTGTTCATAAGCGAGCACCTCATATAAGGTCAAGGCATTTTTACTCCAGTCATGATCAACGATATGTCGCGGCTTGGTTGTCGGCTCATATCTTACCGGTACAGATATTTTTCCCGTTACCCCTATTGTCTCCCAAGTACCAAAAACCCGCGCTTGATAGGTCTTTTGCGGCAACCTATCGATGAATTGTTTACTAATATTAGTCTGAGCCGCCGCATTTTTTGCAAATATAAGCAGGCCTGAGGTATCCATATCCAATCGATGAATGAGCTTTACATCAGGATTGGCACGTTCAAGTCGAGCCAATAAACTGACCTTTAAGGTCTTACCATCAACACTTAATAGCCCTGCAGGCTTGTCTACTACCCAAATATCATCATCTTCATAAACGGTAATTTCTTGCGCAAATTTTTGAAAAAACGCCAATGGATACTGAGTTTCTTGTAAATTCATGGCAGCGATGTCATCATCGGTAAAAGGCATAAAAAATGGCTACTTATATAAATAGGTTTAAATGAGGTAAAAAGGCATAATCGATCGTCTAGGCGTTTTTACTGGCTGAATCGTAAGGACAATCTGCTACAAAGATGTAGCGTCTGTTAATTTGTGTTTCGATTTATTGTACTAATACTAGTTGTTAAGCATTTTAACCGCCGTTTGTCTGTCAAGAGGCGGCAAACATGCTAATATAATGGCACATTTTCACTTCCATTCAATACTTCTTAAGCCGTAAGTAGATAATTAATTGGATAAATATAAGTCACTTATCTTGTACAGCAATAAGATATTTATACTTATTTTATCAAACTACTTTTATCTATTCCTGGCAAAAGATGATAAAACAAGAGAGAATAATTATGTCAGACCTTATTGTTAATACCACCGATACAGATTTTGACCAAGACGTATTACAATCTGATATCCCCGTTTTAGTAGACTTTTGGGCAACGTGGTGCGGTCCTTGTAAGTCAATAGCGCCTATCTTAGAAGATTTGGCCAACGACTATCAAAGTAAAGTAAAAATCGTCAAAGTCGACGTGGACAATAACCCACAAGCAGCAAGCCGCTTTGGAATCCGTAATATCCCAACTTTATTCGTCTTTAAAGACGGCGAAAAGGTAGATTCAGTGATGGGTCTACAGCCAAAGTCTGAACTTGCTAAAGTACTTGATAAGCATTTATAAATTGCGTATCGACACTACCGATTATTTGAATAAATAATCGAAATTGGCCATTATCTGTACAAGATGATGGCTTTTTTGCATCTTTGTTAGCAAATAAGCGAATTATGCAAATTTTTTAACAAAAATAATTGACAAGCCTAACTTTAAAACCGTATAGTCTGCTGTCAAGAGAAACATAAAGTTTTTCTGATGCGTCTTAACGCTATTCTCCTCGTGTTTATCAACACAAAACACAGTTGTATACTGAACGAAATTACTAACTATAATTATTGATATGGAGCTTTCATTGCAAGCTTTTATATCCCAAACTCTTATATAGTCCTCTTTATATTCACATTTGTCATCCTGACACAGTTTTGCGCAGCTGATGATAATCTGACACATAAAAATCAATGCTATATGAAGTTCAACTCTGTGCACACATCCTATCGCTACACTATCGTTGTTTTAATCAATGTCGTGGGTTGTGCTGCTAATGGCAGTTCTCACCCGATAAATCGTTAATGACCTACCTATGAATTTAACTGAATTAAAGAAAAAATCAATCACTGAGCTATTGGCTATTGCCAAAGAAATGGGTCTTGATAATATGGCCCGTAGCCGTAAACAAGACATTATCTTTGCGATACTAAAAACGCACGCTCGTAACGGTGAAGCTATTTATGGTGATGGCGTACTTGAAGTCCTACCAGATGGTTTCGGCTTTTTGCGCTCATCAGAAGGCTCTTATTTGGCAGGCCCTGACGACATTTATGTCAGCCCAAGCCAAATCAGACGTTTTAGCCTAAAGACAGGCGACAGTATCGCTGGCACCATTCGTCCACCAAAAGATTCTGAGCGTTACTTTGCATTACTAAAAGTAGGCGAAGTCAACTTTGATACGCCAGATCGCTCACGTCATAAGCTCATTTTTGAGAATCTAACACCGCTATTTCCCACCGAACATCTTAAGCTTGAGCTTGGTAACGGTACGACCGAAGACTTGACTGGACGTATCATTGATCTGATTGCGCCGATTGGTAAAGGTCAACGCTCTATTATCGTGGCTCCACCAAAGGCAGGTAAAACCGTACTCTTACAGTCGATTGCCCAATCCATCACGCGTAACAATCCTGAATGCTATCTTATTGTTCTACTGATTGATGAGCGTCCAGAAGAAGTCACAGAAATGGTACGTACAGTACGCGGTGAAGTGGTCGCCTCAACGTTTGATGAGCCGCCGCAGCGTCATGTACAAGTCGCTGAGATGGTCATCGAAAAAGCCAAGCGTCTGGTTGAGCACAAACAAGACGTTGTCGTTCTACTAGACTCTATCACACGTCTTGCTCGTGCTTATAACACAGTTATCCCTTCATCTGGTAAAGTATTGACTGGTGGACTTGATGCCACTGCGCTTGAGCGACCAAAACGCTTTTTTGGTGCGGCACGTAATGTTGAAGAAGGTGGCAGCTTGACCATTATTGCCAGCGCCCTTATCGACACCGGTAGCAAAATGGACAGTGTCATCTTTGAAGAGTTTAAAGGTACTGGTAACCAAGAGATCACTCTTGAGCGTGATTTGGCTGAAAAACGCGTCTTTCCAGCGATCAACATCAAAAAGTCAGGTACTCGCCGTGAAGAGCGTATCCTTGATGAAGATAAACTGCGCAAAGTTTGGATACTACGTAAGTTGTTACAACCGATGGATGGTGTTCAAGCAACTGAGTTTTTACTAGATCGTCTCAAAGAAGCTAAGACAAATGATGAATTCTTTGAACAAATGAAACGTAAATCTCAAAACTAAATAAATTAGTGTTTATTTATATTGCACTTATTTTCAAATAATTTTAAACAAGATAGCGCTAAGTAAACTAGATAATTAAAACTCAATAAGCTCTGTTATCTTTAATCTTTATAACAACGTTTAAAAGTGTTAGCTTATTAATTGAATAAATACAAGAATTATCAGTAAAAGCACTACCAATGACACAGTGAAGCAACATAAATTACAGGGTGTTTGCAAAGCTTAGCCAATCTACTACGACTATACTGAGTTTATAAGTATAGTATTATCTACAGTATAAATAAGCTTTACGTAATATACTTTGTTTATTTCAATTTTGATTATTTAATAGGTGATAACATGAAATTTGCTAAATCTATCGCGATGACTGCTATTGCAAGTTCAGCTTTAATTATGACTGGTTGTAATTCAACCGGTGGATATGGCGGATATAACAGCGGTATAAGTAATACTGCTAAAGGTGCAGCTGCAGGTGCTGCAGCGGGTGCTTTAATCAGAAGTGGCGGCGACAGTAAAGACATCGCTCGCGGCGCACTTGGTGGTGCTGCAGTTGGCGGTGCTGGTGCTTATATTCTCGAAAATAGCAGATAGTAAATAAGCCATTATTGATTATAGCTATATTCATTTTATATTTTGAACGTTTTTTATTTTAAATATATTTAATTATATAGTATGAATCAAAGCAACAAAAAGCCTGCAATTGATCTTGCAGGCTTTTTATTTTCTATTGTTAATTATAAATATTCTTTATGACTTTATAGTTTATAAAGCGCCGCTAAATGTATCACATGATTGTACGTTACCACTCTCTAGACCTCGAGTGAACCATTGTACACGTTGTTGACTGGTCCCATGGGTAAAGCTATCTGGTGTCACTGCACGACCACTTGCACGCGCAAGACGATCATCACCGATTTGGCTTGCCGCGTTGATTGCTTCATCTATATCACCTGGCTCCAAAAATTGTACACGCTGTTGATTGCGCTGCGCCCAAACCCCTGCAAAGCAATCAGCTTGTAGCTCTTGTAATACAGACAACTTATTAGCCTGCGTACGAGTTACTTGACGGCTGGCTTCATTGACTTGCTGAGTTATACCGAGCAACGTTTGTACATGATGCCCAACCTCATGAGAAATGACATAAGCTTGTGCAAAATCACCAGCTCTGCCTTGATTTTCGATATCTCCTGAGCCCTGCTGATCCCTAGAGATACCGAGATTTTGACGCATTTCTGCAAAAAACGATGTATCTAAATAAATAGTCTGGTCGCCTGGGCAGTAAAAAGGACCTGTAGCAGCAGTAGCACTACCACAAGCTGAGCTTACTTGACCATTAAAAAGAATCAGTGAAGGCTCTTGGTAAGTTTGTCCACCTTCATTAAATATCTGATGCCATACCTCTTCTGTATCAGCCAATACTACTTTGACAAACTGTGTATCGCGATCATCACCTGTAGCTGGCTCAGTTGAAGTACTAGTACCACCGCCTGTTATCACTTGTCCAGTTTGCAACGCTGTCATTGGATTTACGCCAAAGACCAGCCATAAGATACCAGCTATAATGATACCGCCAATGCCCCCACCGATCATTTTTCCGCCGCCGCTGCTGGTACGAACGTTAGAACTGCCTCGCCTGCCTCGCCATTTCATAATATATCCTCTAAATTTATAATATATATTGTTGTAATCATAACTATCACTATTGTTAAGTCATAAAATATATTGCTATCAAACATAATCTTCTAAACAACTCACAACAAGCTAGTTTTAATTCATGATTTGGATGTTATTGAAGATTTTTTCCTTTAATACGATTATTTTACTATTTCATTGGCTATTATTTGAACAATTGCTTAATCAATACTTGTTATAACGATGATTCATTAAGTTTTTTGCACTTACTAAAACTCTTTACGGTTTCTTAACCTTAGTTACAAAAGCTATCTATTAGTTATAGATTATTCTGTGTTCCAATTGATTATACGGAAAACATTTTCGTAAGTTGTATTAAAAATTATATCGAAATGCCATTAACAAAGTTTCTTCACTATTTTATTGTTACTTAATTGTACATTCTCTTCTCATTTGAAAAGAAAACATATAGAATGCGTGAAAGCTGAGTAGCTGTACTTAGGACTGGTTGACTTTCGAAATACTTCGAACGTTCAACCCTTTGTTGTGGCTACTGCTCATTTTATTTTATGGAGATTATCTTATGAAACTTAAATTACTTGCTCTTGCTGGTATCATGACTGCTTCTATGGGCCTAACTGCTTGCGATAGCAGCACAGAAAACGCTGCTGAAGATTTATCTGACGCACAAGAAGAAGTGCAAGACGCACAAGAAGAGCTTAACGAAGCTGATGCTGAAGGCGAAGTTGTTCCTGCTGATGCTGAAGCTGCCGCTGCTGATGCTGAAGCTGACATCGCTGAAGCACAAGCTGCAACTGCTACTGATGAGATGGACGCTGAAGTTCCTGTAGACGGTACTAGCACTAGCATGGACGTAGCTAGCGAAACTGATACTGCTGCTGTTGATGCTGCTGATGAAGTTGTAGTTGTTGAAGAGCCAGCTCAGTAATTTTTGCTACTCATGTAATAGAATATATTAATAAAAAAAGAGAGCCTATGCTCTCTTTTTTTGTGCGTAATATTTAAATTTATTAGTAACCACTTACCATATTTAAAATTATTTTTTAAGAATATAAATATTTAACCTCTGATAAGGCCACCTAAGAGTGACCATCAACTCTTCTTAGTTATTATTCCTAAATCTAATCTTCAAACTGGTTATTACTGATCAAATAATTGCTCTTCAACTCTTTGGCGGAATTTTTGCCCAGTTTTGAACGTTACCACACGGCGAGCAGATACCGCAACCGGCTCTCCTGTTTTAGGGTTACGTCCTGGACGACTATTTTTGTCTTTAAGCTCAAAATTGCCAAAGCCTGAAAGCTTGACTTCTTTGCCTTCAATCAAACTATCTGATAACTCATCAAAAAAATTCTCAACCAAACAGCGCCCTTCTTGCCGCGTCAAGTTAAGATGATTCATCAAATGCTCGATCATGTCAGATTTAGTTAAGGTACTCACAAGTACAACTCCTATGCTATGTCGAGATATCGGGTATCATGGTTTAGCGGTATGACTACTATATAAAGATAAGTGACTTACTGATTACAGCTGTAAAATAACCGAATCTTTAAATCAAGTTTAAGCATTATAAAGTATTTTTACTCAATTTTTAATAAATCTCGAAATAAATCTCTTTATTAATAGTCACTTAGCTAAATATAGTTAACTGTCGCGTAATTGCGCCCCATGCTGTTGAACCAATGATTCAATAACTTTATCTGTGTTCGTTTTTACTACTTCGTCAGATAAAGTTTGATTATCATCTTGCCATACTAGGGCAAAGGCCAATGAGCGTTGTCCCATCGGTACTTTGTCACCTTGATAAACATCAAATAACCATAGATCTGCCAGTAGCGTACCTGCGTTGGTACGTATCGTTGACTCTAGCGTTTGTACGCTGATGTCACTGTCTACCAAGATGGCAATATCGCGGCGCACTTGCGGAAACTTACTTGGCGTGGTGATGGTGTGCTGCTCACGAGCCAAGTCTAACAATGGCGCAAGCGATAACTGCGCCACCCAAGTTGTCGGCATATCTAACTGTTTGGCAGTGCTCGGATGCAGCTGACCCAACCAACCGACATAGATGTCGTCGATATAAAGCTTTGCGCTTTGACCTGGGTGCAAGAAGGCCAGCGCACTACGCTCGTAGCACACGCGCGCACGATCGATTTGGGCTGGAAGTAGCTGCTCGATATCATGCTTAAGATCATAAAAGTCTAAAGCACGGTTTTGATAGGCTTGCTCATCCCAAACATCACCAACTGCTACCAAAGCGATACTTGGGGTCTGTACCAAGTCGCTGATGCTTTGGCCGACAAAGCTAAGCCCCGTCTCAAAAAAACGTACGCGCGGCTGCTGACGGTTTAAGTTATATTGCACGCACGGCAACAAGCTTGAGAGCAAAGTACGGCGCATCACTGCCAGATCACTAGAGATAGGATTGGCCAAAGCCAACACCTCACCCAGCGCCTCATCATCAAGTAGTGTCTCAAGTTTGGCATCACTAAAGCTAAAACTGATCGCTTCCATATAGCCATTATCGACCAGTGCAAGCTTCATCTCATGCGTCAAATCAGCCGTATCGTCATAATCCATACTGACTTGCAAATGCGGTAGGACGCTTGGAATATTATCGTAACCATAGATACGAGCGATCTCTTCGATTAAGTCCTCGAGGATGCTCATATCAAAACGATACGATGGCGGTGTACAGATCAGACTTTCCGCTTGCTGCTCTACCTCAAACCCTAACTGAGTTAGGATACGTACCATCACCGCCGGCTCAATATCGATACCGATGACCTCACGGAATTTAGCGACAGGTAATGTAATAGGCGCACGAGTGGGCAGATGATCGCTGCTTTCTGCTTTTACTATTTGCCCTGCTTGAGAGCCCGTGACACTGGTAATCAAATCAGTAGCACGCGCCAGTGCTAGCTCTGGTAATTCAAAGTCTACCCCACGCTCAAAACGTTGTGAGGCGTCGGTATGCAGGCCAAAACGGCGCGCACGCGCCGCGATGGCGAGTGGATTAAAAAACGCACTCTCTAGCACGATATTGGTCGTGCTGTCGGTCACACTACTGCGCTTACCGCCCATGATTCCGGCAAGCGCCAGCGCGCCTTCATCATCAGCAATGACCAACTCATCACCCGTTAGAGTAATGGTTTGATCATTGAGCAAAGTTAGGGTTTCTTTAGGCTGAGCCAAGCGCACCACGATATCACCCTTGATGGTATCGGCATCAAACGCATGTAGCGGCTGACCCAGCTCCATCAATACATAGTTGGTCACGTCCACCAAAAAGTTATGCGAGCGTAGTCCTGACTGCACCAAGGCATCAGCCATCCATTTTGGCGTATCGATACTGCGATCGATATTGCTAATCGACTGCAACAAATAACGCGGGCAAGCCTCCACCGCTTCTACGTTTACAGCAAAGCTTGCGCCGCTATCAGTTGCTAAGTCGTTGGTCGCAATTTTTGGTTGCTGCATCGGCAAGTCATTGATGACCGATATCTCGCGAGCGATACCGCGCACACTAAAGCAATCGCCGCGGTTTGGCGTGATAGAGATATCGAGTATTTGGTTGTCTAAACCTAAATAGTCACGGATATCTGTGCCAATCGGTGCATCCGCTGGCAGCTCAAGCAAGCCATCAATACTATCGACCAAATCAATCTCGGATGCGCCGCAAAGCATACCGTTTGAGGCGACGCCGCGTAGTTTGCTTTTTTTGATTTTAAAGCCCGCTTTACCATTACGGGCGTCATCACTGGGTAGTACCGCACCAACAGTTGCCACAGGTGCTTTCATACCCACGCGGACATTTGGCGCACCGCAGACGATTTGTAGCGGCTCAGCATCACCGATATTGACCTGCGTGACGCGTAGTTTATCTGCATCAGGATGCGGCTCAACACTGACGACTTCACCGATGACTACACCGTGAAAGGCACGCGCAACTGCAAAACGATCATCAATCTCAAGCCCTGCCATGGTCAGCTGTTCGGCCAATTGCTCACTAGTATTATTGGGGTTTACCCATTGACGTAGCCACTGTTCGCTAATTTTCATAAATATCTCGGGTCAGAATTTTATAATAAAGATTTTAGAATAAAGGTTGGCATCTCAATAACGACATGCTAGCCAAACTGTTTTAAGAAGCGTACGTCGTTTTGGAAAAACAAACGCAAATCATCGATACCGTAATACAGCATCGCAAAGCGCTCAATACCCATACCAAAAGCAAAGCCAGTATATTTTTCACTATCGATACCACAATTGGTCAGCACCTGCGGATGCACCATGCCGCAGCCCATAACTTCTAGCCATTTGCCATTGTCATCTAAAATATCTACTTCGGCAGACGGCTCGGTAAACGGGAAAAATGATGGACGAAAACGCACGGTCAGCTCTTTGGCAAAGAAGGCTTCTAAAAACTCGCTAATCAACCCTTTTAACTCGGCAAAGGTGCTCGACTCTGTGACCATCAAGCCTTCTAGCTGATGAAACATCGGTGAGTGGGTTTGGTCCGAATCGTTACGATAGACGCGACCTGGGCAGATAATACGAATCGGCGGCTCATTCTTTTCCATCGTGCGAATTTGCACTGGGCTGGTATGCGTGCGTAGTAAGTAATGCGCATCAAAATAAAAAGTGTCGTGCATGGCGCGGGCTGGATGATGCGATGGGATATTGAGCGCTTCAAAGTTATAGTAGTCGCTCTCAACTTCAGGACCTGTCGCCACATTAAAACCCGCTTGCACAAAATACTGCTGCATGCGCTGGGTAATCATTGTCACTGGATGTAGATGGCCTTTTTTACCACCGCGCGCCGGCAAGGTAATATCAATACTCTCCTTGGCGAGCTTGGCATTGAGCGCTGCCATTTCTAGTTGCTGCTGCTGCTCGGTGAGCGCTTGCCCGATACGGCTGCGCACGCTGTGCAACCAACCGCCATAGACTTTTTTGTCATCAGGACCAAGCTTACCCATCTGCTTTGACCAACCTGTCAGCGCGCTTTTTTTGCCCGTCAACTGGACACGTAAGTCTTGTAAGGTACGCGCATCGGTTACTTGTAGGATTAAAGCTTCAGCAGCACTAGCAAAATCATTGAGCTGAGTTTCATTAAGCTCGCTAAGCTCTGAGGACAAGGTCGGTAACGCCGACAAATCGTTGGTGGCAGCAGGGGTAGTCATAAGACGCATTATTCCTGATTTAAACGGATTATTAACGGTATGTAATTGTAGGGGTTTGACCAAATATTGCAAACCATTTACCCAGTCATTTCAATATAAGGGCTTGTGATATAAATGGCTTGAATATGTAGACAGCAGAAATATTTTAATATAAAAAAAGCCACCGACCAGCGGTAGCTTTTATTAATATCGTACTATTAATCAATATTAGTCCTATCCCTTTAGATCACTGCTTAAAAGCTGAGTACCTAAAGGACAGTTAATATTTAGGCCAATTCCGCTTTTGCTTTTTCGACCAATGCTGTAAAAGTCGCTGCATCATGCATAGCGATGTCAGCTAAGACGCGACGATCGATTGCGATGTTTGCTTTTTTCAAGCCATTGATAAAGCGGCTATAGCTTAAGCCATTGATGCGAGCACCAGCATTGATACGTGCGATCCAAAGACGACGGAAAGTACGTTTTTTGTTGCGACGGTCACGATAAGCATACTGACCAGCTTTGGTGACTGCTTGTACCGCTACGCGGTAAACACGTGAACGAGCACCGTAGTAGCCTTTTGCACGCTTTAAGATTTTTTTGTGACGGCGATTTGCCTGTACACCACGTTTTACACGGGCCATAAATTACTCCAAGATTTTAATCATTATTAAACGAATCACGATGTCTTTAAATGGCAGACATCGTTATCAAATTGCAAAGTCAAATATTTAAGAAAACAGATGACAATAGGCGATTAGATGTATGGGCACATACGACGAACTGCTGCTTCGTCAGACTTGTCTACCATCTTTAGACCGCGCAGTTGGCGGATACGTTTAGCTGATTTCTTGGTCAAGATATGGCTCTTGAAGGCTTGCTTACGCTTAAAGCCATTCGCTGTTCTTTTGAAGCGTTTTGCAGCGCCGCTTCTGGTTTTCATCTTAACTTTCATGATGAGTTGCCTCTTTGTCTTTGATAGAACCTGGTCGTCAAACAGTCGATAATAAATAGTGGCTTTAAAAACAACCACTAAACAACTATTTGCCTCGAGGTGGGAGGGGCTATTTTAGCAGATGGTAGGCTGTTTTGCCAAGTAAAGTTTTCAGATGGCCAAGTAACCTCTTTTTTGTAAAGATTGTACTTTTTGGTACACACCAACCTTACGACGATAAGTGATCAGAACATCATAAAATGTCAGGCAGCGCTCTAAAAAATGGTCTTGAAATACCTAATTTTGTTCATAATTACAGCAGTTAGTAAAATAATACTACCGCTTATTCCTAATTTGATTGAATGTCCGTCTAAGCTATGTTTTATTGATGACAATAGCGTCTCAGACGTTGTGAAAACTTATGTAGGAGATAACGTTGATAGACCGTGAGTTAGAGTTTGATGATAGAGTATTTGTCTTTGAGACAGTTATGCGTGTCCGTAACACAGAGATTGATGTTGGGCAGCTTCTGACGTTAGAATCTCTCATTGCATTATTGGCGGAAGCAAGGGCGAGGTTTCTGTATTCTAAAGGTATCAAAGAGATCAACGCAGAATATCAAGGTTTGATTGTGAGCAATTTACAGCTGAACATTATTAGCCGCGTACGCGCTCGTGAAGAGCTATTATTTGAAGTCGGTATAGAGCACATATCTGATAAGGATGGCGAGATGGCTATCAAGGTGACACGTATGTATGATGGTTCACTAGTAGCAAAAGCCCGCAAATCTTTTGTTCAATATGATTATCGCTCCAATAGAAGTATATCATTTAATAATGATGTTAAAGAGGCGCTAAATCAATCACCATTTGAGCTATAATGACGTCGATTACGTGGGATTTGTAACCCTTATGCTTGCCACTTCTCTATCAACCTAAACGTCTATAAGAAGATAGATTATGACCACACCTAATTGGCTCACCTCTATAAAATTTAATACTGATGGCCTGATTCCTGCAATCGCTCAAGATTACGATACAGGACGCATTTTAATGATGGCATGGATGAACGCTGAGTCCTTACAGCTCACGGCAAAAACGCAAACTGCAGTCTATTTTTCGCGCTCACGTAATCAGCTTTGGCACAAGGGTGAAACGTCAGGACATACTCAGCAGGTCCATGATATTCGTTTGGATTGTGATGCTGACGTCATCGTGCTAAGTGTTACTCAAATTGGTGGTATCGCTTGTCATACTGGACGTGAGTCTTGTTTTTATCAGCGCTTAGACATGACAGGAGCAGAGCCCGTCTGGCAAACAGTCGATGCTGTACTAAAAGATCCTGCTGATATCTATCAATCGAAAGAAAACACTAGTAATAATATAAACAATACTGTTCATAGAAATACTATTTCTGATGCTAACAGTTTATCAAGCCAAGCGGCTCAAAATGCAATATTGCCTCAGCTTGACCGTGTGTTGGCTGAACGTAAACAGGCGTCAGCAGACAGCTCTTATGTAGCGAGTTTATATGCTCGCGGACTTAATAAAATACTTGAAAAAGTGGGTGAAGAGACGACTGAGAGTATTATTGCTGCCAAAGACTTCGCTAATTGTGACAAGCTGACAGATGAAGCACAGTACAACGCTGCGCGGCATGAGCTCATTTATGAAGTGGCCGATGTGTGGTTTCATACGTTAGTAGGGTTGGCATGGTTTGATATTGAATCTGATGCTGTATTGAATGAGTTGGGACGTCGTTTTGGACTCTCAGGCATTGATGAGAAAGCGGCAAGATAGCTGTAGATAAAATAAGCTTGTGTAATTATTGTTGTTTTCAACTTTTTATCGTCAGTGCGCGTTATAATGTATCTTTAATGACTTGCATTTTATTTGGCAAAAACATTTTATTGTGCGGCTGATAGATGCAACGTAATACGATATATATTGGTCTCATCAAGACATAAGGATACCGTTATGGGCAGTTTTTCCATTACCCATTGGCTAATTTTGTTGGTTGTAGTGGTTGTCGTATTTGGCACCTCTAAGCTTAGAAACGCTGGTAAAGATTTGGGCGGCGCAGTAAAAGGGTTTAAAGAAGCCGTCAAAGATGAAGAGACAGAACAGGCGCGTAAACGCCGTGTACTCGATCATGACGCCAGCTCAGATACACAGTCGACTACTTCAGTGAATTCTCAGACTGGTACTAAGGTTGATGATGTAGAAATCAGTCCTACTACTTCTAATGATAAACATAAAGTATGATGCACGTTATTTATAAGTTATTTATAAATAGTGTCGTTGCATCGTATGTTCATGACTATATTTGACAATTATGTTTGATATTGGATTTTCCGAACTACTCTTGTTTGGTGTCATTGCCTTAATCGTGTTGGGCCCTGAAAAGCTACCTCAGGCTGCGCGTACTGCTGGACAATGGTACGCTAAGCTGCGCCGTACCGTCTCGACCCTGCAGTCTGAAATCGAAGCTGAGCTTGACTTGGCTGAGACACGCAAACAAATGCAGGACGAGCTTGCCAAAATCCGTCAAACTGAAGCGGATATGAAACGCGAAATGGCAGAGTTGCGCGGTAGTATGCAAGAGTTTGAGTATTCGCAGCACCAGAGTATGGATGCTATAAAGAATCCAAACAATTATAATTCAAACGATGATTCGTTTGAAGACGACTATGACGAAGCGATGATGAGTGAGTTAGAGGAAAAAGCATCTGGCTTGTCCTCAGATATGCCAGCTGACTTTGCTTATGATTATGAGCAAGATCGACTGGCAAAAGACCCATCTGCTGTCTTTGTACCTGATGCATATGATGACATTGACTCTGTTGATACAAACTTCGATCAGACTGCCAAAAATGCTAAAGAGCCCTTAGACGCTTCTAGTAGTATCCCGCAGCGCTTTATCACCAGACCATGGGAAAACATGTGGTTTCGTCTTAGTGATTATGATAAAGCCCGTCGTTTGCCTGCCCCGCCCTATCTGCCCAACTATGAAGCAGACAACCTGTTGCATGACGACTTTTCGCATTCGAGTTTTTCACATCATGATTTAGATGAAAAAATGGCACCTATTGATGAATACTGGGAGTCTGAATTTGATGAAGATGAGTTTGAGCAATCAGAAAAGTATTCATTACAAAACTCTTCTGCTCATAATACAGATCATGACGATTCCACTACTCTCCCCTCGTTTACAAAACACGGGGCACCCAAATGAGTTTGTTTAAACGACAAAAGAGTCGCAAAGAAAAAATAGCGGCAATCGAAGACAGCTCATTGGATCAAACAGACGTTGCATCCGATGATAGTTCTGATGATATGTTGAACAAGCTTGTCGATATGCCCATCACTGAGCATTTGATAGAGCTACGTAGCCATTTAATCAAAATATGCGCGGCGATATTAGTAATATTTTTGGCATTGGTTGGGTTTTCACGCGAGCTATATAACTTTTTATCTGACCCATTGGTCGCGCAGCTGCCAGTCAATTCGACCATGATTGCGACAGATATTACTTCCAATTTTATGGCACCGATACGCCTAACTGTATTCGTTGCCGCCTTCGTAGCGATGCCTTACATTCTCTATCAAATTTGGTCGTTTGTCGCTCCAGGCTTATATAAAAAAGAGAAAAGAATCGCTATACCAGTACTGACATCATCTATCTTTTTATTTTATGCTGGTGTCGCCTTCTCTTATTTTATTGTGCTTAAAGGTGTTTTAAGGTTCTTTATCGTATTTGCGCCACAAAACGTATTACCAATGACTGATATCGACAGTTATTTGAGTTTTGCGCTAAAACTATTCATGGTATTTGGCTTGACGTTTGAGATCCCTGTAGTCACCTTACTATTGATATTGGTTGGTATCGTCTCCATTCAGGGTTTAGAAGACAAGCGGCGCTATATCATCGTTGGTTGCTTCGCTATTGCAGCGGTTGTAACGCCACCAGATGGTGTGTCTATGTTGATGTTAGCAATTCCCATGTGGTTGCTGTTTGAGCTTGGGCTATTATTGGCTAAAATATTAATTAAAGAAGATAAAAGCGCGACCTTAACATCTGATAATGACTAAGTTGGTAGTATTGAGTTTACTGAGTATCAATAGCCAACTGAGTAAAATCGACAGCGTATTTAACTTAAATTTAACTGACGTTACGTCAATTATCTACCCACCTTTCATACATCGCTCTCTTCATTTGTTATCATGACCGAACTGCCAGCCAGCCATTGTTGATCTGACTCAGTGGCTTTTTTTGGCCCAGTTGTTTTTAATCACTTTTTGTACTTTAGGTAGCTTTTTATGTCCGCATCTATGCCAGCTTATATGAGCGATCCCACTGATGAGCAGCTCAGCGCGCTTAATATGGCCATGGATCATAAGTCATTTAAAGTAGTCGCTTATGCAGGTGCTGGTAAAACCACAACGTTGAAACTTATCGGTGAGCGCTTGCGTGGACGCGGCTTATATCTAGCGTTTAACAAAGCCATCGCCAATGATGCAAGGCAAAAATTTCCAAGTCACGTAGACTGCCGTACCTTTCATTCGCTTGCTTATCGCCATGTCGCTCGTGACATTACGGCCAAACTATCTTTGCCACGCTTTTCACCCAAACGCCTTGGCGATGATTTGGGCTTGCAGCCTGTACAAGTACGGCGCCAGATGGATGGTATTAATAAATATATTACGCTAACACCCGCTAGATTAGCGCGTTTTGTCAGTGACGCAGTTAGTAACTTTTGTAGTACTCATGCCAGCTACCCTGCACCAAGGCATATTTTATTTCCAAGCTGGCTCGATGAGTCTGATGCCGAGCAGCTACGTGAGATGCTCTACCCTGCTGTTGAACAGCGCTGGTTACAGTCTATTGATGCCCGCCATCCTGCTGGTATCGGTCATGATATCTATCTAAAATTATGGGCGCTATCTAAGCCCAGCATTCCTGCAGACTTCATTTTGTTTGATGAAGCGCAAGATGCTGACCCGCTCATGATGGGTATTTTGACTCAGCAATCAAAGCAAGTGATCTATGTTGGCGACGCTCATCAGCAGATTTATGAGTGGCGCGGTGCAGTCAATGCGATGAAAAAGCTACCACTGCCGCAAACACTATTAACCCAATCTTTTCGCTTCGGTGAGCCAATTGCTGAAGTGGCCAATACTTTATTAAAGGCACTACAAGAAGATGTGCCTCTCAAAGGCAATCCAGACAAACACTCATCTACTGAAAAAGGTATGGTACACAGTAAAAAAGATGCCATCCTTTGCCGTACCAATGCGGCTGCCATGGCGCAGCTATTAACTGGACTTAAACTTGGTCATCGCGTGGCGCTGCAAGCCGATACCGATCGTATGCTCAAATTCTGTCAAGCCGCCGAAAACCTAAAAAACGGCAAATCTGCTTATGGTGTGCCTGAATTGGCCTATTTTTATAATTGGGGCGATGTACAAGAATACTCTGAAACCAATGAAGGTAGCGATCTTAAAACTTTGGTCAAACTGGTCGATGATCACGGCACCAATGTCCTAAGCCAAGCGGTCAATAGTTTGACCAGCATCGACAATGCCGATTATGTAATTTCAACCGCGCATAAAGCGAAGGGGCTTGAATGGTCGCGCGTTCAGCTCGACGATGATTTTTATTATGATGTCACAACGAATGGCGTGAAGATTAATCCTGAGGAATTACGCTTACTTTATGTCGCTTGTACACGTGCGCAGGCCAATTTAGATGTGCATAATATTCAAGACTTGATATCAGGATTACAGACTGGCAAAAAAGTGATTTATGGAAATTAAGCAGCAATTTTTTAAACAACCCGTCCGCCTCCTTGCGCCTATGGAGGGGTTAACTGACCCCCTGATGCGCCAAATCTTGACTCAAATTGCGTCAGATTTGGGCCGTCCTTATGATTGGTCAGTTAGTGAGTTTATTCGCGTAACTCAAACTGTCTTGCCCGTGCATGTATTTTATAAATATGTACCTGAGCTGCACCATGACGCAAAAACCGCATCTGGTACCCCCATTCATATTCAGCTGCTTGGTAGCGAAGCGCAGTTGATGGCTGAGAATGCTGCCTACGCATGTGAGCTGGGTGCGCCTGCTATCGATATCAACTTTGGTTGTCCTGCCAAGACGGTCAACAATCACCGAGGCGGCTCTGTACTATTGGATGAGCCAGAAGTCATGTATGAGATTATCAGTGCGGTACGGCGGGCAGTGCCTACTCACATTCCAGTCTCTGCCAAGATTCGCTTGGGCTATACTGATACCAGTCGTATGGATGATATTCGCGGGGCGATTAGCGATAGCGGTGCAGACTGGCTTACTATTCACGCGCGTACCAAAACTCAAGGTTATAAGCCACCTGCTTATTGGGACAAGATTAAAGCATTTAACAAACTTAGTATTCCAGTCATTGCCAACGGCGAGATTTGGAATGCAGAACAATCAAAACACTGTATGGTGCAGTCAGGGACAACACATCTTATGTTAGGGCGCGGCGCTGTTACTCGTCCAGATCTGATTGCACAGATTGACCATAACAATCAGCAGAATCTAGGTAGTAACGCAACCTTATTATGGCAAGATTTGATTACGCATCAGATTAAGTTTTTGGAAGGTCAAGCCAAAAACGATGTGGTCTTGGTTGGTCGCTATAAACAGTGGCTTGGCATGCTTACTAAAGGCTATAGTGAAGCGCAAATACTGTGGGAAAATGTCAAACGAGAAAAAAATAAAGCGACTATTATAGCTGCGCTACAGTCGAGTACGCAGTCATAATTAGCCGCTTTTATGTTCAATACCTGTATAACCTTTTATAAAGGTTATACGGCTTAGATAATTACGTAGCTAATAGCTATTAGTAGTTGTTTTTAACTTTCAGCTACAAACTAAGTGCTAATTCTAATCGCCAGATAAAACAACATCAAACAGCATATGATTGACAATACCCAAAGCACTGAACGAAACATTGATAAGTTGGCAATATAAGCCATGCCATAACCAATACGAATCAGCACATATAACCATGCCAAAGTATTGATAATCGTTTGCGGAACAAAGAATAACATCGCAACCAATACCGCTGCCAAAAAGACAGGTAGGGTCTCATAACTATTTTGCTGAGCGGCATTAGCACGTGCTGCCACTCCTGTCGTGCGTTGCAAGAAATCACGTGGATGTGCATTGTCAGCCAATCTAAAGCCACCGACAGCTTTTGCTAACAGCGCCATGGCCAGTGGAAGCAAACTTGCAACCACCATCGCCCAAATTGCGGCTGCAGCGGTGTCAGGAATTAACCTAAATAATGCACTCATAATTATCTCTACCCTTACCCTGCAATAACTTCAAAATCATGAGTAACATTCACTCCGCCCTGCACCAACATCCGACTGGCTGAGCAGTACTTTTCTGCTGACAACTGAATAGCTTTCTCGACTTGCTTATCTTTGATATCTTGACCGGTTACCACAAAGTGCATATGAATATCAGTATATACCGCTGGTACGGTCTCAGCACGCTGCGCCGTCAGCTCACAGCGTACGTCCGTCACGTCTTGGCGAGACTTTTGCAAAATTGCTACTACGTCATAACTGGCACAACCTCCAAGCCCCAATAGTATCAGCTCCATCGGGCTTGCGCCTTTTTCTTTATCCGCATCGATTTGTACGTTATGTCCTGATGGTGACACACCCATAAATGCTTTGTTGTCTTGCCAAGTAACGCTCGCTTTTGACTCTGCCATAATCCGCTGTCCTTTCATAAATTTTGATTAAAACCATTAGATATTCTTGTATTTAATAATATTAACAGTACAAGGTTAGTTTAGCATAGGATAAAACGGGGTTTTATAGACGATCTGTCATATAGCACAAGTCATTTTTATCGCATTAACCACATTACTATATACCACTGTACTTTTTCTATCGGCTGATAAGCTTAATTAAATTATCAAACCTACAAAACCTTTTATTCAAGCCATTGATTTTAAACGTTTAAATTTGTGAAACATTTTATAGCAAAATACTGTTACACATTTGGTCTATTTCTTGTTTTAATGATGGTAATAAAGCTTGTTTTACTAGTATGAATATACCATTCACCTAACAATAATTATGATTGTTATATTTTTATACTGTTGAGATAAGCTGTTTTTAAATAACTTTAAGGGTTTGTTCATGATAGATGCAGACGGCTTTCGCGCCAATGTCGGCATCATCTTAGCAAATACACAGGGGCAAGTTCTGTGGGCGAAACGTATTGGTCACAACGCTTGGCAGTTCCCGCAAGGCGGTATCGATCGCGGAGAGACGCCGATGGATGCGATGTACCGGGAGCTCTGGGAAGAGGTCGGATTATATCCTCGTCATGTAGACTTATTGGCAGTTACGCAAGATTGGTTGCGTTATCGTCTGCCAAAGCGCTACATGCGCCATGGACAACATCCGCTGTGTATTGGGCAAAAACAAAAATGGTTTTTGCTGCGCTTAGATGAGCCGAACGCGCAACATATCCGCTTTGATGCGGGTAAACCTGAGTTTGATCACTGGCAGTGGGTCAGTTACTGGTATCCACTAGGACAAGTGATTCACTTTAAACGCGGGGTATACCGCCGTGCTTTGCAAGAATTGGCACGCGAGTTACCCCTTAGACAAGAGCTAATTATTCCTGAACAGGACAATCATTTGTTGATGGAATAATTAGACAACCCGATGCAGAATGCATTACGGATGCTCACATTGATATCTAGAAACTTTAGATATCAATGTGAGCATTTTCTATGGCGTATTTGAATAATCAAATTCTCGGCTTGCAATATTAGCTTTAACTGTTGCTTCTTTGGCATCATTACGCAGCGTTAAAATACTTTGTGTGCGGGTTCCATAGTTTGGTATTACTCCATCCTCAGGCCCTGTCAAATCTACAGGCTCAATATATACAGATGATAGTCTTTGTTCAATCGCAATAGCCATGCCAGTATTCGGTAGCTTATTTGCTGGAGCTGGCATGTTATCCGATAACACATTAAATGCCGCATCTTGCCAATATTCAAGCGAGTTGTTTTCCGCAATTAGCGGCAGGACTTCTTGGCGTAGTCGTCCACGCAGGCGCTCAGTCTTAAACCAGCTATCTTCTGGCTGACCGTTAGAGAGGACATGCAAGCCTGCATACAAGGGTGTTGGTGCATGGCCGCGATTATTAACGATGACAGCCTGCGCTGCATCGCCAATAATGAGGTTAAAGCCTGCGTAGTCTTGCAAGCTGATTTTCCGTGCAAAGTCCATCGGACTTATACTGCTGGACAAAAAATCCGTAACAAGCGCGCCACGTGAGCGTTCATCCAAACGTGCCTGCACACCATCGCGAAAGTTCAGTACGGCGGCCCAGCGTCCATTTTGCTCATACAAATCTGTATGTTGTTCTTGATGAATACCCAACCAAGTGCCACCACTTTGACTATCACGCCCAGCATAGATAGGTTTGTCAGACCACTGATGTAGCGGCTTAGTTGGGCGCTGCAAAAACTCATCGCGATTAGACAATAGTACTAATGGCAACTCATCAAATAGTTGCCAAGCAATGGCGACGATGCACATAAAATTCCTTTTTATTTTAAAGTTTACAGTTGTCATAACACAGCTTTACATCTTAGCGGTTTTCTACTTTTCTTTCTAGACGTTACTAGGGTCAGATAAGTTGGTACGAAGAAACTGTTTACTCCTGTACTAACAGTTATTTGGTATGCCTAAGTAGCTATTTTTGCTATTATGTCCCTCATTCTATTATCAATAATTATGACACTCTTATGATGATTCATCCTCAGTATGACCCCGTGGCGCTATCCTTGGGTCCAGTAGAAGTACACTGGTATGGCCTTATGTATTTATTAGCGTTTGGCGCCGCTTACGGTTTGGCTTGGTATCGCAGTACTAAGCGTGATAACTGGTCGACCGATATGGTCTCTGACTTGGTATTTTTTGGTGCGCTCGGGGTTATATTAGGTGGTCGTATTGGCTACGTTTTGTTCTATCAGTTCGGTGAATTACTACAAAACCCAGCCTATCTCTTTAAAGTTTGGGAAGGCGGCATGTCGTTTCATGGCGGCTTGATCGGTGTCGGGCTTGGTATGCTGTATTTCGCCCGTAAATATAAAAAGTCACCTTTTCAAGTGCTCGACTTCATTGTACCTTGTGTGCCAACAGGGCTGTTATTCGGACGTATCGGCAACTACATTAACGGCGAGCTTTGGGGACGCATATCTGATGGCGGCTACAATTGGCTGACTTATTTTCCACAAGCGGCTGCCTTTGATATGCAGCAATTGCAAGCCAATCCTCAATTACAAGAGTTGATGATGGAAGTAAATGGGCAATATCTACTACCGCGTCATCCTTCACAGCTTTATCAAGCGCTTACTGAAGGTCTGCTATTGTTTTTGTTATTGTGGTGGTATTCGTCCAAGCCGCGTCCGCGTATGGCGGTCACTGGCGTCTTTATGCTCGGTTATGGGTTTAGTCGCTTCATCGTTGAATTCTTTCGTCAGCCAGATGCCGATCAAGGCTTTATCTTATTAGGCTGGGTTACTAAGGGACAGATACTAAGCGCTCCGATGATTCTTATCGGTATTTTACTAATTATTTATGCTTACAAGCGCGATATCTATGACTGGGGTCGTCAGTCTGCCTATTAAGACGTTTTAAAATTAAGACGCATGAAAATTGAGATACATCAAAACCAAAGATTATGGAATCTAAAAAGTCATGATTACTACTAAGAACGAAGCAGCTTATCTTGATTTATTGAAGCTAGTATTGACTGACGGTACTGAAAAAGGGGATCGTACGGGCACAGGTACGCTAAGCCATTTTGGCGCGCAGCTGCGTTTTGACTTAGCGGATGGTTTTCCACTGTTAACCACTAAAAAAGTTCACTTCAAATCTATCGTCTATGAGCTATTATGGTTTTTAAGCGGTAGTACTCACGTTGATTATTTGCAAGAGAATGGCGTACGCATTTGGAATGAATGGGCAACAGCGGAGCAGACAGCGCGCTTCAATCGTCCTGCTGGCGATTTAGGGCCAGTATACGGTCACCAGTGGCGCAACTATGGCGCGACTAAAAATGAGGGAGGTCGCTATAATAATGACGGCGTCGATCAAATCGCTCAAGTGGTTGAGCAAATCAAGACCAACCCTAACTCCAGACGTTTAATCGTCTCAGGCTGGAATCCAGGTGAAGCCGAGCAAGTTGCCCTACCGCCTTGCCACACGCTGTTTCAGTTCTTTGTTGCAGACAACAAGCTGTCCTGCCAGCTTTACCAGCGTTCAGCAGATTTATTCTTAGGTGTACCGTTTAATATCGCCAGCTATGCCCTACTGACTCACATGATTGCGCAGGTTTGCGGACTGGGCGTGGGCGAATTTATCTGGACGGGCGGTGATTGTCATATTTATCAAAACCACCGTGAGCAAGTCGAGCTGCAACTGACGCGCGAGCTTTATACGCTACCAACATTGACGCTTAACCCTGACGTCGATGATATTTTTGCGTTTAACTATGAAGATATCAGCGTTGATGGTTATGAGTCGCATCCCGCTATCAAAGCAAAAGTTGCGGTATAAAGACTGTTTTTTACTTCATATTACTGATGAGAATAATAAGGATATATTATGAGTTATGCCCATACTGAAGTTGCCCAAATCGTCGCTATCGGTAGCAATCGCTGTATTGGTAAAGATAACGAGCTGCCGTGGCATATCTCAGCAGACTTGCAGCACTTTAAAAAAATGACCACCAAACAAACTGATGGCGAGATTCAAGGTATCGTCATTATGGGGCGTAAGACTTTTGAATCGATGAACAGTAAGCCATTGCCAAAGCGCGTTAGCTTTATCATTACGACACAGCTAGATTATGCTGAGCAAAAAGGTCTCAAAGACCGTGATGATGTATATGTGGTCCATAATTTAGATGATGCTTTAACGCAAGCGGCAAGCCTTGCGCATGGTGCCCATCTTGATACGATTTGGGTTATCGGCGGTGAGCGGGTATTTAGTGATGCCTTTATGTACACTGATCGTATTGAGCTGACGTATGTAGACACCGAAATATTCGATTGCGATGCTTTTTATCCAGAGCTGCCAAGCGAGTTTGAAGTCGCAGAAGAGTCTGAGCAAATGAGTGATGAGAAAAGTGGATTGGATTTTAAGTTTGTGACTTATAGAAAAAAATTCACTGAGTAATAGAAGCTATTTTACGAAAAATATTAAAAAATTGGGGCTGCCTTAGAATCATCTAAGGCAGCCCCGTTTTTTATTGCCATAAGTCCGAATTGAGCAAATATCAATCGGCCTACTCATGCAATACCTTATAAATGGTCTTGGCTAATACAGGCCCAATCCCCTGCACACCTGCCAACTCTTTTTGAGAGGCGCCAAGCAGCTGCTGTATACCGCCAAAGTGATTGAGCAAGTCACGGCGGCGCTTCTCCCCTAGTCCTGGTATCACCTCTAGCACGGACGACGAACGGCGCTTATCGCGCTTCTTACGGTGCGCCGTGATAGCAAAACGATGGGCCTCATCGCGAATATGCATCAATAAATGCAGCGCCTTGCTATCCATAGGCAAATCGAGCGGCTCATGATCGATAAAGTGCAATACTTCCAGACCAGCTTTGCGCCCTTCTCCTTTTGCCACACTAACGAGCAGCGTGTCATTTAAAATACCAAGCTCGGTCAAGACGTCTTTGGCGATGCCAAGCTGTCCTTTCCCGCCATCAATCAGCAACAGATCAGGCAGTGGCTGCTTTTTATAGCGCCGTGTCAGTACTTGCTTCAT
The DNA here is from genome assembly GCF_947495825.1 of uncultured Psychrobacter sp. Taxonomy (GTDB): domain Bacteria; phylum Pseudomonadota; class Gammaproteobacteria; order Pseudomonadales; family Moraxellaceae; genus Psychrobacter. The sequence goes on from NZ_CANMAH010000007.1 coordinate 55,473, forward strand.
CGCTGCATAGTCGTCGCCGCCTTGGATATCATGAATCGCATACTGACGATAATCACGGCGACGCGAGCCACCTTGATCAAAGACCACGCAGCTGCCAATAGTCGCCTCGCCCATGGTGTGAGAAATATCAAAGCACTCAATACGGTCTATGGTGCGATCAGTGACGTCAGCCAACACGTCTTTAAGTGCGCCAAAGCGTGCATGCAGCTCTAGATAGTCGCCCAGTTTAGTTTTGAGCGCATTATTGGTGTTTAGTTTAGCCAAGTCCAGCCACTCTGAGCGATGTTCACGTACATTAGTCTTAATAACGACTTTGCTCTCAAAGTGTGTAGTCAGTGCTTCGCTGATTGCTTGTTGATCAGGCAACTCATGACTTAGAATAATCTCACTTGGCAAGTCATCGGTTACCTGAAAATAAAACGAGGTAATAAAGGCGGACAAATTATCTGCGAGCGACTCACTGCTATCGACATCAGGGAAGTAGTTTTTGCCACCAAGTACGCGGCCGCCGCGCACCGTCAACACATTGACACAGGTCATACCAGCTTGACTGGCAATCGCAATAACATCAGCCTCGCCCTGCACAGTATAAACCGCTTGCCGTGCTTGTACTTCGCGTAGCATAGACAGCTGATCTCGATAAAATACCGCTTTTTCAAAATCCAACGCTTCGGCAGCGCCTTCCATTTTTTCTATAAGCGCACTGTGAATATCGCTCGAGTCACCTTTAAGGAAGCGAATGGTATTATTCACATCTTCTGCATACTCTTCTGGCGACACCAAGCCCACGCAGGGTGCACGGCAACGCTTGATTTGATATTCAAGGCACGGGCGCTTACGCTGCTTAAAAAAAGTATTGGTACATTGGCGCATCTGAAACATTTTTTGCATCAATACCAAGGTTTCTTTGGCCGCATGAGCAGAGGGAAAAGGACCGAAGAAACGACCTTTTTGGTGATTACCTTTGCCGCGTCCATAAGCCAATCTCGGATAAGGTTTATCCGCTGAGATAAACACATACAGATAAGACTTATCATCACGTAGTAGCACGTTATAAGGGGGGCGATACTCTTTAATCAGGTTTTGCTCAAGCAGCAATGCTTCAGTCTCACTACGGGTAATGATGGTTTCAATATCGTGAATGCGTGCCACCAGTGCGCGTGTCTTTGGATGATCAATGGTCTTGGCAAAGTAGCTATTTACTCGGCTTTTAAGCGACTTGGCTTTACCCACATATAAGATATCGCCGTTTTTTCCCAGCATCTTATAGACCCCAGGCAGATTTGGCAGGCGTTTGATAAGGTGCTTAAGACGGGCTTTTTTATTATCTGTGGTATTTATTTCTGAGACATCAACCATAAAATTCATTGCTCTTAAGATACTGATATACAGCTAATTATGGGGCGGTAGCCTGTGTTTTACAAGTTATCGACTCCTATAGGTTTATGCACAAAAAAACCAGCATGAAGCTGGCTTTTCTTTTTTATGGTAGGCAAAATCTCTAATGACGGAAGTTCGGTAATAGTGCAGGAATACCTGGCAACATACCAACGACCGCCATGACACCAGTCAATATCACAAAGGTAATCACAGGAATAATCCAGCGACTCATCTTTGATAGGCTCGCACTACGTTCTTTAGAGCCAATCAGCCCTAGGTTATCAAGTACCAAGGTAATCGACCAGCCAAACGCAGGGTTGACCAAGGCTGAGGCAAAGACCACGATAGCAGCTGACTGCGTGGTTTTACCTTCGCGCGTCATCTCCATCCCCGCCTCAAGCAGTGGGATAAAGACCCCGACGATCAGCGCCACACACATCACCGGCTCCCAAATAGCCAAATCCATCGGGTAGCCCCAGATACCTGCGATCAAACAAAATAGTCCCGTGAGTACCGCACCCGCTGGAATCGGACGCTTGGCGATCGCCGCCGGCACAATATAAGTACCCCATGATGACGCAAAGTTTGCCCCGCCAAGGACAGAGCCTGCAACCTGACGAATAGAGGCGCTGGTCATGGTGTCATCGATATCCATCAACACGCGCTCGGTACGCTTTGGGTAGCTGATCTTTTGAAAGACCTGATGACCCAAAAAGTCAGGCGACCACATGGCGACGGCCAATACCGCAAACGGCAATACCACCACGAAGCTCTCAACCGTTGGCAAACCTAACATCCAACCAGTATTGTCTCCCCACCAGTACATCGGATTCATGTTGGGCAGACCTGGCGCTGTCTCAAAAGCAAAGGGCGCACCCATAGCAAAGGCTACGCCACCACCTAATAAGCAGCTTAGTGGTACAGCCAGCCAACGCTTTTGGAAGTTTTCTAATACCGCGTACAGGATGATGGTCAGCAAAATCACCACAAAGGCAATATGCGCCATGCCGATACCTTCGGCCCATGCAAATAGATTTTTGACCTGCGAGAGGGTGCCAATAAAACCCAAATAAAGCAGCAGACCACCACACACACCTTTACTGGTCAAGTTTGCCAGCAGACTGCCTCCTTTACTAATGGCTAGTAATAGACCAAAAGCACCGATGAGCAGACCAAAGGCCATCGGGTGACCACCAGCGGCAACGACAATAGGAATCAGTGGAATCAGCGGACCGTGCGTACCGGCAAGGTTGGCCGTCGGTAGCAAAAACCCTGAGAATAAAATCACAAAGAAAGCGACGATTAACAGCTCATAGCGCACGTTTTCTAAAACAAAGGCATCGCTTAGCCCAAGCGGCCCTGCAAACGTAGCGGCAATAGCCCCCACCATAACGACTTTACCGATCGTCGCGGCCATCGCTGGAATGGTGTCTTCATATTCAAAACGATAATCACGAAACGGCAAGTTCATGCGCCAGCGCTTGGGCTGCATAATCTGTAGTTCATGATTTAGATAAGCATCACGACTATCAAAGCTTGAGCTTGACTGATGCAAATCAGTATAGCTACCTTGCAATTCATCATCGTAGTGAGCTGTATTTGACTGCTGCGGATTGGTTCTTGAAGCGGGGATCTCGTTACTACTCATCACATCTCCTTATGCCAACTGAGGATTCGTTTCTATTAGTGACGACTTATTTGCCCAAAATCGTACAAAAAATAAGCTGCCCAACACAAATTGGTAGCCATTGTATGCTATCAAGGCTAGGATTGCGAGTTCTGCCGCCAAAACACTCATTCTTTTATTCGCAGTTTGATGGGTGACTAACACCGCTCTTAGCGACCATCTAACCCTAATAAACAAATCTCTTTTATATTGATAACAAGCCAAACGTTTACTATAGTATTGATATTATTGAATAATTAACATTCGTTACGCTTTAAGGCTGGTGACAGTTTTTATTTTTGACTATGATAGATGTTTTTTGTTCAGTTTATAATTAGCTCAGTCCATAATTAATAGAAATGATGATTATCAATATATGAGCATCTTTACGTACCGTAAAAGATAAAGAAAGATAAAGAAAGATAAAGGAATAACAGTATGAGCTTCCTACCCAAGAATCTAGAAAATTTAAAACGCAAAACTAAAAAGAACGTCATGCCACTTTTAACGCCGCACTTACTTAAGCTGCGGATCAATACCTACGCTCCCTATGTCGGCGCTGGTATCAAGGTCGAGCATATTGATTTAGATCAGGGTTTGTGTGTAGTCAGTATGGGTCTTAATAGTCTGAACAAAAACATCGTCGGCACACAATTTGGTGGTAGCTTATATTCGATGGTTGATCCTTTTTATATGCTGATGCTCATGCATCAATTAGGCAGTACCTATGTGGTGTGGGATAAGAGCTCGCATATTGAGTTCGTTGCTCCCGGCAATAGCAAAGTGACAACACGCATGAAAATCCCTAGTACAGAAATTGCCACTATTCAAGAGCTGGCAAAAGACGGCGAACCTGTATTCCGCGAATATCAAACAGATATCGTGGATAGTCAGCAAAAAGTCATCGCTACGGTTACTAAGACCATCTATATACGCTTGCGTAAGTACAGTAAATCCAAAGACCAGAGCAACCGTATAGACAACGTTGATAGCTAATTAATAACGTTGACAACTAGGTTTAAAGTAAGCTTCTTACATACAAAAACCCCAATCTGGCTGACGCTCAGATTGGGGTTTTGTCTTTTTTGGTATGGCCCGCTTATTTATAAATAAACCTATGAATAAGGGCTTGTATCTACTTTTGCTTCACTCCTAAGCGCTATATTAAAAAACTTAAGAGCGTTGGCAGGTTTTAGCGCAATGCTTAAACTTAGATACCAGGTGCAGTTTCAACTGCATCAGGAACGCCAGCATCAGTTTTTTTCTGAGCAGCTGGACGACTACCAAGCTTTTCGCGAATACGTGCTGATTTACCAGAACGCTCACGTAAGTAGTACAGTTTCGCACGGCGAACAGCACCGCGGCGTTTCACTTCAATGCTATCAATGAGTGGTGAATGCAATTGAAATGCACGCTCAACACCAACGCCACTTGAAATTTTACGGACAGTAAACGCTGAGTTCAGACCGCGGTTGCGCTTAGCGATGACCACACCTTCAAAGGCCTGCAAACGCTCACGCTCACCTTCACGTACTTTTACTTGAACCACGATAGTATCACCTGGTGCAAAGTTTGGGCGTTCAAGTAGTTGTTCATTTTCGATGACCTGAACCAATGGATGCTTGTTGCTCATGAGAGTTATCTCCTCACATTAGATAATAGAGGCTTTACGCATATCACCTGTTTGTAATAATTGATCGTATCACGTACTTACGAGATACAACATAAATGGGGTCTAAAAAACGGCCACTGTCGTATGACCTGTTTTATTATTGATCAAAATCTTCATTGTTAACTGTCTTCACGCTATCTTGTTTTGCCAGTGATTTTAGCCAAGCAACTTGCTGCGCATTTGGAGTAAATGCTTGCCACAAATCTGGACGCCGTACTTTAGTACGCTCGACCTGTTGACTAAAACGCCATTTAGCGATATTGGCATGATGTCCAGATAGCAACACTTCAGGGACGCTCATACCAGCAAACTCATGCGGCTTGGTATAATGTGGACAATCAAGCAAACCATCAACGAACGAATCTTGCTCAGCTGACTTATCATCACCCATTATATTAGGTAGACGACGTATCACACTATCCATAAGTACCATTGCCGGTAACTCACCGCCAGTCAGTACATAATCACCAAGTGACACTTCCATATCGACATACTGCGATAATAAACGTTCATCAATCCCTTCATAACGACCGCACAATATAATCATGCCATCATACTCAGTCATGCTGATCACACTATTTTCGCTAAGCACTTGTCCTTGTGGTGACATATAAACCACCGGACAATGTGCTTTATCAATACGGCAACCATATTGACTAGCACGCAGACGTGCATCCTCAATGGCTTTTGATAATGGCTCGGCCATCATCACCATTCCAGGACCACCACCATAAGGACGTTCATCAATTCGGCGGTAATTATCCGTGGTATAGTCACGTGGGTTAATGCATTCAATTGTGATTTGTTCTTGAGTCACTGCTCGTCCCGTGATACCAAAATCACGAATCGTGGCAAACATCTCAGGGAAAATACTAATCACAGCAAAATACATCTGACCTCTGTTTAAATAATGCTCGCTAAATGTTACCTACATAAGCACATTATTACTTCAATCTTAAAGATCAAATTAATAATCGCTTGGCCATGCGACATGGACTGTTTTATTGGGCATGTCGACCTCAATTACAGTTTGTGCATGCCATGGTATCAAGCGCTCTTCATTATCCAAGCTATTTGAATTTGCTGCGACACGCATAATGTCATGAGCGCCAGTTTCAAACATCTCAGCAATATCACCAAGATACTCATCCTGCTCGTTCAAAACTCTTAACCCAACCAGCTCCGACCAATAAAACTCGTCTTCTTCAGGTTCGGGCAATGAGTCTTTTGCGACCCAAATAGTTACACCATTCATGGTTTCAGCAATATTGCGATCCGGAACTTGCTCAAATTGAGCCACAAGCCCTGTACCTTGCTGACGCCATTTACTGACTGTTAATGGTCTTATGCCAGTGGCCGTCTTTATCCACCACGGCTGCATATCAAAGATATCCGAACGTTCATCTGTATCGCTAAACACCCAAAGCCAGCCCTTAATACCATAAGGTTTCTTAAGCTGACCAATCTTTATAAGTGTACTGGCGTCTGGCACAGATGACATAATGTCTAACCTAACAATAAGAAAAACAGTAATCGCCAATAAAAAAGCAATTAAATGATAAAAACAGTTAACGGCGTATACTGGTCAAACCAGCTACGCTATCTATTTTAAAACATACTAAATAGTCTAAGAATTGACTATAAGTACTCAACGACTATCACTTAAGCAGTTGCTTCAGTGCTTGCTGTCGCTGATTTGTTGTAAGCCTTTGCTAATGAAGCAACGCGATCTGAAGGCTGTGCGCCTTTTGCGATCCATGCATTGTACGCTTCCATGTTCAGGCGTACTGCTTCTTCAGACTCTTTGGCGAGTGGATTAAAAAAGCCAATGTTTTCAATATAGCGACCGTCACGCGCGCGGCGTTGATCAGCAACAACTACTTGATAAAATGGGCGTTTCTTGGCACCGCCCCGTGCTAAACGAATAACAACCATGTGAATTCTCTCTTTCGCAGGTATACCAAAAAGGGCATAATTATACCACAGTCTTGATTTGTTGAAAACATAAACTGTGTTTATTTAATGACTATTATAACAATGGCTTAAAGGCAATTAAAGGTCTGAAATATCACACCCTATTTATGACGCAAAGGTTAGATATCTAATGATAACTTTTAGTCAGCTCATAGCGCCTAATGCAGTATTGCACTATACTTTATTGCAATACTGCAAGAGCGTTAAATTCTTATGATTACCCCAACTTCTCGTCATCGCCGCACAGCTTGGTTACCAAGTTCGTACTCTAGCACTTGGCTTACCACTCTAATGGTAGCTTTCATTGTCATAATCAGCGTTGGTCTATCTATTTGGTTTTTTTGGCGCAGTTTATATTTACCAGAACTTAAAAACCATGCGCGTTATTTGACAAGCGAGCTGCGTTTGATGAATAGCGCCAGAAAAGACTGGCAAGACAACCCAAGGATGCAGCAATGGCTATATCGCAACTCACACGTGGTAGTCGTTGACAATCCTAGTGACTTTCCTCAAGTTGAAGACAAGATTTTTGTAGGGGTATTTACAGATGTTTTACAACGCGAAATCGGAGCGCAATTAGGCCGACCTGTTGAAGTATATTTTAAATTTAAGCCCACACCTCAGCTGTGGGTACAAGACAGTCGTGACCAAAGTTTTTGGATTCGTGAGCCAGTTGTCTATTACTCACAATACAGCCCAACATTATTAGCGTTATTCTTGTTAGGCTTGCCAATCCTGACTTTATTGACAATTATTTTGCTAGCACGTCAGCTAAACCGTCCTCTTCGTCATTTACAGCGTGCGGCTACCAATTACATTCGTCTTGGTCATGCGACGACTTTGCCAACACATACAGGACCTACCGAGATTCGCCAAGTCAATACGGCATTTAATCGACTGTTTACAACACTTAGTCAAGCGCAAAAAGAACGCACCATTATGCTTGCTGGTATTTCACACGATTTGCGTACTCCGCTGACACGCATGCGTTTAACCGCTGAGATGTTACCAGATGACTTTTTTCGTGAGGGGTTGATTTATGATATCGAAGACATGGATGCAATTTTAGAGCAGTTTATATCTTTTATGAAAGATGGTTCTGATGAGCCTGTACGCCTCACCAATTTAGACACTATATTTAATGAAATTATGGTGCAGTTTGCACCTATGCCGTTTGTTTATAAATCAGAGCTCCAAAGAGCGGTGCCAATACGCCCCTTATCGATAAAACGCCTAGTTATCAATCTTGTAAATAATGCAAATCGTTATGGTAAGCCGCCGATTTATTTGTCTGCCAATATCGTACCGACCTTCATTGAGACAGTGGTTACAGAAAATACTGATATTGTGACTGAAAGCGAGGTAAACCAAGAAGCGCAGGAGCAATTGATGATATGTGTACGTGACTGCGGTGAGGGGGTAGCAGAAGACCAATTAGAGCGAATTATGCAACCTTTTGAACGTGGAGAAACAGCACGTACCACTCAAGGCAGCGGGCTTGGATTGGCTATTGTCAGTCGTATTGCAGGTTTGCATCATGGTACTGTAGAAGCTATCAATCATCCTGAGGGTGGACTACAAGTTTGTATTCGCCTACCTCTTCTATCTAAGGTCGCAGATGAAGCGGCCATTGACAATGAATTGACTACCCCAGATAATGCCATCGATGGCGAGGGCTAACAAAAGAACGAATATGAGACAATTCATCGAAAACCATCACAAAGAGATGGTTAACAGATGGGTTATTCTTTAGTCCCAATTAATGGTGGTACATGCTTGGCACTATTAGTAAATGTTATTGGATGCGTAAGCTCCGCTTGTGCAGTCTGTAAACTCTCAGTAGGAGTTGGTTTTTGTATAAACAAGTAGTAGCCAAGCATTAAGGCATTTAGTAATACTAAACCGCCGAATAAATAAGGCATTTTACTCTCCTGTACAGCCTTAAACTCAAAACAACGGTAAGCTCAAGATTACCGTAGATAGGGTTATTACTTACCAAAACGTGATTTGTTGAACTTATTCATAAATCACGTAGTCGACTCCATTAACAACTCTAAATGATTTTAGTTGATAAAGCTTTCTCATACAAATCAATTATTAGCTAATAAGACGTTTGGATTACTCCCCGCTAAAATCACGGTCACTTTTTTCTTGGGTTAACTCATCAGCAGCAAGCACTTGCGTTAAAGGTTTAATGGGCCATGTCATGACAAATCTTGCCCCGCCAAGGCTATCGCTCTCATCCACCTTCATACTGCCGTTAAACCAAAATGCAATGCGTGAAACAATAGATAGTCCCAGCCCATATCCACCTGATGCTCGTGTACGGCTATCATCTAAACGAGAAAATGGAATAAATACTTTTTCTCGATCTTCCTCAGGTATACCGTGACCATCATCTTCAACACTAACAAAAGCATTGCCTTTTTTGACCCCAGCACTAATAACTATGGTTGTTTCTGCATAACGTAGCGCATTACCAGCAAGGTTTTGAATAACGCGATGTAGATAGCGGCGATCGGCTATTGCTGTGACTTTTGCACTTGGGAGTTTTCCAACGACCTTGATAGACTTCCCTAAGGCATTGGTCTCGCGTACCACTTGCTCAACCAGTTCTCTAAGGTTTACTGACTCTAATTCTAACTTAGGAGAGCCTTCTTCAAGTTTTGCGTAGGTCAAAATCTCATCAATTAATCCATTTAGTGCTTCGATATCTTCGTCGATATAGTCACGCTGCGTAAAGCGTGAGTCCTCATCATCAGTATCTGCAAGCATATCGACCGCAAAGCGAATACGTGCTACAGGTGTGCGTAACTCATGAGAAACTGCTCGAGTCAGCTCACGTTGTGACTCAATCAGACGTTTAATATGCTCTGTCATCGCATTGAATGTAGCGGACAAACGCGCGATCTCATCTTGTCCAATGACTTGTACTTGTATATCAAGATTGCCTTGGCTAACTTCGTTCACCCCTACTTGAATCAGCTGTAGTTTTCGCTCAAGTGGGAAGATTAGTGCATACACACCTAAGCTAATTAAGAACATACTTATCAGAACCATACTGATAATTAGATTTAACGGGAACCAATTAAACAAAGAAACGGGACCCATCACAATAGCCATATCATTGATCTCAGAGGGCACAATTATTCTAATAGCGGAATTGCCTCGGCTGGTGCTAGTATCTTGAAACAATATAACCACTTCATCACGGCGTAGGCGTGCCATCTGATCAGTATCCAAGCCCAGGGCATTGACGCTCTTAAGCTCTAACGGAAAAGAGAATTTCTCTTCTAACTCTTTTAGACGCGTACGTTTTGCAGACAACGTCGTATAGTAAGACAGATCATCCAACAAAAATACTGCCATTGCTCGTACTTGTTGCTCTGTGACTTGCGATATTCTAACAGTTAATACGCTTTCACCATCTGGTAGACGATGATAAACGTCAGCATAAGTAGGCTGACTGTTATAACGCACGACAGTATTGCCGTTATCAAAACGGCGCAGCTCACTTGAACTAAAGTCTATTTCGTTAGCAGGTACAATACGAAAGGTTGAACCAAATAGACTACTGGCATCCGATAACCAATATTCGCGTTGAGTGTCGCTTATCTGTCGACCCACACCTTCGCTGACTAAGTAAAAGGCGCCTGTCGCCATATTCTCACGATAGGTTTGTACACGCTCCTTATTAATAGTATCCATTAATAACTGGGCAAATAAGGCCACACATAGACAGACTATCAATAGACCGGCATAAATTCGAACAAAAATACTGTGCTTTAAAGAAGAAACTAATGACATACGTGTCGTGACCAAACTGTTGAGTAATAACTGCTACTACCGTTTTGTATTGAAATATCGACATCACAAAAGGCAACAAGCACTGTTAAATAAGAATAAAACTTGGAGATGATATTTTATCATTATATTGAAATATCATAACCATAATACGATGACTGTTTTAAAGCCATATCTATACAGTGTATATTGAGCTGGCATCCATAATTGCCGCTCAATTAAACCACATAACGCTTGTCTTAAGTTCAAAAAATTAAAATTTAGTCACAAAAAAACCAGCACTTTGCTGGTTTCTTGTCAACTAAATAACGATTATCAGTTATGGCTATCGTCGAAATAAGCTTAATTGCCTTCTTTGACGAAAAGATAACCTTTACTACGAACCGTCTTAATACGTTTTGGGTTCTCTGGATCATCACCAATCTTAGGACGAATACGTGAGATGCGCACATCGATAGAGCGATCTTGACCATCATATTCGATACCGCGTAGACGCTCAAAAATATCTTCACGCGACAAAATACGACCAGCATTAGAAGCCAACAACCATAATAAATCGTATTCAGCGCTGGTAAAATCAACCAACTCGTCACTTAATGTCACAGATCGACCACCATTATCGATGACCAACTCACCAAACTCTAAACGCTGTGGCACATCTTCTGATGGCGCGTTTTCTGAGCGGCGCAATAACGCACGAATACGTGCTAACAATACGCGCGGTTGAGCTGGCTTAGCGACGTAATCGTCAGCACCCATCTCAAGACCCAGTACTTGATCCATATCTTCTGTACGTGCGGTCAGCATCAAAATTGGATTTTGATAGTGTGGACGTACTTCACGGCACACGGTTAGGCCATCACTACCAGGAAGCATGACATCAAGTACTACTAAATCTGGTTGTTCGTTAACGATACGACGAATGGCTCGATTACCATCAGTCTCGATCGCTACTTCTAAGCCATTTTTAACCAAGTAATCTTGAGTTAACATAGCTAAACGCTCATCATCTTCAACAATCAAAATTCGGAGTGTGTTGTCTTCTTCAGTCGTTGTCATTGGTGTGTCCTATAATATATAAAAATTAATAGCAGATAATTTAGTAGCACAATGAAATGGAACAGTTGATGTTCTTATGAATGGTGCAATTGTGGTAACACAGTATACTATCAAATAGTCAGCTTTCTATACTATAGCTTATTGTCGTTAACAAAACCTATAAAGAACATATCTGATAAGTTTAGTCAACGTCCAATAATCTTAAGTTTTTAGGAGTTTACCTAATGAAGAGTAGCATTAAACAGCTAATAATCAAACAGCATAAAAAAAGCGCATTTATTATAAAAGAAACTTTTTAATCGCGTTCTCATTAATAATATTCATTACTATTAATTATGCAGCTATTATCGATCTAATATAGGTATAAACTACCTATTTCTTCTAACAAAATACCCATATTGAATCAAAAGAATTTATTGGTTAATCAACTAGATTTATTAGCATTCCATACGCAATAAAAAAACAGCCCATAATGGACTGTTTTTTTATAATTACTAATAATACTAAATAAGAACTGCTACTTAGTGTTATAGAAAATACATTAAGCGCGGTTTTTATACTTGCGAATCGTTTGTAGCTGTCCCACGGACTCTGCCAAAGAAGCCAAAGCGGCATTGGTCTGAACCGTATCAGACTGGTTGACCAGCATTTGCTCCGCTTTTTTACGAGCTTCAACGATTTTACTTTCATCGAGATTGTGTGCACGCATAGCGGTATCAGCAAGTACGGTAACCATCTTTGGTTGTACTTCTAAAACGCCGCCTGATACATAAATCACTTCTTCTTCACCGTTCGGTGTTTGCACGCGCATCGCACCCGGTTTTAGCAATGTAATAAGCGGTGTGTGACCTGGCAATACACCAATCTCGCCTTCGGTACCCGTAGCTATTAGCATGCTGATTTCGCCCGAATACAACTCTTCACGAGCACTTACGACGCGACATTGTAACGTTGCCATATTTAACTCCTTACGATCAAAACTGCGATGCGTTATCTACTGGCAAGCAGATTGATAACAGCCCACTTGCCTTTTAGCAATTGCCAACGCAACTTAAGCTGCAGTAGATTTCATTTTTTCTGCTTTGGCCACTACTTCTTCAATGCTACCAGCCATATAGAACGCTTGCTCTGGTAGGTCATCGTATTCACCAGCGATGATTGCTTTAAAGCTAGCAATGGTATCGCGTAGTGGTACGTATTTACCAGGCGCACCAGTAAAGACTTCGGCAACGTGGAATGGCTGAGATAAGAAGCGCTGAATCTTACGAGCGCGATAAACAACCAGTTTGTCTTCTTCTGACAACTCGTCCATACCTAGGATGGCGATGATGTCTTTTAGCTCTTTATAGCGTTGCAACACTTCCTGCACACCGCGAGCAACGTTGTAGTGCTCTTCACCGATGACTTGTGGATCTAGCTGACGTGAGGTTGAATCCAGTGGATCAACCGCAGGATAGATACCTTGTGAAGCGATGTCACGGCTTAGTACGACTGTCGCATCCAAGTGAGCAAACGTCGTTGCTGGTGATGGATCTGTCAAGTCATCCGCTGGTACATATACGGCTTGCACTGACGTAATAGAGCCTGACTGCGTTGAGGTAATACGCTCTTGCAGCATACCCATCTCTTCAGCGAGTGTTGGCTGATAACCAACCGCTGATGGCATACGGCCAAGAAGTGCTGATACTTCAGTACCTGCTAGTGTATAACGATAGATGTTATCAACGAACAATAGTACGTCACGACCTTTACCAGTAGCAGGGTCTTTGGTATCACGGAAGTACTCAGCCATGGTCAAACCAGACAGTGCAACACGTAGACGGTTACCTGGTGGCTCATTCATCTGGCCATATACCATCGCAACTTTAGATTTGCTAAAGTCTTCAGTGTTTACAACGCCAGCTTCTTGCATTTCGTGATAGAAATCGTTACCTTCACGAGTACGCTCACCAACACCAGCAAATACTGATAGACCTTCGTGTTTTAGGGCGATGTTGTTAATCAGCTCCATCATGTTGACAGTTTTACCGACACCCGCACCACCAAACAGACCAACTTTACCACCTTTAGCAAATGGGCAAAGTAGATCGATAACTTTAATACCTGTCTCTAGCAGCTCAGTACTATTTGACTGTTCTGCATAGCTTGGCGCATCACGGTGAATCGACCATTTTTCTTCCGCTACAACAGGACCTTCTTCATCGATAGGACGACCAAGAACATCCATAATGCGACCTAGCGTACCTGTACCGACTGGCACAGAAATAGCAGCGCCAGTGTTAGTCACAGGTAGGTTACGCTTTAGGCCTTCGGTTGAACCCATCGCAATAGTACGTACGATACCATCACCTAGCTGTTGCTGTACTTCTAGGGTGGTTTCGGTACCATCTACTTGCAAGGCATCAAAAATTTGAGGAACTTCGTTACGGTCAAACTCAACGTCAAGAACCGCGCCAATAATCTGTACAATACGACCGCTACTCATTGCGTTCTCCTTGAACTTCTATATATAGGTGTAGTCAATTATGAAACAGCAGCAGCACCGCCAACGATTTCCGATATTTCTCGGGTAATCGCCGCTTGACGCAGCTTGTTATAAACCAACTGTAAATCGTTAATAAGGTCACCAGCATTATCTGTTGCCGCTTTCATCGCTACCATACGTGAGGACTGCTCAGAAGCAATGTTTTCCATTACCGCTTGATAAACAATCGACTCAATATAGCGACCAAGCAATTCATCAATCAACGTCTTGATGTCAGGCTCATAGATATAATCCCAGCTAAGCTCTGTCTGTATGCCACTTTCTTCCTCATCAAATGAGCGCTCCGGTAGAGGAACCAATTGATTGACGGTTGGCTTTTGAGTCATGGCATTAACAAACTGGTTATATACCACATAGATACGGTCGATATTGCCGTTACTATAATCCTCAAGCATGGCCTGAACGGGAGAATTTATTTGCTCAAACGTTGGTTTATCGCCATAGTCAGTCACCGCTGACGTCACTTTACCACCAAAGTTTTTGAAAAAACTCACACCTTTAGCGCCAATGACTGCAAACTCAGTTTGTACAGACTGGTCTTGATAATCTTGAATACTTTTAGATAGAGCCTTGAATAAATTAATATTCAAACCACCCGCCAAACCACGATCAGAGGTAATGACGATATAGCCAACCTTGTTGACTGGACGCGACACCATGTATGGGTGTTTGTAGTCTGATGAAGCATGCACCAAATGTGAAATAACCCGGCGCATACTATCAGCATACGGGCGACCCACTTCCATGCGCTCTTGAGCACGGCGCATCTTACTTGCCGCTACCATTTGCATAGCACGAGTAATTTTTTGGGTGCTTTTAATACTGGTGACTTTGGCACGTATCTCTTTTAAGCTTGCCATAATGATTCCAATATAAGAGGGTTAAAAAGCATTTGCGCATGCAACATACAGTTAATATATAGTATCACTCTATCAGAGTACTCATTACATGTTTTGCATAACGCGACTAATACCGTCAATGGTTAGAGTAATGGCGCAAATATCTGTTTAGACAACGCGCCAGTTTTATCAATTTAATTATAACCAATCCGGTTTAACCCATTAAATTAATAACTGTGATTCTGTTTAAACGTCTGTACTGCCGACTTTAAACGTCCTGCGATATCATCGTTATAATTCGCAGTATCATCAATCTCGCGCATCAATTCACTTTGCTCATCATGCATATAGCGTAAGTAAGCTTCTTCGAAAGCACCAATCTTTTCAACTGGTACATCTGCTAAGAACCCTTCGTTTGACGCATAAATAACCGCTGCTTGTTCAGCAATTGACATTGGCTGATACTGTTTTTGCTTCATCAGCTCGGTAACGCGTTCACCATGATCAAGCTGTTCGCGAGTCGCATCATCAAGATCAGAGGCAAACTGAGCAAATGCTGCCAATTCACGGTACTGTGCTAGCGCGGTACGAATACCACCAGATAGCTTTTTGATGATCTTAGTCTGCGCAGAGCCACCAACACGAGATACTGAGATACCAGCGTTAACCGCAGGACGGATACCTGAGTTAAATAAGCTAGACTCTAAGAAAATCTGACCATCAGTGATCGAGATCACGTTAGTCGGTACGAATGCTGATACGTCACCTGCTTGGGTTTCGATGATAGGTAGTGCCGTTAAAGAACCAGTTTTACCTTTCACTTCACCGTTGGTGAATTTCTCTACATAATCCGCGTTGACGCGTGATGCACGCTCAAGTAGGCGTGAGTGTAAATAGAATACATCACCAGGATAAGCTTCACGACCTGGTGGACGACGTAGCAATAGTGAAATCTGACGATATGCTACCGCTTGTTTTGATAAGTCATCAAATACAATCAGTGCATCTTCGCCGCGGTCACGGAAGTACTCACCCATCGTACAGCCTGAGTATGGTGCAAGGTACTGTAGCGCCGCTGGCTCTGATGCTGAAGCTACTACAACGGTGGTATATTCTAAAGCACCGGTTTGCTCAAGCTTACGCACGACGTTTGCAATAGTAGAGCGTTTCTGACCGACTGCTACGTATACACACTTAATACCAGATGATTTCTGGGCGATGATCGCATCGATAGCCATCGCGGTTTTACCCGTTTGACGGTCACCAATGATAAGCTCACGCTGACCACGACCGATTGGAATCATGGTATCAACAGCTTTATAACCAGTCATAACTGGCTGATCAACTGATTGACGATCGATAACGCCTGGGGCGATTTTTTCGACTTTATCTGTCAATTTGGCATCGATAGGACCTTTGCCATCAATAGGATTACCCAAGGCATCTACAACACGGCCTAGCATCTCAGGACCTACTGGTACTTCAAGAATACGACCAGTACAATAGGCTTTTTGACCTTCTTGCAGCTGTAGGTAATCACCAAGTACTACCGCGCCAACAGAATCACGCTCTAGGTTAAGCGCCATTCCATAGATTTCGCCTTCAAACTCAATCATTTCGCCGTACATGGCATCTTCAAGACCATGAATCTGCACGATACCGTCAGATACTTTGACAATCGTGCCTTCATTCTTTGCAGTTGCACCCGCATCAAGGTCTTGAATACGCTGCTTAATCAGGTTACTGATTTCCGCTGGATTCAATTGTTGCATTGCCTTGTTTCCTTTAATTTATGATAACCCGCCCACTGACTTAAATGCTCTTACGTTCACGCAGATTTTATATGACTGCGTCACTGAATGGCATTAGGCAGTTAGCTGTGTTTTTAACTGTTGTAACTTGCCGCGCATTGAATCATCAATGACTTTGTCACCGACTTTGATTGTAGCGCCTGCCAATAGACTTGGATCAACTGACTCATGAATCACCACACTAGCATTGAGCGATGCGGCAAGACGCGTTTGAATCGTTTTGCGCTGGGCATCAGTCAATGGATAGGCAGAAGTTACATATGCGTCAAGCTGTTTTAAGCTTATTGCCTTGTGACGGCGATAATGCTCATAAACTTCAGGAAGCAGTGCCAGACGCTCTTGTTCTGATAACTGTTTAATGAAGTTACTAAGTGCTACTGATACTTTTGCATAGCTGGTGTCACTACTTGGTAGAACACCTTGGTTCTCATTTAACAGCTGCTTAAAAGCAGAGTCATTAGGACCAGCTACTTGCGTATCATAAAGATCGACCAAAGCAGCTGACTTATGCTCAGCAGAAACAGCTGGATTCTCCAGCCAAGTACTGAACGACTTGTCATTGACAACGTGACTGGCAATAAATAAGAAGTTTTCCCACTCATTTACTACCCCATTTTCGTTGGCATAGTCAAACGCGGCTTTAGCGTACGGTCGTGCTAAGGTTGATAAGTCAGCCATGATATCCTCACAATTACAGCTTCGCCGCCAGTTGGTCTAACATACTGGCATGTTTTTGCTCATCGACTTTGTCTTGCAAAATCTTTTCTGCACCAAGTACAGCCAGTTCAGCAACTTGCGCACGTAATGATTCACGCGCTTGGTTAATTTCTTGTTCGATAGATGCTTGCGCTTGTTGGCGAATACGCTCACCTTCTGCTTGCGCTTGCGTTTTTGCATCTTCGACCAGCTGGTTGGCACTTTTGTTAGCTTGCTCGATTAAAGCAGCAGCTTTAGTCTTGGCAGCATCAAGTTCCTGCTGGACATCTTGTTCCGCGGTTGCCAGGTCTGCTTTTGCTTTTTCTGCGGCATTTAAGCCTTCAGCGATTTTACGCTGACGTTCGTTGATAGCCCCGATAAGTGGTGGCCACACGAATTTCATGCAAAAAATCACAAATATTGCAAAAGCAATGGCTTGACCGACGAGGGTAAAATTGATATTCACGTGATCACCTCTTTGTTAATGAAAAATCAGTTTCATTGGTCATGTTTGGCAGTCAAATTTTGACTATATTTAATAGTAAATTCTTGAGTACCAAACACTTACAACTGAGCTTTCGGATTAACCTGCTAGAGGGTTAGCGAACAACAATAGCATAGCAATACCAACACCGATCATCGGAATAGCATCAAGAAGACCTGCTACGATGAACATACGAGTTTGCAATTGTGAGCCAAGCTCTGGTTGACGTGCAACCCCTTCTAAGAACTTACCACCTAGAATAGCAAAACCAATACCCGTGCCAAGTGCACCAAGACCGATAAGTAACGCTACTGCGATAACTGTGTAACCACCTAATACTGGATCCATTGATGTATCCTCATTTACCTATTGAATGTCTAATTAATGTTCAGTTGATGATGCAAGCGACAAGTAAACTATCGTCAACATCATAAATACGAACGCTTGAAGTGTAATAATCAAAATGTGGAAGATAGCCCACGGTACCGATAACGCCCATTGAATCCAAAATGGCATTAGAGCAATCAGTATGAAAATCAATTCCCCAGCATACATGTTACCGAATAAACGCAAACCTAATGAAACAGGCTTAGCAATTAAGGTAACAGCTTCTAAGATGAAGTTGATGGGGATTAAAATAATTTGCAAGATAGGATTCTTGGCACTAAACGGATGTAGTGTTAACTCACCAACAAAACCGCCCACGCCTTTCTCTTTGATGCTATAAAAAAGAATTAACAAAAAGACAGAGAATGACATGCCAAGCGTGATATTGGGATCAGTTGTTGGAACAATCTTAAAGAACACGTGATGTGGATCATGGCCCATCGCGGCACCAATTTGGCCCGCTAGACTTGGAATAAAGTCGATAGGCAATAAATCCATTAAGTTCATCAAGAAGATCCATACAAAAATGGTCAATGCCAAAGGTGCAATCAACTTTGAGGTACCACTGTAAGAATCACGAACGTTGTTATCAACAAACTCAACGATTAATTCAACTGCCGCCTGAGTTTTGCTTGGCACGCCTGAAGTCACTTTTTTGGCAACCATCCAAAAGATGGCACAAAATAAAATACCCAGACCAATTGACCATAGCATAGAGTCAAGGTGGATAGCATTAAAGCCCATTTGTCCCGCTTCTTCAGCAGTATAGGCAACTTTCCAACCTTCGCCTGGCAGATAGCCATACGTCCAGTTCGTTAAGTGGTGAGAGATATATTCTGATGATGTTTGTTGCTCGGCTGCCATAATATAAGCTTCTTATTAATCAACGATTGAATCAACTACCAAAGAATACGGTTGTCATCTGATAAGTATACTAATAACAATATTTGCCTAAATCTAACTGAACTTTTAAGAAGGTTAATAACATCTTATAGGTTCGTACTATCTGCAAATAAATCGTGTTCGCACTCTCATGTAATCAACAACATCCAACCCATACTTCTGGTGCAGTTACTGGTTTTTGACAGACTTCAATAAAATTTAGTTATCAAAAAAGGGCTTATGAGTATTCATTACTAGCCCTTAGCATCTGCACATAAACGTACTTAAAGTTATCATATTAGTGTTTGCCGATACCTTGATTTGCAAGATATGTGCTTAATACAGCACGTTTAAGCAAAATAATTAGCTGCCTATCTTAATGCAGCGTAGTATTCGTGTAAAGGCAATTATGTGTTTTTTATCTGATATGTAACTACTATAGTAGCTTGTAACGTCTAACAATATAGGTTTGCGCCTTTAATTAAATTGTAAAACATTATTTTTAAGCAATTATGTTTATAGTAATTATTAGTCTTATAAAACTTCAAAAACACATCATTTATTAATTTTCGACTTAGTCGTAGAGAAGTTGGACGGCAGGATGACATTTTTATGCTATTAACAGCATTATATTTATAGAATAAATATGGCGTTATATCGGATAAATACAAAAGCTCAGAAAATCATCATAAGCGACTGTCATTTATCATTAACGTATATGCCACAACATCCAACTGTGACTAATCTGCATTACCATAAAACCGATGAATAGCGCGGGCGCTGACAGGGGTCGTATGGTAATAAAAATTAGTGCGAAACCAAACACAGTCAACAACCATTTGGCCATTTGACCTCGATATAGCTGGCTAACAATATGTTGGCGCGCGCGATATCCTGTGTACCAAAAGATAAATCCAGCAAATACAGCTTGAGTAACAAAACTTAATAGCGCACCAATCGCAGTACTTTTTGCTACGACAAGATCACTGCTAAGCCAACTGACATCTATAATCCAAGCGACAATAATAAGGATAAATAGTATCCACGCTTGACGTTTAATATAGACGCCGATTTGATCTCTTTGCGTACGTTTGGCAGGTTTGGTCATCAGCTTACCTATAGCGTTGGAATAATAACCGTAGCATTCAAGTCATAGTAGCGTGTAAATGGCATACTTCTCTATGAACGGTTCACTATACAGATATAACCTTTTAACCAAAATAAAACGCCACTTATTATAAGGAGCAACTGAGTAATTAGCAAGTAATATATGGCAAATATCAAGCCTTTAATTCGTTATCGTTAATTAATGGTTCATAAAAATACTAAATAATCCTTAAATGCCAAATTGGCCCACTCATTACTCAAAACATTGTGTTGTTTGTTGATTATTAAGATATACAGTTACGTAATTTTTGCACCATGTTACTCCAGCCGCTAACGAAGTCTTTGCTACCGCTCATGTCTTCAGGCTGTACAATCATATCTACTGGCTGAAGCTTAGCAAGCAAACCTTTACCCGGAGCGCTTGGACTAACCAAACACATTTTTTTAACGGGACGCTGCTCATTAAGCCAACGAATCTGACTGGCTTTAGGTGCCAAATGATGGTCCGTACTCAAACTACCAGCAAGCTGTAATTGCAGCGCTTTTTCAATATATTGGTAAGCATCATGATAAGCCCAATAAGGATAGGTTTTTCGATTATCTAGTTGCGTCAACTCTACTGCTCTATCCAGTCGTTGGGCAAACTTCTTTGCGTTGGCTTGATACAAATTTTTATGCTGAGGGTTTGCATGACTGTGAATCACTGCCAGTGCACGGGTGATGGCTTTGGCATTTTCAGGATCGAGCCAAATGTGCGGGTCTAAAGTATCTGCAATAGGTTGGCCTTTGACATCACGTAATGGGTGACGGTTAAAAGCATCAAAGCCAAATAAAGCAATCGCATTTGGTGCTGTGTTCAAGCTCGATGCAAGGTTGTTCTCTAATGGCTCACCAAACCACACAACAAACTTACTGTCTTGAATGGCTTTAATATCACCAGGGCTGATACTGCCATGATGTCCGACCTCCCCTGCTTGCAGTAGTCGATTGGCTGATGGCGCGCCTTTAGTGACGGCCTCACTTAATAAAAACAAAGGATAGTTACTAACGCTAACGGTCGCTGCTTGTACAGTCATCATAAATGAGCTTAACAGCATCAACATTAGCGTCAATGTGTATTTGGGTTGACACAAAAACTGTCCTATTCTGTAAAAGGAGAAGCTATTCATTCTATATTGGAAGTACTTATTTTTATTGTATAGATTGCTAAGGTTTTGGAGAGTAGCATTCATCGGATAACTGCCCTATAAGTATGGTCTAAAAAGATCAAGTCTGGAGAAACCACTTGATAAATAACAACGCTGATTTTACAATTTTTATTATGTTATACTATAACAATAAAAATGGCTAATAAAATTTCTTGTTGACAGTTTTTAAATATTTTGGCTTATACTGCTGGGCGTTATATCATCGTTTTTTGGAGTCTATACAATGTCTTCTGCTTCTTCTGTTTGCGAACATTTACATGATGTTCAACACTTTACGTCATATGATGTGACTGAGCGTTTAGAGACCGCCAAAGCTCAATGTCGGTTGCGCGGTGTACGCTTTACCCCGCTGCGTCAGCAGATATATGCACTAATATTGCAAGCCAATAAGCCAATAGGTGCGTATGACTTGATCACAGAGCTGCAACAAATGCGGACGACTACGAGGGCTGACAATGCAAAAGCACCAGCTCGAAAAAACGTAGCCCCGCCAACTGTCTATCGCAGCTTAGAGTTTTTGTTGGGTGAGGGATTGATTCACCAATTGACTTCGATCAATGCTTATGTCCCTTGTTGCCATCCACGTGATGAACATACTGCTGCGTTTTTAATCTGTGAAGTGTGTCAGCGTGTACAAGAGTGTAGTAGCCTGCCAGTACAAGAAATGATGAGCTTTGCAGAGCAAGATGCCGGTTTTATGGTTTCTCGTAGCGTCATTGAGATTAGCGGACGCTGTCAAAGTTGCCAATAAAATATCTATGTTCTATCTACCCCTTCTTCTTACGTCTATTTAATTTTCGGCTGTTATCTTATGAGCCTTTTAGAGCAATCGTCCAATAATAAAAACATCTCTTATGGGTTACCGTTACTTAGCTTGAATGGTATCAATTACCATATTGGTCAACAGCGTTTGGTCAAAGACATCAATATCGATATTGCTGTCAATGAAACTGTCAGTCTGATCGGTCCAAACGGTGCAGGCAAGTCGACGTTGGTCAAACTTATCTTAGGTCTCATCACGCCCACAGCAGGTAAGATTATTAATCATCAACCATTGCAACTTGGTTATGTGCCGCAGCGTTTTACGGTGCCGCCTATCTTACCATTACGAGTAAAAGACCTTTTGACTCAGGCAGACAGACGTCGTTTAACATCAGAACAACGCCAGTTTATTTTTGATAATTTATCCTTAAATCATCTGTTATCACGGCAAATGCTACATCTTTCTGGCGGTGAAACGCAGCGCGTACTACTGGCACGGGCCTTACTAGATAAGCCCAATTTATTGATTTTAGATGAGCCAATGCAAGGGCTTGATCCTGATACTGAGGTTTGGCTCTATCAATTTATCGATGAGCTGCCAGATTTTTTGCGTTGTGCGATGTTGGTGGTGTCACATGATTTACATTGGGTCATGAAAGGCAGCCGGCGGGTTATTTGCTTAAATAAGCATATTTGCTGCGAAGGTCAACCGAGCGAGCTTGCCATCACCGCTGAATTTCAAAAATTATTTGGTCATCATTATGAGCAGCCTTATGTGCATAAGCCCCATGCTTGTGAGCATCAGGCACCAAGCGAGTTATTATAAGTACTATTGTGAGCGACCTTTTTTGGCTCTACAAATCTACTGACGTACTTTTCTTTATATAACCTTTTAATCCCTATTACGAAACGTTCTGTGCTTAGGGCATGTTCTCAATTTAATCGATAGTCATCTAAATGAGGACACACCTTAGTATTAAGCAATGTTCTTTTATTTTAACGGAAGACAGCTTTTATGACCGCTTGGTTAGCTATCATTGCCCCTGCCTGGATTGCCGGCAGTATATTAGGTCTACTATCAGCCCCACTTGGCTGCTTAGTATTATGGCGACGGATGGCGTTTTTTGCCGATGCCTTGTCTCATGGGACACTATTAGGAGTCGCGATTGCAGTTTGGTGGCAGTTGCCAATGGGTATTGGTATTGCCATCGTCAGCGTTCTAGTAGTGTTAGCCCTGTTATTAATTGAAGATGAGCGCCTACCTACTGACGCAGTACTGGCAGTGGTGGCAGTGTCTTTATTATGTCTGGGGCTATTGACCTTAACTCAGCTCACTGATCAGCAAGCAAATGTTTTAGGGTTTTTATTTGGCAATTTACTTGAGCTTGATTGGGCTGACTTGCCATTGCTCGCTGGTAGTGTGCTAGTAGGGTTAGTGTTTTTGGCCTATATATGGCCCGCTCAAATAAAACTTGCTACTCACGAGGCTCTTGCCCGCATTCAAAGGGTTAATCCGACAAGACAACGCCTGTTTTTTATGGGTGTGTTGGCAGGTTTTTGTGCCATTGCTTTGCAAGCCGTTGGCAGCTTATTAATCAGTGGCCTACTAGTATTGCCCGCATTAACGGCACGTTTGTGGTCAACAGCTCCTAAACAGATGGTCGTCTTTTCACTCATAATAGCGCAAGTAGGCGTAACGCTAGGCATTTGGGGTAGTATTTGGCTTGATATACAGACTGGACTTGCTATAGTTTTAGTATTAGCGGTCTTATTTTTTAGCGCCCTTTTAATAACCAAAACAGTGACCAAGATACGTGTTTAGCTTTACTAGGTATTTTTAATGCTTAAAGTCGTTTTAACCAATGGAATACTTTAGCATTATCAATAAGTAATTTATAAACCTTGTTTGGCATTTAGTGCTAGAGATTACATAACTTTTGTGCTATAAGTTTGCACTATTATTTTTTATAGTGGTTTTCTTAGGCTTTAATTGTCTTGATGTAGTAAGGGATCGACCTTATGCCAAGTTATCCTGCTCGTGAAATCAGCAGCCCAGATGGTCAGGTAAATGTATTACAGATTACAGATATGCATTTATCTACCGTACAAGCAGTACAAGAGGTAGCTTATAAACAACCAACCTCTGAATACTGTTGTACATATAGTTTTGAGGCAGTATTAGCACAAGCATTGAGCGAAGATATTCGCTGTGATTTGATTTTAGTCACAGGCGATTTGGTTAATGTGGTCAAGCCTGCTATTTATGATCATATTTTTAAGGTACTTCATGATACCGGCATCCCTTTCGCTTGTATTGCTGGCAATCATGATGTAACAGATGAGCTTGGTGGCAAACTACCATATTCTCAGCGCCAGCTCATCCCTCAGCCTGCAGACGAACGTCTACTCAGTCGCCACGTAATACATACAGACTACTGGCAACTATTGCTACTAAATTCTGCAATTCCTGGTAAGGTCGCAGGTGAAGTGACCAATACAGATATTGACTGGTTATGCGCGCGTTTAAGTGCCTGCGACAAACCTGCGCTTATTGCCTTACATCATCATGTGATGCTCATGCACTCAGAGTGGATAGATGCTCACATTGCAGATAATGTATCTACTTGTTGGCAACGTATGGCGGCATTTCCACATTTACGCGTGATTATTAGCGGTCATACGCATCAAGACCAAGTTCGCTATCAAAATGGGGTTACCGTATATACCACTCCATCAACCTGCTATCAATTTAAGCCTTACGAAGACGACTTCGCTTATGATACAAGTGCATTACCTGGTTACCGTTGGTTGCAATTAGCCAACACTGGGCAGGTTGCAAGCTGGGTCAAAAGGTTAGATACTTAGCGGCCAGTTTTATCGGTTTAATGCATATTGTCATTTATATGGCTTTATTATCTGCTAATCCTTATTATTTATAGCGCTTAAGTTTTTAGTATAGTGTGTGAGGTATTTTATTAAATAGTACTAGGCAATGATAATAGAATAGACGATACTGCAAATATTGATATAAGCTACATAGACTTTAGATAGATATTAAAAATAAGATGGAATAGGAGCGCCTAGCGTCAAGTGTTAGGCAAATTATAATGGCTAGGATAGCTGAGACGACAACCAGTTAAGTGTTTACAATCAGCCGTGTACTCATGAACATTATTATTTATATCTAGATGATAATGTTCATTATAGCAACGACAAGATGCGTACTTATTTATGAATAATGTCCATCATTATTGTTATGTCGGTATGAGCGTACCTTTAAAGCAGCTGTGTTACTTGCGTTACCCTGTGATAAAACGGTATATAAAAGATAAGTAATAATCTGTGTTGACACTTATCCAAGTTTTATCCTCTAAAACGTCGTTTCATTGAATTAATTTGAAAAAGTAGGATACCCATATGAGCACCCTGACCAATAATCCGAGTGATGTCAAATTCACCCCTTACGAGCCTGCCAAAGACGAAGAGTATATGTCTGATGCGCAGTTAGAGCATTTTAAAGCCATTTTATTGGACTGGAAAAATCAACTGATCGGTGAAGCTGACCGTACAAAGACCTATATTCAAGATGAATCTAGTGCTATGCCAGATATCAATGATCGGGCCACTCAAGAAGAAGAGTTTGCACTAGCATTACGCACGCGCGACCGTGAACGCAAATTGATTCGCAAAATTGACAAATCGATGTTAGAGATTGAAAACGATGATTATGGATTTTGTGAAACTTGCGGTGTGGAAATTGGTTTACGTCGCTTAGAAGCTCGACCAACAGCAACGCAATGTATTGACTGCAAAACTTTGTCTGAGATGAAAGAGCGTCAAAACCAAGGGCATACTTAATATATTATTCCTACTATATAGGTCTAATATCATTGATTAATTCAATTGATTAATCTAATAGTATTTAATGCAATAAGCGACCATCCAATTGGTCGCTTATTGCATTTTACGTCCTACCCTAAAGCTTAAAATTAGTTAACAAAACCTCTTAATTTAATAAATATCTTTTCTCCTGTCGCTCTTTTACGCTATTCTTATTCTTTTATTATTATAGCGGCTTATTTTGACACGCATTCATACTACTGATACCCCTACAATGACACTATTTAAACCAACGTCTAAACTGACGTCACTGTCGGCGTATCCTATTGGGCGTTTTGCTCCTTCACCCACCGGCGAGCTGCATCTTGGTTCCTTGACCACGGCGCTGGCAAGTTACTGTCATATCAAATCACTAGGCGGCGACTGGCTTCTACGTATTGAAGATACCGATACTGAGCGCTGTGACCGACAATTTAGTGAGCAAATACTGATAGACTTAGAGACCTTAAACTTGCATTGGGATGGCGATGTCGTTTATCAGTCCGAGCGCATTGATATTTATAATGAATATCTATCTTCCATACTGGCCCCTCTAACTTACGGTTGCCTATGCTCACGTAAAAGCCTTGAACGTTATTGGGAGCAAAAAGCCATAATAGAAAGCGCAAACTTGCAAAACGCCACTCAAAAACTTCTTAATAGACAGCGCTACCCACGCTGCTGTATAGAGGCACATCTTGATAAAGCTCAATATAAACTACGCCTGCAGCTACCAGATTATCTCATAGGTTTTAAAGATGGTATTCAAGGATTACAATGGGATAATCCGCAGCAAACCTTGGGCGATATGGTCGTTCGTCGCCAAGATGGCATGATCAATTATATTTTGGCAGCAAGCCTTGATGATGGGCTACAAGGAGTCACTCACATCATGCGCGGTTTAGATATCTTACCTATGACGACTGCACAAATCAGCATCATGCAAGCTGCACGCTTACCAGCTATAGATCAGTGGTATCATTTGCCACTAATATGCAATCCTGATGGACAAAAGCTCTCCAAACAAAACCTTGCCCAACCTATAGATACTCGCCAGCCCAGTCAGCTAATTGCGATGGCTTTGCAGTTGTTACAGCAGCCTGCTGTGGATATAGATACTCCAGCACGCATGCTCGAGCAAGCCATTACACAATGGGACAACACGCCCTTGCAAGGTAAGAATGCACTAAATATCATCGCTCCTTAACTAATCACTTCAGAGCAAAAAGCGCCACCCAACGGCGACGCTTTTATTATCTTTAGGGTAATAACTGACATAGATTAATGACTAATATTAACGAATATACGTCATTCTGTTTGTCTGTCCTAGCACTTTCTTTAGAAATAACGGCACTGGCTTTTTTCTATCTCAGGACTCTCGTTATAAATCTTGAGTAGCAGCGCCACCATCACCAAACTAATCAGCATTGATGACCCACCATAACTAAAGAACGGCATCGTTAATCCTTTAGTCGGCATCGCTCCCATATTCATAGCAGCATTAATAATCGTTTGTGCAATAAAAATAATGCCGATACCAAAAGCGGTATAGCTCATACGCATTTGCCGACGTTTTAGCGCATTATAACTAATACGCATAGCACTACCGATGATAAGTGCTTCTAATATCAAAATCATCGTCACGCCAACGAAGCCTAGCTCTTCACCAGTAATGGCCAACAAAAAATCTGTATGTGCCTCAGGTAAATGTGATAGTTTTTGGACGCTTTCACCATAACCTACACCTGTAAACTGTCCACGACCAAATGCAATCAAGCTGCGTGCCAATTGATAGTCAGTATCTTGAATATCATCAAAGGGATCTAAAAACGATAACACCCTTGTCAGACGATACTGAACCATAGTGACTGCCAGTACGCCAAGCACACCTACGACCGCCCCTAGCGCGACAAATTGCTTATAAGGTGCCCCAGCGATATAAAATATAGCAAACACTGTGCCGACGATGACCACCAATGAGCCAAAATCAGGCTGCAATAATAATAAAAAAGTCAGCAGACCGATCACTAAAGAGATGCGTAAAAACCCATCCCAACCGTTACGGACTTCAAACGAGCGTCGCACTACAAAGTCAGCAACGAAGACAATGACCACAAGCTTCGCTAGCTCTGCGACCTGAAAGTTAATCACGCCCAAGTTTAGCCAGCGTTTTGAACCATTAATAGGCGTACCAAATAGCGTCGCTATCAAAAGCGCACCAGTGACACCTAGCAATATAAACTGTGTCTCAGTCTGGTAGAGGGTTTTTAGTGGTACAAAGTAATACGGTATCGCTGCAGCGATTAGCCCGATGCCCATGTATAGCAGCTGATGTTCAAAAAAATACAGCTCGCTCATGCCGCGACTTAGTGCAAAAGGAATAGAGGCTGAAGCCACCATAAGTAAGCTAAGTACCATCATACAACCAACGCTAGATATCAAAATTGCGCGTGCTGAAGGTAAAGAGAGAACACCATCTGCGCCAGAAGTTGGCTGAGACTTTTGAGAAGAACGAGAAAAAAAAGAGAGCGCCATAATATTCAAGTATATTAACAAACAAAAAAACACGACATCTATCCGACGCCACCGTTTAAACCAAATCAAATAGAAAACAGGCTTAATAGCTATCACAACTAGTAAACGTACCATCGCTTTTAGTAGACGTTAGTTGGCGACTACTAAAAAGAGGTTCTTCATAAACCAGAACTGGCTAACTGTGTTTGACAGTAGCAGTAATTTATAAGCAAAACAATCATTTATCATCTAAATAGATGAATTAACTAAGCGTATTGACAGCATCAGTATCTTTAACCAATTGCGTTACTAACTCACGAAAGTAATCGCCGCGAGCAGCATAACCACTGAACTGATCAAAGCTTGCACATGCAGGTGATAATAACACTGCTTGTACTTGCGACAAGCTGCTACTAGTCACTTGCTGAATAGTAGCAAAAGCATTTTCTAACGTCTGACACTGCTTGAGTAGCACATCATCATTTGGCTTGGCTGCACGTAAATGCTGCTCAATCTGCTGGCTATCTTCCCCAATCAATAAAACCTGACTGACATATTGATTAATAAAAGGGGCCAGCTCACCGAACTGTTGGCCTTTGCCTTGACCCCCTAAGATTAGAAGTAGTTTACCGTCTTTGGCCGCATACACTGCACCTAAACCCTCAATAGCAGCAATGGTCGAGCCAATATTGGTACCTTTAGAATCATTGAAATAATCAATCCCTGCTACAGTTTCGACATACTGACAACGATGATCAAGCCCTGTAAAGCGTTGTAAGGTTGCAAGCATACTATCGATAGGTAGACCTGCAAGCTCGCCTAGTGCCAGAGCCGCTTGAGCATTGAGTAAATTGTGGCGACCTTTAATAATCAGCTTGTCTGCTGATAGTAGCCGCTCTGTACCACGAGCTAAATAAATCTGTCCATCAACATCAGTTATCAAACCATACTGACCTCTATCTGGCGCATGAATACCAATGCTTAAACGCGGTAAATCATCAGCGACCAATGGCCGAGTAAGTGCATCCTCACGGTTAATTACTACTGACTTAGCACCTTGAAAAATACGGTGCTTGGCCTGATGATAACCAAGCATATCGCCATGGCGATCTAAATGATCAGGAGACATATTGAGCACTGTTGCTACTTGGGCGCCCAGATTGGTCACTGTTTCTAATTGAAAGCTAGACAGCTCAAGGACGGCTAAAGCCATAGCGCTGTTGGATAAAAGGTCTAAAGCTGGAACGCCAATATTACCACCGACACCGACATTGATACCGGCATCCGCAGCCATTTCACCAACCAGTGTCGTCACGGTGCTTTTGGCATTAGAGCCCGTAATCGCGATGATGGGAACATCACAAGCCTCACAAAATAACTGAATATCGCTGACTACCGGAATATTGGCTTGCCGCGCTGCTGCGACCGCTTGAGTTTCAAGAGAGATACCAGGACTAATAATAATACGTGCGGCTTGTTGCAATAACTCTGCATCAATAGCACCAAACTGACGAACTTCGATAGCAGCAGGAAGCTTATCTGCTAATACTGGTGCTGATTGACCATCTGTGACTGCTACCTGATAGCCTTGTTCAGTCAGATAACGTGCTGCCGATAGTCCTGATTGACCCAATCCGACAACCACCTGCAGGCCACCGCCTTTATGGATTAGAGTTTCTGTTGCAGCAAGGGTCGTCATATATCTTTCCTTTTTGAGTCTAGGGTTTGGCTATCAAATATGAGGGTTGTCGATAAGACATCGGCTAGATAGGCGATACGATATTTCTAACTATTATAATGGTAAGCATGATAACGGTATCGTGCATGTTTCGGTACTGCTTTTTCATCACTTTGTGCTATTATGCGCATGTTTTTATATTAAGTTACTGAGGCCTTAACTGATAATTTAGTTTTGTATGCCGATTGAGTATGTTATGACCTATATTATGGCATTTATCACATGGCTATTAGACCTTGGTAGCGAATCATACTGTCACTAGGTTGCAGCAGACGCTTATTTATAGTTATTTTTTATAGCTACTCTGCCTATCTTACCTGACAATCTATCTGCTGTGATACATCATCATAGCCATTTGTGTACTATCTTAGGTTTTTATCATATTTTACTATTGGCAATACTGCAAACGACTCGGTAGCCAAATGTTGTGAGATATTCATAAACTTTAAGATAGTGAAAGTGCAAGACCGTTTGACAGTTTTAGTCTGTTAAGCGACGCGGTAGCTTCTTTAGCGGCCAATATTATCTATAAATGGTTATTGTTGATAGATACTGTTGTTGATAAATAATATGACCACTAGCGGATGATTACTTTTTTTGCCTCCAAATCTATGCAGTTTACTTATGACATCTTTTTTTGATAGCTTACGTGATGAGTGGTTTTCTAATGTGCGCGGCGATGTGCTGTCTGGTATCGTTGTTGCATTGGCGCTGATTCCAGAAGCCATTGCTTTTTCTATTATTGCAGGCGTCGATCCAAAGGTTGGTTTGTACGCCTCATTTTGTATTGCCGTAGTGATTAGCTTCGTTGGCGGTCGCCCAGGCATGATCTCAGCTGCGACAGGTGCGATGGCACTTGTCATGGTTGACCTAGTCGCTGAGCATGGGCTGCAATACTTGCTTGCAGCAACACTGCTATGCGGTGGTATCCAGATTATCATGGGTATCCTAAAGCTTGGTAATCTGATGCGCTTTGTCTCTCGCTCAGTAGTGATAGGCTTTGTCAATGCGCTGGCGATTTTGATATTTGCCGCTCAGCTGCCAGAGCTTAATCCAGCGACTGAACGTGTTGGCTTGACCGTCTATATGATGACGGCAGCTGGTCTAGCAATTATCTATCTGTTTCCGCTTATTCCCAAGATCGGCCGTATTGTGCCATCACCGCTTGTGTGTATCGTTGGTCTGACAGCTGTCGCATTATATATGAATTTAGACATTCGTAATGTAGGCAGTATGGGCGACCTACCCGATTCGTTGCCTGTGTTTTTGCTACCTGATATTCCACTCAATCTAAACACGTTACTGATTATTGCTCCTTACTCTATTGCGTTAGCCATTGTTGGTTTGCTCGAATCGATGATGACCGCTACGATTGTAGATGAGTTGACCGATACGCCAAGTAATAAAAACCGTGAATGCCGTGGTCAGGGTATTGCCAACGTCGTTTCAGGTTTTTTTGGGGGTATGGCAGGGTGCGCGATGATTGGTCAATCCATGATCAACGTAAAATCTGGCGGACGTACGCGCTTATCGACATTAATGGCTGGTGTAGTCTTATTAATTATGGTGGTCTTTTTAAGTGATTGGGTCAGTCAAATCCCGATGGCTGCTCTCGTTGCCGTTATGATTATGGTATCAATCGGTACATTTAACTGGCAGTCGATTCGAGAATTTAAAACGCACCCTATGTCGTTTAACATTGTCATGCTAGCGACCGTCTTGACCACTGTCTTTACTCACAACTTAGCGTATGGGGTTGGGGTTGGCGTCCTGCTATCAGCCTTGGCTTTTGCTAACAAAATTGGTCAATTCTTGACTATATTTAGTGAGTATGATGACAGTAGCAATACTCGTTATTACTATGTCCAAGGACAGGTTTTCTTTGCATCGACAACGCAATTTTTGCAAAGCTTCGACACTAAAGAGGCAGTAGATAATATTGAGATCGATGTCAGTCACGCACATTTTTGGGATATCAGTGCGGTCGATACTTTAGATAAATTGGTCATGCGCTTGCAACGCGAGGGTATTGATGTCAAAGTAGTTGGTTTAAATAACGCCAGTCGCACGTTGATCGATCGTTTCTCTATTCACGATCGCCGCGATATCGGCCTATTGGATTAGCAAATAGGCTCAAACGTCTAGTTTTGCTCTCAGAGTTTGCTGAACAGTGGCTATCAATCATAGCTACTGTGCTGCTCTGTTTCGCTTAACTGTACTTTTTTTTGAGATGATGTGGTTGCCCTTATGAGTAACTTAAAACCAGATAGTGTTATTGCTTGTTTAGATTGTCCTGACCATGTACAAGCTGTATTGGATGCTAGTATGTGGGCCTCCAAGCGTATGCAAACGCCCGTCGGTCTACTACATGCAGTACCAAGCGTACAGCAAAAGGCGGCTATCAACTATTCAGGCTGCTTAAATATTGACGATGAAAATCATTTACTTGATCAATTTACAAGTCATGAGCATCTGAGTAACTCAGAGCTCAAAGCTCAAGGCAAACTTTTGCTGCATCAAGCAGCGGCTTATTGTGAGCAAAATTTGCATAAGCGTAAAGTCTATACGCTGCATCGTCATGAAACGCTCGGTGATAGTATCGATTATGTCGATGAAAAATCACAATTGATAGTCATCGGTCATCATGTTACCTGTAAATCTACCCTAAGTCAGCTGATACGTTTGAGTCATTGCCCCATTTTGGTGACTCATGCACCATTTTCGCCCCCTACTACCGCTTTATTTGCATTTGATAATCGCGCCACTTCACATAAAATGCTTAATTGGTTATGTAAAACACCGCTGATTAGAGCCTTAACCATCCATATTGTGATGGTTGGTAAAGATACCTCTGAAAACTGTGATGCACTACGCGAAGCTTATGCACGTCTCAAGCAAGCAGGTATCAATTGTAAAAAAACTTTATTGAACTGCCGCGATGTTTGTGCTGCTTTGAACTATTATCAAAGCGAGCATAATATTGGCCTGCTGATGACTGGTGCTTTTGGACAATCGCGGTTACGTGAGCTACTCAAAGGGAGCGAAACTGAGAAGTTATTGGGCACTACTAAGACGCCTTATTTACTTTTTCCTAAAGCCTAAATTCCTTTATCTTTGCTATTACAGCGTATAAGTTATTACTAATATCGAAGCTACCTGTACTGCTCTTAGCGTAGGCAGCTTCTTATTTACAGCCCAATCTACTGTCTGGCTATCAGACGATTATGTTGTAAACCCGCCCTACTTTTATCTTCGTATGCCATCATTCACTGACCTCTATAACGCCTTATTATCTACACTGTTATGATAGATACCTGTATCCGGATTTTGTTTTGACATCTAAGTTCCCCTCTTTGTAAGATTTTCGCAAATCATCACAGGATACCCTCCCCGTAGGGTATGAAAGTTGGTTATAATAAAGTTCTTGTTGCACCTAACGTCACAGGCAATACTGCTGTATTTATCCTAAAATTACTATGTAATTATCAGGACTATCTCGTTTTTATTGCACCATATACGATGAGAATTTAAAGCTTTTGTCCGTTATAGTGGTGGTCATTTTTAAGGTAGATAAGTCCAAACGTTCCTCCCCCTTGAGTACGTCTGGCACATTTTTTGAATGACTTATCACAAGCATGGCAAAGCTATGATGCATTAAAAGTATGCAATGGCCTGCGACATCATTCATATAAGGAAATTTTTTATGAAGTTAATCACTGCGATTTTAAAACCATTTAAGCTTGATGATGTGCGTGAAGCACTGTCTGATATTGGCGTCAAAGGCGTCACTGTCACCGAAGTTAAAGGGTTTGGTCGTCAAAAAGGACATACTGAACTGTATCGCGGTGCAGAGTACGTAGTGGACTTTTTACCAAAAGTAAAAGTTGAGGTCGCGGTTATCGATGAGATGGTTGAGCCAGCTATTGAGGCTATCACACGTATCGCCAGCACTGGCAAAATCGGTGATGGCAAGATATTTGTGACAGCACTCGAACAAGTCATTCGAATTCGTACCAGCGAAACAGGTCCAGATGCTATTTAGAACCTATAGTTAAACCATAAATAAGCAGTTTTGCACACGATTGGTGCAAGTATCGTTTTAACAAACATCATGTCATAAGGACAGCTACTTTGTAATGTACGTCTAAAAGCAAACCAATCTACCGCATTGTCAATTCAAGGGGGAATTAAGATGCAAAGTCAGATTTTTGAGCTGCAATACGCACTCGACACGTTTTATTTTTTGGTATGTGGCGCACTGGTCATGTGGATGGCCGCAGGCTTTACCATGTTAGAGGCTGGACTGGTTCGATCAAAAAATACTGTCGAAATTTTAACCAAGAATATCACTCTTTTTGCAACCGCTTGCACTATGTATATGATATGTGGCTACGCTATTATGTATGGTGGCGACTGGTTTTTAAGCGGTATTGCAGGTGGTGAGACTTTAGTAAAAGACGCTTTAGCAACCTCAGTCGAAAACGGCTTCGAAGGTGATTCTGTCTACTCTGCGGCATCTGACTTTTTCTTCCAAGTTGTCTTTGTGGCCACTTGTATGTCAATTGTCTCAGGCGCTGTCGCTGAGCGCATGAAGCTTTGGGCTTTTTTAATATTTGCGGTAGTAATGACTGGCTTTATCTACCCACTAGAAGGTAGTTGGACATGGGGTGGCAACGATGTCTTTGGACTATTTAGCTTAACTGCTATGGGTTTTTCTGACTTTGCAGGCTCTGGTATCGTTCATATGGCAGGGGCAGCAGCGGCATTATCCGGTGTGTTGTTTTTGGGTGCGCGTAAGGGCAAATATGGACCCAATGGTG
Organism: uncultured Psychrobacter sp.; assembly: GCF_947495825.1. Lineage (GTDB taxonomy): Bacteria > Pseudomonadota > Gammaproteobacteria > Pseudomonadales > Moraxellaceae > Psychrobacter. The sequence goes on from NZ_CANMAH010000007.1 coordinate 90,700, forward strand.
AGATACGAGCGATTCCTGGTGCTAATTTGCCATTAGCAGCCCTTGGTACATTGATACTGTGGATGGGCTGGTTTGGCTTTAACGGTGGTTCAGTATTGAAACTGGGCGATATCGCTAGTGCTAACGCAGTCGCAATGGTGTTTTTGAATACCAACGCTGCTGCAGCAGGTGGCGCAATTGGTGCTTTATTACTAGCACGTCTTATCTTTGGCAAAGCAGATTTGACCATGCTCTTAAATGGTGCATTGGCAGGCCTAGTAGCCATTACTGCAGAACCTTCTACCCCATCTGCACTGCAAGCGACGCTCTTTGGTCTTATTGCAGGGGCAATTGTCGTATTATCTATTCTTGCTTTAGACAAAATAAAGATTGATGACCCTGTCGGTGCCATCTCAGTCCATGGCATCGTCGGCCTATTTGGTCTGTTAATAGTCCCTATTACCAATCCTGCTGCTAGCTTAGTCGGTCAGGTGGTAGGCGCTGCGACTATTTTTGTCTGGGTGTTCGTTGCCAGCTCCATTGTATGGGCGATTATTAGAGCCACTATTGGTTTGCGCATCTCTGAAGAAGATGAGTACGAAGGCGCTGATATCGCAGAATGCGGTATGGAAGCTTACCCTGAGTTCACTAACTAATCTTACTCCAAAAGTCAGCTTATTTTGGTAATATCAAAATTTAATAAAAATAAACCCGCATGACCAATTGGCGATGCGGGTTTTATTATTTTGTGTTCAATACAATTATTTAGTAGATATCAAACAGTGGTATAAATAAAAATATTATTTATTTCTTTTTCCAAGTCTGACTACGTGAAAATGGTCCTAGGTAGCCTTTTAAATTAAGCGTATTACCTTCTAAGCTAGCAGTCATACGGTAGGTTTTGTTCTTTTCAGGATCTGTGATAGTACCACCACTATACTTACCGCCGCCATCAGCTTTTAGATCAGAGATAATAGTCATACCGACGTGTTTCTTACCTTTTTCTGATACGGTACTGATAAGCTTACCAGTTAAGACACCGTTTGACTCAGTGATTTTGACCACACCTTTCGGCTTGCCATCGTCAAAAGTTTGCCAAGTGGTGTTGGCTAATGGGTCAGCTGCCATTGCCATAGTGGCCATGCTAATACCAGCAACTGCTAACACAGATTTTGTAAATAATTTCATAGATCGACTCCATTCGTATGATGATTCAAAAACAACGTTTTTTGTGCTTATCCTATGTCATCAGTCGTTTGCTGCCGCCTTCTATTAACATCTTAAGCGCTACAATCAACTTAAATGACACCTTCTGCACTCATTATAGACAAAATCCGAACTTTGCCTAGTAGTTTTTTATAGATAATTGTTTCTATAAAATCAAAACTATATCAAATAGTTACATGAAAGGATTGTCTATATCTTTGTCTGGTCGGTCACTGTTTTCTTTTGACGAGAGCGTTTTTTTATTATTTTGATTAGAATTTTTGAAAGCTTGTAATACCTTAGTCGTCAACTCATGCAACTGCTTTGCTTGCTCGTAGCCTGACTCATCAAGCAATAAATCAAGATCTCCATAAATGATAATTTTGTCTTCTTGATTTTCTATGATTAGCTCACCAACTTGCATACTTTGATGATTATTCGCGAATGGTTCAATCATTTTACTCTCCATGTCTGAGTAACATTGGATATTATTCACAGGTAAATAATGGACATTATTCAAGCTGGCTATAATTTATGCTTGCAGCTGTGCAACCAACCATTCAAGAATTGCCCATACAAACAGCATCCAAGCAGGCCCTTCAGTTGGCGCATCGCTCGGTGTATCTGTACTTTCTCCAGCCTTTAATGGCAACTCTAATGCTTGCGTTTTGGTTTGAATATCAAGCACTGGTAAAACATCAATGCCAGTCTCAGCTGTCAATTCATTAATACTAATGATTTCTATACGCTCGGATTCGTCGTTGGGGGCATAATATACACCCGCCTGATTGGTCGCTGGAATATAAACGGCCTTGAAAAAATGACTGGGCACCAGCACTCGTCCAGCAAGCTGTTTGGTTTTCTTATTAGTAAATGCGACACCTGTGACCGTATAAACTTCACCATACTGCTGTGTTAGGTAACGCGTAGCAGACTCAATATTACGCCAAATATAGCGGTTATTGCGTGGCGACTGCGGCGCTATATTGGCCAAACTAAAGCTGTCGTATTGCTGGCTGCGGGTGGCCATATCGGCATTGGGTGCCAGATGCCCGCGATCGTAACCAGAACCTGAATAATCTGACAGTGAAGCACGTGCTGACTTCGGAACTCGGCTTTCTTCATGAAAGCTATCTTCCCGATCGATGTCTTTGGCTTGCTGCAAACGCTTGCGGGTTAGATGTTCTGCTGACCATAACGGTGTACGTGATATCCCAGAATACATGACAGCAAAACCATCCATACATAAGGGTTGTGTCTTATTATTTAGCTTATTATTAATAAATTCAGGGTAGATACCACCATAAAAAGACTGGCTACATTGGGTAAAGTCATCCGCCTGCGCCGATGATAGTCCTACTGTGACAGTAAATACTGTTATTATAATGCTATTTTTAAAAACGTCTTTATACCTGCCAAAACTTATCATGCAACTTTCAACCGTCTATGCTCGCTATTACGTATACGCTATCCTAGCAGGGGACTACTAATAAAGAAAGATAAGGCGTAAGTCGTGACATTTTAAATCTTATCCGCTATACTTAGGCGTTCAAAAATCGGTGAAGTGGGTGAGTGGCTGAAACCGCACGCCTGGAAAGTGTGTATACGTTCATAGCGTATCGAGGGTTCGAATCCCTCCTTCACCGCCAATCTTATCAAATGCTAGTTTTCCTATCTTGTCCTAAACACTCCTATACATCTCTGCAACCCTTTATAAATAACGCTTATAGCGTTTTTTTTATGTCTAACGTTTTCCTAATCTATCCGAACATGACCTACCTATCCCATAGCTTGTGTTGGTCTATCTGTTGGTCTATGATTTCATTAGACCTCAAAAAGACCAACATTTAAGCTTTATTATTCAGTATTAGACCAACGTATTTGTTGTATTACTTGAATTATATAGCTTATAGCCATAGGGAATAGACCAACATGTTAAGCGATAGTAAGATCCGTAAGCTTAAACCTAGTGAGAAATGCACGCCTGCGCGTCCTGACAAATACAGTGATCAGCAAGGTTTACAGCTATTAGTACGCAATACTGGCACAAAGACATGGATAAGCGCCTATCGCTTTGATGGTAGGCAAACACGAATGACACTTGGCACTTATCCTCTTATGTCGTTGTCTGAAGCAAGGCAGGCTAATACTGAGATCAAGGCACTACTCACCGATGGTATCGATCCAAAAAATAAAAAGCGTCAAGACAAGCTTGCCAATATCCAAGCGCAGAAGTTTAATGACTACGCATTAGATTGGCTTAATGAGCGTCAGCGTAACGTCAAACCGCGTACCTATCAGCAAGACTATAATCGTATGCATAAAGACGTGTTGCCACACTTTAAAGGTATTGCTTTAAAGGACGTGAGCTTTGAAGATTGCCGTTCAATGGCAGATGAGATCGAAAAGCGTGTGAACAAAGACGGTGAGCCACCGCGTGAAGTCACCAGACGTACTATCGATTTGGTTGCTAATGTCCTAAGGCGTGCCAAACGTGAACGTATTATCGAGCAAAACCCAATCGATGATCTAAAAGCGCTCTACCCTAAAGCCAAAAGTCAGCACATGAAGCACGTGGATATTAATGAGCTGCCTGCGCTACTACAAGCTATCGAAGGCTATCATGGTCATGATCAGACTCGTTTAGGTATGAAGTTTTTAGCCTATTCATTTTGTCGTACTATCGAGCTACGTATGATGAAATGGTCACACATCGATTTTGCGAACCGCTTATGGCGTGTTGATATCGATAATCTTAAAATTGCACGTAAGCACGTTGTACCATTGTCAGATCAGATGCTCGCAGTGCTAGAAGAGATGAAAGACATCACAGGGCAGTATGAGTACGTGTTCTACCATACAGGCATGCATCAGCCCTATAGTGAAGAGTTTATTAATAACGCGCTCGATATCTTAGGCTACGCAGGCAAACAGACAGGTCACGGCTTTCGCCATATCGCCTCAACCAACTTAAACGAGCTTGGCTATATGGGCGATGCTATCGAAAAGCAAATGGCCCATGATAAAAAAAGCAGTATTAGAGCGGTATATAATCATGCACAGCATTTGGAAGAGCGTCGTAAAATTATGCAGGTTTGGGCGGATTTTTTAGACCTGCTCAGAGATACAGGTGAAGTTGTAGACTTTCAAACTGCTCGTAAGCAGATTGAAAATACCTTGAAAAATCAACAACCTGAGACGTTACAGAGTGCAAACAAACAAGTGCTTGTTGAAGCCTTACTCAGTAAAGGAGTTACTATTGATGACCTACTATCACTTATTAAGAATGATAAGCTTAATAATAAATAAAGTTATTAGACTAATAGTCTGAACTTCAATCGCTATCCAGATGTTCTTTAATTAAAGAATATTCGTCTTCAATTAATTTATTAACCATCTTATTAAGCGATAGCTTTTGATGTAAACTAAGTTTAATTAATATTTTATAATTTTTTTGAGTGATAGTAACTACTCTTTTAGACTTATCTTCAGCTTTTTTTCGCGTACTCAGAATACTATCCCATGCTCTACGCATTTTATAAATTAAATAACCTCTTGCAGTAAAGAGCAATTCCTTATCTCCATTAGGTACTTTATATTCGAAATCATTATCATCTGCAATATCAATACTAGCTAAAATTAAATTATACTTATCCTTGATCGTCTTAGGAAAAAAAATACTACTTAATACGAGATTTTTACGATCATCTAAATAATTGTATCCCCATTGAATTTGCTCAACATCTTCTAAATTAATCCAATCTATCTTTTTTGAAGGTGTCCTCCGATTCAAATACCTTCTTTTCATCATGTTTAAGTTTCCAATATTTATTTCTTTTAGACTCTGGTCAGTATTAAGGTTCGGTCTAATAGTAATATGTTTTTCCACCTCTAAATTTGATATTTTTATAATTGACTTTATCCAGTATAAAAACTCTATACCTCCATAAAAACAATCTTGAACAAACTCAGTATCCACATAAGCTGAAAAATACAAACCTGCCCTTAAATCACTAGCAAACCAATTTAAAAAAGAGTTCGGGATAGAACTATATGTTTTCAACGATACTAAATAATCAAGTTTTTGGAATGGGCTAGAGTTTGTAAGTAAATGATCAGTTAAAAGGTTATAAGCGTCATCATCATCGAAATCATAGAAGAGTTTTACTCTTCCTATTGATAGATAATCATAAAATAAAAACTGTTTAACAGCTTCTATATCTATCTTTTTAACCTTTTTATAAATATCCTCTCTTGTAATAATTACATGTGGCTGGCTATTCTGATTTATATATTGATGTTGAACATTTTGAAATGGACCAAGCGTTTGCGCCTGTTGTTCTAAAATATGGTGATTGTTACTCATATAGAAAATCCTGATGCTTAGTAAATATGTATATTTTAGTAGTAAATCTATTGCATACTTAGTAATTTTATAGCTGTATATAGTGAAATCATCGCTTCTAGTAGTAAATTTATAGCCATTACCAGTACGAAAACTCTTATATTATGGCACAGATAATGTTGTTTAAAGGTTTTTATATTCGGTTTTTCGATCGTCAACGAGTTTGTAATTTAGTTATTATTAGGATTATTTTTACGATAGAATATAAAAAACCATAGTTTGATGTCGCAAGTATTTTATATGACTTGATATCTAAATCTAATGCTCATGCCTCTCAATGCCTACGTAACTCCCCATCCATAAATCCCCACCTGTATAGGCTTTTTTAAAAATCAAAGTCACACTGTATCGATATATTCATCAGCTTTAAAATCCGGTTATATTAATATTATATGTAACAATCCTAATACTATGTAACTAGCTACCTTCATCAATAGTAATAATAATTTACATACTTACCTAACATTATGAACCAATAATCTTAGGTAAAGTAAAATGATCATTTCAACTTTGAGCCATGAAGTCGTAGTTACTAAAGTAGATAAACTCGTGACCGATATACTTAATTCTAAAACTAGAATTAATATTCAAAAAATAAGTGAACAGTTGAGCTTTTATTGTCAGTCAATGATATTACTTTATGATCACGAATTAGAATATACTAGTTCGATAAAATGGTTTATAGGTAGTGCTTATCTTGTTTGTGACAATTACTATCCCGATGAAATTATTTGGGATGAAGAAAGGACGCAGAGATTCTTGCATACTCTAAATTCTTATCAATATGAATTTGACACTCCTATTAATAACTTTGCTTTGCAAGAACAACGTAATAGCAAATCAATTCATCAATATATGAACTATTTTCTGAGCGAGTATTCGCGTGTACTTATCGTAAGAATAGACCTCAAAATAAAACCTGATTTTACACATCTTGTCGACATTGAAACTTTTCACAGTTTTATAAATGATCTGAGAAAGAAACTAGGACGTAAAAGAGGCTGCTTTAAAAATTTAAGAGGTAACGCTTGGGCTTTAGAGCAAGGAGAAATTAATGGTGGTCTACATTGTCACCTGTTATTAATCTACAACGGTGATAAGCATAGACAGGACTGGTTTCTAGGCGATGCCGTTGGTAATGAATGGGTTGAAATTACAGAGGCCTTAGGTACCTACTACAACTGTAATAACTTTAAGCACAAACAAGCTTACGATCACCAAGGCACTCTTGGCATAGGCATGATCCACAAAGACAATCCTTTAGAGGTCAAGAATGCTATGAACACGGCGTTGTATTTAACTCGACCTAATAAGTATATGCAGCGTCTCAAAGTGTCGCTACCTAATATGCGTAGCTTTGGACATGGAAGTTACTCTTAGGTGTGGAGGATTTTTAGCAATAGCAAACTAATTTCAAATACATACTACCTTTATGAGATCGGGTATAGATCGTTTACTGCTCATCCAATTAATTTAGGTCTGCCTCGTGCAGGCCTTTTTTATGCCCAAAATAAAAGGAGTGTTTATGAAAACCATCTGTCCATGTTGTCAGTCAACTGCGGTCTATGAGATGACTGATGGCATCAGTAACAATTTGATCGACCAGCTGTTGTCTCCTACGGTTCTAGTCAGCCTTGGCGTTAGTCTGTGTAAGACGCTTAGGGTTCATCCTGCTATAGGCGTGGTTGTAGGTACGACAGTCGCAGCACTGATTGAGATGACTCAGTCTCATCAAGCGCCACCGATGCTAGTCAATCAGCAATATCGCTGTGATGAGTGCTTCCATGTGTTCACCTCACTTCATTAACTCTCAACTCAACCCTCTAACTTATTCAGTTATAAACTATCAATAAAAAGGAAATATTATCATGGCACATTTAGTCGAAAGTATGGCGTACGTAGGCGAAACCCCTTGGCATGGTCTTGGCAATAAGCTCTCACCTAAGCAGCCACTTGAGATTTGGGCACGTGAGGCAGGTCTTGATTGGCGTATTGAGTCCTCCGATGTCAGCTACATGGCAAACAATGATAAAGGACAAAGCCTGATCATGCCCTTTGATAGCAATAAGGTGTTATACCGCTCAGATACGCTTGAGCCGTTATCAGTGGTCAGTCAACGCTATCAAGAAGTACAACCGCGTGAAATTCTAGAGTTCTATCGTGACTTAACCGAGCTCTCACACTTTGAGCTTGAGACCGCTGGCATTTTAAAGGGTGGTCGTAAGATGTGGGCTCTTGCTCGTACAGGTCAGTCTATGACCCTTAAAGGCGGTGATGTCAGTAATGGCTACCTTTTACTGGCAACCGCTTGTGATGGGACGCTAGCAACCACAGCGCAGTTCACCAATATCCGTGTGGTGTGTAATAACACCTTAGCGGTAAGCCTTGCTGATGGTAGTGGCGGTGTGGTGAAAGTACCGCATAGTACCTCCTTTGATGCTGATCGCGTCAAGCAGCAGCTAGGCGTATCGGTTAAGCAGTGGAATGAGCACATGTATGAGATGAAGCAATTAACCCAACGCCGCGTTACTCAGGCAGAAGCGGCGAACTATCTCAACCGCGTGTTCAACGATCAAGATAACGACATCATCTTGTTTAACAGCGCTAAAAAGGAAAAGGACGCCGTGCCTAATGCTCGCGCCATGAATCAGGTAATGAGTATGTTTAACGGTCAAGGTCGCGGTGCGGATCTCGATTCAGCACGTGATACCGCTTATGGCCTGCTATCTGCTATGACAGAGTATGTGGATCATGAACGCCGTGCTATGTCTACCGATCACAGACTAGACTCTGCTTGGTTTGGCGCAGGCGCTAAGCTTAAAGACAAAAGCTTAGAGGAAGCCTTTAGTCTTATTGCCTAAATTCTATCGGTACACTTAATAATTAGACCATGCCTAAGCGCGTGGTTTTTTTATGCCTGTTATTTCATTTCAATCAATTTATCGAAGGAGTTCATTATGAACACGATCGCGTTAAATACCAGCACACCAGTAAGACGGTCTAAGCGTTTAAGCGCTAAGGTTAAAGCGCCTATGGCTACTAAAGCTAAGGTAGATGATAAGCGAGTAGATACCATCATCAGTACACCGATGACCTCTAAGCGCCTGATCAGTACTAAAGACTTAAGCCGTGACAAGTGGCTTGAGGTTCGCCGTCAAGGAGTAGGCAGTAGTGATGCCGCCGCTGCTTGCGGTATTCATCCTTATTTGTCCATGTTAGAGCTTTGGCTGATTAAGACGGGACGTACAACCTCAGACTTAGATGAGAGCATCGACGGCTACTCGCCACTGTATTGGGGCAATACGCTAGAACCGATGGTCGCTAAGTACTACCAAGAAAAGACAGGCAATAAGGTACGGCGCGTAAACGCTATCTTGCAACACCCTGAGACCGACAAATCTTTTATGCTCGCCAATCTTGACTATACAGTGACAGGTAGCGATGACGTGCAAGTACTTGAGTGTAAAACCGCTGGAGAGCATGGCGCAAAGCTATGGCGCGATGGCGTACCGCTATACGTCACGTGCCAAGTACAGCATCAGCTAGCGGTTACTGGTAAACAAGCCGCTCATATCTGTGTATTGCTATGCGGACACGAGGCCAAGATCTATAAGGTTGAGCGTGATGAGCGCTTAATTAAATCAATTATCGAGCAAGAGCGTCTGTTCTGGCAATACGTGGAGACGGACACACCGCCAACCCCTGATCATTCTGAGTCGGCAGCCAAAGCACTAAAACTACTTTATCCTGAGCCTAAGCCGTCAAGCAAGATTGATCTGCGAGACGACGACGGAGCGAATAAGTTGTTTGAGCAATTGCTGAGCTACCATGACTATATGCAGGAACTACAAGAGCGTCACGATAAGATTAAGCATCAATTGCAAAGCTTAATTAAAGACAAAGAAGTAGCGGTCTTTGATAAAGGTGCAATATCTTGGAAGCGCTCGAAAGACAGCGTCAGCCTAGATAGCAAGGCGGTGATCAAAGCTCATCCTGCGCTGATGGATAGATTTAGTCAAACCCGCCGTGGCAGTCGCCGCTTTGTGGTCTTAACCGATTAAGCCGCTATCTATTCAATCAACACATAAACAAACCAAATCTAGCACATAGCTGCCCACCTATCACAGGTGGGCTTTTTTATGTCTTATTAATTTATTAAACAAACAAGGAATACCACTATGATTAAGGGTCTAACGATAACCCCACCAGTTTTAGGTCGTATCAGTATCGGTCGTGTCATTCAAAAAGACGGCCAGCGTCTGCCTGCTAAAGACGATCAATTCACCATAACCAGCCAAGTACAAAATAAGGATGGCTGGGTCAATCATCCACTAGACGCCAAGCTGCGTAAAAACAATGACGGTAAGCTCAGACAAATACCCGTGCGACTGCTGTTTAATGATCCTGAGCTGAATCTGCGTGCCGAGTACACACTGTTCGATCGTCAAACAGGCAGACCGCTGTGTGTCGGTGACGGTGAGCTGTGCCAACGTCGAACCGATAACGGTGTAGAGCAAATGCCTTGTCCGTCGCCTGATCGTTGTCCATTAGCGCAAGGTGGTGCGTGTAAACCATACGGTCGTCTCTACGTTAATCTAAGTGAAGACGATGAGCTTGGCACCTTTGTCTTTCGCACCACTGGCTTTAATAGTATTCGTACGCTTGCGGCAAGGTTGCGCTACTTTGCCGCCGTGTCTAGTAACAAGCTGTCTTGCTTGCCGCTGCAATTAACCTTGCGAGGTAAAAGCACGACACAAAGCTATCGGACGCCAATTTACTTCGTCGATCTAACCTTGCGTGAGGGCGTCACACTTAAGGATGCGGTACACACGGCGAAAATGATCGATAAGGAACTGAGCGAACACGGCTTCGATCAAAAGGCACTAGAAGAAGCGGCTAAGGGTGGTTATAGCAACTCGTGCTTTGAGGTTGATAGTGAGGAGGCCTACGAGGTAGATGCGTTTGATAGTAGCGACGATGATGATCAAAACGTCGAGGATCAAAAAGATAACTCACCAAAGCCGTTGCCTATGCATGATGTGACAAGCATAAAGCAAGGGCTACAGCAAAGCGTGACAGCGGTGAGCTAAGTTAAAGCCATGGCATAAAAAGGAGCTGATTCGTTCAGCTCCTTTTTATACGTTCAGTTCATGCAGGACACTGTAGGATGCCGTAAAAAAATATAGGACTCGGTAAGTATATGAGAGGACACGCTCTCATTTACTTATAAGGAGATGATTATGAAACAGTTAAACGCAAGCACTCAACAGAATACTTCAATACCAAGCATGCCACTGATACCTCGCATGCTACCGCTTAAACAAGTCGTATACTATACAGGCCTTAGTAGCACAACAATTTACGACATGCTCGATAAAAGATCAGATCGTTATGATTCGACCTTTCCTGTTCAGGTCAAGCTATCAAAAGGTAGAGTGGCATGGGTTGAGAGCGAAGTCTCTCAGTGGATTGAGAATAAAATAATAGCCAGAACACAGTCACTATAAGCAATAAACCCCAGTTTGATAAATGAACTGGGGTTATATTTTGATATTAGTCATTATAACTGAACCAGTTATTCTAAATAAATTATACCTTACATGCTACGCTGGCTGCTTTAGCTTCCTCATAAACACCATAAGCATCTAGCCCTAAAGCACTAACGTCATCAAGATATTTTTTTGTACCTTTTTCAAGTGGACCTTTCCAATCCGGATCATTGAGTGGGTCTGGAATATTAACTACTTCATCCCCTCTCTCAATCGCTGCTTGTATTTGTGTCGAGTAAGTTTCATCCCACATTGCCCCTACTTTTTTACTAAGCGCCATACCTGAATTGTCATCAACGACTTTTTTCAAGTCTTCTGGCAAACCTTCGTATTTATCTTTATTCATAGTTACCATTAAAGCAGAGCTATAAAATGGCATGTTAGTATGATACTTCGTCAGTTCATTAAGCTTAAAAGTTTCCATGGCTTCCCATGGAAAGCTTAAACCATCAACAACACCTCGCTGTAAGGAGGTATATATATCAGTAGCAGGTAACCCCACAGGTGAAGCGCCCATACTTTCAATGATATCCCCTGCCACTGCCGAAGGTCTACGTATGCGCATACCTTTCATATCTTCAGGAGTTTTTATTATTTTATCTGTACTATGTAAAGTCCCAGGCCCCGTAGCGAACATAAAAAGCAAATGTGAATCTTCGTACTCACTAGAGATAGTCCCATTTTCATAAAGGGTTTGTAACATACAGCCTGTTTGTGTCGACGAGTTAGACAATCCTGGAAGTTCTGCAATCTGGGATAGTGGGAATCGACCACTCGTATAACCTTGCACTTGAGAGCCAATATCAATCGTTCCTTTTACGGCAGACTCATAAGCTGTATCTGCTTTACTAATCGTTGCTGAAGGATATACTTCAACTTTAAGACGACCATTGGAGTCTGCTTCAATTTGCTTGGCCCATGGTTCAAAAATCTGTTCATTAATGTCAGATGTCGCTGGGTAAAAATGTGAAAAACGTAGAACAGTGGTATCTTGTGATGAGGCAACCTCACTACTCTTAACGGTTTCGCCAGAACATCCGATTAAGCTGATAGCTGCAAATGCAGTAATAGAAAATAAAGAGAAAAGTTTCACTATTAATTCCTTTTGATAGTGATTGCAAGTAGGAGATCATTTGACATAACGTATGGTATGAATCGTTTAAAAATAACAGTTATAGTGATACCAGTCAAATCATTTTACGTATGCCTGAATGTGTGTATAATCCGTAGATACTCAAGTTTTATTTTTAAAGGTCGCTAACACTTTCTGCTATTAAACTTAACGTTATCTAGTACGTTAAATGACAAAAATTGATATAAGATAAATTTCTGTTACTAGCACTTCGAACTTAGCGTTATTTTATATAAAATACATCTACACAAGGAAGAACAAAATGACAGGGATTGAGTTTTATACCAATAGTCATATTATCAGTGAAGTTGACAGCATGCGTCAGAAGCTCGGTACATTAGCTAAACAGTATCGTGCGACGTCAGCTATTATTGTTACGGATACTGGAATCTCTAATCTAGGCTATGTCGATATTGCTCAGCAATCTTTAGAAGAAGCTGGTATTAATGTTGTTGTATTCGATAGTGTCATTGCTGATCCACCTATTGAGATCGTCAATGATGCTATTAAAACTGCCAGAGACAGCAATTGTGATCTGGTTATCGGTTTAGGTGGCGGCAGTTCTATCGATACTGCAAAAATCGTCGCCTTACATCCTAACAATTTTGAGTCTATAAATGATATTTTGGATCAAGATGTTAGTGAATTTGATAGACTGCCTTTATTTGCCATTCCCACTACTGCTGGTACTGGAGCAGAATCTACCTTTGTCTCTGTTATCACAGCGCAAGATGGTAGTAAAAAAGCCATTTACACTCCAAACATCTTGCCTGATGTTGCCATTTTAGATGCCACTCTGACACTTAAACTCCCACGTCATATTACCGCGGCAACCGCTTTGGATGCTATGGTTCACTGTGTTGAAGCATATACAAGTCGCACTAAGAAAAACCCTATTTCAGATGCATTAGCTGTTAAAGGACTACAGATGCTCTGGAGTAATTTTGAACAGGTTATGAATCAAGGCGATGATATCGAAGCTCGTTCTAATATGTTATTGGGCTCAACCTTGGCTGGTATTGCTTTCGTCAACTCATCAGTAGCAGCTGTTCATGGACTCTCCTACCCACTTAGTATTAACTTTCATGTACCGCATGGACATGCTAATGCACTTGTCATGTGTGGCGTCTTTTCATTTAATTTATCAACAGCCGCACCACTCTATGCAGAACTGGCTCATGCCGTTATGCCTAGTCAAACCGCTGACCTAACAGACTTAGATGCAGCAGGCTTATTCATTGCTGAACTAAGAAAATTTTTGGAAACAAGCGGTCTCAAGTATCGCTTAAGTGAATTAAATATTACAAAACAGGATATTCCGGTGCTAGCTGATATCGTTACCAATACTTACGCTCGTCTTATTGCGACTAACCCAAAGGATATGTCATTAGAAGAGGTAACAAACATATATAAGGAAATACTTTAATAAAAGCTGTCATTATTTAAAACAGTTGTATTTATTTATCAAGGAAGATAACCACTACTCAAGGGAAATAATCATGTCAGAATATAAATTAGACGTTGTTGTTGATGGCTTTCATTATTTAGAAGGACCGCGCTGGTATAACGATGCTTTATGGTTTGTTGATTTTTATACACGAGGAGTTTATTGCGTTGATGAACAAGGTGTGGCAGAAAAGATCGTCCATATTGAACAGCAACCCTCTGGTTTAGGTTGGCTACCTGACGGGCGTATGCTGGTTGTGTCGATGAAAGACCGTAAAGTCTTACGCTTAGAAGACGATGGTGAATTAGTCGTTCATGCTGATATTTGGGAGCACTGCGATGGTCATGCCAACGATATGGTAGTTGCTCCCAATGGCAATGCTTATGTTGGTAATTTTGGTTTTGACTTGATGGGCGGTGCTGACCATAGCCATGCCGGTCTAGTATTGGTCAAACCAGATGGAAGCTCGCAAGTTGTTGCAGAAGGTCTATCCTTCCCTAATGGTATGGTGATATCGGCCGACGAAAAAACATTAATCGTCAACGAGTTGTTTGGCAATAAAATCACGCAATTTGATATCAAAGAAGATGGTAGCCTCGGAGAAAAGCGTGACTTTGCAAACTTTGGTGAATTGGGTGATGAGCCAAACCTCGGTGTGCGCATAGAAGGCGCAAGTATTTTACCAGATGGCCTTACCTTAGACGCTGAAGGTGCGGTTTGGATTGCAGACACGCTGAATCAACGCGCCGTCCGTATTGCGGAAGGTGGCGAAGTTCTAGAAATTGTCGATACTGCCCCTGATGGTATTTTTGCTGTTGCCCTAGGTGGACAAGAGGGGAAAACACTCTTTATGTGTGCTGCACCTGACTGGGATGAAGCGTCTCGCAAGGTTGAAACCAAAGGTCGGATGTTATCTACACAAGTTAAAGTAGGTCATGCTGGTACGCCATAATTATTTTTTAGCCTGCTAAATCTAGTTGCCTTCAACTAGATCTAGCTACACTTAGCTGCTTTTAGCTGCATCTAGCTACGTTTAGCTGCCTTTAGCTATCTTTAAGATACCATGTTTGGTTTTTGGAAGTCACTAGACCATCACGGCGCATTTTCTGCAATAAATTACGTACTTTGTTCTTACGCTGTTTATCATCTAGCACTTGCGGTAACTTATTAGCCAGCATTTTATCAAAGTCAGCTAGTCTGCCTCGCTCAAACGTCTTAAGATATTCTATAATCAAGCTTTGATAATGCATGTCATCTAAGCCGCGCATTTGCATATACTCTGCTTGCTGCTCAGTATGCTTAGCAACATTAGCGGCAATAATATAGCTGTTTTTACGTCCTTCTATTAATGACTTTTTGCGTAGCGCGTCGACTTCCTCTTCAGTGATCGCCTGCCCTTTTTGGACTTTATCAAGCGCTATGATGTCATGCAGTGTGAGATTATCCACGGTTGCTAACTGCTTGGCGTACTCTTGATCAAGTACCTTGCCTGTAAACTTCACGCCTACCCTTTCACGGGTTAAGTCATAATCTGGTAGAGGAAAAAAGCGCTTAGACTGAATCTGATACATTTTTTTGATACCGCTACCAATGGTGTCCATCATATTTAGACTAACCATGGCATTGACCAAAAACGGATTGCGATAACTCGCTTCAGGCGCATCTTGTAGCAAGACATTCTCAATGGTCTTAGGAATAAACGAGCCACTATTTTGAAACAATAGCGTTGAGTCTTCTTTTTCAACTACTATGATACGTCCACCTAAGCGATAGTCTTGATGACCAATGGCATTGCTTAACGCTTCACGAATGATATAAGGGTCGTACTGCTGTACCTCTTCAGGAAACAGCGTACCTGATGCCATGTAGCGATAGTTTAGGTTACGGATTTTGTTATATACCTCGTCCAAGGCTAACAAAAATGGCGGTTCAAAATGTTCATAGTCTTTTTCAATACCATCAACGCCCTTTAAAATCCATGTGATATGGGCTTGCGCTGGACTCAAAAAACTCGTGGATTCATAACGTCCCAATAAAATAATCGCTGTATTGGTGATCTGACCACGAATGGTAATTTTGGCTTTATTTAAAAAAGTGATGTCATCCCATTCTTTGACATCTTCAGCCAAACGCTTGTTTTTATCAGCAAAGACTTGTCTGGCAACAGCAATGGCTTTGGGGTCAAGATCTTCAAGCGCTGCCTCGTGGCAAATCTCAGCACTCCAGTCATCGGCTTGATTTTGCCAGAGCTTACGGCTTTGATCGGGATAGTGCTTTAGAGGTTTTGTGACGCTACCAATGCGAATATAAGGCTCATGCAAAAAGCTAATAGGCGTATCAGTGGCTGCTGGAATCTCAAACAGTACTACCGCTTTATCATCAATCTGTAGCTCATGAATGGTAAAATAAATCTTAGGGCTTAGACGGCTTACCAGCCAATGCTCTAAGTCTTCGTTACCTTTGGCTTTTTTTGTCTTAGGGCTAAAGCTTGTACCAACGATGTTGTGCGTGCCGTCCTCTATGCCAAACACTAAATAACCGAATTTCTTGCCAGCCAAACATGCGCCATTAGCAAGCGCAGATATCCGCTTGCCTATTTCTTCTGGACTATGAAAGTTATGCTTAAACTCAAGCCATTCTTGCTCGGTAGGCTGCTGAGTTAGGCTTAGGACAAGGCTTTTATAGTGATTGGGCATAACAATATGAGCTTCTTTATTGATTGATAGTCAGCCTTAGTATAAGAGAAAAGAGGAATTGTTGGCAAAAAAAACAGACCCCCCGTTTAGATGATCTGCTCTTTATTTTATCGCTTTTATAATGCATATTTATACAAATTATAGCTAAGTTACAAAAGCAGCTACTTTTTCGTAAACCTCTTCTTCACTGTACAAAACATCCATTTCAATGTTATAGCCTTCTTTCTGCTTTAGGTGCTTTAGAGTGTATAACGATTTTTCTATATGGCTATCGATGTCATCTATGACATCTTGCGTAATACGCTCATTGAGCGCTGGACGATATATAAATAACCCAGCTTTAGCCTCTTGGCCTGTTAACAGACATGCTTTTTGTATATTACTACAACCCAAATAATCTAAATTAAAACTTAGGGCATTTTTTTCTAGATAATCCGCTGACACTACAGTTGCAAATAGACAATCGTTTTCAAAAAGACTGTTTTCTTGCTGTGGTCGCCAAATTGGTAGATCTAAAGCAATCTCACTATTATCAATGTTACTTTCTAGTAGGATATCTTCTTCCTGATAATATTCAGTTTTATTAATATTATTTAAGCTTTGCTTTAATCCCTTACGTAGCTCTATTGTGTTAAGAACAGGCACTGTTGGTTTTTTCTTTTCTTGAAAGTGATCCATATGCACATAATCACGATACAAAGAATTTAAGATCGAGTCTACAGATACTCCCTTGATAGGCATTAGTGGCGTATAGGTTAGCTGTGAAGAAGGTGGATAAGAATATCCTACTGTGTTTAGTGCTGTTGAGATAGACTGTAATAGCAGTCTTAGACCTTGAACAGCATTTTTTCCGTAGATACAAGCAAAGCCTTTCAAGCTTGAATGAGCCAGCTTAAACCGAATTTTTTCATCACCGTCTTCTATGAAACCAACACCTAAGTTAAATACTTCTTTAGCTACAATATCAGGTGTGAATTTGACGACGAAAAAGTGACCTTTGATAAAAGAAGCTACTGCATCTTTAGGTTGTAGTAAGCTTGTCCAATTCATAATGACAGCATCCCATAGCGTTCACTTAAAATACAAGTGATATTATGATCTCTACTTTGCAAAAATGCTAAGAATTTCTGCCATATTTCACGATCTTGATTACTTGATAAAGCATCCACCCAAAACTCACATTCAGCTATAATCTGCTTAATGGCTTTAAACTTCTTTAATGCTGTTTGTATAATGAGATTGCCTTTTTTGCTATCAGCCTGTATATCTTTAATCACTAGATCAGCCAAATAATTACTATAATTATTATTCTCAATGAGATCTGTTGACTTCCAGTTAGTGCCGCCCTCTATAGCAAGTTTGCCGTTGTCGATTAACCAAAAATCTTTTGCATTGGCGGTTAAAATGTTACGAGGTAGCCGATCTGTATTTGCCATGATCTCATCACAAATTAGCGCTTCTTTAAAGTGTGTCCATTTAATAAGCTCACGCTCTACCGCTTGTCTGCTATGACTGTACCTAGACGATAATGCTTTGGCATACATTCGCTGCGTAGCAAACATAGGAATAACGTCATTAGTCTCATAGCTTCTTTTAAGGCGATCGCTAAGACTACTCCATAAATGAGTAAGACTCTCTTTGGGCATTAATACTAAAAACGCTTGCTCAGGTTGCGGTACTTTGTATAATTCGCAAATCAAGTAGCCAATAATTTCATTAAGCAGACCTCGATCACCTGTAGCGGCATATGGATGATCATAAGCATACGCTTTAAAATAAACGGGTATGTCTTTATCCTCATGAAATACATTACCAGTGAATACATCACTTACAATGTCGTTTTTTTCAGCGGTGTCCACTCTTAGTATATCGAACGGTTGAATCGTTTTAATAACAATGTTATTCATGTTAGGTTATACCTATTAAGCATTATGCTAAAGTTTCATTTTGCTTATTCGTAGTCTGAAATACACTTACCGTCACCTTACACAATCAATATCTAGTCGCTAAGCCCAACTAAATACTTGCACCCCAACTAACCCGCTTTCACATGCGGGATCAGCTCGCCACTAGGTAGCTCTATTAAGTAAGTCGTCACAAGGTACGGCTCTGCTGGAAATTTTAAAGCTTCAGGAATTAGTGGGCCATCTATACCTATGCCATAGTTATTCATATTAGCAAAGGATTGTTCAGCAGCTGCAAGTGCACCCTCTACAATACTGTGCATATACTGATTAAAGGTGGCGACTTCGACAGCACCAGACATTGTGCCATGCTCAGAGTTAAGCTGATAGTTATCAGGGATCTGTACGACCTGCGCGGTTCGATAGTCGGAACGCGCAAGTATTGTCAACACCGTGCTTATTTCTTGATCCTTGGCATCTAACGCATAGGCTCTAAATAGAAAACGCTGAATGACGCCCGTCATCTGATCTACGATCGGCCAAATATTTGCTACCAGTTCCATAACGCTTTTCCTGATTATAGTTTTATCGTGATTACTTTACTGTCACCTGACCATTCAATAGCATAGGTAGTAGCCAGTCTCTTAAGGATGAGAGCTGCTGATTTTCTACGGAGTTATTCAAAATCGACTCAAAAATACTGGCTACTCTACTATTAAAATTTAATATAGTACCTTCAGAAGGGAGCGCTTGGTAGAGATTGACAGTATCAATTGGGCTAAGATTTTTCTGTGAACTCCCAGTAGCTATATTCTCTAGTCTCATGCGCGACTCAGGCCTCAGAAACAATAGATAAAAGTAGACTTTCAAAGTATCTTTACATAAAAATTTACCTACTCGCTGATTTAAAAGTAAGTTATCTTCATTTACGATGCATAATCGACCCACATTACCAGTCAAAGATATTAAAATATCACCCTTTTCTAACTTGCAATAATCTGGTATTTTATCTGGTATTCTATCAACAAAGTCAGTATTATCCGTTGTTAGTCCATAGTCTTGTACATTTTTAATCGTGATAATTTTATAAGTTCCAGAAGTAGTATATTCTCTTGAGTTAAATGAGTATCCCGATCCAATTGACAAGTTTTCTGAAAGCTTCTCTGCTGCCCACCCCTCAGGTATCTCACGCTTTAACACTTCGTTATAAACCATCTTACCGCCAGACGACTTATAAGGCTGACCGTCTGCATCGGGAAAATCAAACTGCACAAACCAGTAGTCATACAGTGTTTTTGCCATGGCTTCTAACTCTGTGTTGATTTGATTGTTGAGTTCGATTTTTTTATCTAGAAGCCTCAAAATTGAAGCTATTGATGTCTGGGTTTTCAAGTTTGGGAATTCAAACTCTACTTGTCTTAATGAGACTCCAGTTAAATGCTTAATAGTTGACCCGATAAAATAATTACTAAGCTCACCAGTTCTATGTGCTAATAACATTCGATAGAATAAAAAGTTGTAATCAAACCCTTTTTTTACTCTCAATCTATGAAGTGCTTTCTGAATTTTCATGTCTGACAATTCATCACGCCAAACTGCACAACGTCCTGGCTCCCCTCCCTCGCATATCACTAAATCTCCATATTCAAGTCCATATCGTTCATGCTCGTGATCTTCAAACCTCATTTCCTTAAGATGATTTAAATCAAACTCTCCCCATCTAACATTGTAATTAGCAAGATATAAATACAAATCACCTTTGTTCTTTTTTTTATCTAGCATTTTACCAAGGCAAGAATCAGAGATATCGCCGAGCGTTCTTTTAGTCCACTTGCTCATAACTCAACCCCTCCAACTGCTTCCTAATATCACTTTCTATCTTGCGAGACTTACTAAACAGTCGATCTAAATTATCGGTATAGCCTTGCATCTTCTCTTTAAACTGCTCAGTGGTAATATCGACATACTCAATTTTTACCTCA
Organism: uncultured Psychrobacter sp.; assembly: GCF_947495825.1. GTDB lineage: Bacteria > Pseudomonadota > Gammaproteobacteria > Pseudomonadales > Moraxellaceae > Psychrobacter. The sequence goes on from NZ_CANMAH010000007.1 coordinate 111,000, forward strand.
AAATACTGTCCTGCGCTAAAGCTATAGTTTTTTGCCTTTATATCAGCATAACTGACGGTCACAGAAAGATCATCGATTTGCTTTTTATTATTAAACACATTAACAATCTGCTGCTCTTCCTCAGCGCTTAGCACCGTCTTTTGGGTTTTACCTTCTTTGACTTTTTGACCTAGATTCGACGCATCGACCAGTACCACATCGCCATCATTGCTATCATCGATAAATACGATCGATACGTTTGTTCCAGTGGTCGCAAAGATATTAGATGGCATGGAGACCACACCAGCGAGCATCTTGTCATCGATTAGCTTTTGCCGGATCTTTTTATCAATACCAGACTGCGCGGTGATAAAGCCAGTGGGTACGACTACCGCTGCCTTACCGCCTTTCTTGAGTGACGCGATAATGTGCTGTAAAAACAGCTGATAGATCTCCATCTTATCTTTGCTTTTGGCCTTTATCTTTGGAATACCTGCAAAGAAGCGCTCTTTGTTCTCTTTACTGTCTAGCGCATCTCGATAGTCGCTAAAGTCGAGTTTAAACGGTGGATTGGATACGATATAGTCAAACTGCTTAAGCGCTTCGTCTTCTTTGTGATAAGGATGATAGATAGTATTGCCCTGAATCACATTGGGGATCGAGTGAACTAAATTGTTTAAAATTAAATTTAAACGCAATAGATTCGATGACTTTTGTGAGATATCTTGAGTGTAGATAGTACAGCGGTCTTCACCGATGGCATGGGCGACGTTCATCAGTAGCGTACCCGATCCTGCTGAAGGATCGTAGCACGTGACATTTCTTACTACGCCACGCTCTGCCTGTGGTACTAATATTTCAGCCATAATACGAGCAACGGCATGGGGCGTGAAGTACTCGGCATACTTCCCCCCTGAGTTGCTGTTATAGTCTTTGATTAAGTACTCAAAAATATCGGCATAAAAATCAAACTTTTGATCAAAGATACGCTCAAAGCTAAACTCAATCAGCTTATTGATCACCGCACGGCAAAAATCATCACGCTTAGACTCATCAGCGATAAACGTACTAAGACGATCAAACAATACAACTTTTGCACCGCCATCTGTTTTTACTGCAAAAATGTCGTTGTTCTTGGTAGCGATGTCTATCAAAGTATCATCAAACAGCTTAGCAAAGTCAGGCGCATTACTTTGGCTAAATAGATAGCTAATGAAATGATGTGGCTCCAAATGCGCGGTATCTGCACTCATCTGTAACTGTAGCATCTCATAATCTTCTGCACTCATTTCACTAAGCGCTTTTTCCCAATTGTCAGCTTGAGCGACATCTTCATCTATCTTCTTCGCTTCATAAGCGAACTTATCATTTAGAAACTTATATAAGAATATCTGAGTGATAATTTTAAACTCGTTACCATCATTACCTAATCCGTAATTGGCGCAAATGCTCTTTAAACTATCAATTAACTCTTGGGTTTTAGCTTTAAACTCAAGCTCTACCATGGTCTTGCTCCAACGTTGTATTCATCGATATATTCTGAGACAACCAGCTTATTAATATAGCGTGAGCTGTCAGGTTTCAGTTTTATTTCATGGTCTTTCATAAACCTTTTTATGACGATAGGCATCATTTGCCCTTCAAAGTAGCTTTCGTTTTCAACGATTTGACTACTGTTGAGCACCTTTTCATCGGCATCGTTTTTTACCGCCATGAGCGCTTCGTGAATAGTACGCTCAGAGCTGTTAATATCTATTTGTTGACGCTCTGTTATGCGCTTATGAATGCGAGCGTACTTGGCATCGCCTTTGTACTTACGTCGCATCTGCTCATTGGTACGGTTAAGCTCTTTTATGCGTTTATGAATCTTAGTCAGCTCATCGATATTCTCGCTCATCTGCTCTTGCGTCACTTCGCTTAGCTTTCTTTTTTTGAATATACGCTCAAGCTCTTCTTTTAAGCTGACAAATTCAGGATCTTTTTGATCAAAATTGCTTGCCATCGCTTCACGGGTTTTGCGTAGGGTGCTTTTTAGCTCATCGGCCAGTACCAGCTCTTCCTCGCCTATCTTCGTGAACTTAAATATCACATCTTCTAAAGCTTGGTTAAGTAGATTACTGGTAGCTGTCCCCTGCTCTAAGCTTTGCTTAGTATTAAGTAGATCAAGATGCTGACTGGTTTCACGATACAGTTTGTTGAGCGTATTAAAATCAAGCGCTTCTAAGAACTTATAGTCACCTTGCAGGCGCACCAAATTATACAGACTTCTCGCATCGCCAAGTACTTTTTTAAGACTTAGTATCGTATCTCTGTCCTGTATCTGACTGATCTGATCGCTGAAGACCTCCATGTTGTCGGTCTCATAAAGGAACAGTACCTCCTTGATATGCTCAATCTCCTGCTCTATCTCTTCATGTGATTTAAACAGATGAGAGTAGCTTTCTATCTCATCGCCTAGCTCAGACTGTAGCTCTTCAAAATAGGCTTTGTTAGTCTTATCAAACTCTTTGCTGATATCTGCAAAATCAACCACGTAACCGTATCTAAAGTCTTCGTAGGTACGGTTTACTCGTGTCAAAGCTTGTAGCAAATTATGCGCTCGTATAATGCGTCCAAGGTATAGTTTCTTTAGACGCTTAGCATCAAAGCCTGTCAGCAGCATGTTATACACAAATAAGAAATCTATCTTCCCAGCCTTAAAATCCTCTACCCACTGTTTGCGCTCTTCTTTAGTACCAACGTCATGCAAAATCAGCTGAGCAGATTTTACCTTTACTTCTTCATGACGAATCTCAGCTAGGGTTTTTATACCTGAATCAGGCGCTTGGCTATTGGCGACTGCGTTATCTTGTGCATATTGTGTGTTAAACAGCTCATACATCTGCTTAGCTTGCTTTGAGCTATCGCAAATAACCATACCGCCTATGCTCGCATCGTTCAGTGCTCCACGGCTGTCTTCAAAATCTGAGATAATGTATTCAAGCATTGGCTCGACAAAGCAAGAATGAGCGTATATGTCCTCACGCTTAACATCACCTACCAGTACCTCCGCTTTGGCAAGGGCTTCTTGTAAGATCAGTTTATACTTGGTAGATATCTCTTCTCTTATTAGGCGCAGGGTATAGCCATCAGCAATCGAGGCATTGTAGTAATACTTGTGAATATAATCGCCAAATAACGCTCTGGAATTGTAGTCATCACCCAATAATGGCGTTCCTGTTAGGCCGATCTTAATTGCGTTTGGATCAGATTCTTTTAGATTGGCTAAAAAGCTGCCTTTGGGATTATAGCTACGGTGTACTTCATCCAAAAAATAGATCCGCTGAATATCCACGTTATAATCCTTGGTAGATGTAACATTCGGATCATCTTCAAATTTTTGAATATTGACTACAGTAATCTCAGGTACACCTGAGTCATTGTGGATGGCCTTGGTTGCTTTGATATCACGAGCAAAGTCAGCTTTGGAATCAACGGTTCGCACCCTTAGGCCACGGGCTGTAAACTCGCGCTGAGCTTGCTGTAGCAAATCTAACCGATCAACAATAAAATAAAACTTAGGGGTAGTTTGCCGCTTTTGGAAATAGTCAGTTAAAAAATGCACGTTATAAAAAGCCAAAGCCGTTTTACCGCTACCTTGTGTATGCCAAATAATACCTTTCTTGATTCCTTCATCGAGCTTACTACCAATAGCTTTGGTCGCAAACATCTGTGGATAGCGCATGATATGCTTTTCAAGCCCTTTAGTTTCATTCACATAGACCAGCGCATATCGCAAAATAAATGCCAACCGCTCTCGGCTAAGTAAAGAGGTACATATGCTATTAGTAGGACGTTCAGGCTGCTTATTAGTTTTAAACTCCTCACTATTTCGAATAACTTCTAAGTTGTTATCCTTTAAAACTCTAAGCTCATCAGCAGCATCAACTGGCTGTAATAGTGCAGTATAGTTAAACGTTTCTTCTTCACGAAAGTAGTTGAATATTGGCTTATGATAAGAAGAGCTGGCATAAAAAGCTCCTCGTAGTGGCTCAGGATCACCATCTACGTATTCCATGTTGTTCGAAAAAATCATAAACTGAGTTATATTTATAAAGCGTTTGAACTTAGGGTTCTGAAATCGTGTATTGATACGGTTTCTCTCAGCAATAATGCCTTCTCGATTATGCGGCTTTTTGACTTCTATAAAGACAAGGGGCATACCGTTAATCAGCAAAGTGATATCAGGGCGGAACTCTTCATCACCATTTTTATAAGTCAGCTCTGTAACCACATGAAAGCTATTATTATTGAAATCTTCAAAATCAATGAGCTTCGTACCTGAGCGCTCCGATAGCTTGTCAAAGAATGCTTTGCCTAAATCCTCATTGTCTAAAAGCAATTTCACATCTTCAAATAGACGTCTGACCTCATCGTCTTTGATGCCTTTATTGATTCGCTTTACAGCATCATTGAATAGCTCAGGGAAAATATTGGTATCGATATCCCATGTCGTCTCTTTGAGCGATAAATACTGATAGCCTAGCTTCATCAAGTGAAGAATAGTGGGTATTTTGACACGGGAGTCTTCGTTAAATTTCATGGGATAAGCTCATGGTTAAAGTTCATTTTTTTTATAAACATAGATCTAATCGTATCTTATCATCTATTGATTTTATAACGATGTTTTCAGCAAATTATGATAAGGCATTCTACTGACAATCATAGAACGCCTTACCTATCTTGTTTTTATATATAGGCTTATAGACCTTTATAAAGCCCAAAGCTTACGTTGTCTTGCCTGTTGTTCATCTAGTAGCTTTCGGATAGTTTGCTGCGTCTCTCGGCTCTTTTGGGTACAAGCGACTGCCTCGTTTTGCTCATCCTCAGACGGCATAATAACTGGCATCTGTTTGAGTTCTTTTAGCGATATATTCGCAATCGTTGCCCCTTTAATCAGGCGTGAGATCTGCACAGTACCAAAGTCGGATTTTAAATAAGTGTACAAGGCTCTAGGATCAACTTTACTTGAAGTCACCCGTATCACAATCCCAGACTTGTTCACCATCCAGCGCTTGTCCCCTGCGGTAGGGACGCTCTCAGGTACAATACCAAGCTTACCAGCACTGCCTTTCAAGATCATAACGATATCATTGGGTTGCAAAAACCCAGCTTCATTCTTTGCACGAACAGATTCTGATATACCTACCTCTTTGGTAGGTGTAGCAATATCACCGATACCCTCAATCTCACCTGCCCCCACTTCTAAGACAGTATAATCCCCTTCATCGGCATTAAAAGGTAGACCACGCTCAAACCTGACCAATCTATCTAAATCTATGGTCTCAGACTTTGCAATAATTGACTTAACCTTTTTTTCCTCAGGACTCAATACATAAGCTGCGCTATAGAGAGTATAGTCTTTATCTACGATACTTTGACGATCAACTGATAAGGCATAGTCTGTTTCTTCACTAGACTCAATCTGGGCTAGAATACCTTCGATATCTGTTAGTCCAACCAACCAGCGATTGGTTGTTTTATCAACAAACTCAGACTCTGATAAATCAACGAATCTTACTTGATCATTGCCCCCTTTGGGATCAAGAATCAACATAGACGTTTTCACACCCGTACTTGTCCAAATATTACTAGGTAATGAAATAACCGTGCTAACCATACCTTTATCAATCAGATATTGTCTGACTGGCTTTTCCATACTAGAAAACAGTATGCCCTCTGAGACAGTAGTAATGACTTTTTCAGAGCATTGTTTGATGAGATGGAAGATATCCGCTGTTTCTATCTTCTTTGGCACAACCTCATATCTACCATACTTATCATTTTCAGCATTCTTGCTTGAAAATCGAACGCCCATTGGTGAGAAACTTACACCATAGTCAAATAGCTGAAGCTGATTTTTATCATCAGTGTAGCTAGGAGACAGAAGCGGGTTTGCATAGTTAACATCAAAACTATCTGAACTAATCAATGACAGCACATCTGCGATTATCAAGTCAGCGTTGATCGTCTCGTAACTAACGTCACCATTTTTTTCACTAATAATGGTGCATAAAGGTGCGGTCGCTGGTGATGCTATATAAACACTTTTATTGTGTACGTCACCTAGGATAGCAGCTACTAAATCGTATAAGCTAATATGAGCGTAATAACCATTCATTTTTGATTGGCTACTAATATGTAAAATTATAAGCTCACGAACAAGCTGATTGATTTCTTGCTCAGGGACTTTGAGCAAGGTTTGTAGAAGCTTACTAACTAGCGACATTGGCAGTTGCTCTACATCTTTACTATTAGCAAAGACTCTTTGTACTTGTTCATCTTCGCTATTTTTTAAACTATCTAATAGTGCTAACCACTTATCTCTGTTTTCAGCAGTACTAGAGTCCAGTTTTATATCCTCTGGTAACTTATTTCGCAAAAATAGAGAATACATTGCTGTCATCTTTAACGCAGTGATACTATTAGTCTCTAAAATGTTCTGACCTCTTAAGACATCATAGAGCTGATAAGCAGTATTTTCACTAGTTTTAAAGTTTTGCATAAAACATGCCTTTTATAGATTATGTAATGAAGACGAGCTGTTTTTAGCACGTCGACGGTCATAGCTGTTTAGATGGTAAGCTGTGATCAAAGTATCGTTCTCAGATACTGCTACCACCCCACCTTTCTTCAAAATCTGCTTCAACGTTTTAATAATCATTTGTACTTCTCTTGCATCAAACGCCTTACCAGCTTTCATTGTTTCATAACAGCTTAGTTTCATTTTGCTCTCTCCAATTGATTATTATGAATATACTCAAATTCAGCTAGTAGCTCTTTTATACGCTTCTTATTAAGGACTACTTTGTCTCCTCTCACCTCTCCAAACGCTAACGTTATGTCTAGCTCAGACATGCTTATCGCTCGTTGACTCATTCTAGCTTGCAAGTGTCTTGTAGTATTCATGAGAGTATCCTTGTCATCCATCATTTGATGAGATAAGAATAAGCGAGTTTACTTTCCTTGTCAAATAATATTTTTGTTCCATTTAAAATAAATTAGTACTAAATTTTATATAAAGATGGTTTTATTTCTAGGAATTATTAAGAAATATCTATGCTTGAATTCTCACCGTTTTCTGACTGTCGGTTTGATTACTACCTTATTGCTTTGTATGCTAAATAAGTTTTGTACAAGGATTGACGCTAATGATTTGATAAGCTAGAACTGGCTTAGTGAGGAAAAAAGAGTTTTTTGATGATAATATATACCTGAGCTGAGTTTATGGCGTTGCTATGCGCATGTATATTTTTAAGTAATATCTTGATACAATTAACTATGAGATAAATCCCGTTTTTTACCTTGCATCCAATACTATATTACTGCTGGTCTATTTGTTGGTCTATAATAATATTACTGAATAAAAAACCTATAACTATCAATAATTTAAGAATATTGTTCGAATCCCTCCTTCACCGCCAATCTTATTCTGCTTAATCCAGCTTTTAGTTTTACTATTCCTCCCTGCTCAACATCATCAAGACTTTTACATTACGCTGCTCACAAAAGTCATTTAGCTGAGCGTAGGCGGTACGGAATATGTGCCAACTACGTGGGCTACCATATCGCTAGAGCCTTCTGAATACAAAGAGACCTCACCTACTATTAGTGTGCGCCCTACTTTTATCAACGTACACTCGGCAATAATACGCGCTTGGGCTGAAGGTTTGCGCAAAAAGTTAATGGTAAGGCTCGTCGTTACAGTCAGCGGGACAATACCTATTTTGCCCAGTATCGCCACATAAATGGCGACATCAGCGATACTCATCATTACTGGCCCAGAGACCGTACCACCAGGACGCAGCTCGTCTATGCCAATATCATGTGCTAAGGTCGCCCCTTTATCATCTACTGCTTCGATAATGCATTTGGTTTGGGGAAACTCCGATGTTATAAAAGCGACAATCTCTTCTTTGGTTGCTGACATATATCTTCCTTGAGTTTAATTCTTATTACCTTTCTGTCTTTATCTGAACAATACTTTTCTCAATCATCATAACAAATTTTTCAATCATTACATTTAACTATCTGTTGTCGATGTCTTTGCTATTGCCACACCGCCCCAGGTAACCAGCGCGACACCAAGCGCAATTAAAGAAGCGCCCAATAACAACCCCTCTGGCGGCGCTTCACCTTGCAAAAAAATAGCAACAGGGACGCCCACGATCGCTCCTACTGCGCCTAATAAGCTCAATAAAACTGGACCGCCTGTTTTTTGTAGCAAAAACAGCAGTAAAAATTGACCAGCAAAGATTAATGCTTGGATAGCGATTAACCAAAGCGACTTAAACTCTGTTAGCGGTACAGTAACTGAAAAGCTAGGCAGCGCGCTGACAGTGCCAAGCAATATTGCAGCGGCAATCAGCATGCCTGGGGCAAGCGAGCTAGGAGATGCGTTATCTGGCCAGCGTAAGGTACGATAAAGATTGCCGATTGCAAGCAAAACTGGTCCGCAAAGCGCCAATAAAATCCAAAACACACTGGCATCTGGGGTAGAGAACTTGCGGGCTGCCAACACTCCCACACCCAAAAGTGCTGCCACAACACCAGTAGCACGGAGCGCATTAAAGCGCTCTATTCGTAGCACTAAAGCGCCAAGATAAGTAAGCAGTGGCGGCAGAGCGATAATCAGGGCGACAAAACCTGCACCAACATGTGGAATGGCTGAAAAAAAGATTAAATTGGATCCTGCAACGCTCACCAACGCTGCCACCAAGTAATACTCAAAACTGCGTTTATTTAAAGGTGGTAGCTCATTTTTAAAAAAAGCGATGATGAATAAAATAATTGCGGCCCCTGTGATCGACCAAAACAAAAAAGCCAATGGCGTCAAATCAATGACGTTTGCATATTTGGCTAGATTGGTAGACACCCCAATCAACACACCGCCAGCTAACAGGCAAACTAAAGGAATAAACCATTTAGACTTATTGCGTGATATTCCTTGTTGCCCGTGTTCATTCATCGTTTATCCTACTCACTTGAAACGTACTTGGTCAATTATCGTTGAAACTTTACCTGAATAACAACCAAGTAAAAACCAATACAATGAACATTTTACTTATCTCTATTAAGGCCTATCATGGGTTAGCACATTTATACTTAATAAAGGTCTTAAAACAGTTAGGTTTCTCAAAATGTGAGTCGGCCTTGTAATATTCATAGTCAGTATTAGCTGACTATTATCTAATCACCTACCACTGATATACTAATAATTATTTTTTAAAATCCAAGTCGCTATCCCTCATATAAAGGTTCTAAGTCATTTATTTATATATTAAAATACCTCCAGCCACGGTCATGAACTTTGTTGACAATCAATATATTAATAAACTATAGTTTGCATTTTCACTCTTATCGTGTATATTCGTTTTTATGAATGTTGATGATAAAAAAAGGATGCATGGCAATGGAAAAAAGGGAACACGTCATATTACTCACTGACCATGAAGTGTCGTTAATACATACTTCACTGAGTAACTTTCAACGTGATCTGATTAATCGTTTTAAATCATTAAAGGAAGTGACTGAAGAAGGAGAAGAGGTTTGGATTGGGGATTATGACAGAATGCAGCTGGATGTCATCGATTCAATACAAAAAAAACTCTCAGAGTTTTGATAAATTTGCATATCATTGTATAGCGGTTCGATTTGCTATAATGATTAAACTTATTAACCATCACTCCCTGATTGGTTAATGAAGATATAAGAGACTTAAAACCCTGCCTCATCCTGTGTTAGTGGACTAATCTTGATAGGTACCGCGAATGACCATGCCATACCAGCCGTACAATAAAAACCATTGTCATCAAAAGACATAATGCGAGCTGTAAAGTCGTTGTCGACTTGATCTGACATAGCTTCTTCGTCACTGCTATCACTTACTGCACACCATATTTGTGTGTCACCACGATCCAACATCGCACGTGTTAGTTCACTACCAGTTAATTCTTTATACATTCTAATTCCTCCTAATTACGGTTTATTGTTATTAAACACTAAAATACTTTATGGTTTAATACTTTTATAAACCTAAGTAGTTAAGTACATCTAAAAATACTTTGTGCAAAAAATATTTAATAAAATAGTGTTTAGATGTATTGGATTTGAATGTTATAAGTTATTGTTTCTTTTATCTATTTATAATTGTATAAACGGTCTTTTCTTTGACTTGAACGGTTGTTTGTAATTGTTGCTACGATTATTGAATTAATATTGTTCAAAACCCTATCTCGTTTTGACTAAGCTCAACTCTACGAACAGGAACTGCATACTTCCATGATTTTCCCTCATTACAAACAAAATAGTCATTTGTATAAGTAACAATAGGATAGATACAGCTATAGTCAGCTTCATTGATAGTAGTCAGAGCTTGTCCATCACTATCGTTACTTACCGCGCACCATACCTGCTTATCACCGCGATTTAACATTGCACGTGCTAGATCACTACCTACTAAATTATTGTTCATATATATATCCTTATTAATAGACAATCGTCGTTATTTTCAAGCATACTCTTTATAGTATCGATTTATATTTATAGAATGTTCACTTTTGTGTCTTACTTTTTCAGATACGCTTACACTGATTATACAAAGCTCAAGCAGGTAATTAAAAAATCTAGTTACTTAAATGAATTTATTACTGACGTATAGATACGACTTATCTACATAGACAATTTCTACCCAGAGCAGTACACCTTAGGGAAGTTCTTCATATCTTTCAACCCTTGGATATGGGGTTCAGAAAACCAATAAGTTTATCAATTTTAATAAATAGTCAATAAAAACAGACAAAACACTCCTATCGACAGCTGTTACTTGAGTTTAGATTGGTATTGAGATCAACACGATATGAGTCTATTAAGAAAACCAGACGTCACTTATTTAAGGAGTCTACAATGAGACATATATTGCTAAAATCGAAAAGAATTACGCGCTTACTAGGAATAACCCTTGTCACGACAGTCGTAGGAATAAGCGCTTGTAATAGTGAGACAGAAGAGGCGAATGATACGGTAGCATTAGATCAGTCTACCGCTAACGTAGAGTCGACAGCGATGACTAAAGAAGAAAGTGTCACGGAGGAGCCATCCGAGCTTATGGACAACACTATGCCTGATAATACAAATAACGATGAGATGATGACTGACTTTGCGGAGAACACAAATATCGATAAAACAGATGCTGAAGGCTTACAATAAATGGCAATTGAGTAGTAAATAACTAATCGAGCATAATAAATAAAGAGGCAGACAGGGTTGCCCTAGTTGTCTGCCTCTTTATATTAAACTTAATGGTATCTTGTCTTGTCTAGACAAACGAAAGACAATTTTATTTACCTGACAATTTTGCCATCTATATTATCTATAGTATCTATTGATGTTGTGTGCTTATGAATTAATCTTTAGCATCTAATTGCTCTTTTGAGCGCCGCTCTTCCCAGTACAGAGCGTTTTTAATACCCAGTTTGTTAGGATCAAATGTATAGCGAGTCACCCCTGCTTTACGCTGGTTTTCATAGTCTTTGAGTGCTTTGAACGCAGGACGTGCCATAAAAAAAATCAGCAAGATACCAACGATATTTAACCATGCAATCAGACCGACACCAATATCGCCAACCGCCCAGATATAGCCTGCCGAATTGAGTCCGCCATAAGCAATCATCGACATCGTCAATACTTTAACCAACAATAATCCTATTCTGTTGACCCTAGGACTAATAGAGCGTGTCAGATAGGCAACATTAACTTCAGCAATATAATAATTGGCTAAAATGGTAGTAAAAGCAAAAAAGAAGACGGCAACAGCAATAAATGTATCACCAAATGCGCCATAGACCGACTCCATTGCCAGCTGCGTAAAAGCAGGAGAATTGATTTCAGTACCTGCCACGACGTTTTGTACAAGGTATTGACCCTCAGGTAACGTTCCTTGAATGTTATAGGTCCCCATCGTCAAAATCATAAAAGCCGTTGCTGAGCAAACCAATAAGGTATCGATATAGACAGAAAATGATTGTACCAATCCTTGCTGCGCTGGATGATCGACCTCAGCGGCAGCAGCAGCATGAGGGGTCGTGCCTTGACCGGCTTCACTTGAATAGACGCCACGTTTGACACCCCAACCGAGGGCGGCTCCCAGTCCTGCCTGCGCGGTAAAAGCATCACCGACGATTAGCGCAAATACTTGTGGTATCAGCTCAAAATTGATGAGCATAATTATTAAGGCTAAGACAATATAGCCGATTGCCATAAACGGTACGACAATTTCGGTAAACGTTGCAATACGCTTGATACCACCAAAGATGATAACACCAAAGACAATGAGGATGAGCGCTATTGCCCCAAGCCTCATGCTACTGACGTCTGTGCCTAAGATGTTTAACGTAGTTCCCTCACCCATTACCTGTGTGACAGCATTGACCACGCCATTTGTTTGAATGCCGGGTAAAAATATACTTAAAGCGGTGATAGCAGCAATCGCAAAAACGATACCGTACCAGCGTTGTCCCAGTGCCTTTTCAAAATAGTAAGCCGGACCACCACGATACTCTCCAGTAGTCGCATCTTTTTCTTTGTATATCTGCGCTAGTGTTGCTTCAATATAAGCCGTAGTCGCGCCTAAGAATCCAACCACCCACATCCAAAATACAGCGCCTGGTCCACCAAAGCCGATAGCTGCGGCAACCCCTGCTATGTTGCCCATCCCCACACGTCCCGCTAACGATAAGGTCAATGCTTGAAAGGAAGAGATACCATTACGACTTGCTTTGCCTTTAAATATGAGACGTAACATCTCTCCAAAGAGACGTACTTGAGCAAACCGTGTGACTATCGAGAAGAACAGACCTGCTCCTAAACACAAGTAAATTAGCGCTGAGCTCCAAATGATGCCGTTTATTGTATTGACAAAATCTTCCATGTATCTGTTCCTATTACTGTAGATATAACGGCAGTAGTGATTTGTTTGGCCTTTTATTTAATCGTAGATTTTCTATACCGTAAAGAGACTGCAATTTGGCATAAAATTAAAATAATTACTAGACAGTTTTTTCAACGATTGTGTTCGAATTAGCATATATTTAAGTTTGATGTCATAAAAGTGCGCATGACGATAGCGTTTCTTATCGTTAAAATAACCAATTCGCTGCTGTCTAATACAATAAGCTTGCTACCTTAACCGTTTGCTAACCACACGAATGTTTGGAGTAAGTTATACTAAACATCTCATTTATCTTGACAACGCATTTAAAAATAATAACAACGGATTGCTCTATGGTATTGGATATTTTACTCGTTATTCACTTTATATTATTACTGATCATATCTTTACGAGTACTTTCACGTCCTGAATTAACGTCACCAGCTAGGCTTGCTTGGTTGGTTGTTTTGTTCGTGCTTCCGTACATTGGCGTGGTTGTCTACTGGATGTTCGGTGAAGTCCATTTAGGAAATGGCTTTGCACAGCGTTATAAAAAAATCATTGACGATCTGCATCACAATAACCCTGAAGTACTCGGCTGCAAGGGCGCGCTAACAGAGGCTGTCAAACCGGAGTACCGAGCTGCCTTTGCATACTCAGCCAATATCACAGGCTTTCATACTACCTTAGGTAATAGTGCTGAGCTGATGAAAGATGCAGCGGATACACGTCAGCGTATGATTGCAGATTTCGATGCAGCGACCGATCACATTCATGTGTTGTATTATATTTGGCTAATCGACGGTATGGGAGTTGATACCGCTAAAGCCCTGATACGTGCTGCTAAGCGAGGGGTTACTTGCCGTGCAATGGTCGATGGGATGGGCTCGCGTAAGATGATCGGCTCCAAGATATGGCAAGAAATGAAGGATGCTGGTGTACAAGTCAGCGTTGCCTTACCGATTAGCAATCCAATAAAGGTGCTATTATTTAGCCGTATTGATTTGCGCAATCACCGCAAAATTACAGTCATAGACGGGAAGATTGGCTACTCTGGTAGTCGCAACTGTGCGGATCCAGAGTTTCGAGTAAAGCCAAACTTTGCGCCGTGGGTAGATATTATGCTACGAGTTGAAGGGCCTGTGGTTGCACAAAATCAAATGTTGTTTGCGAGCGACTGGTTGATTGAAAACCCAGATACTTCTTTTGATAGTTTTCCTTATTATACTGAATCTCATACTAAAACCAGTAACGAGTCTTATCCTAAATGTCAGGAAAATTCAAAACAAAATGGTTTTGCCGCGCAAGTCTTTGCAGATGGACCGACTCAGCAACATGGCTCAACTCCGCAGTTTTTAGGTGCTCTTATCAGTCAAGCTCAGCACACCTTAATTATCTCTACTACTTATTTTGTACCAGATTATTCGCTAGTCAGTATTTTATGCGCGACGGCCTATCGCGGGGTAGAGGTCACGATGATTTTCCCAAAACACAATGACTCATTGGTAGTAGCAGCGACCAGTCGCAGTTACTATTGGCAACTACTACAAGCAGGAGTGAAAATTTATGAATATAGGCCAGGTTTGCTGCACGCTAAAACTCTGACTGTTGATGGTAACATCAGCTTGATTGGCTCGACCAACTTAGATCTGCGTAGCTTTGATTTGAATTATGAAAACAACATTGTGTTTAGTGATACAGCGCTAACTGCTGATATTATCGAGCGCCAATATCAGTATATCGCTGATTCTGATGAGGTGCAGCTTCAACAAGTCAAAGACTGGCCGTTGCCTTATCGGATTTGGAATAATATCGTCGCTACCATGGGGCCTATATTATAAAGCGACCAATCTCACTATCAAGTTGTGCGTTTTTTTAATATATACACCACAAATTTTGCTTCGGTTACAAAGGGTGCAGTCTCAGCACTAGCCAGCAATATTTGGCGACTTTCAGGACGAGCACGGTAAGCATAAGGCGTCATGGTTAACAGATCGGTTAATGCCTCTACTGGTAAGCTTAATGAGACGCTAATATTGTGCGTGTCTATCAGCGCAAAATAAGGCGCTAAAGCGGGCAAAAACTTATCGGAGTCATGCTCACGTACGCTATCAAACAAGGCTTCACGTATACTCGCCAAGTGCCCGACATCCGGCTTGGCAATCAATAGATAACCCTCGTCCTGTAGAGCTGCTGCAAACGCTTCTGGTAAAATGGGGCTAAATATACTACTAATACCTGTCATGCTATGAGGACGCAGAGGTAAATGCGCAGCGCTGGTCACCAATGGATAAATAGCTGCCATTTTAGTATCAGTCTGTTTGCCATCGATATTTTGTTGATACCAAAGACTGTTTGCCGCTTTACTGACTTTAGCCAAGCTGGCAAGCGCGGGCTTACTAATATCTGCAGCGATTAAAGCGTCCATACCAGTTTGCGCCATTGCTTGTGTGTAATACCCTTCTCCGCAACCAATATCTAGCCAGCGCATAGGCTGTTCATCATCCTCCATTGCCGCTCTATTTTCTGCCAATAACTGCGTCATTTGCTGACAGATTAATGCTTGCAGAGGCTGATAGTAACCTGCTGCCAAAAACCGCTTGCGAGCATCGATAGATTGCTGACTGTCACCAGGCACTTTGGATTTTTTTTGTTGGACTGGTAACAGATTGACATAGCCTTGCCGTGCTACATCAAATGGATGCGAGGTTTGTTTAGGGTGTAGGCTACCATCACAGTGCCACGTATTTCTAGCAGGCTGCATAGGTGAGTGGCAAATAGGACAAGTAAATAAATACACAGGCAACTCAAAATCAGACATATTTGATGAGCATATTAGCAAAATTTATAGGTAATGGATGATATTAACCATTATTAAATAATAAAAAAGCCATCTCGACAGATCAAAGATGGCTTTTTATTGGATAAATTATGATTTTAGATTAGCGTAGCTTGAGCGTCATCAAACCTAGTACCACTAACACAATGGCAATAATCCAAAAACGCGCGACCACTTGAGTCTCTTTC
The DNA here is from genome assembly GCF_947495825.1 of uncultured Psychrobacter sp. Taxonomy (GTDB): domain Bacteria; phylum Pseudomonadota; class Gammaproteobacteria; order Pseudomonadales; family Moraxellaceae; genus Psychrobacter. The sequence continues at coordinate 126,973 of NZ_CANMAH010000007.1, forward strand.
CAACCAATCTCTTCAAAATGATGATGCAATGGTGCCATGCGAAAGACGCGCTTTTTACGTAGTTTATATGACCCTACCTGAATCATGACTGACATTGCTTCGGCAACGAACAGACCACCCATAATAGCAAAAGCAATCTCTTGCCTTGTCATTACTGCAATTGTACCTAGCATCGCACCAAGCGCTAGCGCACCCACATCACCCATAAAGACTTGGGCTGGATGCGCATTAAACCATAAGAATCCAAGACCGGCTCCAATCATTGCACCACAAACGATAATAACTTCAGAGTTATAGGCTATATAGGGAACATGCAAATACTCAGAAAATCTAACATCACCTGACACATATGCCATCGCACCCAGACCTGCTGCGACAAGCACTATGGGCAAAATAGCCAAGCCATCTAAGCCATCCGTTAAGTTGACTGCGTTAGAAGCACCATTAATGACAAAGTAGGTAAAGACAATAAAACCGATACCAAATGGAACTGCCGAAAATGGAATCGTTAAGTTTTTGAAGATGGGAATCAGCAGATCCTGCATCTCACGTGTCGTTGCCATATCAGGCTGTAGCGTAGCTATATAGTAAAGTGAAGCTCCGACAAATAATGCACCAACAGACAGCCAAAAATACTTTTTGCGGGCGATCAGCCCTTGAGGGTTTTTATATTTAATTTTTAGCCAATCATCTGCCCAGCCAACCGCGCCAAAGATAATCATTACAATCAGCAATATCCAAATGTAAGGATTGCTCAGCCTTGCCCATAGCAGTGTGGCGACCCCGATGGAGGTCAGAATCAAAACGCCGCCCATCGTGGGCGTACCGGTCTTGATTAGATGTGACTGAGGACCGTCATCACGGACCGCCTGCCCATACTTAAGTGAGCGTAGATGACGGATAACCCGTCCGCCAAAAAACAAGCTAAAACTAAGCGCGGTAATGACCGCAAGTAACGCTCGTAGTGTCAACGAAGAAACCGCAAAAAACGGTGTGTAATACTGACCAAGCCATTCAAACAACCAAACTAACACCGTCTACTCCTCAACTAGCGCATCAATAAGTGTTTCCATTTGCATGGAACGAGAACCCTTGAACAACACAGTACAAGGCTTGGCTTGTTGCGCTTGCAAAAATGTCTGCAAGTATTGTAGTAGACTTTCTTTGTCATCAAAAGCATGAGCACTGATCGCACTCACCTCTTTTGCACCTGCAACACTATAGGCTGCATATTCGCCCACACAGAGCAGTACATCGATACCCGTGGCACCAATAGTCCGTCCAAGGCTTTGATGTTCGCTGACAGCGGCATCACCAAGCTCTGCGATGTCGCCCAATACCATGACCTGCGTACCTGTTTGTGCAGCCAATACTTTAGCGGCAGCACGTACTGAGTGTGGATTGGCGTTATAAGTATCATCGATGAGCCTATGCATGCCTAACAGCTGACTGTTTAAACGTCCCTTAGCAGGTCGGGCATTTTCTAAACCGATTACGATATCGCTGACATCGATGTTCAACGCATGCGCACAAGCAGCAGCAGCCAAAGCATTATTCACATTATGCTCGCCTGCCAAAGGCAAATTGATATCATAGACCTGATTGCCCACATGCAGCTTAAACTCACTGCGCTCAGGCTCTACGTCTAAGTGGCTGGCACTGACATCGGTGTTACCAAAGCCAATTACATGTGAGGTGTGCTTTTCAGCGATGCGGCGCAATTGATTGGTAAAATCATCTTTATCGGGAACAATAGCAAATTGAGCATCCGTTAATGTGTGATAGATTTCAGCCTTGGTTTGACATATGCCTTCACGACTACCAAATTCCCCTAAATGTGCTGTACCGATATTTAATATACAGGCGACATCAGGTCGGACAATCTCAGTCGTATAAGCAATCTCGCCGATATGGTTTGCGCCCAGCTCTAGTATGGCATAACGATGATGATCAGATAGCTCAAGCAGCATCATCGGTACGCCCAAATCATTATTAAGATTGCCGCGAGTGATGAGCGTCGGTGCCAAGCGGCCAAAAATACTACCTAGCATCTCTTTACAAGTCGTCTTACCACTAGAGCCCGTAATAGCGATGACCGTCAAGTTTTGGTGCTGCTGACGACGATAAGCGGCCAAATGCCCTAAAGCCAAACGGGTATCGCTTACCACCAACTGCGGAATACTAGTAGAAATCGGACGTGATACGATCGCTGCGACCGCACCTTGAGCAGCGGCGACATTGATATAGTCATGTCCATCAAAATTATCGCCACTGAGTGCTAAAAATATATCACCTGCTTTGATGGTGCGCGTGTCGGTTGTGATACGATTGCTTGTAACGCCAACCTCTGTGCCTGATTGAGCTTGTTGCCAGTGACTGCTAAGCGCCTCTGTAGCCGCCAGCAAGTTATCTGCTTGCCAGACATAAAGTCCTTGCGACTGAATGGTATTGTTATTGCCAGCTGTCATAGTGATTGCCTTGTATGGTGACTACTGTATTTCGTTGTTTTTGATCGATTTGTCTTTTTAGTTATATTTGGCTAAGCATAAAACCATATATTTATAAGCGTCCCGCTTGTTGTAGCGCCTGCTGCAAGATAACGCTGTCATCAAAATCATGACGGACACCGTTAATCTCTTGGTAAGTCTCATGACCTTTACCCGCAATAACGACAATGTCATTGGCACTGGCGTTACTCACTGCATACTCAATCGCTCGTTGGCGCGCAGGCTCGACATGCGTACGCTTATACTGCTCTTCATCCATACCAGATTGCATATTTTGCAAAATTATATTTGGATCTTCAGTGCGCGGATTGTCGGCAGTTAGAATAACTTGATCAGCACCGGACAACCCCGCTTGTGCCATTAATGGTCGTTTGCCTGCATCGCGGTCGCCGCCACAACCAAACACCGCCCATAGCTGGCCTTGGCAATGCGTTCTTAAGCTATCTAGCACTTGTGTCAACGCATCAGGAGTATGGGCGTAATCCACGATAAAGCATCCATTGGTCGATGGCACGCGCTGCATACGTCCAACTGCACCTTGTAACTGTGATACCAAACTGGCAATGCGCTCAAGGTTGATGCCTAATGCTACCGCTGCTGCTATTGCCGCCAGCAGGTTAGCCACATTAAAACGCCCTAACAAGGGGCTGATAATATTGACATTATTCACATCGTTACCCTGACTGTCACCTAGTACACTTCGTAAAGCAATTTTTACGCCTTGTAGACTAGGCTCAATCTTAGTAGCGACAAAATTAGCATCCTCTGCCCCATTATCAGCTTGCAAGCTGTATGTCCATACAGTCAGATTACTGGCTTTAGCTGTATTAAGCATCACGTTAGCATGCTCATCATCGATATTAATAATAGCGTGCGTTAAGGTTGGAAAGTGGGCTTTATCAAATAGCTTGGCTTTTGCAGCAACATACTCTGCCATATCTGCATGATAATCTAGATGATCTCGGCTTAGATTGGTATAAATGGCGACTTTTATGGGTACACCTTGCAAACGCTTTTGATCCAATCCATGCGAGCTGGCCTCAAGTGCTAGTAAGTCAACGTTTTGCTCACCCATATGATATAAAAACTGCTGCACTGCTAAGGCATCACCCGTGGTATGGCGGGCTTGTAACAATGCATCAAGCTTACCATTACCTGCTGTTCCCATGACCGCGCTATCGATACCAGCCAGCTGTGCTAATTGTGCGACAAGTTGACTGATCGTGGTCTTACCATTTGTACCTGTTACAGCGACGACTGTCGGCAGTGTTATGGGCTGCTGATATTGCAAACGTGCCTGTATCAAGCTCCCCAAAAAATGGCGAATATCAGGTACATACAGGATGGGACAAGGTAGTATAGCGGTATTACCAAATAGTGCTAATGGATTGATCTCTGAAAAAATAAGAGCAGCACGTTTGCCAGCTTGTAATAGATAATCTCGAATTTTTTGTGGGTCTTGACCTTGCTGTGTCTGACTCTTTAATAGTATAAACGCATCATTGTCAGCGACATGACGGCTATCCAAACACAATTTATTAAAAGCAGTATTCGCTATCGCTTCTGGATTTTTAGCATTGTCTATCATCTTTGATAATTGCTGCCCCAACGCATTATTATTACTTTTTATAAGTTGTTGCAACGTAACAGCGTCATAGGCTGATGAGGTCATGGGCAAATCCTAAACGATTGAGAAAATGAAAAATTAAGACATAGCAAACATGCATAAGGAATGCTTTGAAATAGCAGATGTCGTTTACAAATCACGAAAACGACACCTGTTTGCTTGGCTTATTCAGTTTGTAAAGGCTTATCTAAAGGCACATTATACAAGCGCAAAGCCTCTTTCATAACATTGTGAAAAACTGGAGCTGCAGTCAAGCCTGCATAAATCTGACTACGAGGGTCTTCGATCAAAACGACACCGACTAACTTTGGATTTGATGCAGGAGCCATGCCAGCAAATACGTTGCGATATTGGTCAGTATAATAGCCTCCATCTGGGTTAATCCGGCGCGATGTCCCTGTTTTGCCAGCGACGCGGTAACCATCAATAGCTGCCGCCTTTGCGGTACCACCTGGCTCTGTTACTGCCTCAAGCATCTTGACAATCGACATCGCTTGCTCATGTTCCATAATGCGCTTACTGGGCAATGGCTTATCAGTCTTAGTCAAAGTCAATGGATGCATGACACCGCCCGAGGCCAATGCTGCATAAGCCTGTGCTACTTGCGCAAGCGTCACTTGTAGGCCATAACCATAACTGACTGTCGCACGGCGGGCCGTTTCTTTTTCTTTTGGCGTAGTCACTAGACCTGCGCCCTCACCTGGGAATTTAAGCGGGGTTTTGGCCCCAAAGCCAAATTGTTTTTGCATATTGGTAATCGCATCAGGCGGTAGAGACAAGGCAATCTTAGTCGAAGCCACGTTACTCGATTTCTGTAGTAGCGTCGCCATATTAATCATACCTAGATTACGGTGATCGCGAATCGTATAACCACGGACGCGAATAGAACCGGGGTTGGTATCGATTAAAGAATTGGCAGTGTATTTACCAGAGTCTAACGCAGCAGCGACGGTAAAGGGTTTCATCACCGAACCTGGCTCAAAAACATCAAGTAGCGCCCGGTTGCGTTGGTTTTCACCAGTCATATCATTGAGATTGTTAGAGTTAAATGATGGCCATGTCGATAGCGCCAATACTTCACCAGTTTGTACATCGACCACCATACCAGTCGACCAACGTGCTTGCTGCAAGCGTCCTGCTTTCTCTAACTCTTTATAAAGCAGATACTGCAAACGCGAATCAATAGTCAACGCCACGTCCTGCCCTGCGATTTCTGGTTCGACTTGTTTGATTTCTCTTAAGCTATTTTGTTTGGCATCTTTTAACACCAAGACCTTGCCATCTTCCCCTGCCAATGTTTTTTCGTACTGACGCTCAATACCTGCACGACCTTCGTAACCACCCTCAGGATCGTTGGCATTTTGTCCCATAAACCCAAGCAATTGCGAATTGGGCTGCGGCTGCGGGTAATAACGCTGAAAAAAGTTTTTTTCGTAAACACCAGGAAAATCAAGCGAGCTAACACTTTGGGCAATCTCAGGGGTGACCTTATTTAGTAATGGCAAATAATGCGAGCCAGGGCCCGATGGAAGTGCCGCTTTTACCGCTTCCTCATCGGTGACGTCGATACTGTCATCAATGGCGACTGCTTTTTCAAGCTCACCAACTGGGATATTAGCGGCAGCCGCTAAGCGGGTTAAATCCATATTGTCTAAGCGTTTTTGCATACGCGCTTGTAGCTGCGGACTATCAGGATTGGCGATTTTTACACGATTGAGCTCATAGTATTCGCGCGCATAATCATGCGGACTAAACGACACAGTCGCAAGCGGAGCGCTGACTGCTAAAGGCAAATCGTTGCGATCAGTAATCATGCCGCGATAGGATTTTTGTGTACGCACGCTTGTGATAAGCTCATTGCCTTTATCTTGATAAAACTGTGCGTTAGCTACTTGTAGATAATAAGCGCGTGCTATTAATAAGCCTAATACGACTAAGGCAATGCCCCAAATAGTACGAAAACGGTTTTTGTCGTTTTCAAACCCTCCACGCGAGGAGGCGCCAGAGGCTTTGCTAAAAATGACTTTTTTGCGGTTTTTGACACTGGTGTAAGCGCCTTGATTGTCGTTGTTCTTCAGTCGTCCAAACAGCTTAGCAGAACGATTGTTCGTACCTGCTTTAGAAGATTTGGTGTTTGAAGTCTTATTGTCTGTTTTAGCAGTATTGGCACGGCGTAAAGGCTTAATGACTTTACCGCTGGCTGGTTTTTTGCTGGTATTTTTTGCATTTTTCTTGCCAGTGCTTTTTGGTTTTTTATCACTCATTGTCCTGCCTCCTCTGCTGGCACATCAGGAGACAAATCTGTAGAAGCTCTTGGTCCAATATCGTACGAGCCATTCTCAGCTGAGTCGGTTACCACTGGTTTCAATGCGGTAGCAACTCCTGGCTGAATAATTAGCTTGTCCTTTAGCGTTGGTGAATACATACCTAGCTCAGCAACTGCGCGACTAGCAATCTGCGGTGTGGCACTAAAGGTTTGCTGCTCAATGAGCAAACGTTGGTGTTCTACTTTTAGCTTACGCTCTTGTTTTTTCATGTCTTGCAAGGTTCTATAATCCTGATGATATTGCTGAACGTCTTCAGCCGTTTTGATACCGCTCCATACGATTGCACCTGCCAATAGCAACAGTACAACCATATAGATACTGACGACATTGAATCGACGCGCGAATAGTTCGCCAACATCGGTCGTATTGGACATAGCGGCGTGGCGGTTTGCAGGTTTGTCAGATATTGCCATGACGATCTCAAAAAGTGGGCTTGAAGTATAAAAGCGCTAACTGTTTTAGATTTACAAATAACTTATCAGCACTATCAATAAAACATAAAAACAAATATCTCAGTCAACTGACCAAAAAACAACCAAACGAAAAATTAACTGCTGAGCCTAGCAGACAATATTTACAGCTTTTTAACAGTGGCGTAGCGATTAACACATTCGCGCACTATTTAGATAAACATTAGCAACCATACGTGGTTTGTCCAATGATTTCACCTAAGGTTTAAGATGCATCTGTCTGCTGATAGGCTGTATCTGTACGTGTTGCCATTCGTAACCAAGCACTACGCGCGCGTGGATTGTGGCTGACCTCAGCTTTACTTGGACCGATACGTTTGGGCTTACTAAAATAACGTGGACGCTTGGGCGGCATCGGTAGATTCTCATCTTCTGGATACTGCCCTTTGCTATGGCGCTGCAAAAACTGCTTAATACGTCGATCTTCTAACGAATGAAAGCTAATGACTGCCAGCTGTCCTCCTGGCTTTAGGATCGGAATACTTTGTGCTAAGAAGTCATCGACATCGCCAAGCTCATTATTAATAAAGATGCGCATGGCTTGAAAGCTTTGCGTCGCTGGATGCTTACCGCGTTGCCAATTAGGGTGCGCAACTTTAATCACTTCTGCCAGCTCAAGTGTGGACTCATAGCTGTCCATCTGTTTGATAGCGCGCGCAATACGGCGACTATGACGCTCTTCGCCAAACTCATAAAGTACGTTAGCCAAAGTCTCATCATCGACTTGCTCGAGCCATTCGGCAACCGACTGGCCACGACTGGTATCCATACGCATATCGACCGCGCCATCGCGCATAAAACTAAAACCGCGGCTACCATCATCAATCTGCGGTGAGGAGATACCCAAATCCGCCATGAGCCCATCAACTTGAGTAATACCCAAATCCGCCAGACTGTCAGTCAACGTAGCGAAGCTATCATGAATGACCTGTACGCGGCTGTCTTCACTTGCAAGCTTACGAGCAACGTTAATCGCAGTCGGGTCTTTATCAAAGACAATCAGCTGAGCATCATCGGCAAGCTGACTTAATAGCAGCCTGCTATGACCGCCACGGCCAAAGGTCGCATCGACATAAATACCACTTAACTGTAAGCTGTTTTGATCATTACCATCTGTTTGTTTGGGTAAGGATTTTATCCCTAATACCGCAGCGACGGTCTCTTGCAGCAGCACCGCATCGTGCACAAAACTTGCGTCATCAACCATCGTATCATCTTGACTAAGTGCTTGAGTCGTTTGATCACTCTGCTGGTTGACCTCTTTAGTAGGGACGTTTTTCATAGAAGATGGGCTAACCATTGATTCAGACATTCCGGTATTAGAAGAAGGGTTGGCTTTGGTATCTGACTTAGATGTCGGTTTAGGTTTTGGCTTATATTTTGACAATGACACAAACAACTCAATAGATGACGACCACCAAGGCCAATAATTAGATAAAAATAAACAAGTTATGACTTATCTAGCGTTATTATCGCAAGGATACATCTGTAGTCAAGCGCTAGACGGCCTTTTCGTTAAAAATATCATGTCTCTCTGTTATACTAGCGCTATATTTTACGCTATTTTTCTACTTTAACTTCTATTCATTCTTATTTCTTACTCATTCTTATTTTTCATTGTCATTTTTTATCATAAACAACCTTTTTGAGAACTTTATCATGCAAACCTCTACTCAAACTACTCCTAACGGCTCGCGTCCTGTCCGTACTCGTATTGCGCCATCCCCGACTGGCTTTCCACATGTCGGTACTGCTTATATTGCGCTGTTTAACTTAGCGTTTGCTAAAGCGAATGGTGGTGAATTTATTTTGCGTATCGAAGACACCGACCAAACCCGCTCAACCGAACAGTCTGAACAAATGATTTTGGATGCACTACGCTGGGTCGGCCTGGACTGGAGCGAGGGGCCAGATATTGGTGGACCACACGCCCCCTATCGTCAAAGCGAGCGCAGCGATATTTATAAAGAACATGCGAACAAGCTATTAGATAACAATCATGCGTTTCGCTGTTTTTGTACTAGCGAGGAGCTAGATGCCATGCGCGCTGAACAAATGGCCAATGGCGAAACCCCGCGCTATGACGGGCGCTGTGCTCATCTTGCTCCCGAAAAAACTGAGCAACTGGTCAATGAAGGCAAACCAAACGTCATTCGTATGCGCGTGCCAACCGAAGGCGTCTGCCAAGTACATGACATGCTACGCGGTACTGTTGAGATTCCTTGGGCGCAAGTTGACATGCAAGTGCTACTAAAAACCGACGGCATGCCAACGTATCACCTTGCCAACGTCGTCGATGATCATTTGATGGACATCAGTCACGTGATGCGTGGTGAAGAATGGCTAAACTCAGCACCCAAGCATCAGCTGCTTTATGAATATTTTGGTTGGGAGATGCCGACCCTTTGCCACATGCCATTACTGCGTAACCCAGATAAATCAAAACTGTCGAAACGTAAAAACCCAACCTCTATCACTTACTACCGTGATGCTGGCGTACTACCTGAAGCGCTGCTCAACTATCTGGGCCGTATGGGCTACTCACTGCCTGACGACACCGAAAAGTTCACCTTAGATGAGATGATTGCCAGCTTTGATATCCAGCGTGTGTCACTTGGTGGGCCTATCTTCGATATCGAAAAGCTTAATTGGTTAAATAGCGAGTGGCTACGCGCGCTCACGCCTGAAGAGTTAAAAAACAAGATCCTCGATTGGGCCAGTGACAGCGATAAACTCACCGCTATCGCTGCTGCGATTCAGCCACGCATTGAGCTATTGTCTGATGCAGTCAATTGGGGCGGGTTTTATTTCCAGAACCTACCTGATATTAATGCAGAAAGCTTTACCCATAAATCGCTTGAGCCTGAGCAAATCATCGAGATGCTACAACTCGCCCTTTGGCAGCTAGAAACCTTGCCTACATGGACGGAGGCAAACATCTACGCCACGCTTAAAGGTCTTGCGGTGCACCTTGATATTAAGATGCGCGACTTTATGGCACCGTTCTTTATCGCTATTGCGGGTAGCACCTCATCGACGCCTGTTATGAATTCGATGGCGATTATCGGTGCTGATATGACCCTGACTCGCTTGCGTCATGCTGTTGATGTACTAGGCGGCCTCGGTAAAAAGAAACTTAAAAAGCTTGAGAAAAAATCAGCAGAGTTGCCGGACTTTTTAGCTGCTGCTGAAAATAGTTAAGATTTATTAAAAATAAGTCTTTAAGAACTGTTCAAGTTATCCTAATCAATATACGATTAGGATAGCTTTTTTTTGGTAAAATTTAATGGATATTTAAACCTTATGAGCATTACAGCCACTGTCTTAGCTACCTTATTAAAAGATCCTTTAACAAAGGCTTTCGGCTGGACGTTTAAAGAAGCATTGAAAGGTACTCGCAATCAAAAGATAGAAAATTCGCTCAAAACCCTTTCTACTAGAATAATTGAAGTAGTTAAGGTAAAAACTATATATAAAGGTGATGATAGCATTGATTTACATAAATTTTATGTGGCTACTAAGATAGATAAAATTCAGGGATCTGTTGACAACATATTAGATATAAGTAGCGAGTCGTTAGTTTTGGAAGGTACCGTAGGCCAGGGTAAATCTATTTTCATGCGTTACCTAACCTATCAGGAAGCCACAAAAGGTCAGAGAGTTCCTATTTTCTTTGAGTTAAGACGACTTGAAGACAGCCAGAGTCTAAAAGCGGCTATTAGTGATAAGATAAAAAACTGGATACCACTATTCAATGATGATGATTTTGAAAAATTTGCTAGTAGCGGTAGCTTAGTTTTATTTCTAGATGGTTTTGATGAAGTACCGTATGAAAAAGTTGGTAGGTTGATAAATGAGATTGAGGGTTGGTGTGAGCGTTATGAAGGTTTACAAATAGTTATTAGCTCTCGTCCAGAAGCCGATATTCAAAAATCTAACAGCTTTAGAGTTTTTAAATTCTCTGATTATACCTTACATGAACAAGATAAGTTAGTAGACAAGCTTGTAACAGAGGAAGAATCTAGAAACTTACTAAAAAAAGCTATTGAAGGTAGTACTACTGAAATACAAAATTTATTGACGACGCCACTGATGGTTACTTTGTTTGTAATGAATTACCGATCGAACTTAGAAATACCAACGAATCAAAGTGAGTTTTATAAAGAACTATTTTCTGTACTTATTTCTCGCCATGATAAGACTAAACCCGGCTATAAAAGAGGGTTGAGTAGTAATTTAACTGAAACTCAACTACGAGAAGTCTTTGAGGAGTTTTGCTTTACTACGTGTAATAACGACAAGCTTATTTTTAGCCATGCTGAAGTAATTGGATTTATAGATGATTGCTTAAAAAGACAGAGGATCGAGGTGAGCGCCGAAAAGGTGTTGGATGACTTCTCTAAAGTCATATGTTTATTACTGAAAGATGGTATTGACTACTCTTTTATACATAAAAGCATTCAAGAGTATTTTTATGCTAGCTTTGTTCATAAAAAACCTGAAAAAGCCAAAGAGAGATTTTACCTGAAACTACGGCAGATTTCTCAATTAGAAAAATATGCTCGTATGTCTAACATTACTAATTTTTTAGAAGAAAGCGATACATACAATTACTATAAACACTTCAAAACACCTGCACTGATTGAGTACATTGACTGCTACGAGATTACATCTCAAAGCAACTGTATAGTTAAAAATCTATATATTCAGCATGTCAAAGCAATGGGTTCTTTCTTTCGTCTGTATAATAAAGGAAAAATAATAACTACATTAGTGCTCTTAACACCTCCTCAGTTAAAAACATTGCTTAATTTTGTTAGCTTTATAGCAGACGAAGATGCTAAACCAGGTCATGGATTTAGTCTAACTAGTAATGAGCCCCCTTATGAGAACTTTCAAAGTTTAGAAGATTTTTTTGATAGAAAAACATTAGAATTGATTTACCAAAAATCTATCGTTATCGGTCGTGAGATATTGAAAACTAGACAAGAACTGAACGACTATATTAACAAAGCAGATGAAATAAATTTTGATTTATAACAAGTATCCCTGTATACAAGCGTGTAAATACAAACCTGAAACAGGTGTCGTAAGAGTAATATTTCTGTTAAATCTCTTAATTGGAACTAAACATGGCTGCCAAAACCGTCACGATAGAAAGCAAAGATTATGTCTTTAATACCCTGAAAGAAGCACAGAAATACTATAATGCCATCGTAAAAGAGCTTTTTGAGGCAAAGCTAACCCTAATAACAGGTCAAGACTTTGAAGATTTTAAATGGATATACAGCACGTACTGTGGCTACACCAAGCACAATCTGGATAAATTAAGCGAGTTTGACATCATTGGTATTAAAGGAATAAGGACGATCAGAGAAAAAGGTGGTCAATACACTCCCGCTGAATGCTGTGCGATTGTTTTTTCTGATGGTAGTGAAGAAGAGTTTTATACCGATAAAGCCCTAAAAGAGATCGCCGTCAAACAAAATCCATGCTATTTTGGCCTAAATTGGTAGAAAAAATAGCCCTAAACACTTTTTTTTATATTTTTATGAATTATTTTTAAAATAGCAGTTGACAACGTCGTCACTCTTACCTAAAATACGCACACTCTTAGCGAGGGGCTATAGCTCAGTTGGTAGAGCACTTGCATGGCATGCAAGGGGTCAACGGTTCGACTCCGTTTAGCTCCACCATACTATTTATAGCAAAGCTCAGTACTACTGAATTTTATAATAAATACTCGCTAGTAGGACGATATCAGCACCTAGGCAAGGCTTGCACTATTATTAATAGATAAGCACTCTGATATTGTGAAGTACCGTTATAACCACAGGTTATGACACTCTATGCGTCCCCATCGTCTAGAGGCCTAGGACACCGCCCTTTCACGGCGGTAACGGGGGTTCGAATCCCCCTGGGGACGCCACTATTCGGCGTCAATTATTAGCACTTTTACAAGCTTGTATTGGATTAGACTAATAATCGCTCCACTAAAAAGCCCATTCACAATTCGTTGTGAATGGGCTTTTTTTATGTCTGCTCAAAACGCATGTATAAAGACGCAGACTTATATCTAGTCTCAAAACCCTTTCCATTTGTACATATAAAAGAGTCTAAAAATATAAAATATTTACTTTGCAATCAATAGTTTAACTATGATAACGACAAAGTCACACAAGTTTACATTTAGCGGATTTGGTGACACAAATTAACACCCTTATACACAAAGTCAGTGTTTCTCTACTTAACGCTATTATGAATATATTCATCTATTAATTATGATTGCCTTGTACTTAATGAAGACTTTTACAAGCTTCTTTATAGAAATCAACAATAATGATATGCAAATTAGCGTTTAAATAACATGTGATAAGGAATTGTTATGTTACCTACCTATACGCCTCAACGTCGCCCTTCATGGCGCGGCGTGCTAGCAGGTCTTATTATGGGACTGCTCGTAGTCATGGCGATGATCGCTATCGCTTTAATCCTAAGCTCATTTATACCGTTTGACCTAAAAGGTACTAGTATTGCTGCTGGTATTTATGCTGCTATTACTGCCTTAGTCAGTGCTTATGTTGCAGGCTATTTTGCTATCAAATACTCTGCACCTGAAGCTTTATTCGGTGATGGTACAGATGTCGATCAAAAAGACGCTACGTTGACTGGTATGTTGACTGCTGCTCTAATTGTATTAGTAACCACGTTTTTCACTTTTAGTAGTGCAACTGGTATCCTAGCGACGGCTGGTAATGCTGTTGGTGGTACGGTTAGTACAGTAGCAAAAACTGCAGGTGGTGTAGCAGCAGCTGGTACATCAGCGGCAAGTACAGCAGCCATCGCTGCACCTGATAGTACTGTTACGCAGGTTCAGCAAAAAGCGCAAGAAGTTTATCAAACAGTATCTGGTAACATCAGCAAAGCTGATATCAGTGCTATGGTAGCCAAAAATACTCAAGACTTAAACGATCAACAAATCCAAGCGACGACTAATGTGTTGGATGAGATGATTAACGAAACCAAAAGTGATGTTACCGATATGGACTTCACGAGTATTGATACATGGCGTAATATTGATGAGTATGCAAAACAACGCATGGCATCTATTGAGCAGACATTAAAAGGTCCTGAGCTAATCAACCGCCTACAGCAAGAAGGATTAAGCGAAGCGCAAGCGACTGAAGTACGTTCAGAAGTAGTACAGTCATTTAATGAGTACAAAACACAAACTGAGCAATATATCGCGCAAGCCCAACAAACCGTTGATCAAAATTTACAACAAGCTGAAGATGTTGCTCGTAAAGCTGCCTTGTATAGTGGTCTATTTTGGTTAATCAGTACTATCTTAACTTTCATCGCTGCTACTATGGGTGCCAAAAGTGCTGCTACTAAGCACCGTTTAGACAAGCCTATTGTTACTTGGGGTGACAATGTTAGATAAGAGTATGTTAGATTATAGATCTAGTAAAACTGATTATTAGTCAATAGTACTTACCCATAATAAGCCCAATCACATACGATGATTGGGCTTGTTTTATGGCTATCATTTCTAAAATACTTCTTAGTTTTATTCTCACTACTTTATAATTACTCGCGCTATTGCCAACCTATCCAATGCTCGCTACTATCTACCCCATAAGTATTTTATACAATATAAAAATGCTCTAGGACGTATGAATTTTTAGAACCATCAAAGGGAAGTGATTGCGATGTTCGGTATCGAGAATTATCTAGGGTTTATTTTAGCGGCGATTTTGTTGAACCTGACACCTGGCACAGATAGCATGTATATCATCACTCGCAGCGTCTCACAAGGGAACAAAGCTGGTTTCTATTCTGTACTGGGCATTGTCACTGGAATACTAGTGCACACGGTATTGGCGGCATTAGGACTATCAATCATTTTAGCCAACTCTCCACTAGCATTTACTATTGTTAAATATATTGGTGCCACCTACTTATGCTACTTAGGGGTCAAGATGCTCACGCAAAAGACGGACTCTGTCATAGCAAAAGGCTTACCCATTAATAACAAGGCCGCGCCAGCAAAGCGACTTGATTACGGCAAAATATATCAGCAAGGCGTCTTAACCAATACCTTTAATCCAAAAGTCGCGCTATTCTTCCTGGCCTTTTTTCCGCAGTTTATTGATCCTAACTATACTTATAGCGCATTATCATTTCTGATTTTGGGTTTGAGTTTTGCTATTACTGGTTTCATATGGTGCTTATGCTTGGCACTACTGGCGTCAAGATTTAGTAAAAAGTTACGCGAAAACCCAGCGATTGAGACTATCTTGAATAAGATCAGTGGCGCGGTGTTTATTGGCTTGGGGATTAAGTTGTTGACTGAAAAAGAATAAAAAGTTTTGAAAGATAAAAACGGTAAGTCTATGAGTTTTATAAAGCTGTTTTCGGGCGCTCTCGGCATTGTTGTATTGATAAGCTGTATTTACCTTATCAATGACAGTACGGTCACGGTTGATTCAGTTGCTTGTGACGCCTCTAATAACAATGATATTGTTTTATACGGTGCTGTGTGGTGCCCTTATTGTGAGCAGACTAGAGAGTTGCTTGCCTCGCATAATGTAGACTATTGCGAATATGATATCGAGCGCTCGGCTGAAGGCTTTCGACAATACGAAAGTCTCGGCGGTGGCGGCGTGCCTTTGCTGATGTTTAATGATGAATTGATTCGAGGCTATAATAAACCTGAGATTGAATGGCATGTGCAGAATCAGTAATTGTGTTTAACTTACTTCTTTTCTTTGCAAGATTATAAGACAGTACGAAAAGCTGTTAAACATATATTAGATTTTAAGGATACTTTATGCCTAGAAAACAAAGATCGTTAAACCAAGTAAAAGAAGATATATCTTTTAGAGTTTTAAGAGAAAAATTACCTGAAGAATGGGTTGTTCACAGTTATGGGTCTGATTACGGGATCGATTGTGTCATCGAGCTTTTCGACTTTATAAACGACGATAGAAAATTAGCTGAAACGCTTGGTGAGAACTTATTTATTCAGCTAAAATCATCAGACTGCATCGAATATGCTACTAGAAAAGCTTATAGTCGCGGAAATGTAACAAAGGGAAAGTTATCTGAAAACAAGAATGACTATGTTGAAATTGAAGTTGCTAAATTCCAATTAGATATGTCTGACATATTAACAGTCCAATCTATGGGTATAGCAATTCCAGTTTTATTGATACTAGTAGATACTGAATCAGAAAGAGCTTTTTATGTTTGCCTTAACGATTATATTGATAAAGTGCTTATACCAGAAGATTACGATTACGCTTCTAAGAAATCAAAGGTAATTTATATTCCTATTGCTAACGAAGTTTTAGATCAGGAGAATGCACTTCTAGCATTAAGAGCATACGGCAAACGTTCAAAAATGTATGGTGCATTTTCCTTATTTAATTACCAACTAGAAGAAATTCGTCGCCTGCAGGATAGAGCTAACATACCTACTGATTTATCTTTTGAAAATGAATTAAACATGATAAGAACTTTTGTCGATATAGCATTAAGACAAGATATATGGTCTGGTCACGAATTCTGGAAACTAATGGAGTGGAGCTATAAAGAGCTACTGACAGTTAAAGAAGAACTGAATCAAGGTGTAGAAAATAAAGATTATCACCAGTTTTTGGTATATTGCTTGAGTCATGTCTGGCATCGATTGAACAACTTATCGAGTATGTACGAGGAACTCGTCAGAGAGTGGTTTTTACCCACGTATTTTGCAATGTTGACCTCGTACCCTCCGAAAGAAGATACTTAGCTAGCTGAAAAAATCTAATAACCGCATATTTTGTAAGACGAATGCTTACTGAAATCAAAAACAACTATAAAGTAATCACATAATAAAAAAGCCCACTCATTGCGAATGGGCTTTTCATTATCTAAACTCTAATCAACCATTACGCAGCGTCTTTGCTATCAGCCGCTAGCTGACGTAACACATAGTGCAATACGCCACCATGACGCACGTATTCGCGCTCTTTTGGTGTCTGCAAGCCGACATTGACCTCAAAGGTTTCGGTCGAGCCATCAGCACGGGTAGCAGTGACTTGAGCGGTTTTGCTCTCGCCATTGTTTAGGCCGGTGATGCTAAGTACTTCAGAGCCATCAAGCTTGTAAGTGTCTGCATTCTCGCCGTCTTTAAAGGTCAGCGGCAATACACCCATACCGACGAGATTTGAGCGGTGAATACGTTCAAACGAGGTGGTCAATACTGCTTTGACACCCAGTAAGATCGTACCTTTTGCTGCCCAGTCACGGCTCGAGCCTGAGCCATACTCTGCCCCGCCGAGGACGACGAGCGGACGCTTATCTTCTTTATACTTCATCGCTGCATCATAGATAGCCATTTCTTCGCCATCTTGTAGCGTTGACTTATCATCTTTGAAGTAGTAGGTATAGCCACCCTCTTTGCCGCCCATCATCTGGTTTTTGATACGGATATTGGCAAAGGTACCACGGGTCATGACTGCATCATTACCACGGCGTGAGCCATAGCTATTGAAGTCTGCTTCCATGACACCGCGCTCTTGCAAGTATTTACCTGCTGGTGAGTTTGGATCAATATTACCCGCAGGTGAGATATGGTCGGTGGTGATTGAGTCACCAAATAGACCTAAGATACGCGCGCCTTCGATATCAGGGATACCTTCTGGCTCCATGGTCATACCATCAAAGAACGGTGGGTTTTTGATGTACGTTGAGCCTTCATCCCATGGATATAGCTGACTATCGGCTGAGCTAATCGCGTTCCATTCTTTACTACCGTCGAACACTTCACCATAGTTTTTACGGAACATATCAGCATCGATGTTATTGGCAATCAGCTCGTTGATCTCATCTGACGTCGGCCAAATGTCTTTTAAGTACACATCGTTGCCTTCTTGGTCTTGACCAAGCGGCTGGGTGGTTAAGTCGATATCAACCGTACCTGCCAGCGCGTAAGCGACGACTAATGGTGGCGACGCCAAATAGCTTGCCTTGACGTGTGAGTGAATACGACCTTCAAAGTTACGGTTACCAGAGAGTACTGCAGCCGCAACTAAGTCGTTTTCTTCGATACCTTGCTCGATACTTTCAAGCAATGGTCCTGAGTTACCGATACAAGTGGTACAACCATAACCGACGAGATAAAAGCCTGTTTTTTCTAGCTCATCCATCAGTTTGGTTTTTTCTAAGTAATCCGTCACCACTTTTGATCCTGGTGCTAATGAGGTTTTGACCCAAGGTCTTGCTTTTAGACCTTTTGCCGCTGCTTTCTTGGCGACCAGTCCAGCACCGAGCATCACCGCTGGGTTTGAGGTGTTGGTACAAGAGGTAATCGCAGCGATGACAACTGCGCCATCACGCAGGTTATATTGCTCATCATTGATATCAACGATACTACAGAAGTTACCGTCCTCATCGCAATTTTTAGGTTTAGCCGCCAAGTCTTTGGCTTGCTCTTGCTCACCACCTTCTTGATCAAAGCGTACCTTGCCTTCGACTTCTGCCTGACGGTCTTTGGTCATTTTCTCAAGCGTTTCGCCGAATTTTTCGTGCATATCAGATAGGTTGATACGCTGCTGCGGTAGGTTAGGGCCTGCCAGTGCTGGCTGGACAGAGGACAGATCAAGCTCTAGCTTACTTGAGTAGGTCGCCGCTGGCGTATTAGCATCGTGCCATAAGCCTTGCGCCTTGGCATATTTTTCGACCAGCTCAATTTGCGCTTCGTCACGACCTGATAGACGCAGATAGTCAATCGCCATTTGGTCAATCGGGAAGATACCACAAGTCGCGCCATATTCTGGCGACATATTAGCAATCGTCGCCCGATCCGCAAGCGGCATTTGATGTAGGCCTTCACCGTAAAATTCGACAAACTTACCTACCACGCCATGCGCCCGTAGCATCTCAACCACACGCAATACTAAATCCGTCGCGGTGACGCCTTCTCTGAGTTTGCCTGTCAGCTCAAAACCAACCACTTGCGGAATGAGCATCGAAGACGGCTGACCAAGCATCGCCGCTTCAGCTTCGATACCACCAACACCCCAGCCAAGCACACCGATACCATTAATCATCGTGGTGTGACTGTCGGTACCAAACACCGTGTCAGGATAGGCCGTCAGTTCGCCATCGACATCTGCTGCCATGACTACGCGCGCAAGATACTCTAGGTTGACTTGGTGCACGATGCCGGTCGCTGGTGGAACGACGACAAAGTTTTCAAAGGCATTTCGGCCCCAATGGAGAAACTCATAACGCTCATTATTACGCTTAAACTCAATCCTCTCATTCAGATCCAGCGCATCTTCGCGGCCATAAGCATCCACTTGTACCGAGTGGTCGACAACTAGCTCACTAGGGATAAACGGGTTAATTTGCTCAGCGCGTCCGCCAAGCTCTACTACCGCATCACGCA
Source organism: uncultured Psychrobacter sp. (assembly GCF_947495825.1). Lineage (GTDB taxonomy): Bacteria > Pseudomonadota > Gammaproteobacteria > Pseudomonadales > Moraxellaceae > Psychrobacter. Next base: position 146,343 of record NZ_CANMAH010000007.1, read on the forward strand.
TCGCTGCCAGATCAACGACTGATGGTACACCAGTAAAATCTTGCAGCACCACGCGGGCCGGCATAAAGGCAATCTCTTTTGAGGCCTCAGCGCCAGCGTCCCAGTTGGCCACTGCTTCGATGTGGTTTTTGCCGACAGACTGACCATCGTCTTCATTACGCAATAGGTTCTCTAGTACGACTTTCATACAGTATGGTAGCGTATTGATATTGTCGTAAGTCTCGGCAAGTTTGGGCAAGCTATAATAGGCATGCTCTTTGCCATCGACTGAAATGGTGTCTTTTACATTAAAGATATCACTCATGGTAGCTTCCTTATCGTTGTTATAAATCCTGAACACAAATTATCATGAACTTATGGTTTTGAATGGTGGCTAAACAGTTTATTGATTTATTAAATAAATACTGTGTCAAAGTAGGCACTAAAAACAACACGCACTAAAGACATTCGACACTAAAAAATAATGCAGGGTAATACCCTAAAGCAATCGACTATAAGTTTTAATTAACACAAGCTGTAAAGGTATTTTTAAAACTTAATATCAACTTGTTTTTACCATAACAAATATTAAAGCCTTTGTTAACGCTTAGACGTAGTCAAATCGTGGCACAATCGTAACCGTAACAATGTGTTAGCGGGTTATTAATAAGGGGTTAGAAAAATTCGTTTTTATTATTTTTTGCGGCGACCACTACGAAAGACAAATGGATCATCATAAAAATTAGGATCTTTATTTTCAGCCCAAAAATGCGGCACGCCTAAAATAGGCAGTGGCGATAAATGACGCGGTGTGACTTCATCCTTTGATAATAATTCATTCATATAATCAGCCAATTTATCATCCAAAAAGGCGATGCGCTGCTGCGTTGACAAGGCAAAGAAATCTTGGCTAACGTTGATGACCACACTATGCGCGCACAAGGGCTTACGCGGTGCTATTAATTGCTCAAGAAGGGCATGACCAAAAATATAAACCGCCGCTTGCGCCTTTGGACTAGGACTTATAGGGTCATCCCACTGCGCGCGGGGCTGTACCAAACTGCCCTGCCAGTCAAAGCCAATCAACGCCTCACCAATGCTAGGATTGGCGGTGACCAAAACCGCGCCGTTTTCATCAAACACAGTGATGGTATCGCGGACGCGGCCCCGACTGGCACCGACCCCTTGCTGCTCAATTTCAAGCATATGGTAGTGGTTTAGCAGGGCTTTGGTCTTAGGAAAAGTCAGCCAAATACTGCCGTTAAATAAGTCGTGTAAGTTATCACGCGTCGGGATATTGCCCTTACTGCCGATAAAGCTTTCGTAAGCCTCGCCCTCTGGCAACGCATCTTGTGAGACAAACTGTAAAGTCTGCGCCTTATGGTTATATACAGGCTTGGTGTGTGGCAGTCGCTGCTGCAAGGCTGCTGCCTGCTGATGCAATGCGGTATTTAATACTTTAGCAATGATGTCTGGCGTGTTTTGGGTACGGCTGATATCAAGGACTTGAGTCTCAGGAGCAGAGCTTTTAGTATTAGCGCACTTAATGCTCAAGCCTTTTGTCGCACTGAGCTGAGTAATAGTTTGACTAATAGCATCTAACTGCTGCACATGACCAAGCCACGGCGCGCGCCAGTCAATCTGAGCAAAGCTGTCATCAAGTCTGCTGGCAACTATGGCTGACGTCTGTACAGACGAATCGTTTGGCAAAGGCTTGTCAAAACGCGCATCTAAACGATGCAAAGGAGGCAGATTACTGGCAGTCATATCAAACTATCTCTCATGGGCGATGGGCGGCTTATGGTATCATGGTGCGCTTTTTTACGGCTAGACGGGCAGCTCGAAACGATGTTTTCGCGCGCTATTTATTGATGAGTTTTTATGGCAAATTTTAACACCCACTTAAATGTTGCATTTATGGTCAGCGGTACACTGAGCTTAACGGTCTATAAAGCGGGGCTGGTTGATGACTCTGGGTTTTTGATGTGTGCGGCGCTCGGTACCATCGGCGGCCTCTTGCCAGACTTGGATTCGGATCACTCAACACCAATTAAGCTTGGCTTTAACCTCATCTCTTTTGTCTTCGCTTTTGGGCTGGTGATGCATTGGCGCAGCGAGCTGAGTTTATTGGCATTGATGGTATTGTGGCTGGCAGGCTATGGATTTATGCGTTATGTAGTATTTCATATCTTCACCACGATGACGGTGCATCGCGGCGTCATCCATTCTGTGCCTTATATGGCGATATTGGGATTAGCGCTGACGTATTTAAGCCATGATATTTTGCACCTGCCCTTAACGGTGAGCTGGTTGTATGGTTTGTTTTTATTTGGCGGCGCGATGGTGCATTTGGCCCTAGATGAATTATATAGCGTCAATTTGTCCAATATGAAAATGAAGCGCTCATCGGGTACGGCGATGAAGTTTTATCAACATAAAGACAAATGGTGGTATTTGCTGCTGTACGTTATTTTGGCGTTATTAGTATATATAGCGCCGCCGTTTGACGCCTTTTGGCAGCAGGTCAGTGATCCTGCAGCTTGGGCAAAGCTTAAGCTCGGTCTATGGCCAGAATTGATAAAAGGCTGGCTAAGTTAAGGCCGCCTCTACCAGCAAAAAATGATAAATAATGAGAGTACACTATGTCGACTTCTGCCGCCCTCCAAACCTGCCCTTGCCAAATCAACCCCGCGTCAGAAACCACCACCGCGCCCCTACTTTATAAAGACTGCTGTCAGCCTTATCATGACAGCGTTTTAAATAAAGAAGCAGATGACATCAAGGCAGAAACGGCGGAGCGTCTGATGCGCACGCGTTATAGTGCTTTTGTCTTAGTTAAGCCAGAATACATCGTCAGAACCACCTTACCCGCCCAGCAAAGCTTGCTAGATGTGACAGCAATTGAGGAATGGGCCACTAAGACCGATTGGACAGGATTAGAGGTTGTAGAACACAGAGCAAAACTTGGCAAACGGCACGCGCAGGTTGAATTTAAAGCTTATTTTAGAACGCCTGATGGCTTGCAAGCGCATCATGAGTTGTCTGCCTTTGTAAAGGTAGCGAATAAAGCCGATCATGATACGCGTTGGTATTTTCTCGACCCGACCATTCCTATGTCTGTCGCCCAAAAGCAGCCGTGTATTTGCAGCTCGGGTGAGAAGTTTAAGCGTTGTTGTGGATTATATAGTTAATTCACTGTAAAACCGATACAGTGCAGCTGGTATGAATTTTGCGCAGCATCTGTCAGCGTAGACACAGCAAGCAAGGAAAATTTGTACCAGTTGCACGTTGATATGAGCATATCGATCTTATTTCGAACTGACTATATCTGTAGCTGATATTGACGATGCGCCAACTCTAAACACTCGCCCCTACCGCACGTGCCACTGCAATCCCTTCGTCAATGGTCAAAAACTTACGCTGACTTGGGCTGTCTTTATAAATAATCTCACCCTCAGAGAATATCAAGCATTCATTGACCGCCAACTGTTGCCATTTTTCGTTTTCAGTCAATGGCACGGTCACCAAAATCGTCACCTTATCGGTATCGGTGGTGACATCGCTAAAGTTAATCGCCAAGTCATCGTCTGCCAGTTTCGCTTCGCCAAATGGCGCTTGGCGGGTGAGATAAAACAATAAGCTGCCGGCATAAGCCAATTGCCAGCGGCCGTTTGAGATTAGACAATTAAACAAGCCATTGGCCGATAAATAACGGCACTGAGTGGTCAAAAAGTTAAACAGCGTCTGGTCGTCAGGACGGGTTTTAAAAGTGCTTTTTAAGCGATTGACCAGATAACAAAACGCCATTTCTGAGTCGGTGCTGCCAACAGGTTGGCAGTGCGAGGCGTTGCCATTGTCTTGCAGACGCTGACAGCGCTTGATAAATTCACTATTCATCTGCCCGTTGTGGGCAAATACCCACTGCTCGCCCCAGACTTCGCGAACGAAAGGATGGGTATTTGCCAGACAGTTTTGTCCCTGCGTGGCTTTACGAATGTGGGCGATGACATTCATGGCCTTAATCGGGTAGTTGTTGACTAAATCTGCCACTGGCGACAGATGGCTTGGGCGATTGTCATGAAACAAGCGTAGTCCCGTTGAGTCGTTTGCCGTCTCGCCATTGTTGGTGCAGTCGCTACGTTCAAAAAAAGCAATACCAAAACCATCCTCATGGCTATCAGTCATACCGCCGCGACGACGAAACCCTGCAAAGCTAAACCCAATATCGGTTGGGGTATTACAGTTCATTCCTAAGAGTTGACACATTTATGCTTTACCGCCTTTATTACTTTGATTGTCTAAGCTGTTTTTATTTTCTTCGATACCCTGATTGTCTTGTGTCGCTGTTGTAATACCAAGCTCTGCATCGCTCATATTATCTAGCAAAACTTCGCCAGCAGTGTCGGTATCGATACTGTCCAAGATACGTCTGGCATGGGCCAGCTCAGTATCTTGTATCCACAGCACAATACCTGAATTCATCCCTGGCATCGCGCTTAGCGGCTGCAAGGACACAGTGATGCCATTATTACGCAGTAGATTGGCATGCAGCTCACCTTGCATATTGGTGTCATAGCGTGCCAGCTTATGCCAGTTATCAACTTGATCGGTCATAGGGTCACCTCTGTGGTTTGGATGCAAAAAATGGTATTGAGCAGAAAAAACTTACGCCAATTGATCGAGCGTATATTCTTTGATGCTCAACTCACGACGATTACGTAAAGTAGCACGTGCTTGCTCAGCGTGGGTGATATCACTAAATACGCCAATGATTTGCTTGTCGCTCTTATCATTTGATAATACAAATACCGTCTTTTGCGCTTTTTCAACATGCGCCCAATGATAAGCCGCTAAGCGCTTCATGAGGTCAGGATTTTTGACCATGATGTTGTCGCCAGTCCGACCTTCGGTACGGTTATAGTGAATGACATTAAGACGCAAAAGCCAAAAAATCACCGCTGCTTTGGCAAGCATAACAGGTAATGCACGCTTTTCATCACGGTTTAGCGTGCGTTTTGACTCATATCCTTCTAAAAACGCTGCCATCTTACGACGATCAAAGTGTACCAGCTCGCCTTGCTCAGCATCGCCCCACGTGGTACAAAAATCATTGATGGTAATGGCGATATCCATCACATAGTGCTCGACACTCACCTCAGTAAAATCTAATAGACCTGTTAACTTTTCCTGCCCTTTAGTCAAGTCCCATAGCGTATTGTCAGCAAACATATCGAGATGACACAAGCCTTTTGGCAAGTCGGTCAGGGGTAGGTTTGAGTAAGCTTGCCAAATATCGCGCATGAGCTTGGCTTCATCGCCTGGCATAAACTGCATTTCACGGTCGCGCACCTCGCTCCACGGATAGAGGGGCACGCCGTAATCTTGTGCAGGTTGTAGCGCTTGCAAAGTCTCATGCAGCATCGCTAACGCCGCGCCGATCTCATGACACATCGCAGGCGTGGTCTCTTGCGGATGCGCGCCAGACAAGCACGGCACCAAGGTGATCGCCTTGTCTTCATAATGAATGACATAGCGTTTTTCCGTATCATCATTATCATCAGCACCTAATTCTAACAGCGCCAACGGGGCAGCGACTGGCAGCTTGCCATCTAGTTGGTTTAATATCACCGCCATTTTTTCGATGTCTTCTGGCGGGCGCTCTTCAAACAAGGTAAACACATAAGCGTGCGCGCCATCGACATCGTCTGTCGTTTGAATAAACCAGTTAGAGTTTTTGATGCCTTGGGTAATCGGAATGGCACGGGCGAACGACACGCCAAAACGTTGGCAAAAGGCGGCAAATTGATCATCAGTTAACTGGGTATAGACGGACATGACATCTCACTTTGGCAATTGGATAAGAAGATAAATAGAATAAATCTGGACGCTAATGACAATAATCGTCCCGCGCATCAGCAAACCATCATAAAAAGCATAATAATCTTGTGAAAACCTGCCTGATATGGCAGCGATTTTGCTAGACTAGCGCTTATGGTTGAATTGATTATAAGGTGAAAGACCCTATGTTAGCAAAGCGTATCATTCCTTGTTTGGACGTGGACAATGGCCGCGTGGTCAAAGGCGTACAGTTTGTCGATATTAAAGACGCTGGCGACCCTGTCGAAGTGGCGCAGCGCTACAACGAACAAGGCGCTGATGAGATTACTTTTTTGGATATTACTGCCACCAGCGATGAGCGTGATACCACTTATCATACTGTCGAGCGTATGGCGGAGACGGTGTTTGTCCCCTTAACTGTTGGCGGCGGCGTGCGCAAAATTGCTGATATTCGTAACCTGCTCAATGCTGGCGCGGACAAGGTGGCGATTAACTCAGCAGCAGTTTTCACGCCTGAGTTCGTCGGAGAGGCGGCGCAAAAATTTGGCAATCAATGTATCGTCGTCGCTATCGATGCCAAACGTGTGGCTGATATAGAGGTGGACGGCATCCTCACCCCGCGCTGGGAGATTTTTACCCATGGCGGGCGCAAACCGACTGGCATTGATGCTGTCGCTTGGGCAAGCAAGATGGCCGATCTGGGTGCTGGCGAGTTACTCGTTACTTCGATGGACGGTGACGGCACCAAAAAAGGCTATGATTTGGCGCTGATGCGTGAGATTACCCGCCGCGTTAATATCCCCGTTATTGCTTCAGGCGGCGTGGGTAACCTGCAACATTTGGCCGAAGGCGTCCTAGAAGGCGGCGTCGATGCGGTGCTGGCTGCCAGTATCTTTCACTTTGGCGAATACACCGTATCGGAGGCCAAAGCCTATATGGCAGCACAAGGCATATCCATGCGCCTGTAATACGCTTGTAAAATACAAACGCCTTGACAAAAAATGTTATCATAGCGCTACTTATTTATTTTTGTCAGTTAACTATTGAAAACAATCGAGATTTTATACAAAAATTTTGCTTAAAATGCTACTTACTCAAAGGATTCTCTTATGTCAAACTTACAGCAGCAGCGCAATGACATCACCCATATCGATGGCAACTTACACCAAAACGAAGAGGCCCGTATCGGTATCGTCGTTGGCCGTTTTAATGGGTTTGTCGTTGAGTCATTAGTCGACGGTGCTATCGATGCCCTACTACGTCATGGCGTATTGGGCAGCAACATCACTGTGATTCGTGTACCAGGTGCCTTTGAGCTACCCCTTGTCGCCCAGCGTGCCGCTGAGTCTGATCGTTTTGATGCCATCATTGCGCTAGGCGCGATCATCCGTGGTAGCACGCCACATTTTGACTTTGTCGCTAGCGAGTCTGCAAAGGGTCTTAGCAGCGTTGCGATTGATTATAATATCCCTGTCGCCAACGGCGTCATCACCACCGATAGTATTGAGCAGGCGATTGAGCGCTCGGGCACCAAAGCGGGTAACAAAGGCTCGGAAGCAGCGATGGTGGTGCTTGAGATGCTAGCGGTTTTATCACAATTAGATGTTGATGATGACTATGATAGTAGTGATGACGCTTAAGCTTTTTTAAAAAGCCATCACTTTATTTTGATACAAGCGTTATTTACTTTATTTGTGTAGGCTGGGTTATCACTATTAACCCAGCGCAAGCTATAATGCTCAAAACGACAATGCTAGAAAAATAGTACTAAAAACGACAATCAGCTTAAATGCTGGGACAAAACCCTAGCGCATGGCTGTTTATACGGTACTGAGAACCGTACAGAGAATCACATTTTTTAACAGCGTTTATTTTGTTGTTTCGAACATAACTCAATTTATTGCTAAAAACTCGACTGGCATCGCCCGCCAGCCGATTACTATTTAACATTTTTATGCTCTTTAAACCTAGGTATTGACCCCCTATGACTGACCAACTCAAGCGCGCCATTAACGCTGCAAAAACCGCACAAGCCAATGACGAACAAGCTGAAGCGACTCGTATCGCAAGCAGCAGTGCTGGTGAGCAAACCTTTGATATGAGTGAGTCTTCTTATAAGACCAGCCATACCGCTGTGCGCAAAGCCAGACGTTTTGCCATGCAAGGCCTATACGAATGGCTGGTCACCGACCGCCGTTTCGATATAGACGGCAAGCTTGGCTGGAAGGACAATGCGCCGCACGATATCGCTGCCCGTACCCGTGCGACCAACGCCATGCATACCGTCCATATTGGCTACTATCATGAAATGATGCGTGATATTCCAGAGCAAATCGAAGCGCTAGATGCGCTTATTAGTCAGCATCTCGATCGCGGCATCGACAAATTAGATACCGTTGAGCATGCTATTTTATTGATTGGTGCTTATGAGCTACAACACCGCTTAGAGATTCCATATAAAGTGGTATTGGATGAAGCGATGAAGCTTAACAATCATTTTGGTGCTACTGACGCGCATAAGCTGATTAATGCGGTACTTGATAAAATGGCTACCGAGCTACGTGCCATCGAAGTGCAAGCAGACAGCAAAGCCAGTCGTCGCCCTTCTCAAACAGCAGACCAATCAGATAAGCCAAAAGCACAGAGCATCGATAGCAATAAAGACGCGGCGCAAACTGCTACGGATGACACGCCAACAGCGTCAAGCAAACCGCGTATCAGCGCCAATAATGCCACTGTCAAACGTGAGCGTTCTAATAAAGCTCGAGCAAATATTAATGAGTTTAATACCAGCAAAAAGCAGCGTATGGAACAAAGCAGCGCGCAAACACATGACGATACTGAAAGCAAGCCTGTAGCAGGCAGTACCTCAGCCGATGTTGGGCTACATGACTCAAACCTTGTCAATCCAGACGAAAAAAGTAAAGATTAGCCATGAATGAATTTGAGCTGATTGAGCGCATATTTACTCAGATGCAGGCGGCCCAACCTTTATCTGATGATGTCGAAAAAGGCATTGGCGATGATGCAGCGGTAATGGCATTGCCCGCAGGCGCGCGCTTGGTCAGCTGTATCGATACCTTGGTACAAGGTCGGCACTTTAGTGCTGATTGGAGCCAAGTTAACGAGTTAGCTTTTCAAATTGGTTATAAAGCAGTGGCTGTCAATGTCTCAGATATCGCTGCGATGGGTGCGACGCCGCACAGTATGTTACTGGCATTGGCATTGCCTGAGCGCTTGGCAACTGAAACGTGGCTCACAAACTTTTCTAAGGGCTTATTTCATGCCTGCCAGCTGTTTGGCGTGACACTTATCGGTGGTGATACTACGCGCAGCGATAACTTAGTGCTAAGCGTTAGCGCGCAAGGGGTCTTGCCCGCCGATATGCCAGCCGTCTATCGCTCAGGCGCTAGCGTCGGTGACAAAGTCTATGTATCAGGGACTCTTGGTGATGCCGCGTATGCGCTGCAGCATCCTGATAGCAGCCAAGGTCTAGAGCTTGCCCACCGTTTGCACATGCCCACGCCGCGTATCACTTTAGGTGCGGCGCTGGCACAGATTGGTGCAACGGCGATGATTGATATCTCAGATGGCCTATACCAAGATCTTGGCCACATCTGCGAGCAAAGCTCGGTTGGTATGCGTATTAATTTAGAGCAACTACCGAACAGCCAAGCGTTAGCAAGCGTGGATTTGTCTGAACGCTTACTATGCCAGCTGGCAGGCGGTGACGACTATGAGCTGGCCTTTACTTTGCCCGCTGATATTATGCCGCCTATTGATAGCAGCAACACACCTGTGATCTGTATTGGTGAGGTGATACCCGCTGAAGACGCGAGGAGAGAAACCTCCATAAACCTGCGTCCCAAGCTGTTTTATCAAGGACAGCCAGTCACGCCTACGCACCCTGCCCCCTTTACTACCTGGCCTACTCTTACTGGTTACCAACATTTTACAGGTTAATCCATGACCGATCATGACCTATCTAAGCCCAATATTCGTAAAGCAAACGACTGCCCACCGCTACCAACAAATGCCAGCATGCTTGATCGTGTGGTTTATTGGCTTGGTATTGGTCTCGGCAGTGGCCTGCCGCGCCGCGCTCCAGGCACTTGGGGGACGGTTGGTGGATTAATCGTTGCGATACCGCTCATGAGCTTAGGCTTTTTACCGTTTTTGATAATCACTATATTGTCTTGTGTCGTTGGTAATTCAATATGCGGCAGAACCTCTACCCTAATGGGCGGTCACGACAACCCACATATTGTTTGGGACGAATGGGCGGGTATGTGGATTACTCTGTTGCCTTTTTCTTATACAGGTATTACTGTTGCAAATTTCTGGCAAGATATTTCACAAAGCTTGTCTATCATTGCGCTTGTCATTGCATTTGTACTTTTTCGCTTCTTTGATATTATTAAACCACCACCAATCGGTTGGGCAGATAAAAAGGTATCAGGCGGTTTTGGTATCATGCTTGATGACATTATCGCTGGGATTATGGCTGCAGCTGTATGGGTGATCGTAATGCTTGGCATGCTGATATAAACAGCTGCTCATTAAACGCACGATGTTACAAACTACCTCATTACTATAAACTTAACGATAACAAAGCGTTGTAATATTCACTTAAATGAATATGTTTTTCTCGACAATTGCGTTATAATCCTATCATATTCTGTTACACCTATTATAGAGTACTTATGACAAATTCCCTTTCTGTGATTATCCTTGCTGCCGGAAAAGGCACGCGTATGCAGTCTGCTAAGCCAAAAGTTTTGCAGACATTAGCAGGCAAACCTTTATTAGGACACGTCCTAGATACTTGTGATGAGCTGTCTGCTACTAAGACTATTGTGGTTTATGGTTTTGGCGGCGACCAAGTACAAACAGCAATGGACAGTCAATACGCGCATCTACCAATTACGTGGGTTGCGCAGACGGAGCAGCTAGGGACAGGTCATGCTGTTAAAGTTGCTTTAGAGCAACTACCAAAAGACGGTCAAAGCCTTATTTTATATGGTGATGTGCCATTGGTAAGCTGTCAGACTTTAACGACCCTACAAACGGCGAACACTAATGGCATGTCGATGTTGACTTTGACAGTAGACAATCCATTTGGTTTAGGTCGTATTAAGCGTGATGCTGCAGGGAAGGTTGAAGCCATCGTTGAGCAAAAAGACGCTAGTACCGATGAACAAAATATAAAAGAGATTAACAGTGGCATTTATTGCGTTGATAATGCGCTGCTTCATAAATATTTGCCTGAATTATCAAATGATAATGCGCAACAAGAATACTATTTGACCGATATCGTCAAAATGGCGGTTGCTGATGGTGTGACGATTGCCGCAATCGAGCCTGAACATACGTTTGAGATTGAGGGGGTTAACAACCGTCAACAATTAGCCAGCTTAGAGCGTACGTGGCAAGAAAAGTTAGTCGCTGACCTGCAAGAAGCAGGTGTACAGTTTGCTGATCCAACTCGCGTCGATATACGTGGTACGCTAAGCGTAGGTCAAGACGTATTCGTCGATGTCGGTGTGGTATTCGAGGGCGACTGTACTTTGGGTGACAATGTATACATCGAAGCTGGTTGTGTTATCAAAAATACCCAGATTGGCAATGCTTGTCATATCAAACCGTACTGCGTACTTGATCGCGCTGAAGTCGGTGCTGGTGTCGATGTTGGGCCTTTTGCAAACTTACGTCCTGACACCGTATTATCTGACAACAGTAAAGTTGGTAACTTTGTTGAGATTAAAAAGTCGACTATCGGTCATGGTAGTAAAGTCAATCATTTAAGTTATGTTGGTGACGCGACCGTCGGCACAAGTGTCAATATCGGCGCTGGGGTCATTACCTGTAACTATGATGGCGTGAATAAGTCGCAAACTATTATTGAAGATAACGCTTTCGTTGGCTCTAATGTGAGCTTGGTCGCTCCAGTAACGGTCGGCGATACTGCTGTGGTTGCGGCAGGATCTGTAATTACAGAGAATGTCGATAGTAATGCTTTGGCTTTAGGCCGTGCTCGTCAGGTACAAAAAGCAGATTTTAAACGTCCAACTAAAAAGTCGAAATAGTTAATTACGAAATAAACAACTAATAGTAGTGGGATTAAAGTTAAGCCCTTAGTACTCAGATTTTGATTCACTTAAGCAGCATGGCAATTTTGTGGTGCTGCTTAATAATATGGCTTATATGCTAAATCATTTGTGAATACTTAGAAAGCGTTCACAAACTACTGTGTTATATACACTATTTTAAATTTAATCTTATTTATACTTTATTTGTTCAACATCAAACATCATTATAAATCTAACTTAAGGAATAGCTATGTGCGGAATTGTAGGCGCAGTTGCTGAGCGTAATATCGCTAATATTTTACTCGAAGGTCTCAAACGTTTGGAATATCGAGGCTATGATTCTGCTGGCTTGACTGTCGTTCGTAATGGCGAATTACATCGTGAACGTCAAGTAGGCAAAGTATTGGCATTGGTTAATGCAGTTGCTAATGACCCAGCGAACTTTGATGGTCATATTGGTATTGCGCATACACGCTGGGCCACGCATGGCGAGCCTGCACAACGTAACGCGCATCCGCATGTCTCAGGTAAGATCGCTGTCGTTCATAATGGTATTGTCGAAAACTATGCTGAGCTAAAAGAAGATTTGATTGCCAAAGGTTATGAGTTTACCTCGCAGACAGATACCGAAGTAGTCGCGCATCTGATCAATGATGTTTATCAAAAAACATCTGATCTACTAGAAGCCGTTCGTACGGTTACACCGTTATTACATGGTGCATTTGCCCTTGGGATCGTCCATGTAGATAGTCCAGAAGAGCTGATTGCTGTACGTTTGGGCTCACCTTTGGTCATCGGTGTGGGTATCGGCGAGAACTTTATCGCTTCAGATCAGTTAGCACTATTGCCCGTCACCAACCGCTTTATGTATCTTGAAGAAGGTGATATTGCCAATATTACGCGTGAGCAAATTCGTGTTTATGCAGATGGCGTAGAAGTCAGTCGCAAAGTTCATGAGATAGATGCCAAGCAGCACAATGCAGACAAAGGTGAATTTAAGCATTATATGCTCAAAGAAATCTATGAGCAGCCAGATGCGGTCGCTCGTACGGTTGAGATGGCGGTAGATAATGGAGAAACAGCCAAACTACGCGATGACTTTTTAGACCGTCATGAAACTAAGCTTGCTGGTGTTAAACACATTCAAGTACTCGCTTGTGGTACCAGCTATCATGCAGGTATGGTCGCAAAGTATTGGTTTGAAAATTTAACACGCCTGCCCTGCTCGGTCGAAATCGCAAGCGAGTTCCGTTATCGTAATCCTGTCGTCGTCGATAATTCGCTCGTCGTTTGTATCTCACAATCTGGTGAAACAGCCGATACTTTATCGGCGCTACGCGAGATCCAAAAGCACAAACCAGAAGGGCTAGTCAGTTTGGCACTATGTAACGTGCCAACGTCATCGCTAGTACGCGAGACGGATATCTTCTTACCAACGCTTGCAGGGCCTGAAATTGGTGTGGCTTCTACCAAAGCCTTTACCACTCAGCTTGTCGCGCTAGTGCTATTATTATTAAAGATTGGGGTCGTACAACAGCGTATCGATAATGAGCGTTTGACATCGTTGTTAGAAAACTTACATAAGCTACCGGGTCAGCTTCATGCCAGCCTAAAGCTTGATGCACCCATTAAAGCGATGAGCGAAAGCTTTGAAGAGAAGAAGAGCTGTCTATTCTTGGGTCGCGGTTTGCAGTTCCCAATTGCCTTAGAAGGCGCGCTTAAGTTAAAAGAAATCTCTTATATCCACGCTGAAGGCTACGCGGCAGGTGAGCTTAAGCATGGTCCATTGGCATTGGTAGATAAAGATATGCCGATCGTCGTACTTGCACCAAAAGACAGCATGTTCGATAAGCTCAAAGCCAACATGCAAGAGGTGCATGCGCGCCATGGCGAGCTGTTTGTCTTCGCTAGTGAAGCCAGTCAAATGGTAGCGGAAGATAGATTGCACGTAGTATATGTACCGGATGTCTGCGAAATACTAGCACCGATCGTTTATAGTGTGCCTGTACAGCTGTTGTCGTACCATGTAGCGGTGATGCGCGGCACAGACGTCGATCAGCCACGTAACTTGGCCAAGAGTGTCACAGTCGAATAACTTAAGATATTGATTTTAAAGTAAATACTACAGTAAAATGACGAATCCTCCGCTATCTTATACAAAACAGATGGCGGAGAATTTTTTAAAATAATGCAAACAAAACAAGCTCTATCGTAATGGAGCCTTCAATACGTTATCAATCGTTTACTACATCAGCTATAACTACCTAAGCGGCTAAATCAATTCAGCCAAGTCAGTCAATTTCTCCAGCACCATATCTGGCGCATGCCGCTCAAGCTGTGCTTTGGTCTGTGCACCGCTCAAGACCCCGATACATAAACTGCAATTGGCGTTTTTGCCTTCTTCGATATCGATACCACTATCGCCGGCTTTGAGTACTTGCGTTGGGTCTTTGATTCCAAACTTTGCCATAGCAAGCGTGATCATATCTGGCGCAGGACGCCCATGGCGCACATCATCCGCTGTGATCAAGGCGTCGATCTCACGGCCCACAGACCAGCCTAAAATAGCCAATATATTGTTGGCAGTATATGAGTCATAACCCGTATTTAACACCACTTTTTTGCCACTAGCTTTTAAGGCATCAAACAAAGCCTGTATTCCATCAAAGGCAGACAACGTCTGTGCGCTATAGGCTGTCGCCATCTGGGTTTTAAATGTTTTAAATGCTGCCGCTGTCAGACGCTCGACATCGGCAGCCGCAAGGTCTAACTCGCTCAGTATGTCGTGGATCGCTTGCTGCTTTTCTTTACCTGCACCAATCGCTAAGCAAGTCGCAAGATCTACTTTTTTATCATCAGCAGTTAGCGTCTGATTGATAGCAGTGCACACGGTTTTGTAGACCAGATTGTCTTCATCCACCGTGGTACCAGCCATATCAAAAACACACAGTCTAATATTATCGAACTTATCTTTGATACTCATCATGTCTGTACTCATTGTTTTGACTCCAATACCAAATCAATCAACTCTTCACCAAAGGCAAAGCCTGTCGAGGCGCCCGTGCCTCCTGTGACAGAGCCAACTACTACGCCCTTTTCTGGGGCAGCTTTAAACACCACATCCTCACCACTCGGATAGACACCCAGCCAGTGCTGGACGATATCCATGTCACCGATATTGAGCACTCTTTGGCACTCATTAATAATTAATTCATCAATGCGCACATCTCTAAAAGGCAGCTCTCTGTCGCTATAGTCATGGCTGTCGCCGATGATAAGAGAGCCATCAGCAGACTGCACCACGATCAGATGCACACCTGCCTGACGCTCAGCAGCTTGTACCTTGTCCAGCAGTGAGATAAGCCCTTTTGCTTCGGGCAATTGGGCAAACCCATCGTAGCGAGCAAAACTCAGATCCGACATCACTGCGGCATTGAGCGTGAAGGCTTGTTTGGGCATGACACGCAGCATATTGAGCGTGCAAAGCTTGGCCTGCGCCTGTGCCAACGTCTCAGGATACAAGCTATACAAATCAGCCCCTGGACAGACCACGCAGTGCTCTGCCGTCAGCGTACCGCGACTGGTATACACCTTGGGCAGCTCAACTAACTGCACACTGGTCTGGTTATAAAAATCCACGCCATGAGCCTGCTGCAGCCACGTCGCCAACTTGCCAATGGCGGTCTTGGACTCGACTCTAAGCTCATGAGGGCTATATAGCACCCCCAGCCCTTGATGAAGATAAGGCGCCTGTTTTGTGATTTCAGCTTGGCTCAATAACTGACAATCGGCCCCCATCGGTGTCTTTAAAAATGCTTCAGCCACGTCCATCGCTTCTGGACGCTGAATGAGCATGTGCAGGCCGCTATGCTCTATATCGATACCCGCTTTGGGCGCAATATCTGTCCATACATCACGGGTATACCTCGCTCGCTGCCAGTGTGCGCCGCTTTTTTGGCCACTGACGGTGATAAAACCGAAGTTACGCACCGATGCATCTTTATTTTGTGCCTCGCGTTCAACCAGTGCCACACTGAGTCCTTTTTTGACAGCGGCGTAAGCGCTAGCGAGGCCGATGATACCGCCTCCGACGACGACCACATCGTATTTTTTTTCAGATAATTTGCCTGTTGACTGCACCTTAGCGACTCCTAAATATGAATGGGTATTAACAGCAAAATGAATGGCCCGCGCAAAGCCCAAAGGTTAATAAAGGCTTTTTTTGGGTTCAGGATCTAAATGACAAAAACTTTTTGCTTAAAAAAGGCCTAACTGGTCTGATCGTGAAAAAACGCCCTGTGTTTATCCAGTAGCTCAGCGGTGAGTGGCTCTGCATAGGTTTTGACATTGTTTATTTGATTGTCGGGTGCGACCGTTTCACCCTCATAGACAACTGTTGGATATATCTCTAGCAGCTGCGGCCGTGCTTGCTTGACGATGATTTCGGCCATCTTCATGGCGTTTGGATTGGTGTCTGCGCCTTTATCGAGGACGGCCACGGCTTCACTGAGCGTATAGCTGCCTTCGCTTGGGTCGATGTAGTCGATAGGTAGCCCTGCCGCCTTGTGAGCCACGGCTTGATGCCGCATGCCAAAGCCAATGGGTACCTCACCTGCCATAACTTTTTTGAGCGGGCCGGAGCCTGATAGCTCCAAGTTTGGCCCAGCGTTTTGCCGGATGCGATTCATAATGACCTGCCCTTTATCCGCCATGCCATATGTCGCCGTGATATCTTGTACAAACAGCCAGCCCGTCGATGAGCCATTTGGATCTACCATGGCGATTTTGTTTTTGTAGATGGGTTTTGCCAAATCTTTGACACTGGTCGGCTTTGGAAGCTGCTGCGTGGCCATCTCTTGCGTATTTAAAATAATCGCCCCAGCAAAGCTTAAAATCGGTGCGTAGTAATTAGGGACAGCTTCTTTAGGATTGAGAGTAAAGTCAATTTCTTGAAACATCGAATGGCGAGCTTGCGCACTCTCTAAATAAAACGCACTCATGGTGACCAGATCCGCTTCTGTATTTTTGCCTTCCGCTAATAAACGCCCGCCCAGCTCTCCTGTGCCAAAGGACTGAAGGATGTACTGACCTTCGTACCCTGCTGCGTCCAACACCGTTTGCATGACTTCTACAGCTTCTTGATCGGCATTGCTATAAATAATGACCTCTTCTGCGCTGGCGCTATCGCTTGAGGACGCTGAGCTACAGCCTGCCAGTACCATCCCGCACATCAGGCTTATCGCCAGTTTTTTGACTAATAACATTGTGTTTCCTATTGGTTTTATTGATTTTTAAAGAATTTTTATTTTTTTAACGATCTTGTTTTTAGCGATAAGGGCACTCACGCTTATGTCGCCAACGCTTGGTTGGGCGCTTTTTTGTGGCCATAAAGACGTCTGCTATATAAATGGCGCATCAGAGCAAACAACGACAGTGCACAGATATTGGTCAGTAATATCATGAGTGATAAGATAAAAATCTCATCAAAGCGGGCAAAATGCTGCAGCTCAACAATTTTGGTGGTGAGTACCATGGTTTTGGCCCCAGAGATAAAGATCACAGCACTAATTGTCACCATGGCACTGATAAAGTAAAACGAGGCGACCTCAATTAACGTAAAAAAGGAATTGGGTAGCACGATGCGACGCAACGACGTCAACCACGAATCCCCCAATAAACTGGCTGTGGTCTCCCAACCTAAGTTCATTTTGGCCAATGCGTTTTTACTCATCAGGTAAGGCGTCGCAAAATAATGAATGATGTTACTTATCACGATAATAAAAATAGTATTGGCGATTGCCGTGCCCGAAAACACCATCAGATAAGCGATACCCACGACCATCCCTGGCACCGTATTGGTCACTAGCGCCGCACTTTCGATACCAAACTTACCGACCTTAAATAAGCGGGTGCGCTCGCCTAATAAGGCTGAAAAATAGGTAATCAAGATGCCAAAGACCGCCGTCAAAACCGCAACGATAAGCGAGTTTTTGTAGACTCGCATCAGGTTGGTCGATGTCAAAACCTGACTCACCGTATCAGTGCTAAACTGCATTTGATAGGGCCATACCTTGACCCATGGAATGATAAAGATCACGGCAAATACCGCCAGCAAACACAATAAGATAGCGCTCGACGATACTGCCAAGATACGGTCTTTAATCGGTGTCGCTGGCAAGTCGATAGGCTCGGCCGTATCATAGCGAACGTTAAAGCGCGCGACATACCAGAGCAGTAGAATGCTGAGCGCTGAAGGGATAAGCATAAACAAAGCAACCACCGCCCCTTTTTCAAACGATGGTGACGCCCCTAGTATGTGAGTATAAAGCTCGATTGCGATGACTTTGTACTGCCCGCCGATAGACGCTGGGATACCAAAATCAGTAAAGGCTAAAAAGAAACACTGAATCAGCGCCGCAGCAAAAGTGCCAATTAGCGGACGCATGACGGTCATATCAAACTGGCGCAAAGGCGAGTCGCCCATCAGCTCTGAGACGATCACAAACTTTTTATCCAAATACTGAAAAGTGTTATTGAGTAATAAGAAGGCAATCGGCAAGGTATAAATGGTGTAGCCAAGCCACATTCCCTGAAAACCATAGATGTTTTCAAACAGCTGAAAACCGAGTATTTGAGTTAATAAACCTTGCTTGCCAAAGGTATAGATAATGGCAAAGCCGTAAGTCACGGTCGGCAACAACATCGGCAACAAGGCGGCAAGCTTGATGGTCTTTTTAAACCCTGTGGGCAAGTGCGTCCAGTGCACGGTATAAGCTAAGACAAAAGCAAGAGTTGTAGCGCTAAACGCACTGATTGTCGCCACAAAAAAACTATTGAACAACACCTGCTGAAAACCGTCACTACTCACCATGCTTTGATAGTTATCCAAACCAATGCCATCACCCACATTTAAGGACAGCATCAGCATTTTGGCCAAGGGTACAAATAGGAAAACGACAAACAGTATCGTCACAAAGAGCCAAATGGCTTTTATTTGGGGCGGGTTATTAAGCGTCATAAACATCCAAAACCATCAAATGATTCACGTTTTATTTGATAAAAATGCCAGTCCGTACGGCTATCAGAGCTTTAGCCACGCTATTACTTATCGGTGGCGCTCCATGCTCAAAGCTTAACCATCGGCTTTTAACGACTGGCTGGTGGCGGTATCTGCTGATGTTTGCTGATCCGAAGAGCCAAGAGTACGGGCAGGCGCAGTGTGTTGGGGCGCAGCAGCGGCATACCGTTCATGGTTTTGGGTTTGCGTGTATTTGCTCAGTGGGTCCACTGGCGCATGACCATCTGCAAACAGGCTTAGGATGTTGCGGCGTTTGATATTGAGCTGATTGAGAATGAAGTTGGTGACAAAGCCATTGGCGGGGTTGCAGATGATGTCAGTTGGCTTGGCAAACTGTGCCACCTTGCCATCTGACAACAACAAAATACGATCAGATAGCGTCATGGCTTCTTCTGGGTCGTGGGTCACGATGAGGGTGGTCAGCTCATAGCGCAGCGCAATCTCACGAATACGCTGTTTGATGGTTTCTTTGATCACGCCATCGAGGGCAGAGAGCGGCTCATCGAGTAGCAGTATTTTAGGTTTGGTGACCAGCGTACGTGCCAGTGCCACACGCTGCTTTTGGCCGCCAGAGAGCTGGCTAATGCGCTTGTTGAGATGATCTCGGATATCGAGCAGATCGATCAGCTCATCGACCTCTTGCGCTGTGCTAAGATGAGGGTTATTACGTAGGCCGTATTCGATGTTTTGTTTGACATTGAGATTGGGAAATAAAGCATAATCTTGAAAGACAATATTAAACCCACGGTGCTTCATCGGCACTCGGGTAATATCTTCGCCATTGTAGGCGATTCTGCCGCCACTGATATCCGTCAGGCCCAAAATCATGTGCAACAAGGTGGTCTTGCCGCAACCTGATGGCCCCAATATCGAGACGATCTCTCCTTTATTGATTTTTAGTGATATATCTTCAAAGATCACTTTATCATCGTACTTCTTGGTCACTTGCCTGAGCTCTAACATATCCACTCACCTAATCGCATAAAAGTTTTAGTACTTATCTTGGATAGGTCAGCAGTGTAGTCATTAGTTATGACATTTTGATGAAGGTAATATGACAAGACGATGACTTAAGCCTAGATATGCTTGTATAGTCTTAAATAAGGATAAAGAGACTCATGTATTAATGTATAAATATATTGAAAAGGTAGCATGCTAGATATTAATAGAAGGGGTTAAAAATTAACAATCAATGGAATACACTATAGATAGAAAACTCTCATTATACTGAGCAATACTACTTAGGATTTGCCCACTTAACTTCTCTTTTAGTTCAAAATAATTATCTACATTTAGTATGATAAGTAATGATTTACAGCTAATTTCCCTCTCTTTATAGTTTAATAACATAATAGTTTTTTTACATTAATGCATGGTTATGCCGTTATAAATGCGGTAAAAACGATATGTATAAAAGACAGTAGATATACAATGATAGTCTCTACAGTATGGGCATTAAAGACACGAATATGAATATGGACATCGAAAATAGCAACGCTGACCAAATAGAGATCCTCTATGAGGATGAATTTTTGGTAGCGATCAATAAAGAGGCAGGTCTACTCGTGCATCGCAGTTGGCTGGATAAGGGCGAGACACGCTTTGCCTTGCAGATGACCCGTGATGCGGTAGGCTGTCATGTCTTTCCAGTACATAGACTGGATAGACCGACCTCAGGGGTATTGCTCTTTGCTAAAAGCGCTGCTGTGGCGCGCAGTCTGACCGAGGCGTTTACGGAGCGTCAAGTCACCAAGCAATATTTAGCCGTGGTGCGCGGCTTTATGTCAGAGCAAGGTAGTATTGATTATGCATTAAGTTTTAAGCCCGATGCCATCGCTGACAAGTTTGCCAATTTGGACAAGCCTGCACAAGAAGCAGTGACCCATTGGCAATGTCTGGCACAAATCGAGCTGCCATTTGCGGTATCAAGAAAGCATGACACCAGCCGCTATAGTCTTATGCGTTTGATACCCGAGACAGGGCGTAAGCATCAGCTGCGCAGACATATGAAACATCTATTTCATCCTATAGTAGGCGATACTAGCCACGGTGACGGTCGGCACAATCGATTTTTTCGTAGTCAATATGAGTGTACGCGGATGCTGCTGCATGCGCAGCGTTTAGCGTTTAGTCATCCCGTCACCGGTGAGCCTTTGCTGATAACAGCGGGGTTTGATGAGCAATGGATGCGGATTTTAGAGGCGTTTAATTGGGTGAAGAGGGTTGAGGGTTTAGTTCCCTAATAAGGATTTGAATCTTAGGCTACAGGCTAATAGTCTCAATATTTTAAATCGCTGAAATAGTTGCAGTGTACTTCATGATGTACCTATCATACATACACTATTCGTCATCGGTACGCTATACAGGCATCGAACTGACCTGTACTGTCAAATCTATAGATATTAACTTGGGAGATTTTAGTTATATAGCTCAACGATAATAATCAAACCAAAAATTGTTCGTTTGTTAAAATCAGCTCTACGGTTTTTTAGCATAGCTTACTGGTTTTCATTTACTTCACTCGATTAGATAAAATAACGCCAATTGAGCTTAACACTATGCCGCATACCACTACTATTGTTAAAGGCTCATGGAGTATCAACGCTGCAAGTAAGGCGGTCAGTCCAGGAGACAAGGAGCCAAGCAGCAAGGTGCGAATAGAGCCCAGTTTGTTGACTGCATAAGAAAACCCAATGGTTGAGACCACCCCAACACCAACGCCTTGTACTAAGATAAAAGGTAGCGCGTCGTCAAAAGAAACGACCCCTAGATTTGTCTTTAAAATGCCAGCCAAAACCATCACTAATACTATCAAAAATGATGTGTAAGAAAGTACGATAGCCACCGCTATTGGACTCAACTTCGTATTTTTTAGACCCAAGGTATAACCTGCCCAGACCAAGCTTGCAAGCAATAAGAAGGCCACGCCATGTAGCAAGCTTTTAGGTGGAAACCCTGCATTCCCTACAACCATAGCGGCTACACCAAATAGAATCAGTATGAATGCCAAAAATTTCTTTAACGAGATCTTTTGACGATAAAGAATAAAAGACAAGAGGGCAGCAAAGAATACTGGCGTCCCTGTCAAAATAGTACCCACGTAAGCAGCAGGAGCAGTTTTTGCGCCAAAGGAAGCTAGCAACAGAAAGGGAACGCCACCGAATAATATAAATAAAACATCAATCCATTTGATACTTTTAATCTCCATTAAACTGGAATATGCCCAAGGCGTCAGTAAAAGTAATGGTACGCTAAATCGAATGAGCATGACATCAGCAATAGTTAGCGATGACCCACCAATAGCTCGGACCGTCAATGCAAAGCCTGACCAAATAAGTAGCACGGCAATCATAGCCACATAGCCTTTCGCTAGCGGAGACATTGCAAATAAGGTGCTTTTGCGCGGAGAGGATTGAAAGATTGTATTCATGTCGATATCTTAAGCTTGTATACAAAACCTAATTATCAATCAAACATCGCGCTTTTATCTCTATTCTTTTATTGTAAATCTATAGTTATTTAGTGGATAATACCAAATAATATAGGATTATTGGCTTAAAACACTAGAAAGGCAATACATGGATAAAATCGATCGTCATATTTTGGAAGTGCTTCAGAAAGAAGGACGCTTATCAACAGCTGAATTAGCCGAGCGCATTGGTCTGTCACCCTCACCTTGTGCCAGGCGCCTGAAACGTTTAGAAGATGAATCCTATATAGAGGGTTACCAAGCGAACGTCAGTAGAGTGAAAGCTGGCATTAAGATGAGCTTTTTTGTAGAAGTCAGTCTCAATAATCATCAAGAAGCGTCAATTATCGCTTTTGAAAATGCGTTATCTGAGATGGACGAAGTCATCAATGGCCATGTGGTCTCGGGTCCTTATGATTACTTATTGGAAGTAGTCAGCGCAGACCTCAATGGTTATGAAGATTTTACGCGTAAGTTGCATAAGCTGACTAGCGTTAAAGACATACATACCCACTTATCAGTGAGAAAAGTGGTTAATAAAACAACGTTGCCCATTTTTACATGATATCTTTTAATGCCTATTAGGGTCTGTGCTCAATTTAAAAAACAGTCATTTAAATGACTCAAGTAGTGAATAAACTTAAGAAGATGCCATGAAGACTTTACAACTCAGCTCAATCATTTTATTAGCAGCCTTATCCGCGCTAACCGGTTGCCAAAAAACTGACAAGGCATTAGAGACATCACTAGAAACACAGTCCCCTAGTGTCATGAAAAAGTTATTCAATATTGATGTTGATAAGTCATTTTATATCACTTTTCCCGATCATAAGAATCAAATCCAATTGACAGAGTTTACCAAGTTGAGCACTAGTAAAAATGAAAAGCCTTATGTAAACGGCGTCCTGTCAAACAATGAACATTATGCAGCATGGCTTGACTATACTAATATCACTGCGTTGAATATTTCAAATGATAAGAACATTTTTAAGTTTGTTGCGCCTTATACTTTAACGAATACCAATCCTGATACGGATAAAAAATCCAGTCTGGATAGCCCTGATCTACCTAGTAGCGCACTCTATCTAGGTGCTTTTGAGCTAGATTACCGTACTAATGACATCAACCAATACGGGCAACAGCTCTTAGGTAAGTACAGTACACTGACTGCGATAGATTATGATGGAAAAAAGACTGTTGATGTCACTATACGTCAGTATCCAACACAGGCTGACCAAGATAAAGAAATCAACTCAAGTGCTCATAGGCTAACGTTTGATGTAGATGAAGGGTTGAGCTTAGTTGATGATGCTATCGTAGAATAAGCGTTAATGGCTTTAATTATGGGTTAGTCTCGTTTTTACCTGCATTATTAGTGATGAAGCATAAAAAGTTACTGATAAAGCTAGACAGATAAAAGTTAGAGGTAAAAACAGACTTTCTTGAAGTACGCCTTCAGAATCAATGCCGCCGTAAAACATGGTTTCCATCAGTCCAGAAAACACAGCAACCGCTAGCAGTATTGAGCCACCGATAAATAGTTTAGATTTCATAAAAGCTCCTTTAGATGATAAATTGAGGGCATAAATAAGCTTTCCTCATCGTTGCAGTATGGTTATCGATCAATGACACAAATAGGATAGTTTCCTGGATTCTGGCCACCACCTAGATCTAAGCAAATATCATTATAGTGACGTTCGTGAGCTTTGATACCCAGCCAAAAAGCAAGAATGGCAGTAACAGCAATGATTATCATCATTTTAATATTCATATAGAGATCCTAAGTAACTACAACAATATTGAATTGGGTCTATCTTATATGAGTTAGGAATAAATAGAACTGTAGCTTATTCTTTTCACAAACTATTCATACTATGGTTTTGTAGGATGATTTAGATTATGGGCAAATATTGCAATAGTTATTATAAGCTTTGACTACGTCATTCTGAGTACGGCAGAAAGTCTGAAAAAACTTCTAAAATATCAATATTTCTTGATCAATTTGCTGTTGTATCCTAAGCAGAAATTTTTTGGTCATTCGTTTTGATACTAATTTTTTAAAAGGAACACAGCTAGTATGAAACAAACACTACTTCTAAGCACTCTGCTACTCAGTTTGACGGCATGTCAGAATACCAATACATCTATCTTAGATAAGAACGATACCTTACCCGCAAAACCCTCTATAACCGTTGAAGCGGATCATACGACTTCCAACACAAGCGGTAACTATAATAAAAGCTTTCACTATGCAGATTTTTCTGCGCGTGTAGTGAGTACACCTGATGGTAAAGGTGGTTATAACTTAAAGATTCAGACAATGGGAGAAGATATGATTGAAAAATCTATTGATGATCCTGTCGTTAGTGCCGCGGTAGGAGATCTTAATAAAGATGGATTCTATGAGATATTAGTCTTCACTCAAAGCGTGGGTAGTGGCTCATATGGTGATGTCATTGCTTATTCGAGCAACAAAGGGATGTCGTGGAGTGAGGTCTTTCATCCAGAACTGACTGATAAACTCAAACAAGGTTATATGGGCCATGATCAGTTTGCCTTGGTTGAGAATGTATTAGTTAGACAGTTCCCACTATATTTAGAAGGTGATACTAATGCCAACCCCCAAGGTAAAATCCGCCAAATTCAGTATGATATGAAAGATGGGGAAGCTTCTCGTCAATTTGTAGTTAATGAAGTCAGCGAATTCTAAGTACCTTGCTATGAAGTCTCACTACATTCGAGCAGATCAAGATTTCTTGTAGTTTTAATCTGGACGTAGTCTTTTATAGGTATACCCCAGCGGAACTAGTTACTTCACTCTTTAAACCTATCAATAGACCACTTAAAACAAACCGCTATAATGAAACCACTTATATTAAACAACTAAATCAGCTATCCCCATCAAAACCTATAAAGTTCTACTGAGTCACCCCTAAACCAACCCTTTATAAAGAAAATAAAGTCCAACTACGAATAACAATACCGAAAAGCACTTCTTTAACAGTGGCGGTGAGAGCATATGAGCGACTTTTGCCCCAACTTTAGCGGTAAAAAAGCTCATACTCGCAATGCCCAAAAAGGCATAAATATGCACAAAGCCAATGGTATTGGGCACATCAACTTGCTGCTGCATACCAAAGAACATAAAGCCGAGCGCGCCAGCGATGGCAATCGGCAGACCGCAAGCCGCTGAAGTGCCTACCGCTTTTTGCATGACCACATTATAACGGGTGAGATACGGCACCGTTAAGCTGCCGCCGCCAATACCGAAAATGGCCGAAGCCACACCAATTACCCCGCCTGCCGCAAGTTGCTTGGGTTTAGACGGTAATACCACAGGCGTATGACTCGCATCACTCATATGTGTACGTCTTTTACCAGCGGTAAACATTCTATAAGCCACCCACAGCAAAAATACCCCGACAATCAGCTGCAGATATAACCCTGATATTTGCCCTGCTATCCCTGCCCCCAAAAAGCACCCCAGCGCCAAACCAGGTGCTAGGTTTTTAAAGACCGGCCACATGACGCCGCCTTTTTTATTATGCGCCATTAATGAGCTGATCGAGGTGACGATAATGGTCGCAAGCGACGTCCCCAAAGCCAGGTGCATGATAGTATCGGCATCGTAGCCCATTTGAGTAAAGACGATAAAGAGTAGCGGTACGATAATGGTACCACCGCCCACACCAAATAGTCCGGCCGCAAACCCTGCTAGTGCGCCGATGATTAAAAAAATGAGTAGTTCCACGGGATAGTGTCTTCTTATATAGATTTATTTTCTGAGCAAGTGCTCTATATTAATGCCAGTTATGACTTATACAAGCTCAACTTGACCGACGTAATGATAAGCACGGTTAAAATACACTAAACTCTCATCTTGCCCGCTTGCGGATTCTGGAGGTTTGATAGCGACCACTCGGCACATCAGCACACTATGCGTACCCACTTCTTGAATGTGCTCAATCTCACAATCAAAGCTCACTAGCGCATCTTTCAGGATAGGCGCGCCTGTCACAAGCTCAGTCCAAACTCCTTGCTCGAAGCGCTCATCTGAGCTTAGTTTAGAAGCAAAAGCATTGGATAAGTGTTCATGCTGGGCACCAAGCACATTGACGCTCAAGACTTTATTATCCACAAAATTCCCATGTGAGCGCGCGGCTTGATTCATACACACCAGCAGTGTCGGCGGTGTATCAGTGACGCTACATACCGCCGAGGCAGTAAACCCATGAGTGCCTGACGGACCATTGGTGGTAATCACATTGACCGCCGTGGGCAATAGCGCCATGGCATCTCTAAAATCAGTGGCTTCAATCATATCTTTTATCATTACTACAATCCTGAGAAACGTTAAATCTATAAGTACCTTGTTAACTGAGGCCACTCATAAGCTTAAACAAGCCAAAACTTGTTAAGTTTTGCTAAACGCTCAGCTCTTGCCGCACGATTGCCGCACCAGCGCTCAGCGCATGTAGTTTGCTGCGTGCCACCTCACGAGACAACGGCGCCATACCGCAGTTGGTCGAGGGATACAGCTTGTCCGCATCGACAAACTGTAAGGCCTTGCGTAACGTATCGGCTACCTCCTCAGGAGTTTCAATATCATTAGTGGCGACATCGATTGCACCAACCATTACTTTTTTACCGCGAATGAGCTCTATCAAATCCATGGGCACATGCGAGTTTTGACATTCTAATGAGACGATATCGATATTGGACTGCTGCAATTTAGGAAACGCTTGCTCATACTGACGCCACTCTGAGCCCAGCGTTTTTTTCCAGTCGTTATTGGCTTTGATGCCGTAACCGTAGCAGATATGTACTGCTGTCTCACATTGAAGTCCTTCTATAGCACGCTCTAGTGTCGCAATGCCCCAATCATTGACGTCATCAAAAAAGACGTTAAACGCCGGCTCATCGAATTGGATAATATCCACGCCTGCTGCTTCTAACTCGCGGGCCTCTTGATTGAGAATTTTAGCAAACTCCCATGCCAGTTTTTCACGGCTCTTGTAGTGACCATCATACAGCGTGTCAATCATGGTCATCGGGCCAGGCAACGCCCATTTGATCGGCTGATCGGTTTGCGCACGTAGGAACTTTGCATCGTCCACAAATACTGGCTTTTGACGGCTCACCGCACCCACGACTGATGGCACGCTTGCTTCATAGCGATCACGAATTTTAACGGTTTTACGGTTTTCAAAATCGACGCCATCTAGATGCTCAATAAATGTAGTCACAAAATGCTGGCGGGTTTGCTCGCCATCACTGACGATATCTATCCCTGCATGTTGCTGTTCTTGTAAGGTCAGACGTAAGGCGTCTTGTTTTGCCTCTATCAGCTCATCACCTTCTAATGCCCAAGGTGACCAGATTTTCTCAGGTTCGGCCAGCCATGAGGGTTTGGGCAAGCTGCCAGCGGTCGATGTTGGTAATAATATATCCATGTTGTCTCATCTTTTGTATCGTAATATTTAATATCTAAAGCTCTATTAAGCCACTTGTTCATCAGCGCTTTTGTCTACCGCAAAGCCTGTTGCCCACTCTTCTAGGATATCTTGATAAGGCGTAATAAATGTCTCTTCGGTGAACTTGCCTTGCTTCACTGCCAGCTGGCTGCGCTCCTCACGGTCATACACCACTTGCGTCTTTGAGTAGTCTTGGTAATTGAGACTGGGCTGATAGACCGCGCCTGCTCTGGAGTTGGCATTATAAATCTCAGGGCGATAAATCTTCTGGAACGTCTCCATCGTCGCAATCGCGCTAATCAGCTCAAGATCACTATAGTCGCTGAGCAAATCACCGGCGAAATAAAATGCGAATGGCGCTACGCTTCCTGTCGGCATAAAGTAGCGCACCGTAAGACCCATTTTATGAAAATAATCATCGGTTAACGAATACTCATCCTGCTGGTACTCCACCCCTAATACCGGATGCTGGTTGCCCGTACGCACATAGGTTCTCTTACTGGACACACTCAAGCAAATCACCGGCTGCTTATCAAACTGAGATTGGTAAGCCTCTGAACGCAATAAATGCTGAAACAGCTTACCATGCAGCACACCAAAGCTGTCTGCGGGCGGTGTGCCTGGGTTTTGTTCGAAATGCTCTGGTAGCACAATACTAAAGTCATAATCGCGCACGTAGGATGAGAAGCTATTGCCGACCATACCGCTGATACGGTAGTTATCCTTGTGATCGACAATCGTGGTTTGTAGCATCTCGATACTGGGGAAAGTATGACCGTCGCCTGCCACGTCTAAGTCAGCTGAGATGATATCCACTTCTACCGAATAACGATCGGCGTTGGGATTATCCCAATGCGCCAGATCATTAAAGCGATTGTTTATCATTGTCAGTGTCTTACAAAGGTTGTCTTGACGGTTTACGCCGCGCGCTAGATTGGCAAAGTTGGTCGTCAGGCGTGTGCTATCGGCAGGCTCGTAGTTTTCATCGAAACGTATGCTAGATATGGTATAGGTAAATGGCTGAGTCATGATAATCCCCTTTACTACTCTGATAGCTCTCGTCTCGAGGCCTCAGATAAAAGCTAATTTGTGTATGGGATGAATCATACCTTGAACCTCACATGAATAAAAACGATGTTATTTAAAGATAAGATGAATTTAATTCAGGTAGCTAGGATTATGAGACGAGACTTAATAGCACAGTCTTTGACGGCTTGCTTGATAAGAGATTAAACCTATAAAAAATTAAGCTATGCTGAATAACATATAGAAAAAAGCTGGATAGACTCATGAAACTAAGCGTTCTCTTGTTCAAAAAAAGCCAAGACTTACTTCTTTAAGTCTTGGCTTCTATTATGGTTGTTATAAATAGATAATATGCTTTTTATTACCTTCATTAGTGGCAGTCAGCTCCAAATATAAAAAGATTTATAAGCTTATTAAATAGAACGAATCACACCACCATCAACGCGAATACTTTGACCAGTAATATATCCAGCACCCTCCGATAATAAAAAAGCAATCGTGGAGGCGACCTCCTCAGACTTGCCATAACGCTCCATCGGTACACTATCACGGCGCTCATCAACCTCAGGTAAGCTATCAATCCAGCCGGGTAAGACATTGTTAATACGAATACCTTGCGCTGCATAATCGTCCGAAAATATCTTGGTAAAAGCACCAAGACTGGCACGAAACGCTGTCGAGGTTGGAAAAAGTGCCATAGGCTGCGTCACCCAAGAGGTAGAGATATTGACAATAGCGCCACCACCTTGCGCCACCATGATTGGTGTGACGAGCCGAATTGGACGGACAGCGCTAAGAAAATAAACCTCCATCCCCTGATGCCAGTCTTCATCAGTAATTTCTAAAATGGGCGCGCGTGGTCCATGACCAGCAGAGTTTACCAATGCATCAATACGTCCCCACTTCTCCATCGCCAAGTCAACCAAGCGTCGAACATCTGCATCGACTAAATTAGAGCCAGTAACGCCTATGCCTCCAAGCTTTTTTGCTAGCGCCTCACCTTTTCCAGAAGACGATAGGATAGCCACTTTGTAGCCGTCTTGCGCAAGCCTACGAGCTGCTGCTGCACCCATACCTGATCCACCTGCCATAATTAGCGCAACTTTTTCTATAATCATAATCTTCTCCATCAGTCATCGTTTTATTTATCATAACCAATAAAAGTCAATTATTCGCATCATAATAAAAGATGCTAGACTGTAGAAAACCTATTGTCTCAAGGATGAACATGTCAGGTTCTTATCGTTCATTGCCGTCGCTTAACGCCCTACGTGCATTCGAAGCTGCTGGTCGTAAACTAAGCTTTCGCGCTGCTGCTGACGAGCTGTTTGTGACTCAAGGTGCCGTAGCACAGCAGGTACGGTTGCTAGAAGAGTATATGGGTTTTGCTTTATTTCAAAGATTACCAAAGGGTGTGGCACTGACCAGTCAAGGGGCCATATACTTTGCTGAGGTCACACGCGCTTTTGAGATTTTAAAAAAGGCCACAACTCAAATACTAAAAGAGCCTGATACGGTCACCATTAGCGTGACACCCACCTTCGCTGCCAAGGTCTTACTCCCGCATCTTTCTTCATTAACAAACGCTCTTCCTGAAGTCGACCTACGTACTGTCGCGACCGAATCCATTGCAGACTTTGACCGCGAGCAAGTGGATATCGCTGTACGCCTCACGCATCCACCATTCCCCGATACATTTGAAACCCAGCGTCTGTTTAAGCAAAAACTCGTGGCCGTCGCAAGCCCTCACCTCATCGGTGATACAGCTCTACCTATATCACTTGAATACTTACGTGACATGCCTTTACTGCACGACTCGCACAATCATTGGCCACGTTTCTTTAGAACGACAGATAAGCTACCAGGGGCTATCTTTAACCAAACAGCATTGGCTATGGACGCGGCCCTAGCGGGACAAGGGGTTGCAATTGTTTGTCAAGCATTTGTCCAAGCAGATTTATTGGCAGGGCGATTGGTACAAGTCTGCAAGTCAGAGTTAACCGTTGAGCCTGATTATTATCTTATTCGTAAACGTACATCGTTACCAAGGCCTGCTGTAGATGCAATATGGGACTGGTGTATAAAAAACTTAGCATATAGCTAAATAAAAACTGCCTTCTATTACTACCTAAAAAACCAACACACGTTCAACAAAAATGAACCATTTTGGTGATTTTTTGACCTATAATTAGATTTATATTCAATTAACCGAATATATATTGCGGTATATTGTTCTTTATGTTATATCTATAATTACCCTTACCACAGTAATGTTATTTTTCTTAGCTGACTTATTACAATAAGTCTTAAATAAAATATTAGAAAGGGGTAATTTATTAAAGATATATAAAAATATCTGTCGGCAAAAGAATGCAATAACCAGTTAAAAATAGAAATATGCATGTTTAAAAATCAAATCAATTTTGAAAAATGTATAGGGCTAAGAATTTAAGTCTAAGCCTTTATCGTTTTAATTGATATTTTTTTGGATTTATTCACAGTATCTATATTTTAGTCGACATTCTCTCGGGTTGTTTTTTGCGAATGTCTTCAATATTAACAAGCACCTAATTGATAACGGTTTTTATTACGATTGGTGACAGTCTTGTCTAGTCTGCTGATTAATTTTTTAACCGTTACTTTGAGAACTTAACAAAAAATCCAGAGGGTTATATGAAACTAAAAAAGATATACAGCCGCATGAAATTTATATCAAGAACACCAAAAGACGTGTTCAAAATAGTACGAGGAAAAAGTTATTACCCTGAAAAGGAAAGGAAGCCTAAACCTGTTATTCTTTTCGACAATTTATTATGGATCCTTAAAAATAAAGAAGTGAATTATTTTTATAATTCTAACGGTCTAGATATCAAGAACTGGAGAAGCTCGGACGAATTCTTACCAGATATGAAGTTTAGGAAGGAGAGGGAGTTTGGTAACTCATGTAAAAATGAGAAATTTAACTACAATTACATAGCTATGCTAAGAGATAAATACGTATTTTCTAGTTATTTATCTTACGTCATTGGAGAGGACAAAGTCGTTCCTACAATAGCTCTATACAACAACGAAGAAGTTTATCTACTGAGCGAACGCACATATGTTAGCTTAGAAGATTTCTTTCAAGAAGACATCAAAGTATTTTGTAAAATTATTAATGGCGAAGGTTCAGAAGAAGTTTTTATTATTGAAAAAAAGGAAGGTAATTACTTTTTAAGCAATGAAAAGTCTACTTTGTCAGAAATAAAATCAAAAATGAAAGGTTCTAAGTATATTTTTCAGAATGTTATCCAGCAACATGAGTCTTTAAACAGTATCAACGACTCAAGTGTCAATACTATCAGGATTACAACGGTACGAGGAGCATCAGGAAAAATAAATATTCTTAATTCCTTTTTGAGACTTGCCTCTACCAAAGATACTTTCGTTGACAACGTTAAAACAGGCGGACTAGCGGTTGGTATCGATGATAATGGATTATTAAGAAAATATGGTTTTTATGATGTACCTTTTGGCACTAAGGTAGATAAACATCCGATTAGTAATATAGTATTTGAAGGTTATCAACTTCCCTATTGGAATGAGGTTAAAGACCTAGTAGAAAAAGCACATAAGCAATTTTATTATGTGCAATCAATAGGTTGGGATGTTGCTATCACACCAAATGGTCCAATCTTGATTGAAGGAAACGATAATTGGGGATCCATTCCATCACAAATAGTAGAGGGCGGTTTAAAAGAAAAATGGTACGAACTTAAAAATGGCTAGTACATAGATATTATATGTCAATATTTGCTTTTTGAATAGATAGAATCATTAAACAATTACTTATGTTAGTTTTTTGAGCATAGTTAATTAAAACAGTATGGATACTTTTTAATTGGAGCTTCGTCATGGTAGACGCAACTAATTCAGATACAAGCAATAAGCAACCCGTCAATATATTATGGACAGGTGGATGGGATTCCACTTTTAGAATGATACAACTTGCAGTATCAGGGGCAGTTATTCAGCCTTATTATGTCATTGACACTGCACGCCTCTCATCTCTAACTGAGATTAAACAAATGTATGACATAAAGAAGGATCTTTCTCACAAGTATAAAGACTGTGAAATCAGAGACATTGAACTTATAGAGATTTCACAAATCGATATCCCTGATAAGTACGTGAAGGTACAGAAAAAGTTACTTAAGGAGAGTTATATAGGGAGTCAGTATATATGGCTGGCAGCTTTATCAGAGCAGATTGAAGATCTTGAGCTCAGTATTCATAAAGATGATACAGCTGAGTATTTTGTAAGGAAGCTAGTCAATAATGAGAAAGGACCTGACTCTGATGAATATACTATTTTTGGCCGTCTAAAATTCCCTATTTTGGACTATACAAAGCCTGAGATGGAAGAAGAAGCTAAAACTACAGGTGATTTAGATATACTTTATAAATCTTGGTTCTGTCACAAACCCATTAATAACACCCCATGCGGGATATGTAATCCTTGTAGATATACTATCGCTGAAGGGATGGGTAAGCGTTTTACGATTCGGGGTAGGATTTATAATAAGGCGCCACGTCTGCTTACCTTGACACGTAAGGTCGTTCATAGACTTATCTAATTAATGATTGTGAACTGTTGTTATGATAGTCCTTACGAAAAACAGTTATACTTTTCTTTACTACTAAAAAAGGCCAAGACTTGTTCATTTAGTCTTGGCCTTTTCTATGCTTACTAAAGCTATATTTTGTCAGCAGTCGGACTATCGTTATCTTTTCCGTGCGGCGTCAACCATTTAGCGAACCATCCAGAAAAATCATCCATCAAAGTATATACGACTGGAATCACGACCAAACTTAATAGCGTTGAGGTTACCAGACCGCCTAACACAGCAGCCGCCATCGGACGCCTAAAGGTAGGATCGGCATCACCCCAGCCAAAAACGAGTGGCAACATGCCAGCACCCATCGCAATGGTAGTCATAATGATAGGACGGGCGCGCTTGCGACAAGCATCGATGATGGCATCAAAACGTGCCAGACCTCTGTTTTGCGCAATAATGGCATAATCGACTAATAAAATAGAGTTTTTGGTGGCGATGCCCATTAGCATAATAAAACCAATCATCGAAGGCATCGATAGGCTACTGCCCGTAATGACCAAGCCCACGAATGCACCGCCTATCGATAACGGCAGAGCCATTAAAATAGTAAAGGGCTGTAAAAGCTTACCAAAGAGTAGAATTAAGACGCCTAAGATACAGATAATACCCACCGACATAGCAATAACAAAACCGCTAAATAGCTCAGCCATGTTTTCTGCTTGCCCCTGTGCAATCATCGTAATAGAAGCTGGCAGTTGTTGCATAGTAGGGGTGTTTTTGACTGCATCTACCAATTCACCAAGCTCACCTGCGCCAGGCTGCACTGTAATGGTGATTGAACGTTCACGGTCAAGTCGGCTAATTCGCGCAGGCCCTGTACCAAAGTCAAGGTCAGCGACTTCACCGACACGCACACCTTGTCCGGCTGGGTCTGTACTAGGTACATACAAGCCTTCTAACTGATTGATGTTTTGTTTGGCCACATCAGGTAAGCGCACCACGATAGGAATCTGCCGCGTATCTAAATTGAGCTTAGACAGGCGCTGCTCATAATCACCTACTGTCGCTATTCGTAAGGTAGTTGCGATATCTTGAGTGGTAACGCCTTTATCTGCCATTGCCAGCCGATCAGGGGTCACCGTCAGCTCTTGTTGCGGTAAGCTGCGATCGCTGGTGACAGCACCTGCAATCGGTAGCGCGCGGATATCCGTCATAATTTGCTGTGCAGTCTGCTCCAACACTTGCGGATTGGTACTGGTCAACGAAAAGCTATATCCGGTCTCGCCGCCGCTTGATAACCCTACTGTAAAGCGCGCGCTAGGCACTTCTGTCAATATGGCGCTAATATGTTGTTCAATCTCCTTTTTGGATATCCGCTCGGCACGTGGCGTCAGAACGATATCTAGACTAGCAACGTTCTTTGCGCCGCCACTGCCGCTGGAGCTGTTTGGCCCCATCGCCTCTTGTGCTTGTCCAACTGAAGAAAAAACATGAGCAACTTCAGGCAATGCTAAAATACGCTCACGTGCCAATGCGGTCACTCGCTCGGTATCTTCAAGCTCAACATCAGGTGTCAGCTCAATCCCTACTCGAGTTTGATCAATATCATTATCAGGAATAAACGAGGTTGGTAGCAGTTGCACCAAGGCCAATGACCCTACAAATAATAATAAAGTAGCGCCCATGGTCAACCAGCGATGATGAAGTGTCCAGGATACTATCTTTAGATACCAGGTCATCAAGGCGCTTTGTTTTTCGACCCGATGTTTTTCTGGTCGCAAAATGTAGGCTGCCATCATAGGGGTAATCAAGCGTGCGACCAATAGCGAAGCAAAGATAGCCATGGCTGCTGTCCAGCCAAACTGGCGGAAGAATTGTCCAACCACACCGCCCATAAAGGCTGTAGGTAAAAATACTGCGATTAAAGTAAAAGTAGTGGCAATAACTGCAAGACCGATTTCATCAGCGGCTTCCATCGCTGCTTCATAAGGCGTCTTACCCATTCGCAAATGGCGAATGATGTTTTCGACCTCAACGATAGCATCATCGACCAACACCCCGATGACCAGCGACAACGCCAATAATGAAATAATATTGAGACTAAAATCAAACAGATACATCCCCAAAAAAGTAGGAATGACTGACAATGGCAAAGCCACAGCGGCGACGATAGTGGCGCGAATATTGCGTAAAAATAAGAACACCACAACGACTGCTAAAATACCGCCTTCAATCAACATGCGTAACGAAGACTCATAGTCCTCTTCCACTGGAGTCGCACGGTCGTAGACTTTTTCGACCTCGATATTACTCATCTCAGTACTTAACTGCGCCAGTGCTGCGTCCACTCTCTTGGTAACTTCGACTTCACTGGCACCGCGTGAGCGCGTAATGTTAAAGGCGACAACCGTTTTGCCATCTAGCTTGGCAACGGAGCTAGGATCAGCCGCGCCATCCGTCACTTCAGCCATACGCCCTAACGCTTGTGTGCCGCCAGTAGGTACGGCAATCTGTAACTCGTTAAGCTCACGCGCACGCTCTACCGCTCCCAACACTCGAATGGTCTGAGTCGTAGTACCAACTTCAGCCTCTCCGCCTGCGCTATCTTGCTGAATACCAGCGATCTGCTGAGACAACTGAGGGATAGAGAGCTGTAAGCCACTAAGCACGATAGGATCAGCGGCAACCGTAATCTCACGCTCAAGACCACCAATACGACTGATAGCACTTACTCCTTGAATATCAGATAAGCGCTTGGTAATCGTGTCGTCCACGAACCATGATAAGTCCTCAACACTCATATTATTTCCAGTCACAGAATAGGTGACTACCGGAAACCCTGCGGTTGAGACCTTGGTAATAATAGGATCATTCGCGGCGGCGGGTAAGTCTCCACGTACCTCACCGACTGCTGAGCGCACATCATCCATGGCTTCTTGAATGTCTTTTTCTAATACAAACTCGGTTGCGATAGTCGCAGCGCCTGTTTGTAGCGTCGTACGAATGTGCTTAATACCCTCAATACTGGTCAGCCTGTTTTCAATCTTTTTAGCCACGTCATTTTCAAGCTGAGCTGGGGCAGCTCCTGGCAAAGTAACCGTGACTAC
This sequence comes from uncultured Psychrobacter sp., assembly GCF_947495825.1. Lineage (GTDB taxonomy): Bacteria > Pseudomonadota > Gammaproteobacteria > Pseudomonadales > Moraxellaceae > Psychrobacter. The sequence continues at coordinate 183,001 of NZ_CANMAH010000007.1, forward strand.
GACCGCTGGTAGATCAATATCAGGGAACTGCTGCACTTTCATTTGTTGAAAGCCAAACAAACCACCGAAGGTGAGCAAGACAAATAATAAAATCGCAACGAGCGGATTTTTAATCGAATAGGTAGATACATTCATATTCATGGTGTTGCCTGCACAGCTTGACTCTCAACGACGCGTACCAAGTCACCATCATTTAAAAAACTACCACCTTGCTTGACCAAGCTAACATCGTTTGGCAAAGGCTCTGCAAGTATGACGCTGTCGCCAATACGATCTCCTAGGGTCACGCGCTGCTGTTGAATACGTCCAACCGTTTTATCATTCTGGGTTTTGATATCCGTCACTAGCATCACATAATCATAGCCGTCGTTGCTGACAATAGCGCTATTGGGCACCGTTTGCATGCTTTCGCTACCGAGCAAAAACTCACCAGTTTGGTACATACCCGCACGCGCTGCAGAGTTGGATTCTAAACTCGCGTAAATAGTAATTTGACGATTATTATCCGCTGTCGGCGCGATACGACTGACTTGCCCCATCACTGATTGATCTCTTGGCAAGCTGACTTTGACAGGCGTACCCACGTTTACATCACCGATTAACTTAGGATCGATATCAGCACGCCACTCTAAAACACCCCCTTTAATAATCGTAAATAATGGCTCGCCACCTGCGACCATGCCAACCTCAGCCATCTTGTCACTGACTACCCCACTCACGGGCGCGACGACTTTTGCATTTTCAAGGTTTAGGCGCTGATTGCTTAGGCGCGCTTTAGATGCTTGCAAGGATGCTCTAGCACGAATCTCAGAAGTACGATAACGGTCCGCTTCTTGTCTGCTAATGGCATCTATATCAAGTAACGGTAGCACACGTGCCGCATCTGCACTCGCATTGGCAAGCGTGGCTTCGGCTTCGGCCACATCTGCTTCCGCTTGCAAGACCTGCTGCTTCATAGCATCGGTATCAAATATCGCCAACACTTGGCCAGCCTTAACGCGCGTACCTTCTTCGACCAATACCCGTTCAATTGCCACACCATTGACCTTGGCACTGACATTCGCAATATCTTTGGCACTAATCGTACCATCAGCCGTTAGCGTGTTGCCGACACTATCTTGACTCGGCTGCACTGTTTCAACTGACAAGACGGCTTGGTCATTATCTGCATTAATAGGTGCTATATCACTTTGAGTCTCAGAGGTAACGGTCGACTCATCCCTAGACGAGTCATTACCACCCCAATACTTTCCTAACAGTACACCAATGACCAGCACTGCTACCAGTACAGGTAATAACCATACAGGCAGCTTTGTCGAAGGTCTACGCTTAGCCGTATCAGGGTCGCGATAAGGCGGCAACTCAGACTCAGGTGTAGAGTTAGACACTTGCTTATCATTAGGGTCTTGAAGGTCACTCATAATCGGTCTCTATAAATAAGCACATTGATAGAAAAGAGGGTAAATATTATTTTTAGCGGGGTGATATAGACAGTTTATATTATTGAAAGCTTTTTGCATTGTAGTCTATCGTACTAACAGGTCAACTGGCGTTTATTCTCTCTTATTCTCTCTTTACCAATCAATCCTTAAAAAAGACCGTTAAAATACAAAGCAAACGCTCAATGCTATCAATTTTGCGCAATACATACGACATACAGTTTTGTCTTGTGTTGTTGGGTTGGTTTGTTACCATTAATTATCATAACTTATGACATCACTTACTCAATGTCATCACCAGAATAACGGGGTTAATTCGTTAACATTGACTATATAGTAGTGTCGAACAGTGGGTAACCATCACTTTAAATCGTAAACCAAGGAGTCCAACATGGCTAATAAAGAAAAAGTAAAAGCGATAAAGCAAGAAATAAAAGAAACTAAGGCAAACATCAAAGAACAAACTAAAAACATCAAAAACCTTAAAAAAGCATTGAAGAAAGCCAAAAAAGAGAAGCCTGAGAAAAAGTCTAAGAGCGAGAAAAAGTCTAAATAAAGCCTCCTTTTAGACGCTTGTTATATACATAAACTCGTTAAACACAAAAAAGAGGATAGCGATTGCTGTCCTCTTTCTTGTTTGTCTTTAGTGCTTAGATTCAGTAGCGCTTAGAGTTAGTATTGCTCATCAAGCCATTTCTTAAGCATTGGTATAGCGGCTGGCCTCTGGCATCCAGCGATGAATGAGTTGGCTGACGTCAGCTTTACGCATGGGGTCTGCAATTAGATGCTTCGCCAAACGCTGCGCAATGGCAAACAGCTGCTCATCTCGAATCAAATCAGCCAGATAATAGCCCACATTACCCGTTTGCCGTTTGCCTAGCAGCTCACCAGGACCACGCAGCTCAAGGTCTTTTTGGGCAATGACAAAGCCATCGGTGCTATCGCGCAGCACATTTAGCCGCTCAGTGCCCGTCTCTGATAAAGGCTTTTGATACAGTAGAACGCAGAAACTCTTGGTTGAGCCACGTCCAACGCGGCCACGCAACTGATGCAGCTGTGACAGACCCAGTCGTTCGGCATTTTCGATGACCATTAACGACGCGTTCGGTACATCAACTCCGACTTCGATGACCGTTGTGGCAATCAATAAGTCAAGATTACCGGCTTTAAACTCTTGCATAATGGCTTGTTTATCAGCGGACTTCATTTTGCCATGTACGAGGCCAATACGAATATCCAAACGCTCATTTAAGTCTTCATAAGTAGCCTCGGCGGCTTGTGCATCGAGTACGCTCGACTCTTCCACCAAGGAGCACACCCAATAGGCCTGCCTACCCGCCTCACAATTAATCGCGATGCGCTCTATCACGTCATCACGGCGATTACGGTCAATCGTCACCGTAGTAATGGGCGTGCGTCCGGGTGGCAACTCATCAATGATAGAGGTATCCATATCACCATAGACACTCATCGCTAGCGTACGCGGAATCGGTGTCGCTGTCATAATTAGCTGATGCGGCGTACTACCTGCGACGCCTTTATTAGTGAGGGCCATGCGCTGCTCAACGCCGAAACGATGCTGCTCATCAATAATGACCAAGCCCAGTTTGGCAAATTGTACTTGCTCCTGAAACAGCGCATGAGTACCGACCACCACTTGCACGGTGTTCTCACTCACGGCTTCTAACGCTTCGCGGCGCTGTTTCGCGGTTTGCTTGCCAGCGAGCCAACCGACTTCGATACCTAACGGCTCAAACCACTGTTTAAAGTTTAATAAATGCTGTTCTGCTAAAATCTCAGTCGGTGCCATGACAGCCACCTGCCAGCCACTATCAAGTGCATAACCTGCCGCACCTGCGGCAACTAACGTTTTACCTGCACCCACATCGCCTTGTACCAGCCTGAGCATTGGTATCGAAGTTGCCATATCAGCGGTGACATCTTTCATCACACGCTGCTGCGCACCTGTCAAATCAAAGGGCAATGCCGCAAACAACTTATCAGCCAATGGACTTTGAGTGGTGCATTTGGGCGCTTTGTGCTGGTGCAACTGCTGACGACGATACAGTAAACTTAGCTGATGCGCGGTTAGCTCTTCGATAATTAGACGTTGACAAGCCGCATGAGTACGGGCACTTAGCTGGGTTAATAGCTTATACTGCTGGCTTGCATCGGTATAAGTAGGCGGAGTGTGCAGTAGCACTAACGCTTCAAATATCGTTAGATTGTAGACATTGCTATGAGCGCTACCAGCTGCAACCGAATTGCCTTTATTACTTGCATCATAGGTAGTCGCACCAGCTTTGTTAACGTGGTTAACAACAGTATTGTCTGGCACACTGCGCGCTAAGGTTGAAAATATATCATCCGAATAGTCTGCCTCTGTGACCAATGACTTAGTCGGTTCAAAGGGCGCTAATGGTAGATCAGAAACGACTGCAAAGTCTTCTGGCGTAAATAGCGTCATGGGTAAGCCCTGACTGCGAACGGTCTGCAATGCCAGCTTAATCAAGGTACGTAGTTTGTTTTGATGCAAGCCTTTGACGGTAGGATAGATTGGCTGTAGACCCGTGTTAGTGATGGCAGTGCTATCAGTCAAGACCTGATATTCAGGATGATGCATCTGCTTACCATAACGGCTGACTTTTACCTCGCCAAACAACTGTAGCCGCGTACCCACACTCATGGTCTGGGCAAGACCACGATAGACTTTGAAGAAACGCAGAGAAATCGTGCCTGTATCATCGTCGACGATCACGGTCATGCCATTACGTTTAGTATCTACATGTACCACGCGCCCTGTGATCAATGCAGCTTGTCCATGACCCACATCAGCTATCGATACTAGACGACTACGATCTTCATAATCTCGCGGCAAATGGAGCAATAAATCAAAAATCCGTGTAATACCCAGCTGGGTTAATTGCTCTGCGACTTTTGGACCGACACCTGCCAGCGCTGTCACTGGCATATCTAGCGCTGAAGCCGACTGTTTAGGCAACGCACTGTTCGGCAGGTCGGCTATGGCATGGCTAGTTATTGGCATCAAAAACCTTAAAGATATTATTTTAAACTCTATATATTTAAATGCTTTATACTTAACTATTGTATGATGCTGTTTATAAAAGTATAGCTAAATATCGTGACAATTAATGGGCTATAACAGCAGTGTACCTCAATCATTATAGCTGACAACACTATTGATAATGCTAAGTTATTTAGTAATCGTGCGTCTATAGAATTGACACTTAATCAGTTATTTATCTGCTGGCGACTATCTTTTTTAGCATATTTTATAGAAGGGCTTTTTATGTTCGTTTATCCCAATCATAAACAACTGAACTATAAAAAACTATTACGCCCAAGCTTATTAATTGTGTGTAGTATGAGCATCAGTGCTTGTAACAATATTGGACCAACCACCTCAATTGCACAAGCTCAGCCAGTCGTAGCAGCCCCAAAAGTAGCATTGGTGCTGGGCGGCGGCGGTGCCAAAGGCTTTGCCCATGTTGGCGTCATCAAGGTATTAGAAGAAAACGGTATCACGCCGACACTCGTAGTAGGCACCAGTATCGGCAGCTTGGTTGGCAGTCTATACGCGAGCGGTTACACACCAACGCAGCTTGAGCAAGTGGCATCGACCACACCTGATAGTGAGTTGACAGACTTTGTCTTGTCCAACCAAGGCTTTATTGAAGGCATCAAACTCAAAAACTTTATCAATGCTAAAGTTGGTGGACGCGCAATAGAAGACTTCCCAATCCGCTTTGCTGCGATCGCTGCTGAGAAGCATACGCTAAAAAAGGCGGTTTTTACGACAGGAGATGCAGGCCTTGCTGTTCAAGCCTCTTGTAGCGTACCAAATATTTTTATTGCGCCGCGCATACCCGAAAAAACTGGCAAAAAATATATCGATGGCGGCGTGGTCAGCTTAGTGCCCGTCGATAGTGCTCGAGACTTAGGCGCTGATATTGTTATCGCTGTCGATGTCACTATGCCAAATACCAATAGAAACAATACGTCGGGCAATATATTACCGGCTATTACTTCATTAAGTAGCTTTTGGCGCTTACTTGAAAACAATCTATCCTCTAATAACCGCTATTCAACCACCAGTCGCCGCTCACTTATGAGTAATAAGCGTGAGCGCGCTGATATTATAATTACCCCTGATGTCGGTCATATCAGCTCGTTAGATACCAAACAGCGTAGCGCACTTATCATGGCTGGCGTGCAAGCCACTACCCCGCAGATCAATGCAATTAAACAATTTATTAAAGAAAAATCTAGTAGCAAGTACGCTACGCTTTGATATCACCAAAAAAAAGCACCGCAATCATCAACTGCCGTGCTCTTTTTATATAGTATTAAAACTATCGACTATCGTCTCTAGCTATTATTTAACTTTTGCACGATATTTAACCATAACAGTATCATTGAGACCGACACCTTCAATATCCCAGCGTACTGCTTTGTAATGCTTGAGATCAACTTCTTGTAGTTGGTTATCAACTCGCGTACGTAACGGCATCCGAGCAAAAGTATCACCATCGACACTACCGTATGGAAAATCAGGAGACACCGCGCGTAGCAGCTCCACTTGCTCAGGAATAGTCAACGTAACCGTCATCTTACGCACTCGATCTGGGTTGGTATTGGTAAAATACCCTTGATACTCTAGGATGTTACCTGACTGCAGGCGCGTATTGGCATCTACAGGTACTAATGTCTCTTGTCCATTCGCATCAACGCTGACAACAGAAGCTGTAATTTTGGTATTAACGGCTTGCATATTTGATTTGCTACCATCAGCACTTGCAGCTGTGTTCATAGCAGCGGAGCCATCAAGCGCCGGCTCTGGTGTTGGCAGCATAGCTGATGCTTGGGTTGTGACTACCATCGCACCGATAAGGGTACCGGCGATGACTTGGAATAAGCGATGACCGCTCCAAGCAGTAAAAGGACTGGCTAAATGGTTTATTTTCTTCATGATATTCGTTATTCCTAGTTGATGTAACGGTAAAACAATGCAAATCAAGTTTTGTTGGTGCTAAAAAGCCATAAGCGTTCTTAGAGTTTTTTCAAACGTTTTTTAATACAAGTTATATGCTTGCATCATGTATTTAACATGCAGTTTATGTGCATACTTAATCATGCAATAATACTTAGCATAACAAAAAGCTTTTATAGGTATACTAACCCCGTGTTTAGGTTGTGTATATAGACGACTGACTATATGCGAACAGCGCTCGTTAAAATAAAAAGATAGCTCATACCGATGTTTTTTGCTATGGTAAATCTTTAATATTCGTTAAATTTTTTATATCCCTTATCCTTTACTATACCTACTACTATTGCTCCTATTATGACTACTAGCGCCATGCCCCAGATTAAACCTGAATACGTCCATTGGTTCCGTAACTCTGCGCCTTATATCAACACGCATCGCGGCAAAACTTTCGTGATTATGTTTGGTGGTGAGGCAGTCAATCATCCTAATTTTAATACCCTCATTCATGACTTTGCGTTGTTGCATAGCTTAGGCATTAAGCTGGTATTGGTACATGGTGCGCGTCCACAAATAGAAAAGAACCTACAAGAAGCTGATATCGACTCGCCTCTCCATCATGACGTACGCATTACACCACGTACCGCGATGCCATCCATCTTACAAGCAGTCGGTGCTATTCGTCTACAAATCGAAGCCCAATTATCAATGGGGCTTGCCAACTCACCTATGTACGGCTCACGTATTGATGCTGTCTCTGGTAACTTTGTGACCGCGCGTCCCTACGGTATTCGTGATGGTGTCGATCATCAGATGACAGGTGAAGTACGCTCCATCGATACTGAGGCAATTAAGAACAACCTACTACACGATCACATTGTAATTTTAGGCTCAATGGGCTACTCAGCAACTGGTGAAGTTTTTAACTTGTTGAGTGAAGATGTGGCGCTTAGCGCTGCAGTAGCGCTTGGTGCAGATAAGCTTATCTTTTTAGGAGAAGAAGCTGACATCAACGACAACGGTCGCTTGTTACATGAAATGATTCCAAATGAAGTGGATCGTTTTTTGCGAGAGCGTGATTTGAATAATGAAATTAATTACTTTTTGCATTGTGCTAGTGTGGCTTGTCGCCAAGGCGTTCATCGTACGCATATCATTTCTTATGCCAAAGATGGCGCGTTACTCGAGGAGCTGTTTACACGCGATGGATCCGGTACGCTAATCAGTCATGATCCATACGAAGAGATTCGTCACGCCAATATCGATGATGTGGTCGGTCTTATTGAACTACTGACCCCATTAGAAGAGCAAGGCATCTTGGTCAGTCGCTCACGCGAACGCCTAGAACAAGAAATCGACAACTATAGCGTGATTGAGCGCGATGGTATGATTTTGGGCTGTGCAGCATTATATCCACTAAATGATGATTCAGCAGAAGTTGCTTGTGTGGCTGTGCATCCAGAATATCGTAATGGTAGTCGCGGCGCAGATTTGCTGGCATTTTTAGAACAACAAGCACGCAGTCATGGTTTACATAAGTTATTTGTATTGACCACACGTACTGCGCATTGGTTTGTAGAACAAGGCTTCGCTGAAGTCGATGCTAGTGCATTACCAAAAGCTCGCCAAGAAAAGTACCATAACGGCCGCAACTCTAAAGTATTCCAAAAAAACCTTTAAATACGGCACTTTATCTTCCAATACAAAAATCTCGTGACTAAAAAAGCCCTCATATCCAATATGAGGGCTTTTTAATTGTCTGATATTAAACGCTTAATCTAGCCTTATTTTACTTCTAGCAGCTCAACAGTGAATATAAGCGTGCTATTAGGCTCAATACCTGAGTTTCCAGCTTCGCCATAAGCGATATCTGATGGAATATAGAACTCGTACTTGCCGCCTTCTTTCATCAATTGTAGACCTTCAGTCCAGCCAGCGATGACCTGATTCAATGGGAATTCAATCGGCTCACCACGCTCATAAGAGCTATCGAACACTGTACCATCGATCAACTTACCTTCGTAATTTACTTCGACCACATCAGTCGCTTTTGGTGACTTGCCTGTCCCTGCTTCTAATACTTTATATTGCAGACCAGAATCTGTCTCTTTTACACCTTCTTTTTTAGCATTTTCTGCTAAGAATGCTGCGCCTTTGGTCTTATTTTCTTCTGCTTTGTTTTGCATGTCTGCGACAAACTTCTCTTCTTGTTCTTTTTGGTACGCCATTAGTACCTCTTCCATCTGCTCTTGGGTCAAGGCAGATTCTTCACCTTGATAGCCATCACGAAAGCCTTGCTCAAAGGTATCAAGATCTAAGTCTTGTACGGCTTCTTTATTACCTTCTGCCATCATAAAGCCCAAGCTATAGCCTACTTTTTCTTTCGCTGTGCTTTGCTCAGTAACAGAAACACTTGGGGTAGCGCTTTCTTGGTTGCCATTATTGGTGCTACAGCCTGTAACCAATAACATTGCACTAGCCAGCGTACTGATAGTTAAAGTGGTAATTTTTTTCATATCTTACTCTCAAGTCGTCGAATCAGTTATAGAAAATACTAAAATATTATTTGCCAGCCATCATAGCAAATCTTGGTTTTGGGAGCTATATTTCCGAGAAAATTAACGTAATAATGTACAGTCTTTGTTAATTTTGGCCTCAAAAATAACAACTTATCACACAATTATAGCTTGAGGTTAAGCAATCTAACTTTAACTGCATGATTATATCAGCTAAGCTTAATCAGCTAAGATGATAAGCGATTTAAAGCAACTTTTTTAGACTACTTTTTGAGAACTGTTTTCAGAAGTAGTCATCAAGAGACATTAAATTGGTCAACAACTTCAAATACAACAATACTATTTTTAAATAACTATGTATCCGTAAATACCAAGACCCATGAGTGTTTTACGACTTACCACATAGTGCTTCAAGGAGGACAGGATGAACCCAATGTTTGCATCTTTTAATGGTTACCTTGGTGGGCCTATCGGCTCCATCATTGGTGCTATTTTGATTTTCGTGATCGGTTGGCTCGTTGCACTTGGCATCGCAGCTTTAGTACGCAACGTATTGGCTAAAGTCAATCTAAACCAGCGTATGAATTCTTCTACAGGTAAAAATTACGACTTAGAAGGTATAATCTCCAAAGTCGTTTTCTGGTTTATCTTTGTTATTGCTATCTCAGGTGCGCTGACTCAGTTAAACTTAAATTCAATTTCAGCACCGTTTGCAAATATGGTTAATCAAGTACTTGCCTTTATTCCAAATCTTATTGGCGCTATTGCTGTCGGTATCATTGGTTGGGTTATTGCAACTGTTGTTCGTACTGCGCTCAATACTGCTTTATCAAAAACGACAATGGATGAGCGTTTAAGTGCTCAAGCTGGCGTCAAACCTATGAGCAGCACTATTGCTGATATGGTTTATTGGTTCATTCTATTGGTTGTATTGACTATGGTACTTGGTCAATTAGAGCTTGATGGTTTATTTGCACCATTGACCAATATGGTTGATAAAATCTTTAGCTTTATTCCTAATATTCTTATCGCTATCGTGGTTTTTGTAGTGGGTTATATCATCGCCAAAGTCGTGCGCGGCATCGTAACCAACCTTGTATCTACCTTTAATGTACAAGCATTGGCTACCAAAGCAGGTTTGAGCGAAGAAAACAGCCTACCTAATATTGCTGGTTCTTTGGCATTTTTGGTTGTTATCATCCCAACCGTCATCGCTGCATTAAATGCTCTAAAAATTGAAGTGATCGCTCGTCCAGCTACCAATATGCTGAACAAGATTATGGAAGCATTGCCTAATATCTTTATGGCAATAGCAATTCTTGTTGTGACTTATTACGTCATACGTATGGTTGCAGACATCATCAAAGGCTTGATCGAGAATACTCAGGTTAATCAATTACCTGCCAAAGTTGGTCTACAAGAGACTATGGGCGACAAAAAGATCTCTGATCTAGTCGGTTATGCCATTATCTTCTTTGCTATGTTGTTTGCTGCAATCGCGGCAGCTGACCTGCTTGGTTTTGAACCTATCTCAGCTATCATTACGATGTTTATTGCCTTCGGTGCAAATATCATCTTAGGTGCTATCATTCTCTTCATCGGTTTTTGGCTTGCCAATATCATCGCTGGTGTCGTTGAACGCTCTGAGAAAGGCTCACAATTTTTAGCCAATATCGTACGTGTATTGATTATGGGCTTAGTGTTAGCAATGGGCCTAAAAGCGATGGGTATCGCTGATTCTATCGTAAATCTAGCATTTGGCTTAACTTTAGGCGCTGTTGCAGTTGCTTTCGCTCTATCGTTTGGTCTTGGTGGTCAAGAGGCCGCTGCTCGTTTCCTACGTAAAATGCAAGATAAGATGGATAAAGAGCAGGACAAAGCTGAAGCGAAGTCTACTCTTCATACCAGCTCGTCAACTCAAGAAAAAGTCGCTGATTCAGTCCGTGATAATACGCCTAGCGCTACTACTAGCACATCGACTAGCGATTTGCACACAGATGTAGTTGATACGACTAAGCTTGGTAGTGACCATGTGGATATCACGCATGTAGAGACACGTGATAGTGATGTAGACACTGGTTCAAACCTAGGTTCAGGTACAGACTTTACTGACATCGATAACAACGATAATCTAAAATAAAGGTTAACGATAGCTATCGTTAGAATAAAAAAAAGACAGCTTAGGCTGTCTTTTTTTATGGCTTGGATTTTATACCTATAACTTAGTAGGTCGTGCAGGTACGTTCAAATTTATCTGCATCCGCGTTGATTGATTGTCGCTTATTGTCTGATTATTTTGCACCTATATTTTATTTTGCTGGTTTAAGCGCTGTAATTGTTTAGTTAACTGACGCTCCTTTTGAGTCATAGCCTCAACTGGCTGAATCCATGCATCTATGTCTAGATAAGTCTCGTCACTTTCTAAAACAAACTCGATGCCAAGCACAACAATATGATGTAGCTCTACAAGTGGCAAACGAAGTGCAACATCTTGCGCAATTGCTTGTAGCCTTGGTTGGATAGCTGCTCTACTCTGCGCGGTGTCTTTACCTTTTCCATAAAATATCATCACATAATGACGACCCAAACTTGTATAAGAGTGCTGATGAATAACATACCCATTCTCCTTCATAGTAAGTGCGCGCTCAGGATGTTTATATAGGGTACGTATGAGCTCATGACGCGAAAACAAGGACTCATCTAACAGCTGTCGTTGCCATCTAGTCTGTGCGTCTACCACCTTTTTATTGGTTGTAGTAGACGGCTCACTAGCCAAGCTCATGATTTGATTACTAAGCTGTGACCACAATATAGATGCCTGTTCTCGATGCTGCTGATAGGTGTGCTGTAAACCAACATCTTTATGTTTTTGTGCCAGACTCATCGCGATCAAAGCCGAATTTGGCTCATCTTGCAATCCATTTTTGATAAGCTCATTGTCTACACTTATAGCATGCGATAATAAAGCATCGCTGTGCATAAATTGGGAGATAAGCGCTGTTTCAGATTCAAAGCTGGCTACCCCGCTTATGAGCGATTGTCTAAGATGCGCTAAATGAAAGCCCAAAAATTGCCATAGGTCGCAAGGTGTCAGAACCCTTTCAATAGCTAGATGCCAATCCTGACGACTAAACACTTGCAGCAGTTGCTCGTCTTTATCAACATCTGCTACCAAGTGCTCCATAAAGTAACCTGCCCCAAAGCTATAGGTGATAGATTCCGTATCCGGTAACCTATTACCGTCTTTAGTCTTATCGGTATTTACTACTTGATTATCTACAAGTTGAACATCTATTACTAACACTGCATGAGACGCCGTCTCGCTATCTTCATGACGCTGCAAGTTATGCTTTTGCCATATCATTGCAGCCTTGATAACAGCGATGCGTGCAGTCTCAATGTCAGCCGTACTGCTTATGCTAGGTAGAGGCAACGACACTTTTAATACACGTAGCGCTCCTACTGGTAACTTGTAAAAGTACTGACAAGCGGAGTACTGTATATCTGATGTGTGCGATACAGATAATCTCACAGCAGAAGGCGGCAACTGTAGATAACAGGTGAGCGCTTCTAGCGCAAGGAATCGTTTAGAGAGAGGTTTGGTAGCGTCTGACACAATACATAACTCTTATTTTTGAAAAAACACAACTTTTTTGAACAAGTATCAATGTATACCTAATACGCAAAGTAAAACATAACAGCGTGATAAATACCCGTATAAATGTCTTTAATCACCGTAACACTCATATACAAGAAGACTATTATATATGGCAGCTTTACTGTCGCTTTCAAAGCAATGACTTGTTATGATGATAATAAAGCAACCATATTTAGGCAACGATTTATGGATTACAAACTGATCGATAGTGCCTCTATCGGTTTTGCTTATGTATTTACTCTCTTATAATAACAAGGATTGAAGGCCATGAAACGTTTTAAAGAAAAAACAGTCATCGTTACAGGCGCAGGCTCAGGTATTGGCCGAGCAACTGCCATTCGATTTGCCCAAGAAGGCGCCAGTGTCGTCTTAGTAGGGCGTACTGCTAAAACCTTGGAAGAGACCGCAAAAGAGTTTCCCCCAGATCGTACATGGATTCATACCGACAATTATCTTACAGTTACCTGTGATATTAGCGTACAAAGTCAAGTACAAGAGATGGTAAAACGAGTCATAGAAAAGTTTGAGAGGATTGATATATTAGTCAATAACGCTGGCAAAGCAATACAAGGTAAAATTACTGATGTGTCAGCCGAAGATTGGAGATCAGCAATCGATGTCAACTTAAATGGTACGTTCTATGTTTGTCAGGCTGCGATGCCATATTTAATCAAAACGAAAGGCAGTATCATTAATGTCTCATCACTTTCGGGTATTGGAGGCGATTGGAACATGGCCGCCTACAATGCAGCTAAAGCTGGAATTACCAATTTAACTCGTACTTTAGCGCTAGATCATGGTCCAGATGGCGTACGTGTCAATGCTGTCAATCCAAGCGTAACTGAAACCAATATGACCAGTGCTATCCAAAACAACGAGACTAAAACCAATAAATTTTTGGCCCGTTGCCCACTAGGTCGCCTTGCCACTCCTGAAGATATTGCCGCAGCGATAACCTTTTTAGCAAGCGATGATGCTTCGATGATTACTGGTGTTAATTTGCCTGTCGATGGCGGTGTTAATGCTTCTAATGGTCAACCAAACTTTTAAAGTCCGATAGCAAGACCCTTATCACGGTTAGATATTAATCACACTATTGTAAGCCTCGACGATAAACTTAGACTACAACGACCTAAAATGAAAAAGCCCCCAATATTAAAATATCGGGGGCTATTGGGTATAGATGTCTAACAACGACCTGCTTCAATAAAAGCGTCAATTACCTGCGTTATGAATGTCTTGTAGCGGCTGCGACAAACGCTCAGGATACCTTGGAACCACTCCTTGATATTGGCTATAAATCTTTTTCAAATCTCCTGCAATATCTCCAGTAGGATAGACCAAAGACATAAATCGTATTTCTTTGGTTTTGTAATCCATTGCTACTGGCAAGATTGGCACATTGGCTCCTACTGCTAAATAGTAAAACCCTGTCTTCCACTCTTTGGTATATTGACGTGTTCCCTCTGGCGCCAAGCCCAAAAATAGCGGCTTGCCAGTTTTAAACTTATCGATACTCGCTTGTAGTACCGAGCCTTTATTGCCACGATCAATCGGAATAACACCTATCCAATTTAATAACTGTGCAAACACAGGTACCTTAAACAAAGTATGCTTACCCATGATGCTGATTTTTAGATCTAGCGCAAATAAACTGGGAATAGCATAGATACCATCGACATTAGATGTGTGCGGAAGTGCCAATACCACTGCTTGTGGAATATTTGGTATCTCCCCAACTGTCCGCCAGCCAGCTGCTTTTAACATTACTGATGCAATGAGCGGTGCGACTTTGTTGCCGCGTCTTGGGACTAAATCGCCCAAGTGTCTTTTGCTAAGTTTTGGGAGTTTTGACAATACACTAAAGCCTATAAAGTGAAAACGAATACTAGCCTTAAGTAAATAGGACTAAATCGTCTTTTGTAAAATTTTAGCATTTTAAAAATTATAAAACGCCATAAAAACCAAACTACTTTGTAGCGAGAGTGAAGATCTACAATGAAATATCAGCCAAATTACCTTTGTCCTCAAGCCATGACTTACGATCAGCGGCACGTTTTTTGGCGAGCAACATATCCATCATGCTACTGGTTAGTACGATATCATCCATATCCAATTGAACCAAACGCCGAGTATCACGGTTCATCGTAGTCTCCCGTAACTGCTCTGCACTCATCTCTCCAAGTCCTTTAAAGCGTGTAATTTGCGCTTTTTTATTGCCAGGCACATTGGCCAAGATATGTGCAAGTTCGGGTTCATCTAATGCATAATGAACTTCTTTACCCACATCGACACGATACAGTGGCGGCATCGCGACAAATAAATGTCCTGCATCAACGAGCGCAGGAAAATGTTTGACGAATAACGCACAGATTAACGTTGCAATATGTAGGCCATCAGAGTCTGCATCGGCTAAAATACATATTTTGTCATAACGCAGCTCAGACAAATCATCGGAGGCCGGATCGACACCGATAGCAATGGCGATATCATGGATCTCTTGACTCGAGAGTACCGTATCTGATGATACCTCCCATGTATTCAAAATCTTACCGCGCAGTGGCAATATGGCTTGATAATGACGATCGCGCGCTTGCTTAGCTGAGCCGCCAGCCGAATCCCCTTCAACTAAAAATAGCTCCGCACCATCACGCAAATCACCACGGCAATCTGCTAATTTGCCAGGCAACGCCGGTCCTTGAGTGATTTTCTTACGAGCGACTTTTTTGGCAGACTTTAAGCGCCGACCCGCCTTATTGATGGCCAGCTCAGCAATTTGCGTACCCAAATCGGCATGCTGATTGAGCCACAGACTAAAGGCATCTTTTGCGAGTGTCTGCACCGCGCCAGCAGCTTCGCGGCTAGAGAGACGCTCTTTGGTTTGCCCAGAGAACTGCGGCTCTGAAAATTTCAGTGATAGGATATAGTTGACCCCATCCCATACGTCTTCTGCCGTTAATTTGACACTGCGTGGCAATAAGTTATGAATGTCACAAAACTCGCGCAGGGCTTCCAAAATACCGGTACGTAGGCCATTGACATGGGTGCCACCTTGCGCCGTTGGAATCAAGTTCACGTAACTTTCTTGAATCGGTGTGCCACCTTCAGGTAACCAAGACAGGGCAAAGGTAATAGATGCGCGCTCGCCTGCTTTTGCCTCATGACTATAATAAAATGGCGCGGGCGGCAACGTCTCAAGCCCATCTAGCTGCTCGTTTAAATATTCCACCACCCCATCGGTAAACTGCCAAACGACTTTTTCATTATTAATCTCATCGACGAATTCAATTGTCAGACCAGCGGCCAATACAGCTTTGGCTTTTAGATTATGCTTGAGCTGCTTGACGTTAAACTTGGGCGTATCAAAGAAACTTCCATCCGCCCAAAAACGTACACGAGTACCGCGTTTGCGTTTATTAGAACTGACAGACTTAGTCAACGGCGTCACTGGTGTACCATTTTCAAACGCCATATCAAACTGCGTACTGTCTCGCCATACCGTTACCTCAACTCGCGTCGATAGCGCATTGACGACAGAGATACCGACGCCATGCAAACCGCCCGATACCTCATAATTAGATGTCGAAAATTTACCACCAGCGTGCAGACGCGTTAAAATCAGCTCTATACCTGACTGACCAAACTCAGGATGGATATCAGTTGGCATACCGCGGCCGTCATCTTCAACCGATAGCGACCCATCGTTATGTAATTGAACTTTTATAGTTTTAGTATAACCAGCCAACGCTTCATCGACTGAGTTGTCGATGACTTCTTGTGCCAGATGATTGGGCCGTGTGGTATCGGTATACATACCAGGACGGCGACGTACTGGCTCAAGACCTTCCAAAACTTCTAACGATTGCGCATTATATTGACTCAAAATGCCTTCCTTTATTATTCATATATAACTGTTTCTATCTAACCATTATAACCAAAAATAGCGCTCTTTACGTCAATCGTCAGTGGCTTACGTCAGATAATGTCGTCTCTTTAAGCTGTCCTAACTCAGACTAATTGTTGTACCATTTCAATAGCTTTGGGCAAATGCTCAGTAAAATCACTAAACCTATGATCGCCGCCCTCTTGCAAAATAACAACCGCGCCCTGCTCTCGGTAAAACGCGGTAGAGAGCTTGGCATCAAGTAGTTCATCTCCGTCTTTAATAAGTGCAGCGACTTTATTAGGATAATGTACAGTTAATAATTGATGATGAGCAAACCACTGCAAGTCCGCTGCCGTCATCTCCCAACCGCCTGTGGTGGTATAAAGCACATCAGACTTATTTTGATTGTCAAAGCCTGCTTGCTCGAAGCGCTGTAGCGTAATATGTGGCTGTGTACTGGGATTTAATAGCAGCGCTGGGCAGCCAGTCGCATTACTAACTAGCGTTGAAAAATAACCACCTAATGAGCTACCGATTAACACGGTTTTAGCATCCTTGCCTAGTTTAGTGACTAAATCAGTTAAATAACTAAAAACTTGCGCCGGCGTTTGGTTTAAATCAGGACGTACTACTCTAATCTCAGGGTGATTCTGTTGGCAATACTCATCTAATAATCTGCCTTTTATAGAGTTGGCATCACTGTCTAAGCCATGGATATAAATAATGTTCACGTATTATCTCACTTGTAGGTTTTGGTATGATTGCTTTATATTGATAATAAAAAATATTGATAATAAAAACTCAGCATAACACCAGCTCACTAAAAACAGTAACAATAAAACGGCACACTACTATTCAGTATTTACGCCATAATAGTATTTGACCATAAGATAATACAAGTTAAAGGAATAACGATAACAGCGATGGAGCCGCCATGAATCAGCAGTTTGAACTGTTCGAGATTGCCAATCCATGCATTGGTGTCTGTCAAAGCAATAAAAAAGGCTACTGCTTTGGCTGCTTACGTAGTCGACCTGAGCGTCAGCTATGGCATGAGATGACAACGGAGCAACGACGTGAAGTGCTACGACTGGTCAATGGGCGCAGGCAGCGTATCGAGCAGATGCGGCAACGTAAAGGTCAGCAATTAGGCTTTGATTTTGAAGAAGTCATTGAAACAGGCGAATTGTTTTAGTTAAAAAACATATTTGTTAAGTATTATTTAATAATTGATAATACTAATATAATAATTCTAACTAATACAATTGGAATTTATACCCTTGGCCTCAAATAGATAACTGAAGATTGATAACATCAACCAATTATCAACGGTTATAAAATATAGGGAGAAAAAAATGAGTGACTCTATAACAAATAGTGTAAAAGACAAAGTGACCAAATCACGTCAAATCGAACAACTAAATGCTGGGGTCGATACCCAAGACGGTGCTGGCGTTAAATTGACTCGCGTACTCACGCAGCAGCTGCAACAGCGCCTCGATCCTTACTTGATGCTCGATAACTTTAAAAGCGACAATCCAGATGATTATGTCGCTGGGTTCCCGAACCATCCGCATCGCGGCTTTGAAACCATCACTTATATGATTACGGGTCGTATGCGGCATCGTGATAGCGCCGGTAACGAAGGGTTATTACAGAACGGCGGCGTGCAGTGGATGACGGCGGCGAGCGGCGTCATCCACTCGGAGCTACCGGAACAAGAAGACGGCGCAATGGAAGGCTTCCAGCTTTGGCTCAATCTACCTGCCAAAGACAAAATGAACGACCCTTGGTATAAAGACTTCCAAAGTGATGATTTGCCTAAATACACCACAGAAGATGGCGTAGACGTCACAGTCATTGCGGGTACATCGCACGGCGTAGAAGGCGCAGTCACGCGCGATATCACTGAGCCGACTTATTTGGATATTCATCTACCCGCAGGGTCTAGTTTTAGTCAGGCCATTCCAGCTGACCACAATGCGTTTGCCTTTGTGTATCGTGGTACGGTAAATATCGAAGGCGAAACCGTACCGACTAAAAATATGGCTATCTTGAAAAATGACGAAGATGCCGATGGCGTTACCATTACAGCGGATAGTAGTGAGGATACCAAAGTGATTTTAATTACGGGTCGCCCACTACGCGAACCGATTGTGCAATATGGTCCGTTTGTAATGAACAGTCAGCAAGAAATCATGCAAGCCGTTACTGATTTCCAAAGTGGTAAATTTGGTGAAGGTGCTTAATATTAGATTAGTTTTTTGAATGTCAAAGCCCGTATTATTTGTTAATATGGGCTTTTTTTGTGGGAGAATTATTGTTTTGACTGTTTGCGCAGTTGTACTGAGCGTCAACTGTGACATGACGACTGAGTATCGCCAAAAGGTATCAGACTCCTTGTCAAGCGTAGAAAGTATATAGAGCAAATAGGACATCGTAAGGATGGACAATTAGGGTTTGTTTTTGAATTTTTAATTGAAATAAATGAGTTGTTTAGTAGAAGCTCTAAGCGTAAGTTGTTTCCATCCATAACTGGGTGACAGCTTCAAATCACTTTATAATTGTGTTTGATAGCCATGTAAGCAGGCATTTAATCTAAATGACAATTGCACAGAATTCGGAATGGTCTCGTTACCTGCTCTATTATTTATCATTTCGTACTTCCCACTTAAAAATAATGTCGTTTTCAAATATATCTATTAATTGAATAAGCACATAAAATGTTGAGTTATTTGGTTTGACAATTGCTATCATATCTTTTTCTAGTCTTTCACAATGACTTGGAAACCTGAAAACTGTTGGATCACTAACGTCACCAAAATTTCTTGCTCCAGATGCAATTCGTATTGCGCCACCACTACTATGAAGATCAACACAGCCATGTATAGATTGTAGTGTAGACCATTTAATGTCTATAGACCTTTCATCTTTTTGACTAAACTGTACTTTGATTTCAGTACCACTATAAACTACTGGGATTCTTCTTTTACCGCAACCATACACTTTATGAACATCACCAAACTCGAAAGTTTCTTCTTCAACAGCCTGTCTTAGCTTTCTATTAAAAAAACTAACATTGATATTATTTTCTAGTAGTTTACGGAAACCTTGTGAGTAGATTGTTCCATTAGGATCTAAAACGCCAATAACAACCTCGTCAACACCAGAATCAATTAATAGCTGTGCACAAGATTCAACTTCTTGTCCTTCATGCAGTTCGATACATGGTTCCAATGTAGTAAATACTGTGGCTCCATATAACTTATCTTTAGTTAATTTTCTTATTGCAACTCTTTCTGCATGAACACCTTTGGTTTCACCTCGGAATCCTGTAGCCAATATCTTTCCGCTTTTGGAAATAACAACCCCAACCCTAGGAAACTCCTCACATTTAAGATGCTCCTCTATAGCCAATCTCATAAGATCAGACTTAGAATACGTTTTCATAATGTTTACCTATTCTTATTAAAATCATTTGAATCTAAGTTTTGTACAGCATAGCTATTTTTACACTAATTTATAATTAGCGTACTTCATCATAAATGAAACTAACAAACATAAAAAACCTAAACCCGAAAAAGAACCTTTTTCAGTACTTATAATAAACTTAGTAATTACCTTAAATATTCCACTAAGTCCTAATGGTAATAATAAGGGAGAAATGATGCTTAAGAATACTAGCAAACCCCCAAGTATAAAAATCAGGAATATGAGCATAATAAAAAAACCAACAAAAGGACTAAACTGAAAGTTCAATAAAATGTGGGATTTAAAAATTAAATAACTAACAACCAAAGGAGCCAATGATAGCAAAATAATAAATATATTTAATTTTAGACTTTCAAGCGCTTGTTTAAAATCTTTATCAACATTACTATGAACATAACTAAAATATTTATTCAAAAACCCATCCGTATTATTTCGCCAATCTTTCGGTATAAAGTAGTCCCACCCCATCATTAGTGCTGCTGAAATTTGGAAATACAGAATTGTTAGTTCTCCAAACTGTGTCATGAATCTTCCTATAAATGTAATAGAACTAAACGTATAAATAGAGTAACTATTTTAAACTTTTTCGTTCAATAATATAATAGAAGAACTCATAACGAACTAACATTCATTAAATAATTTTTATTCAACTTCTAAAAACAAACCCATAAAAAAAACCCCCTTAACTTAATTGTTAAGGGGGTTTTTTAGGAATATAGAGCTGACGATGACCTGAGAACCGTTATAAAATTGCATGCCAAACTGCGAGCACAGCTCTTGTCTTGCGTCGGGCAAAACCGTGTTTCGCTTAATCCTCCTCAAAGCAGCGCAAGAGAAAACACTATTTAAAGCTTTTTCTGCGTAGGTCACATGATGATGACTAAATGAAAGGTAAAAAAAAGAGCCACCTCGTTTGAGATGACTCTTCTTAGAATAGAGAGCTGACGATGACCTACTCTCACATGGCCGGAGCCACACTACCATTGGCGCAACGATGTTTCACTTCTGAGTTCGGGAAGGGATCAGGTGGTGCCATCGTGCTATTGTCGTCAGCAAAGGGGGTTAGAT